>NZ_JAATVW010000005.1 GCF_011947225.1 Planosporangium flavigriseum | reverse complement strand
AGGTCGCCGAGTCCAGCGCCTGCGCCATCTGGCCCAGCTCGTCTCGGGAATCCACGTTCGCCTCGCGGGTCAGGTCACCAGCGGCCATACCCTCGGCGACGAAAGACACCTTGCGCACCGAACCGACGATCAGCCGGGCGATGTACAGGGCGAGGACCACGCCGACCAGCAGACCCACCACCAGCACGACGATCAGCGTGGTGCGCGCGTTGGTGTAGGACGCCAGCGCGGCCTTCTGCCGGTCGTCGGCGCTCTTCGTCTCGATGACGGTCAAGGATGCCAGGGATTCCGCCATCGCCTTGTTCGCAGCGGCGATGGTCGTCGCTACCAACTTGTCGGCGGTTGCCTTGTCTCCGGCCGCGATGGCGGGAATGTACTCCTTGTCGCGGAGCTGCCGGTAGTCGGCGACCGCCGCTTTGAACGCCGCGACCTCCTTCTCCCGGCCGGCCATGTCGCTCGAGGTGTACTTCGCCACCGCCTTGTCAATGGCCGCGTCATCGGCGGGCAGGAGGTTCATCACCTGGGCCACCACCGGGCCACCTTGGCCAGACCTCGCCACGTCCACCCGCATCTGCATGTACGCCTGACGGACGTCTCCCAGCTGGGCGACCGGCACCAGGTTCTGGTCGTACATGGAGGTCGTCGCCTGACTCATGCGCGCCATCGAGTTGATCGCGGTCACGCCCACCACGATGGCCACGACCGCCATCGTCGCGACGATAAGCAGGATCTTCGTATTGACTCTTAGATCAGCGAACCACCCCGCCACAGGGTTGCGCTTGCCGCTACGGGCCCGTCCGTCCGCACCATAGACTTCGATTTCCGACACCGTTTGCCACCCAACATTGCAATTTTTCGCTTACTGCAACCCATCGCCCTGAAAGCCGGCGGCTTGAGAGAGAAAGCAGCATAAAGAGGAACGCTGGAGAAAGTTGCATGAACTGCAAGCTAGTGACGCCGTGGCGCGTTTGGGCACCTCAAGCGATTGTGGCCGGCCTGAGGATCGCTCCGGACAGGCACCACACAAACAGGCCTGGGAGAGCCTTTCGACTCTTCCGGGCCTGTTGCCGTGGGCTTTTGCCCGAAATTACTTCTCGCAGGTCACGACGTTGCCGTTGACCTTTCCCGGCGAGCCCTTCACCACGCGAACGCGATTTGTTCACACGCGCTCGTCTCTGGCGACAGATGACGTGACCGGCAGCCCCGGACGCTCATCACGGGAGCGGCGTGGCGTCGCCAGCGATGTGATCGGCTACGTCGAGACGTGCCCCAAGCGAACCGGGCGAGGAGCTTCGATGGGGCTCAAGCGTCGTTGCGTGTGGGTTCGGCCGGTGCTTCCTCCTGCGTCGCCGCCCAGCTGGCGAGGAGGCGGAGAGCGTCCTCGGAGGTGGAGCCGGGCTGGGCGCTGTAGGCGGTCATGGTCAGACCGGGGTCGGCCGGCAGCGGCATCGCCTCGAAGTTCAGGCTGAGCTCGCCGACGACGGGGTGATGGAAATGTTTGAGCCCGGTCTGGTGCAGGCGCACATTGTGTGCGGCCCACCGGGTTCGGAACTCGTCGCTGCGGGTGGAGAGTTCTCCGACGAGGTCGGTCAAACCCCGGTCATAGGGGTCGCGGCCGGCCTCGGTCCGCAGGATGGCCACGGCGGTGTTCGCCGCGTCATCCCAGTTGGGGTAGAACTCGGTCGAGCGCCGGTCGAGAAACGTGAACCGGGCGTGATTGGCCGGTCGGGCCGGGCCGTCGAACATCGGTGAGTAGAGGGCATAGCCGAGCCGGTTGGCGGCGAGGACGTCCAGGCGCCCGTTGCGCACGAATGCGGGCGCGTCGGTCATCGCGTCGAGGAGTTGCTGCACTCCGGGCCGAACCCGCTGCGCCGCCGGCCGGCGGCGGGGGCGAGAGGCCGTGTTGGTCGCACGGGCCAGGTCGAACAGGTGGGCGCGTTCGGCCTCGTCGAGTTGGAGCGCACGGGCGAGCGCGTCGAGCACGCTGTCGGAGACGCCGCTGAGGTTGCCCCGCTCCAGACGAACGTAGTAGTCCGGACTCACCCCGGCGATCATGGCCACCTCCGCCCGGCGCAATCCGGCCACGCGTCGGTTGCCGCCGTAGACCGGCAAGCCCGCCTGCTCCGGCGTGATCCGAGCCCGGCGCGAGGCAAGGAACTCACGGATCTCGCTGCGGACGTCGTCTCTGCCGGTCACGATCCCGAGTTTACGGACGCTCTCTGCTCGCACAGGGGTACTGCCATTACCTCTCTCAGCAGGGCCTCTCTCGCGACGCGGATACGTGATTGCGTGGAGGTGTCACCGGGGACCGCCGGTGACGGCCACGCCCACTGAAGGTGGATCAAACCATCCGCACCACGACGCGATCGACCGGGCCTACCGGAGCAAGTACGCCCGCTACGGCGGCACGTACGTCGACGGCGATGGTGAGCCCGGGTGCTACCGCGGCTGAACGCCCGCTGGCCCGTACCCGGCGCGCAGGGCCTTCCACCCCGCATGCGCCGCCGCAACCGGGTACTGGAACTGGAAAAGGATGAGAGAAATGGCAGGCAACGCAGAACGCGCCGAGCCCTCGGGCGCCGCGAAGATGTTCGGTGACTTCGCACCCGCCCTGGTTGCGTACACCGACGACGTGCTGTTCGGGCAGGTCTGGAAACGCCCGGAACTGTCACCGAAGGAGCGCAGCCTCGTTACGGTCGCGGCCCTGACGACCAGCGGGAACACCGATCAGCTGGTCTATCACCTCGGCCTGGCCAAGAAGAACGGCGCCACCGAGTCCGAGCTGATCGAGGCGATCACCCACCTGGCCTTCTACGCCGGGTGGCCGAAGGCCATGTCCGCGATGGCCGTCGCCAGGCAGGTCTTCCGCGGCGACTGACCGCACCGGCCACGGCAACACCCCGCACCGGGGCCACGCCGCAGCCGGGCCGGATACCGATCATCCGGCCCTGTTCCACCCAACAACCTGAAGGGATGACCAACCATGCGAGGAGCCGTACTCCACGCCCCCCGGGACATCCGCGTCGAGCAGCGCGACGACCCGAAGATCACCGCCCCGACCGATGCCGTCATCCGCCTGGCCGCCACCTGTGTGTGCGGCTCGGACCTGTGGCCCTACCGGGGAATCGAACCCGTCGACGGGCCGGCCCCGATGGGTCACGAGTACGTCGGCATCGTCGAGGAGGTCGGCAGCGAGGTCAAGACCATCAAGCCCGGCCAGTTCGTGATCGGCTCGTTCTTCGCCTCCGACAACACCTGCGAGATCTGCCGGGCCGGCTACCAGAGCTCGTGCGTGCACCGCGAGCTCATAGGCGCGCTCGGCGCCCAGGCCGAGCACCTGCGCGTCCCGCTCGCCGACGGCACCCTCGTGGCCACCCCGGAGGTCCCCTCCGACGACCTGGTCCCGAGCCTGCTGGCGGCCTCCGACGTGCTCGGCACCGGCTGGTTCGGCGCCGTGGCCGCCGATGTCGCACCCGGCAAGACCGTCGCGGTCGTCGGCGACGGCGCGGTCGGCCTGCTCGCCGTGCTCGCGGCCAAGCAGCTGGGCGCCGAGCGGATCATCGCGATGAGCCGGCACGAGCCCCGGCAGAAGCTCGCGATCGAGTTCGGCGCGACCGACATCGTCACCGAACGCGGTGACGAGGGCGTGGCGAAGATCAAGGAACTCACCGGTGGTCTCGGGGCGCACTCGGTCATCGAGGCCGTCGGCACCCAGGAGTCGATGATGCAGGCCATCCGCTCCACCCGCCCCGGCGGGCACGTCGGCTACGTCGGCGTCGCCCACGGCGTCGAACTGCCCGGCCAGGAGCTGTTCTTCTCCCACGTCCACCTGCACGGCGGCCCCGCCCCGGTGCGCCGCTTCCTGCCCGGGCTCATCGACCTGATCTGGAACCGCGAGATCGACCCCGGCAAGGTGTTCGACCTGACCCTGCCCCTCGACCAGGCCGCCGAGGGGTACCGCGCGATGGACGAACGCCGCGCCATCAAGGCACTGCTGCGCCCCTGACCACCTGCGTCAGTCCACCCGCCCCAAACGCACAACACCTGGGCAGAGGAGAACTCGTGGAACTGCGACCCATCAGCCCCACCGTGAAGACACCCGCGCTGGCCTTCACCGGCGACGTCTACATGACCCCTATCTACAACGGCCAGGGGCCCTCGCGGATGGTCGTCGCCCTCGTCCGCTTCACCCCCGGCGCCCGTACCAACTGGCACTCCCACGCCGTCGGCCAGACCCTCCACGTCACCGACGGCGTCGGCCTAGTGGGAACGCGCGACGGATCGGTCGTACGCGTGCGCCCCGGCGACACCGTCGTCTGCCCGCCCGGCGAGGAGCACTGGCACGGCGCCGCCGCCGACACCTTCATGAGCCACTTCGCCATGCTCGAGACCCTTCCCGACGGCGGCGACCCCACGACCTGGCTCGAACCCGTCACCGACGAGCAGTACCAGGCAGCAAACAAGCAGTAGCCCCACCGCCCGCGTACGGTGGCCTGCGTGTCTCGGCCATTGGGCTGCATGGGCATGAGCCAGAGCTACGAGGCGGTCAAGCGCACCGACGCGGGCAGCGCCGACCTCGCCGCCGCCGCATAGCCCGAAGATCACCACGAGCGGGCCCGACCGACCGGCCGGGCCCCTCGTCGCATCTGGCCTGCTGCCGCCGCCGACCTGAGCGGCACCGTCCGGGCGTGCTCCAGCAGGTGCAGACACACGTAGGGCCCGGTCTGATGACCGGGCCCTACGTGATCATGCTGTGGGCTCTCCCCGAGAGCCGGATTCGGGAAACGAATCCGGCTCTCGGCGAAACCTCCTGGTGGAGGTGCCGGGAATCGAACCCGGGTCCTTCGTCGTGTTGCCAGGGCTTCTCCGAGCGCAGCTCGCTGTGCCTCTACTCGGCCCCTCCGATCACGCGAGCGAGTCGGTGTGACGGGCCCAGTCGCGATTGATCTCGCCGCACGAGCCCCGCGACAAGGCTCGATTGGCCAGCCTTCTAGCTGATGCCGGTAAACCGGGGCGAAGGCGACCCCGGACCGACACGCTCAGTTCCTAGCCTCAGGCGGCGAGGGCGAGCGAATCGCGCTTGATATTGGCGCTTATCGTTTTCCGACGACTGATTCACGAGACAACGTCGGCTTCCTCGGCTCGCTTCACCTGCCTCGACGTACGAAGTCGAAACCAGTCACCCCCGTGATGATGGGGCTGCTGTGTGGTGCAGTCATATGAGTTTAACGCGTCAGGGGCCAAGATTCATCCCGGTTTTCCGGGGCGATCCAGGTCACTCTGGGCTACTCCATGCCCTTGCCCCGGCGACCGACGGCCCGCTGGATCTCCCGGTTCGCATCGCGTTTGGCCAGGTCCTGCCGCTTGTCGTAGGACTTCTTACCGCGCGCCAGGCCCAACTCGACCTTGGCCCACCCGTCGGAGAAGTACACCGACAGCGGCACCAGGGTCAGTCCGCTCTCCTGCAGCTTGCCGACCAACCGGCTGATCTCGAGGCGATTGAGCAGCAGCTTCCGGGTGCGCCGGGGCTCGTGGTTGGTCCACGTGCCCTGGGCGTACTCGGGGATGTGCATCTGGTGCAGGAAGATCTCGCCGTTGCTGACCTGCCCGAAGGCGTCCACCAGCGACGCCCGACCGGCCCGCAACGACTTGACCTCGGTTCCGGTCAGCGCGATGCCCGCCTCGTACGTGTCGAGGATGGCGTAGTCGTGGCGGGCCTTCTTGTTGGACGCGACAACCTTGCGACCCTTCTCGCGCGGCATCGCCCCCACCTTCCTTGACCTGCTGCGTAACCAGACAATGCTACCCAGCGCCGAGGCGAGGCGGCGACCGAGATTCTCCCCTGCCACTGAGGAGGCGCCCGTCTTACGGCCTATAACCGTAGCGGGGCGCCCTCCTCAACCCAACAAGCGGGGAACAGCTCAGCAGAAGCAGCTGGGTAGCCACGACAGCGGATTCACCGGCGTACCGTTGCGCCGGACCTCGAAGTGCAGGTGCGGGCCGGTGGACGCGCCGGTGTTCCCTACCCGGCCGATGACCTGGCCGCGGCGCACGGACTGGCCGACGGAGACCAGGATCGCCGACTGGTGGGCGTAGCAGGTGGAGAGGTCCTGCCCCTGGTAGCTGCCGTGCGAGATGCAGGTGTAGTTGCCGTACCCGCCGTTGGCACCGGCGGTGACCACCCGGCCGTCGGCTGCGGCGTAGATCGCCTGGCCCACCATGTTCGCAGCGGCAATGTCCACGCCGGCGTGCAGTTGCCAGCGGTTGTAGTACGGGTCGTAGCGCTGGCCGAAGTCACTGGACTTCCACCCGGCGGTCGGCATGATGAAGAACGCTCCACCGCCGGACGGCGGTTGGGCGGGCGGTTGGGCAGGCGGTTGGGTTCCGCCCCCGGAGTTCTTGCGCTTGGCTTCCTCGGCGGCAGCCACCAGCGCGGCCCCGATCTGGTCACTCTCGACCTTCAGCCGGTCGTAGTTGGCGAGGACCGCCGAGCGCTCCTGGTTCGCCACGGTCATGGCCTGCTGGCGCTGGTTGATCAGGTTTTGCACATCGGTCGCGGCGCGCTCCGCCGAGGTCGCGGCGGCCTGCGATGCCGCGAGGGCCTGCCGAGCCTGGTCGCGCGTCTGGGCGGCGCCCTGCTCGGCGGCCTTGGCCGCGTTCTCGCGCACCTTGGCCTCCATGCGTGCCGAGGTCAGGGAGTTGAGCGCCCGGGTCTCCCCCGCCGCGACCTGGTTGAGGTATCCGATGCGGTTCACGAACTCCGTGAGCGACCCGGAGTCCAGGATCGAGTTGATGGCCAGGAAGCCGGTGCCCCGGTAGGACTGCGAGACGAACTGGCTGACGTGCGCCCGTTGCTGGTCGACCTGGGCGGCCGCGGCGTCGTACCCCTTGGCCGCCTCGGTCTGAGCCGCCTCGGCCGCTGCGGCGTCGCGCTCGGCCTGCCGCGCTACGACCTCGGCGGAAGCCACCTTGCCGCGCGCGTCCGCAAGGGCGTTCTGCGCCGACGGCAGCTGGACGTTGGCCTGGGTGTACTGAAGCACGGCCTGCTGCGCGCGGGCCGTGGCCCCCTCCAGCGCGGCGCTGGTGCGTGCCAGTTCGGCGTCGACCCGCGCCTTGTCGTCACTTGTCGGATCGGCATGGGCAGGAGCCGCGCTGAGCAGTGCCCCCGCCAGCGCCAGAGCTATGACCGACGCAGCGGCGCCGAGACGGCTCGTGCGAGTCGTGTCCACGGTAACCCTCCAGCAGTGCTGAAGGGCTACCGTACGCCACGAATACGGTTTAAGCGTGCATTCTAGGTAAATCGGACGTGTCGGCCACGTCAGACACGTACGTAGAACCGAAGCGTGACCCAGCCGGCGATCGCGTTGACCGCTGCGCCGACGCCGGCCAGGATCGGCAACATCAGCCACATCCGGGTGTCGGGAATCGGCGGGAACACGTTCTGCAGGGACTTGAGCGCGCCATCGAGGACCACGAGCTTCAGCAGCCACAAGACGCCGAACGCCCCGATCGCGCCGACCAGGCCGGCGAAGACCGCCTCCAGCACGAACGGCGCCTGGATGAACCAGTTGGAGGCGCCGACGAGCTTCATCACCGCGACCTCACGCCGTTTGCTGTAGGCCGCAATCTGGATCATGTTGGCCACCAGCAACAGGGCAGCCAGGCCCTGCACGATGGCGACGGCCAGCGCGACGTTCTGCACCGAGTTGAAGATCCCGAAGATCTTCCCGAGTAGCTTGCGCTGGTCGATGATCTCGCCGATCCCCTCCCGGCCGCTGTACTTGTCGTACATCGACTGGAACTGCTCGGGGTTCTTCAGCTTGACCCGGAACGACTCCGGCAGCGAATCCGGCTTGGTCGCGTTGACCAGGTCCGGCGCGTCCTTGAACTGGGTCTTGAAGCGCTGGTAGGCGGTGTCGCGGCTCTCGTAGATGAGGTTCTGTACCAGCGGGTCGACCTTGAGATCCGACTGCAGCGACGAGCGCTGGGCCTCGGTGACGTCGTTCTTCAGGAAGATCGAGACCTCGACCTTCCCGTAGTAGAAGTCCTGCATGTCGCTGACCTGCGTGTACAGCAGCAGACTGGCGCCCAGCATCGCGAGCGAGACCGCCATTGTGATGATCATGGCGACGGTCATCGTCACGTTGCGCCACAGTCCGGTGATGACCTCGGACAGGACGTACTTCGCGCGCATCCGGCGGGGTTCCTTCCCAGTTTCTTACGCGTTCGGCTGGGCTACGTCTGGCTACACGGGCTGTCGTGCCCGGCAGTTCAGCCGTAGACGCCGCGTGGCTGGTCGCGGACGATCCGCCCGCTCTCGATCTCCACGACGCGGCGCCGCATCTGGTTAACGATGTTGGAGTCGTGCGTCACCATGACGACCGTCGTGCCGGTCCGGTTGATCCGGTCGAGCAGCCGCATGATCTCGACAGAGGTGTCCGGGTCGAGGTTTCCGGTGGGCTCGTCCGCCAGCAGGATCAACGGGCGGTTGACGAACGCGCGGGCGACCGCGACGCGCTGCTGCTCACCACCGGAGAGCTCGTGGGGGTACCGGTGCTCCTTGCCGCCGAGGCCGACCAGCTCCAGAACTTCGGGGACGACCCGGCGCGCCACGCCCTTGGACTTACCGATCACCTCGAGCGCGAACGCCACGTTCTCGTACGCGGTGCGGTTGGGCAGCAGGCGGAAGTCCTGGAACACGCACCCGATCGAGCGGCGGAAGGTCGGGATCTTCCACGACCGCATGGTGGTGACGTCACGTTCGTTGACGTACACCTTGCCCGCGTTGGGGGTGATCTCGTGCAGCAGGAGCTTGATGATCGTCGACTTGCCGGAACCGGAAGGGCCGATGAAGAAGACGAAGTCACCCTTGTCGATCGAGACCGACACGTCGTCCAGCGAGGGCCGGGACGCCTTGGGATACGTCTTCGTCACATGCTCAAGCTGAATCACGGATCGTGAGTCTACGCGGGGTGACCGAAACGCCAAAAGCGTCTGGGTACGCGGGCGACCCTTTGCCCGAAATACATGCCCAAACGGTCAGGATTGCCGACGTGAGAGCGATCAACCAACTCCGATGCGTGACGACCCGCGAGCCAATGACTGAGGCCACCACTTCCCCGAAGTGGTGGCCTCAAACGCGCTCAGGTACCGGCGCGGATCACTCCACGTTGGCCGCCATCTCGCACTGCTTGCGCCAGCGGATGCCGGCCTCGATAAAGCCGTCGATGTCACCGTCGAAGACCGCCGTGGGGTTGCCCGTCTCGTGCTCAGTCCGCAGGTCCTTGACCATCTGGTACGGGTGCAGCACGTACGAGCGCATCTGGTCGCCCCACGAGCCGGCCACGTCGCCGCGCAGCGCGTTCAGCGTGGCCGCCTCCTCCGCCCGCTTGACGGCGAGCAGCTTGGACTTGAGCACCGCCATCGCGGTCGCCTTGTTCTGCAGCTGGGACCGCTCGTTCTGGCAGCTCACCACGATGCCGGTGGGCAGGTGGGTGAGGCGGACCGCCGAGTCGGTCGTGTTGACGCCCTGACCGCCGGGGCCGCTGGACCGGTAGACGTCGACCCGGAGCTCGTCCTCGGGGATCTCAATCTCGTCGGTCTGCTCGACGACCGGAACCGTCTCGACCGCGGCGAAGCTGGTCTGGCGGCGACCCTGGTTGTCGAAGGGGCTGATCCGCACCAGACGGTGGGTGCCACCCTCGACCGACAGGGTGCCGTACGCGTACGGCGCCTTGACCGTGAACGTGGCGGACTTGAGGCCCGCCTCTTCGGCGTACGACGTGTCGTACACCTCGGTCGGGTAGCCGTGCCGCTCCGCCCACCGCAGGTACATCCGCAGCAGCATCTCGGCGAAGTCGGCGGCGTCGACGCCACCCGCTCCGGAGCGGATCGTCACGACCGCCTCGCGGGAGTCGTACTCCCCCGACAGCAGCGTGCGGATCTCCAGTGCCTCGACCTCACGGCGCAGCGCGGCGACCTCCTCGCCGACCTCCGCCAGCGACGACGCGTCGCCCTCGGCCTCGGCCAGCTCAAGCAGCACCTGCGCGTCATCGAGGCGCGAGCGCAGCCGCTCCAGCCTGTTGATCTCGCCCTGGGCGTACGACAGGCGCGAGGTCACCTGCTGCGCGCGCGCCTGGTCGTCCCAGAGGTCGGGCGCGGACGCCTGTTGCTCGAGGTCCGCCTTGTCTCGGCGTAACCGGTCGAGGTCCAGGACGGTTTCGATGTTGCGGAGGGTAGCGTCGAGCTGCTTGAGGGCGTCGGCGAAGTCGGCAGCGGTCACAACGTCAAGCGTAGTCTGCTATTTCCCGGGAACTGCCTTCAGCCAGGACAAAGCCGCGCGATGGTACCCGACCGCGAAGTCGAGGGCCGCGGCGCCGAACTCGTCGCCGGCCTTCCGGGTCTCCTTGGCCCGCTCCCGCGCCTCGGCCAGCGCCGCGGTGTGGTACTCCGCGGCCTGCTCGTAAAGATCACGTAGCTGGTCCTGCGACTGGAACTCCCCGAAGGCGACCCGGAGCGCCACCGGGTTGCGCAGCGCCTCCCGCCCGTCCGGCTCCGCGAGCCAGCGCGCGAACGCGCGCTTGCCGGCGGGAGTGATCGCGTACGGCTGGCTTGAACGCGGACCCGGCTTGCCGAGTCGGACGTACCCCATGTCGGCGAGCGCCGGCAACTCCCGATACACCTGACTACGGGTCATCGACCAGAACGGGCCGAGCCGGCGCGTCGCGGTAGCCATCAACTGGCCACCGGTCATAGGGCCATCGTGCAGCAATCCAAGGAGGGCTGCTGCTGTCGCGTTAAGACCAGATTCCACCATGTCTCCACGTTCCCATCTATTCAGCCGGGCGTCCATAATTTAACAGAATCCACAAAGAACAGTTCTCGACGGACAGTCTCTATAGGACAACGCCTGTCGATATATTACGAGGTCAAGGCAGGGGGTACCACGGTCCGGTCCCGCCCGTCTGTCCCCCGATCGAGTGAGCTAATCGGTATTCCCACCCGACATGCGGGCTGCGGGCGAGCAACCCGGACATCCACTCTCCTGGCCCGATATGAGGGCTGCCATCAAATTCTTTAACCCCGGATCGCGCGGTTATTCCGGCCACGGCGAAAAGCAATTCTTGACAGATCCCAACGGCCGGACCTAGGTTGCCAGCAATTGTAAGTCAACCTGCCTTACAGTTGGAGCGGCCGTGTCCCGCCTTGCTGGCTCGTCCAAGCTCCTGCGCGCGATGAACGAGGGTGCCGCGCTCACATACCTCCTCGAGCGCGGCCGGCTCACGCGCGCTGACCTGCGCGAACTCACCGGCCTGTCCAAGCCGACGATCTCCGAGGCGCTCCGGCGGCTCACCGAGGCCGGGCTGGCCCGCGTCGTGGGCCACCTCAGCGGCCGGCCAGGTCCCAACGCCGAGGTCTACGCCGCCAACCCCGACGCCGCGTACGCGATCGCGGTCTCCGTACGGAGTAACGGCGACCTCGCCGGCGCCGTCAGCGACCTCTCCGGCCAGGTACGGGGGCGCGCGGACGAGGCGGTCGACTTCGGCCGCGTCGACCCGGTCGACGCGGTGGCCGGAATCATCCGCCGGCTGCGCAACGCCGCCGGGCTGCCCGCGGACCGCCTGACACACGTCCAACTCGCCGTGCCGGCCTCGTACGACGCCCGTACCGAGTCGTTTCACCACGTCGGCGTCGCCGGGGACTGGCACCGACCCGGCCTGGTCAGCGAGGTCCGCCACCGCCTCGGTACCGGCGTCGGCATCGACAACGACGTCAACCTCGCCGCCGTGGCCGAACGGCGTCGGGGCGCGGCCCGCGGCGCCGACGGCTTCGCCCTCCTCTGGCTCGGCGACGACGGCCTCGGCCTCGCCATCGACCTCGGCGGCACCCTGCTGCGCGGTGCGCGCGGCGGAGCGGGCGAGATCGGGTACCTGCCGCTGTTCTCTCCCGGCCACGAAGACAGCGGACTCAACCTGCAGGACCTCGTTGGCGGCGCGGGCGTCCTCGCGCTCGCCGCCGAGCACGGCTTCGGCGGGCCCACCCCGGCAGCCGCCGTCACCGCGGCCGCGGCCGCGGTGACGAGGGGCACGGCCGCCGCGGCCGCCGCGGCCGCTTCGCCCGCGGCCGCGCCGTTCTTCAGCGCGCTCGCCAGCCGGATCACGGTCGGCCTCGCGGCGGTCGTCGCGGTGCTCGACCCACCCCTCGTCGTCCTGGCCGGCGAGGTCGCGCAGGCCGGCGGGCCGGCGCTGCGCGACGCGGTGGCGGCGGCGATGGTACGGGCCGAGCCGCTGGAAACCACGATCGCAACCACCGCGATCGACGACGACGCGGTCCTCCTCGGCGCGCTGGACGCCGGGGTCACCGCGGTACACGAAGAACTCATCTCCAGGGTGGCCAGATGAAGATCGCTGTCGTGGGGGGCGGCTCGACGTACACGCCCGAGCTGGTCGACGGCTTCGCGCGGTTACGCGACTCGGGCCTGGCCGTCGACGAACTCGTACTCGTCGACCCGGCGGCAGACCGGCTGGAGATCGTCGGCCGGTTCGCCCGGCGCATCCTCGACCGCTACGGCCACCCCGGTCGGGTCAGCTGGACCGGCGATCCGGACGCCGGACTCGACGGGGCCGACGCCGTCATCATCCAACTGCGCGTCGGCGGGCAGGCCGCCCGGATCAGCGACGAGACATTCCCGCTTTCCTGCGGATGCGTCGGGCAGGAGACCACCGGCGCGGGCGGCCTGGCCAAGGCGCTGCGTACGGTGCCGGTCGTGCTCGACGTGGCCGAGCGCGCCCGCCGCCGGGCGCGGCCGGGCGCCTGGATCATCGACTTCACCAACCCGGTCGGCATCGTCACCCGGGCGCTGCTGGACGCCGGGCACCGCGCGGTCGGGCTGTGCAACGTGGCGATCGGATTCCAGCGGCGGTTCGCCGGCCTGCTCGGCGTTTCACCGGAAGCCGTCGTCCTCGACCATGTCGGCCTCAACCACCTCACCTGGGAGCGGGCCGCGTACGTCGACGGCGTCGACCGGCTACCGTCGCTGCTCGCCACGCACCTGGACGAGCTGGCCGACGAGGTGCGGATACCGGCGCCGGTACTGACCGCGCTCGGCTGCGTCCCGTCGTACTACCTGCGCTACTTCTACTGCCACGACCAGGTGGTCCGGTCCGATCGTGACGGCCCCACCCGGGGGCAGCGGGTCGCCGAGATCGAGACCGAACTGCTCGCCAGGTACCGGGACAGCTCCCTGACGGCCAAGCCGGCGCTGCTCGGCCAGCGCGGCGGGGCGTTCTACTCGGAAGCCGCCGTCGGCCTGATCGCCGCGCTGCACGGCCTCGACCCCGACGGCGTCCACTCGGTGAACGTCCGCAACAACGGCACGCTCCCCTTCCTGCCTGACGACTCCGTCATCGAGGTCTCGGCGCGGGTCGGCGCCGACGGCCCGACCGCCCTGCCCGTCGCGCCGCTGCCGGCGGACGTCACCGGGCTGATCGCCGCGGTCGCCGGGTACGAGCAGCTCGCGGTCGACGCCGCGCTGCGCGGCGGGCGGCAGCGGGTGTACCGCGCGCTGCTGGCCCACCCGCTCGTCGGCCAGCACGAGTACGCCGAGGCGCTGACCGACAAGCTGCTCGCGGCGAACGCCCGGTGCCTGGGATGACCCTGTTCCTGGCTGTCGACGGCGGCAATTCGAAGACCGATGTCGTCCTCGGTACGGCCGCCGGCGAGGTCCTCGCCTTCGTCCGCGGCCCGGGTTCGTCACCCCACAGCCTCGGCGTGCCCGGCTCGATGCACCTGCTCGATTCGCTGATCGCGAAGGCCCTGCTCGCGAAGGCCCGGTCGGCGGCCGATGTCCGGGTCGACCTGGTCGCGGTGTACCTCGCCGGCGCGGACCTGCCGGTGGAGGTGGCACGGCTGCGGTCCGCGATCGGCTCGATGGGCTGGGCGGCCGGCTGCGTGGTCGACAACGACACGTTCGCGCTGCTGCGCGCCGGGACCTCCCGGCCGGACGCCATCGCCGTGGTGTCCGGCGCCGGCATCAACTGCGTCGGGCGTACCGCCGACGGGCGCAGTGCCCGGTTCCCGTCCCTCGGCGAGATCTCCGGCGACTGGGGCGGCGGCCAGCACCTCGCGCAGCTCGCGCTCTGGCACGCCGCGCGGGGCGAGGACGGCCGCGGCCGGCCCACCACCCTGTCGGCCGCCGTCGCGGCGCACTTCGGGCGGCCGACGGTGGGCAGCGTGAGCCAGGGGCTGCACCTCGGCGAGATCCCGTATGCGCGCATCGGCGAGCTGAGTCCGGTGCTGTTCACCGCCGCGGCCGCCGGTGACGAGGTCGCCGGCGCGATCGTCGAACAGCAGGTAGCGGAGATCCTGGCGCTGCACCGGGTCGCCGCCGACCGGCTCGGGCTCCGCGACGCCCCGCACGCCGTCGTCCTCGGCGGCGGCGTGCTGCGCGCCCGGCATTCGCGCCTGCACGAGCCGCTGCTCGCCGGTATCCGCGCTCAGGCCCCGCACGCCGAGGTGACTGTGGTGACGGATCCGCCGGTCGTGGGCGCCGCGCTGCTCGCGCTCGAGGCGCTCGGCGCCGGGCCAGGCGCCGAGCGCGCGCTCCGTCAGGCGATCAGGAACCCATGTGCGGGTACGTGTGATCGGTCGGCGGCACGAACGTCTCCTTGATCGTGCGCGGGGAGACCCAGCGCAGGAGGTTGTGCCACGAGCCGGCCTTGTCGTTGGTGCCGCTGGCCCGCGCGCCGCCGAACGGCTGCTGGCCGACCACGGCACCGGTCGGCTTGTCGTTGATGTAGAAGTTGCCGGCCGCGTAGCGCAGCGCCTTCGCCGCCCGATCGATCACCGCACGGTCGGTCGCGAAGATCGAGCCGGTCAGGGCGTACGGCGCCACCGACTCGGCCTGCCGGACCACCTCGTCGAAGTTGGCGTCGTCGTAGACGTGCACCCCGAGGATCGGGCCGAAAAACTCTGTGTGGAACACCTCGTGCGTCGGGTCGGTGCCCTCGACGATCGTCGGGCGGACGAAGTAGCCCACGGAGCCGTCGGCCGTGCCACCGGCGATCACCGTGCACGAGTCGGCGTTCTTGATCCGGTCCAGCGTCGCGGCGTTGCGGTCGAACGAGCGCTTGTCGATCACCGCACCGCCGAAGTTGGTGAAGTCGGTGACGTCTCCGTACGTGAGCGACTCGGCGGTGGCGGCGAGCTGGTCGCGCAGCCCGGCCTTCCACAGCGACGCCGGGATGTACGCCCGGGACGCCGCCGAGCACTTCTGGCCCTGGAACTCGAACGCACCTCGGATCAGCGCGGTGGCCAGGCTCGCGGGGTCGGCGGAGGGGTGCGCGATCACGAAGTCCTTGCCGCCGGTCTCGCCGACGAGCCGCGGGTACGAGCGGTAGTTGGCGATGTTCTCCCCCACCGCCCTGGTGAGGTACTGGAAGACCTTGGTGGAGCCGGTGAAGTGGATCCCCGCCAGGTCCGGGTCGGCCAGCACGACGTCGGAAACGGCGATCCCGTCCCCGGTCACCATGTTGATCACACCGGGCGGCAGACCGGCCGCCTCCAGCAGGCGCATCGTGAAGTGGGCGGCGAACTGCTGCGTCGGCGCCGGCTTCCACACGACGGTGTTGCCCATGAGCGCCGGCGCGCTGGGCAGGTTGCCGGCGATGGCGGTGAAGTTGAACGGCGTGATCGCGTACACGAACCCCTCAAGGGGCCGGTGATCCGTGCGGTTCCAGACGCCCGGCGAAGACATCGGCTGCTCGGCGAGGATCTTCTCCCCGAAGAAGACGTTGAAGCGCAGGAAGTCGATGAGCTCGCACGCGGAGTCGATCTCGGCCTGTACCGGGGTCTTCGACTGGCCCAGCATCGTGGCGGCGTTGAGCGTGTCCCGCCACGGCCCGGACAGCAGGTCGGCGGCGCGCAGGAAGACGGCTGCCCGCTCGGCGTACGGCAGGTCGCGCCACATCGGCGCCGCCTCGTTGGCGGCCGCGACGGCGGCGGCGGCGTCTTCGTGGGTCGCGTTGTGGGCGACGCCCAGCACGTGCGAGTGGCGGTGCGGCTGCACGACGTTGATCGCCTCGCCGCTGCCAGGGCGCTGCCGGCCGCCGATCGTCATGGTCAGGTCGAGCCGGTCACCCGCGAGCTCGTCCAGCTTTCGCTGCAGGCTCGCACGCTCGGGACTGCCGGGCGCATAACCGTGCACCGGCTCGTTGCGCGGTTCGGGGACAACGAAGACAGCATCCATGACACGCTCCTACGTCGAACTCAGCACCATTGGCGAGGCCGCCCCCCATCCTCGCACGCCGGCTGTGACATGAATGCCGCCTGCCGGCCCGGCCTTGTCACACGACGGGCGCCACAGACCGTCCGCGTACCCTTGCCGATGGCCCACCAAAGGGAGAGCTGACATGAGTGACCAGGGCAGCATGATGTCCGCCGACGAGACCGACATGGCGCCCGCCGACCCGGCGGCCGATGGTGTCCGGCGCGACTGGACGCCGGGAGTTCTCGCCACGCTGGCGATGGCCTGGCTGGCCGCCGTCCTGTGGTCGGCCCACAAGGCCCTCGCCGCCTCCACCGGCGTGCTGGCACTCAACGAGGCGGCCCTCGCCCTGCCCACCGTCGTCAGCGCCGGCCTGGTCACCGGCGTCGCGGTCGGCTTCGCGGCAGCCCACCTGCTCGGCCGGCGCATTCCCCGCATCGCGGCCGGCCTCGGCGGCGGACTGCTCACCGGGCTGGTCGTCGCGGCGCTGATCCTCGTCGGGTACGGCACGACGTCGGCCCTGGTCGCGCTCGCGGCCGGGGTCGGCGCGGCGAGCCTGCTGGGCGGCGCGATCAGCACGGTACGCCCGCCCGCCCTCGCCGGCGCCGCCGTGGCCGGTGCCCTGGCCTGGTTCGTCCTCAGCCTGTTGGCCAACGGATTCGCCAGCCGACTGCTCACCGTCTTCGGCGCCGACGGCAGCACGGCCTCCCAGGCAAACGCCGCCCACCGGCTGACGCTGACCCTGTCGGTCGCCGGTGGTCTCGTCGCCGGACTCGTCGCGTACCGGTATCTGCGCCCGCGCGCCGAGGGGCAGCGCTGGCCGACCTACCTGGCCGGTGGCGCCGGCCCTGGCCTGCTCCTCCTGCTGGCCGACCTGGTGGCCCTGGTCGTCGGCGCCCGGCTGCGGTCGCTGGCCGCGGCCTCCAGCGAGGCGGACCGAGCGGTGCTGAGCTGGTTCAACACCGTCGGCCTCAACACCGCGATGGTGGTGCTGTTCGTCGGGGCGACCACGGCCATGATCGCGTTCGGGCGCACGCTGCGGCCGGAGACCGAGGCGGAGTCCCCGGAGACCGAGTCCCCGGAGACCGAGTCCCCGGAGACCGGGCGGGATCAGACGAGCTGACCCAGCTCGCTGGGGTCGTACCACTCCAGCTCGTGGTCCTCGGCGCTATCCACCGTGAACTGCGCGTCCGGGTCGCCCGCGATCGCCTCTTCGACGACGTCCGCGGCCGCCGCGACGTCCTGCTCGGCGTCGTGCCCATCGACGTGAACGGCCGCGACGGCGGACAGCGGCACCGCGTCGAGCACCGTGACGAGGCTTGAGCCCAGCTCCTGGTCGGCCCGGCGGCCGATACCCGGCGACGGGAGGTCGACGGAGACCACGACCCGGCGGCGGGGCGCCTGCGGGTCGCGGCGCAGCAGGCGGAGGGCCCCCTGCGCGGCGCGGGTGAACGCCACGTACTCAAGCTCTTCCTCGTCGCCCTCGGCGTACCACTCGCGCAGGGTCGGCGTGACCGCGTGGGCCTCGCCCGGCGACTCCAGCCGGCCGTGCTCCTTGAGGGTGGCCAGCTCAGCCAGTGTGGCGGGCAGGTACACCCGGACGTGGTCGGTCACCGTCAGGACTCCACTCAGCCGATCGACAGGCGCCGGCAGCGGTGCCGCTCCCTTTGGTACACCCTGTCCGGCTCGGACGGAAGTATTTCACCCCACGCGTTGATTCTCCCCCGCAGACGCGCCAATGCGCGCTGCGGCGAAAGCTGGCGCAATCGGCCGCAGGCGACCGGTGGCAAACTAAGGTGTCGTCCACCGCCCGTCGATACGGAGACCGCCGCATGGAGCCCCGGTTCCTGCTCATGTCCGACGTCGCTGAGCAGCTCAACGTGTCGATGTCGCAGGTCTACCACATGGTGCGCAGCGGTGAGCTACCCGCGATCAAGGTCGGCGGCCGGGGCCAGTGGCGAATCGAGCGCAGCAAGCTGGAGGAGTACATCCAGCGCAAGTACGACGAGACCGCGGCCTGGGTCCGGGAGAACCCGTTGACCGGCCGCGAGGACTTCGACGAGGAGTAACCACCTCGGCTCCCTCTCCCCGCGGTCTTGGCGCTTCGCCCCAGGCCGGCTTCTTCGCGCCCCTGATCCGCCGGGGTTGACGCGCGCTTTAAGCTCAGAGCATCGAGTCGAAGGCAAACGTAAGCAAACGCAAGATCCATTAGCTGCGGAGGCTTGCATGACGGCCACCCTGAGCACCCCCGCGCCTACCCGACCGCTCGTCCGGATCCGGCGGGCGCCAGCGCTCGATCCACCCTCCGACGACGACCGGCGCGCTGACGACCACCCCGTCTGCCCCGGGCAACTGGCGCTGTTCACATCCGTTCACGGCGCCCAGGTCGGCAGCGGCCACGCGGTAAGAACGCGACAGCGGCGGGGCGAGGCTCGGCGGGTCGCTCTCGCCACCGACGATCCCACCCCACCCCGTGCCATACCCGCCGGCACCAGCAGCTCAGCCGCCACACCCCCCATCCAGGTCGCCGCGAGCCGGTTCGTCGCCGGCTGCGTGGAGGTGCTCAACGGCTTCCGGCCGGTTGGACACCTACGGGCACTCACCGCACCCGTCGAGTTCACGGCCGTCGCGAAGCAGCTGACCCGCCGGGCAATGCGGGTGCGCATGCCGGGGCGTGACGCCGCCATTCCGGAGCGCCTCGGCCTGCGCCGGCTACGGGTGTTCGAGCAGCCCACCGGCGTCGCCGAGGCGGTCGCGGTGCTTCAGCGCGGCGAGAAGTCCTGGGCGATGGCCCTGCGATTCGAGCAGCGCCGCGGACGTTGGCTGTGCACGCTGCTGGAGGTCATCTGACGACGACCGGCCTGGGTCGCCGATCACGAAAGTCACCGATCACGAAAAAGGGGCCGCCCCGGAGCAGATGCTCCGGGGCGGCCCCGGTCAGACCACGATGCGCGCTATGCGCCCTGGGGCGAGCCGTGGCAGCGCTTGTACTTCTTGCCGGAACCGCACGGGCACGGCGCGTTGCGCGACGGCCCGTTGCTGGCCGACTCGCCGGACGCCCGGTGGGCACCGCCGGTCGTCGGCAGCGCGGGCCCCGAACTGCGCGGGCCGTCGGACGAACCGGCACCGATACCGAGCGCGGGCGCCTGCTCCTGCTCGATCACGACGCCGCCCGCGCCGGCCTCGCCGTCGATCGTCGGCGCCGAGTACTGCAGGTTACGCGGCTGGTGCCCGCCCAGCCCCTTAGCCTTGATCTCCACCGGCGGCTGGATGTCCGGCAGCGGAACAGCCTGGCTGGCGTCGACGACGGGCGCCGGCGCCTCCTCGACCTGCACCTTGAGGTTGAACAGGAAGCCGACGGCCTCTTCCTTGATGCCCTCGAGCATCTGCGCGAACATGTCGAAGCCCTCGCGCTGGTACTCCACCAGCGGGTCGCGCTGGGCGTACGCCCGCAGGCCGACGCCCTCCTGGAGGTAGTCCATCTCGTAGAGGTGCTCGCGCCACTTGCGGTCGATCACCTCGAGCAGCACCCGCCGCTCCAGCTCGCGCATGATCTCGGAGCCGAGCTCCTCCTCGCGCCGGGCATACGCGGCGTGCGCGTCCTCCTTCAACTGCACCTCGAGGAACTCCTTGTCGAGCCCCTCCAGGCCACCGACCTCCTCGATCAGGGCGTCGCGGTCGAGCCCGACCGGGTAGAGCTGCTTGAGGCTGCTCCACAGGCGGTCGAGGTCCCAGTCCTCGGCGTACCCCTCGGCGGCGGCGCCCTGCACGTACGCGCTGATCGTGTCATCGATCATGTGCTGGACCTGCTCGTTCAGGTCCTCGCCGTCGAGTACGCGCTTGCGCTCGGCGTAGATCACCTGGCGCTGCTTGTTGAGCACCTCGTCGTACTTGAGGACGTTCTTGCGGATCTCGGCGTTCTGCGCCTCGATCTGGGTCTGCGCGCCGCGGATCTGCCGGGTGACCATCTTCGACTCGATGGGCACGTCCTCCGGGATGTTGAAGCGCTCCATGACCGCCTCGACCGCACCCGACCGGAACCGGCGCATCAGCTCGTCCTGCAGCGACAGGTAGAACCGGGACTCGCCCGGGTCGCCCTGCCGGCCGGAGCGGCCGCGCAGCTGGTTGTCGATCCGGCGGGACTCGTGCCGCTCGGTGCCCAGCACGTACAGGCCACCGGCGGCGACGACCTCCTCGGCCTCGTCCGCGCACAGCTTCTTCCAGCGCTCGAGGGCGTCGTCCCAGGCGCCGGCGTACTCGTCGGTCTCCGGCTCCAGGCCACGCTGGCGCAGCTCGGTCGCCGCGAGGAACTCAGGGTTGCCGCCGAGCAGGATGTCGGTGCCCCGGCCGGCCATGTTGGTCGCGACCGTGACCGCGCCCTTACGCCCGGCCTGGGCGATGATCTCGGCCTCCTGCGCGTGGAACTTGGCGTTGAGGACCGAGTGCGGGATGCCGCGCCTGCGCAGCATCTGCGAAAGGATCTCGGAGTTCTGGACGCTGACCGTACCGACGAGGACCGGCTGGCCGAGCGCGTGGCGCTCGACGATGTCCTCGACGACCGCGTTGAACTTGGCCTTCTCGGTCTTGTAGATCACGTCCGAGCGGTCGGCCCGGACCATCGGCCGGTGCGTCGGGATGGTGACCACGCCGACCTTGTAGACCTTGTTGAACTCGCCGGCCTCGGTCTGCGCCGTACCGGTCATACCGGACAGCTTCTCGTACAGCCGGAAGTAGTTCTGCAGGGTGATCGTGGCAAGAGTCTGGTTCTCCTGCTTGATCTCCACGCCTTCCTTGGCCTCGATCGCCTGGTGCATGCCCTCGTTGTAGCGGCGACCGTGCAGGATGCGGCCGGTGAACTCGTCGACGATCAGGACCTCACCGTCGTTGACGATGTAGTCCTTGTCCCGCTTGTACAGCTCCTTGGCCTTGATGGCGTTGTTGAGGTAGCCGACCAGCGGGGTGTTGACCGATTCGTACAGGTTGTCGATGCCCAGCCGGTCCTCGGCCTTGGCGACGCCCCGCTCGGTGACCGCGACGGTGCGCTTGCTCTCGTCGACCTCGTAGTCGCCCTCGCCGTCGGTGCCGCGCTGCATCTTGGCGACCAGCTTGGCGAACTCCGTGTACCACCGGGCGGACTGCTCGGCCGGGCCGGAGATGATCAGCGGCGTACGGGCCTCGTCGATCAGGATCGAGTCGACCTCGTCGACGATCGCGAAGTTGTGGCCGCGCTGGACCAGGTCCTCGGACGACCACGCCATGTTGTCGCGCAGGTAGTCGAAGCCGAACTCGTTGTTCGTGCCGTACGTGATGTCGCAGGCGTAGGCGGCCTTGTGCTCGGCCGGCATCTGGTTCGGCAGGATCACGCCGACGGTCAGGCCGAGGAACCGGTGGACGCGGCCCATCCACTCCGCGTCACGCTGAGCGAGGTAGTCGTTGACCGTGATGAGGTGCACGCCCTTGCCGCTCAGCGCGTTGAGGTAGGCGGGGAACACGCCGGTCAGGGTCTTGCCCTCACCGGTCTTCATCTCGGCGATGTTGCCGAAGTGCAGCGCCGCGCCGCCCATGATCTGCACGTCGTAGGCGCGCTGACCGAGCACCCGCCGCGCCGCCTCACGGGCCGTGGCGAACGCCTCGGGAAGCAGGTCGTCGAGGGTCTCCCCGTCCGCCAGGCGCTCCTTGTACTGGTCGGTCAGCTCCCGAAGCTCAGCATCGGTCAACTCCGTGTAGCTCTCCTCCAGAGAGTTCACGGCGTTGGCTATGGCTTGGAGCCGGCGGACCATACGGCCTTCACCGGCGCGAAGGATCTTCTCGAAAATTGACACGGATCAGCGCTCCCTCAACTGCCTGCGGACCTAATCGTAGGCGCCCGACGGCGCAAACCGCCGCCCGCGTCCCGGCAAAGGCGTCCTTTGCTCCTCACCGAGCGGGGTTTTCCGCCACAGGCGAACGGGTCGGGCAGAATCCACAGCATGGATTCGATCGAGGCGGGACCTGTAACCCTGCGTCAGCTCGGGTCCGGCGACATCGCCGACATCACCGCCGGTTGTAACAATGCGCTGGTCCAGCGTTTTCTTCCCCAGCTGCCCCGCCCGTACACCGAGGCCGACGCCCGCTTCTTCGTGGGTGAGTACGCGCCGGCGCAGTGGGCCGCCGGTGGCGCGCAGTTCGCGATCGCCGATCCGCTGACCGACCGCCTGCTCGGGTGCGTCGGCGTGCACCCCCGGGGCCGGGGCGCGGGCGAGATCGGGTACTGGGTCGCGCCGTGGGGCCGCGGCCGCCGCGCCGCCGCCAACGCCGCCCGCGCCGTCTCCGCCTGGGCTTTCGAACAAGGGTACGCACGCCTGGAGATCCGTACCGAACTCGCCAACTCCCCGAGCCAGCGGGTCGCGATCGCGGCCGGGTACGCCCGGGAGGGGGTCCAGCGCGGCGGCGGGCAGGGCCGCGGCGGCACCCGGTACGACCTGATCACGTGGGGGCGTCTGGCCACCGACCCGCCCGGCCCCACTCCCCGGTTGCTGCCCGACCTACCCGGCGGTGAGCTCAGCGACGGTACGGTCACGCTGCGGCCCATCGGCGTCGAGGACACCGAGGACGTCCTCCGCACCCACCAGCTACCCGAGGTCGTCGCCGCCCAGATGCCGCCGGAGCCGTTCACCCCCGAGCGGGCGGCCCGGCGGTGCGCGCACGCGGAGTCCAACTGGCTCGCCGGCGCGCAGGCGACGCTCTCGATCCGGGACGCCGTCACCGACGCCTTCGCCGGCGAGATCGGGCTGTACTACGCCGAGCCACCGACCGGCCAGGCCATGATCGGGTACGACCTCGACCCGGCCTGGCGTGGGCGCGGCTACGCCAGCCGGGCGGTGCGCCTGCTGACCGCCTGGGCGTTCGAGCGCACCGGGATCGCGCGGATCATCGCCGGTACCGCCCCGGAGAACATCGCCTCCCAGCGCGTACTGGAGGCGGCCGGCTTCCGCCGGGAGGGTTACCAGCGCTCGCGGCTGCCCGGGGTGTCCGGCGCCCGCATCGACGACCTGCTGTACGCACTGCTCCCCGACGACCCCGTCGTCACCCCCACCAGAACACCGTGGCAATGATCACGTAGAGGGCGATCAGGGTGGCGCCCTCCAGCCAGTTCGACTCGCCGTCGTACACGATGAGGCTGACCGCCAGCACGCTCAGCACCGCCCCGATGACCAGCATCGGGGCGAAGACCAGGGTCAGCGCCGTGCCGGTGGTGAAGCTCAGCAGCACCAGCGCGGGCCCGAGGACCAGGGCGACCTGCAGCGGGCTGTTGACGATCACCGAGACCGCGTAGTCGGCGTGGTTGCGCGCGGCCAACTGAATGCCCACCACGTTCTCCACGGCGTTACCGGCGATCGCGACCACGATGAGGCCGGCGAACGCCTGGGAGATGCCGAAGGCGTGGATGGCCGGCTGAAGCGCGTGCACGAACCACTCGGAGACGACCGCGGCCACGACCGCGGCGAGCGCGAGCAGGCCGACGGCCAGCCACACTGGCCAGCGCGGCTCCTCCATCGGTACGGGCTCCGCCGGCACCGCGTTCGCCGTGGCGGCGGCAGCCGTGGCGGCGTCGCCAGCCGTGGGGGCGTCGCCAGCCGTGGGGGCGTCGCCAGCCGTGGGGGCGTCGCCAGCCGTGGGGGCCGCAGCCGGCACCGAGCCACCATGCCCGTGGCGCAGCGAGGCCGGCAGCGACAGCGCGAACAGCACGAGCAGAACGACCGACACGATCACCGACAGGCGCGTCTCGTGCGGCTCGGCCGGGGTGTGCACGTACGCGGCGACGCTGGGCAGCACCAGCGCGCCGGTCGCGAGGACGAGCAGCGCCGTCGTCGTACGGGCCCGGTGCGTGCTGAACACCTGGACGCCGTGGCGCACCCCGCCGATGACGAACGCCAGGCCAAGGATGAACAGCAGGTTGGCCAGGATCGAACCGATGACCGCCGCCCGTACCAGGTCGGGCAGGCCGGCCCGCAGGGCGAAGTACCCGATGAACAGTTCCGGCAGGTTACCCAGGGCGCCCTGGAGCACGCCCGTCGCGCCCGCGCCGAAGCGGTCGCCCAACTGCTCGAGACTGCGCCCGACGAGCGTAGCGAGCAGGGCGACCGCCACGGCGGAGACGACGAACGGCACGACGGCACCGACGTGCACGTACCGGGCCACGCCGGCGAGCGCCACGGTAACGGCGCTGCCGACGAGGATGGCGATATCCGACCGGATTACGGCGCGGTCGCGCATATGCCGATTGTCGCTTCAGATCCGGCCGGAAGCGCTGGTCAGCGCCTGGTCGGCGGCCTCAGAACGCCAGGCTGATGACCCCGTAGTCGTAGGCGTGCCGACGGTAGACGACGCTCGGCCGGCCGGACTCCTTGTCCATGAAGAGGTAGAAGTCGTGGCCGACGAGCTCCATCTGGAACAGCGCGTCGTCGACCGTCATCGGCTCGGCGGGGTGTTCCTTCTCCCGCACGACGTGCCAGGGCTGGTCGTCGTACTCGGGCGTGTACTCGTCGATCGCCGTTGCGGTAGCGGTCGAGGCGGTGCGGGCGTCGGGCGACGCCTCGCCGCCGATACGCGCCAGCGGCGCGGTGGCCGCGGCGACGGAGATGGGCGCGCGGCGGCCACGATGTACCCGCCGGCGGTCGGCGGTACGCCGTAACCGGGCGTCCAGTTTGGCGATGGCGGCGTCGAGCGCCGCGTAGAAGTCGGCGCAGCACGCCTCGGCGCGCACGACCGGGCCGCGCGAAACACAGGTGATCTCGACGCGCTGGCAGTGGTCGGACTGGCGCGGGTTGCGCTCGTGGAAGAGTTCGATGTCGACCCGAATAATCTTGTGGTCGTAACGCTCGATCTTGTGTAGCTTGTCGGCGACGAGCTGACGGTAGTGGTCCGGTACTTCGACGTTACGGCCTTTGACAACAATGTCCACGCTTGGCCTCCACCTCGGTGAGTACGGTGCACCGGTTCGATAACCGGCGACATTCGGTGGGATTCGTCCCTGTGGGACTAATGAAACCGGCGCCTCGCGAAAGCTGCCGGCAAAAGGTGTCTTGCCCTCACCTCCCTCATGCTGCGACCAGCGCGGTCGCAATGGACCTTTCGGGCGGTGTGCCTAGCCTTGACATTAACCGGAGAACCTCGACGCTAACCCGCGGAAAGGCCTGCGTCACCCCATCGATACCGGAAGCACCGGAATGGCAACCGAGCGTTATCGAGCCGATACGCGCCGTTGAGTCGCCGCAAGCACGGCCGCCACCTGAACATCGAGCGCCGCCGCGCGCAGCCGGGCCGCCACCGCGGCCAGCGTCGCCCCCGTGGTCACGACGTCGTCGACCACGACCAGCCGTACCCCGCCGCGCACGGCCGCGGTCACCGCCGCCAGCCGGCCGGGTACGAGCACGAACGCGGCCTCGGCTGCGCGTAGCCGATCCACGCTGGACAGCTCCGCCGAGTCCGGGCGCGGCCGGGCGCGCAGCGGGCACGCCACCCCGGCCTGCCAGCCCCGCCGCGTCAACGCCCGCGCCGCCCGGCGCGCGAGGCGGAGCATGTGGTCTCCGTAGCGGTCCCGGGAGGCGGTCGCCGTCGCGGGTACCGGCACCAGCAGCACCGGACCGGGTACCACGGCCGCCGCCACCACATCGGCGAGCCGGTCACCGAGCGGGCCGGCCAGACCGTGCCGGCCCCGCTCCTTGTACGCCAGGATCGCCGCCCGCAACGATCCCGCGTACGCCGCGAGCGCGACGCAGCGCGGCAGACCCGGCGGCTCGGGCTGCGGGCGTACCCGCGCGGGCCGCGCCGCCGCGAGCGCCGCCACACAGTCGGCGCACAGCCCGCCACCGTGCCCGGCAGCCGCGGCGCAGCCGGCACACTCGGCCGGCAGGACCAGGTCGACCAGCGCCGACCAGGTATCGCTGAGCAGGCTCCCCCGGACGGCCACGGCGCTAGTCCAGAAAGAACGGCGCGGACGACATCGGCTGCTTCGCCGACGAGCCCGACGGCGACGGGCTGGGTGCCGCCGACGGCTCCGGCAACGTGTACTCCTCGACGCTGCCGGAGAAGACCCGGTACGCGCGCCCGTTCGCCTCGATCATGATGGGCCCGCGCTCACCCCGCGACGAGTCGTCGCGGCGTACCGACGGATCGGCGACGACCCGGGCCACGGTGAGACCCGACAGGTTCCGCATGGACATCTGCTCGATCAGTGCACTGTCGACCGTCACCTCCACGAGAGCCGACTGCCCCGCCGAGCGCCCCGCGACGACCAGCCACTCCTCGCGGCTCCACGCCACCCCGACCGCCTCGCTCAGGGTGGTCTGCACCTCCTCCAGCTGCGCCACTGACGGGACCGAGCCTTCGAACGTCAGGACCCCCGCGTACACCAGTCCACTGGCGATCAGCGCGATGCGCCGGCCGTCGGGTGCGACCGAGACCGCGGTCACCCCGCTGACCCCCGGCGGGGTCCGATCCACCGCCTGCTTGCTCACCACCGACACGGCGAAGAGCCGGCCGGCCGCCGCGACCAGGAACGCCGGGTCGCCGGAGACCGGGGTCGTCAGCCCCACCGGCCTGCTCATCGTGTCGGCCGCCAGTTCGGTCGGGACGTACTGGGCCACCTTCGCACCCTGGTTGTAGCTGCCGAGCCAGAGCCGTAGCGCCCCCGGGGCGTCCTCACGTACCAGCGCGACGTGCTGTACCGGGCCCCGGAGGATGGCGGCGCTCACCACGCCCGTGTTGTCCTCGCTGGCGAGCGCCGGCACCACGACCGGGTCTCCGGCTAGCTGACGGACCCGCCCCTCGATGACGGCGAACCGGGGTGGCTCCTTCTGCCCGTCCGGCGCGGCGGCGGGGTTGTCCCACGCGGCTTCACGCCCCAGGTCCTGGCGCTGGCCCTCGATCTGCAGCTCAACCGCGCTCGCGAGCGAGCGCAGGGACCAGCGCAACTGCACCACCAACTTCGCCAACTGCCCCTGCACGCTCGCGGCCTTCGCCGAGAGGTTGATGCGGGCGGCACCGGGAGCGCCGTCCAGGACCGGCCGGTCCTTGATCTCGATGGCGGCCGGCAACGGGTTGACCGCTGGCCGCAGCGACTCCGACGGCCCGTCGCGCAGCCAGCTGGCCAACTGCACCAGCCGGTTGGCCGGCGACAGGGACCGGTTGATGTAGCGCAGATCCGGGACGAGGCTGCGGTTGAAGGTGTCCCAGAAGTAGATCGGCTGGACCTCGTACAGGTTGTCCAGCCCCTCGTCACTCAGCAACATGCCGGCCGGCGGGTTGGCGATCCGCAGGCCCCTGCCGTGCTCTTCCGGAACGACAGTGAACGTCCAGGTGTACGGGGCGCTGCTCGACTTCGGGTCGACCGCGCCCCGGCTGTTGAGCACACCGATCGGCTGCATCAACACCTCGACCCGAATCCCGTTGGCCGTGGTCACCGGAAGGTTGAACTGCGTCCGCACGACCGTGATCTCCTGGCCGCGGATCCACGTGCTCTGCCCCTCGGCGGTCATGAACTCCTTGGCGGCGTCGACCGCCTTGTCGGTCGCGGCAGGGTCCTGGCTGGTGTCGTTGCCCCAGGCGATCGCCTTGAGATACCGCCGGACCAGCTCCGGGGCGTCGTTGGCCCCCGCCGGCGTCTTCTTCGTGACCAGCGAGTCGGAGTTGGACGGCGCACCGTTGCGGGGCGCGTCCTTGACGACGATCGGCGGCCCCGAACTGGGGACGCCGCATCCGACCAGCGACAGGGGCAGCGCCACGACGGCGAAAAGGGTGAGCAGCCGGCCGCGGCGCCTCACCGCCCCGGCTCCTCGTCGGCGAAGGCGTCAGGGCCGGCCGTCACCATCGCGGCGGGCGTACCGGACGTCGCCCGGGCCCCGGTCACTTGCGCCCCACCCAGCGACGGCAGGGGCAGCGCGTCGTCGGGAATCAGCGGTAGCGGAGCGGAGACAAGGCGGTCACCGGCGCGTACGGGCAGGGTCAGGCGGAACTGCGCGCCCTGACCGGGCGCTCCCCACGACTCCAGCCATCCGCCGTGCAGCCGCGCGTCCTCCAGGCTGATCGACAACCCGAGACCGCTGCCGCCCGTCTGCCGCGCCCGGGACGGGTCGGCGCGCCAGAACCGGTTGAACACCAGCTTCTCCTCCCCCGGCCGCAGCCCCACCCCGCGGTCGCGCACCGTCACCGCGACCGCCGAGTCGTCGGCGGCCAGCGTGACGCACACCGGCTTACCCTCGCTGTGCTCGATCGCGTTGCCGATGAGGTTACGCAGGACGCGCTCGATGCGCCGGGGGTCGATCTCGGCGATCACGGGGGCGTCGGGCACGTCCACCTCGACCGCGCAGCCGGCGCGCTCGCCGACGGACGCGAGCCCGTCGGCGGCGCGCAGCACCACCGGCACCAGGTCCGTCGCCTCGGCGTCGAGCAGCGCGAAGCCGGCGTCGAAGCGGCTGATCTCCAGCAGATCCGTCAGCAGCCCCTCGAACCGGTCCAGCTCCGCCTGCAGCAGTTCCGCACTGCGGGCCACGGCCGGATCGAAGTCCTCCCGCGAGGCGAAGATGAGGTCAGCGGCCATCCGTACGGTCGTCAGCGGCGTACGCAGCTCGTGCGAGACGTCCGAGGTGAACCGCCGCTGCAGCCGGGACATCTCCTCCAGCCGCACGATCTGGCGCTGCAGGTTGGCCGCCATCTGGTTGAACGAGGCGGCCAGCCGCGCCAGGTCGTCCTCGCCGCGCACCTCCATGCGCTGGTCGAGCAGGCCGGCTGACAACCGCTGCGCGGTGCGCGCGGCGATCCGTACCGGCCGCACAACCAGCTGGGTGACCAGCGCGGCGACCATGGCCAGCAGCCCCACCAGCGCCACGCCGGTCGCGATCAGCGTGGTGCGCACCAGATCGACCGTGGCGACCTCGTTGTCGAGCGGGAACAGGTAGTACAGCTCGAGCTGTCCCCCGGCGCCGCTGCTGTTGACCGGCGTACCGAAGACCAGGTATCGCCGCTCGCCCCGGCCGTCCGGGTTGGCGGTGAGGTACTGGCGGGCCACCTTGCCCCGGCTGACCTCCTTGCGGAGCGCGGCGAGGCGGCCCGACGACACCACCTCGTACGCCCCCGCCTTGGGCCAGGCCAGCAACTGGGTGGGCAGCGAGGCGAGAGAGGCGTCGCTGGCACGCATGACGACCTGTACCTGCCCGCTCTGCTCGGCGTTGCCTAGGGCGACGACCATTGCCGGGACCGTGGCGAGCAGCGCCGGGTCACCCGGCTGGGTCACGCCCCGCAGCTGGCTCGCCGCGTACGTCGCGCCCTGGCCCACCGTCTTGTTGGCCGATCGCACCTTGGCCTCGAGCAGACCATCCGTGATCCGCGAGGCGACCACGAAACCGAACACCACCACCACGAGCGCCGACAGCACCAGGGTGATCGACACGATCCGCGCCTGCAGCGAACGGCGCCAGGACCGGCGGCCGCGGGCCCAGGCCCGTGGAAGGTGCCGCAGCGGCCCGGACGACAGCGCGCGTACCTGTACGGCGTCGACCAGCCGGCGGAGCCGGCGTGCGTCGACCAGCCGGCGGAGCCGGCGTGCGTCGACCAACCGGCGGAGCCGGTGTGGAGCGGTGGCACCGTCGGTGATGACGTCCGAGTGGCTGGGCTCGGACACGATCTAGCCCGTACCGGCCTTGTAACCGACCCCGCGCACGGTAAGGATGATCTCGGGGCGCTCCGGGTCGGGCTCGATCTTCGCGCGCAGCCGCTGCACGTGCACGTTCACCAGGCGGGTGTCGGCCGCGTGCCGGTACCCCCACACTTGCTCGAGTAGGACCTCTCTGGTGAAGACCTGCCGCGGCTTGCGGGCCAGCGCCACGAGCAGGTCGAACTCTAACGGGGTCAGCTTGACCTCTTCCCCGTTGCGGGTCACGGTGTGCGCCGGGACGTCGATACTGATCTGATTGCCCGGGGGCCCGATCGTGAGCAGTTCGGGCGCCACATCCTCGCCCCGGCGCAGCCGGGCGCGCATCCGCGCGACCAGTTCCTTGGGCTTGAAGGGCTTGACGACGTAGTCGTCGGCGCCCGACTCGAGGCCGAGCACGACGTCGACGGTGTCGCTCTTCGCGGTCAGCATCACGATCGGCAGCCCCGACTCGGCGCGGATCGCCCGGCACACGTCGATGCCGCTCATCCCCGGCAGCATCAGGTCGAGGAGCACGATGTCGGGCCGCGCCTCCCGGAACGCAGTGAGAGCCCGCTCGCCGTCGGCGACGAAGGACGGCTGGAAACCTTCGCTGCGCAGCACGATGCCGAGCATCTCGGCGAGCGCGGGGTCATCGTCGACCACCAGTACACGGGCCCTCATGCGGCCCAATGATTCCACCTTTCGGGCAGGACGTGGGCGACGCTCCCCCAACCGATTTGATCGTGGAGATTTTTAGGACGGTTTGGAGCAATATCGCCGGGCCCAAAAACGGCAGGCCGGGGGCGGTCACCGCCCCGGCCTGCCGTCCGACATCCGCGGTCAGACCAGCTTCAGCGCCTCCGCGTAGTGGCAGGCCGACGCGTGGCCCTGACCCCGGTCGATCAGCGCCGGCACCTCGTCGACGCACTTCTGCCGCTCGGCGTCGGTCAGCTCGTTCGCGAACTTGGGGCAGCGCGACCGGAACCGGCACCCGCTGGGCGGGTCGACCGGGCTGGGCACGTCACCGGTAAGCGTGATCCGCTGACGGCTGCGCTCCTTGCGCGGGTCCGGCAGCGGAATCGCCGAGATCAGCGCTTGGGTGTACGGGTGCGCGGCCTTGGTGAACAACTGCTCTTTCTCGGCAATCTCGACGATCCGGCCGAGGTACATCACGGCGACCCGGTCGGCGATGTGCCGCACCACCGACAGGTCGTGCGAGATGAACAGGTACGACAGGCCCAGCTCGTCCTGCAGGTCCTCGAGCAGGTTGATCACGCCGGCCTGGATCGACACGTCCAGCGCCGAGACCGGCTCGTCGAGGACCAGCGCCTTGGGCCGCAGCGCGAGCGCCCGGGCGATGCCGATGCGCTGGCGCTGGCCGCCGGAGAACTCGTGCGCGTACCGGTTGCCGTGCTCGGGGTTGAGCCCCACCATCCGCAGCAGCTCGCGTACCTTGTCGCGGCCCTGTGTACGCGAGCCATACAGCCCGTGGATCTGCAGCGGCTCGGCGACGATCTCGTTGATGGTCATCCGCGGGTCGAGCGAGGCGAACGGGTCCTGGAACACGATCTGCAGGTCCCGCCGCAACGGCCGCATCTGGCTCGGTGACAGGTCGACGAGGTTGCGCCCGTCGTACCGCACCTCCCCGGAGGTCGCCTTGATCAGGTTGAGCAGCAGCCGGCCCGTCGTCGTCTTGCCGCAGCCCGACTCCCCGACCAGCCCCAACGTCTCGTTTCCGAACAGATCGAACGAGACGCCGCACACCGCGTGGACGTCACCGACGCGCCGGCGGATCAGGCCACGCGAGCGCACCGGGAAGTGCTTGACGAGATCACGGACGGCGAGCACGGGCTCCCGGCCGGCGCTCACGGCCGGCTCCGCCACGTTGGCCGCGGTCATTGCTGTACCTCCAGGTCCCGAGGCGTCACGCCCTCGGTATCCACCGACGTCGGCCGGAATAACTGCGCGGCGCTCACCCCGACCAGCTTCTCGTGGAAGTGGCACGCCGACAGGTGCGCGGGCGCGTCAGTGGCGTACAGGTCGGGCTCCCGCTCCTCGCACACAGGCTGGGCGAGCGGGCAGCGCGGGGTGAACGGGCAGCCGGGCGGGAGGTTCATCAGGGACGGCGGGGAGCCCACGATCGGCGTCAGTCGTTCGCGGCCGCCCTCGTCCAGGCGCGGCAGGCTGCCGAGCAGACCCAGTGTGTACGGCATCCGCGGCTCGTAGAACACCTGGTCGACGGTGCCCTTCTCGACCAGCTTGCCGGCGTACATGACACAGATCCGGTCGGCGTGCCCGGCAATGACCCCGAGGTCGTGGGTGATCAGCACCAGCGCGGCACCGGTGGCCGCCCGGGCCGCTTCGAGGGCCTCCAGCACCTGGGCCTGCACCGTCACGTCCAGCGCGGTGGTGGGCTCGTCGGCGATGATGACGTCCGGGTCGTTGGCCATCGCGATCGCGATGACCACCCGCTGGCGCATGCCGCCGGACATCTCGTGCGGATAGTTGTTCGCCCGCTGCTCCGGGAACGGGATGCCGACCGTGGCGAGCAGTTCGACCGCCCGGTCCATCGCCGCCTTCTTCGAGACGTCGTTGTGGGCCAGGATCGCCTCCGCGATCTGGCGGCCCACCGTGTACACGGGGTTGAGCGAGGTCAGCGGGTCCTGGAAGATCATGGCGATCTTCTTGCCGCGGACCGCGGCGTACTCGTTCTCGCTACGGCCGAGCAGTTCCTCACCGCGGAAGCGCACCGATCCGGAGATCCGCGCGGTCTTCGGCAGCAGGCCCATGATGGCCATCGAGGTCACCGACTTGCCCGAACCGGACTCGCCGACGATCCCCATCGCCTCCCCCGGGGCCAGTCGGTAGCTGACGCCCCGCACGGCCTGGACGACGCCGTCCTCCGTGGGGAACTCGACGGTGAGGTTCTCGACCTCCAGGACCGCCGCACCGTCGCCGGCCTTGCGGCCCGACTGGATATTGATCTCTGCTGTCATCGGCGTTGCCTCGTCTGTCGGGGGTCGAGCGCGTCGCGCAGGCCGTCACCGATGAAGTTGACCGTGAGCGCGATCAGGATGATGAACAAACCGGGAAAGTAGAACAGCCACGGCCGGGTCTGGACCGCCGACTGCGCCTGCGAGATCAGCAGCCCCAGCGAGGTGTCCGGCGAGTGCACGCCGAAGCCGATGTAGGACAGCGCCGTCTCGGCCAGGATGCCGCTGGCGACCAGCAGCGTCGCGTAGACGATGACGACCGCGAACGCGTTGGGAACCAGGTGGCGCAGGATGATCCGGGTGTCGGAGGCGCCGAGTGCTCGGGCGGCCTCGACGAACTCCTGTTCGCGCAGGGACAGCACGACGCCACGCACGGCACGGGCCACCAACGGGGCGCTCAGGCCCCCCAGGATCAGGGCGATCATCCACCAGGTGCCGCCGCCGGTGCTGCCCAGCGCAGCGGCCAGCGCGATCGCGGGGATCGTCAGGACCAGGTCGGCGAACCGCATCAGCACGGAGTCGGCGAGGCCTTTGTAGTAGCCGGAGATGCCGCCCCACACCACCCCGAGGGTGGAGGCAACGAGGGCGATGCACAGCGCCACCTTCACCGACTGCTGCAGCCCGCGCAGCACCTGGGCGAACCCGTCGTGGCCGAGGCTGTCGGTGCCGAACGGGTGCGCCAGCGACGGCGGCTGCGAGTTGTCCGGGGTGATGTCGGTGTACGTGTACTTCCACAGCAGCGGCCCGACGAACGCCAGCAGCACAATCAGGATGAACACCACCAGGCTGGCCACGGCCAGCCGGTGCCGCAGGAAGCGGCGCACCGCCTGCTGGAACTGGCTGCGCTCCTTGACGGTGAATTCCCGTTCGGCTGCTCCGGTCGGGGACGTCGGTTGAGGGGTACCCGGCGTCACCGAACTCGCACGAATTTCACTCATAACGGATCCTCGGGTCGAGCACGCTGTACATCAGATCGGCGATCAGATTGAAGATGATGACGATGATCGCGGAGACGAGCAGCCAGCCCATCATCGCGTACGCGTCGCGACCGGCGATCGACGTGAGAAGGAACTCGCCCAGCCCGTGCCACTGGAAGACCCGTTCGGTGATTACCGCGCCGCCCAGCAGGGCCGCGATGTCGAGGGCGGTGACGGTCGTCAGCGGGATCAGCGCGGTCCGGAGCGCGTGGCGTACCAGGACCTGCCGGGAGCGCAGGCCCTTTGCCCGAGCCAACCGCACGTAGTCGCTGTTGAGCACCTCGAGCATGGCGGCGCGCTGGAACCGGCTCCACGCCGCGTAACTGATCAAGCCCAACGCGATGGTCGGTAGCACCATGTGCCCGGCAATGTCCTTGATGTTGCCCCAGGCCGAGTCGTCAACGAGGAAAGGTGACTTGTCGCCGATCGTAAAGAACGTCTGAGTACCGGTGGCCTGGTTGTAGGCGATGCCCGCGGACTTGAGCAGGATCGCGAACCAGAACGACGGCATGGCGAGGAACAAGAAGCCCAGGAACGTGAAGCTGTAGTCGGTGACCGAGTACTGCTTGACGGCGCTCACCACGCCGGTGATCACCGCGAAGATGAGGGCGATCAGGACCGAGACCAGCACCAGTCGCAGCGTCACGAGGAGCCGGTCACCCAGTTCGTTCCCGATGTTCATGTTGCTGTGAACCGACGGGCCGAAATCCCCGTGCAGGACGAGGTTCTTCAGCCAGAGCCAGTACTGCTCCCAGAGCGGCTGATCCAGCCTGAGCCGGCGCTCCTCGTTCAGGATGGTCTGCGGTGGCGGCGGCGGGTTACGGAGTTTCAGACCCTCCAACGGGTCACCGGAGAACTTGACGATGAGAAAGACCAGAATCGTCGATCCGAACAGGATCGGGATCGACATGAAGACGCGTCGAATGACGTACGCGAGCACGCAGACCTCCCAGCTGTGCCCACTTAGTGTCGGGTCCCGGACGCGAACGTCCGGGACCCGACACTACCCAATATGCGAATTGCAACTACGGCACGTGCGAAGGCGTCACTTGGCCGTGGCGCGCAGACCCCACTCGTTGGAGTTGTACGACGGGCCGATGTTGGTCGCGTTGTCGCGGATGTTCGCGTAGTTCGCGTACACCGCGAGGAAGGTCGGCTTCTGGAACAGCGGGAGCACGTAGAAGTCGTTCGACAGCATCTGGTCGGCCTGGTTGAGGGTGTCCGCGGCCTTCTTGACGTCGGTCTCGCTCGCGGCCTGCTTGTACAGGGCGTCCGCCTGCGGGTTCACCCAGTTGCCGTAGTTGCTGCCGCCGTCGCTGGTCCACAGCTGCACCCCACCCGCGAACGGGAACGGGGTACCCACCCACGCGTAGACGATCACGTCGAAGTCGCCGGAGCCGAGCACCTTGCCCAGCGAGACCGGCACGACGGTGACCTTGATGCCCAGCTGCTGCATCTCGCTCTGGAACAGCTCGCTGGTCTGCTGGCGCAGCGTGTTGCCGGTGCTGTAGCTCATGCGGATGGCGACCGGCTCCCCGGCCGGGGTCGTCAGCGCGGTGCCGACGCCCTTGTAACCGGCGTCGGTCAGCAGCTTCTTGGCCTTCTCGATGTCGCCGTTGCCGACTCCGGCGGAGGTGACGGTGTCCTTGTAGCCGGTCTGGCCGGGCATGAAGTTGCGGTTGTTGAGCGGCTTGAGGCCCGGCACGAACTGGCCGACGGTCTTGTCGATGATCGCCTGCCGGTTGACCGCCGTGAAGATCGCCTGGCGCAGCGTCTTGTCGGCCAGGAACTTGTTCTTCAGGTTCAGGTCGATGTGCTCCCAGTTCAGACCCTTGCCCAGGGTGTACTGCACATTCGGGGCCAGCGCCTTCACCTGGTTGACGATGTCCTGGCTGGGCTGCGGGTAGATCGCCTGCACCTCGTTGTTCTGGAGGGCGGGAACCGCCTGCGCCTGGTCGGTGATGATCCGGTAGACCAGCGTGTCCAGGCTCGGCTTGACCTTGCCGTACCACCTCGGGTTCGGCACCAGGGTGACCGAGGTGTCCTTCTTGTAGTCCGAGATCTTGTACGCACCGGCCGAGTAGTTCGGGACGGTCGCGCCGAACCACTTCCATGAGGTCGCGAGGTCACCGTGCTGCTTGGCGATGTGCGCCGGGAGGATCGGGCCGAACGGCTGCTTCCAGTCGGTGAACGGCGTGTCGTACACGACGGTGACGGTCTTGCCGTTGTCCGAGCCGGTGACCGACTTCATCTGGCTGAACCCGGAGGTGCTGGCGGCGTTGCAGTCCTTGCAGTCCTTGCCGTTCTGGGTCTGCCAGGTGTAGACGAAGTCGTCGGCGGTGATCGGCGTGCCGTCGTCCCAGACCGCGTCCTTGTTGATCTTGTAGACGATCGTCTGCGGGCTGGCGCTCGTCTGCTCGACGGACGTCACCAGGTCGGTGTTCATCGCAGCGTTGAGGTCCGGCATCCCGTTGAAAACCGAGGGCAGGATTCCGTCCACGATCTGCGCGTAGTCGACGGTGTTCCCGTCCGAGTCGAGAAGGTTCCAGCTGTCGATCGTCTTCTCGATCGTGTATGTGAGCGTGCCACCCTTTTTGGTCGTGCCACCGTTGCAGTCGTTCGGCTTGGTGGCGCAGTCGGCGAAACTCGTCGAGACGGACTTGCCGCTGTCGGAGCTGCCGCCGCCACTGCATGCCGAAACCACCAGCAGTGAGACGCCGGCGGCGACGACGGCGCCCGCCAACCTCTTACCTGTGCGCATCTTTCCTCCAGTCAGCTACCGCAACCGTCGACCGGCGCACCGGACGCACGGCACCAGGCGTGGTGGGAACCGAGACGGGTCGCGATGTAGTGCCTAAAGCAAACGTGCCCCCAGGCGCGCTGCAAAGAGGGCACCGGATTTCGTGACTGTCCCGTTATGCGGACGCGCCGACCAGGCTATGCCCATCATCCGTACGTCTTGTCTTCAGTGGCCAACCAGACAGAGCCCGCGACACCTCGCCCGCCCCACGCCCGACATGTCGCCTATAATGCGCCGTTTCTCCCCCCCACCGGCGGGAGTCCGATCGGTCCGCGGGATCGGGCACGCAACCGGGTTACCTACCGAAGAGAGCCCTACCCCAGTAGTCGTCGTCTGCCCGCACGCCGGGCGGGCACGCAAAGAGTCCGCTGCCGACGTGCCGCAGGTACTCGTTCATCGCGTCGTGCCGAGCCAGCCTCGTCTGGATGGGCACGAACTGCCGGCGAGGGTCGCGCTGGTAGGCCATGAAAAACAGGCCGGCACCGAGCCGGCCGAGACCGTCCGAGCCGTCGACGAAGTTGTACCCGCGCCGCAACAGCCTCGCGCCGTCGTTGGTGTCCGGATGCGCCAGCCGCACGTGCGAGTCCCGCGGAATCACCGGCTGGCCGGCGGCGCCCGTCGCGGTCAGATCCAGCCGGTCGAACTCGCCCCGACCACCCAGCGGCGCGCCGGTCGCCTTTATCCGACCGACGACCTCCTCCTGCTCGGCCAGTGAGGTGCGGTCCCAGGTCTCGATCGTCATCCGAATCTTTCGGGTGACCAGATACGAACCGCCGGTCATCCACTCCGGCCCGTCGCCGGGCTGCACCCACAGGTGCTGGCGCAACAGCGAACTGTCCTCGGCCTTGAGGTTGGCCGTACCGTCCTTGAAGCCGAACAGGTTGCGCGGCGTGGCCTGCTGCCGGGATGTCGACGAGGTACGCCCGAAGCCCAGCTGCGACCAGCGCACGCTCACGACGCCGAAGCCGATCCGGGCCAGGTTACGGATCGCGTGCACGGCGACCTGCGGGTCGTGCGCGCAGGCCTGTACGCACAGGTCTCCCCCGGAGATCGTGGCGTCCAGCGCGTCGCCGAGAAAGTGCGGGAGGTCCGCGAGGGCCGGCGGCCTGCGATCGGCGATGCCGAACCGGTCACGTCCGCTCGGATCGTGAAACAACGTCGGGCCGAACCCGACCGTCAGGGTGAGCCCCGACGGCGGCAGCCCCAGCGCCTCACCGGTGTCGTCGGGCGGCGCCTCGGCCGGACCCGCTACCGCGCCGACCGGACCGGCGTCACGTCCAGCGGTCATCCTGGCTGCCGCCCGCGTCCACTCCCGCAGCAGGTCGACCAGTTCGGCCCGGTTGTCGGTGATCACGTCGAACGCCACGAAGTGCAGCCGGTCCTGGGCCGGCGTGGTGATACCGGCCTGGTGCTCGCCGAGGAACGGGACAGCGCCACCGGCGTCCGCCGCGTGCGGCGTCTCGGCTATCAGATCGTGGGCCCAGACCCCGGCCGCGCCGGCAGCCACCGCGCCGGCAACGCCCGCCCCGCCGACGGCGAGCATCCGCCGCCGTGAGACCCCGCCCGCCATGTCTACCCCCTCCGACGAACTCGGCGCTACCTGGCGACTACCGCCGCAACCTTGCTGATCGGCTCGGCCAGACCGTTGATGACGTTCGACAGCTCCTTCGTGTCAGCCGTCGACAGTTCCGTGTAGGGCTTCCAACCGGTACCGGCCTTGTGCTTGTCCAGCGCGGCCTGCACCGTCGCGAACTTGGCATCCAGCGCTGTCAGCAGGCCCGAGTCGCGCTCCGCCAGCGCATCGCGCAGCGCGTCGATCGCGGCCTTGGCACCCTCGAGATTGGCGGCGAAGTCCCACAGGTCGGTGTGCGAGTACCGATCCTCCTCGCCGGTGATCTTTCCGGTAGCCACCTCGTCGAGCAGTTCCTTGGAGCCGGCGGCCAACTGAACCGGTGACAGATCCACGGTCTTCGCTCGGCGCACGATCTCCGTGACGTCCGCGACCAGCTTGTCAGCTACGCGTGCGTCACCACTGACGTCGCCGGTGGTCCACAGGTCCTTCTCGATCTTGTGGAAGCCGGTCCACTCCTGGCCGGCCTCCACATCGTTCTCCCGGGCGTCGATCGCCGGGTCCAGGTCGCCGAACGACTCGGCCACCGGCTCGATGCGCTCCCAGTGGGTGCGCGCGACCGGGTACAGCTCTTTGGCCTTCGCGACGTCGCCCGCCTTCACGGCCGCCGCGAACTCGGTCGTCTTCGCCAGCAGGCCATCCGCCTCACCGGACACGTACGCCTTGTACGCCGCTACGGCCGCCGCGAGCTTGGGGTCGGACGTGAGCGCCGTCGCCTGACCGGTGACGGTCAGCTTCCCCCGGATCCCATCGCCCTTCATACCGGGCTTGCAGGCGCTCTCGTACTCTCCGGCCACCAGCTCGACGTGGACGTCACGGGTGGTACCCGGGCCGATGTTCTCCACCTCGCCCTTGATGCTGCCGTCCTTGGCGTACACGTAGAACTCAGTGACCTTGCTGCCTTTGTTGGTCACGGAGAAGGTGTGGGCACCGGCGGGCAGTTCGGTGCGGGCGACCTCGCAGGCGGTGTCCGACGCGGTGACAGCGATCTTCTCCGTCTTGGCCGTCTGCTGCCCACACGCCGCGAGGCCGGTGAGCGCGAGTGCGCCGAGGGTGACGCAGGCGGGCAGGCGGTGGCTACGCATGAGGGGTCGCTCCTCGCGGGTTTCGGTCAGGCAGGGCTGATGTCAGGCGGCAGCATTCGCCGGTGCCCGCGACGCGGAGCGCGCCGGGCGGAGGAACAGCAACAGCACGGGTACGGCGTAAGCGAGCCAGGCGGCCAGCTCGAAGACGCTCATCGTGGGCGTGAGGTTGAACATCCCGCCGAGCAGGGCCGAGTACCACGCGCTCGGGTCGATGACCCCCGAGAAGTCGAAGGCGTGGCGGTCACCGCCGGGCAGCACGCCGGCCTCATGGAAGTCGTGAACGGCGTACTTGAGGATGCCGGCCGCGACGAGGACGAGCAGCAGCCCGGTCCATTTGAAGAACGTGGTGAGGTTGATCCGCACCGCGCTGGCGTACAGTGCCCAGCCGAGCGCTACCGAGGCGGCCACCCCCAGCGTGATGCCGATCAGTGGGCCGAGCGACGTGGTGGCGCCCTGGGCCGCGGCGTAGAACAGCATGGCGGTCTCCAGTCCCTCCCGGGCGACCGCGAGGAACGCCATACCCACCACCGCGAACCCGCCGACGTTGATGGCGTCGGTGAGCTTCGCGCGCAGCTCACCCGAGAGCTTCCGGGACGTGCGGCGCATCCAGAAGATCATCCAGGTGACGAAGCCGACGGCGAGGATGGAGACGACCGCGTCGAAGAGCTCCCGCTTGCTGCCGGGCAGCAGGTCCTGTGCCACGAAGGTCAGCAGGGCGCCGAACCCGACGGACAGGAACACCGCCACGCCGATGCCGGTCCACACCTGGGGAAGGCGCTCCTTACGGTCGGACTTCACCAGGAACGCGACCAGAATCGTGACGACGAGCGTCGCTTCGAGTCCTTCACGTAGGCCGATGAGGAAGTTGCCGAGAAGGGCGTTCGACACGCCACACTCCTGACGCTCGACATTCAGTAAGGCAGACCTTAGTTAGGTAAGGGATACCTTATGGCGAGCCGGGTGTGGAAAGTCAAGAGGTGGAGGCGTAAAAGACAGATGCCGGCCGCGGTGACCGCGGCCGGCATCTTCGGGACCGAAACTCAGTAGCGGTAGTGCTCCGACTTGTACGGGCCCTCGACCGCGACTCCGATGTAGTCGGCCTGCTCCTTGGTCAGCTTGGTGAGCTTGACGCCCAGCGCGTCCAGGTGCAGCCGGGCGACCTTCTCGTCCAGGTGCTTGGGCAGCGTGTAGACACCCAGCGGGTACTGGTCGGTCTTGGTGAACAGCTCGATCTGCGCGATCGTCTGGTTGGCGAAGGAGTTGCTCATCACGAAGCTGGGGTGGCCGGTGGCGTTGCCCAGGTTCAGCAGCCGTCCCTCGCTCAGCACGATGATCGAGTGACCGTCGGCGAAGACCCACTCGTCGACCTGCGGCTTGATGTTGACCTTCTTCACCCCGGGCAGCTTGGCCAGCCCGGCCATGTCGATCTCGTTGTCGAAGTGGCCGATGTTGCCGACGATCGCCTGGTGCTTCATCTGGGCCATGTGCTCGGCCCGGATGATGTCCTTGTTGCCGGTGGTCGTCACGAAGATGTCGCCGATGCCGACGACGTCCTCGAGCGTGGTGACCTGGTAGCCGTCCATCGCCGCCTGCAGCGCGCAGATCGGGTCGATCTCGGTGACGATCACCCGGGCGCCCTGACCGCGCAGCGACTCCGCGCAGCCCTTGCCGACGTCGCCGTACCCGCACACCACCGCGACCTTGCCGCCGATGAGCACGTCGGTGGCCCGGTTGATGCCGTCGATGAGCGAGTGCCGGCAGCCGTACTTGTTGTCGAACTTGCTCTTGGTCACCGAGTCGTTGACGTTGATCGCCGGGAACAGCAGCGTGCCGGTGTTCTGCATCTCGTACAGCCGGTGCACGCCGGTGGTGGTCTCCTCGGTCACGCCCTTGATCCCGGCCGCGATCCGAGTCCAGCGCTGGTTGTCCTCACCGAGCGAGCGGCGCAGCACGTCAAGGATGACGGCGTACTCCTCGCTGTCGTGCTCGGACACCGCCGGCACCGCACCGGCGCCCTCGAACTCCGCGCCCTTGTGCACGAGGAGGGTGGCGTCGCCACCGTCGTCGAGGATCAGGTTGGGGCCCTCACCGTCCGGCCACAGCAGCGCCTGCTCGGTGCACCACCAGTACTCCTCGAGGGTCTCGCCCTTCCACGCGTACACCGGCACGCCGGCTGGCGCGTCGGGGGTGCCGTTCGGGCCGACCGCGATCGCGGCGGCGGCGTGGTCCTGCGTGGAGAAGATGTTGCAGGACGCCCAGCGCACCTGCGCGCCCAGCGCCACCAGCGTCTCGATCAGAACTGCGGTCTGGATCGTCATGTGCAGCGAGCCGGTGATCCGCGCCCCCCGCAGCGGCTGGGCCTGCGCGTACTCCTTCCGGATCGCCATCAGCCCCGGCATCTCGTGCTCGGCGAGTTGAATCTCCTTGCGGCCGAATGCCGTAAGTGACAGGTCGGCGACCTTGAAGTCGCCCTCGGCGACCGTCTGCGGACGTCGAGACTCGCTTGCTCGCGACTCAGTTGTGCTGGTCATGAAATCTCCAGATCTGCCAGATGCATCGGGCGGCAGCAATCCAGACTACGCGCGCAGAAAAGCGCGCGGGGCAGTGGCTTGATACCACTGCCCCGCGCATCCCCCCGATATGGTTCCCACGCAGCTGTCGGCCTGAGCTCGATACCGCGCGGGTACTAAGTTACCGGGGCTATTCTCCCAGTCAATGAAAAATAGGACAATTCAGGCCACCGAACGGACATGATCCACTCGGGCGATCGGCGGGCGCGGAGATCAGGCGGTCGTCGCCTGGTAGACCTGGCCCGTGCCGGACACCGTGGCGGTATGCCCGGCGGCGCCGAAGGCGGCCTGTCCACCGGTGAGGACCAACTCCCCCGCCCCATCGTCGACGCGGACCTCGCCGCGCAGGCAGAGCACGACGCGCGGGCCGTGACCGGGCAGCGTGACCTCGCCGCCGTCGAGATCCGCCCGGTGCAACACGAATTCGTCGACCGGCACCGGCCAGCTCACCAGCCCTGGCGCCACCTCGCGTGGGCGTACGACCGGATCGGCGAGCACCTCGAAGCGCAGTACCCGCAGCAGCTCGGGCACGTCGACGTGCTTCGGGGTCAGCCCGCCCCGCAGCACGTTGTCGCTGGCCGCCATGATCTCGACCCCGGTGCCCCGCAGGTACGCGTGCAGGTTGCCGGCCGGCAGCCAGATCGCCTCGCCCGGCGCCAGGCGCACCTGGTTGAGCAGCAGGGCGACCACCACGCCGATGTCGCCCGGGTACCGCTCCCCCAGCGCCACGGCCAACTCGTAACCCGACCGTCCACGGGCCGCGGCCACGATGTCCTCGACCAGGGCCTTACGCTCGGCGCCACCCAGCTCCATCAGGCCGGTGACCGCGTGCCGCAGCGCCGCGCCCGGGTCGGCGCCGCGCAGCGCCGCGATGGTCGGCGCGAGCCCGGCCACCTCCAGGCCCGCGAGCAGGTTGGCGGTGGCCGCCGGGGCACGAAACCCGCTCAGCGCCTCGAAGGGCTCCAGGGCGACCAGCAGTTCGGGCTTGTGGTGCGGGTCCCGGTAGTTACGGTCGGCCGCCTCGCGCGGCTTGCCGGCCGCCTCCTCCGCGGCGAACCCGGCGGCCGCCTGCTCCTCGGTGGGGTGGGCCTGCAACGACAACGGCTCGGCGGCGGCGAGCACCTTGAGCAGGAACGGCAGCCGCTCCCCGAAGCGGGCCACCGGGCCGGCGCCGAGCACTCCGGCCGGGTCCCCCGCGATCACCTCGGTGAGCGGCGTACCACCGACCGCGGACGGGCTGTCCGGGTGCGCCCCGATCCACAGCTCGGCCTCGGGTTCCCGGGTCGGCGCGGACCTACCCTGCAGGGCGGCCAGCGCCGTACGGGAGCCCCACGCGTACCCCCGGATCGGATTTTCGAGCAATCGCACCGTCAGTGCTCCGTCAGCGCCGACTCCGCTTCCCGCCCGGCGGCCGGCTGCCGGTAGATGTCGGGCTCCAGGTAGATCATCTTCGCGATCGGGACCGTTTCCCGGATGCGCTTCTCGATCGCGTCGATCCCCTTGGCGACCGCTTCCGCGGTCTCGTCGTGGCGGACCGCGATCTTGGCGGCCACCAGTAGGTCGTCCGGGCCCACGTGGACGGTGCGCATGTGGATGATCCGCTCGGCCTCGTCACCCGCCATGATCGCCCGCTCGATCTTCTCGAGCTCTTCGGGCGTGGCCGACTCACCGATCAGCAGGCTCTTCATCTCCACCGCGAGGACGATGGCGACCACCACCAGCAGGAAACCGATCGCGATGGTGCCCACGCCGTCCCACACGCCGTTGCCGGTCACGAGCGTCAGGCCGACGCCGATCAGGGCGAACACCAGGCCGATCAGCGCCGCGAAGTCCTCGAGGAGGACCACCGGCAGCTCAGGAACGCGCGAGCGCCGGATGAACTTCGGCCAGGACACGCCGTTGCGGATGTGGTTGGCCTCGTGGATCGCGGTCCGGAAGGAGAACGACTCCAGGGCGATGCCGATGACCAGCACGGCGATCGGCACCCATTGCCACTCCGTGATCGGCGTCGGGTGGGAGAGCTTGTGGTACCCCTCGTAGAGCGCGAACAGACCACCCGCGGTGAAGAGCATGATCGTGACGATGAACGCGTAGATGTAGCGCTCCCGCCCGAATCCGAAGGGGTGTTTGGCCGTCGCTCGGCGGGTGGCCCGCTTGCCGCCGACCAGCAGCAGCGCCTGGTTGCCGGAGTCCACGACCGAGTGGATCGCCTCGGCCAGCATCGACGACGAACCGGTCAGCGCGAACGCGATGCACTTGGTCACCGCGATTCCGAGGTTGGCCAGGAGCGCCGCGACGACAGCTCTAGCACTTCCGCCAGCGCTCATGCCGTCACCTCGCTACGCTCGCCGACGCCATGAGGCGCCAGCACACTGAGCCATTCGATTCGCTCGCAGCGCTCGCTCATGCCGCCACCTCGCTACGCTCGCTGCGCTCGCTCATGGACGAGACAACTCCTTCATTTCCGAGACTGCCGGCACGGCCATCGGGTCGAAGCCGTGCGCCAAACCCAGGTAGACCGACGCGAAGTCGGGGACCGCGACCAGGGACGCCAACCGCTCCAGCGGCGAGGCACCTTCGGCGGTGACGACGCTGACCCGTACCCCGCGGCGCTCAGCCAGGGACTGGATCGCGTCGGCGCGGCGCTCCTCCACCGCCAAGGGCTCGCCCTGGTCGTCGGTCTCGTCGGAGAGCCCGCCGTCTCGCAGCAGCACCAGCCGCAGCCGCGTCTGTCCTTCGTCCCCCTCGTCTGCGTCGGCGAAGATGTCCCGGTCGGCCTCTGCCAGGCCGCCGTACACCCCGTCGAGCAGGCCCACCCGTCCACGCCCGGCCTCACCGAGCCCGCCCGCCACGGCCGGGTAGCGGGCGTTCGAGCTCAGGGTGTCGGCCAGGCGCCGGGCCGCGATGGTCGCAAGGGACGACGAGCCCCAGATGACCGGGACCGAGTTGCCCAGGTCGAGCGCGAGCGACTTGCCCGGGTTGACGAACGACTCCAGGCTGGGCCGACACCGGTCGGCGTCCATGTCCAACCGCGTCGCGGTCTCCGCCAGGTCCGCCTCGTTGACCTTGACCAACCCGAGGGTACGGGCGGCCAGCAGCACCGGCACGGTCAGCGCCCACAGACTGGCGCGGGCCGGGGCGCGCCGGGGCACCGGGATGAACGGCGCCCGCGCCCGATCGGCCATCGCTTCCAGCTCCGATTCGGGCGCGCCGATCGCGACCAGCCGGGCGCCGCGCCGGGCGGCCGCCTCGGCTGCGGCGAGCGCCTCCGGCGAGCGTCCGGACGCCGACACCGCGATCACTACATCGCCCGCACCGACCCAACCCGGGATACCCGCGCTGCGGTGCGAGAGCACCGGTACGGGACAGCGGGCACCGGCGACCGTGGCGAGCACGTCACCGGTACGGGCGGCCGTGCCGACACCGGCGACGACCACGGCCCGGGGCCGGCCCTCGTCGGCGATCGCCTCGAGGTTGGCCTCGGCGGCGAGGGCGGCCGACTCGCGTACCTGGGCGCCCGCCGATGCGGTGGCCCGCAGCATGCCGCCGGGGTCGGCGTCGGCGAGCGCCGCGGGGTTGTCGAGCAGTTCGAGGTCGAGGTGGCGGTGTCCGCGTACCCCGGCCTCGCCGTTGAACGGACCGGTCATCAGGACGTCCCGCTCCCGCCGGCGGTACCCTGCCTGGCCTCGTCGAGCAGCAGTACCGGGATGCCGTCCCGGATCTCGAAGACGCGGGCGCACTGCGTGCACGTCAGTGTCTGGGCGGCATCGTCGTAGTCGAGCGTGGCATGGTGCTCGTCAGGACAGCGCAGGATGTCGAGCAGAGCCGGGTCGAGTGACACGCGTGGTTCTCCCTTGTGATGTCTTCCGCTCAGCCCCGCACGATGGCGAGGACCTCGTCGCGCAGCTGGGCCATCCGCTCGGGCGTCGGCGCCTCCACGTTGAGGCGCAACAGCGGCTCGGTGTTGGACGGGCGCAGGTTGATCCAGCTTCCGTCGGGAAGGTCGATCGTCAGCCCGTCGAGGGTGTCGAAGCGAGCGCCCTCGACGCCGGTGAACGCCGCCGCAACCTCGGCCGTCTTGGCTTTCTGATCCGTGACCGTGGAGTTGATCTCGCCCGAGTCGGTGTACCGGACGTACCGGTCGACCAGGTGCGACAGCGGCTCGGCCTGTTCCCCGAGCGCCGCGAGCACGTGCATGGCGGCCAGCATGCCGGTGTCGGCATACCAGAAGTCGCGGAAGTAGTAGTGCGCCGAGTGCTCGCCGCCGAAGACCGCGTTGGTACGGGCCATCTCAGCTTTGATGAACGAGTGGCCGACCCGGGTGCGCACCGGCTCACCGCCGTTCTCGGCCACGATCTCCGGAACCGCCCGACTCGTGATCAGGTTGTGAATGATCGTGCTACCCGGGTGCTTGTCCAGCTCGCGCACTGCCACCATGGCGGTGACGGCCGACGGCGAGACGGCCTCGCCGCGCTCGTCGACGAAGAAGCAGCGGTCGGCGTCGCCGTCGAAGGCGATGCCCACGTCGGCGCCGTGCTCGCGGACGGCCTTCTGCAGGTCGACCAGGTTCGCCGGCTCCAGCGGGTTGGCTTCGTGGTTGGGGAAGGTGCCGTCGAGCTCGAAGTACAGCGGAATGATCTCCAGCGGCAGCGGGCCGAGCTGGGCGTCGCCAAGGACCGCCGGCACGGTGTATCCACCCATGCCGTTACCCGCGTCCACGACCACCTTCAACGGCCGGATCTTGGAGAGGTCGACGAGGGTGCGCAGGTGCGCCGCGTACTCCTTGAGCACGTCCTGACGCTCCGCGTCGCCGGTGCCGTCGCCGATCGCGAGGTCGCCGGCGAGGATGCGCTCGGCGCGGTCGCGGATCTCGGCCAGGCCGGTATCCTGCCCGATCGGCCGGGCCCCGGCCCGACACATCTTGATGCCGTTGTACCGCGCGGGGTTGTGGCTCGCGGTGAACATCGCACCGGGGACGTCGAGCGCCCCGGAGGCGTAGTAGAGCAGGTCCGTCGAGCCCAGCCCGGCCTCGACCACGTCGACGCCGGCTCGGCGCGCGCCCCGGATGAATGCCGCGGACAGCACCGGAGACGAGTCCCGCATGTCGTGCGCGACCACGATCCGGCCGGCGCCGAGGTCGCCACCGGCGCCCAACGTCTGCACGAAGGCCGCACCGAGCGCCTCGGCAGTGGCTTCGTCAAGCTCATCCGGGACCGTTCCGCGGACGTCGTACGCCTTGACGATGCGACTCAGGTCTGACACGGATGCGAGCTCCTTGCGAGAGATTCGTAATTGTACCGAGAGCCTACCGACGACCCTCCAGCCGCGCTGACGACCCGGCCGACCGTCGACGCTACCCGGACGGGCCCTGGGGAGCCCGGAGCAGCTCGTGATCGCGCAAGCGTCGCGCCGGCTCACCCGGGCCGGTTTACCCGCTCGGCTCGCGACCACGCCTGACCAACGGAAACGATCGCAATGGGGCCTTGTCAGCTGCGGATTCGATGGAATGATGTGGCCTAAAGAGGGCTATCAGTGCTGGAGGCCAGACTATGCCTGACAAGCGTGTGCTCCATAACTTCATCGACGGCTCCTCGGTGGCACCGGCCGACGGCCGGTACTCGGATCTGATCGACCCGTCGACGGGCGAGGCCTTCGCGTCCGCACCGATCTCCGGGCCTGCGGACGTCGACCGGGCGATGCGGGCGGCGGAGAAGGCGTTCGAGACCTGGCGCGACACCACGCCGGCCGAGCGGCAGCGGGCGCTACTGAAGATCGCGGACGCCATCGAGGCCCGGGCCGACGAGTTCATCGCCGCCGAGTCCCAGAACACCGGCAAGCCGCTGGCCATGATGGAGTCCGAAGAGATCCCGCCGGCCGTCGACCAGATCCGGTTCTTCGCCGGCGCCGCCCGGCTGCTGGAGGGCCGCTCGGCCGGCGAGTACATGGCCGGGCACACCAGCTACGTGCGCCGCGAGCCGATCGGCGTCGTCGCCCAGGTCACCCCGTGGAACTACCCACTGATGATGGCGGTGTGGAAGATCGCTCCGGCGCTCGCCGCCGGTAACACCATCGTGCTCAAGCCGTCGGACACCACCCCGGTGTCGACCCTCCTGCTGGCCGAGATCGCCGCCGAGTTCCTGCCGCCGGGCGTGTTCAACGTGGTCGCCGGTGACCGCGACACCGGCCGCGCCCTGGTCAGCCACCCCACTCCCCAGTTGGTCGCGGTCACCGGCTCGATCCGCGCCGGTATGGAGGTAGCCACGGCCGCCGCCACCGACCTCAAGCGCACCCACCTCGAGCTCGGCGGCAAGGCCCCGGTCATCGTCTTCGACGACGCCGACATCGAGGCCGCCGCGGAGGCCATCGCGGTGGCCGGGTACTTCAACGCCGGTCAGGACTGCACCGCGGCGACCCGCGTCCTGGCGGCCCCCGGCATTCACGACGACTTCGTGGCCGCCCTCGCCGAGCAGGCCCGCAACACCAAGACCGGCGCCCCCGCCGACGACGTGCTCTACGGCCCACTCAACAACGCCAACCAGCTCGCCCGGGTCACCGGCTTCATCGACCGGCTGCCCGACCACGCCGAGCTGCGGGCCGGCGGCTCCCGCGTGGGCGACAAGGGCTACTTCTACTCCCCCACCGTCGTCTCCGGGCTGCACCAGAACGACGAGGCGATCCGGGACGAAATCTTCGGCCCGGTCATCACGGTGCAGCGCTTCAGCGACGAGGACGAGGCGGTGGCTTTCGCCAACGGCGTCCGGTACGGGCTCGCCTCGTCGGTGTTCACCCGCGACCACGGCCGCGCCATGCGCGTGGTACGCCGGCTGGACTTCGGCTGCGTCTGGGTCAACACCCACATCCCGATCGTCGCGGAGATGCCGCACGGCGGGTTCAAGCACTCCGGCCACGGCAAGGACCTGTCGATGTACGGCCTGGAGGACTACACCCGCATCAAGCACGTCATGCACAACATCGAGGCGTAGCGGCACCGGCCAGCGAAACGACGGCGGGGCCTCCGTGGTGACCACGGAGGCCCCGCCGTCGTTTCGCCGAAAGACCTGAAGACATGGCCCTGGACGACCCTGGAGTTGTGGCGCCCGCCGCCCGCGGTCGCGGCCGCGGACGTTGCGGCACCACAACTCCAAGATCGCTACTGGGAGCGACTGGAGCCTACCGCGTCCGGAGTTGTTACCCCGGAAATGGCGAGCGCCGCGCCGCTACCGCTCGCGGATCCCCACGAAACCGGTCGAAGAAGTCGCGTCCGGCGGCTATGCCGGGTCACCGCGGCACCGACCCACCGGCACGGGCGAGGAGTACCCGCCTGGGCGCGCCTTTCACCGAGGGACGGGTGCGCCGATTCATCGGATGAACCGGGCCGATCAAGACTGAAACAGTTTTCCGAGCACGATGCTGCTACGGAAAGCCTTGTCAAGAAGGCTCATACCTGCGATAAACGCATCTACATCAATTGCACAGCCCTTACCAGATTGCCGCCGTGACCCCGAAGGATGGCACTGATGAGTACCTCCGCTCCCCCGGCGACTCCGACGCCGTCGCCCGCCAACAAGGGCCTCAAGCTGGGCGCCCTGGGTCTCCTGTCCACGGTCGTCATCGGAGTGGCATCGGCCGCTCCCGGGTACAGCCTCGCGGCGACGATGGGCTACATCGCGGACTCGGTCGGCACCAAGGGTCCGATCATCATGCTGTTGGCTTTCGTCCCGATGCTGTTCATCTCGTACGCGTACAAGGCGCTCAACAGCGTCGACCCCGACTGCGGCACGAGCTTCACCTGGGTGGCGCGGGTGTTCAGCCGGCGCCTCGGCTGGATGGCCGGCTGGATGATCGTCGCGGCGGACGTCATCGTGATGGCGAACCTGGCCCAGATCGCGGGCCAGTACACCTACGACCTGTTCGGATTGAAGGGCCTGGCCGGCAACACGTGGGCCGTCACCCTGCTGGGTTGCGTCTGGATCCTCGGCATGACCTGGATCGCCTGGCGGGGCGTGGAACTCTCCGCGCGTACCCAGTTCGTCCTGCTGGGCCTGGAGCTGCTCGCGCTCGCGGTCTTCGCGGTGGTGGCACTGGTGAAGGTGTACGCGGGCTCGGCGGGCAACCTAGCCATCAAGCCGTCGCTCGACTGGTTCAACCCCTTCACCGGGGGGATCACCTTCGGCGCCCTGTCAGCCGGCATCCTGCTCGCTGTCTTCATCTACTGGGGCTGGGACACGGCGGTCGCGGTCAACGAGGAGACGGAGAACAGCACGGTCACCCCGGGGCGCGCCGCGGTCCTGGCGACGGTGGTCCTGCTCGTGTCCTACGTGGTCATCACGGTCGCGGCGCAGGCTTACGCCGGCGTCGGCAAGGAGGGCATCGGCATGACCAACCCCGACACCATCGACGACCCGCTCAGCGGTATCGGCGAGGCGGTCCTCGGTGGCTGGGGCGCGAAGTTCCTCTTCCTGGCGGTGCTGTCGTCGGCGGCCGCCTCGACCCAGACCACGATCCTGCCGACCGCCCGGACGACGCTCGCGATGGGCGCGTACAAGGCCCTGCCGAAGGCGTTCAGCGTCGTGCACCCGCGCTACCAGACGCCTACGGTGTCGACGTGGGCGATGGGCATCGTGTCGGTCGCGTTCTACGCCGGCCTTACCTGGCTGAGCCCTGCGTCGCTGACCGACCTCATCGCGGCGATCGGCCTGCTGATCGCGTTCTACTACGGCCTCACCGGATTCGCCTCGGCCTGGCACTTCCGCAAGGAGCCGGGCCGCACGGCGAAGGACCTGTGGCTGAAGGTGATCCTCCCGTTCCTCGGTGGCGTGATCCTGGTGGCCGCATTCTTCAAGTCGGCCTATGACTACGCCCAGCCGAACGCCGGCGAGACCACGTTGTTCGGCATCGGCGGCGTGTTCGTCCTGGGAATCGGCTCAATCCTGCTCGGCATCGTGCTGATGATCGTGTGGAACGCGGTGAGCCGGGCGTACTTCCAGGGCGCCACGATGCGCGCGGGCGTTTCCATCGGCGAGCACGGCGAACTGATCACGACGGCGGAGTAACCCGGCCGACCGAAGCGGCGGGGCGCACTCACAGCCGCCCCGCCGCTTCGGATTCCTGACAGTTAGCACCTTCAGCCAACCGATTTAGTTGCACATTAACGGGTACCGGGTGAGAATCCATAGCGTGGCAGAGCCGGTACTTGACGACGTCAACAAACAGATCATCGAGCAGCTACAGCGCGACGGCCGCATGTCGTACGCCGCACTCGCGAAGATCGTGGGCCTGTCGGAGGCCGCGGTCCGCCAGCGGGTCCAGCGACTCCTGGACACCGGCGTCATGCAGATCGTCGCCGTGACCGACCCCCTCATGCTCGGCTTCGCCCGCCAGGTGATGATCGGAATCAAGGTGACGGGCGACATGCGCGCCGCCGCCGACGCCATCGCCGCGATCCCCGAGGTCGACTACGTCGTGATCTGCGCCGGCGGCTACGACCTCCTCGCCGAGCTGGTCTGCACCGACGACGACCACCTCCTGCACCTGCTCAACGACACCATCCGAACTGTCCCCGGCGTCACCGCGACGGAGACATTCGTCTATCTGAAACTCGCCAAGCAAACCTACGCCTGGGGGACCCGATGACCGACGACGCGCAGATGTACGCGGCAGCTCGCGACCATCTCTGGATGCACTTCACCCGCCTGTCCTCGTACGCCAACGCCGACGTTCCGGTGATCGTGCGTGGCGACGGGCCCTACGTGTACGACGCCAACGGCAAGCGCTACCTCGACGGGCTGTCCGGCCTGTTCGTCGTGCAGGTCGGCCACGGCCGCACCGAACTGGCCGAGGCCGCCGCCAAGCAGGCCGCGGAGCTCGCGTACTTCCCGCTGTGGTCGTACGCGCACCCGAAGGCGATCGAGCTGGCCGACCGGATCGCCGACCTCGCCCCCGGCGACCTCAACCGGGTCTTCTTCACCAGCAGCGGCTCCGAGGCCGTCGAGAGCGCCTGGAAGCTCGCGCGCAGCTACTTCAAGCAGATCGGCAAGCCGCTCAAGACCAAGGCCATCTCGCGGTCCATCGCCTACCACGGCACCTCGATGGGCGCCCTGTCGATCACCGGCATCCCGGTGCTCAAGGAGGAGTTCGAGCCGCTGGTCCCGTCGACCATCCGGGTGCCCAACACCAACTACTACCGCCGCCCGGACGAGTCGATGACCGAGGAGCAGTTCGGCATCTGGGCGGCCGACCGCATCGCCGAGGCGATCGAGTTCGAGGGCCCCGACACGGTCGCCTGCGTGTTCCTGGAGCCGGTGCAGAACGCCGGCGGCTGCTTCCCTCCCCCGCCCGGATACTTCCAGCGGGTCCGTGAGATCTGCGACCGGTACGACGTGCTGCTCGTCTCCGACGAGGTGATCTGCGCGTTCGGCCGGCTCGGCGAGTACTTCGGCGCGAAGCGGTTCGGCTACCAGCCCGACATCATCACCTCGGCCAAGGGCCTCACGTCGGGGTACGTCCCGCTCGGCGCGATGATCGCCTCGGAGCGGCTGGCTGAGCCCTTCCTCCAGGGCACCAGCTGGTTCGCCCACGGCACCACGTACGGCGGGCACCCCGTCGCCGCCGCGGTCGGCCTGGCCAACCTGGACATCTTCGAACGCGAGGACCTCAACGGCCACGTGCGCGCCAACTCGGACCTGTTCCGGTCCTACCTGGAGCGCCTGACCGACCTGCCGATCGTCGGCGACGTGCGCGGCGACGGCTACTTCTTCGGCATCGAGCTGGTCAAGGACAAGGCCACCAAGGAGTCGTTCAACGACGAGGAGTGCGAGCGGCTGCTGCGCGGCTTCCTGTCGAAGGCGCTGTTCGACAACGGCCTGTACTGCCGCGCGGACGACCGTGGCGACCCGGTGATCCAGCTGGCGCCGCCGCTGATCTGCGACGAGTCGCACTTCGCTGAGATCGAGCAGATCCTGCGCAGCGTGCTGACCGAGGCGTCAGCGCGTATGTGATGCGCGGCGAGGTTCGCCCGTTCGTGCGGAGGGCGCCCCGCTACGGCCATAGACCGTAAGAGGGGCGCCCTCCGCATAACCGGGGTTCCAAGAGGGCGCCCTCCGAATAAAAGGGGGTCAGGCGCCCGGCGGTATGACGCGAAGATGACCGCGACGGCCGAGCCGGCCTAGATCCTCTTCTGCCTCGTCGCGCGGGACCGGCGGCCGGGCAGCTTCCCGGACGGCGTCGGCGAGCGCGACAAGATCATCACCGCTCGGGGGCGGTGGTTCGAACTCTCCGTCATGACGGACCATGTTCCAGCCGCGCGGTGCGGTCAGGCTACGTGCGTGCTGCTCGCACAGATCGTACGAGTGGGGCTCGGCGAACGCGGCCAACGGACCGACAACCGCGGTCGAATCGGCATAGACATAGGTCAGCGTCGCGACGGGCTGCCGGGGACAGCCATTGCGGGAGCAGCGTCGTGGTGACCTCACGGCGGAACGCTATCGCCCCGAGGCGCGCAGTAGGTAATGATCGGCCCGCGACACGCCGAAACGTGACGATCACGAATGAGCCACACGGCTTGGCGCGCCGTGCGGAAGCGTCGGTGGCCAGCGCTAGTCTGACGGCGTGAGCAGTCCCGACCGCCGCTACCGCGGAGCCGCTGGCGCCGCCCCAGGCCCCGGCGGAGCCCCCGGCCCCGGCGCAGCCCCAGGCCCCGGCGGAGCCTTTGGCGCAGGCCCCGTCCACGGGGGTCCTGGCCGGCGCGGCCGCGACCGTCATGGGCGAGGGCTCCGCGGTCGACTCGTGCCCGCCTCAGCCCCGCTCTCCCGCACCCGCGCCGAGATCTTCGACGATCTGGTGCTCGACTCGGTGGAGGCGCTGGAGCAGCGGTTCTCCAAGGAGTTGGCCGGCGTGGAGTTCGCGGTGGAGGACGTTCCGCCCGATCTCAACGTCTACGACTCCGATGTCCTCGAAGACGGCGAGGTCCCGCTGGCCAGGCTGCTGCCCGGCCGGCCGGGCCGGCACGGCGTGCCGCCCCGGATCGTGCTGTACCGGCGGCCGCTGGAGTTCCGGGCGGCCGACCGCGAGGACCTGGCGGACCTCGTGCACGACGTCATCATCGAGCAGGTCGCCAACCTGCTCGGGGTGGCTCCAGAGGATCTCGACTGAACCCACCTGCGCGGCGAGGACGGGTACCGGATCCAGCGATCCGATTTCCCGTCCTCGCGCAAGCTTCTCTCTTTTCCGCCTGCTAAGCGGCCCGACGCTTGAGCTTGCGACGCTCGCGCTCCGACAGCCCACCCCAGATGCCGAAACGCTCGTCGTGCCCCAGCGCGTACTCCAGGCAGTCAGCCTTCACGTCGCAGCGCGAGCAGATGCGCTTCGCCTCGCGGGTCGAGCCCCCCTTCTCGGGAAAGAACGCCTCCGGGTCAGTCTGCGAGCACAGAGCGCGCTCCTGCCACTCCGGTGCGTTACCCAGCAGGTCGGCCAGAACACCTCGGCCGTCCATCAGCGTGCCTCCTTCTTGCGCGCCGGTCGCGGTGCCGACGCTGCCCCCCACACGGAACACGCACTCCCCTCGAATGCGCGCCCGGTTTGCCCGAAAAATGGCGCTTCCCAACGCCCCGATCCAACATCCCCAGTGGAATTACACGCGTGTAATGCTCGCGTCGTCAAGCCGAACCTGGTAAATGGGCCCGGCCCTGCAACTCCCGCCAGAGACGCCTTCCTCGCCCGTTCCACGTCGATGTGAATCAAGCGAGTCCGTGGCGTCGTAGCGGTTATCGACCGAGCCGTCGGTTGGTAACGCCCCTTTTTTACATCTGCGGCGTGTCGCGTTCCAATTGCACTGATCGTGGAGTAGCGGGTACCGAGTTGACGGGCAAAATCGGACAAAAGTCTGATTGCTGGCAGGCTCAGGGGGCTGCTGCGTACGTCGTGCTCCGCTGGCGCGCAGTGCGCCCCGCGTCCGCCGCGATCTGGCGCAACTGCTCGATCGTACGGGCGGAGCCGTGCTCGCTGCCCGCCATCCGCGAGATGGTCTCCTCCATCAGCGTGCCCCCCAGGTCGTTGGCGCCGCCGCGCAGCAGCGCCACGGTGCCGGAGTCCCCGAGCTTCACCCAGGAGCACTGGATGTTGGCGATCCGGCCGTGCAGCAGTACCCGGGCCATGGCGTGCACCGCCCGGTTGTCCCGCCAGGTCGGCCCGGGACGGGCGATCCCGGCCAGGTAGATCGGCGCGTTGTTGTGCACGAACGGCAGCCCGACGAACTCCGTGAACCCACCGGTGCGGTCCTGCACCCGCGCGAGGGTACGCAGATGCCCCAGCCAGTGGCGCGGATTGTCGACGTGGCCGTACATCATCGTCGAGCTGGACCGGATACCGAGCTCGTGCGCGGTGGTCACGACCTCGATCCAGGTTGCCGCCGGCAACTTGCCCTTGGTCAGCACCCAGCGCACCTCGTCGTCGAGGATCTCGGCGGCGGTTCCGGGGATCGTGTCCAGCCCCGCCGCGCGGAGCTCGGTCAGCCATTCGCGTACCGACACACCGGCCTTGGCCGCAGCGGTGACGATCTCCATCGGGCTGAATGCATGGACATGGATGCGTGGTACCCGCTGCTTGATCGTTTTAATCAACTCCGGATACGTCGAGACCGGCATCTTCGGATCGATGCCGCCCTGCATGCAGACCTCGGTCGCGCCGAGCTTCCACGCCTCCTCGGCACGGTCGGCGACCTGCTCCACCGACAACCGGTAGGCGTCGGCGTCGCGCTCACGCTGAGCGAACGCACAGAACCGGCAGCCGACGTAGCAGACGTTGGTGAAGTTGATGTTGCGGTTGACCACGTACGTGATGTCGTCACCGACCGCGTCCCGGCGCAGGTCGTCAGCGATGCGGGCCAGTTCGTCGAGCGCCTCGCCGTCCGCGGTGAACAGCGCGAGGGCCTCCCGTTCCCGGGCGGGGTCGAGCAGCGCGGCCGGGTCGGACTCGGCCAGCCGGAGCCCGGCCGTCACATCGGCCTCGAGCCGGCCGGAAGAAGGGACGGCCGTAACATGCTTCGCCACTTCCGCCCAGTCGCCGTACACGGAGTCGAAGTCGCCGCGCCGGTCGGCGCTGCGGCCGGTGGTGTCGATGGTGGCGAACAGGTCGGTCCGCCCCGCGGCGGCATATCCCCCGTCCGGCTCCTGCCACGGCTGGCCGGCCGGGCGGGCGGCCTCGACGGCCAGGCCCGTCGCCGGATCCGCGAGGGCCGTCACGTGGCCCCACACCCGCGGGTCGATCCACCCCTCGCCGCGCTGGACGTACTCGGGGTAGACGGTCAGGCGCTCGCGCAGCGTGAAGCCGGCGGCGGCGCTGCGGCGCGCCAGCTCATCAATGTGCGGCCAGGGCCGCTCGGGGTTGACATGGTCGGGCGTCAGCGGCGAGACCCCGCCCCAGTCGTCGATGCCGGCACGCAGCAACAACGCGTACTCATCATCAATCAGGTTCGGCGGCGCCTGGATGCGGGCCTTCGGGCCGAGCACGAGCCGGGCGACCGCCACCGTGGCCGCGAGATCGCGCAGTTCCGCGTCCGGCATACCCCGCATGGCCGTGTCCGGCTTGGCGCGGAAGTTCTGCACGATGACTTCCTGAATGTGCCCGTACTCGCGGGCGATCCGGCGGATGGCGAACAGGGCGTCGACCCGCTCGGCCGGCGTCTCCCCGATGCCGATCAGAATGCCGGTGGTGAAGGGCACCCCCACCCGGCCGGCGTCCTCCAGCACCCGCAGGCGGACCGCCGGCTCCTTGTCCGGGGACCCGTAGTGCGGCCCACCCGGCTCGGACCACAGCCGCGTCGCCGTCGTCTCCAGCATCATGCCCATGCTCGGCGCGACCGGCTTGAGCCGCTGCAGCTCCGCCCACGACATGACGCCCGGATTCAGGTGCGGCAGCAGGCCGGTCTCCTCGAGGACGGCGATCGCGGCGGCCCGTACGTAGTCGAGTGTGGACTCGTATCCGCGCTCGGCCAGCCACGTCCTGGCCTGCGGCCACCGCTCCTCCGGCCGGTCACCGAGGGTGAACAGTGCTTCCTTGCAGCCCAGCTGGGCGCCCTGCCGAGCGATCGCTACGACCTCATCGCGATCGAGGTACGGCGCCGGGACCCGGTGCGGGACCGTCACGAACGTGCAGTAGTGGCAGCGGTCCCGGCACAGCCGCGTGAGTGGGATGAAGACCTTCTTCGAGTACGTGACGACGCCCGGCCGTCCGGCGTCGGCCAGCCCCGCATCGCGCACTCCGGCGGCGACCCGCAGTAGCTGGTCGAACGACTCCCCTGTGGCGACAAGCAGCGTCGTCGCCTCATCGGCGTCCAGGGGACGCCCATCCGAGGCACGGCGCAGCACACGCCGCATGGCACTGTCGGACATCGGCTGGCTCCTACCTGCGCTCATCCGAGTCACAGTAGGCGTTGTGTCACAGAGCACGAACAGCAGGTGAGGCCCATTTCACGGACGTCTCCACTCTTCCACGGGCCCCTCGGGATTCCCGGGCGGCGCGACCGCCTGCGTCGGCTGCGGCCGACTGGGGCCCGGGTTCGCGTACAGCCCCTGGAAGAGCTGGAACACCGCGAACGCGGCGACGCCCAGCACAGCGAACTCACCGGCCCGGACCAGCAGATCCTCGAAGGCGCGCCGGGTCGGGCCGATCCCGAGGATCGTCTCCGGATCGGTCACGCCGTGCAGGAAGTCGACCATGATGCACAACGCGCCGAACAGCGCGGACACCCCGTACTCGGCGAGCGCCACCCCGGTCACGAGCCTGGCCTGCGGTACGGCGGGCCTGAGGTGGGTGGCCAGCAGGACGGCGACGATCGGGAAGCCGATCGACACGACGCCGACGAAGTCGACGAACGAACCACCGGCCCGGGCCAGGAAGTTCACCGACCAGTCCTCGGTGATCACGAACAGGTCGATGATGGCGAACAGCAGGATCAGCCCGTTCGCGAGGAGCAGCACGAACGCGGCCGGCTGCCGCAGTGGATCGGCGAACTGCCGGGCGGACTGCCCGGGCAGGGACGGCGCGGCGCCTGGCGTACCCACGGAGTGGGTCGGCGCGGACGCCGGAGTGTCGCTCGGCTGGCTGGTCACGGCTGCCCCCAGGAGGTGAGGTCGGCGGATGTGGCTGCCCCGCGGTGATGGCACCGCGACGTTGCCAGTACCCGCCGACCCGGCGGACCTCACAGCGCAGACCCAACCGGCCCCAAGATCTATGAAAACCCGGGGCCCAGCGGCTGCGGCGGGGCCGATAGGCGAGGATGGCAGGCATGCAGATCGTCGTACTGGCCGGCGGCATCGGCGGGGCAAAGTTCCTCGCCGGAGTGCGTGCGGTCGCGCGGGAATCCGGTTCCGAAGTGACCGCGGTAGTCAACGTCGGAGACGACGTGACCCTGCATGGCCTGCGCGTCTGTCCCGACCTCGACAGCGTCATGTACCGACTGGGTGGCGGCGCCGACGCCGAACGCGGCTGGGGCCGGCAGGACGAGACCTGGACGGTCAAGGAGGAACTGGCGGCCTACGGCGCCGAGCCGACCTGGTTCGGCCTGGGCGACCGGGACATCGCCACCCACCTCGTACGGACGCGGATGCTCGACGCCGGGTACCCCCTGTCTGCGGTCACGGAGGCCCTGTGCGCCCGCTGGCGGCCGGGGGTACGCCTGCTGCCCGCCACCGACGACCGGGTCGAGACGCACGTTGTCGTGGAAGAGGAGGGGAAGCAGCGCGCCATCCACTTCCAGGAGTGGTGGGTGCGTTACCGCGCCGAACTGCCCGCGAAGCGCTTCGTCTTCGTCGGCGCCGAGACCAGCAAACCTGCCGCGGGGGTCCTCGACGCCCTGGCCGCCGCCGACGTCGTCCTCGTCGCGCCCAGCAACCCGGTCGTCAGTATCGCCCCGATCCTCGCCGTGGGCGGAATCAAGGAGGCGTTGACGGCGCCCGTCGTGGGGGTCTCCCCCATCATCGGCGGCGCACCCGTACGCGGGATGGCCGACAAGTGCCTGGCTGCCCTCGGAGTCGAGTGCAGCGCCGCCGGCGTCGGCAACCTGTACGGCGCGCGGGGCGCCGGGGGCGTGCTCGACGGCTGGCTGGTCGACCCCACAGACGCCGGCGTCGCGATCCCCGGGGTGACCGTCCGCAGCCACGACCTCTGGATGCGGGACGAGAACGCCACCGCCGCGATCGTACGAGCCGCCCTGGAGGTGGCCGGTGCTTGAGGTCCGTCCGGTCACCGGTATCGGCGAGGTCACGCCCGGCACCGATCTCGCCGACCTGATCACGACCGCCGCGCCGTGGCTCGAGGACGGCGACGTGCTCGTCGTGACCAGCAAGATCGTGAGCAAGTCCGAGGGCCGCCTGGTCGAGGTGCCGGCGGAGGACGGGCCCGAGCGGGACGCCGCGCGCGACGTGGCGATCGCCGCCGAGACCGCCCGCGTGGTGGCCCGCCGCGGCCCGACCCGCATCGTGCAGACCCACCACGGCCTGGTCATGGCCGCCGCCGGCATCGACGCCTCCAACGTGGAGCGGTCCCGGCTGGTCCTGCTCCCGGTCGACCCCGACGCGTCGGCCCGCGCGCTGCGCGCCGCCCTCCGCGAGCGCCACGGCCGGCAGGTGGGGGTCGTCATCACCGACACCATGGGCCGCCCGTGGCGACTGGGCCTGACCGACGTGGCGATCGGCGCGGCGGGGGTGCTCCCGGTGCGTGACTACCGGGGCGACGTCGACCCGTACGGCAATGAACTGCACGTCACCGAGGTCGCCGACATCGACGAACTGGCCGGCGCCGGCGAGTTGGTCAAGGGCAAGTTCGACCAGGTGCCCATCGCGGTGATCCGCGGCTACGGCGGCGTGACCGACGACGACGGCCCCGGCGCGCGAGCCCTGGTACGCGACGCCGAGATGGACATGTTCTCGCTCGGTACGGCCGAGGCACGGGCGCTGGGGCGCTCGGAGGTGGCCACCCTCGCCGACGCGACCGAGTTCGCCCACGCTCCGGTGGACCCCGACCTGGTGGCGGCGGCGCTGGAGGCCGTGAGCGCGAGGAGTGAGCGAAGCGAGCCCCGCAGTCGCGAACAGGTCGACACAGTGGGCGCCGCCTTCACCCACGTCACCGACGCGGGCGTCCGCGACAAACTGCGCGACCTGGCGCCCAGCGGCACGGCCGAGTTGGTGGTCGTGCACGTCCCCGCCGACGCCGACCGCTGGACGGTCGCTGAAGTGGGCGCGACCGTCCACCGGTTGCGCGCGGCCCTCGCTTCCGCCGATCTGAGCAGCGCCTGGGTCCGCGCCGACGCTGCGACGATCACGGACCTCGCGACGCTGCCCGCCGGCCACGAACCGCTCGGCCTGCTGGCGATCGGAGCGCCGGCGAAGCGTCAGATGTAGGAGTCGCCCCGCTCCTTCAGGCCGTCGACCAACTTCTTGACGTCCTGGGCGCGGTTTCGCGGGCACACCATCACCGCGTCCGGCGTGTCCACGATGATCAGATCGTGGACGCCGACGGCCGACACCAGCCGGCCGGAGCGCGGCACCACCACGGTGCGCTCGGTGTCGTAGAGCAGCACCTCGGACTTGCCGCCCGCGCCGTCGTCCGCCTCGACGACGACGTTGCCGCGCTCGTCGCGCTCCATCACGTCGCCGAGGGTGTGGAAGTCGCCGACATCGGTCCAGCCGAAGTCACCGGGCACCGTACCGACCATTCCGGCGGCGGCGGCGCCCTCCATCACGGCGTAGTCGACGGAGATCTTCGGCAGGGTGGGCCAGACCTCATCCAGGACCGACTGCCGGTCACCCCCGTCCCACGCCTGGGCGATGCGCATCAAGCCGTCGTGCAACTCTGGCTGCTGGCGGGCGAGTTCGGCGAGGAACACGTCCACCCGCCAGGTGAACATGCTGGCGTTCCAGTAGTACCGGCCGGAGTCCACATAGGAGACAGCGATCTCGTACGGCGGCTTCTCGGTGAACTCCTCCACCCGGCTGACCGGGCCGTCGCCGAGAGGCTCGCCACAGCGCAGGTAGCCGTAGCCCGTCTCCGGGTGGGTCGGGGTGATCCCGATGGTCATCAGCAGGCCAGCGCGCGCACCGTCGATGGCGGCACCGACGGCCGCGACGAAGGCGTCGTTGTCCCGGACGAGATGGTCGGCGGCGAACGAGCCCATCAGCGCCTGCGGGTCACGCGTCGAGATGAGGGCGGCCGCGAGACCGATCGCGGCACACGACTCGCGCGGCGACGGCTCGACCAGAATGTTCGTGTCGGGCAGCGCCGGCAACTGGCGGGCGACGGCGGCGGCGTGCGCCAGGCCGGTCACCACGTACATCGTCCCCGGCTCGGAGAGCGCGCCGAGGCGGTCGACCGTCGCCTGCAACAGGCTGGCGGACGTGCCGGTCAGCGCGTGCAGGAACTTGGGGTGCCCTGCTCGCGACAGGGGCCACAAACGAGTGCCGCTGCCACCAGCGGGAATGACCGCATAGAACACGCCGACCATCATGCCGGTCGGCTCACTGTAGGCACACACACGGGTACCGGGACCTGCATCACGCTTGCTTACGAGCCGTCCGATCCGGAATCAAGTCGACGCCACCGCCGCCCCCGGCGGCTCGCGCCCAGGCAGCCAGGTGCACCTCGGCACTGGACTCCCAGGTGAACTCCTTCGCGCGGTCGACGCCCGCCTTGGCCATGGCCGTACGGCGAGGCTCATCATCGAGCAAGCTGCTCAGGTCGCGGGCGATCTCGTCCGGATTGGGCCCGGTGTAGGCCACCGCCTCGCCACCGACCTCCGGAAGCGACAGCCGGGGGGTGGTGAGCACCGGCGCGCCGCAGGCCATCGCCTCCAGGATCGGCAGGCCGAAGCCCTCCCCATAGGACGGATAGGCCGCGATCAGCGCACCGCCAAGGAAGCCCGGCAGATCCGCATAGCGAAGGTAACCGGGGCGCAGCAACCGCAGGTGCGGTGGGACCTCGCTGACCGCCTGGTCGATCTCGTCGTCGTGGCCTTGCCCACCCGCGATGACCAGCGCCGGCGGATCCTCGCGGTCGCCCACCGCCGCCGCCCAGCCCCGGATCAGGTTCGGCACGTTCTTGCGTGGCTCCTTGGCGCCGAGGAAGGCGATGTAGTTGAGGCCACCGAGGCCGAGTCGCGCGCGCACCCGGGCCTTCTCGTCCGCACTCGGGACGTGGAAGGCCTGGGAGTCGACGCCGTGGTAGGCGACGTCGATGCGGGTCGGATCCGCGTCCAGCAACCGGATCAGCTCATCCCGGGTCGCCTTGCTCGGCACGATCACGCGAGCGGCGCGGCGAAGCGAGGTTTTGATCGCTGACCGGAAGAAGGTGCGACGGGACTTGTCGTAGTGCTCCGGCTCAGTGAAGAACGTCGCGTCGTGCACGGTGACCGTGACCGGGCAGTTGGTGCGCAGCGGGCAGGTGTAGAACGGCGAGTGCAGCACCTGTGCACCGACCTGCTGGCCGAGCAGCGGCAGGCCGGTCTGCTCCCACGCCAACCGGGCCGGGCGGTGCGCCACGGCAGCGGGCGCGGCGATCACCTTGGCAGAAGGAAGCAGCCTGCCGTAGCGCTCGGCGTCCGTGCGCTGGCAGACCACGGCCAGATCGACGTCCATGTTCCCGAGCGCGCCGAGCAGACCATCGACGTAGCGCCCCACCCCACCGCGGTCGGCCGGGACACTCGTGGCGTCGACTAGCACGCGGGGCGGGCGGCCGGCGGTCACTGGGCAGCTCCTCGACTCGTTTGTGGTAGCGCACCAACTAGGCTCCGGTCGGCGCAACTTCGCACTGTACGCGGAGTCACACCCCGCCGGTGCCGCGCGGGGGGCGCGGAGGTTCGGCATCTGTTCGCCAGCCTACTGCTCTCGACCCACCGCCCGATGTCCACAACGCGTACCCGCGTTGGAATCGACAAAACGACTACCCCAAGGTCGTCGGCACATCACCCACAGTGCCGATTTGGTAACTGCCCACTCTCTGGACGATCCAGTTGCCGGTCGCGGCGCCACGGGCCGGCGGACGCCACACGGCGAAGTCGGCCTTCCCATCACCGTCGTACTGACCCGGCACCGGCACGTCGCCAGGGTTACCGAAGCGCACCGGCGCCTTGCCGCGCAGGTACCACAGCCCCGACTTGGGTGAGAACGTGGTCGGCTCAGCCTTTCCGTCGCCGTTGTAGTCAGCGGGCACCGGAATGTGCCACGGCGAGCCAAGGTAGACCTTGCTCATCCCCCGGATCTCCCAGAGGCCGAGCTTCGCCCGGTACACGGCGAGATCGGCCCGCCCGTCGCCGCTGTAGTCGGCCGGCACCGGCCGGTCGCCCGGCTTGCCGAACACCACGTCCGCGGCGCCGCGCACGTGCCAGGTGGCGGTCTTCGGCGTGAACGTCGCCGGCTCGGCCCGCCCGTCGCCGTCGTAGTCCGCCGGCACCGGGGTGTCGCCGGCCTGCCCGAGCACGAAGCTCTCGGTGGTGCCAGCAGCGGAGTTCTGGATCGTCCACACGCCGGTCACCGGCGACCAGGTCGCGATGTCCAACTGGCCGTCACCGTCGTAGTCGGCCGGAACCGGCAGGTCGCCCACCTGCCCGGCCCAGGACACCGTTGCGTCACCCAGTTCGGTGAAGGTCGCGCGAGCCGGGTTCCACATGGCGAGCGTGCGTCGCATCGTCTGCGGGTGGGCCCATGCCCCCATCAACTCGTACGCCCGGTCGCGCACCGTAGGCAACACGACCTCTGCCAGCGCCTTGTCGGCGGCGAAGACCCGCGGAACCGTACCGGACGTCTGCGCCGACGGCTTCGCCTCCGTCGTCTTGGATGTGGCGGGCTTCGACGCCTTCGGCGCGGCCGACGTCGCGCTCGGCGCCGCGGCGACGGGCAGGGCCCGGTTCGCGGACGCTGACCCGGTCGCCTTCGGCGGGCTGACCTTCGCGGACTCGGTCTCCGCCGTCCCCGGCAGCGTGGCGTACCCGCGGGGGTCGACGGCGGGGCCGATCGACAGCTTCCAGGCGACGTAGCGCGCGGCGGCCTCGACCACCGGCGTCGGTGCCTGCGGCGACGCCTGGACGGGCGCGGGGCCGCCGAGAACACCGATTCCCGCGGTACCGCTGTTGCGCCCCGGCGTGTGCGCGCCGATGACAGCGCGCGACAGCCCGCCGTAGCGGCCTTCCCAGAGTCGGCCGAACCGGTCGACCAGGACGTTGTCCCCGAGGTCGCCCCAGCCGCGGGTGACCGCCTGATAGTAGAAGAGCGCCCGGAGGATCCGGGGGACGTCGGTCTCGGTGTACTCGCCGCCGACCGACTGGTCGTGCCAGGCGAGCGCGCGCAGGTTGACGGCGTACTGCGGCGACCAGACCATCAACCGCTCGTCGGCCCCCCACTCGGAGCGGGCGTGGATCGGGGGCCGCCCGACCCGGGACGCGTCGACCGCGACCGTGGTCACGGACGGCACCTCCACCGCATCCCCGGGCGCTTCCCGCGGGTCGATCAGGTCCACGGCCACGTCTCCCGGGGCGGTCGGACCCGCGTACGTCACGACCACCTCGATGGCGTCGCCGGTGCCGAGCCAGACGAGTTGGGCACCCTGCCGCACGCCCGGGCCGGTCCCGTCGTAGCCGCCGCTGGGCGCGGCGGTGCGCCAGGAGCCCCAGGTGTCAGCCCCGGTCCGGCTGCGCACGGCGACGCTGACCCCGTCCGCGGGGCCCGTCCAGGTGACGCCGGCGGCGCGGAACGGTGCCAGGCCTTCCCGAGTCAGGTGCAGCGACCGGGCACCCTGCTGGTTCGCCGAACCCGCCACGAGCGGTACCCCTTCGGGCACGCCGTCCTGGCCGACGACGCCGGCCGCGGGTGCGTCGAAGCGGCCCAGGAGCAGCCGGGCGGCGCCGGGGGTGAGCCCGTTCGAGGTCGGGCCGGCCGGCGGGGTGATCGTCGGCGACGGCGCCGGGGTCTCGGTGACCTCCGCGCCGCTCGTCCCGCGGGCAAGCTGCACGACCGTCGGGACCCGGTCGGTGTTCCCGACCCCAGCCACGATCAACGGAACCGCCGCCGCGGCAACGACCCCCGCTGTGATCAACCGGTATCGTCGCCGTGACCGTGCCGCCATGCCGCTCACGCCCTACCGCCATTCGCCCGATTTGGAGTACCTCGTGGTTATATCTGCTAAAGGCGGTTTAGGTAACGTTCCCGCCGTATTTCGTGCCGCAATTGCTGCGGATCCCACACGGCCGCTGCTCACGTTCTACGACGACGCCACCGGCGAGCGGACCGAACTGTCCGGCACGACGCTGGAGAACTGGGTTGCCAAGACCGCGAACCTGCTCGTCGACGGCTGCGGCCTGGGCCCCGGCGATCTCGCCGCCGTCGTGCTCCCCCCGCACTGGCAGACCGCCGCTGTCCTTCTCGGCGCATGGTCGGCCGGGCTCACGGTCACCTATGCGGACCCGGTGCTCACGGAAGCCACCGAACCGGCCGAGGTCAGCTTCGTGACGGCCGACCGGCTGGCGACCGCCCCCGAGGCCGGCGACCGGTTCGTGCTCGGCCTCGCCCCGATGGCCCTACCGATGCGGGAAGTGCCGGCGGGGTTCGTCGACTACGTGGCTGAGGTACGCGGCCACGGCGACCACTTCCGCCCGTACGCTCCGGTCCGCGACACCGACCCGGCCACGGCCGACGGCACCACGCAAGAGGAGTACTGCCGGGCGGCGCGGGGGCTGGCGGAGGCGCGCGGCATCGGCCCGGCCGACCGGGTGCTCGTGGACGCCGCCGAGGCGGCCGATCCGCTGACGTGGCTGCTCGCGCCGCTGGTGGCCGGCGCGTCCATCGTGCTGTGCGCCAACCTCGACCCCGCCGCGCGTCAGCGCCGGCTGGAGATCGAGCGGGTCACCCGCGTCCTCTCATGATCCTGAGACTTTTCGTGTCAGCACACGGAAAAGTCTTCGGGATCATGGGTGCGGGCGGGCGGCGGCGAGCTTCTCGAACGCGGTCAACGACTCGGGGTTGACCAGCGCGCCCTTCGCGGCGGCCGACTCCACCGGCGTCCCGGTGAGGATCCGTTTCACCGGGACCTCGAGCTTCTTGCCCGACAGCGTCCGGGGCACCGCCCGTACCTGGAAGATCTCGTCGGGCACGTGCCGCGGCGACAGCGCGGTACGTAGTTCGCGGGCGATCCGGGCGTGTAGCGCCTCGTCCAGCTCACGACCCTCGTCGAGCACGACGAACAGCAGCAACTCCCCCGCGCCGCCGCTCGGGTCCTCCAGGTGCACCACCACGGAGTCCACGACCTCGTCGAGCCCCTCGACCACGGAGTAGAACTCGGCGGTACCCAGGCGTACCCCGCCGCGGTTGAGCGTGGCGTCGGACCGGCCGGTGATCACACACGAGCCCCGCTCGTCGATGGTGATCCAGTCGCCGTGCCGCCAGACCCCCGGGTACGCGTCGAAGTACGCCTCCCGGTAGCGCGAGCCGTCCTCGTCGCCCCAGAACCCGACCGGCATGCTCGGCATCGGCTCGGTGATGACCAACTCCCCCAACTCGCCGACGATCGGCTTGGCGTCGGGCCCGAAGGCCTCCACCTTCGCCCCCAGCGCCCGGCAGGAGATCTCCCCGGCGTACACCGGAAGCAGCGGCACCCCGCCGACGAACGCGGTGCACACGTCGGTGCCGCCGGACGCGGACGCCAGCAGCAGGTCCTTGCCCACCGCTTCGTATACCCAGCCGAACCCCTCGGGCGGCAGGGGCGCTCCGGTCGAGCCCACCCCCCGCAGCTTCGACAGGTCGGCGATCTCGCGCGGCACGATGCCGGCCTTGCGGCAGGACAGCAGGAACGGTGCGGAGGTACCGAAGTAGGTCATGCCCGACTCGGCGGCGATCCGCCACAGCTCACCCAGGTCCGGGGCGGCCGGGTTGCCGTCGAAGAGCACGATCGCGCTGCCCACGGCCGGACCGGAGGCCAGGTAGTTCCACATCATCCAGCCGGTGGTGGAGAACCAGAAGAACCGGTCACCGGGGCCGAGGTCGTGGTGCAGGGCGAGCATCTTGAGGTGCTCGAGCAGGATCCCACCGTGGCCGTGCACGATGGGTTTGGGCAGCCCGGTCGTCCCGGACGAGTACAGCACGTACAGCGGGTGGTCGAACGGCACCGGTTGGAAGCCCATCGGCTCGCCGGTCGGCGCCGCGAGCTCGGCCCAGCCGTCCGGGCGATCAGCGTCCAGATAGGACATGATCACCGTGTGCTCCAGCGACGGCAACGCCTCCTGGATGGCCGCCACTTCCCCGGTACGGTCGACCGCCTTGTCTCCGTAGCGGTAGCCGTCGACCGCGACCAGCACCTTGGGCGAGATCTGCCGCCACCGGTCCACCACGCTGCGGGTACCGAACTCCGGGGCGCAACTGGAGAAGACCGCGCCGAGGCTGGCCGTGGCGAGCATCAGCACATAGGTCTCGGGGATGTTCGGGGCGTACGCCGCGACCCGGTCGCCCTGCGTGACCCCCAGGCGCGCAAGCCCCGCCCGGACCCGGCGGACCTCGTCGCGCAACTGCGCCGCGGTCAGCGTGACGGGCGCCCGGGTCTGCGAGTACGCGAGCACGGCCGGCTCGTCGTCGCCGATTCCCGGCATGCGCAGGACGTTCTCGGCGTAGTTCAGCCGTGCTCCGGTAAACCACCGGGCGCCGGGCATGCGCGCGTCGCCCAGCGTCTCGCTCGGCTCGGTCGCGGCGAGCACGTCGAAGTAGTCCCAGATCGAGCGCCAGAACGCGGGCAGATCGTCGACCGACCACTGCCACAGCGCGGCGTAGTCGCCCAGGTCCCGGCCCCGTTCCTGGGACAGCCACCGAAGATAGGCGCCGATCCGTGACCGGTCGCGTATATCACTAGGTGGCGCCCACAGCACCTCGCCTGCCATAAGGCGTCATCCTTCCACGGGCCGCGGCGCAGCAGAATGGGCCCGCGACACCTACGAAGGTCAGATCTGTGGTGGTCCGGCCGCCTCGCGGGAGGCCTGGATCGCCTCCCGGCGGGCCAGTCGGTGTGCCCGCCGGATCTCCGCCTCGCGCCAGCGGCGCTCGTCCTCGGCGGTCTCCGGAACGACCGGCCGGACCTCGCGCGGGTTGCCGTCGGCGTCGACCGCCACGAACACCAGGTACGCGGTCGCGACGTCGAGGGGCTCGTCCCCGGCCCGGTTCCAGCGCTCGGCGACCAGCCGCACGCCGACCTCCATGGAGGCCGTGCCCGTCCAGTTCACCTGGGCGTGCGCGTGTACGAGGTCACCGGTGCGCACCGGTTCCAGGAACGCTATCTCGTCGATGGCGGCGGTCACCGCGGTGCCCCCGCAGTGCCGGGCGGCAGCGGCACCCGCCACGTCGTCCATGAACTTCATGATCACTCCACCGTGGACGGTCCCGTACAGGTTCACGTCCACGGCGGTCATGATCCGGCTGAGAGTCACCCGTGAGTACGACGTGGGCTTCCCGTCAGACATGCACTTGCTCTTTTCATCTTGCTGGCTGGGCTTAGCCACGAAGCAGCTGGCGCGCCATGACGATGCGCTGTACCTGATTCGTGCCTTCGTAGATCTGAGTGATCTTGGCGTCGCGCATCATGCGCTCGACCGGGAAGTCCTTGGTGAAGCCGTACCCGCCGAGAAGCTGGACGGCGTCGGTGGTGACCTCCATGGCGGCGTCGGAGGCGAAGCACTTCGCCGCCGCGCCGAAGTACGTCAGGTCGGCGTCGCCGCGCTCGGACTTGCCGGCCGCGGCGTAGGTGAGCTGCCGGGCCGCCTCGACCTTCATGCCCATGTCGGCGAGCATGAACTGGATGCCCTGGAACTCGGCGATGGCCTTGCCGAACTGGCGGCGTTCCTGGATGTACCCCTTGGCGAAGTCCAGCGCGCCCTGCGCGATACCGACGGCCTGGGAGGCGATCGTCACCCGCGTGTGGTCGAGAGTGCGCATCGCGGTGGCGAAGCCGGTCCCCGGCGCTCCGATCATCCGCGACGCCGGGATCCGCACGTTGTCGAAGTACACCTCGCGCGTCGGGGAGCCCTTGATGCCGAGCTTCTTCTCCGGCGCGCCAAAACTCACCCCGGCGTCGGACTTCTCCACCACGAAGGCGGAGATACCGCGCGCGCCGACTCCGGGCTCGGTGACCGCGAACACGGTGTAGTACTCGGAGACGCCCGCGTTGGTGATGAAGCACTTCACGCCATTGAGGACGTAGTGGTCACCGGCACGCTCGGCGCGGGTCTTCATGGACGCCGCGTCGCTGCCCGCCTCGCGCTCGGTCAGGCAGTACGAGAACATCGCGTCCCCGGCCGCCACCGGCGTCAGGTACTGGCGCTTGAGCTCCTCGGAGGCCGACAGCAGCAGCGGCATCGTGCCCAGCTTGTTCACCGCGGGAATCAGCGAGGACGAGGCGCAGACCCGCGCCACCTCCTCGATCACGATCGCCGTGGCGAGCGCGTCGGCGCCGGCGCCCCCGTACTCGACCGGGATGTGCGGAGCGTGGAAGTCGGCCGCCCGCAGCGCGTCGTAGGAGGTCTGCGGGAACTCCCCCGACTCGTCGGCTGCCGCGGCGCCCGGTGCCACCTTGCCTTCACAGACCGCGCGCACCGCCTCCCGGATCGCCTCGTGCTCCTCCGGCAGTTGGTAAACGTCGAACTGCGAATCCGCCATAGCTCTGCCTCCCGATCGGCCTGCGCGGGTGTCAGGATACCCACGAGTAACTTACGGCTGCGGGCACGGTCGGCGGGTTGGGACTATCCTCGCCCGAGCAACGTCCAAGTCGACCACCGTGGTCGTCATGTGGCTGTTAACGCAGTATTGACGACTTTTGTCCGGGTACTGCTCAGACATATATTGACAGCGAGCGGCCAGCGCAACACCCCCGTGCGCCGGAGCCCTTCACACCCACCGGAGACATGGCGTGACCATCCCGTACCCCAGCACGACACCCGCAGCTGTGACGCCATCGTCCGGCGCTGTGAGGCCGCGTCTGACCTTCCTCGGCACCGGCTACCTCGGGGCGACGTATGCGATCTGCTTCGCCGAACTGGGGTACGAGGTACTCGGCGTCGACGTCGACGAGGCGAAGATAGCGATGCTGTCCGAGGGCCAGGTGCCGTTCCACGAGCCCGGCCTCGACGAGCTGCTGCGCAAGAACCTCGCCTCGGGCAAGCTGCGCTTCTCCACCTCCTATGAGGAGGCTGCACAGTTCGGCGACGTGCACTTCATCTGCGTGGGCACTCCGCAGCGCGCCGACGGCATGGCCGCCGACCTCTCCTATGTCGAGAGCGCCGTGACCAAGCTCGCGCCGCACCTGACCCGCAAGGCGCTCATCGTCGGCAAGTCGACCGTCCCGGTCGGCACGGCCGAGTGGATCGAGCAGTTGGTCCGCCGGCACGCGCCGGCCGACGCGGGCGTCGAGGTGGCGTGGAGCCCGGAGTTCCTGCAGGAGGGCTTCGCCGTCGAGGATGTGCTGCGCCCCAACCGCATCATCGTCGGCGTGAAGAGCGAGTGGGCCAACGCGATGCTCTACGCCGCGCACAAGGGCGTGTTCGACCTGGCCGTCACCGAGGACCGCGAGGTGCCCGTCGTCGTCACCGACTTCGCCACCGCCGAACTGGTGAAGGTCGCCGCGAACGCGTTCCTGGCCACCAAGATTTCATTCATCAACGCGATGGCCGAGGTCTGCGAGGCGGCCGGCGCCGACGTCACGCTGCTGGCCCGCGCGATCGGCTACGACCCCCGGATCGGCAACAAGTTCCTGCGCGCCGGGGTCGGATTCGGCGGCGGCTGCCTGCCCAAGGACATCCGGGCGTTCCAGGCCCGGGCCCAGGAGATCGGCGCGGGCGAGGCGCTGCGGTTCCTGCACGAGGTGGACCTGATCAACCAGCGCCGCCGCCAGCGCGTCGTCCAGCTCGCGGCCGAACTGCTCGGCCGCCCGTACGGCCCCGCCGGGCCGGACCTGTCCGGCGTACGCATGGCCGTGCTCGGCGCCGCGTTCAAGCCCAACTCCGACGACGTTCGCGACTCGCCCGCCCTCTCCGTGGTGCGCAAGCTGGCCCGCAGCGGCGCGCAGGTGACCGTGTACGACCCCGAGGGCATGGAGAACGCCAAGCGCGACTTCAGCGACGTCTCGTACGCCAAGGCGATGACCGAGGCGGTCACCGGCGCCGAACTGGTCTGCGTGCTCACCGAGTGGGAAGAGTTCCGCAACGCCGACCCGCAGGCGCTCGGCGAGCTGGTCGCCGGCCGCCGCGTCATTGACGGGCGGAACTGCCTCGATCCGTCGGTGTGGATCGCCGCCGGCTGGGAGTACCGCGGCATGGGCCGGCCCGTCACTCCCTGAATTCGTTCTTCCCGCGTTCCCGCAGGTCATGGATATCTTCGGATAGTTCGATCAACTATCAGCCGGCGATATTCATGATCGTGGGGCGCGGAACGCTGCCGAAACCCGCAGAATCTTCCTGTCGAGGCCTCGCGTACGGGAAACTCCCGTAGGAGGCGTCGGGTGCGCCACGCACCCGACGGGCGGGAGGGAGCGGCGTGGACACCTATCAGTGTCCGGTCTGCGGCGGCACCGTAACCCGGGACGAGGGCTGCCACGGCTGCGGGCGCCCGTACGACAAGGACGTCGCCGCGCTGGCGATGTTCAAGCGGACGGTGGCGGCGCTCGAGGCCAAGAAGCGCCAGTACGAAAAAGACCAACTACTCCTGAAAAGCCAGCTCGCGCACGCCTCGGCGCAGCGCGACTCCCTCGCCCGCCGGGTACGCGCGAAGTTCGACCGGGAGGCCGGCGCCCGCGGCCCGACCCGCTCGCTGCGCTCCCGGATCACCCGGCGTGGCGACACCGAGCCCGTCACGGCCGACCCGGTCTCCTTCGGTGCCGGATACCCGCCCGAGCCGCCGGCGTCCCCGGCGCCGGCCGCAACCACGACCGCCGCCGCCGGTGCCGCTGCGCAGAAGGCACCCACGCCGACGAAGCAGGCGCCACGCCCGCCTCGCGACCCCCGAAATCTCCCACCCGCGATCGCCGCCCGCCTCCCCGAGGTGATGTCCCAGGCGCCGCCGCAGGTCCAGGTCCGGATTCCCGAACGCCCCCGCCCGCCGGTGACCGGCCAGGGGCGACTCGGCGGCGCCGAGACCACCACCGCGACCTCCCAGAGCGTCCTGCTGGCCGTCGGCGGCCTGCTGCTCGCCGGCGCCGCCGTCGTGCTCGCCGTCTTCGGGTTCGGCAGCCTCGGCGCGCCCGGCCGCGTCGCCCTGCTGGCCCTCGCCACCGTCATCCTGCTCATGCTGCCGGTCGAGTTGACCGGACGCGGCCTCGTCGCCACCGCCGAGACCATCGCGTCCGTCGGACTGCTCATGGTGCTGCTCGACGGGTACGCCGCCTGGTCGTTGGGGCTGCTGGGCTCGACGCTGATCAGCACCCCGGTCTACTTCGGATTCGTGTGCCTCGCCACGGCCGTCATCGCCACCGCGTACCGCGGCGCGAGCCACCTCATCGCCCCCCGCTACGCCACCGTCCTGGTGCTACAGCCGGTGCTGCCCCTGCTCGGGTACCCCTGGATCCACGGCCCGACCGGGTGGGGGCTCGCCCTCGCCGCCGTCGCGGCGCTCGACCTGGCCCTCGGGATCAGCCTGACCCGGCCCGGCCGCTTCGCGGCGCTGGCCGGGTTCGTCAAGCCCGTACACCTGCCGCTCGGGCCCCGCGCCACGGCCCCGCCCGAGGCGGAGCCGGAGCCCGCGCCGGTGGACCCCGACGCGCCGCCGGTACGGCCGGAGAGCGCGCCGGAGGAGCCCGAAGACGTCAAGACCTCGGCCGAATTCCCCGACCACACGCCGCCCGTCCGGCCGGAGCCCTCCCCCGCACCAACCCGAGCGCAGGAGGCACAGGCGCCGGCCATCCTGCGCGACGCGACGTGGGTGCTGTTCACCCTCGCGTTCGGCGCCGCCCTCGCGTACGCCTGCGTCGGTCTCATGACCGCCACCTCGCTCGCGCCGTCGGTACGCGCCGCGCTGGCCCTGCTGCTCGCAGCCGGCGTCGGCCTCGCCGGAGCCTCCGCCTGGCGGCGCAAGCCACTGCCCGACCTCACCGGCGCCCTGGCCACCCTCGCCGTCATCGTCGCGGTCACCCGGGTCGGCACGGTCGCGCTGCCGGGCCGCGCTCTCCTGTTCGCCGCCCTCGCGGTCGCGGTCGCCGCCGTGGTCGTACCCGTGCTCCCGCCAGACGCGCGGGACGGGCCACGCCTGGCCAGCGGCGTCGGCGCGGCGGTCACCGCGCTGGTACTGCTGTCAAAGGCCGGCCTCGCAATCGCCGCGCCGATCCGGGAAGCGCGTCCGTGGTGGTACGCCGACCTCAACGGGTACGCCTCCCGGATCGGCGCCGCCGCCGAGCCCTTGGGGTGGGAACTGGTCGTCGCGGGCGCCCTGTTGACCGTCGCCGTCGCGCTGGCGCTACCCGGCTCGATCCGGGTCAAGGCGGTGCTCGCCGGTGGGGTGCTGACGATTCTCACGATCCCCGCCGCAGGGCACCTCAACTGGGTGGTCACCCCCAGTCTGGTCGTGCTCGCCGCGATCGGGGTGTGCGCCAGCGGGCTGGTGGCCCGGGAGGAGAGCGCGGCGAACGGCTTCCTGATCGCCGCCGGGGTGCTCGGTGGGCACGCCGCCCTCAGCGGCCTTACCCACCCGGCGATGACGTCACTCACCCTCGGCGCGATCACGCTCGGCGGGTACGGGATCGTGATGCTGCGCCCGCTCCGCACCGGCCCGCAGGCCGAACTGGCGGCCCAGCGCGTCGGCGACTGGGCGGGCGGGGCCGCGGCCTTCGCGCTGCCCGGTACGGTCTGCGCCGGGCTCGCGGCGTTCGTACGCGATGGCGTCCTCCCCGGCGCCGGCCCGTCCTTCGTCCTCGCCGGCGGGTTCGTCGCCGTGTCGGGCACGCTCGGATACGCGGCCGTCCGGCTGGTCTCCCGGCGCCCCGTCAGCCGGCCGCTGCTGCTCGGCATCTCGCTCGGGGCGTTCACCGTCGCCTTCGCGGCGCTCGCCACCCGCGGCACGACCGTCATCGACATGGGCGTCGGGCTACTCCTGCTGACCAGCTCGATTCTGCTGTGGACAGCGCCCTCGCTGCACCGCCGGGTCGTGTTCGCCCAGGACCTCGACGGCAACGACATCGCCGCGGCGGCGGTCACCGCGAGCGCCACGGCGGCGCTGGCACGGGTACTCGCCCTGATCGTGCCCGGTATCGGGCTGGTGACCACGGCGGTGCTCGTACTCGCCGTCGCGCTCGGGGTCTCGGCGCTGCCCGCCCGGCAGCGGCGCGGCCCGGTCGCCGGCGAGATGGTCATCGGCGGCGTCATCGCGGCCGCCAGCGGCGTCGCGGCGATCAGCGCCGGGATCGGCGTGATCCACGCCGCCAGCCCGGTGTGGCACGCCGATCTTGGCCCGGCCTGGCGGCACACCGCCGAGCAGTACAGCCTGTACGGCTGGCAGCCGCCGGTCGCTCTGCTGCTGATCGCGCTGGCGGCGCTGGTCGTCGTGCCGAGTTCGCTCGGTGACGACATCGCGGCCGTCGCGATCGGGCTCGCGTCCGTGGCCGCCCCGATCGCCTTCGGCCTGCCGTGGTGGTCGCCGATCGTTTTCGGCCTGCTGACCTCGGGCGTCATGGGCGTGACCGCGGCGCTGTCGAAGCTGCCCCGGGTGGCGTACGCCCGCGGCGGAGTCGCCGCCGCGATCGCGGCCTACACCGCCGGAGCGAGCCTCGTCGGGCCCGCGTCGACCGCCGCCACGCTGTTCAGCCTCACCCTCATCGGCGTGCTGATCGGCGCCCTGGCCGGCCTGCGCCTCGACGACGCCGGTACCGCTCGCTCGCATCTCGTACCCATCGGGGGTGGCGCTTGCGCCGTCTCGGTGCTCTCGCTCGCCGGCGCCGCGGCAGCGATCACCGCGGGCGGACAGCATCCGCCGCCGGTGGTCCTCGTCGGCACGCTCGCAGCCGCCAGCCTCGCGCTGACCGTCGCCGGGCTGGCCTGCTGGCGTACGCCCGGGTTCCTGCCGTTCGTGACCGCGGCGGTCGCCATCGCCTGCACCGTGATCGCGCTCGCCGCGCTGCCCAACCGGCTGCCCATCGGTATCTACGGGGCGACCGGTGCGCTGCTCGGCGTCCTGGCCTCGCTGCTGCGGGCCGGCGCCGTCCGCCGGATCGGCTGGCGGCCCGAGGACGGCTGGCAACCGGTAGGCGGCTGGAGCCCCCGGCGCGCGTGGCAGCTCGACCGCTGGATCCCGGGCCGGGGCTGGCTCGCGATCGGCCGGTGGCGCCCCGCCGGCCAGGAGACCGGCTTCGGCGTCAGCGCGGTGGCAGCGAGCGCCGTGCCGGCGGCGATCGCCGTGGCGGCCGTCGCGCTGCCGCTGGTGGCCGCGCTGTTCGGCCCGTACCACTTTGCGCTGCACCCCTGGACGTCGACGCCGTCGGGCGCGGCCGACCTGTCCCCGTTCAACGGCTGGAAGGCTCACCCGACCGATGTGATCACGATGGCGGTGCTGACGTTCGCCGCCGCGCTCGCGGCTCTCGGGTTGGGCGGCGCCCGCGAGGCCATCGCCGACCGGACGGTGGCTGTCGTCGTCCCCGGTATCGGCCTGACGATGCTGCTCATCCCGGCCGCCGCATACCTCGGCCAGTTTCAGGCGACCTCCGCGCTGCTGGTCGCGACGCTGTGCGGGCTGAGCCTGGCGTTGACCGTGCCGCCCGCCCCGGACAGCGCGGAGCAGGCGCCGCTGCGGGTGGCGCGCCGGCTGGTGTTCGCACTGGCCGTTCTCGCCGCGATCGCCGGGCAGACCGGCAGTCTCGCGATGCGTTCGATGACGCTCCAGGCCCTCGCGGGCTCCGTGGTCGTCGGCGCGATCGGCGCGATCTGGGGCCGGTACCCGCTCGCCCGGATCCTCGGCTGGTACGTCGCCGTCAGTACGGCGCAACTACTCGCCGTCGCCGCCAGCCTCGCCGCCGACGCCCCCGCCCGCTGGGCGGCGTTCCCGCTGCTCGGCGTGTGCGCGGTGGCCGTCGCCCTGGCGGCGCGGCTGCCCCGGCTGCGTCCCACCGCCTCCATCGAAATGGAGGTCACGGTCATCGAGGCGACGGCGCTGCTCGGTATGGGCGGTGCACTCGCACTCACCATGGGGGCGCCCCGCTACACCGCGCTCGCCTGCACCGCGCTCGGTGCGATCCTCGGCCTGGCGGCGCTCCGCCCCGGCCGGCCCGAGAAGTACCTGCAGGGCCTGGTCTTCGCAGCAGCCGCGGCCGAGGTCATCGGCGTGTGGCTGCTGATGAGCACCGGCCGGGTCGCGCTGCCCGAGGCGTACAGCCTGCCGTTCGCGGTGTTCGCCCTGCTCGTCGGCGTCTTCGAACTGCAGCGCCGACCCGATCTGGGCAGCTGGTTGGCGTACGGGCCGGCGCTGGTCGCCGGCTTCCTGCCCAGCCTCGCCCTCGTCCTGATGACCGACACCGCGCCGCTGCGGCGGGTACTCGTGATCGTCGCCGGGGTGCTGACGCTGGCGGCGGGCAGCGTACGGCGGCAGAAGGCGCCGGTCGTGGTGGGCAGCGTGGTGACGGCCACCACGACGCTGCACGAGCTACTGCTGCTGTCGGCGATGCTGCCCTGGTGGCTGTTGCTCGCGCTGTTCAGCGCGGCCGGCGCGCTGCTGATCGGCCTGGGCGCGACGTACGAGAAGCGCCGCCAGAACGTGGCCCGACTGCGGGGCGCCCTGAACCGCCTGCGCTAGATCTCCGACTGGAGCGCCGCGTCCTTCTCCGCCACCAGGCGCTTGAGGTCCTCCTGGTACGCCGCCATCTTCGAGCGCAGCGCCTCGTCGGTGGCGGCCAGGATGCGCACCGCGAGCAGCCCGGCGTTGCGGGCGCCGCCGATCGACACCGTGGCGACCGGCACCCCGGCCGGCATCTGCACGATCGACAGCAGCGAGTCCATCCCGTCGAGGTACTTCAACGGCACCGGCACACCGATCACCGGTAGCGGCGTCGTCGAGGCGACCATGCCCGGCAGGTGCGCCGCGCCGCCCGCCCCGGCAATGATCACCTTCAGGCCGCGGTCAGCTGCGGTGCGTGCGTACTCGATCATCTTTTCGGGCGTCCGGTGTGCCGACACGACGTGCGCCTCGAACGCCACCCCGAACTCGGTGAGCGCCTCGGCGGCCGCCTTCATGACCGGCCAGTCCGAGTCACTGCCCATGATCACGCCGACATCAGGCATGCGGATCCCCACCCTCGGTCAGCCAGCGGGCCGCCCGCGCGGCGCGCGCCCGTACGTCTTCCATGTCATCGCCCAGCACGGTCACGTGCCCGATCTTGCGTCCGGGCCGAACCTGCTTGCCGTAGAGGTGTACCCGCGCGCCCGGCTCAGCCGCGAACAGGTGGTGCAGCCGCTCGTCGATCGACATGCCACCTTCCGTGCCGCCCAGCACATTGGCCATGACGACCGCCGGGGCGGCCAGCGAGGTGTCCCCCAGCGGGTAGTCGAGGACGGCGCGCAGGTGCTGCTCGAACTGGGAGGTTCGCGCGCCCTCGATCGTCCAGTGCCCGGAGTTGTGCGGGCGCATCGCCAGTTCGTTGACGACAAGGCCGTCGGCGGTCTCGAACAGCTCGACCGCGAGGATGCCGACGACCCCGAGCGCGTTCGCCACCTCGATGGCCAGGCGGGTCGCAGCGCACGCCAGGTCCTCCGACAGGTCCGGCGCCGGCGCGAGCACCTCCACGCAGATGCCGTCGCGCTGCACGGTCTCCACCACCGGGTACGCGGCGACCTGCCCGAACGGTGACCTCGCCACGACGGCGGCGAGCTCGCGGCGCAGCGGGACCTTCTCCTCGAGGATCAGCTCGGTGTCCGGCACGGGATCGTCAGGCCCGAGGACCCAGACGCCGCGACCGTCGTACCCGCCGCGCACCGCCTTGGCGATGATCGGCCAACCGACCTCGGCTCCGAAGGCCGCGATGTCACCGGGGTTCTCCACCGCACGCCACCGTGGGACCGGAAGCCCGAGCTCGGACAGGCGCTCGCGCATGGCGCGCTTGTCCTGGGCGTACCGCAGGGCGTCGGCGCCGGGAAGCACCGTGACACCCTCGGCCTCCAGTGCCCGAATGTGCTCGCCCGGCACGTGCTCGTGGTCGAACGTGACCACGTCACAGCCCTTGGCGAACTCCCGTAAGGCGGCGAGGTCGGTGTGGTGGCCGATGGCGACGTTGGGGGTGACCAGCGCGGCGCCGTCGGTGGGCGAAGTAGCGAGTACCCGCAGTGACTGGCCGAGCGCGATCGCGGCCTGGTGTGTCATCCGAGCCAGCTGACCGCCGCCGACCATGCCGACCACGGGCAGACCGGTGTGGGAATCCATCGGCGCAAAGACTACCTGGCGCGGCTCGACGATCGACGACCCCGCCCGAGGAGTCACAGCGCAGGACCGCGCCGCCGCAGCTCGTCGACGGCACCCAGCGCTCCGCGCAGCTCCCCCAGCCAGGCGTCGGCGTGCTGGCCGACCAGGCTCACGCACCAGGCGAGCGCGTCCGAGCGCGAACGGGCCACGCCCGACGCCACGAGGGTGTCGAGCACCTGCCGGTCGGGCTGGCGCAACCGGGTCATCACCGGCGCCGACAGCGTCGTGAACAGCTCGCGAGTGCCGCCGGCCACCGCACCCCAGCCGACCTTGCGCTTGTACCGGTGCTCCAGTTGCCGCGCGATGGCCATCCGCCGGTCACGGCTGGCCTCCCGAAACGAGGCGATCCGCCCCTGCTCGGCCGCTGCGCGGTCGGCGTCGCTGGCGTCCTGCGAGAGCGTGGGCGCCGGGAGCCGCCCGACGATGACGATCTCGTCGCGATCGATGTCGATCTCCGGCGTACCGGTGAACCAGTCATCCGGAACCGCCCCGCTGATCCAGGCCGGGGCGTCGTCGGCGGGCGGCGGCTCCTGGCGACCGCCGCCACGGCTCCACCCGGCACCGGCGGCCCCGTGTTCCGTCCTCATCGCGGGCCTCCTTCGCGCACGATTACATGCTTACATCGTTGCACGGATACGCGGACGGCGCAGCGAAGCAGTAAAGAGGGCCCGCACAGCTCAGGACGAGAGCTTGGCCACCAGTTCGTCCACGGTCGTCACGGGCGCGTCACAGACGAAGCCGCGACACACGTACGCCGTCACCCGGCCGTCCCGAAGCGGCCGTCCCACCAGCAGCGGAACCCCCGGGGTGTCCGGCTCACCGGCGACGATGACAGCACCCGGAGGAGCGGCCCGCCACGCCGCCTCCAGAAACGGCTCGACCTCCCCGCCCGGGCCGGCGATCGCGATCTCGTACGGGCCGGACAGCAGCGCCTCCCCGGTCGCGCACGAGTACCCCGCAAACCGGGCATGCTGCGCGGCCAGGGCCGCGATCTTGGTGAGGGCGAGGTCCGCCGCGTCCCGGTACCGCTTGTCGCCCGTCAACGCGGAGTACGTGGTCAGCGCCGCCGTTATCGCCGACAGCCCGGACGGAGTGGCATTGTCGGTCGGGTCGGCGGGCCTGGCCACCAGTTGCTCCGCATAGTCGGCGGTGTCGTAGAACCCGCCGGAGCCGTCCGCGAAGTGCTCCAGCGCGTGGTCGATGAGCCGCCCGGCCAGGTCCAGCCACTCACCCTCGGCGGTGAACTCGTGCAGCGCGCAGAACGCCTCGGCCACCGCGCCGTAGTCCTCGAGTACGCCCAGGGGCTCACCCACGACGCCGTCCCGCGAAACCCGCCGCAGCCGGCCGTCGACGATGTGCCTGACCAGCGCCTTCCCCGCCTGCAGCAGGGCGGCTTCGATCGCCAGCCCGTTCGACTCCCGATCTCCGATGATCGACAGGTACTCGACCAGCGCGGTCACCGTCAGGCCGTTCCACGCCGCGACGACCTTCTCGTCCCGCTCCGGCTGGGGACGCTCCGCGCGGGCGTCCCGCAGCAGGGCCCGTACCCGCTCGAAGCGCCCCTGGTCGTCCGGGTCGACCGGCAACTGCAGCACGCTCGTACCGTGCTCGAACGTGCCCGCCTCGGTGACGTTGAAGACCCGGGCCGCCCACGCGGCGTCGTCGTCGCCGAGCACCTCAGCCAGCCCGGCCGGCGTCCACACGTACGTGAGGCCCTCGACGCCGTTGGTGTCGGCGTCCAGCGCGGACGCGAAGCCGCCCTCCCCCGTACGCATCTGCTCCAGCAGGAAGTCCGTGGTCTCCCGCGCCACCCGCAGCGCGAGCTCGTCGCCGGTCAACCGCCACAGATGGGTGTACACCCGCAGCAGCAGCGCGTTGTCGTACAGCATCTTCTCGAAGTGCGGCACCGTCCAGGTGCGGTCGACGCTGTACCGGGCGAAGCCACCCGCGAGCTGGTCGTAGATGCCGCCGCGGGCCATCGCCTCGCAGGTCCCCCGCGCCATCTCCAGCGACCGCGACGAGCCGGTGCGCTGGTAGTGGCGCAGCAGGAACAGCAGGTTCATGTGCGGCGGGAACTTGGGGGCGTCGCCGAAGCCGCCGTACTGCTCGTCGTACTCCCGTGACAGCGACCCGGCCGCGGCGTCGAGCACGGCCGGGGACATCGGGCCGGCCGGAAGGTCCTGGCCGCTCGCCCGCCTGATCGCGTCGACCACAGCGGAGCTCTGGCGCAGCACTGCGTCACGGTTGTTGTGCCAGGCATCGGAGACCGACTGGACCAGGCGTACGAAGTTGGGGCGCGGAAAGTAGGTACCGCAGAAGAACGGCTCCCCGTCGGGGGTCGCGAACACCGTCATCGGCCAGCCGCCCTGGCCGGTCATCGCCTGGGTGGCGGTCATGTACACCGCATCGACGTCCGGCCGCTCCTCGCGGTCGACCTTGATCGGTACGCACGCCTCGTTGACCACCGCGGCCACGCCCTCGTGCTCGAAGCACTCGTGCGCCATGACGTGGCACCAGTGGCAGGCCGCGTACCCGATGGAGATCAGTACGGGCACGTCCCGCCGTCGAGCCTCGTCGAACGCCTCGGGACCCCACTGCCACCAGTCCACCGGGTTGTCGGCGTGTTGCTGCAGGTAGGGCGAGGTCGCATCCGCCAAACGGTTGGCCATGTGATCCACCCTACGCGCCTTCAAGATCTCCACAGCACGCGTCGTCAGCTCGCGTCCTCCTGGCGGAGCGTGATCACCTCGGCCGTGGTCAGCTCATGCAGGACCGCGATGACGCGCTCGGGCGGTACGGGCGGACAGAAGAAGAAGCCCTGGGCGCTGGTGCAGCCGAGGGCCGTCAACTCGGCCCGCTGCTCGGCGGTCTCGACGCCTTCGGCGATGACCCGCAGACCCAATCGGTGCGCGAGGTCGATCGTGGTCCGCACGATCGCCGCCGCCTCGGTCGACGCCACCATGCGCCACACGAAGCTACGGTCGATCTTGATCTCGTCGACGGTCACCCGGGTCAGGAACGTGAGCGACGAGTACCCGGTGCCGAAATCGTCGACGGAGAGCTGGACCCGCATCTGGCGCAGCGCTGAGAGCACCTGATCGATGACCGCCCGCTCGCTCATCACGACCGTCTCGGTGATCTCCAGGACCAGCCGCTCCGGAGCGACGCCGTGCTTGGCGAGCAGCCCCGCGATGTCGCGCGGCAGGGACCGGTCGAGCAGGCTGCGCGGCGACAGGTTGACCGCGACGGGCGCGTCGATGCCCTCCGCCGCCCAGGCGGCCGCGACGGTGAGCGCACGGTCGAGAACGTACCGGGTGAAGTCGCCCAGCAGCTCGCTGTGCTCGATGACGGCGACGAACTCATCGGGCATCAACGTGCCGCGGCGGGGATGGCTCCACCGGACCAGCGCCTCGACGCCGGTGACCCCGCCGGAGTCGCCGAGCCGTACCGCCGGCTGCATCACGAGGGTGAGCTGATCGTCGGCGGCGAGCGCCTCGCGCACCTCGGCCAGCAGCGACAGCCGGTCCGTGCTGGCCCGGTCACGGGACTGGTCGTACCAGGCGACGCTGGAACCGCCGCGCTTGGCCTGATACATCGCGATGTCGGCGCGCCGCAGCAACTCGGTCAGGTTGACCGCTCCCGCGGCCGCGACGACCACGCCCACGGACGCCTCGACGGAGAGCTGAACGCCCGCCACCTCACTCGGGACGGCGAGGGCGCCGGCCAGGCTCTCGGCGCGGCCCAGCGCGTACGCCAGCTGACTGGGGTACTCCGTTGCCGGCAGATCCGGCGGGACCGACTCGGCACGTGAGAGCACCGGCAGCAGGAGGGCGAACTCATCTCCGCCCAACCGGGCCAGCAGCTCACCCGGGCCGAGCGTGTCGCCCAACCGGGAAGCGGCGATCTGGAGCAGCAGGTCACCAGCGCCGTGGCCGAGCGTGTCGTTGACGTCCTTGAAGTGGTCGAGGTCGAGCAACAGCAGCCCGACCGGCGCGCCGGCCCGCTCCCGCAGCGCGGCGTCGCCCACGGCGAGGAAGCCGGCGCGGTTGGCCAGCCCGGTGAGCGCGTCGTGAACGAGGTCGCGGGAGCTCTGCTCCCCCATGACCCGAAGCTCGTGGTGCGTCGCCGCGTCATGCAGCGCCGCGGCGAGAGCGTCGGCGTACGCGGCGAACATCAACTCGTCGCGCCTGCCCATGCGGGTGGTCGAACGTAACCGCAGCCGCAGCTCACCGACGCGTACCCCACCGACGGAGAGGTCACGCGCGACGGTCCCGGGCTCGTCGGCCGCGTTCGGCTCGCACTCGGTGACCGCACGGTCGGGCGAGCCCGAGTACGCGACGACCCGGCCGTCGGCCTCGATCACCGACAACCGCGCCCGATCAGCGCCGAACAGCCGGAGCGCGCCCTGGATGCCGGCGCTCGCCGCCCCCTGCCCGTCAAGGCGGTTGAGCTGGCGCGTCGCGTCGGCGAACGTCTGCCAGTTGCGCTTCTCATCGCCGGTCCGCAGCCGGTACGCGTACGCCTGGTGCAGCAGCCACAGCGCCGGCAGCAGCAGCGCCAGCCAGCGGGCATTCACCCCGTACAGCACCACGACGAGCAGCCCGACCGCGACATTGCCCACGATCATGGGCATCTTGCTGCCGTTGGCCCGCCGCAGCACCGGCCCGAACCGTTCGTCGTGGCAGCGCGCCACCCGCCAGGAGACCATGACGAGGCCCGTGGCCGCGTACACACCGGCGGCCAGGACGAGCGCCACCGCCACCCGCAGGGAGAGTGGACGCTGATAGGTCACGGCGACGAGGTTGGCCGCGACCGCGGCCGCGGTGCTCCCGATGGTGAGCGTCGCGGCGCTCCACACCGCCGTGCCGAGTTGGCGGTAGTCGGGTCGCAGCAGCGCCTGAACGGCTCGGGCCAACCCGACGCCGACCAGCGTCACCGGCGGGATCCAGGCCACCGGCAGCAGTACGCAGAGGATCACGATGGCCGACTCGCCCCAGGCCAGCCCGACCGTGCCGGTGCCGACGCGCGTCCGCAGCATGGGCAGCTGGGCGCCGGTCACCACGGCGACCGCCACCGCGAGCCAGCCGAGATGGGGCACGGGCCCGGTCAGCGCCGGCACGCCGGCGCGCACGGCGTGGCTGCCGATGAGCGCGCCGCCAACGGCCAACGCGAACGCGACAGCGGGCACCAGGGTGCCGTGTCGTCGCAGCGGTGCCGTCATCGTCCGCACCTCTCCCGCCCAAGGAGTCCAGGGGTGCGCTCCCCCGGCGAGAGTATCTGGACAGCGGTCAATAGGACATCGGTCACGCCGGTTACAAGAGTCACCCGGCGGGCGGTCGCGCCGACATCACTGGCGCGTGCCGGCGTGACCCGCCCGCACCCGGAGAAGGTGAGCCGCCTCACCGCCGTCAGAGCGCCCTGGCAGGCAGCGAGTACACGACGGCGACCCATGCCCCACCCCCCTCACCCGGTCTGGGCGAAGGTTAAAACAAACGCCGGGGAGGGCTCCAGCCTGTTGACGGCTCTAGCCGGTTCGATGGCAAAAGTCGTATTTACGCTACCGCTGCGACCGCTCGTCGCCGGCGAGATCGCCGGCCGTGGCCCCCGCGCCATGCTGGTCGGTCGACGAAAACTGCTCCGGCAGCCGGCGCAGCCTGCTGTTCATGTTGCGGATCAACAGCACCGTGCCGATCGTCAGCACCAGGATGACGAACAGGCCCATCGGCCCGGCAAGGCCACCGGACCTGGTGTCACCGAAGTTGTTCTGCGCGAGGTTGTCGGCGAGCAGAGCGAGCGGGTTCATGGCCCCACCGTACGCTCTACCCGCCGCCGGATTCACATACGCGCCAGGTGGCGGATCCCGACGAACAGATCGTCCTCGTTGTCCGACCGCTCCACCAGACTCCGGACCAGCTCGTAGTCCTCGGTCGGCCACGCCTTCTTCTGAATCTCCAGCGGCACGTGGAACCACGGCCCGTCCGGGTCGACCTGGGTGGCGTGCGCCCGCAGCGCGTCGTCACGGACCTCGAAGTACTCCGCGCACGGCACCCGCGTGGTGATCCGATGGCTCTTGTCGCGCGCCGGATCCCACTTCTCCAACCACTCGCGGTACGGCGACTCCATCCCCGCCGCGAGCATCGCCTCGTGCAGGGCGCGGACCCGGGGCAGCGAGAAGCTCATCTGGTAGTAGAGCTTCAGCGGCTGCCAGGGCTCGCCGTACTCCGGGTAGCTGTCGGGGTCGCCGGCGGCGTCGAACGCCGCGACCGACACCTTGTGGCACATGACGTGGTCGGGGTGCGGGTAGCCGCCGTCCTCGTCGTACGTGGTGACCACGTGCGGGCGGAACTCGCGCATCAGCTTGACCAGCGGCGCGGCGGCCTTCTCCACCGACTCGAGCCCGAAGCAGCCCTCGGGCAGCGGCGGCAGCGGGTCGCCCTCGGGGAAGCCCGAGTCCACGAAGCCCAACCAGGCCTGGCGCACGCCGAGGATCTCGCGGGCCCGCTCCATCTCCTCACGGCGGATGGTGGCCATCTGCTCCCAGATCTCGGGCCGGTCCAGCTTCGGGTTGAGCACGCTGCCGCGCTCACCACCCGTACACGTGACCACGAGCACATCCACGCCCTCGGCGACATATTTCGCCATGGTCGCGGCGCCCTTGCTCGACTCGTCATCCGGGTGTGCGTGCACCGCCATGAGGCGCAACTGCTCGCCCACGGGTTCTCCTCGCCGTCAATGCTGAGACAATGAACCGGTCCATTGTGACGGGCTGGCAACGCCTAACGCCGTCGACCCGGCCCGCCCATTGTGCGCGCCCGCACCGACAGGAATCTGACGAGGACCGTGTCCGACACGTTGAACGCACCAGTGTTTCCACCCGGCCGGTACGGCCGGCGCCGCGATCCGCGCCCCGCCCGCCGGGGCCTGACCACACTGCTCGCGGTCGCCGTCGGGGTCGTCCTCCTCGCCCTCTCCGTCACGCTCTACCAGCGCTACGGTTCGCCCGACTACCGCCCCCAGGTGGTGCACTTCCAAACCGCCGACGACCAGGTCACGCTGCGGTTCGAGGTGCACAAGTCGAACGACCGGCCGGCGGTGTGCCACGTGCGGGCCCGCAACCAGGCGGGAGCCGAGGTCGGGGCCGCCGACGTTCCGGTATCCGCCGGCAACCCGGTGACGGTGACCTACACGCTCAAGACCAGCGGGCCGCCGGTGAGCGCGGAGGTGCCGGTGTGCCGGGCGGCCGGCTGACAATCTGGCCGGGAGGCGAAGAACCGGCAACGAGATCGCTAGACGTTCTGTAACGACAGTCACTGGTAAGTTAGTAGGTCTTGACCCTGTCGGCCGCAGCAATCAGAGGAGATCTTCAGTGTCGATCAACGACCGTGGAGAAAACGCCACCTGGCTCTCTCAGGATGCATACGACCGGCTGAAGGCCGAGCTGGACGAGCTTATCGCCAACCGCCCCATCATCGCCGCGGAGATCAACGCCCGGCGCGAGGAGGGCGACCTGAAGGAGAACGGCGGTTACCACGCTGCCCGCGAGGAGCAGGGCAAGCAGGAGGGCCGCATCCGGTACCTGCAGCAGCTCCTGCGCGATGCGAAGGTCGGCGAGGCACCGAAGAGCGACGCGGTCGCCGCCGGCACGGTCGTCACGATCCAGTTCGACGACGACGCGGACGACACCGAGACGTTCCTGCTCGGCTCGCGTGAGATCGCCTCAACCACCGACCTGACCGTCTACAGCCCGGAGTCGGCGCTGGGCAAGGCGATCCTCGGGGCCCAGACGGGCGACACCGTCACCTACACCGCGCCGAGCGGCGCCGAGGTGAAGGTCACCGTCGTCTCGTTCGGGCCTTTTGCGGGCTGACCGGGCCTAGGCCAGGGAGCCGGGGAACGTCACGGTGTAACCCGCGGAGCGCAGCGCGCTGACCAGCCGGTCGGAGTGCTCGGCACCGCGGGTCTCCACCGACAGCGCGACCTCCACCTCTCCCAGCCGCAGCCGCGGGTCGTGCCGGCGGTGCTCGACGTCCACGACGTTCGCGCCCCCCTCGGCGATCAGACCGAGCAGACGGGCGAGCTGCCCCGGACGGTCAACGCACCGCACCGTGAACGCCAGGTACCGGCCGGCGGCGGCGAGCCCGTGCTCGATGAGGCGCAGCATCAGCAGCGGATCGATGTTGCCGCCGCTCAGGACGGCTACGGCCGGCGTCACGACCGGCACCACGCCGGCCAGCAGCGCGGCCACGCCAACCGCCCCGGCCGGCTCCACCACCTGCTTGCCGCGCTCCATCAACATGAGCAGCGCCCGCGAGATGTCCTCGTCAGTGACCGTGACGACCTGGTCGACGAGCTTGCTCACGTGGGCGAAGGTCACGTCGCCGGGGCGTCCGACCGCGATCCCGTCGGCGATCGTCGTGAACGTCGGCAGCCGCACCGGGTGTCCGGAGGCCAGCGACGGTGGGAACGCGGCCGCGCCGGCCGCCTGCACGCCGATCAGCCGCACGTCGGGGCGCAGTGCCTTGATCGCCACTGCCACGCCCGCGATCAGCCCGCCGCCGCCGATCCCCACGACGATCGTGCGTACGTCCGGGCACTGTTCCAGCAGTTCCAGGGCCAGCGTGCCCTGCCCGGCGATCACGTCCGGGTGGTCGAACGGGTGGATGAAGACCGCACCGCTGGCCTCGGCGTACTCCTTCGCCGCGGCGAGGGACTCGTCGACGGTGTTGCCGACGAGCTTCACCTTGGCGCCGTACCCCTTGGTCGCCGCGATCTTCGGCAAGGGCGCCCCGATCGGCATGAAGACGGTGGACGCGGTGTTCATCAGCCCGGCCGCGAGCGCCACCCCCTGCGCATGGTTGCCGGCGCTCGCCGCCACCACGCCCCGCGCGCGCTCGGCGTCGGAGAGCCGGGCGATACGCACGTACGCTCCGCGGATCTTGAATGAGCCGGCCCGCTGGAGGTGCTCACACTTCAGCCACGCCGGGCCGCTGAGCTTGGCCTGCAACGGCCGGCACGGCTCGATCGGCGTGACCCGGATCACGCCGTCGAGCAGCTTGCGCGCGGCTTCGACGTCCGCGAGGGTCACCAGCTCCGTTGCCAGGGTCATGTACGCGATCGTGCCATTTGCTCCGAGGGCGGGCACTCGGAGGACCGCAGCTCGTCGAACCGGTCGTACTGAGCCGTGGTCACCCGGTCGACCGCCACCACCCCGAGCACCGCCGCGGCCAGCAGCAGGACGGCGCCGGGCAGGCGGCCGGCGATCTGGTATCCGAGCAGCTCGCCGGCCCGGTCCACGTCGACGGTCGCGCCGCCCCACACCCGCACCAGCATGGCGCGCAGCTCGGATGGCCACGTCAGGGCCGTACCAGCCAGCAGGGCGGCCGCTCCGGCAAGCCAGGCCAGCCACCACGACCACACCAGCGCCGCGGGGCGCCGGCACCGGCTGGCCCGGGCGACCGCGCCGGCGACGGACGCGGGCGCGAACCAGACCTCCGCCGTGCGGCGGGGCGGACGTTGGCCAGGAGCTAGTACCCGGGCATTGGCCTCCGCGCGAAGAAGCCAGCCGGCCAGGAGAGCCCAGGCGGTCACGTGCGTCACGGCCATCAACGCGAGGACACCGACGTTGGAGGCGAGGAGCACGGCGCCGGGCAGTTGACCGCCGCGAGCGGCCGCCTCGTGCACGGACCACACCGAGGCCAGCGGGGTGAACGCCCACACCAGATCGGTCAGGGCCGCCCCGGCCGTCGCGACCATGAGCGCGGTGGCGCGGCTGGCGACGGGGCGCACGGACGCCGGCTCGGTGCCGGTCACGCGACCCGGCTGCGCTGCCGCACCCGGGGCCAGCCCGGCGCGTGTCGCCGCCACGGCGCGGTCGCCTCGAGCTGGCCTGCCACGCCGAGCAGGGTCAGCTCACTGCCAGGCCGTCCGATGAGCTGGACCGCGGCGGGCAGCCCGTCGTTTCGTACGCCCATCGGCACGACGATCCCCGGGAAGCCGGCGATGTTCCACGGCGCCGCGTACGGCGCGTACCGCAGGGAAGCGATCAGATTGGCCTGCCACGACCGGCTGTGCCAGGCCGCGGCGACCGGCGGCGCGGTGGCCAGCGCGGGCGTCAGGAGCACGTCGAAGGCCCCGTCTGCGAACCAGTCGCGGCAGCGCTCCCGCCACGCGTCGCGGTCGAGCTCGCGTACGAGGCCGGCACGCAGGGCGCGCTCACCCAACGCGACGTGGCGACGGGTACGCGGCTGCAGCGCGTCCAGGTCGAGGCCGGCCTCCGTGGCGTCGCGGTAGGCGGCAGCGAACCAGGTGGCGAACGCGGACCGGGCCAGCCCCAACGGGTACGCCGGATCCGCGCGCACGGCGTCGTGGCCGAGGCGTACCAGCACGCGCGCGGCCGTTCCGGCGGCGCGGCAGGCGTCGGCGTCCGGGAAGACGCCCGCGACGGGCGAGCGCAGTGACACCGCCACCCGCAGCCGGTCCGGCTCGACCAACCGGTCGGGCGCGCGTCCGGCCAGCACCGAGAATCCGATGGCGGCGTCGGCCACCGTGGTGGCGAGGATCCCGTGCTCGGCCAGGCCGAACCAGTCGGTGGCACCGATCCCGGCAGGCACGACGCCGCGCCCGGGCTTGATGCCGACGATGCCGCAGCAGGCGGCGGGAATGCGGACCGAGCCGAAGCCGTCGTTGCCGTGCGCGATCGGCACCAGACCCGCCGCGACAGCGGCGGCAGCGCCGCCGGACGATCCGCCGGGCGTACGGTCGGTGCGCCACGGATTGCGGGTGATGGCGCTCGCGTCGTCGGTCGTGGCGAACAGGCCGAGCTCCGGCATCCGGGTCGTGCCGACCACGATGGCGCCGGCACCCCGCAGGCGGCGGACGACCTCGTGGTCGCGCTCGGCGACCGGGCCCGCCGCCGCTTCCGACCCGTTCCAGGTACGCACGCCGACGACCGGGGTGTTCTCCTTGACCGCGACCGGCACCCCGGCCAGGGGCAGGTTGCCCAGCTCGGGCTGCTCGTCGACGGCCTCCGCCTCGGACAGCGCCTCCACGGCGCGAATCTCCCGGAACGCGCGGACGATGCCGTCGTACTGACGGATGTAGTCGAGGTGATCCGCGATCACGGCGGTCGCCGAGGTATCACCCCGCCGCACCGCCCGCGCGACCTGCCGCGCGCTGGCGCCCACCCACCTACCGGCCTGGCCGAGCATCGCGCCCTCCCTGAGTTAAACGCCTGACTGCCCTAACGAGCGAGCGCCTGTTCCAGATCGCCCAACAGATCGTCAACCGTCTCAATCCCGACGGACAGCCGCACCAGGTCGGCCGGCACCTCGAGCGGTGAGCCGGCGGCGCTGGCGTGGGTCATCCGACCCGGATGCTCGATGAGCGACTCGACGCCGCCCAGCGACTCTCCCAGCACGAACAGCCTGGCCCGGTTGCAGATCTCCACCGCGGCCGCTTCGCCACCGGCGGCCCGGAAGCTAATCATCCCCCCGAAGCGACGCATCTGCTTGGCCGCGACGTCGTGGCCGGGGTGCTCGGGTAGTCCCGGGTAGAGCACCTCGCTGACCGCTTCGTGCCCCAGGAGGAACTCGGCGACGCGCTCGGCGTTGTCGCAGTGCCGCTCCATGCGTACGCCCAGGGTCTTGACGCCGCGGAGGGTGAGCCAGGCGTCGAACGGCCCGTTGATCGCGCCCATCGCGTTCTGGTGGTAGGCAAGCTCCTCGCCGAGCGCGGAGTCGGCCACGATGAGGGCGCCGCCGACGACGTCGGAGTGGCCGCCGACGTACTTCGTGGTCGAGTGCACGACGATGTCGGCGCCGTGGGCGATCGGCTGCTGCAGGTACGGCGACGCGAACGTGTTGTCGACGACGAGCAGGGCGTCGTTGTCGTGCGCGACGCCCCCGAGGGCGGCGATGTCGGCGATGCCGAGCAGCGGATTGGTGGGCGTCTCGGCCCAGATGATTTTGGTACGCGGGGTGAGGGCCGCCCGAACGGCGTCGATGTCGGAGAGGTCGGCCGGGGTGAATTCCAGGCCCCAGCGCTGGGCCACCCGGGCGAAGAGGCGGTAGGTGCCGCCGTACGCGTCACCGGGGATCACCACGTGGTCGCCGGGCTGGCAGACGGTGCGCAGCAGGGTGTCCTCGGCGGCGAGGCCGCTGGCGAACGCGAGGCCCCGGCGCCCGCCTTCGAGCGCGGCGAGGCACTCCTGCAGGGCGTCGCGGGTCGGGTTGCCGCTGCGGCTGTACTCGTACCCGAGACGGGGATCACCGACCGCGTCCTGGGCGTACGTGCTCGTCTGGTAGATCGGCGGAACAACTGCACCGGTACGCGGATCGGGCTCCTGCCCGGCGTGGATCGCGAGGGTGTCGAAACCGGGCCGTCGTTGACCGTTCGTCATGGGATGACACTATCCGCCGCTACGGTGATCGGCGTGACGGGATGTGTCTTCTGCGGCGTCGTCGCCGGCTCAGTGCCGGCCTTCGAGGTCGCGGCCACCGCGTCGGCCGTTGCCTTCCTCGACACTCGGCCGGTGTTCAAGGGGCACGTGCTCGTGGCGCCGCGCGAGCACCTGGTCACCGTGGCCGATCTCCCCGCCGCGGTGCTGCCGGACTACTTCTCCTTTGTCCAGCGGCTGTCAGGGGCGGTCGAGGGCGGGCTCGGCGCGGGCGGCACGTTCATCGCGATCAACAACAAAGTGTCGCAGTCCGTGCCGCACCTGCACACCCACGTCGTACCGCGGACCAAGGGCGACGGTCTGCGGGGCTTCTTCTGGCCCCGCACCAAGTACGCCTCTGATGAAGAGGCGGCGGAGTACGCCGCGCGGATCGCGGCGGCGTACACCGCCCTCACCTGACGGTCACCTCCCCGTGGCCGTCACGAGCGTCAGACCGCCGCGGATCCCCGCGCGGTCGGCGCCCGTGACCGGAGCGGTTACGTTGATCACCGTTGCCGCAACGCGCAAGCGGGAGCGCGGCGCGGCATGCTTGAGAGCGGGACTGCGAAGGGAGTCTGACCGTGTTCCTGCGTCGCAAGAAGCTCGACCTGCCCACCCCCGAGGAAGCGCTGCCCGGCCGGGACACGCCGATGCCGGTGGCCGGGCGCCACACGGTGCTGGGCACTCCCCTCACCGGCCCCTGGCCGGCCGGTCACCAGGTGGCCATCGTCGGGATGGGCTGCTTCTGGGGCGCCGAGCGGATCTTCTGGCGGCTGCCCGGCGTCTACTCGACCTCGGTCGGCTACGCCGGCGGCATCACACCCAACCCCACGTACGAGGAGACCTGCTCCGGCCTGACCGGCCACACCGAGGCGGTGCAGGTCGTGTTCGACCCGTCGGTCATCTCGTACGGGCAGCTGCTCAAGGTCTTCTGGGAAAACCACGACCCGACCCAGGGCATGCGGCAGGGCAACGACATCGGTACGCAGTACCGCTCGGCCATCTACGCCACCACCGACGAGCAGTTGGCCGAGGCGCTCGCGTCGCGCGAGGCGTTCGCGCCGGTCGTGCAGGACGCCGGGTACGGCGAGATCACCACCGAGATCGCGAAGGCCGGCCCTTACTACTACGCCGAGGACTACCACCAGCAGTACCTGGAGAAGAACCCCGGTGGGTACTGCGGAATCGGACCTAACGGGATGACCTGCCCGGTCGGGGTCGCAAAATCGGAAGCCTGACCGGCTCAGCTGGCCGCTAACCCCTCGCGATTCTGTATATCTTTCTGTACATTTTTGATATGACCATCCTTCATGACGCCCATCGGGTCAGCGTGAGCGAAGCCACCCAGCGGGGGGTCGCTGGACTGGTTGCTGACGCCGAGCACGGATCCGAAGTCGTCGTGACGCGCCGGAATCAGGCAGTCGCCGCAGTGGTGAGCATGCAGCGCCTCAACGAGATCGAAGAGGCAGCAGCAGACCTTCGGGATCTCGCTCTTGTGCTCGCCCGGACGGCGACGGACAACGGTGCGCGCACCCCGCTCGATGACGTGCTCAAGGCATTCGGGCACACCCGCGAATCGCTGGCGGCGCTGCCAGACGACGAGTGACCGATGGTCGAAGTCAGTTTCACCGAAGCGGCCGTCGACGACCTGCGGCGGATCGGCCCCGATGCGGTCCCTAAGGTGCTGAAGAAGGTTCTACTACTCGAAGAGAACCCCGAGGCCGGTTATCCGCTCGGCGGCGAACTGACAGGCTTCCGAAAACTCGTCGTAGGTCGCAACACCTGGCGCATCGTCTATCGGATCACCGACGACAAGACGGTCGAGGTCTGCGAAGTATGGGCTGTCGGCGTACGGGCCGACGCGGAGGTCTACGCAGAGGCGACAGCGCGCATCAAGGAAGCCGGTCCGACACGTCCTGAGCTTGTCAGACTCGCCCGGGTCATCGAACAACTCGGGCGCGCCGCGGGCGGCATCGTCGCCACGAACCCCACCCCTAGACAGCCCGTACCCGACTGGCTCGCAGAGAGACTGATCTTCACGGTCGGCATGCAACGGGAGGAGGTCGCAGCCTTGGACCTTCAAGAGGCCGTCGACCTGTGGGGCGCCTACATGTCGAGGCCCAAGTAGAAATATGACCCGAGCGGTAGGACTACCACCAGCAGTACCTGGACAAGAATCCCGGTGGGTACTGCGGGATCGGGCCTAACGGGATGACCTGCCCGGTCGGGGTCGCCAAGACCGATGCCTGACGGGGCATCGAACTGGACCGCAACCTGACAGACTGAATGCGAGGAGGGTGTACATGGCGAGCGGAGCAGAACGCATCGAACAGCCGCAGACCGGACGCCGCCCCCACGCGTCTCTCGATGAGCAGGTCCGCCGACGCGGTCTGAAGCCGATCAAGTCAGTGGATGACCTTGTGTGCGAGGGCATCTTCGAAACCGACGAAGAGCTGGACGAGTTCCTGGCGTTTACCTACGCCGCTCGCCGTTCAGACATGGCGTAGCCGGTGTCGGACTATGTGGTGCTCGACACCGACGTTGCGTCGTTGAGCTTTCGCGGTCGGTTGACGTCGCCAATGTCGGCTCTCCTCGCCGGCAAGCTGACATGCGTCACGTTCGTGACGGTCGGCGAGATGACTAAGTGGGCTGAGCTTCGTGACTGGGGTCCGCGTAACCGGCAACGGCCGGAACTTTAGTTGTCCGGTCAGGTGCAGTTGGGCTATGACCTCGCTGTAGCTCAAACCTGGGGTCGACTTGCGGCTGCGGGTCAGCGGCGCGGCAGGACTACGCCGGTCAACGACACCTGGATCGCGGCGTGCTGCCTCACCGAAGGCCTCCCACTGGCGACCCTGAACGTCAAGGACTACCCGGAGTTCAGCCAGCACCACGGGCTCACCCTGATCGGATCGAAATAAGCCCGACTCAGTTCGACGCAGCTTCCTGCACGCCCATGAAAATCACCAGCAGTACTTTGACCGTAATAAAGACGGGTACTACGGAATCGGACCTAACGGGATGACCTGCCCGGTCGGCGTCGGTAAGACCACGAGCAGCTGAGCCTCCCCCGCGCCGGACGCCGGACTACCCGCTCTCGTCGTCCGGCTTCGGGCCTTGCACCTGTCGGCGAGCACCACCAGCGCTCGCAGCACCGACCGCATCAAGGTCGTACGGCGGGTGCTTCAGTCGTACCGGGGAAACTCGGCCGTTGACGAATTCGAGGACCAGGCCGCGGCGGTACTCGGCCACAGCGACAGGTGACGTCTTTCGGCGTCTCGCCGCCGCGGCGGCCGATGCCGGCGCCCTAGCGCCGCCAGCAGGCCGAGCGCGAGCGGCGCGCTGACTCCCAGACCAGCGGATTAAGGCTGTGCAGTCAGCGCTGAGGTCGATCGAGACCCTGGCGTGCGGCGAACGGGTGCTGAACAAGCTGTGGCTCAGTTTCTCCGGGTTCGGGAACGGCCGCCCGCAGACTCCATCGACGGCGTGCCAAGCCCTCGGTCAACTCTGAACCGGGGCGGTTTGCCTATTCGGCGACGAACACTCCCACGCCGGGCAATGTTTCGGTAATTCCCTTGATCCGCAGTATTTGCATGGCCCGGTCGATCACCGGCTCGGTGACGCCGTAGTGCTCGATGAGTTCCCGCCGACTGGGCAGCTTGGAGCCGGGCGCGAACTCTCCGGACGCGATGCGCTCGGCGAGGTCGTCAGCGATCTGTTCGTAGCGGTAACGCGGCGGCACGGTGTTCCCCTCGGTTGGCACCACGAGTACACCACCTACGCCTGCCCTTGACTACCCAACGCTACCCATGGGAGGTTGCTTACGAGGTCGTTCCCTTCGGTTGGCGCTGTCGGGCCGTCCTCATCGGCGTGGATGCCCGGGCGGGTTCTCACGCTCGGACATCCACGTCTCGAAACAGTTGCGGCAATCGAACGAGGGGATGGCATGACGGGACTGCCGTACGACCCCAATAGCCCACCGCTTACTCCGCCTACCGAGTGCCAGCACCAGTTGATGTGGCGGATCGCTCGATCCCTATGGGATGCGCACGAGGTCGGCGTCGACGGGTTCTGTCTGGCGACTACTTGCCGACGTCAGCGCTCCTTCCATCCATGCCCACCGCTTCGGCTCGCTCAGGTTGGCATGCGAGCCGCATGCCAACCGGTCAACGAACGGCGAAACGGTGCCGGCCGGAAGTACCGGCGTCCCATGGGCGAGTGACGCCGTGGGCACGATCTATCTATCGGAGGCATTTGCCGAGTACGCCAGGGCCCAGGTCGGTTACGCCGAGGCGAGACTCGCCGAGCATTACCTCGACGGGTGCGGGCTGTGCTGCTGCGGGCGGGTTCACCCGTGCGACGAGCGACGGCACTGGCAGCAGATGAAGGGCCATTACCTGAGGTGCCTAGACAGCCTCCCAGGCGTCAACGATAACCGTCAGTTTTAGACGTGCGGAGAGCGCGGCGGCGACCGGGAGTAGGTCGACTTCTTCCCCGCGCTGACCCGTGCTACGTGTCCTGCTCACCGTTCTAGGTGCCGGACACACGCTTGTGAGGCCAGGGCACCCTGCCGTCGATTCTCCGGATGGCACGGCGCCCTGGCAGCAGCGTCAGATTTCGAGGTCGGCCTCGATGCGGCGCATGTGGTGGCGGGCCAGCGCCAGGTTGGCGCGGTCCTTGTGCAGCGCCAGATACAGGAACAGGCCCTTGCTCGACCGGCCGGTCAGCGGACGGATCAGGTGGTACTGGGTGTCCAGTGTGATGAGGATGTCCTCGATCTCCTCGTTCAGATGGAGCATCTCCATCGTGCGCATCTTCGCCCGCACCACGTCCGTGTTTCCGGCGGCAGCAACGTTCAGGTCGAAGTCCTTGCCGCCGCCGGCGATGCCCAGTGCCATGCCGCTGCTGTAGTCGACGATCGCGACGCCGACCGCGCCGTCGATATTCATCGCTTCCTTCAGTGCGGTATCCATGTCAGCCACGGTTCCTCCAGTTTCACATTGGGGTGGCGGCCCGCCGCGGCGGCGGGCCCGGTCGCCGGGCGGCATCAGCCGCACCGGTGAGGTGGTTCGCCCGGCTCTCACCGGACGCGTTTCGGTGGTGGCTGGTGACGGTGCTGCCACCGGCCAGGTGGTGGGGAGCGGTCAACGCTGCGGCGGGTTCAGCCAGAAGCCGGGTTCCGTGGGGACGAGGTCCGCAAGCGCCGCCATCGGCGTCCGCCGTGTCAGCGGCGGGACCTGGGCGGGAATTATCGGCACGGCCGGCACGGCCGGCGCGACCGGCGGGGGCGGGGAATCCGGTGGGTTCGCTGCGATCAGGGCACCGACCTTGGCGGTGGTACGCCGCGCTTCCAGGTGTGCCCGGGCCAAGTTGGCGTCCTTCCGGGTCACCAGCGCCAGCACCGCGTTCGGACCCGCCGCGTACGTGGTCAGGTAGCCGTTGCCGCACTCGATGACCGTCTCCCGCAGCTCACCGTGGCCCACCGCGTCGGCGAAGCGTTGTGCCAGGGCGAGGTGCGCCGCGGCGAGCGCGGCGACGCTGTCGGGCTCGAGGTCGTGCGCGTCGTGCGCCAGCAGCAGGCCGTCGGTGGTGGCGAGCACGGTGCCTGCGAGTTCCGGCAGGCGCCGGCGCAGGTCGGCCAACTCCGCCAGTACCGCCGGATTGGTGCTCACGGTTGGTTCTCCTTCACTGTCGTGGGTCAGCACAAGTCACCGCAGCGCCTTCAACGCGGCGCGGACCCGGTCGAGAAACGCGTCGTCCGGCGTGGCGGGCAGCGACCCGGCACCGTCGGGGCTACCGGGTTGCGGGGCTGCGTGCCGCGGCCGCCGTGGACCGCCCTGCCGGCGGATCGCGGCCGTGGTGCTGATCGATGATTTGTCCCCGCCCGCCGGTGGTGGCTCGGCGGAACGGATGTCGACCGCGCTGGGCTCCCCGCTGGATTCCCCGCCGGAGGATGGCGGGTCGGGCTCCATGGTGTCCCGCAGCAGCCCGGCCGCGGACAGCCGGCGTAGCTCCTGCAGCGTCGCGTACCCAGGGCGGCCGAGCAGATGCGACAGGTCGGCGGCTGTCCGCCGGCCGTCGGCGTGCACCACCAGCTCCCACTGCGCGGCCGTCAGCACCACCCGTTGAACCGGCGGTCGCCGGACTGGAGTGACCGGGGCGTGATCGACCGACAACTCCGGGAGGATCTCGTCGAGCACCCGGCGTCGCCGGCTGGTCTCGCGCTCCAGCGCCGCGACCTCGACCTCGACGACCCGGCCGAGCCAGTGCAACTCGCCGGGCGCGAAACGAACCGGCACGGCGTCCGGGGTCAGTACGAAGAACGCCGCGTCGTAGATCGCTGCCAGCACGCAGAGTTCCAGCTCACTTTGCATGAGGTGACCCTGCTCGACCAGGAGCGGGCCGACCCGGTGGTCGGCGCCACCGGCCTCGACCGCCGCCCGCCAGGTGCGTTCCGCCAGCCGGCCCGATGCGGTGAACAGCGTGCCGACACCGGGCGCGGCCGGGGACTCGACGTAGCTCACCCGGCCGTCGATCAGGTGCACCGTGCCGCCGGGGACGCCGTCGACGTACAGCGTCCCCGTCTCGCCCTCGTCGGCCAGCTGGGACAGCAGCTCGCCGGGTTGGGCGGACTCGGGCTGACGGCCGGTTTTGGGCATGGCTCCTCGTGGAAGGGGTGGTTGGGCGGTGGACGGCGCAGGGCAGCACCAGGGCGTACGGCGATCGACCTACGCCGCGGATCCGGCCGGTGCGTCGGGGGGCGTTCTCATCAGGTCGTCGGCGATTTCGGCGAGGCGTCGCCGAGCCATCGCGAGGTTGCCGTCCGGCCGGTCGAGCCAGAGGTACAGGACCAACTGGCTGCCGAACGGGACCGGCACGGTCCGCAACAGGTGGTAGCCACTGGCGGTGGTGACGATGAGGTCCTCGACGGCGTCGTGGGGTCGGGCGGAGGCGAACGGCGCCCGAGCGGACGCGGCGTACAGGACCTCTGCTGTGCCGGCGGCTGCGGCCTCCCCGTCGCCGCCGGGAACGGCCCCGGCGCTGCCGAGTGCCATGCCGGTGGTGCAGTCGACGAGGCTGGCGCCGACGGCCCCAGGTAGCGCCATCGCTCGCCCTAAATGATTGTCAATGCTGGGCACAGCTGCTCTCAGCCTCTAGGCGCTCGGGCCGGTGGACGAGGAGAAGAAGAAGCGGAGACCTTCTCCCAGGTGCCGGCGGAATCGGCCGCTGATGTTCTGCTCGCAACCTGGCTTCCCCTGTCACACGCCCCACAACCGCACACGGCCGGAAACAGTATGTCATCGTTCGGCCACCTGTCGCACTGTGTGTCCGTTCACCGCCCGGAAGCCCTTGGTGTCCGGGTCAACCGAATGACGTCTGGCGATGTGACACCAGTCGGCGGTGTCCGGCGAGGACGGGCCGAGGTCAGTAACTGCGCCGCCGAAGGACGGCACGTCGACGTGGTACGGGCGGGTGGCGAAGCCGGCGGCGCGGATCGACGCCTCGATGCACCAGTACGAGCACGGCGCGAAGTACGGGGAACCGGACTGATCTGGACGGCGCGGCGCCGGCGTACCTGCTGATTGTGTCGATGACGTCCACGGTTCCAGGCGAGGAGGGCGGCGGCAGATACGGCCCGTTCCAGAACGGGCAGGGTCAGCCGCCAACCTCCGATCCGCCAGCCCCCGAGCAGCCGACCTACCAGGCACCGGCGTCTCCACAGCCACAGCCGGCGCCGCCCGTCGACTCGTGGTCGCTGTTCCCCGACGGCGGACCAGGATCCCCGTCCTGGCAGCCACGCATCACTCCGGTCCCGAAACCGGCGCGCGGGCCGGTCGTCCGCGCCGCGCTCCTCGGCCTGCTCGCCGGACTCCTCGTCTTCGGACCGACCGGCTACCTGGTCGGACACCAGAGCACTCCGGCACCCGCGCCGCCGGAGAAACGATCGCCCGCTACCAGCACCGCGCAGGTGCTGCCGCTGTTCGAACACACGCAGCGCCAGCTCAACACGCCGAAGTTCCCCAACGAGCTCACCCCCATCGCCAACTCCTGGCTCCCCTGGATCACCGGCTGCGCCAAGAACGGCGACAAGGACGGCCCGCGCCTCGGCGACGGCGAAGACTCCCGAGTGGCCTGCCACTACGCCAACGCCACCATCTTCTTCGTCACGTACAAGTCACCCGACGAACGGGACAAGGCGTACACGAAGTTTCTCGCCCAGAACATCGACGCCAAACGGCTCGCACCCGGCGTCGGCGAACCGACCACGAAGAAGACGACCTCCGGCACGGTAAACGGTCGCTACGTCGAGTTCGCGTACAAGACGACCAATGACGCTACCGGCAAACCCGTGTGCGGCGTGTGGTGGTCGGACGCGAACGCTCCGATCGCCGCCTACCTCCTGGCGTACTGGTCGGAGGGGCTGGGCGAGAGCTGGGAACCGCTGCGCGACGTCTGGCGCCGCTACAGCTAGGGACGGGGCGAGGGTACGCGACCGCACGATCGCTGCGGGGACAGCGTTGAATCGCGTACCCTCCCCCGCCGTGACCCACCCCTCGGCACAACACCTGGGACGGTGTCGCATCGGCTGGGGCATGCCTAGCCGTACGGGCGGGTCCATGGTGTCGTCGGGCCTTGGCGGATGCCGCGACGCCACCACCATCGATTCAAGGTCCGGGGTTCTCGTCGAACTTCTGAACCGAACGTAATCAGGCCGTGACTTCAGCCGGCGGACAGCGTGTGCGATCCGCGCTGAAAATCTTCAGCGGGTACGCGGGTCCGGGCGGGCCATAATGAATCGATGAACGGTACCGAAGCGGTGCCGAACCTGAGCCCTGATCCGGCACCGAACAGTCCCCTGCTGGAACGGATCCGTGAATCGGTCATCGGCGACGACCAGGTGATGTGGGGACCGTACGGGCCGCGCCGCGTGACGTACGCCGACTACACCGCCTCCGGCCGGGCGTTGGAGTTCATCGAACGCTTCATCTGCGACGAGGTCCTCCCCCGATACGCCAACACGCACACCGAGTCCTCCGGTACGGGCCTGCAGACGACCCGACTCCGTGAGGACGCCCGGCGCATCATCCGCGAGGCGGTCGACGGCGATGACGATACGGTGGTCATTTTCACCGGCTCTGGATCGACCGGCGCGATCGACAAGATCGTGCACATCCTCGGGCTGCGCATCCCCGCCGATCTCGACGACCGGTACGCGCTCAGCGACCGGATCCCGGCCCGGGAGCGCCCGGTGGTGTTTATCGGCCCGTTCGAGCACCACTCCAACGAGTTGCCGTGGCGCGAGTCGATCGCGGATCTGGTGACCATCCCGGAGGACGCCGACGGGCACATCGACATCGCCCGCCTCGAGGCCGAGTTGATCCGCTACGCCGACCGTCCGCTGAAGATCGGGTCGTTCTCGGCCGCCTCGAACGTCACGGGCATCGTCACCGACACCCACGCCATCTCGGCCGTGCTGCACCGCCACGGCGCGCTGTCGTTCTGGGACTTCGCCGCCGCGGCGCCTTACGTGGATATGACCATGCGCGGCAAGGACGCGATGTTCATCTCGCCGCACAAGTTCGTCGGCGGCCCCGGTACCCCCGGGGTGTTGATCGTGCGCCGGGAACTGCTGCGCAACCGCGTGCCGACGGTGCCCGGCGGCGGCACGGTCGACTACGTCAACCCGACCGAGCACCACTACATCTCCGACCCGGCCCACCGCGAGGAGGGCGGCACGCCGGCGATCATCGAGTCGGTCCGCGCGGGCCTGGTGTTCCAGCTCAAGAAGGCGGTCGGGATCGACGTGATTCGGGCGCAAGAGGAGCACTTCCTGCGCCACGCCGTCGAGTCCTGGCTGGCCAACCCGGCGATCGAGATCCTCGGCAACCTCGACGCCGAACGGCTGTCGATCGTGTCGTTCGTGGTGCGCCGGCCGAGCGGTCGCTATCTGCACCACAACTTCGTGGTGGCGCTGCTCAACGATCTGTTCGGCATCCAGTCCCGGGGCGGCTGCTCGTGTGCCGGACCGTACGGGCACCGCCTGCTCGGCATCGACATCGAGCGGTCGCACCGCTTCGAGGAGGAGATCGTGGCCGGCTGCGAGGGGATCAAACCCGGTTGGGTACGCGTCAGCTTCAACTACTTCGTCTCGCCTGCGGTGTTCTGGTACATCATCGACGCGGTGCACCTGGTCGCCACCAGCGGGTGGGCGCTGCTGCCGGAGTACCGGTTCGACCCGTACACGGGGCTGTGGCGCCACAAGGGCGGGCTGGTGGAGCCGCCGCTGCGGCTCGACCAGCTCTCGTACGACGCGGACGGGAACCTGCGCTGGCCGGCGCATCACGAGCGCGCCGGCGAGGCGGCTTTCGAGGGTTACCTGCGCGAGGCGCGTGCGCTGTGCCTGAGGCTGGCGGAGCGGCCCTGGACCGACGGGCACGCCGGATCGGCGGTGTCGCCGGGGTTCGAGGAGCTGCGCTGGTTCGAACTTCCCGACGAGTGCCTGCAGTGACTACGCCGTCGGCGTAACCGCGACGGGCATCAATCGTCGGTACGGGGAAGTTGTCACCGGCATGGAGCCGCCGAACATCCCCGCCGCGGACGCCGACGCCCTCGACGACGCGGACGCGCTCGGGCCGGCGATCGGCACCCGGCTGCCGATCACGGTGCTGCGCCGGGGTGCCCTGGTCGACGTGATCGCCGTACCCGAGCCGTAGCAGTAGCTAGCTCAGGAAGCTCAGCAGATCCTGGCGGGTGATCACGCCCTTGGGCTTGCCGTCGATGAGGACGATGGCCGCGTCGGACTTCTCCAGCAGTGCGACCGCCTCGGCCACCGGCTGGCCGCCGCCGATCATCGGGAGCGGGTCGCCCATGTGCTTGTCGAGCATGTCGTGCAGGTGGGCCTGGCCGGTGAACAGCGCGTCGAGCAGGTCCCGCTCGGCGATCGAGCCGGCCACCTCGCCGGTCACCACGGGCGGCTCGGCCTTCAGCACGGGCAACTGCGACACCCCGTACTCGCGCATGATGTCGATGGCCTCGCGCACCGTCTCGCTCGGGTGTACGTGCACCATCTCCGGGATCTTGCCGCCCTTGCGCGCCAGCACGTCGGCGACCGTCGCGCCGTCCTGATGGCTGGACAGGAAGCCGTACCGGGTCATCCACGCATCGTTGAAGATCTTGGAAAGATATCCCCGGCCACCGTCGGGTAGCAGCACAACGATCACGTCGTCGGGGTCGGCCCGGCGGGCAACCTTGAGCGCCGCCGCGACGGCCATGCCGCAGGAGCCACCGACCAGCAGGCCCTCCTCGCGGGCGAGCCGCCGGGTGAGCAGGAACGACTCCTTGTCGGAGACCTCGATGATCCCGTCGCAGATGTCCCGGTCGTAGGTCTCCGGCCAGAAGTCCTCGCCCACGCCCTCGACCAGGTAGGGCCGGCCGGTGCCGCCGGAGTAGACCGAACCCTCCGGGTCCGCCCCAATGATCTTCACGGCACCCTTGGACGCCTCGCGCAGGTAGCGACCGATCCCGGAGATCGTGCCGCCGGTGCCGACACCGGCCACGAAGTGGGTGATCCGCCCCTCGGTCTGCTCCCAGATCTCCGGCCCGGTCTGCTCGTAGTGCGACAGCGGGTTGCTCTGGTTGGAGTACTGGTCGGGCTTCCACGCCCCCGGAATCTCGCGGGCGAGCCGGTCGGAGACGTTGTAGTACGACCGCGGGTCCTCGGGCGCGACGGCCGTCGGGCAGACGACCACCTCGGCGCCGTACGCCCGGAGCACGTTCTGCTTGTCCTCGCTGACCTTGTCGGGGCAGACGAACACGCACTTGTACCCGCGCAACTGGGCGACCAGGGCGAGTCCGACGCCGGTGTTGCCGCTGGTCGGTTCGACGATCGTGCCGCCCGGCTTGAGTAGCCCGGCCTTCTCGGCCTCGTCGATCATGCGGAGCGCGATCCGGTCCTTCACGCTTCCACCGGGGTTTAAGTACTCGACCTTGGCGAGCACCGTCGCGGAGATGCCTTCGGTGACGTTGCGAAGCCGGACGAGTGGCGTGTTGCCGATCAACTCGACGACGTTGTCGTAGTAGCGCACGGGCGCCAGCCTAGCGCCGTGATCGACCTTTATGCCGGTCGACCGCGACCGTCAGATGGAAAGCCAGGAACGCTCTGACCCGGAATGGTCATCGCTTGTTGGCGCTCCCACTCCAGGAACCGCTCGGTCTCGTCCAGGATCGCCCCGGCGAGCCACGCCACCACCGCGGCATCGTCGACGAGGCCGAGCAGCAGGAACACCGCCTCGGGTACGACGTCGACCGGCGAGACGATATACATCCCCGCGACCGCCGTCATGGCCAGCCGGGACTTGCCGTCGTACTGGCCCCGCATCGTCGCGGCGATCATTCGCGGTATTGCCGCGATCCGCTTGCCCAGGCCCGGCGTACCGGGCTTGAAGACACGGAGGAGCGCCGTCCAGGCCATTCGCCGTCGCAAGGTTCCCACCATGGTGTACCTCATCGCCCTCGGTGAGCATTCGCCGACCCGAATGGGCCGGGCGCCCTCCATGGTGCCCGGTGCGCGCCACCGCGGCCACCCGAACGGATGACGAGAGCGCCACGATGGGAGCAGGCGCGGCGGCGCCCGAGGCGCAAGAATCGGGTCATGGATCTCGATGCCGCCCGCGCGATTGTCGCGGAGCAACACCGCGCCGTACTCGCCACCCGGCGTGCCGACTGCTCGCCGCAGATGTCACCGGTCACCGTCGCCGTCGACGACGACGGATACATTGTCATCAGCAGCCGGCAGACCGCGTACAAGGTGCGCAACCTGCGCCGCGATCCGCAGGCGTACGTCTGCGTGCTGCCGGACACCTTCTTCGGACGCTGGATTCAGGTGGAGGGGCGGGCCACGATCGTCGACCTGCCCGAGGCGATGGAGCCGCTCGTCGACTACTACCGGCGGGTCTCCGGCGAGCACCCGGACTGGGCCGACTACCGCGCCGCGATGGAGCGTGAGCAGCGGGTACTGATCCGCATCGAACCGACCCGGGCCGGCCCCGACCGCTCGGGATGACACCCGGATGACGCGCTTTGGCTCCTGAACCGCACCGCGCGAGCGGTACTCCTGTGGTTGGTATGTACCTAAGACGTCAGTTTCCGACCGGCAACCCGGGCGAAGCTGAGCGATCATTGGACGCATCACCGTGCGGGAGGACCAATGGCGCAGACGAGCAGTCACGTACGCCGAATCGCCACGGCAGGCGCTTACGGCGCCGGCAGCCTGACCGCGGTCGGAGCCGTACTGACCGGGCTGGTCGTCGGTCAGGCCATGCGGGCCCGGCGCGTGATCCCGATGGCCGAGGCGCCGCCGCCACGCTGTGACGGCCGGTACGGCACCGAGCACGACGGCGAGCCGATCACCATCACGGTGCTCGGTGACTCGACCGCCGCGGGGTACGGGGCGGATGTGGCGCGCAACACCCCCGGTGCGCTGATCGCGGCCGGGCTGTCGGAAGAGTTACGCCGCCCCGTCACCCTGCACTGCCTGGCCGTCGTCGGTGCCGAATCCCGCACCCTCGGCCCCCAGGTGGAGCGGGCAATCGAGATCGGACCCGACGTGGCGATCATCCTGGTCGGGGGCAACGACGTGACCCACCGCCAGCCACTGAACGAGTCGGTCCGCCATCTCGTCAAGGCCGTACGGGCGTTGAAAGAGGCCGGCGCGGAGGTCGTCGTCGGCACCTGCCCGGACCTCGGCACGATCCAGCCGATCCAGCCGCCGCTGCGCTGGGTGGCGCGCCGCTCGAGCCGGCAGTTGGCCGCGGCCCAGACGGTGGCCGTGGTCCAGGCTGGCGGGCGCACTGTCTCCTTAGGTGACCTGCTGGGCCCCGCGTTCGCGGCCGAGCCCGACCGGATGTTCAGTTGGGACCGGTTCCACCCCTCCGGCGACGGGTACGCGGTGGCCGCCGCCGCGCTCCTGACAACCGTGATCGCGGCGTTGACTGATGAGGACCACACCAGCCGCTCCCACCTCGGTCGGGGCGAAGGGGTGCGCAGCCTGCCGGCCGCGGCCATCGAAGCCGTCGAACGCGCCGGTACCGAATTGAGCGCCGTCCAGGTCGCCGGTCGGGACCACGGACCGGCCGGGGCGTGGGCGCAGCTGCGCCGCCGGGTGTGGCGGCGCACGGAGCATCCCACCGATCCGTCGCACGTACGCTTGCAGCAGGAGCAGCAAGAGCAGCAGGCGTCCGAGTGGAGTGGCACATGAGCGAGCAGGCAGCATGAGCAGCGTCATCCGGCGTCTCGGGCAGGCGGCCGCGGTCACGGTGATCGCCGGTACTGTCGGCGGCGCGGCGGTCCTGGCTGGACAGGCGATGCTGGCGCGCAGCCGCAGATACGCGCAGCCCGATCTGCGCTTGGCGATGCGGGCGTCGCTGGGCAACTCCGGGGCGCCTGAGCTGCGGTTGGTACTCCTGGGCGACTCGACCGCGCTCGGTGTCGGCGTCGAACGCGTCACCGACACCGTCGGCGGCCAACTCGCGAGGCTGCTGGCCGACGCCCCCGGCGGCCGGCGGGTGGAACTGTCCAGCGTGGCGGTCTCCGGCTCCCGCTCGGGCGACCTCGGTACGCAGGTGGCGCGGGCGCTGGTCGGCACCCGACCCGATGTCGCGGTGATTCTCGTGGGCGGCAACGACGCGATCCACTTCACCCCACCAGAGGAGGCCGCCGACGACCTCGCTTCGGCCGTGCGTCGGTTGTGCGCCGCCGGGGTGGCGGTCGTGGTCGGCACCTGCCCCGACCTCGGCTCTGCGCGAGCGTTCCCGCCGCCACTGCGCCAGTTGGTCGGCTGGCAGGCGCGGCGACTGGCCAGGGCGCAGACGGCCGCGGTCATCGCCTTCGGCGCGGTCCCCGTCGACCTGGCCGGACAGACCGGCGCGGTGTTCCGGGCCGACGCGGGCACCTACTGCCACGACGGTTACCACCCGTCGGCCGACGGGTACCGCGTCTGGGCGCATGCGTTGCTGCCCGCGGTGACCGAGGCCGCCGCGGTCCCGCGGTAAAGACATCAGTGACGAAGTCAACTTACCGGCGGGTAGCAACACGGGTAACGTGACCGGCATGCCCGAAGCCGTCATTGTCGCGACCGCCCGCTCCCCCATCGGCCGGGCGGTCAAGGGATCCCTGCGGGAGGTCCGTCCCGACGACCTCGCCGCCACCATTGTCAACGCCGCCCTCGGCAAGGTGCCCCAGCTCGACCCGCGTGAGATCGACGACCTTTACCTCGGGTGCGGTCTGCCAGGGGGCGAGCAGGGCTTCAACATGGCCCGCGTCGTATCGGTGCTGGCCGGCTACGACCACCTACCCGGCGCCACGCTGACCCGGTACTGTGCCTCGTCGCTGCAGACCACCCGGATGGCGTTCCACGCCATCAAGGCCGGTGAGGGCGACGTGTTCATCTCCGCCGGCGTGGAGATGGTCTCCCGGTACGTCCGCGGCAACTCCGACGGCCTGCCGCCGGAGGCCCAGGCCGCAGTGGGCGGGGGCTGGGAGAACCCGAAGTTCGCCGAGGCCGGCGCCCGTACCGAGAAACGCTCCCAGGGCGGTGCGCCGACCTGGACCGACCCGCGGGACCAGGGCGACCGGCCCGACATCTACATCTCCATGGGCCAGACCGCCGAGAACCTCGCGCAGGTGTACGACGTCAGCCGCGACGAGATGGACCGGTTCGGTGTCCGCAGCCAGAACCTGGCCGAGAAGGCGATCGCCGACGGTTTCTGGGCCCGCGAGATCACGCCCGTGACGACGCCGTCCGGCGAGGTCGTGTCGACCGACGACGGCCCGCGCGCCGGCGTCACGTACGAGGCGGTAGCGGGGCTCAAGCCGGTGTTCCGGCCCGACGGGCGGATCACGGCCGCCAACTGCTGCCCGCTCAACGACGGCGCCGCCGCCGTGGTGATCATGTCTGACACGAAGGCCCGGGAGCTCGGCATCACGCCGCTGGCCCGGATCGTGTCCACCGGCGTGACCGCCCTGTCACCGGAGATCATGGGACTGGGCCCGGTCGAAGCGTCGAAGCAGGCCCTCGCCCGCGCCGGCATGAGCATCAACGACGTGGACCTGGTCGAGATCAACGAGGCGTTCGCCGCGCAGGTGATCCCCTCGTACCAGCAGCTCGGCATTCCGCTGGAGAAGCTCAACGTGATGGGCGGGGCGATCGCCGTCGGCCACCCGTTCGGCATGACCGGGGCGCGCATCACCGGCACCCTGATCAACGCGCTCGACTGGCACGACAAGAGCATCGGCCTGGAGACCATGTGCGTCGGCGGTGGCCAGGGCATGGCCATGGTGATCGAGCGCCTGTCCTGACATCGGTCCTGAAGCCAATGGCGGCCCGGGAGATCTCCCGGGCCGCCATTGGTTCTACTAGTCGATCGACGTGTTCGTCTCGTTGACGAGGTGGGTCGCGGTCGCGAGCGTCGCCTCGTCGGGGTTCGCCACGACCAGGTCGGTCACGATCACCCGTAGCTGGTCGGGCAGGCCCAGCAGGTTGTCCAGGCGCGGTACGACTCGGTGCGGCTGCCCCTCGGTGTCGGCCGCGAGATCGGCGAGTCGCTGGAGCAGCGCGTACATCACGTCCGCCCGCGTACCGGCCCCCGACGCAGCGGACGCCGCCCACCGGGGCGGCGTCCAGTGCGATACATGGTTGAGCAGCCGGTCGACCGCGCGGCTCAACTCGGTGGTCATCGGCGCAGGTAGCTCAGCAGTCGCAGGATCTCCCAGTACAGGAAGACCAGGCCGGCAAGCAGACCGAAGGCGCAGTACCACGAGTACTTCTCCGGCAGCCCGTAATTCACGCCCTTCTCGATCATGTCGAAGTCCAGGATGAACGTCAGCGCGCCGACCCCGATGCAGACCAGGCTGAAGACGATCGGCAGCCAGCCGACCTCGCCCGTGGCGCTGTTGGCCCGCAGCGGCGACTCGCCGGTGACCATCGCCAGGATCCAGTTGGCCAGGCTCATCACCACGACGCCGATGAGGGCACCGATAACGAACCGGGTGAACTTGGGAGTAGCCCGCAGCACCCGCATCTTGTAGAGCACGGCCATGCCGGCGAACACGCCGAACGTGCCGATGACCGCCTGTATCACGATGCCGTCGAAGGCTCGCTCGTAGTAGCGGCTGACGACGCCGAGGAGGATGCCCTGGATCACGGCGTAGGCGCCGATGACGAACGGGTTGGTAATTCGGGCGAACGAAATGACCAGACCCAGGACCAGGCCGGCCAGCACCGAGCCGACCATGGCCAGGAACATGACCGGCGACTCGGGAATGAGGTTCCAACTCAGGGCACCGCTCACACCGGTGAGGGCGAGCAGCCCGACGGTACGAACGACGACGTCGTCGAGGGTCATCATGCGGCCGGCGGACAGGCGCTCCCGTGAAGCGGTCTCACCGAGCCGGGTCAGAACCGGATTGGAACTTTGCACTGGCGGCCTCCCACCCACGAATTAGGACGTCACAAGATTACCGCCTACCTGCAATAAGGCTTAAAAAAGATTACAGGGACATGGTGCCCGGGGCGGGGGTCGAACCCGCACGCCTCGCGGCAGCCGCTTTTAAGGCGGCCGTGTCTGCCTTTCCACCACCCGGGCCGGTGAGGCGAATGCGTTCACGGTAACGGGTGAGGGACTGAGTGCACACCGGCTTACTGGTCCGGGTTACCGTCGTCCGGGTGACTACCCTGCCGTCGGCCGCTGAGAACTCCGAGGGCGCTGAGCAGCCGAAAAACACCGACCGACCGGCTCAGTCGTCCACTCCCCACACACCTGTTTCTGCCAGGCGCGGGCCCGGTCTGGCAGACCTGTCGGTCTGCGCGGCGCTGCTCCTGGCAGGAGTAGCGCTCACGCACCGCCTGCTAGTAAGCCCAACAAACCGGGCATTGGCCCTTAATCCCCATGATCAGGCGCTCGTCGAATGGCTCCTGGCGCAGGGGGGCCGCTTCTGGACCGGCGACCTGCACCTGGTCAGCCACCTGCTGAACGCGCCCGACGGCATCAACCTGCTCAGCAACGCGTCCATGGTCGTCCTCGGCGTGATCCTCGCCCCGGTGACGTTCACGCTGGGCGCTCCGGTCAGCTTCGCGATCGCCGTCGCCGGCAACCTCGCGGCCACCGGCATCGCCTGGTACCTGCTGCTCTCCCGTACGCTGCGGCTGCACCGGGCCGCCGCCGCGACCGGCGCGGCGTTCTGCGCATACGCCCCGGGCATGGTCTCGCAGGCCAACGCCCACCTGCACATCACGGCACAGTGGCTGGTCCCCGCGGTCGTGTGGTGCGTGGTGCGGCTCGCCCGTACGCCGGGCGACCTCCCCCGCCTGCGCTGGATGCGCCGCGTCGCCGGCACCGGCGCGCTGCTCGGCGCGATCGTGTGCGTACAACTGTTCCTGGGCGAGGAGGTCCTGTTCCTCACCGCGGCGACGCTGGCACTGTTCTGCCTGGTGTACGCGCTGATCACCCCGAAGCGCGCGGGCCGGGCGTTCCGGCCGCTCGCGAGTGGCCTGGCCGTCGGCGCCACGCTCGCCGTTCTCGTGCTGGCCTACCCACTGTCGGTCCAGTTCTCCGGACCACAGCACGTGCCCAACGGGCCGTTCTCGCCCGATTTCTTCTCCGCCGACCTGCGGGGATTCTGGTCGTTCTCGCCGCTGTCCTGGTTCGGCATCCCGGCGGCGGCCCGGCTGGTCAGCGGCCCGGCGGAGTACAACACGTTCTTCGGCGTACCGCTGCTGCTCGTCATCGTCGGGGCCGTCGGCTGGCTGTGGCGGCGCCCGGTCGTCCTCGCCAGCGCCGTCACCGGCCTGATCATGGCTGCCCTCGCGCTCGGGCCCCGCATCGTGGTCAACGGCACGCGGACCGGACAGAGCGGCCCGTACCGGCTGCTGCACGGGCTACCGGTGATCGACGGGGCGCTGCCGACCCGGTTTGCCCTCGTCCTCATCCCGGTCTTCGCGATCGTGCTCGCCATGATGATCGACCGGGCACTCCGCGACGACCGCCGGGACCTGCGCCTGCTCGTGCCGGCGATCGCGGCCCTGGCCCTGCTGCCGCTCGTGCCGAAACCGCTGCCCACCATCGAGCGGGCCCCGGCCCCCCGGTTCTTCACCGAGGGTCAGTGGCGCGAGTGCGTACGGCCCGGCGGGGTCCTCGTACCGGCACCGCTGCCCAACCCCGGCAACCCGGACAAAATGCGCTGGGCGACAGCGGCCAACGCCGCCTTCGCCATCCCGGAGGGCTTCTTCATCGGGCCCTATGCCGCCGGTGGCCGGGCGTCGATAGGCATCTACTCGCGCCCGACCTCCCAGCTACTCAACGCCGTCGAGCGCACCGGGATGGTGCCCGAGATCACGGCGGCCGACCAGGATCGGGCCCGCGAGGATATCGCGTACTGGGGGGCGTCGTGCCTGGTCCTGGCCGACCGCGACCAGGTCAACGGGGTCCAGCTACGCCAGACCCTCGAGGCGCTGTTCGGCCCGGGCCGGCAGGCGGCCGACGTGACGGTGTGGCGGTTCAACGGGGCCTAGGTGGGGCTCGGCTTCACGCCTCGCCGGCCGAGTCGGTTCCGGTGAGAGTGGCAAGCAGTCCGGCCAGGATGAGAACACGTAGCACCTGCCCTTGTGGCTTGACGACGCGGAATACGCACCCGTGACGCCTTGCTGCTCGCCGTGCCGCGACCAGGGGATAGAGACTGGCAGAGTCGATAAAGGTCAACCCACCGAGGTCGACGGTGAGCCTCGTCGGTCGCTGGACCATCGCGTCGAACAAGAGTTGGCGTAGCTGCTCGGCGCTCATCAAGTCGGCTTCTCCGGTAACAGCGATGACGATCTCGCCGTGCGCATGGCCGACCGAATGAGCGAATCGCACTTTCTTCTCCTTAAAATCCGCTGCCACGGCACGCGGCGCACCACCTCACCCGCCAGCTGCATCAACGCGTCCAACAAACCCACATCTACCGGGACCGCACTGACGGAATAGGGGGCGTCGACACATACTGGTGTCGACGCCCCCCTGATCGGACTCAGATCGGTGTCAGTACCGGAACTGACCGACCAACTGCTGCAGCTCGGTCGACATGCGCGCCAGCTCCTGCGCCGAGCGCTGGGAATCCGCGACCGCGGTGGTGGTGGTCTGGGCCGCGCTGGCGACCCCGGTGATGTTGGAGGCGATCTCGGTCGAGCCGGTAGCCGCCTCGGTGACGTTCCGGCCGATCTCGCCGGTGGTGGCGGTCTGCTCCTCCACCGCCGACGCGATCGTCGTGGAGTGGTTGCTGATCTTCTCGATGACCTCGGTGATCTGGGCGATCGCCTGCACCGCCGCTTCGGTGTCGGACTGGATCGCATCGATACGCCGCGAGATGTCCTCGGTCGCCTTCGCCGTCTCCTGAGCCAGGTCCTTGACCTCGCTGGCCACGACCGCGAAGCCCTTGCCCGCCTCGCCGGCGCGCGCCGCCTCGATCGTGGCGTTGAGGGCGAGCAGGTTGGTCTGCTCGGCGATCGAGGTGATCACCTTGATCACGTTGCCGATCTCGACCGAGGACTGCCCCAGCTGGGACACGATGCCGTTGGCCGACTGCGCGACCGCCACGGCGCTTTCGGCCACCTGCGCGGCCTCGGCAGCGCTGCCGGCGATCTCCCGGATCGACGAACTCATCTCCTCCGACGCCGCGGAGACGGTCTGTACGTTGCGGGACACCTGCTCGGCGGCCGCGGAGACGGCGCCGGCCTGCACGGCGGTCTCCTCCGCGCCGGCGGCGATCTGCTGGCTGGCCGCGGACAGTTCTTCCGAGGCGCCGGCGAGCGCCTCGCTGCTGCCGCCGACCTTCTGCACGGTCTCGCGCAGCGTCGCGGTCGCGGAATCCAGCGCGGCGGCCATCTGGCCGACCTCGTCGCGGCTGGTCACACCCGCGCTCCGGGTGAGGTCCCCGACGGCCAGGCCGGCGGCCACGTTGGCCACCTTCGCCACCGCGGAGACGATCGAACGGGCCACGAGCACGCCGAAGCCGAGCGCCAGCAGGACACCGGCAACCAGCAGGACGACGATCAGCGTGCGAGCGGAGTTGTAGGAGCTCTCAGCGTCGGCCAACGTCTGCTGAGCGTCCGCTCGCTGGTTATCGATGATTTTCTTGATAGCCTCATCAGCCTTGGTGGCCAGTGGCGCGGTTACCGTGTCGCGGATCCGCTCGACGGCCGCCTTGTCGCCGCGCCGGCTGGCCGGCAGCATCTGCTCGTTGATCTCTTTTTCGTACTGCGTCCAGGCCGTCCGCAACTGCCTGACCAGCTCGAGTTGCTTGGTCCCCTTTTCGTATGCGTCGAGACCGCTGGCGACCGCGGCGAAGTTCCCCTCGATCACCTTCTCCTGCTTGGCCATTGACTCCGGCGTGCTCGACACCGCGTGATTGAGGACATTGCGGCGTACGACGTCCATGTTGGAGGAGAGTTCGGTGAGCGCCCGCTGGCGGACCATCCCTCTGTCGTACACGTCGTGCGTGGCGGCGTTCAGGCTGCTCATTCGCGAGATCGACAGGACGCCGACGGCGATCGCGACGAACGCCATCACCCCGATGGCCAGCAGAATCTTGGTGTTGAGCTTGCGATCAAGAAGCAAAGTCGCGAGCAGCTTGCCGCCTCGGGGGGCAGGCACGGACGAACGAGGATGGGACATGCCAACTGAGCCTCTCACTACGGAACGTAACAGCGGCTCACATCGGCAAGATTATGCCCTACCTGCAGATTTGCAGCGGATGTAATTCATCTCTCGCTGCACCGTCCCGCGGCCGGTGCAACTCGCCGAGCGACGCCACCTCACGTCTAGCGGTCCCGCAGGTCCTTCGCCCGGCTCGGCAGATCAGGTAGTGGTGCGCTCGTCGGCAGCGCTTCCAGCCGGAACTTCGACTTCAGCCATGGCAACAGCGACCGGTAGGTCGCAATGGTGTACGGCTTGCCGTTGTCGTGCGACAGGATGATCCCGCCGGGCCGGGTCTCGCGCTGCACCATGGTCGTGATGTGGTTGGTCATCGCCGGCCCGACGCCGTACTTGTTGCTCTGCCAGCACTGGTCATCGACGCTCCAGTAGATCGGCTTCATGTTGAGCCGCGCGGCGAAGTCGACGAGCCGGCGCGTGAAGTAGCCGCCCGGCGCCCGGAAGTACTCGATCTTTGCATCGGGAGCGGCGGCGTGGATCGCGTCGTTGGTCGACCGCAGGTCCCCCATCAGGTACTTGTCGTCCCGCTCGGACAGGTTGTACAGGTGCTGCCAGGAGTGGTTGCACAGCGTGTGCCCCTCCGCCACGATGCGCCTGATCACCGCGGGATGGGCCTTCGCCCGGGAGCCGACCACACAGAACGTGGCCTTGACCCCCTGGTCCCGGAGCAGGTCGAGCAGGTCATTCGTGTTCTTCGGATCGGGCCCGTCGTCGAACGTCAACGCCACCGCGTCGGAGCCGGTCGTGGTGAGCGAACCGGCCGGACCGCGCCCGGCGGCTGGGATGGGCGCGGGCGCCGCTTCCCGCAGCGGTGCGTGTGTCACGGCCGGCGAGGAGGGACTCGTGGCGGTGCTGGACGGCGACGGCGGCGCGCTCGGCGGCGTGATCGGCTTGGCGTTGGCCGCCCGAACGGCAACGTTCTCGCCGCAGCCGGCCGCGGCAAGAACGGAAACTATGAGAACGGCGAGAAACGGCATGACGCGACGCACGACAGAAAGACTCCCGGATGTACGGGCAGGGGCATCGTCAACATACCGAAATGCACGTAGGGTGCGCTGCCCCGTGGACCCTCGGATTCCGGGTCTGGCTACATCCTCACAGCGGCTTGCGCACGGGCCAAGATCTGCTCAATGACCCCAACCGTCCACCTTGGACAGCTCTGGCGGCGCAAACATCATCGAGGTCTCACGGCAGCGCGACGAGCCGGAAATGCGACTTCAGCCAGGGCAGCAGCGACCGGTACGTAGCGACCGTGTGCGGCTTCAGGTTTTCGTGCGACAGGATGATCGACCCGGGCCGGGTGTCCCGCTGCACGATTGTCGTCATGTGGTTCGTCATCGCCGGGCCGACGCCGTACGTACTGCTCTTCCAGCACTCGTCGTCGACGTCCCAGTAGATCGGCTTCATGGTGAACCTGGCCGCGAACTCGACGAGCCGGGGCGTGAAGTTTCCGTACGGCGCCCGGAAATAGTCGATCCGGGCGCCGGGCACGGCCGCGCGGATAGCGTCATTGGTGGACTGCAGGTCCCACATCAGGTACCCGTTGTCGCGCTCGGACAGGTCCTGCAGGTGCTGCCACGAGTGGTTGCAGAGCGTGTGCCCCTCCGCGGCGATCCGCCTGACCACCTCGGGGTGGGTCTTGACCCGGGAGCCGACCACGCAGAACGTGGCCTTGACCCCCTGCTCCTTGAGCAGGTCGAGCAGGTCGTTCGTGCTCTTCGGGTCCGGCCCGTCGTCGAACGTCAACGCCACCGCGTCCGAGCCGGTGCCCTTGATGGAGCCGCCCGGACCGGGCGCGGTGACCGGACTACGAGTGCGGGGCGGGGCGGCCACGGGCGGCTTCGTCGAAGCGCTCGGCTTCACACTCGGAGTCTGCTTCGCCTTGGCCGATGGCGATGCTGACGGCGACGGGCTGGCCGCGGCAGCCGACGGCGCGACCGGCTCGCTCGTGGTCGGGCTCGCCGAGGGCGCCGAGGGCGCGCTCACGAACCTCACCGTGGTGCTCCTGGCACACGCGGACCCGGCCAGCATGGACGCGATCGCAACAGCGAGCAGCGGGGCGGCACGACGCACGACGGACAGACTCCGGGACTAGTAGGGGTGGAGCGCGCCCCAACGTATCGAAGAGCAGCTCTGTCCGCCACCCCGCCAACCGGGCGTTAGGCAACGACTACGGGCGGTTCAGGACCTGCGCGACAGCGTCAGCAGCCCGGCCAACGCGGCCACGAGCAGCACCCCCGCCACCGCCGCGACGAGGTACGCCTGGCCGGAGACCACGCGTACCCCCACCACGGAGGCGACCGCGAACCCGACGGTCAGGGCCAGCACCACGGCGGTACGGGCGAGCCAGCGCACCAGTACGGCCGGCGCCACGACCGTGTCGTAAGGCACCACCGCGGCGAGCGCCGCCGTGGTGTGCACCAGGTACAGCAGGCACGCCAGCGTCGCCAGCCGGGCCCACGTCACCGGCTCGGCGTACGTCGTGGTCGCGACGATCCAGCCGCCGACCGCGAGGAACAGCACCATCGTGGTGAGCCTGGTACGCGGGGCCAGCGCCGGTGCGGCCCCGCAGGCGACCAGGGCCACCGCGGCGCCTGGCCACAGCAGGATCTCGCCGGGGAACGCGACCAGCAGGGCGCCGGCCGCGAACACGAAGGCCGCACCGCGTACGAGCAAGGTTCCCGGCGTGATCCGGGCGGCCCGCTCCCGCAGCGAGCCCAGCCATCCGGTCATCGCCTGCCCACCTTCGGCGCGCTCGCCAGCCGCGTCACGTCCCGCAGCACATGGTCCAGGCTGCCGGCGCCGGCCCAGCCGACCACCGGGACGCCGTGCTCGCGCAGCAGGCCGATCACGTTCTCCCGGCTCATCCGCCACACCCGGTCCGCGAGCGGCCCCCACGCGCCATCCGTCGGTGGGCGAAGACTCGGCGGCAGCGTGTCGACGGCGACGACAAACCTCCCCGAGCGGGCCAGCCCCGCGACCATCGCCGCGGAACGCTGGTCCAGCAGCGGCGTCAACACGATGACGAGCGCGTTCGCGCTGAGCAGGTGGGCGCCGAAGGCACCGGTGGACGGCTGGTCCGCGCCGCCGGCCGGCTTCGCGTCCAGCAGCCATTCGAGCACGGTCAGGTACTGGCGACGGCCGGTCGCCGGGCGCAGCCGGCGCGCCCGGAATCCGTACTCGAGCATCGCCACCCGGTCGCCCCGGTGCAGGTAGTGCTCGGCGATGCCGGCGGCCGCGCGTACGGTCGTGTCCAGCACCGACGCGGCTCCCCCGGTACCTCCCGACTCCCCCGCCTCGTGCAGGACGTCCAGCAGCAGGACGACCTCCGCGTCCCGGTCGGACAGCGTGGACACGACATGCACCCGCCGGGTACGCAGGGTGACCCGCCAGTCGATGCGGCGCAGCCGGTCGCCGGGCGAAAACTCGCGCACCCCGGCCAGCTCGCCGCCCTCGCCGGGCTTGCGGGAGTGGTGCTGGCCGACCAGGCCGGCGGCGCGCGGCATCGCCTCGTCCGCTCGGAACGGGTCGGTCGCCGGGTACGCCTTGATCGGTAGCGGCTCGCACTCCACCCGCAGGGACACGAGCAGCCCGTCACAGGCCACTCCGTGCAGCGAGAGCGGGCCGACGTCGTGCCGGCCCCAGCGCAGCGCCGTGCCGGACAGGTCGATCTCGGCGACGCTTCCGGCCGCCACCGGCGCGGCGTACGGGTGGTCGGCGTCGCGTACCCGTACCCAACGCGGCAGCCACAGCCGGACCAGGACCAGGTCGAGCGCGACCGGGTCGGGGTTCGCCACGCTCACCCGCACCGCGAAGTCGTCACCCTCGACGATGCGTGCGTCCATCGTGGACAGTTCCGGAGCCGGCAGCGCCGCCGGGCGCCGGCGCAGGGAGAGCGCGGTGCCGAGGGCGAACGGCGCGGCGAGCACAACGAGGTCGTACCGGCCGGTGAGCGCGGCGAGCAGCACCAGCACCCCGACCACGAGGATGGCCCGGCCGAACGCACGGGTGGGCACCCAGCCGTCTTCGTCGCCCGCGCCGCCCAGGGAGCCGTCGGCCACGGTCAGCCTCTCGGCGCGGCGTACCGGTAGGGATCCGCACCGGGCAGCGCGCCGGCATAGGTCGGCACCGCCCCGCTGGCCGGAGCGGGCGTGCTGGCCACGATCTCGGCCACGATCGCCGCTGGGTTGATGTGCCGCAGCCACATCTCCGGCCGCAGCGTGATCCGGTGGGCCAGCGCGGGGATCGCGACGTACTTGACGTCCTCTGGGACCACGTAGTCGCGACCGGCCAGCGCCGCCCGCGCCCGGGACAGCAGCAGCAGCGCGAGGGAGCCCCGCGGTGACGCGCCCACGAGCACCTGTGGGTGCGCGCGCGTCGCGGCGGTGAGGTCCACAATGTACCGTCCGATCGAGTCCTCGACCGCGACGTTCTCCAGCCCGTCCTGCATCGCCAGCAGCGTCCGGGCGTCCACGACGGGCTGCAGGACAGCCTCCTCGCGGCGGCGGTCGATCCGCCGGCGCAGCACGTCCCACTCCTCGTCGCGGTCGGGGTAGCCGAACGACACCCGGAGCAGGAACCGGTCGAGCTGCGCCTCCGGCAGCGGGTAGGTGCCCTCGTACTCGATCGGGTTGGCGGTGGCCAGGACGTGGAACGGCGCTTCGAGCCGGTACGTCGTGCCCTCCACGGAGACCTGCTTCTCCTGCATCGCCTCCAGCAGCGCCGCCTGCGTCTTCGGCGGGGTCCGGTTGATCTCGTCGGCGAGCAGCAGGTTGGTGAAGACCGGGCCGGGCCGGAAGGAGAAGTCCCCGGCGCGCTGGTCGTACAGGAACGACCCGGTCACGTCGGCGGGCAGCAGGTCGGGCGTGAACTGCAGCCGCCGGAACTCCATGCCGAGCACCTGCGCGAACGAGCGGGCGGCGAGGGTCTTGCCGAGGCCCGGCAGGTCCTCCAGCAGCACGTGGCCGCCGGCCAGGATGCCGGCGAGCACCATCTCCAGGGGTTCCCGCTTGCCGACCACGACGGCGCCGACCGCGTCGAGCACGGCCCGGCCCAGCCGGCCCACCTCCTGCGGTGGCATTGCTCGGGCGTTCACGCGGCCTCCCGTGTCATAGCTTCTCCATGTCGTCCACTACGGCCGCCAGCTCCCGCGGGTTCGGGGCGCTCGCGAGCGGCGCGAACAAGAATGTCCACAGTCGCTCACCCATCAGTTCCCGCGCGCGCCACGGGTCGTCCGCCCGCGTCACCCCGTGCCGCTGGCGCAGCCGCTCGTCGGCGATGTCGGCCAGCCGGGGTCGTACGTCCGCGATGAACCGCTGCGGGTCCTGCTCGCTCCACGACAGCCGGGTCTCCCAGCGGCCCAGCGCGAGTTGCATCCCGTCGGCCACCTGGGTCGGATCGATCCGGGCGGCCGGGCGGGGCGGCGCACCCACGCTCAGCCTCGGCGCCTCGACCACCCTGAGCGCCCGCCAGAGGATGAGCAGGGCGAAGGACATCGCGAAGAGCAGAATGTACGGGATCTTGAAGCCGGCCGCGAGCAACACCGCATACGCCGCGCCGGCGATGATCAACGCGATCCCCGCGGCCCGGAGCGGACCGAGCGTCGCGGCCTTCGCCGGCCGTACCTCGACCTCCGCGTCGGCCGGGACCCCCAGCAACTCGTCGATGCCGACATCCCGCTCGGGCGCCATCAGCTCACCTCCGCGTGAACGGCCAGCTCGCCGCGCAGGTGACCGAGAGATGCCACCGCCGCCGCGCGCATCCGCTCGTCGACCACGTGCGTGGCGTACCGCGCCTCCCGGTAGACGGCGGCGAACTCGTCGAGGACCGGCCGGCTGACGTGGTGCGCGGCCAGCAGCCGGGCAACCAGGTCGGTCGGGGTGTCCCCCGGGTCACGGGGCGTGCCGGCGGCGGCCGCCGCCTCCTCCAACCGCACCCAACAGGCGATGACCGCGCGGCGCGGGTCGGCGTCGGAGTCGCCGAGGCGGTCCAGCCCCGCGTCGAGCGCTGCCACCACTTCTTCGGTGCCCGTCGCAGCCGCCTCGGCCGGCCGGGAGGCCAGCGGGGCGGAGCGCACCCGGAACCGGTCGCGGACCAGGTACCAGACGAGCATCCCGACCACGACCGCCACGAGCGCCAGGCAGAGCCCGGCGGCGGCGCTGCCGAGCCAGGACGGAAGCTGGCCGTCCGGCGCTGCGACGTCCGCACCCCGGTTGGCGGCCGCGGGCATGGCCTCCACCTGCTGCGGTGAGCGCTCGGCCGGCAGTGGCACGCGGGTCACCGCCGGCGACGACCACGCCGCCGCCATCACACCGCCCACCAGCAGTGCGGCGACGGCGAGCAGCGGCAGCAAGCGGCCGAGCGCACGGCGGTCCATCGGGTCCCTGCTGTAACTAGAGCCCGGCGAGATCAATCGCGCGGGCGAACACGTCGTCCAGCATCGCGGGTGTGAGCCGGCCCGTAAAGGTGTTCTGCTGGCTGACGTGGTAACACCCGAGAAGCGCGGGCAAGCCCGCAGGACCCTGCCAGAGCGTACCGTGACCGAACGCGGGTCGCGGCACCGGCGGACGTGCCCCGTAGACGGCCGTCAACGCCGGCCAAAAGGCCGACCAGGCGAAGCCGCCCAGTGCGACGACGACGCGCATCGTCGGGCGGACCAGTTCCATCTCGCGGTGCAGCCACGGCGCGCAGGTGTCCCGCTCGGCCGGCGTCGGCTTGTTGTCCGGCGGCGCGCACCGTACCGCCGCGAACACGCGGGTGTGGTGCAGCGTGAGGCCGTCGTCGCGGCTCACGCTCGTCGCCTGGTTGGCCAGCCCGGCCCGGTGCAGCGCCGCGAACAGCACATCGCCGGAGCGGTCGCCGGTGAAGATGCGTCCCGTGCGGTTACCGCCGTGCGCGGCCGGGGCCAGGCCGAGAATGCCGATCTCCGCGTCGGCCGGCCCGAAGCCCGGCACCGGACGGCCCCAGTACTCCTGGTCGCGGAAGGCGGCGCGCTTGGTGGCGGCTACCTCTTCACGCCAGGACACCAGCCGCGGGCACGCGCGGCACTCGGAGACCGCGGCGTCCAGCTCGCCCAGCTCGGCGATGGCCGGGGCGAGCTCGGCCGGGCCGCTGACGACCGACTCAGACAATCCGGGTACGGAAGAACTCGAGCGTACGGGCCCAGGCGAGGGCCGACGCCTCCCGGTTGTAGACCTCGGGCCGGTCGTCGTTGAAGAACGCATGGTGGGTGCCAGGGTAGTCGTAGCAGACGACCTCGCCGCCGGCCGCCTCGATCGCCCGCACGGCCTGCTGGATGCCGGGCGCCGCGCAGGTGCCGTCCTCCTCGGAGGCGTGGATCATCGCGGCCTTACCGCTGTAGTTGTTCCATTTCGGACTCATCCGCTCCCACGGCACGGCCGGGTAGAAGCCGACCGTCGCCACGACGTGCTCGGACAGCGTGGCCGACCAGAGCGCGAGACTGCCGCCCATGCAGAAACCGACGCAGCCGACCCGGCCCGTGACCTCCTCGCGGCCGGCCAGGTACGCGGCCGCGCCCGCGATGTCCTTGGCCGCCTGGTCCATCGCCAAGCCCATCATCAGCTTGCCCGCCTCGTCGGGCTCGGTCGTCTGCACGCCGTGGTACAGGTCGGGCGCCAGGGCGACGAACCCGGCCTCGGCGAACCGGTCGGCGAGTTCCTTGATGTGCGGCACGAGGCCCCACCACTCCTGAATGACGATCACCGCCGGGCCGCTGCCGCCGGCAGGCAGGGAAAGGTAGCCCGCACTGGTCCCACCGTTGCTGGGGTAGCTGACCATTTCACCCATCGGCCGGCCTCCTGTCATTCAGTCGTCATTGGCTGTTCCACCAGGGGGGTTGTGCACGGTAGCCAACCATGACGCGGGCACGAGCGAAAGCGGGCGGCGACGTGGGGTATGCCTCAACCGGCGATCACGGAGCCCAGGCACAGGACGAATCCGTCGGTGCCGTTGCGGCTCTCCCAGTAGGACGCCTCCGCGTTCGGCCAGGCAGCGCAGGCCTGCTGCTTGGCCGCGTGCTCGCTGCTGCGCTGCACCACGCCGAGGACCATCCACCGCACGGCCGGGTCGTCGCACGGAACCCGCCTGAGGTCCCGGTCACTCTCGCCAGAGAAGCAGTCGCCCGGTTTAGCCCGTAATGACGTTTCATCGGCACGGTTGTTCATCGCGATGTGTACGCCGGCCAGCACGGCGGCGACCACCATGACCGCCAAAGCGCCCCACCCGATAGCGCGGAGCGGACGGCGCCAACGGGCCCAGCGGTCCCCGGCCGGCTCCGGCGGAGTCACCTCATCAGCCACCCGGATCCTCCAGGACAGTACGGATCGACCGCAGGGCACGGTATCCGCTACCGGCCGCCCGCGCCATCAGCGGCGGTCGTTACCGGAGGCTGTACGCGATCCCGTCCAGGATGTCGTGCTCGCTCGCGACGACCTCGTCGGCGCCGGCGCGCTGCATGATGATCCGGAGAATCATCGCCCCGGCACCGATCACGTCGGCCCGGCCCGGGTGCATCACCGGGATCTCCAGCCGCTCCTTGCGCGTGGCGTCCAGCAGGTCAGCGCTCACCTTCGCCACGTCGGCGTACCTGATCCGGGCATGGTGGATGGCTTGCGGGTCGTACTCGGTCAACCCGAGCGCGATGGCGGCCACCGTGGTCACCGACCCGGCCAGACCGACGAGCGTACGTGCGTCGCCGCCGTTGGTGGCCTCGAGCGCCCGGTCGACGGCGGCGGTGATGTCGGCCTCGGCCGCGGCGATCTGGTCCGGCGTCGGCGGGTCGGCGTGCAGGTGGCGCTCGGTCATCCGGACGCACCCGATGTCCACACTGAGCGCGGCGTCGACCTCTGCCCCGCCGTGGACAAACTCGGTCGAGCCGCCGCCGATGTCCACGACGAGGTACGGCGCCGGGAGATCCGCCGGCAGGCCACGGACCGCGCCGGTGAACGACAGGCGGGCCTCTTCGTCGCCGCTGACCACCTCGGGCGCGACGCCGAGCGTGTCGACCACCATCGCCCGGAAGTCATCGGCGTTGGCGGCGTCGCGAGTGGCGCTGGTGGCGACCATGCGTACCCGATCCGCACCCAGCTCCTTGATCTGCGCGGTGTAGTCGGCCAGCGCCACGCGGGTGCGCTCGATCGCCTCGGGGGCGAGCCGGCCGGTCCGGTCCACGCCCTGGCCGAGCCGGACGATCTCCATCCGGCGGACGACCTCGGTCAGCCGATCGCCGTCGAGGTCGGCGACCAGCAGCCGGATTGAGTTGGTCCCACAGTCGATCGCAGCCACTCTCGTCACGCGGCCAACCCTACCCAGGGCCGGCTCAGCGCAGGTGCAGCAGCATCCTCGTGTTGCCCAGGGTGTTCGGCTTGACCCGCTCCAGGTCCAGGAACTCGGCCACACCCTCGTCGTACGAGCGCAGCAACTCCTCGTACACCGGCGGCGACACCGGGGTGCCGTCGATCTCGGAGAAGCCGAACGAGCCGAAGAACGCCGTCTGGAACGTCAACACGAACACCCGCGCCACGCCCAGCTCGCGCGCCTCGTTGAGCAGCTCCGACACGATCCGGTAGCCGATCTTCTGTCCCCGGCAGGACGGGTCCACCGCGATCGTGCGCAGCTCGGCGAGGTCCTCCCACATCACGTGCACGGCACCGCAGCCGACGATCCGCCCGTCGATCGTCCGCTCCGCCACCAGGAACTCCGGCACGTCCTCGTACAGCGCGACGGGCGCTTTGGACAGCAGGATCCGGTCGTCGGCGTACGCCTCGATCAGGCGCTGGATCTCCCGTACGTCTCGGGCCCGCGCCCGCCGGATGATGACGTCCACGAACCGAGACTATCCGGCCACACAGGGCCCGCCGGCCCACCACTCCGCGGCGAGGTCGAGGGTCTCGTCGCCGATGGGGTTGATCCCGGGCCCAACCGCGAGCCGGTGCCCGAGATGCACGTGCAGGCACTTGACCCGGCCGGGCATGCCGCCCGCCGATGTACCCGCGATCTCCGGCACGTGGCCCACCGCCTCGCGCCGGGTGAGGTAGTCCTCGTGCGCCGCGCGGTACCCCTCGGCCAGCTCCGGGTCGTCGGCCAGCCGCTCGGTCATCTCCTTCATCACCCCGGCCGACTCCAGCCGGCTGCACTCGGCCACCGCGCGCGGGCAGGTCAGGTAGAACAGCGTCGGGAACGGGGTGCCGTCGGGCAGCCGAGGGGTCGTCTCGACCACGTCCGGCCGGCCGCACGGGCACCGGTGCGCCACGTACCGGGTACCCCGAGGGGTACGGCCGAGCTGGGCTTCAACGGCGGCGAGGTCCGCCTCGGTGACCGGTTCCCGGGTCGGTTCGCCGGCCGCCTGTGGATCCGCCATCTATCGTGCTCCCTGATCTGCTGCCTGGATGCTGGACCAGAGCTGGCCGTACCACGGGCCGGAGTTACCGGCGCCGTCCGGCGTCTGGACCGCGCCCACGTTACCGGCCTTGGGCTGCGGCTGGGTCTTGTCGATCACCAGCAGCGGCTGGTCCCCGGGCATCGTGAACAGCAGCCGCCCGCGCGCCTGGGCCTTGACGTACTCGTCGTCTTTCCACTTCTCCAGCCGACCGCTGAGGTCGGAGATGCGCGTACGCTGGGCCGCCTGGCTGCGCTCCAACTGGTCGATCTCGTTCTGTTGGGAGAGGTAGACCCGCACCGGGTACGCGTACGCCAGCAGCAGGCCGATCAGCAGCATGCACAGCACTGCCGCCCGGCCGGTCAGCCGCCGCGGCTGGGGCGCCCGGGTACGCCTGGCCGTCCCGCCGGCCGCCGTGCGCCGCGCCGCGGCCGGGCGGTTGGCGGAGCGCGCGGGCTCGGCGCGGACGGTCCAGTCCCGGGCCGCCGACCTGGCGCCGGTCCGCCGACCGCCGCGAACGTCCCGGCCACCGCGGGCGCCGGGGCCCTGCCCGCTCGGTGTGCGCCGCTGCGGCATGCGCTCCTCCCCTCGGCCGTACATTAGCGATCTTGGACACTTAGACCGCCACTACCGGCCTAAGTGTCCAAGATCATAAATACCCTCAGCTCTGACGGTACCGCGGGAACGCAGCCCGGCCCGCGTACCGCGCCGCGGCGTCGAGCTCGTCCTCGATGCGCAGCAGCTGGTTGTACTTGGCGACGCGCTCCGAGCGGGCGGGCGCACCGGTCTTGATCTGGCCCGAGCCGACCGCCACGGCCAGGTCAGCGATCGTGGTGTCCTCGGTCTCACCGGAACGGTGGCTCATCATCGTGCGGTACCCGTTGCGGTGGGCCAGCTCGACCGCGTCGAACGTCTCGGTCAGCGAGCCGATCTGGTTGACCTTGACCAGGACGGCGTTGGCGGCGCCTTCCGCGATGCCCCGGGCGATGCGCTCCGGGTTGGTCACGAACAGGTCGTCACCCACGAGCTGGAGGCGCCGGCCCAACTCCGTGGTCATCGCGCTCCAGCCAGCCCAGTCCTCCTCGGCGAGCGGGTCCTCGATGGACACGATCGGGTACGAGTCGGCCAGCTTCGCGTAGTACGCGATCATCTCGTCGGCCGACTTGGACGCGCCCTCGAACACGTACGCGCCGTCGCGGTAGAACTCGGTGGCGGCCACGTCGAGCGCGAGCACGATGTCGTCGCCGAGCTTGAACCCGGCGGCGGCGACGGCCTCTCCGATCAGGTCCAGCGCGGCGGCGTTGGCCGGCAGGCTCGGTGCGAAACCGCCCTCGTCACCGAGGCCGGTGGCCAGGCCCTTCTTCTTCAGTACGGCCTTGAGCGCGTGGTAGACCTCCGTGCCGTAGCGCAACGCCTCGGAGAACGTGGGGGCACCGATCGGAGCAATCATGAACTCCTGGATGTCCACGTTGGAGTCGGCGTGGGCGCCGCCGTTGAGGATGTTCATCATCGGCACCGGCAGCAGGTGCGCGTTCGGCCCGCCCAGGTAACGGAACAGGCTCAGCTCGGCCGATTCGGCTGCGGCCTTCGCCACGGCCAGAGATACCCCGAGGATCGCGTTGGCGCCCAGGTCGGACTTGTCCGGAGTGCCGTCCAACTCGATCATCCGCTGGTCGATCGCGCGCTGCTCGCTCGCCTCGTAGCCGACCAACTCCGGCGCGATCCGCTCGGTCACGTTGTCGACCGCCTTCAAGACGCCCTTGCCGCCGTAGCGCTTCGGGTCGCCGTCCCGCAACTCCACAGCTTCGAACGCCCCGGTGGAGGCGCCGGACGGCACCGCCGCCCGCGCGATCGTCCCGTCGTCGAGCCCGATCTCGACCTCGACCGTCGGGTTACCCCGCGAGTCGAGAATTTCGCGAGCGACGATTCCCTCGATGGTGGCCACTGCTTGCGCTCCTTCTTCTATTCGAGAACGCCAGCGCCGCGGCGATGCGGCAGACGTACCCCGGCAGCCTATCGGCGCCTCCGCAAGCGGTCTCGGCGTCCCTCGTGGATCACGGCGGGTGTGCCACCAGTCACACTTGCCCGCTCGGCCGCAACCAAACCGGGAAGGAGTTTGCGCGAACAGACGGTGACGGGTGAGGCTATGGGCCATGCGCCTCGTGCCCGCCCGGCCCGCCGCCGCCCAGCACAACCGTCGACGCGCCGTAGCGGCGCTGGTCACCGCGGCCCTCGGCACCCTCACCGGCTGCGGCTCGATCAGCGACGCGCAGCAGGTGATGGACCGCGCACACCTGGTCAACGAACTCGCGAGCCGGCTCGACCACGCCAGCGAGTTGACCTACACCGCCGAGTACCAGCTTCCCGGCGGGGGGCGCGCGACGATCGCCCAGGCGCAGCGGCCCCTACGGACGGTGTACATCTACCCCGGGGGGAAGTTCGCAACCACCCCGGACGCGACCATCGATTGCGGCACCGACAGCGGCGCCGCGACGTGCACGCTGACCGCTCCCCCGTCCCCCAGTACGGACGCGACGACCCTGGTGAACGCGCTGCGCGATCGCGGCGTGGCGCCGCCGACGCTCGTCGTCGGCCTCCTCACCGCCGCGTCGCTGTCGTCGAACACCCAGATCCAGCAGCACGACACGACGCTGGCCGGTGAGCACTCCACCTGCGTCAACGTCGCCGGAGTGGAGAATTCCGCCGCCTCGCAGTTCGACGCCTGCATCACGTCCGCCGGCGTCCTCGGGTCCTTCAAGGGCACGGTCGACAACAAGAAGCTGGACATCTCGTTGATCAGCTACGCCGCGTCGGTAGCGGCGGACGCGTTCGACGTGCCCACCGGCGTGAAAATCGTCGACCAGCGCCCCAAGATTTCTTAGCGGTCTTGGACACGTGGACCGCCTATAACCGGTCCACGTGTCCAAGACCGCCTACAGGCCTACGAGCCCGCGGATGTGGCGGGGGGCGGGCGACCCGTGGGCGAGCATCCGGTCGTGCCACTCCCGTACCGACACGTCGGCCGGGCGGGCCGCGGCGATCGCCGCCACCTCGGTGTACCCCACGAAGTAGGTCGACAGCTGGGTGGAGGTCAGCAGCGCCCGGCGCCACTTGCCGGCCGCCTCGCCCTCCTCCTGGAAGCCCTCGTCGAGCATCAACGCCATCGCCTCGGCCTCGGTCATCTGATCGCAGTGCACGAGCTGATCGAGGATCGCGTTGATGCTCATGCGCAGCTGCATCTTCAACTGCTGGGCGCGGACGGGCAGGCCACCGAAGCCGCGGGAGACCATGAGCTCCTCGGCGTACACCGCCCAACCCTCCACGAACGGGCCGGAGAAGCCCAGCGCCCGCGCTCGCGTCGAGCCGCGAAACCGGCGTGAGTGGGCGAGCTGCAGGAAATGCCCCGGCATCGCCTCGTGCACGCTCAGGTTGCGGATCATGTGGTTGTTGTACTCGCGATAGAACGACTCCACCCGCTCGGCCGGCCAACCGGCCGGCGTCGGAGCGATGCAGTAGAACGTCGGCAGGTCACCGGTCTCCAGCGGACCCGGCGGGTCGCAGTACGCGACCGCGACGCCCCGGGCGAACTCCGGCATCTCCATGATCACGCACGGGTCGTCGATGAGGGTGACCAGATCGTACTGGCTGACGAACTCGGTCGCCTCCCCCAACGTCGCCTTCGCCAGGTCGACGATCGTGGTGTCGTCGGGGTGCTCGGCGGCGAGCTGATCGAGCGCCGCGCGGATGTCCGGAGAACCGGTGAGCTGCGTGGCGACCTCGCGCAGTTCGGCCGTTACCCGCTCCAGATTGGCCCGCGCCCGCGAGAGGATCTCGGAGGCCGGTAGCTCCGTGTCGAGCGCGTGCCACAGCCGCGCCTCCCACAGCCGCCGCCCGAGCCGCGGATCCCGGCCGCCGTCGCCGGCCTCCTCGGCGCGGTCGCACAGCCAGGTGACGAACTCGCCGAGCGCGGCGATCGCCCGCTGCCGCAGCGGCTCGACCGTGTCGGCGAGCGCCGGCGCCTGCTCGATCAGTTTGGGCAGCTCGCCCGCGACGAGCGAGGCCGTGCCGGAGAACTGCCCGACGGCGGTCTCGAGGTGAATCCGCGGGCAGTCGGTGAGTACCTCCTTGGCGGTCGCGAGCGCGTCCGGGATCGCCGACAGCCGGGCGGCGACCGAGGTCAGCCGCTCCTCGGCCGGGGCGAACGGGCGGGCGATCAGCCCGTACAGCAGCGAGCCGGGGTTGTGCACGAGCGGGTTCCACTCGTGTTCGCGTACCTCGGTCAGCTCGAACAGCGACCGCTCGACCCGCGCGAGCAGCGCCGCGTGGTCCACCTGCTCCTGGGGAGCTAGGTCGTCGACGTCCACCTGGGACAGCGCCGCCGAGGCGTCCCGCAGCATCGCGACGTCACCCGCGACCGCGCCCGGTGAATAGTCGGGAAGCCGGTCGTCGAAGCGGTGGTCACCGGCGAAGGCAGCCAGGTGTGGGCTGGTTTCCAGTACGGCGTCGACAATGTGTTCGGCGAGGGGCACGAAGCGCTGCGGCATGTCGAGCAACCTACCCGCGGGGCCGACCGGCCGACCACCCGACGCTATGCGCCCTCGGCGGAACCCGCTGCCGAGCCTTCGGCGCGGCGGACCTCGTCGGCGTAGTCAAGGGCGGCCTTCCGCAGCGCACCCTCCGGGTCCTGCCCGTGCGCGCGGGCCTGCGCAACCGCCGCGAGCAACTGCGAGCCCAGGTCACCGGTCTCGGGAAGCGGGACCTCGACCCCGGCGCGCGCCGCCCGGCCGAGCACCTTCGCCGCGAGCGACAGGGCCGGCTGGGCGAGCGCGATCCCGTCCATCGCCGAGCCGCGCGCCTTCTCTTCCTTCTTGATCCGCTCCCAGTTCTCGGTGATCTCGTCGAGCGTGTGCGCGGCCGTGTCGGCGAACACGTGCGGATTGCGGCGGATCAGCTTGTCGACCAGGTCGCCGGCGACGTCGTCGATCGCGAACGGCTCATCGGCCTCCTCGCCGAGCCGCGCGTGCAGGATCACCTGCAGCAGCACGTCCCCGAGCTCTTCGCGGATATGGGTGGGCTCGCCGGCGACGATCGCGTCGTACGCCTCGTACGCCTCCTCCAGCAGGTACGGGGCGAGGCTCGCGTGGGTCTGCGCGCGCTTCCACGGGTCGCCACCGGGCGACAGCAGCCGGTCCATCACGGCGACGACGTCGAGCAGGCGCGCACCCTGCGGATCCCAGGAGCCGTACATCAGCTCCATCTCGGCCAGCCCCGGCTCGCGCGCCAGCCGCATGCCCAGCTCACGGGCGAAGTCCTGGTCACCGGCCGGTCCGGCCAGCCACACCACCTCGGGCTCGGCGATGCCGAGCACCTCGTCGGCCCGCGGCGGCACGATGCGCACCGGGACCCCCGCGGCGCGCAGGGCGTCGACCTGCTCGCTCTCGGCCGCGGCCAGCACCGGCAGGGTACGCACGACGTCCCATGCCGCCGCCGTCAACAACCCCGCCGGCAGTCGGGGCGAGGTCACCAGCAGGACGATCCGGCGCGCCATGACGTCCTCAGCCGTTACTCAGGTCCTGGTTCTGCTCAGCCGGGGCCTGGACCACGACCGGCTGGCCGGCCTTGCTGTTGAGCGAGACGACGACCAGCGCGTGGTTCTGCTGGTCGCGCAGCAGTGCCAGCTCGGCCGGGGCGTACTTCGGGTTGACACTGACGTTGGCCTTCTTGACCGCCTCGCTGTACAGCTGGCGCAGGCTCACGTTGGCCCGGAACAGCTGGTCGTTCTGCGCACCGAGGCTCTTGCGGTAGGTCGCCTCGTCCACCCCGGGCCCCACCAGCCCGGCCACCTTCGCCCGCTGGTACAGGTCGGCATAGTCGGCGTCGGTCGGCTGTGCCAGCGTGGCGTGCTGCTGGACGGCGCCCCGGTACGCCTCGTACTCCGCGAATATCTTGATCAGCGGCCGGAGTGTCTCGAGGCTGCCGCGCTCAGCGGTCGGCAGGGCCTGCTGGATCTGGGACTCCGCCCCGTGCTCGTCGACCTCCGGCGCGGGCCACTTGTTGTCGGCCACCATCCGCTTGCCCAGGTCGCGCACCACCAGCCACTGGGCGATGGTCTGGCGCCCGTCGCCCCGGCTGAGGCTCGACACCTTCTGGAGCTGCGCAGACAGCCCGTCGACATACTCGTGGCTGTACGTGGTCGAGCCGACGTAGATCGCGGCGCCCGGCTCCGAACGGCAACCGGTGAGCGCGAGGGTTCCGACCAGAGCCAAGCCGGCGATGGACGCCACACGACGAGCACGCTGCATGGATCACACTCTCTCACGACCGCAGTCGCTGCTTTCACCCAACTCCCCTCACGACACCAGTGCCGGCTCGCCGAGAACCGTCTTGAGTAGCTCCGCGGCCCAGTCCAGCAGGGCCGTGTCGCGCAGCGGCTCCCCGCCGATCCGCTTGGTCATCGGTCGGGGCAGCGACACCGTGTCGGTGCCCGCCTTGTACACCGAGTCCGGGTAGAACCGCTTGAGCCGCAGCTGCTTGGAGTCGGGCAGGTTCAGCGGCCCGAACCGGACGTGCTTGCCCTGCAGCGAGACCTCGGTCAGCCCGTAGGAGCGGACCAGCAGCCGGAACCGGGCCACCTCGATCAGGTTGGTGACCTGGGCCGGCGGCTCCCCGTACCGGTCGCGCATCTCGGCGACGATCTCGTTCAGCGTGGCGGCGTCCCGGACGCTCGCGAGCTTGCGGTACATCTCCAGGCGCAGCCGCTCCACGCCGATGTAGGAGTGCGGCAGGTGCGCGTCGACCGGCAGGTCGACCTTGACCTCGACCTCTTCTTCCGGCCGCTCCCCCTTGAACGCCTGCACGGCCTCGCCGACCATCCGCACGTACAGGTCGAAGCCGACCCCCTCGATGTGGCCGGACTGCTCGCCGCCGAGCAGGTTGCCCGCGCCCCGGATCTCCAGGTCCTTCATCGCCACGTACATGCCCGCGCCCAGTTCGGTGTGCTGAGCGATCGTGGCCAGCCGCTCGTGGGCGTGCTCGGTGAGCGGCTTCTCCGGCGGGTACAGGAAGTAGGCGTACGCCCGCTCCCGCCCACGGCCCACCCGGCCGCGGATCTGGTGCAGCTGGGACAGGCCGAGCAGGTCGGCCCGCTCCACGATCAGCGTGTTGGCGTTGGGGATGTCGATGCCGCTCTCCACGATCGTGGTGGAGACGAGGACGTCGTACTCCTTCTCCCAGAAGCCCACCATGATCTTCTCCAGGGCCTCTTCGCCCATCTGGCCGTGGGCGACCGCGATCCGCGCCTCGGGTACGAGCTCGCGCAGCTTCCGCGCCGCCCGCTCGATCGACTCCACCCGGTTGTGCAGGTAGAACACCTGGCCGTCGCGCAGCAGCTCACGGTGGATCGACGCGGCGACCTGCTTGTCGTCGTACGCGCCGACGTAGGTCAGCACGGGGTGGCGCTCCTCCGGCGGCGTGGCGATCGTCGACATCTCCCGGATGCCGGTGATCGCCATCTCCAGCGTGCGCGGGATCGGCGTGGCCGACATGGCCAGCACGTCGACCGACGCCCGCAGCGTCTTGAGGTGCTCCTTGTGCTCGACGCCGAAGCGCTGCTCCTCGTCGACGATGATCAGCCCGAGGTTCTTGAACCTGGCGGACGCCTGCAGTAGCCGGTGGGTGCCGATGACCATGTCGACCGTGCCGTCGATCATCCCGTCGAGCGTCTCCTGCGCCTCCTTGGGCGTGACGAAGCGCGACAGCTGCCGGAGCTGGACCGGGAACTGCGCCATCCGCTCGGAGAACGTGTTGAAGTGCTGCTGCGCCAGCAGCGTGGTCGGCACGAGGATGGCGACCTGCTTGCCATCCTGGACAGCCTTGAACGCCGCCCGTACGGCGATCTCGGTCTTGCCGTAGCCGACGTCGCCACAGATCAGCCGGTCCATCGGGACCGGCTTCTCCATGTCGCCCTTGACCTCGTCGATCGCGGCGAGCTGGTCGGCGGTCTCGGTGTACGGGAAGGCATCCTCCAGCTCGCGCTGCCACGGCGTGTCCGGGCCGAACGCGTGGCCCTTGGAGCTCTGCCGGGCGGCATAGAGCTGGATAAGCTGCGCGGCGATCTCGCGGACCGCCTTGCGGGCGCGCGCCTTGGACTTCTGCCAGTCGGCGCCCCCCATCTTGTGCAGCGTGGGCGTCTCGCCGCCGACGTACCGCGAGAGCTGGTCGAGCTGGTCGGTCGGTACGTACAGCCGGTCACCGGGCTGGTTCTTCTTGCTCGGCGCGTACTCGATGACCAGGTACTCCCGGTCGGCGCCGTTGACGGTGCGCTGCACCATCTCGACGTACCGCCCGATGCCGTGCTGCTCGTGCACGACGTAGTCGCCCGTCCGCAGCTCGAGCGGGTCGATCTGGTTGCGCCGGCGGCTGGGCATCTTGCGCATGTCCCGGGTGGATGCGCCGCGGCCGCCGGAGATGTCGATGCCGGTGACGATGACGAGCTTCCCCGGCTCGTCGATGAAGCCGTTGCCGAGCGGGCCGGTGGTGACGGTGACGAGCCCGGTGGCGGGCTCTGCCTCGACGGTCTCGGTGAGCGTCACGCCGAGGCCGGCGTCGCGCAGCACCTCCACCGCCCGCTGGGCGGGCCCGGAGCCCTCGAAGACGAGCGCGATCCGGCAGCCGTCGGCGAGCCAGCGCGTGAGGTCCTCGACCACCCGGCCGGTATCGCCGTGGTAGAGCGGCACCGGCTGGGCATTCAACGTCATCTTCGCGGCGTCGTCGGCCACGTCGGCGGACTTCTCACCGACTTCCCAGGGCAGCGGCTCGGCCGCCCTCGTCGGCTCGTCCACGCCGAACGGCGACACCGACCACCACGCCTGCCCGAGCTGGGCGGCGGTCGCCCGAACGTCGACAAGGGTACGGAACGACGCGGCGCCCAGGTCGATCGGCGCACGGCCCCCGACTGCCGCAGCGGCCCAGCTGGCCTGGAGGAACTCTTCGCTCGTACGCACGAGGTCGTGCGCCCGGGTGCGGATGCGCTCCGGGTCGCACAGCACGACGTGGGTCTTTTCCGGCATCACGTTGAGCAGTAGTTCCATCGAGTCGCTGCCGTCGAGCAGCGCCGGTGCCAGCGACTCCATCCCCTCCACCGGGATGCCCTCGGCCAGCTTGTCGAGGATCTCCGCCAGCTCAGGGTTGGCCTGTGCGAGCGCCTTGGCCCGCTCCCGGACTGCCGGGGTCAGCAGCAGTTCCCGGCACGGCGGTGCCCACAGCCGGTCGGCCTTGGCCAGGGTGCGCTGGTCGGCGACCGCGAACGTGCGGATCTCCTCGACCTCATCGCCCCAGAACTCCACCCGCAGCGGGTGCTCCTCGGTCGGCGGGAACACGTCGAGGATGCCGCCGCGCACGGCGAACTCACCGCGCTTGGTGACCAGGTCGACCCGGGCGTACGCGATCTCGGCGAGGCGCCGCGCGACGTCGTCGAGGTCGGCGCTGCCGCCGGCGTGAAGCTCGACCGGCTCCAGCTCGCCCAGTCCTTTGAGCTGCGGCTGGAGCACGCTTCGCACGGGAGCGACGACGACCTTGACCGGCCCGCGGGCGGGGTCGTCGGGTTCGGGGTGGGTCAGCCGCCGCAGCACCGCAAGGCGCCGGCCGACGGTGTCGGAGCGCGGCGAGAGCCGCTCGTGCGGCAGCGTCTCCCACGACGGGTAGACCGCGATCTGGTCGGCGGGCAGCAGACAGCCGAGCGCAGCCGCGAGATCTTCGGCCTCGCGGCTGGTCGCGGTGACGGCGAGGACCGGCCGCCCACCACCAAGGTCGGCTGGAGCAGCCGCCGCGGCGACCACGAATGGGCGCAGCGACGCGGGCGCGGTGACCTCGACGGGGATGTCGACGTGTCCGGCGCGCGCGAGATCACGGGCGCGGGTGAGCGCGGGATCTGCGAACGCGGCGCGGAGCAGGCCGGACAGCTTCATGACAGCCCTTTTCAACAGATAGGCACGACGAGAAACCCCGCTACCGGCGAGGGTGGGGGTGACGGCGTTAAGCCTAACTCGCCCGGCCCCGGGCGATACGACCTCAGTCCGGGGGCTCGCTACCCGCACCCTCGGCCGGTGCCTCGGTGGTGTCGGTCTTCTCCAGCGGGTTGCGCCCCAGTTCCTGATGGTCGCGGCCTAGTTCGTCCTGCTTCTCGGCGCTTCGGGCCGGTTCGTTACCAGTGTTCATGGCCCTCGCGTACCCACGCGCGGGAGAGATCAATCCGGTGATCCTCACGAACAGGGCGCATGCTCACCGATTGCCGCCGGTCACCTTGATCACCTCGCCGGTCACGTAGCGCCCGGCTGCATCATCTGGTGGGCGGCGTTGTTGACCAGCGCGTCGATGCGGCCGAACTCGGCCACCGCCCGGTCGACGATCCGCTGGCAGTGCGCCTCCTCGCGGATGTCACCCGGCACCGTCACCGCCGTGCGGCCGGCGTCGCGCACCAGCCGTACGGTCTCCTGGGCGTCTTTTTCCTCCTCCGGCAGGTAGGAGATGAGGACGTCGGCGCCCTCGCGGGTCCTGCTTGCCGTGCTGGTCCTCAGCCATGGAGGGATCCCCTTCTCACCGGTGTCACTCCCCCCTGTGTGCCCGGCGAGTGGAACCGCCAACCGTCCCGCCACGGTCGACGAGTGCGCGATGTATACATTTGCCTTCAGTGCATCGTGATCTTGCCGATGGGCGCTCTGGAGGTAGCCATCAGACGAAGGGACTGTCGAGTGAGCGTCACGGGCCGAGGCGCGGTTCCGTCGAGCCGGCGACATCCCCAACCAGGTGGTACCGACCGGTGCTGCGACGACGCCTGGGCGTCCAACCAGGAACTGCCCCTCGGCGTGAGCACCGATGGCCTCCCCCCTGCCCACGGCGTCGGATTTCCGGTCCGACAGTGGGTGTCGCCACCGGAAGCCGCGCGACTTGTGGCCAGCGGCGACCTGGACGCGGGGCACGTCGTGGTAGCCGCCCCGGAACTGGACACCGCCACGACGGCCCTGGCCCAGCTGGCAATGGCCGGCTTCAACGGAGCGTCGAGCGTACTGCTGACCGGTACCGGCGCCGTTCAAAATGCACGGACGCTTCAGCAACTGCAGGTCGCGATCGACAACATTCCAGCGCCGATCTTCAGTAAGGACGCCGACGGGGTGTACGGCGCCTGCAACAGGGCGTTCGAGACGTTTGTGGGCGTTCCCCGCGAAAAGATCATCGGACGTACCGTTCACGACCTCTGGTCAAGCGACCTGGCCGCGATGTACGACAAGGCGGACCGGGCACTCATGGAGGCTGGGGGCACCCAGATCTACGACGGGCAGGTCCGGTACGCGGACGGGTCGGTGCGTGACGTGACCTTCTACAAGGCGGTCTTCACCGACGACCAGGGCACGGCACGAGGGCAGTCCGGCGCGATCCTTGACATCACCGAGCGGCGGGCGCTGGAGGCGAAGCTGCGAACGCTCGCCGACAGCGACCCCCTCACCGGAGCAGCGAACCGAGCGTCGTTCGCCCGCCGGCTCGACGAGGCTGCCGCCCACGCCGACACCGATCAGCCGCCGGCCGTACTCCTCATCGACCTGGACGATTTCAAGATCGTCAACGACACCCTGGGCCATGACATCGGCGACAAGCTCCTGGTGGCCGTGTCCGAACTGCTGCGCCAGAACGTACGCGAGCTTGGCCTCGTCGCTCGGCTCGGCGGCGATGAATTTGCCGTACTCACGGAGAACCTCCGGGCTGACGACGTCGACCTGCTGGTCCAGCGGATCCTGGCCGCACTCACCCCGCCGGTCCTGGCCGCCGACCATCCTCTGGTGGTGCGGGCCAGCATCGGGGTGGCCTACGGCCGTCCCGGCGATCGCGGCGCAGACCTGCTGCGCAACGCCGACATAGCGTTGTACGTGGCGAAGGACTCCGGCAAGGGCCAGTACGCCTACTACCGCTCCGGCATGAAGACCCGGGTGGTGGAGCAGGCGACGCTGCTCAACGGGCTGCGACAGGCCCTGAACGAGCGGCAACTGCACCTGGAGTACCAGCCGATCGTCCGACTCAGCGATGGCGCCGTGATCGGCGTGGAGGCGCTGGCGCGTTGGCGGGATCCTACGCGCGGGGTCGTGCCACCCGCACGGTTCATTCCCATTGCCGAACGGAGCGGCCTGATCCTCCCGCTCGGGCGATGGGTGCTCGACCAAGCCTGCCGTGACGCCAGCCGCTGGCAGCGCCTCGATCCCGTGCGGGAACAGTTCACCATGCACGTGAACGTGTCCGCCCACCAGCTACGTGAACCGACATTCACCGCCGACCTGCACAAGGCGCTCACCGACGCCGGACTCAACCCGGCCGCCCTGGTCATCGAGCTCACCGAGACCGCGATGACCGATGACCCTGCGACAGTAGAGACCGTGCATGCCATCCGCGAACTGGGCGTACGCATCGCCCTGGACGACTTCGGCACCGGACAGTCGTCACTGGCGATTCTGGCGAGCTGTCCGGTGGACGTCATCAAGATTGACAAGTCCTTCGTAGACCAGATCACGGGCTCCGACCGCCACGCCGCCGTCGCCCGTACGGTGGTCCAGCTCGCGAACAGTCTGGGGATGGAGACCGTCGCCGAGGGCGTGGAGAGCGCTGTACAGGCCCGGCACCTGCACACCATGGGCTACCGGCAGGCACAGGGTTTCCACTTCGCCCGACCACTCGTTCCGGACGCCGTCGACCTGCTTCTCGAGTGAGAAGCAGGTCGTCAGATGCTCTTGACGTCGGACGACCGTTCCCACTGGGTGGCACCGCGCCGACCGATACGAGGGGCCGGACCAGCCGAGATAGCATTTGGCTTGCCCTGGACAGCGCTGTCCCCGCGTACCTGAAAGCGAAGGAGCCAGCGTGAGCGCGCAGGTGGATCAGGTCATCCCTCGCCCGGAGAGTGGCGACACCCCGCACACCGACGAAGCCGATGCTGCCCTGCGGGCCGACATCCGGCGACTCGGCACCCTGCTGGGCCAGAGCCTCGTCCGCCAGGACGGCCAGGATCTGCTGGACCTCGTCGAAGAGGTACGCGCGCTGGTGCGCTCCGACCCGGCTGCCGCAGCCGAGCGGTTGGCCGGTCTGGACCTGGTCACCGGCACGCAGCTCGCCCGGGCCTTCTCCACGTACTTCCACCTCGCCAACATCACCGAGCAGGTGCACCGGGCGCGCGAACTGCGCCGCATCCGGGCGCGCGAGGGCGGCTGGCTGGACCGGGCCGCCAAGCTGATCGCCGACCGGGGCGTCGGCGCCCGCGAGGTCGGCACCGTCGCCGGGCACCTTGCCGTACGGCCGGTGTTCACCGCGCACCCGACCGAGGCGGCCCGGCGGTCGATCCTGACCAAGCTCCGCAAGGTCGCCGACGAGCTGGACGCCGAGGCCACGGCCGCTGCGATCGACGGCTGGCGCGACCCCGGGACGGTCAACCGGACCGACCGGCGGCTCGCGGAACTGCTCGACATGCTGTGGCAGACCGATGAGCTGCGGCTGGAACGGCCGGAGCCGACCGACGAGGCCCGCAACGCGATCTACTACCTGGCCGACCTGGCGAACGACGCCGCGCCGCAGGTCCTCGACGAGCTGGCGGAGAAGCTGCGTGACCTGGGTGTGAAGCTCCCACCCGCGTCGCGTCCGCTCACGTTCGGCTCGTGGATCGGCGGCGACCGCGACGGCAACCCGTTCGTCACCCCGGCCGTCACCCGCGACGTACTGCTCATCCAGCACGAGTACGGCATCCGCGCCGCCGAGCGGGTCGTCGACAACCTGATCGACTCCCTGTCGGTGTCGAAGCGGCTGCGCGGCACCTCGTTGGACCTCGCCGCCAGTGTCGCCGCCGACCTCGACGCGCTGCCCGAACTGCCGGCCCGCTACCGGCGAGTGAACGCCGAGGAGCCCTACCGGCTCAAGCTGCGCTGCATCCGGCTCAAGCTCACGAACACGAGAAACCGGCTGATCGCCGGCACTGCGCACGTGCGTGGCCGCGACTATCTCGGTACCGATGAACTGATCACCGACCTGGAGCTGATCCGAGCGTCGCTCGCCCGCAACGGCGGTCAGCTCGCCGCGGCGGGGCGCCTCGCGTCGGCGATCCGGGTGCTGTCGGCGTTCGGGCTGCAACTGGCGACGCTGGACGTACGCGAACACGCCGACAAGCACCACGCGGTGCTCGCGGAGATGTACTCGCGGGTCGGCGAGGTCGAGTACGCGATGCTGGACCGTACCGAGCGGACCGCCCTGCTGGTCAGCGAGGTAGCCTCGCACCGGCCGCTGTCTGGCGTGGACACTCCGCTGTCGGATGCCGCGCGGAAGACGTTCGACGTGTTCGGCGCGATCCGCCAGGCCCAGGACCGCTTCGGGCCGAGCGTCGTCGAGTCGTACATCATCTCGATGACCCGCGGTATCGACGACCTGCTCGCGGCGGTCATCCTCGCCCGCGAGGTCGGGCTGGTCGACCTCACCGCCGAGCCGGTCAAGGCACGGATCGGGTTCGTGCCGCTGCTGGAGACGCCGGTGGAGCTCGATGCCGCCGGTCCGCTGCTGGACGCGCTGCTGTCGCTGCCCACGTACCGTTCGTTGGTCCGCGCCCGGGGCGACGTGCAGGAAGTGATGCTCGGCTACTCCGACTCCAACAAGGAAGCCGGGATCACCACCTCGCAGTGGTCGATCCACCGGGCCCAGCGCGCGCTGCGCGACGTCGCGGCCAGGCACGGCGTACGGCTGCGGCTCTTCCACGGCCGGGGCGGCACGGTCGGCCGGGGCGGTGGCCCCACCCACGAGGCGATCCTGGCCCAGCCGTACGGCACGCTCGACGGTGCGATCAAGGTGACCGAGCAGGGTGAGGTCATCTCCGACAAGTACACGCTGCCGGCGCTGGCCCGCGAGAACCTCGAACTGACCCTCGCCGCGGTGCTGCAGAGCGCGCTGCTGCACACCGAGCCCCGCCAGCCCGCCGAGGCCCTCGCCAAGTGGGACTCGACGATGACGACGGTCTCCGACGCGGCGTTCCAGGCGTACCGGAGCCTGGTCGAGCAGCCCGACCTGCCGGCGTACTTCTGGGCCTCCACCCCGACGGAACTGCTGGGGGCGCTGAACATCGGCTCCCGGCCGTCCAAGCGCCCGGACTCGGGTGCCGGCCTCGAAGGCCTGCGGGCGATCCCGTGGGTGTTCGGCTGGACCCAGTCGCGGCAGATCGTGCCGGGTTGGTACGGCGTGGGCTCCGGCCTCGCCGCCGCCCGGGCCGCGGGCCTGTCCGACGTGCTCGCCGAGATGCACGAGCAGTGGCACTTCTTCCGGACGTTCCTGTCGAACGTGGAGATGACGCTCGCCAAGACCGACCTGGACATCGCGTCCCGGTACGTCGACTCGCTGGTCCCGGAGTCGCTACGGCCGATCTTCGAGCAGATCCGCGCGGAGTACGACCGGACGGTGGCCGAGGTGCTCGCGATCACCGGCGAGTCGGAGCTGCTGGAGAAGCAGCCGGTACTGGCCCGCACGCTCGGCGTACGCGACACGTACCTGCAGCCGCTGCACCACCTGCAGGTGTCGTTGCTGGCCCGCCACCGGGCGGCCGGCGCGCAGCGGCAGCCGGCCGACCCGGCGCTGCTGCGGGCGCTCCTGACGACGGTGAACGGCATCGCGGCCGGTATGCGCAATACCGGCTGACGGTAGAGTTCCCCTCTTCTGCGAGGAGGGCGCCCCGCTTACGGTCCATCCCGTGACAGGGGCGCCCTCCTCATAAACAGCGGATCAGAACCGATAAAACCGACAAAGCGAACCATTCAGCGACCGCATAGCCGGGCACCCTCGACCCAGGGCAAGGTGGCTGACAGACTGTCGCTTGGTCTGCGGGGGGCGAACGGGCGTGAGAGGTGACATGAACAACGGGTGGGTGCTGCCCGATGGGGTGCTGCGCGACGCGCCGGCGTACGCGCCGCGCGTGCACGAGCTGGCCGACCTGGAGCTTCTGCTCACCGACGTGTACGCGCCGCTGACCGGATTCCTGGGCCGCGACGATCTGATCAGCATCGCCCGTACGGGTCGGCTCGTCGACGGCACGGCCTGGCCGGTGCCGGTCACGCTGGAGGTCCCGACCGATCTGCTGCGCCAGATCGACGTCGCCAACCCGTTGCAGCGGATCCTGCTGCTCACCGACGCCGAAGGCGCTCCGGTCGCCGCCGTCGACATCACGGAGGTCTGGCCCACCCGCGAGGGTTTCTGCGGCGTCGCCGGCATGGTGCGCCGCCTCGGCGAGGGCCACCAGGGACCCTTCCGGCGCCTGTACCGCCCTCCGGCGGAGGTACGCGAACTGCTGCCACCCGGACGGGTACTCGGCGTCATCGCCGACCGGCCGCTGCACCGCCCCCAGCTCGCCCAGATCGCACACGCCGCGCGTACCCTCGCCGGACATCTCCTGCTGCTGGTGCCGGTCGCCGCTCCCGGGCCCGACGGGCTCGCCCCGGAGGCGCTCGTACGCTGCATTCTCGCCGCGCGCGACCGCATGCCCCCGGCCACGATCGTCACGATCCCCCTGGTGCCGCACGGTGACGAGGTCCGCGACGCCCTGCTGCGGGCACGGGTCGCCGGCGCGTACGGGGTCACCCATCTGCTCGCCACCGGCTCGTCGATGATGTCCGGCGGACTGCGCGTCCTCGTGCCCCGCGAACTCGCCTACGACGGGCGCGACGGGCAGTGGCGCACCCGCGACGACATCCCACCGCGGTACCAGCGGCTACCGCTGACCACCGCCGAGATCGACGACCTGCTCGACCGCGGCGTCGCGCTCCCCGAGTGGCACACTCCCCCAGCGGTGGCCAAGGAGCTGGCCCGGGCCCGCCCGGCGCGCCGACACCGCGGTCTGGTCGTATTCTTCACCGGGCTGTCCGGCTCGGGTAAGTCGACCATCGCGAAGGGCGTCGCCGACGTCCTGAGGGAGACCGGCGAGCGTACCGTCACCCTGCTCGACGGGGACGTCGTGCGCCGGCACCTGTCCAAGGGCCTCGGCTTCTCCGCCGCCGACCGCGACACCAACGTGCGGCGGATCGGTTGGGTGGCCGCCGAGGCCGCCCGGCACGGCGGGGTCGCCCTGTGCTGCCCCATCGCGCCGTACGCGGTGTCCCGCGCCGCCACGCGCCGGTTCGCCACGGAGGCCGGGGCGGACTTTGTGCTGGTCCACGTGGCCACCCCGCTGGAGGAGTGCGAGCGGCGCGACCGCAAGGGCCTGTACGCGAAGGCGCGGGCCGGCGAGATCACCGGCATGACCGGCATCGACGACCCGTACGAGGCGCCCACCGACGCCGACGTCGTCATCGACACCACCGGCATGAAGATCAGTGAAGCGATCAAGCTCGTCCTGCGCCACCTCGGCGACAACGGCTGGATCGATCCGCGCCAGCCCTCCTGACGCAGTTACCTGCGGCGACTACCTCCGTTACCAGTAACGGACACCGTACGTGGGAGGACTCGTGAAGCGTTTCGGGCTGATCGGCTGCGTGCTGGCCATCGCGCTGACGGCGCTACTGGTAGCGGCGACGTGCGGCCGGCCGGCCCGACCCGAGCCGGAGCTACCGCAGCCTCCGTTGCCGGACACCTTGGCCACGACGGGTCCCTGATACCAGTCAGCCGCGCCGGCTCGTGATGGGAGTCGTCGGGTCACCTGTCATCGATGTCCAATTTCGCACCAGAAGCGGCTATTGGCGGCTGATCGCTGCGCGAACGAGCAGGCCCAGCGCGTACGGGGCGTCGTGACCGTGGTACCGGTCGGCCAGCCGGTGGGCCCACGCCAACCGGGACCGCCGCATCCACTCCGGTGCGCGTACCTGGTCGCCGGCCAGGCAGTCGATCGCCGCGCCGCAGCCCAGCAGCCATGTGCCGGGCAGGTCCCCGCGTAGTCGATCGATCAGCCGTTCCTGCCCGGCAGCGCCGAGGCCGAGGTACACCACATCGGGCTTGGCCTCGATGACCTCGCGGCAGATGGCGTCGAGCGTGGCACGGTCGCGGTAGAAGCCGAAGCGCGGACTCGCGTGGCCGGCGATGCGCAGCCCCGGGTACGCGCGGACGAGCCGCCGAGCCGCCCGGTGCGCCCCCTCCACCCGGCCGAAGAACGCCGGTGCGCCGCCGAGCAGGTACAGCGACCGGCCGTCGGCCGCCAGGGCCGCCGCGAGCGACCAGACCAGGCTCGACCCGGCTACCCGCTCCGGCAGCGGTGCTCGGGCCAGCCGTGACGCCCAGAGCAGCGGCGTACCGTCGGCGACCACCAGGTCGGCGTCGGCAAGCTGGGCGCGCAGATCGGGATTGCGGCGGGCGAGCCGCAGAATGTCGATGTTCGGCGTGACGATCCGCCCGCCCTGCCCCCGATCGAGGCTGTCGCGCACGTACGCGACGATCTCCGCCTCGGTACGGCGATCAATGGGGATGCCGTCGAGTACGACGTGTCGGTCCATCTCGTCTCCAGGCCGGTCACCCGCAACCACCCTCCGGACAAGGGTCGGGGCCCGGTTGGACCGGGCCCCGCTGGGAAGGGACGGCAGGCAATCACCAGTACGGACGAACCCGGACACACCATGGCGTACTGCCTAGGCGGGGACCTGCCCGAGTTATCCGTGTAGACCACGACGTCACGTCGCGCCTACGTTGAGATCAACGAACTATGCCGGGACAGGGTGACGCATCCGTTCGCCTGACAAAAGTCGGCCGACCTGCCGGGAACGCCCGGCAGATCGGCCGATGTACAAACCCTCGCAATGGTCACGAAGAGTTCGTGGGGCGGTAACCCCTCGGACTCTTCACGATCATGAACAACTTACGCGCCGAGCTTGCGGGCCAGGTTCTCGTCGAGCGCGTTCATGAACTCGTCGGTGGTCAGCCACGGCGCGTCGCGCGAGATGAGCAGCGCGAGGTCCTTGGTCATCTGGCCACCCTCGACGGTCTCGACGATGACCTTCTCCAGCGTGTCGGCGAACTCGGTGACCGCCGGGGTGCCGTCCAGCTTGCCGCGGTGCGCGAGGCCCCGGGTCCAGGCGTAGATCGACGCGATCGGGTTCGTCGAGGTCTTCTCGCCCTTCTGCCACTGCCGGTAGTGCCGGGTGACCGTGCCGTGCGCCGCCTCGGCCTCGACGGTGCGGCCGTCGGGGGTCATGAGGACCGACGTCATCAGGCCCAGCGAGCCGAAGCCCTGCGCGACGGTGTCGGACTGCACGTCACCGTCGTAGTTCTTGGCGGCCCAGACGAAGCCACCCTCCCACTTCAGGGCGGCGGCGACCATGTCGTCGATGAGCCGGTGCTCGTACGTGATGCCGGCGGCCTTGAACTCCTCGGCGAACTCCGCCTCGAACACCTCGGCGAACAGGTCCTTGAAGCGACCGTCGTACGCCTTCAGGATCGTGTTCTTGGTCGACAGGTAGACCGGGTACTTGCGGGCCAGTCCGTACCGGAACGACGCCCGCGCGAAGTCGCGGATCGAGTCGTCGTAGTTGTACATCGCCATGCCGACGCCGCCACCGGGGAACTTGGCGACCTCGAACTCCATGGGAGCGCTGCCGTCGTCCGGGGTGAACGTGACGGTCATCGTGCCGGGGCCGGGCGCCACGAAGTCGGTTGCCTTGTACTGGTCACCGTGGGCGTGACGGCCGATGATGATCGGCTTGGTCCAGCCGGGTACGAGCCGCGGTACGTTCTGCATGATGATCGGCTCGCGGAAGACGACGCCGCCGAGGATGTTACGGATCGTCCCGTTGGGCGACCGCCACATCTTCTTGAGGCCGAACTCCTCGACCCGCGCCTCGTCCGGCGTGATGGTGGCGCACTTGACACCCACGCCGTGGCGCTTGATCGCGTTGGCCGCATCGATCGTGACCTGGTCGTCGGTCTGGTCGCGGTACTGGATCGACAGGTCGTAGTACTCGAGGTTGACGTCGAGGTACGGCAGGATCAGCTGGTCGCGAATCTGCTTCCAGATGATCCGGGTCATCTCGTCGCCGTCGAGCTCGACGACCGGGTTCTCAACCTTGATCTTCGCCATCGGCGGGGCACTCCTCTCCGGAAGTTAGCAGTACGAGCGTACTGGATGCCGGGGAACCGAAGCCCCGGACGGGTCTCACGTCACACAAACGACGACGGCCCCGAGCGCATGAACACCCGGGGCCGCTGTCAGCGATCACTTACAGGTTGGCGACGTCCGCCTGCTTCGCGCGTACGGCCTCGGCGGCCTCCTGCAGCGCGGCCAGCTCGCCGTCGGTCAGCGGGGTCTCCACGACCCGCTTGATCCCGCTGGCGCCGATCTCGGCCTGGACGCCCAGGTACACGCCGGCGATGCCGTACTCGCCGTCGACCCACGCGCACACCGGCAGGACCACACCGGCGTCCTCCGCGACGGCCTTCGCCATACGGGCGGCGGCGGCCGACGGAGCGTAGTAGGCCGAGCCGGTCTTCAGCAGCGCGACGACCTCGGCGCCGCCGTTACGCGTACGCGTCACCAGCTCGTCGATCTTGTCGGCCGGCAGCACCTCGGACAGCGGCTTGCCGTCGACCGTCGACTGCGACGGCACCGGCACCATCGTCTCGCCGTGCGAGCCGAGGGTCAGCGTCTTGACGCTGCGCACCGGCACGTTGAGGGTGTCGGCGACGAACGTGGTGAAGCGGGCGCTGTCGAGGATGCCCGCCTGGCCGATGACCCGCTCCTTCGGGAAGCCGGTCGCCTGCTGCGCGAGCGCGGTCATCTCGTCGAGCGGGTTGCTCACGACGATGACGACGGCGTTCGGCGCGTGCTTGGCGATGTTCTCCGCGACCTGGCGGACGATCTTCGCGTTGACCTCGAGGAGGTCCATCCGGCTCATGCCGGGCTTGCGGGGCAGGCCCGCGGTGATGACGACGACGTCCGAGCCCGCGATGGCCTCGTAGCCCTCGCCGTTCGGCCCGGTGGTCTGGCCCACGACCTTGGTCTCGAAGCCCTCGACCGCTCGGGACTGGCCCATGTCCAGCGCCAGGCCCTCGGGCTTGCCTTCAACGATGTCGGTGAGCACGACCGTCTCGAAGATGTCGTACTCAGCCAGGCGCTGTGCGGTCGTCGAACCGTAGAAACCGGCTCCGACGACGGTGACCTTCTTGCCCATGAATCTTCAGCTCTCCCCGGTGAGAACGGGTAATCCCGACGCGACCAGCACCATAACGCGGACGCCGACCGGTGGTGGCCCCGGGTCGTCAGATGTGCCGCACGGCACCTTGATCGTCGCTGGGCCCGCGCGCTTGTGGTCATGGCGCCCGGCTGGTACCACCACGTCGGGAGGTCGCGACGATCGAGGGGCCCGCGATGGTATCGACGAAGTTGAGCGTCCCCGGTACCGTGCCATGGATCATGCGTACCCGCCTGCTTGCCGCCGCCCTCGCCGCGCTACTGCTGCTCGCGAGCTGCGGTCGGGACCGCGTGGTGATCACGACCACCAGCGACTGGTCCCCTGCCCCGGCCGCGCCGGATCCGCCGGCGACGCGGTCAGCCGGCCCGGCAGCACCTCCGGCCGGCCTGATGGCCGCCGACAGCGCCCCACCAGCCTGCCCGGACGGGTGGGACTGCGCCCAGCAGGCCCGGTTCGACGCCACTGCGGCGTACGCGGCGAAGCGCCGCGGCCGGATGGGCCTGGTGATGCGCGACCGCGAGACGGGAGCGATCTGGCGCACCGGCGCCACTGCCGAGCCGATGTGGACGGGCTCCACGATCAAGGTGGCGATCGCCACGACGCTGCTCGAACGGCACCGCGCCGGCGACATCCACCTCACCGAAACCGACCGGCAGGTCATGTCCGACATGCTGCGGATGTCGTCGAACGACGCCACCGACGCGCTGTGGGACCGCTACGACGGGCCGCAGCTGCTCGACGGCTTCCGCACCCGGTACGGCATGGGCTCGCTGTCGGTGGTGGACGGCCGCGAGACGTACTGGCGCAACCTGCGCTGCACCGCCGAGGACCTCGAACACCTGATGACCTACATCCTCAGTGACCGCCTGTACGCCGCCGACCGCGCCTACCTGGTGGACACGCTGCGCGGGGTGGCCGACAACCAGCACTGGGGCGTGTGGGCGGCGGGGCCGCAGCTACGCCCCGGCAACAAGGACGGGTGGGCGGTCAAACCGGATCCGGGCGGCGAGCACTGGGTCACCCATACCGCCGGCTTCGCCGGGCCGCGCGAACGGTACGTGGTGGTGGTGATGTACAGCCTGCCGCCCGGCGGCACCCTCGACGAGGGCGTACACGCGGTCAGCGACGCGGTGGCGACGCTCTTCGGCGCCCGGACGCCGGCGAAGGTCTCCCTACCCACTTAGCGCGATCTTGGACAGCCGGACCGGCCATAAGCGGTCCAACTGTCCAAGATCGCGGGGCAAACCTAGTGGAAGAAGTGGCGGGTACCGGTCAGGTACATCGTCACGCCGGCCGCCTTCGCGGCCGCGATGACCTCTTCGTCGCGGATCGAGCCACCGGGCTGCACGATCGCCCGGACGCCGCCGTCGATGAGGATCTGCGGCCCGTCGGCGAACGGGAAGAACGCGTCGCTGGCGGCCACCGAACCGGCCGCCCGCTCCCCCGCCCGCGCCACCGCGAGCCGGCACGAGTCGACCCGGTTGACCTGCCCCATGCCGACCCCGACCGAGGCCCGGTCGGCCGCGAGCAGGATCGCGTTGGACTTCACCGACCGCACGGCCCGCCAGGCGAACACCAGGTCGGCCAGGGTCGCGGAGTCCGCCGCCGCACCGGAGACGAGGCGCCAGTTGGCCGGGTCGTCGCCGGGCGCGTCGATGCGGTCCGGGGTCTGGACCAGCATGCCGCCGGAGACCTGCCGGTACTCGGCCGGCGCCGGCTCCCACTCCGGGGCGCGCAGGATGCGGAGGTTCTTCTTGCCCTGGAGCACCTCGACCGCGCCGTCCTCGTAGGACGGCGCGACGATCACCTCGGTGAAGATCTCGGCGATCTGCTCGGCCATCGCCACGCTCACCGGCACGTTGGTGGCGATGACGCCGCCGAACGCCGAGACCGGATCACACGCGTGCGCCTTGCGGTGCGCCTCGGCGACATCCGCGCCGACCGCGATGCCACACGGGTTGGCGTGCTTGATGATCGCCACGGCCGGTTCGGCGAAGTCGTGCGCGGCCCGCCAGGCGGCGTCGGCGTCGACGTAGTTGTTGTACGACATCTCCTTGCCGTGCAGCTGCTCGGCCTGGGCCAGGCCGGCCGGCGCGTCCGGGTCGCTGTAGAGCGCGGCCGCCTGGTGCGGGTTCTCGCCGTACCGCAGCACCGCGGAGCGGCGCAGCGCCTGCCCGGCGAACTCCGGCCAGACGTCGCCCTCCTCCTGCGCCGGGACGAGCGTGACACCGGTCCAGTTCGCGACCGCCACGTCGTACTCGGCGATGTCGGCGAACGCGCGCGCGGCGAGCCAGCGCCGCTGCTCGAGCGTGAAGCCGCCCTCCTTCAGCGCATTGACGATCAACGGGTACGCGATCGGCGTCATCACCACGGCGACGCTCGCGTGGTTCTTCGCCGCCGCGCGGACCATCGCCGGGCCGCCGATGTCGATCTGCTCGATGCACTCGTCGACGCTCGCGCCCGAGGCCACCGTCTCCCGGAACGGGTACAGATTGCTCACCAGCAGGTCGAACGGCTCGATCCCCATGTCGGCGAGCTGAGCGACGTGCGCGGGCAGCCGCAGGTCCGCCAGCAGACCCGCGTGTACGCGCGGGTGCAGCGTCTTCACCCGCCCGTCGAGGCACTCCGGGAAGCCGGTCAGCTCCTCGATCCGGGTCACCCGCACCCCGGCAGCCTCGATACGGGAGGCCGTCGAGCCGGTCGACACGATCTCGACACCCGCGTCCGACAGCGCGCGGGCCAGTTCCTCCAGGCCGGTCTTGTCGTAGACGCTGACCAGTGCCCGGCGGATCGGGCGGCGCGACTCTTCACTCACGGGATCGTGACCTTTCTTCGATTTACGGTCCAGCCCTCGCGGACCATGCGGCCCACGTACGAAACCAACTGCCGCCGCTCGGCCTCTTTAATCCGCTCGGTGAGCGTGTCCTCACTGTCGTCGTCGAGGACGGGCACGGCGACCTGCGCGATGATCGGCCCGGTGTCGATCCCACCGTCGACGAAGTGCAGCGTCGCGCCGGCGACCTTCACGCCGTACGCGAGCGCATCGCTCGGACCGTGGATGCCGGGGAACGCCGGGAGCAGGGCGTTGTGGGTGTTGACGTAGCGCCCACCGAACGCGGCCAGGAACTGCGGCCCGACCAGCTTCAGGAACCCGGCGGAGACGACCAGGTCGGGAGCGTGCCGCGCGCAGGCCTCGGTCAGCGCCGCGTCCCACTCCTCGCGGGTGGCGAAGTCCTTGACCCCGCAGACGAAGGTCGGGATACCGCGCTCTTCCGCGCGCGCCAGCCCGGTGGCGTCCTCGCGGTCGGCGCCGACCGCGACCACTTCCGCGCCGTAGCCGGGATCGGCGCAGGCGTCGAGGAGGGCTTGCAGATTGGTTCCCGAGCCGGAGATGAGGACGAGCAGACGAGCCACGACTTACCCTAACCTTCGGAAGATCAACCCAGAGTGCCGCCCCGCGAATATGCGGGCCCCGTCTCGCCTAGCGGATACATCCGCGCGGATGCCCCGAAACTTGTTTCCGGCCAGTACGCTGCCCATCGTTCTTGCTGACCTCAAGCATCTCGGAGCGCATTCATGCAGCCTGGCTACCCGCCGCAGGGGCCGCCGCAGCCACCGCACCTCGACAACAACATGACACTGTCCATCGTGTCGATCTTCCTCTTCTGGCCACTCGCGATCCCCGCGATCATCAACGCCTCCAAGGTCAATCCGCTGTTGCAGCAGGGCGACTACGCAGGCGCGCAGAACGCGGCCGCGGAGTCCAAGAAGTGGTCGAAGCTCGCCATCATCATCGGCATCAGCCTGTGGGTCGTCAGCATCCTCTGCTGCGGCGCCCTCCTGGTCATGGGTGCGATAGGCAGCAGCTCCTCCAGCAGCCTGTAGACCGCGCCGACCCACGGGGCGCGCGACAGGCCTTAGTAGCCTCAAGTCGCGCGCCCCGACCGGGGCCCACACCACACTAGGAGCCGATCACCATGCAGCCTGGCTATCCCGGATCCGGCCAGGACCCGTACGGACAGCAGCAGCCGTACGTGGACCCCTACGCCCAACCGCAGTACCAGCCCCAGCAGCCGCAGCAACCGCAACCGGAGCAGCAGGGGGCGCAGCCGCCGGCCGGTGACCCGTACGGCCAGCCGCCACAGGCCCCGCAGTACCAGGACCCGTACGCGCAGCCGACCTCTGGCAGCCCCTACCCGCCTGCCGCGCCGTACGCGATGGGCGGCTACGGCGCGCCGATGGGCGCCCCGCCGCAGCAGAACAACACCCAGGGCCTCGTTGCCATGATCCTCGGGATCGTCTCGATCCCGATGGCCGTCTGCTGCTCCATTGTTGGCATCCCCATGGGTATCGCGGCAATCGTGCTCGGCATCCTGGGCATCAAGAAAGCGGACGCGGGCCAGGCGAGCAACCGGGGTCAGGCCTTGGCCGGTGCGATCTGCGGCGGCGCCGGCATCCTCGTTGCGATCGTGTGGTTCATCGCCGTCTTCGCGCTGAACCTCAACACCTTCCCGACCGCCCCCTGAACGGAGTGCGTCGACTCGGGTTCAACATCTTTACGTGCTTGACCTGTGCCCGGACGACCGCGACGATCATGGCGTTTGCGTAACACCCGGAGTTACGCGATTAACGTCAGGAGGAAACAGTGACCGCTCCCATGCCTCCCGCGGCTCAGCCCGCGGGTAACGACAAGACCACGCTGTGGGGCGTTCTCGGCATCGTCTTCGGCTTCTGCTGCTGGCCGCTCGGCATCGTCTTCGCCATCCTGGCGATGAACGAGGCGAAGAAGGCGGGCAAGAAGCCCACGCTGGCGTACGTCGCATTCGCCATCGCCGCGATCAGCCTGGTGATCAGCATCATCTCGATCGCCACCGGCGCGCTGTCGGGAATGAGCGGCACCCAGCAGTAACCGAAGCACCAGACACTGATGGGGCGTCCCGGTCACGGGCGCCCCATCAGCGTTTCAGACGCCTCTCCGGCGCACCCCGATCAAGGCCTTCGTCGCCACCGCGGCGACCACCGCGCCCACCGCGACCAGGCCGGCCGCGATGCCGGCGAGCGGCCACACGCTCGGGCCGACCTCGGCGAGCCGACCGCCGCCGAGCGGCCCGGCCGACGCCCACGCGGCGAGCGCCAGCGCGGCCCCGGCCACCGGCCCGGCCAGCGCGGCGCCGGTCACCAGGGATCCCCAACCGACCGGCTGCCCCGCCGGGGCGTCGACCCTCTCGCGCTGCGCACCGGTGGCGCGTTGCGAGCCATCAGCGCGCAGGCTCCGTCGGGCCAGCAGCCACCCTGCGGCCATGCCGGCCGCCAACGGCACGACGAGCAGCAGGCCTCCCCACCCGGAGATGGGTTTGGTCGGTACGGCGGCGAGCACCGGCAACGCCGGCACGGTGCCCAGGGACACGTAGCCGGCGCTCACCGTGGTCCCCGTACCGAGGGCGAAGCCCGGGCCGATCAGGTAGCTGGCCGCCCAGATCGCGAGGTTGGGGCCATACACGACACAGAGCAGGGTCAGCCCGACCTGCCCGGCCACGCCGGCGTGGTACGCCGCGAGGACCTTGCTCGCGGCGCCACCGGACAGGGCCAGCGAGGTACCCGCGGCCGCCGCGCCGGCGCCGAGGACCAGCAGGGCGGCCACCAGACCGGTACGCATGCCGTCGCGTACCGGCGTCGGGGTCCGCCGGGCCAGCCGGACGTGCGCGCCGCTCTCGACCGTGGCCCCGCACAGGGCGGCGACGAACCCGAAGACACCCAGCGTCAGCGCGGCCGGCCACACCGGGACCGTGAGCCCGGGCATGCTGGCGAGCACCGCCGCGGCGGCTCCGAACAGCCCGTACGCGACGGCCACCCCCGCCGCGGCGATGACCGCCACCCGGAGCGAGCCCCGGCGCCGGCCGCCGATCGCGCGGGTGGTGTGTACGCCCGCGCGGGCGACCCGCCAGGCTGCGAGGGCTGTCAACGCGAGGGGTGCCAGGCCCAGCGGCCCGATGGCGGTACGCAGGTCGACGCCGTGCGCCAGCAACCAGCCGGCGAGCGCGATCTGGAACACCGTGTCGACCGAGGCGTGCGCCCCCGAGACAAGTTGGGCCAGGAAGACGACGACGAGGACGGGGCCCAGGGACACCAGCGCCGCCCAGGCCGTCGTCACCGACGCCGCCAGGGCCAGCGGGGCCCGGCGGACCGGGGTACGGGCGCGGGCTGCGCCCGCTGCCGCCTCGAAATCTGGCGCACCACCCGCTGCGGCGGCGGCGCTCAGCGCGGCGCCCGCCGAAGCAGCGGCGGCCGTCGAAGCGGCAGAGCTGAGGGCGACGGCCGACGGTTCGGCGGTCTCGGTCGGCACTTCGTCCGGGGTAGGGGCAGACATCGAGGTCCACTCTTCCAAAAATGTGAGCGGCCGGTCATCCCGACCGGCCGCTCAACATCCGTAATTACCGCAAGAAGGCGTGTCAGCGCCCGCTCAGCACCTCGCGCATCAGGCGCGCGGTCTCGCTCGGGGTCTTGCCGACGCGCACACCGGCAGCCTCGAGGGCGGCCTTCTTCGCCTCGGCCGTACCCGACGAGCCCGAGATGATCGCGCCGGCGTGACCCATAGTCTTGCCGGGCGGGGCGGTGAAGCCGGCGATGTACCCGACGACCGGCTTGGTCACGTTGTTCTTGATGAACTCCGCGGCCCGCTCTTCGGCGTCGCCGCCGATCTCGCCGATCATCACGATCGCTTCCGTCTCCGGGTCCTCCTGGAAGGCGGCGAGCGCGTCGATGTGGGTGGTGCCGATGACCGGGTCGCCACCGATGCCCACGCCGGTGGAGAAGCCGAAGTCACGCAGCTCGTACATCATCTGGTAGGTCAGCGTGCCGGACTTGCTGACCAGGCCGATCCGGCCGGGGCCGGTGATGTCGGCCGGGATGATGCCGGCGTTGGACTTGCCGGGGCTGATGATGCCCGGGCAGTTCGGCCCGATGATCCGGGTGCGGTTGCCGGTGGCACAGGCGTGCGCCCAGATGGCGGCGGTGTCGTGCACCGGGACGCCCTCGGTGATGACGACGGCGAGTCCGATGCCGGCGTCGATCGCCTCGATCGCCGCGCCCTTGGTGCCGGCCGGCGGCACGAAGAGTACGGAGACATCAGCGCCGGTCTCGGCCATCGCCTCGGCGACGCTCGCGAAGACCGGCACCTTGGTGCCGTCGAAGTCGACCTGCGTACCAGCCTTGCGCGGGTTGGTACCGCCGACGATGTTGGTGCCGGCGGCGAGCATGCGCCGGGTGTGCTTGGAGCCCTCAGAGCCGGTCATCCCCTGGACGATGACCTTGGAGTCCTTGGTAAGCCAGATAGCCATTTGTCAGGTCACTTCCCCGTTGCGGCCAGTTGGGCCGCTCGCTTTGCCGCGCCGTCCATGGTGTCGACCCGCTGGATGAGCGGGTTGTTCGCCGAGTCGAGGATGCGTCGGCCCTCCTCGGCGTTGTTGCCGTCCAGCCGGACGACGAGCGGCTTGGTCACCTGCTCGCCGCGCTCGCCCAGGAGCTCCAGCGCCTGCACGATGCCGTTGGCGACCGCGTCGCAGGCGGTGATGCCGCCGAAGACGTTGACGAAGACGCTCTTCACGGCCGGGTCGGACAGCACGATCTCCAGACCGTTCGCCATCACCTGGGCGCTCGCGCCACCGCCGATGTCGAGGAAGTTGGCCGGACGGACCCCGCCGAACTCCTCACCGGCGTAGGCGACCACGTCGAGCGTCGACATGACCAGACCGGCGCCGTTGCCGATGATGCCGACCTGGCCGTCGAGCTTGACGTAGTTGAGGTTCTTGGCCTTGGCGGCCTGCTCCAGCGGGTCGACCGCGGACTTGTCCTCGTACTCGGCGTGCTCCGGGTGGCGGAAGCTCGCGTTCTCGTCGAGCGTGACCTTGGCGTCCAGCAGGAGGACCTTGCCGCCGGAGACCTTGGCGAGGGGGTTGACCTCGACCAGCGTGGCGTCCTCGGCGAGGAACGCCTGCCACAGCTTGACCGCGATCTCGGCGACCTGGTCGGCGACCTCGGCCGGGAAGCCGGCCTTGGTCACGATCTCGCGGGCCGTCGCCTCGTCCACGCCCTTGAGGGCGTCGATCGGCATCTTGACGACCTTCTCCGGCGACTCCTCGGCGACCTGCTCGATCTCCATGCCGCCGGCGGTGCTGGCGATGCACAGGAAGGTCCGGTTCGCACGGTCGAGCAGGTAGGAGAAGTAGTACTCCTCCTCGATCGACGCGGTGGTGGTCACCATGACCTTGTGGACCGTGTGGCCCTTGATGTCCATCCCGAGGATGCGTTCAGCGTGCGCGCGCAGTTCCTCGGCGTTCTCGGCGAGCTTGACGCCGCCGGCCTTGCCCCGGCCTCCGACCTTGACCTGGGCCTTCACGACCGCGCGCACACCGAGTCGCTCGGCGATGGCTGCGGCCTCATCCGGAGTGGTAGCGACGTCGCCGTCCAGCACCGGCAGCCCGTGCCGGGCGAACAGCTCACGCCCCTGGTACTCGTACAGGTCCACAACTACCTCTTCTGGGTTATCTCGACGGTCGGGTGTGGCCGCCTTCGGCGCAGCCTAGCGAGCGTTCGGGTTCGCCCGGCCGAGCGGGGGCCTCGTGTGCTCGATCGCACATTGCGACGAGTCCGGCACCACCCTTCGCACGAGTACGCCTCCCACGAAAACGTGCACTTGCCGCACGAAAACATGAAACACAATCACACGAAAAACCGACGAACCACGGCGTAACCCCGCCGTGCAGCACCTCGTTGAGTGTGATGTCGGCGCACTAAACGGGCGAATCGTCCCGGCGGCGACGAAGACGGCCGATGCCCTGTCGGTCGAGGGGTGGCGGCGGGGCATCGTGCATGAGGGGCCGGACGTGTGAGGGGTACGTCCGGCCCCTCCCTTATTGCCGTACTACGCCACCGGGGTGACCACGTGCGCGCGCACCCAGTCCACGATGGACTGGGTCGGGGCACCCGGCGTGAAGATCTTCGCGACGCCGATCTTCGCGAGCTCCGGAATGTCCGCGTCGGGGATGATCCCGCCGCCGAACACCACCATGTCATCCACACCGCGCTCCCGCAGCAGATCAACGACCTTGCGGAACAGCGTCATGTGGGCGCCCGAAAGCACCGACAGCCCGACCGCGTCGGCGTCCTCCTGGATCGCCGTCTCCACGATCTGCTCGGGCGTCTGGTGCAGGCCGGTATAGATGACCTCCATGCCGGCGTCGCGCAGCGCCCGCGCCACGACCTTCGCCCCGCGGTCGTGACCATCGAGGCCCGGCTTGGCGACAACAACCCGAATCCGTGAACTCATCGTGCCGCGTCCTTTCGGAGTTTCGCGCGCGCTGTGTGATACGCGCAACGGGCGCCGTTGCCCTGGGCGAAACGTACCCCGAGCGGACGCTGACCGAAATGCGGTACACGTCACGTCGGCACGCCGGCTCCGCGGGCGAGACCCGCGTCACATGCTCTGCGCCGCGGACCCGTCGCATGCTAATGACCTGTCCGCGCGTCGGCTTGTGGCCTGGTATCAGGTTGGTTACGTTGTCGCAGTTGCCACCCGTGGGCCGTGACAGCACTGGGTTGGTCAGCCTTGCCGCTAACCGGCAAGCGACAGCCTGTGTCTTCGACCGCGTCGGAGGAGTTGCGTGGATCACCAAGTCCCGAGTGGGCGTTACCGTGGCAGTCGGCGCGCTCCGGCACCGTCGCGCGGCAAGTACGCCACCGCTGTCACCACAGCCGTTCTGGGCGCTGGCGTGGTGGCGATGGGGACCACCCACGCGATGCCCGAGCTGAAGAGCCAGGACAGTCCCCGCTGGCTCGACACCACCAACGCCGCCTCCGCCAGCGAGGCCGCCCCGCTGCGGGAGCAGCAGAACGCCGCCCGAGCCGGTCGTTCGACCAGCCGCGCCACCTCGGTCGCCGTCAGCCAGCAACCGGGACAGGACCTCTGGCAGTTGCCCGTACGGGGCGACTACGTGGTCTCGTCGATGTTCGGCCCGCGTTGGGGCGTCCTGCACCCGGGCACCGACCTCGCCGTCCCCGTGGGCACGCCGCTGTACGCGGCCAACGCCGGCACCGTCATCCTCGCCCGGTGGAACGGCGGCTACGGCTACAGCGTGCAGATCCAGCACGATGACGGCGTCGTATCGATCTATGGCCACGCCTCCAAGCTGATCTGCAAGGAAGGCACCCGGGTCGCCGCCGGTGAACTCGTCGCGCTCAGCGGGAACAGTGGCTACTCCACCGGGCCGCACCTGCACTTCGAGCTGCGGCGAAACGACAAGCCTTTCGACGCCATGCCGTTCATGCGCCAGCACGGCGTCGACCTGGCCAAGCACATCGAGGTCGTGAACGGCGGCGTGCTCGACCAGCTCGGCTGAGCGGTCCTCCCGTTACAGCTTCTCGATCGGGGCGTGGCGGAGAACGATCCACATCACCTGGTCACCGAAGTCGATCTGAGCCTGCGCCCGCGCCCCGTACCCCTCGACGGCGGTCACCCGGCCCATGCCGTAGCGCTGGTGGTTGACCCGGTCGCCAGGGGCGAGCGCTGGCACGTCGGCCTTGGCCAGCTCGCTGGCGGTCGACAGCTTGGAGGCGTCGAGTCCCAGCCGCTCTGCCAGCTGCGCCGCCTTCGGTGTGCCGCCCACGAAGCGAGTGTTGCGCTCCTGCGGGGCACGTTCCACTGCGGACGCCCGGCCGCCGACCCCGCCACCGCCGCCGGACCAGCTCGTGTACGTCGCCTCGGTGCGCTCCCAGCGCACCAGGTCCTCCGGCAGCTCCTCCAGGAAGCGCGACGGCGGGTTGTACTGGGGCTGGCCCCACGCCGACCGCGTCACCGCGCGCGAGATGTAGAGCCGCTGGCGGGCCCGCGTGATGCCCACATAGGCCAACCGCCGCTCCTCCTCCAACTCCTTCTTGTCGCCGAGCGAGCGAAGGTGCGGGAAGACGCCGTCTTCCAGGCCGGTCAGGAAGACGACCGGGAACTCCAGCCCCTTGGCGGTGTGCAGGGTCATCATGGTGACCACGCCCTGGTGGTCAGGGTCGTCGTTGGGGATCTGGTCGGCGTCGGCGACGAGCGCCACCTGCTCCAGGAAGCCGGCGAGGGTCGGGCGCGCCGCTTCCTCCTCCGCTTCCGCTTCGGCAGCCGCGGTCTCAGCCCGCTCGGTGTACTCCCGGGCGACGCTCACCAACTCCTGGAGGTTCTCCACCCGGCCGGCGTCCTGCGGGTCGAGGCTCTCCTCCAGTTCGGCGAGGTATCCGCTGCGCTGGAGCACCGCTTCGAGGACCTCCTCGGGAGGCGCGGTCGCGGCCAGTTCGCGGGCGCTCTCCATCAGGGCCACGAAGTCCTTGATGGAGTTGGCCGCCCTGGTGGAGACGCCGATCGCCTCGTCGACGCGGGCGAGCGCGGCGCCGAACGAGATCCGTTCGCGGGCCGCGAGAGCCTCCACGCACGCCTCGGCGCGCTCGCCGATGCCGCGGCGCGGGGTGTTGAGGATCCGCCGGATGTTCACCGTGTCGTCGGGGTTGGCCACGGCCCGCAGGTAGGCCAGCGCGTCGCGGACCTCCTTGCGCTCGTAGAAGCGCACCCCGCCGACCACCTTGTAGGGCAACCCGAACCGGATGAACAACTCTTCGAACACCCGGGACTGCGCGTTGGTGCGGTAGAACACCGCCACGTCCGCCGGCCGGAACCCGTGGTCGTCACAGAGCCGGTCGATCTCGCGGGCGATCCAGTCGGCCTCGGCGTGCTCGGTGTCGGCGACGTACCCGACGATCTGCTCGCCGGCGCCCTCCTCGCTCCACAGCCGCTTGGGCTTGCGCTCGGTGTTCCGGTCGATGACGGCGTTCGCGGCGGACAGGATGATCTGGGTGGAGCGGTAGTTCTGCTCCAGCAGGATCGTGCGCGCCTGCGGGTAGTCGCGCTCGAACTCCAGGATGTTGCGGATCGTCGCGCCGCGGAACGCGTAGATCGACTGGTCGGCGTCACCGACGACGCACAGCTCGCCGGTCTCCCCCACAAGCTCTTTGATCAGGACGTACTGAGCGTGGTTGGTGTCCTGGTACTCGTCGACGAGTACGTGCCGGAAGCGCCGCCGGTAGGAGTCGGCCACCAGCGGATGCCTCTTGAGCAGGTCGACCGTACGCATGATCAGGTCGTCGAAGTCGAGCGCCTGCGCCTCGCCCAGCCGCTGCTGGTAGAGCGCGTACGCCTCGGCGACGGTGCGCTGCTGCGGGCCGGCCGCGTTGGCGGCCGCCGTCTCCGGATCGATCAGCTCGTTCTTCAGGTTGGACACCTGTGCGGCGAGGCCACGCGCCGGGAACCGCTTCGGATCCAGGTCGAGCTCGCGGGCCACCAGCGTCATCAGCCGGCGCGAGTCGTCGGCGTCGTAGATGGAGAAGGTGCTCTTCAGGCCGGCGTGCTCGTGCTCGGCGCGCAGGATCCGGACACAGGCGGAGTGGAACGTCGACACCCACATCATGCGGGCCCGCCCGCCGACGAGCGAGGCGACCCGCTCCTTCATCTCGCCCGCGGCCTTGTTGGTGAACGTGATCGCGAGGATCTCCCCCGGATGCACGTCACCCGCCCCGAGCAGGTACGCGATCCGGTGCGTGAGCACTCGCGTCTTGCCCGACCCGGCGCCGGCGACGATGAGCAACGGCGCGCCACGGTGGGTCACGGCAGCCCGCTGCGGATCGTTGAGCCCGTCGAGCAGGCGCTGCGGATCGCGGCTGGGGCTGGGGTGCGTAGGGCGCACCGGAGCATTGGCCGCGGCCGGGTTCTGGGGGTACTCGAAGAGAGCATGCATCGCTCGGCGAGTCTATGCCGGCAGTGCGACGAAACCGGAACCGACAGGCGCGCCGGTCCCCCTCGCGTGCGGGGATCTTGTCGGGTGGCAGGGGCGACCGTGCCCTCCATTTGGGTACTGCTTCTCACTAACTGGTCACTAGCTCCCACGCGCGGCGCCGAGCGTGGCATACTCAGCAGCGTGAGTTCAGACGTGCGCTACTACTTTTTTTACGGCTCCGGGAGTCCGGCAGCCGTAGGTCACGCCTGAACGAAGACCTGACGACGCCCCGGGCCCCGAAAGCCCCGGGGCGTTTTTCGTTCCGGGACTCCGACGAGGCCCATACCGTGAGAATGGGACCGACAGAGATGACCGCCATGACCGTGGACACCATGAACGAGAACGCATCCAACACCGAAACTCCCGAGGCGCACATTTCCTCGCTACGCTCCCGCATCGACGAGATCGACGAGACGATCCTCCGCTTGTGGCAGGAGCGCGCCGCCCTGTCCCAGGAGGTCGGCAAGACCCGGGTCGCCTCCGGCGGCACCCGCCTCGTCCTCGCCCGGGAGCGCCAGATCCTGGACCGTTTCCGCGCGGAACTCGGCGAGGACGGCGTCCAGCTCGCGCTGCTCATCCTCCGCGCCGGCCGCGGCCCGCTGTAGGGCAAACCGCGGCCGGCTGCGGCGGGCACCGGCTCGACCCGGCATATGATCGGGTGCCGTGACCTTCCCACCCTCAGCCGAGCCGCTCCCCGACGTCCAGCGCGTGCTGTGCGTTCTCGCCCACCCCGACGACGTCGACTTCGGCTCCGCCGGCACCATCGCCCACTGGGTCGAAAAGGGCCTCGAGGTCGCGTACCTGCTGGTCACCCGCGGCGACGCGGGCGGCTTCGACGACACACCCCGCGAGCAGATGCCGATCATCCGCGAGGCCGAGCAGCGCGCGGCCGCGGCCGCGATCGGGGTCAAGCAGGTGGAGTTCCTCAACGGGTACGCGGACGGAACGCTCACCCCGTCGCTGGAGCTTCGCCGGGACATCACGGCGGCGATCCGGCGGTTCCGGCCCGACCGGATCCTGACGAACTCGCCGCTGCGCCGCTGGGAGCGGATCGCCGGGCCGAGCCACCCGGACCACCTCGCGGTGGGCGAGGCGACCACGTGCGCCGTCTACCCGGACTCGCGCAACCCGTTCGCGTTCCCGGAGCTGCTGCGTGACCAGGGTCTGCAGGCCTGGACCGTCCGCGAGGTCTGGTACTCGGCCGGCCCCGACCCGGACCACGTCGTCGACATCACCGACACGTTCGACCGCAAGCTGGCCGCGCTTCAGGCGCACGCCTCGCAGGTCAGCCATCTCGACGGGTTCGGGGAGATGCTGCGGGAGCGGCACGCGACCGTGGCGCGGGCGCACGGCCTCCCGGAGGGCCGCCTCGCCGAGGCGTTCACGATCATCCACACCGAATAGCGCCCCACCTCCCGTGATCCTGAAGGATTCGGGGGGCTAGACCAGGCGGCGGTCGGCCGCCCAGCGCGACAGCTCGTACCGGTTGGACATCTGGAGCTTGCGGAGCACGTTCGACACGTGCGTCTCGACCGTCTTGATCGAGATGTACAGCTCCTTGGCGATCTCCTTGTACGCGTACCCGCGCGCCAACAGCCGCAGCACCTCACGCTCGCGGTTGGTCAGCTGATCCAGCTCGGGGTCGACGAGCTGCGCGTCGGGTCGGGCGGCGAACGCGTCGAGGACGAACCCGGCCAGCCGCGGGCTGAACACGGCGTCGCCGTCGGCCACCCGGCGCACCGCCCCGGCCAGCTCCTCCGGGTCGATCGTCTTGGTCACGTACCCGCGGGCGCCGGCCCGAATCAGGCCGATCACGTCCTCCGCGGCGTCCGAGACCGACAGCGCGAGGAACCGCACCTGCGGGTGGCTCTGGCGCATCGCCTCGAGGACGGCCCGGCCCCCGCCGTCGGGCATGTGCACGTCGAGCAGGACCACGTCGGGCTGCGTACGGCTGATTCCGCTGACGGCGTCCGCCACGCTGCCGGCCTCGCCCACCACGTCGACGTGGACGCCAAGCTCGGCCCGGACCCCGGCCCGGAACATCGCGTGGTCGTCGACCAGGAAGACCTTCAGGCGACCCGATTCACTCACTGACGTTTTCCTTCTCCTCGGCCGGGCTCCACCCAGGAGTCGGCATGAACAGACGTACCTCGGTGCCGCTCCCCGGCTCGCTGCGGATCTCGGCCCGGCCGCCGTGGCGCTGCATCCGCCCGAGGATCGAGCCGCGTACGCCGTGCCGGTCGTCGTCGACCGCCTCCGGGTCGAAGCCGACCCCGCGGTCGCGGACGAACACACTGGCCTGCTCGGGCTCCACCTCGGCGTACAGCGACACCGAGGACACCCCCGCGTGCTTGCCGGCGTTGACGAGCGCCTCGCGGGCGGCAGCCACCAGAGCGCGTACCCGGTCGTCGACGTCTCGATCGCCGACAACGACCACCTCGACCGCGACCGCGTACGTGTCCTCGACCTCGGCGGCGGCCTCTTCCAGCGCGGCGCGCAGCCGCTCGGTCGGCGAGGCGGTCGACTTGTACAGCCAGCCGCGCAGCGTGCGCTCCTGCGCCCGGGCCAGCCGCAGCACGCTCTTGGAGTCTCCGGCGCTGCGCTGGATCAGGGCGAGCGTGTGCAGCACCTGGTCGTGGATCATCGCGGCGACCTCGGCGCGCTCCTGCTCGCGAATGCGGGCCTCCCGCTCCGTGCGCAGCTGGCCGAAGACCCGCCACAGCATGGGTGCCAGCGCCAGACCGGCGCCGGCGAGCGCGAGGCCGCCGAACAGCAGCCCGTTGATCAGCGCCGACAGGTCCGCGCCGGAGACCACGGCGACGGTACCGATGATGCCGGCGGCCACCAGCGCACCGCCGCCGATGAGCCGCAGCATGAGCCCGCGCCGGTCACCTTCGAGGACGACCCCGAGCCACGGGGCCTGCGGGACGGCGGCCGTCCAGCGGTCCCGCCGCTTCGGATCGGCCTGCTGCCAGATCATGCCCACGCCGACCGCCACGATCGCGACGAGCCAGCCGATCACCGACTTCACGCCGCCCATGCCGGACAGCACCTGTACGAGCAGAATGCCGACCCCGAGCGCGAGGAACGGCACCAGTTGGCGGCGGTCGCGGCGGGTGCTGCGTTGACCGGGCGCGAGCGGCAGTACCGCCCAGAACGCCGCGTACAGCAGCGCGCCGAGGCCGCTGAAGCTGGCGAGGACGACGAACACGATGCGCACCAACGTGACGGACGCGTTGAGGTGGGCGGCGATGCCGGCGGCGACCCCGCCCACGACCCGCGCGTCGGTCACCCGGTACAGGCGGCGGGCCGGGGTGGGCGCGGTCATCGGCGACATCCTCACAAAACGCTTGGTAGGGCCTACCGATCGTCACACGTCATAGCGCGCCCTGACCACCAGACCCGCCCCTGACATGCGAATTCAGGGTTGTGTCAGGGTCGATTCCTGAGGTGGCCCGGCGGTTGTGGGCGGCACGATCGTGACATGACCGAGAAGCCTGCCGAGAACGGGCCCGTGGATCCACCCCGTGCCGAGCCGCAGCCGCCGGATGCCGAGCCGCAGCCGTCACGGGACGAGACGGTGCCGCTGCCGGGCGATACGAAGCCGCTGCGTCAAGAGGCCGGGGCCGGCGCGACCGAGCACGACGAGCCCTTCTCTTCTCCCGGTGCGAACCCGCCGGGCGGGTCTCCACCCCCGCCACCGGGCGGCTTCCCGCCGCCGGAGGGGAGCTTCTTCCCCCCGCCCCAGCCCACCGGTGGGGCGTTCGCCACCCGGTACGGGCTGATCCGCCCGCAGCAGGGCCGCTGGTTCGCCGGTGTGGCCGCGGCGATCGGTCGGGCGACGAACACCGACCCGGTCCTGTGGCGGGTCCTGCTGGGTGTCCTGACGCTCTTCGGCGGCGTGGGTCTGCTCGTCTACCTGCTCGGCTGGCTACTCATCCCGGCTGAGGGGGACTCCGCCTCCGCGGCGGAGGCCCTGGTCGGTCGGGGCCGTTCCAGCACCTCCGCGCCACTGACCCTCGGCCTCGCGATCGTCGCCGTGATCATGTTCGCCGTGGCGTTCTCGGGCAACATCCGCAGCGCCCTGCTCGGCTCGGCGGTCATCATCGGCGCCGCCCTCCTGGTGTCCCGCGGCGGCGCCGCCTTCGGCCGCCCGGCGACCCAACCGCCGCAGCCGCCGACGCCGAACTGGCCGCCGCAGTCGGAGTGGCCGACGCAGCCGTTCAGCCCCGTCCCGCCGGGCACGCCGCCGGCGTCGGGCAGCCCCGCTCCGACGGTCATGATGCCCTCGGCCAGTCCGATGCCGCCGGTCGGCCTGGTGCCGCCGCAGGCGCCGCCGGGCGAGCCGTTCGCGCCGCACGGCCCGTACGCCAGCAGCAGCCCGTACGCCAGCAGCAGCCCGTACGCCCAGTCGCTGGGCTACCCGCCACCGCCTCCCCCGCAGTACCCGGGGTTGGTCCAGGCTCCCCCACCGCCGCCGAAGCCGCCGCGGGAGCGGTCGCGGCTGGGCCGGGTGGTCCTGTCGCTGATCTGCCTCGCGCTCGGCGCGCTGGCGGCGCTCGACGTGGCCGGTGCGTCGTTCAACGGCACCGACTACGCCGCCGTCGCGCTGGGCCTCATCGGGCTCGGCCTGGTCGTGGGCGCGTGGCTGGGCCGGGCGCGCTGGCTGATCTTCCCGGGCCTGGTCCTGACGGTCGCGCTCATCGTGACCGCGGCCGTGGACAACGTCAGCGGGGTGCGGATCGGCCCGTGGCCCGTCGACATGGCCGGTGTGCGCGGCAACGTGACGTGGACGCCGGCGAGCCTGTCCGCGCTCGACAGTCGCTACTCCGTCGACGTGGGCAACGGGACGCTCGACCTGTCCAAGCTTGACTTCTCGGGCACCGAGACCGGCTCCTCGGTGGAGGTGAGCGTGGACGTCGGCAACCTGGTCGTCATCCTGCCACCCAACGTCGATGTGGACGTGTCGGCCACGGTCGACGGCGGAAGCGCGGACGTCCTGGGGCAGCGCTGGGACGGCCTCGGTAACGAGACCCGCGAGGTGCGTGACAACGGCGCGGACGGCCCGGGCGGTGGCCAGTTGCGGCTGACCGCGACCGTCTCCCTCGGCAAGCTGGAGGTACACCGATGAAGTCGCATCGCACCGACGGGCTGTCGCTCGCGTTCGGCCTCGTTTTCCTGGCGGCGGTCGGCTGGTGGTTCTTCGGCGGCACGGTCGACGTGGCCCTGCCCCAGCTCGGCTGGCTGCTAGCCGCCGTGCTGATCATCTTCGGCGTGCTGGGCCTGGTCGGGGCCCTACGCTCCGACGCCGGCCGCAAGACGCGCGCGGACAGCGCGACGACACCGGACGAGGACGGTCCGGACGTCTGAGCCGACCGCCGGATACACGGCACCCAGCCGTTCGGACGAATATGCTTGGCCGGCGAACCACGCACCGATCCGCACCCGTCGCGGGTGCGGATCGGTCCGTAACACTTCAGGAGCCGACTTTGACGCAGTTCCCAGCACTTCCCGTGTCCGGCGGGTTCCGGCGCCCGGTGCAGATCGGGCCGCGCGCCGCCCGGGTGCTCGCCGCCGAACTGGCCCGCCACGGCGGCCCCAAGACGGGGTTGCTGGTCGGCGCCGACGCCGGCTCGACGACTCTCGCGGCCGCCATCGACGCACTGCTGCCGGACGACAAGCTCACCGTGGTGGCGCCCGACCAGGACGCCGCTGCCGCGCTCCGCACCCACCTCGCCGGCCAGGGCCGATGGGTGGAGGACCGGGTACAGGTGGCGGAGTCCCTCGACGAGGCCGACCCGGCCGACGTCGTGATCCTGGCCGAGGCGCTGTCGGGCACCGCCGAGGAGACCCGTTCCCGCCTCGATGAGCTGATCAAGGCGATGAACTCGGGCGGCGTGCTGTCCCTGGTCGTGCCGGCCACGACCCTCCCCAACGGTGCGGTCGACGAGATCGAGCGCCAGGCGGCGCTGTACGGGGTCGGCAGCGACCTGGTGCTGCGCAACGTGCCTCCGGTACGCGTACACCGGCTCCGCTACACCGCCGCCGACCAGGCCGTGGTCGAGCGGATCCTCCCGGCGTACCGGCCGTCCAGCGTTTCGCTGACCCGCGGTATGAACATCGACTCCAACGGCATCGCCGCGGCGGGTATCGCGCTCGGCCTGGCGGCGTTGACCAAGGCCGCCCGGCCCAAGTCCAAGCTGTGGATGGTGCCCGCCCTGGCGGCGGCGCCGGTCGCCGCGTTCTTCCGGGACCCGCAGCGCGACACCCCCGACGACCCGAAGGCGGTCGTGGCAGCGAGCGACGGCAAGGTGCTCTCGGTGGAGCGCCTGCGCGACGAGCGATTCGGAGACGGCGAGTTCCTGCGGATCGCCGTCTTCCTGTCCGTGCTGGACGTGCACGTCAACCGCTCGCCGGTCGCCGGCCGGGTGGTCGAGCACTTCGTCGAGGACGGCGGGTATGCGGCCGCCATGAAGGCCGCCGCCGAGCACAACGTGGCGGCGTACACCCTGCTCGACAGCGCGTACGGGCAGGTCGTGGTGGCCCAGCGGACGGGCCTCATCGCGCGGCGCATCGTGCAGCGCGCGCCCGTCGGATCGGTACTGGCCCGCGGCGAGCGGTTCGGGCTGATCCGGTTCGGCTCGCGGACCGACGTCTACCTGCCCGCCGACCGGGCCACCCCCGAGGTCGCCCCCGGTGACCGGGTGGTCGGCGGCGTCACCGTGATCGCCCGCTGGCGGTAACTCTCCCGGAACGTAAAAGAGCGGCCCCCACCAGTTGGTGGGGGCCGCTCTTTTACGTTCCGTGCTAGGCGCGCTGGCGCAGCCACACGAGCGGGCCGCTGACCAGGTACGCCACCACGACGCTGGCGAACGTCAGCCGGTAGTCGATCAAGGCGCTCACCGCCGGCAGGACCAGTAGCCACGGGGGGAGCCGCAGCAGACGGGCGATCTTCGCGTACGGGAAACTCGACACCATCGCCAGGGCGAGCACGGCAACCGCCGCGACCCGCGCCTCCGCCGGGATCGCCGGCTCGATGAGCGTGCCCAGGGCGAGCACGGCGGCGACCATGGTCGTCGGCACCCCGCAGAAGAATCTGCCGTCCTTGGGCGAGACGTTGAACCGGGCGAGCCGGATCGCGGCGCACACGGCGACCATCGCGCAGGCCGGCATCGCTAACCAGGCAGGCGCCGCACCGGCGAGCCAGGCGTACACGACGACGGGCGCCGCGATGCCGAACGAGCACATGTCGGCGAGCGAGTCCATCTGGGCGCCGAACGGGCTCGCGACGCCCAGCTTGCGGGCCAGCGCCCCGTCGAGGCCGTCGAACGCGACGCAGGCGATGAGGCACAGGGCCGCCCACTTCACGCTGACGCCGTTGAGCGCCAGGAAGATGGCCGACATGCCGAGCAGCAGGCTGCTGACGGTGCAGGCGTTGACCGCGAGGAAGCGCAGCCGCCGGGCCAGCGTGGGCTCACCGGGGAGGAGCGGGATCGCCAGTCCGGCAGCTGGGGCGGCGTCGACCGGCGCGGCCTGAGCGACCGGCGCGGTGGACGCTACGGGGCTCGTCGACGTGCGGACAGGGGCTGCCGGCGGCAGGGCGACGGGAGCGCCTGGAACCGCCCTCACACGGCGGCGCAGTCTGACCTGACCTGCCTGTCCGGCTTCGAGGTCGCGGCGCTCGGGCAAGATCAGCGTGGTCGCACCGGACATCGACTCGGTGCGACGCCGGCCGGGACGGCCAACCAGAAGCACCTGCCGGGCCAGTGAGCCGCTGCGACGCAGCCGACCGGCCCATCCACGACCCGCTGGACGCGGGCTGTCCGTCGTACGACGCCGACGCCAAGGGGCTCTCGGCACCAAAAATCCTCCACTGCAAGACGGGTTCCCACCCGCGCGGTTTGCGGCTTACACCATCGCACATGGAAGCGAAGATTGGCGATCCTCAACGCCAGATCTTTCTTCCCTTTTCACCACGGAAAGTGCAAACCGTACAAAGGTTCGTAACGAGGCGTAACTAAATTGGACACTCACTGTAAACCAATCGGGCGACAGACGTCGGTGTCCGGACCCGTTTCTGGCTGCAACACATCTACCGTCGGAAATAATCCCGAATGACAGTTGCGGCAGCCCGCGTCAACCGCACGTTCGGAAGCTCCTCCGGGGTGAACCAGGCCGCGGCAGCCGTCGAACTGCCCGCACCTTCCGTGACGAGCGGCGGCACCGGCTCGTCGACCGCAACCCGGTAGTGCACCCGGACCACGTGCCAGTCGATCGGATAACCCTCCGGCCCCAGCGCTTTCGGGTTGTGACCGCTCGACACGCCCAGCAGCTCCGTGATCCGGCCATGCTGGTTGGCCTCCTCGGCCAACTCCCGCAGCAGCCCCGCCTTCGGCGGCTCGCCGAAGTCCGTACCGCCGCCCGGCAGGTGCCACTCTCCCGCGCCCGGGTACCCGAGCGCGATCTGTGTCAACAACACCCGCTCCTCCGGGTCCGTGACCAGCCCGTACGCACCGAAACGCTGCACCGAACGGGGCGGGAAAGTTCCGCCCGCGACCTCCTGCAACGGTACGGCCTCGGCCGCTTCGGCTGCGAGCCACTCGATGTGGCCCGGCAGATTACCGCCGGCAATCCGGACGTCGAAGAGCAGCCGGTCGTTGTGCGCCTGGTAGCCCGGCGCCCGTACGACGTCGGTGACGGCATCCCGTAGCCCGGTCACCTCGACGGTCAGGCCGGCCGTCTCGGCGAGGGTACGCACCACGGCGTCGACCGGATGCTCACCCTGCGCCACGGCGCCGCCCGGCAGTTGCAGCACCCCCTGTGCGTTCCGGCACATCAGGATCCGCCCGTCATCCCGGCAGACCCCGTACGCGCCGATGCGACGCCGCTGTGTCGTCGTCTCCACGCCGCCGACGCTACCCGCCGATCAGACGAGCCCGGCGTTGCGCAGCGCCTCCACCGTCACCTCGGTCCGGGGCAGTCCGACCAGCTCCGACGGCGTGAACCAGCGCGCCGCGTCCGTCGAGCCACCGACGTCGAGGACCCGCGGCGGCGTCGGCAGCGGCACGTTCACCCGATAGAAGGCGCGGACGCCGTGCCAGTCGATCGGATACCCCTCCGGGCCGAGCGAGGCCGCGTCCCGGTGACTGGCCACGCCCAACAGCTCGACGAGCCGACCCCGCTGCCCGGTCTCCTCCGCCAGCTCCCGCAGCAGCGCCACGCCCGGCTGCTCGCCGTAGTCGGTGCCGCCGCCCGGCAGGTGCCAGTCGCCGCCGCCCGGGTACCCCGCGGCGACCCGTGTCAGCAGCACCCGGCCCTGCGGGTCGGTCGCCACCGCGTACGCGGCGAAGCGCTGGGCGCGGTGCAGCCCGTCGGGGCCGGGCACCGCGTAGAACGAGGGCAGCTCCGGCGGCCCGTCCGGGCGCAGGTCGACCGGGGCCGGCGGCAGGTCCAGGGCCGTCGCGGTGAACGGGCGCAGCGGCAGCGCGGCGGCCTCGTCCAGGGTGAACCAGCGGGCCAGGTCCGTCGGCTGGCCCACCCGGTCGCGCAGCGCGCCACCCCGGATCGTCACCTCGTACAGCAGCCGGTCGGTGTGCAGCACGATGCCCCGGCTGGGCAGGGCCCGCATGTCGGCGAGGACGTCACGTAGCCGGGAAACCGTCACCGACAGTCCCGTCTCGGCGGCAGTCTCCCGTACGACCGTGTGGAACGGGTGCTCCCCGTGGTCGACCGCACCACCAGGCAGCGACCAGGCGCCGGGCGTGCCGGACCGCGGCGATGCCCGTACCAGGAGCGCCCGGCCGGACGAGTCCTGGCAGAGTGCGTACGCCGCGATCTTGCGGAGTGGCTCGAGTGCGGGAGTCACGGCGAAATTCTGTCCGAAATACGTTAAGCACCGGAGTCACTGTCGGATTGCTGACACCCGTTCGGGGGCCGGGACCCAGGGTCGGCATCCGGGACGGACCAGGGTCCATGATCCGGGCGTCACCCGAGGTGGACGAGGGCAGGGAGACCGCATCGTAGAGGCATGACCGAGACCTCGTACCGCAAGCTCTACCGCTCCCTTACCAACCGCACGTTCGCCGGCGTCTGCGGCGGCATCGCCGAGTACTCGAACATGGACCCGACCATCGTCCGGGTGCTGTTCGTCATCCTCGCGTTCTTCACCGGTGGCGGCGCGCTCCTGGCGTACCCGATCCTCTGGGCGATCATGCCCGAACCGCCACTGCAGCCCGCGCCCGCGAGCTGGACTCCAACGGCGCCGACCGCCCAGATGTGAGAGAAGGGCACCGTGCGGCACGGTGCCCTTCCTTACGCCCAGCGCGGGGTCACTCCCACTCGATGGTGCCCGGGGGCTTGCTGGTGACGTCGAGGACGACCCGGTTGACCTCGGGCACCTCGTTGGTGATCCGCGTCGAGATCCGGGCGATGACGTCGTAGGGCAGCCGCGACCAGTCAGCCGTCATGGCGTCCTCGCTCGACACCGGGCGCAGCACGATGGGGTGCCCGTACGTACGTCCGTCGCCCTGGACGCCCACGCTGCGCACGTCGGCGAGCAGGACCACCGGAACCTGCCAGATCTCCCGGTCCAGTCCGGCGGCGGTCAGCTCCTCGCGGGCGATCTTGTCGGCGGCGCGCAGCACGTCGAGGCGGTCGCGGGTGACCTCACCGATGATCCGGATCGACAGCCCGGGGCCGGGGAACGGGTGGCGCTGGACGATCTCCGCGGGCAGGCCGAGGGCCGCGCCGATCGCCCGTACCTCGTCCTTGAACAGGGTGCGCAGCGGCTCGATGAGCGTGAACTTCAGGTCCTCGGGCAGGCCGCCGACGTTGTGGTGCGACTTGATGTTGGCGGTGCCGGTGCCGCCGCCGGACTCCACGACGTCCGGGTACAGGGTGCCCTGCACCAGGAACTCGACATCGTTTTCGGCGGCGACCTCGCGCGCGGCCTGCTCGAACACGCGGATGAACTCGCGACCCACGATCTTGCGCTTCTGCTCCGGGTCGGTGACCCCGGCGAGCGCGTTCAGGAACCGGTCGGCCGCGTCGACCACCTTGAGCTTGATGCCCGTGGCGGCCACGTAGTCCTGCTCGACCTGCTCGGCCTCGCCCGCCCGCAGCAGCCCGTGGTCGACGAAGACGCAGGTGAGCTGGTCGCCGACCGCGCGCTGGACCAGCGCGGCGGCCACGGCCGAGTCAACCCCGCCGGAGAGGCCGCAGATCACCTGCTTGTCACCGACCTGCTCGCGGATGGCGCGGACCTGCTCGTCGATGATCTCGTCGTTGGTCCAGGTCGGCTCGACTCCCGCGATGTCGGCGAGGAAGCGGCGCAGGATCTCCTGGCCGTGCGGGGTATGGGCGACCTCGGGGTGGAACTGCACCCCGGCGAGGCGCTTCTCCGGGTTCTCGAACGCGGCCACCTTCGCGCCGGGCGACGCGGCCGTGACGTTGAACCCGGGCGGCGCGGCCGAGACGCTGTCGCCGTGGCTCATCCACACCGACTGCTCGGCGGGCAGGCCCTCCAAGAGGACGCCGGGCCGATCGGCGATGTTGAGCGGTGTGCCGCCGAACTCCCGCAGGCCGGTGTGAGCGACCTCACCACCGAGCGCCCGGGCCATCGCCTGGAAGCCGTAGCAGATGCCGAACACGGGTACGCCGGCGTCGAACAGGGCCGGGTCGACCTGGGGCGCGCCCTCCTCGTACACGCTGGACGGCCCACCCGAGAGGATGATCGCGGCCGGTTCGCGGGCGAGCATCTGCTCCACCGGCATCGAGTGCGGGACCAACTCCGAGTAGACGTTGGCCTCGCGGACGCGGCGGGCGATCAGCTGCGCGTACTGGGCTCCGAAATCGACGACGAGAACCGGGGGCGGCGTGCTCATGCGCCGAGCCTATCCGGCTGCGGCCGCCTCCTGCCGCCGGTCCCATGCCATGACCAGGAAGAGCCGAGATCACCGTGGACGCCGAACCCTCCCTGATCACGGCGGAGGGGTGGGGGCGGAAGCCTAATCTGGCGGCGACACGGGCGGGGACGGGGCGGCAGGCGGGGACGGCGAAGCTGCCGCAGCGGGCGGACCAGGCGGTGCCGGTGGAGGCGCGGGGGAAGCCGGGGCGCCGCTGTCGACCGGCGCGAGGTCCACGACCCGATCGCTCGGGTACGCCTCTTCGTCGTGAACGGCCAGGTCACCGGTTTCGAGGGCCGGGTCGGGCAGCCGCAGCGGAACCACCGTCCCGATCGCCTTGAGAATTCCCACGGTGAGCGCCGCGTCCCACGCGATGACCGTCAGCGCGGCGCCCGCCTGCAGCGCCAGTTGCCGGGGATGGCCGTACAGCAGCCCGGAGGCGCTGAACCCGACGGAACCGTCCGGCTTCAGGTACACAGCCATCGCCGGATCGGCCAGCAGGCCGACCAGCAGGCCACCCGTCAGGCCCGCGACACCATGCGTGTGGAACACGCCGAGCGTGTCGTCGACCCGGCGGAACAGCGCCAGCCGGGAGAACCTGTTCCAGGACAGCCACACCACGATCGACGCGACGACGCCGATCAGCAGGGCGCCCCAGCCGCTGACGAAGCCCGCCGCCGGGGTAATCGCGACCAGGCCGGCGATCATGCCGTTGACGGCACCGAGGAAGGTGGGCTTGCGCTGCGGACCGGCCGACATGTCCAGCACCAGCCAGATCAGCAGCGCCACGGCGGCGGCGAGGTTGGTGTTGAGCACCGCTACGGCCGCGTTCGCGCCGCTGAAGTACATGTCGCCGCCGTTGAAGCCGTTCCAGCCCAGCCAGAGGATGCCGGCGCCGGCGGCCACCATCGGCAGGTTGTTCGGCAGCGGTCGGGCCCGGTCGCGCGCCAGGCGCGGGCCGATGACGGCGGCCGCGGTGAAGCCGGTCGTACCGGCGGCCAGGTGGATCACGTAGCCGCCGCTGTAGTCCAGCGCGCCCGCGTGCGCCCACCAGCCGCCACCCCACAACAGGAAGGCGTTGACCGCGTACACCAGAGCAGACCACAGCGGCACGAAGAGCAGCCAGGCCTTGAAGCTCATCCGGCCGATCACCGAGCCCAGGAACAGCAGCGGAGTGATCGCCGCGAACGCGAAGTGGAAGTAGGCCAGCGTGGACTTCGGGTACCGGAACTCGGGCATCGAGCCGTCGACGAGTGGAATGTGGGCTTTGCCTTGCAGCGACCCGGGATCGAGGATCGGATGCGGCGTTCCGACGAAGCTGCCGAGGATGCCGGGGCCGAGACGCAGCGGCTCACCGAACGCCATGCTGAACTCGTAGAGCACCCAGGCGACGAGAACCAGCGCGAACCCGGTGAACGCCATGAGCATGGTGTTCACCGCCCACTTGCGCTGCGCCAGTCCCCCGTACAGGAGCGCGAGGCCGGGGATGCTCATCAGGCCGACGAGCGTGGCTGCGATCAACTGCCACGCGTTGTCGCCCGGGTTCAGCCAACCGGGATAGGGGTCCACCGCTCCCCCCAGGGGTGGGGCTCCCCTACAGCCTCACTTTGGGGGATTTCAAGCGAATTTCTCGCCGGTTACCCCCGCGAAACCTCTAACGCGGCAGCAGGCGCAGCGCGGCCGGAGCGGTCGCCGGAACGGCCGGACTCCGGGGAGCGACGGGCTCGACCCGCTCGTACGGCGACCCGAGGGGCGGCCGCGGATCGGCCTCGCCCTTGTTGGGCCACATCGACATCGCCCGCTCGGCCTGCGCGGTGATCGTCAGCGACGGGTTCACGCCGAGGTTGGCACTCACCGCCGCCCCATCCACGACGTGCAGGCCGGGATGGCCGAAGACGCGATGGTACGGGTCGACCACACCCTTCGACGCGTCGGCACCGATCGGAGCACCACCCAGGATGTGCGCGGTCATCGGGATGTTGAACACCTCGCCCCAGGAGCCGCCCGGCACACCGTCGATCTCCTCAGCGAGCAGCCTGACCGCCTGGTTGCCGGCCGGGACCCAGGTCGGGTTGGGCGCGCCGTGGCCCTGGGTGGTGGTCAGGCGCTTACGGCCCAGCCAACCACGCCTGTAGTGGGTCTGCAGCGAGTTGTCCAGCGACTGCATGACCAGAGCGATGACCGTACGCTCCGACCACCTGCGTACCGACAGCACGCGCAGGTGCTTCCACGGCTGCGAGAAGAACACGCCCCACCAGCGCAACATCCGGCGCGGTCCGCCGTCGGTGAGCACCGTCTGCAGCAGGCCCATCGCGTTGGAGCCCTTGCCGTAGCGGACGGGCTCGATGTGGGTGTTCGCGTCGGGGTGGAACGAACTGGTGATCGCCACACCGTCGGTGTAGTCGGCGTCCTTGTTGAATGTGCGCGCCCCGAGGATGGCCTCCGAGTTGGTACGCGTCAACGCGCCGAGCCGGCCGGACAGCGCCGGCAGCGCGCCGGCCGCCTTCGAGCGGTGCAGTACCCGCTGGGTGCCGAGCGAGCCGGCCGCGAAGATCACCTGGTCGGCCTCGAAGGTATGGCGTTTCCACGTCCGCCCGGTGCGGTGCGCCTCCACGACATAGCCGCCTTGCGCACCTGGGCGCACGATGTCGACGGTCGTGAGCGGGCGGACCTCCGCACCGCCCTGCTCCGCCAGGTACAGGTAGTTCTTGACCAGGGTGTTCTTGGCGTTGAACCGGCAGCCGGTCATGCAGGCGCCGCAGTGGTGGCAGGCGTTACGGACCGGCCCGGCGCCGCCGAAGAACGGGTCCACCCCGGGCTGCCCCAAGTAGACGCCGACCGGAGTGGGATGGAATGTGTCCTCGACCCCCATGCGGGCGGCCACCCGCTTCATCGCTTCGTCGGCGCGCGTCATGCGGTTGTACGTGACCACGCCGAGCATCCGTTCGGCCTGGTCGTAGTGGGGTGCCAACTCCTGCTCCCAGTCCGTGACGCCGACCCACTGGGGGTCGGCGTAGAACGGCTTGAGCGGGCGGTACAGCGTGTTGGCGTAGACCAGCGAGCCGCCACCGACTCCGGCCCCGGACAGGACAAGCACGTCCCGCAGCAGGTTGATGCGCTGGATTCCGTAGCAGCCGAGCGCCGGGGCCCAGAGGAACTTGCGCGAGCGCCACGACGTCTTCGGGAAGTCGGAGTCGGCGAAGCGCCGGCCGGCCTCCAGGACGGCGACCTTGTATCCCTTTTCGACCAGGCGCAGCGCAGCGACGCTGCCCCCGAATCCAGAGCCGATGATCACTACGTCGTAACGCATGGCCAATAGTTACTCACGAGTCACATTTATGGAAGACCCCTGCCGCCAGTACATCAAGTAGGCACGCAAGACGGGGGCGCGGATACCGACAGTACCGGTATCCGCGCCCCCGTCTTCGTTTCCGACTAGTTGTCGAGGACCAGGCCGACCTTCTGGAACTCCTTGAGGTCGCGGTACCCACACTTGGCCATCGCCCGGCGCAGCCCACCGAAGAGGTTGAGCACGCCCTCGGGGTCGTCGGACGGGCCGAACAGCACCTTCTCCAGGCTCCCCATCGGCTCCTCGGCGGCGCCGAACGAGCCGCGCGGCAGCTTCGGGTGGCTCGCCCCCGACACCCACCAGGCGCCGCCGGCCGGCGCGTTCTCGGAGCGCGTCAGCGGCTCACCGAGCATCACGGCGTCGGCGCCGCAGCCGAGGGCCTTAGCGATGTCACCGGAGGTCTGCAGGTCACCGTCGGCGATGATGTGCACGTAGCGGCCGCCGGTCTCGTCCAGGTAGTCCCGGCGCGCTGCCGCCGCGTCCGCGATGGCGGTCGCCATCGGCACCCTGATCCCCAGCACCCGGTCGGTGGTCGCCCACTCGTCCCCACCGATGCCGACGATGACACCGGCGGCGCCGGTCCGCATGAGGTGCAGCGCGGTCTGGTAGTTGGTGCACCCACCGACGACGACCGGCAGGTCGAGGTCGGCGATGAACTCCTTGAGGTTGAGCGGCTCGTCGGTGGTCGACACGTGCTCGGCCGACACCAGGGTGCCCTGGATGACCAGGATGTCGACCCCGGCGTCGAGGATCACCGGGGCGAGCGCGAGCGTGTGCTGCGGCGACACGCGTACCGCCACGGTCACGCCGCCGTCGCGGATCTGCTTGACCCGCTCGACGATCAGCTCCGGCTTGATCGGCTCCGCGTACACCTGCTGCAGGCGCCGCGTCGTGTTCGCGTCATCGGTGAGGCCGGCCAGCTCCTCGAGTACCGGGGTGGGATCTTCGTACCGGCACCACAACCCCTCCACGTTGAGCACACCCAGGCCGCCGAGGCGGCCCAGCGCGATCGTCGTGGCCGGGCTCATCGTCGCGTCGGACGGGTGCGCCACGCACGGGATCTTGAACTGGTACGCGTCGAGCTGCCACGACGTCGACACGTCGTCGACGTCGCGGGTGCGCCGAGTGGGCACGAGGGCAATGTCGTCGAGGTGATACCCCCGCTGTGCGGTCTTGCCCAGACCGATCTCGACCGAGTCACGCACTGTGGACTCCAAATTAGTTACAAGTAGTTCAGCGGGAATGGTAGTTGGGAGCCTCGACGGTCATCTGGATGTCGTGCGGGTGGCTCTCCTTGAGACCTGCCGCGGTGATCCGGATGAGCTCGCCCCGCTCGTGCATCTGGGGGATGGTGGCGGCGCCCACGTAGCCCATGGCGGCGCGCAGGCCGCCGACGAGCTGCTGGGAGACCGCCTGCAGCGGGCCGCGGTAGGGTACCTGGCCCTCGATGCCCTCCGGTACGAGCTTGTCGTCGGAGAGCACGTCGTCCTGGAAGTAGCGGTCCTTGGAGTACGACCTCGCCTGGCCGCGCGACTGCATCGCGCCCAGCGAGCCCATGCCCCGGTAGGACTTGTACTGCTTGCCGTTGATGAAGATCAGGTCGCCGGGGCTCTCCTCGCAGCCCGCCAGCAGGCTGCCGAGCATGACCGAGCTGGCGCCCGCGACGATCGCCTTCGCGATGTCACCGGAGTACTGCATACCGCCGTCGCCGATGACCGGCACGCCGAGCGGCCGGCAGGCGCGCGCCGCCTCCATGATCGCGGTGACCTGCGGGACGCCGACGCCGGCGATGACTCGCGTCGTGCAGATCGAGCCGGGCCCGACGCCGACCTTCACCGCGTCCGCACCGGCCCCGGCCAGGGCCTTGGCCCCGGCGTACGTGGCCACGTTGCCGCCGACGATGTCGACGCCGGGCGCCTCGCGCTTGAGGCGCGCAACCATCTCGAGCACCTGGCGGTTGTGACCGTGCGCGGTGTCGACCATGAGGACGTCGACGCACGCGTCGATCAGGGTGCGGGCGCGCTTGTACGACTCCTCGCCGACCCCGACCGCCGCGGCGACCCGCAGCCGGCCCGCGTTGTCCTTGGTCGCGTTCGGGAACTGTTCGCTCTTGGCGAAGTCCTTGACCGTGATGAGGCCGCGCAGCTTGCCGGCCTCGTCGACGATCGGCAGCTTCTCGACCTTGTGCTGGCGCAGCAGCCCGAGAGCGGTCTCCTTGTCGACCCCGACCGGGGCGGTGACGAGCGGCATCTTGGTCATGACATCGCGGACGAGCGCGGTCTTGTCGGTGACGAAGCGCATATCGCGGTTGGTGACGATGCCGACCAGCGCGCCATCGGCGTCGGTCACCGGCGCGCCGGAGATGCGGTAACGCCCGCACAGCGCGTCGACATCGGCCAGCGTGTCGTCGGGCGAGCAGGTGATGGGGTTGGTGACCATGCCGGCTTCGGAGCGTTTGACGAGGTCAACCTGCTGCGCCTGGTCCTCGATGGAGAGGTTGCGGTGCAGCACACCGATGCCACCCTGGCGCGCCATGGCGATCGCCATGCGGGCCTCGGTGACGGTGTCCATGGCGCTGGAGACCAGCGGCATGTGCAGCCGGACGTTGCGCGTCAGCTGCGTCGAGGTGTCGACCGTGCTGGGCACGACATCGGACTCGGCGGGAAGCAGGAGGACGTCATCGAAGGTCAACCCGAGCGGCAACGAACGGCTGTCTAGATCCATGAAGTGATTTCCCAGCTCTTTAGTCGGCGGGCGGGTGCATTTATCGTACCCACCAGCGCGCCGGGCCCTGGCCGGTATGTGGGCGGTAGGCGTGAGCGCGACACGAGCCGATACCGCGAACCGGTGTCGGGGCCGGCACACGGCCCTGTTCGGGGCTACGGTGAAAGGGTGCAGGACGAGCCCATCGACCCGTTCGCCGGGGACCCAGGTGACCCGAGCGCTGATCTCGACGCGACCGACGACGCCGGCGAGCCGCTGACCGATGCGGAACGGCAGGACGTGCTGGAGGACCTCGCGGATCTTGAGATCTACCAGGCGCTGCTCACCCCCATCGGTATCCGCGGGCTCGTGATCGAGTGTGAGGACTGCCACGAGCCCCACTACTTCGACTGGGACCTGCTGCGCTCCAACCTCCGCCACCTGCTGACGTCGGGTCGGCCCCGGGTGCACGAGCCGGCCTACGACCCGGACCCGGATCACTACGTCACGTGGGAGTACGCGCGGGGATACGCGGACGGCGTGCACGACGCGCTGGCCGACGCCACCGACGACGGCGAGCGCTGAAGGCGGTCACGGCGCTTGCCCAGTCCGTGGTGATGGCGCTCCCCCAGGCCGCGGCGACGGCGCCTCCCCGCGCCGTTTAACGCCAGTGACCGCGGGGTACCGCCCCCGCATGTCTGGACCGGTCAGCTCACCAGGCCAGCGCGGAACGCCGACGCCACAGCGTGCGCACGGTCACGCGCGCCCAGCTTGCGGAACAGCCGCCGGGCATGGGTCTTGACCGTGTCCTCGGAGACGTACAGATCACGGCCGATCTCAGCGTTGCTCTTGCCGTCCGCCATACCCCGCAGGACCTGTAGCTCGCGCTCGGTCAGCTCGACGCGTCGACGGGGAGGCTCGGTCGCGACATCCGCGCGCTGGTGCGGCAGGGCGACGCTCGTACCGGACCGCATCGACGACCCGGCGGCCACGGCCCGCCCGACGCCCGACGCGGTCGCGTACCCGGGACCCCCGCTGGTCACGCTCGCCCGGTCCCCGGCTCCGGTTCCGTTCACGGCCATCGGCCGCTGGCCGACAGCGGGCTGCGTGAGGAGCAACAGCACCGCCTTCGTGACGAGCGTCACAGCATCGGTGTGGTCGGCTCGGATCACGCCGCGGGCGCCGGCCGCGATCGCCGCCGCCGCGTTGCGCGGCTCCTCCACGCCGAAGAAGACGATCGTGGCGCCCGGTGAGGCCAACAGCGCCCGCCGGGTGAAGTCGGCGCTGTCCGGGCGGGCCACCGCGGTGTCGACCAGCACCAGTTCGGCGGGCTCAGCAGCGAGCTGGGACACGGCCTCGGTCGCGGTCAGCGCGGTTCGCACGGCCGAGCCGATGCCGAGCCGAGTCGCCGAAGCCCCGATCGCCTGGGCCGCCAGCGGTGTCTTCACACAGACCAGAACCGTACGCAACGCGTCTCCCCTCTCCGTTGAGGGGACTACAGATCTGGGCAAAACTGTTCAGCTTTCCTCGGAATCGCCCCTCGCCGGTACAACGCAAGCGGACAGCAGAACGCAACGGGTGGTTTGCGAGCAGCGTTTTTGGCAAGTCATCTCAACCGCACGTACGGAAGGAGGGTGCGCATGACGAACGTCGCTCGGCTGCCCGGTCCCATCGCCGACATATGGGATTGGCAGCGCATGGGACTGTGCCGGGGCCGGGACAGCGCCCAGTTCTTCCACCCCGACGGTGAGCGGGGTGCATCCCGGGGGCGCCGGGAGGCCGCCGCGAAGCAGCTGTGCCGCAGTTGCCCGGTACGCGCAGAGTGTGCCGCGCACGCTCTGGCGACCCGCGAGCCGTACGGCGTTTGGGGTGGCTTCACCGAGGCGGAGCGGCTCAGGCTGCTCGCCACGGGGTGGGAGGACGCGGCTGACCGGCAACAGTCTCGGGTCGACGTAGGCCGGCTGGAGGCCCGCCTGGGCTTAAGACCACCGGCTCCGCGCTCGGTCACGCCGGTCGCACCGCCGACCCGGCGGCCGATCAACAGCCGCGGTCACGGGTCGGCGCGTGAGCAGGTCCCGGGGCACAGTCAGCCACCGGGACGTGGTCAGGCGCCGGGACATGACCGGGCACCGGGGAGCGGACCGGCGCCGGGTCACGGCCCGGCCCCTGGGCGAAGGCAGGTGCCGGTCACCCGCCAGCCCGCACCGGTACCGCCGGCGCAACGCCCGGCACCCGCGGCCGCTGCCGCCGCCGGACCGAGCAACGCTGCGGCGATACTCGCGCAGCAGGGCGCCCTTGCGGGACCGCGTACGGGGCTCGTACCCAGAACCGCGATCCCCCACTGACTCCGGCCGATCAACCTGGCCGAACACGACTCCGGCCGGCCCACCCCGAGGGGGTGGGCCGGCCGGAGTCATGTGTACCGGTCAGAAACCGGGGCCGTGCTGGTGTCCGTGACCGTGGCCGTGGCCGGCGGCCGCCGGCTCGGGCGCGGTCGGCTTCTCGACGATCAGGCTCTCGGTCGTCAGCAGCAGGCCCGCGATCGACGAGGCGTTGGCGACCGCGCTACGCGTGACCTTCACCGGGTCGACGATGCCGGCCTTGACCAGATCGACGTACTCGCCGGTGGCGGCGTTGAAGCCGGTCCCCCAGTTCGCCTCGCGCACCCGCTCGACGACGACGTACCCGTCGAACCCGGCGTTCTGGGCGATCCACCGCAGCGGCTCGACGAGAGCGCGGCGCACGATCTGCACGCCCGCCGCCTCGTCGCCGGCCCGGTCGAGGTTGGCGCCCAGTACGCCCAGGACCTGAACGAGCGCGGCGCCACCACCGGGGACGATGCCCTCCTCCACGGCGGCCTTGGTCGCCGAGATCGCATCCTCGATGCGGTGCTTGCGCTCCTTCATCTCGACCTCGGTGGCCGCGCCGACCTTGATGACGGCGACGCCACCGGCGAGCTTCGCGAGCCGCTCGTTGAGCTTCTCCCGGTCCCAGTCGGAGTCGCTGGCCTCGATCTCCTTGCGGATCTGCTCGACCCGCGCCTGGATGTCAGCCTCGCTGCCCGCGCCGTCGACGATCGTCGTGTTGTTGTTCGTCACGACGACGCGACGGGCCTGGCCGAGCTGCTCGAGGCCGATGGCGTCGAGCTTGTAGCCGAGCTCGGGCGCGACCAGCTCACCGCCGGTGAGGATCGCGATGTCCTGGAGCATGGCCTTGCGGCGGTCGCCGAACGCCGGCGCCTTGACCGCGACCACCTTCAGGGTCTTGCGGATGGAGTTCACGACCAGGGTCGACAGCGCCTGGCCCTCGACGTCCTCAGCGATGATCAGCAGCGGCTTGCTGGACTGCACGACCTTCTCGAGCAGCGGCAGCAGCTCTTCGATCGCGCTGATCTTCTGCGTCGTGATCAGGATGTACGGGTCGTCGAGGACGGCCTCGCCGGCTTCCGGGTCCGTCTGGAAGTACGGCGAGATGTAGCCCTTGTCGAACTGCATGCCCTCGGTGACCTCGAGCTCGGTCGCGAGGGTCGAGCCCTCCTCGACCGTGATGACACCGGTACGGCCGACCTTCTCCATGGCCTCGGCGATCAGGTCACCGATCGTCGGGTCCTGCGCGGAGATCGTCGCCACCTGGGCGATCTCGTCCCGGCTCGCCACGTCGGTGGCCTTGCCGCGCAGCGCCTCGGCGACGGCCCCGGCCGCTGCGTCGACGCCCCGCTTGAGGGCGATCGGGTTGACGCCGGAGGCGACCGCACGAAGGCCCTCGCGGACCATCGCCTGAGCGAGGACGGTCGCCGTGGTGGTGCCGTCGCCAGCGACGTCGTTGGTCTTGGAGGCGACCTCCTTGACCAACTGCGCGCCCAGGTTCTCGTACGGGTTGGCGAGCTCGATCTCCTTGGCGATCGTCACGCCGTCGTTGGTGATGGTGGGTGAACCGAACTTCTGCTCGAGGACGACGTTGCGACCCTTCGGGCCGAGCGTGACCTTGACCGTGTCGGCCAGCGCGTTGACGCCGTGCTCGAGGCGGTGGCGGGCGTCGTCCGCGAAGCTCAGGATCTTCGCCATGTGGAGTTCCCTTCACGAGCCACCGCCCCGGAACCGACGCAGCATGCGCACCGGCCCGGGGCGGTGTCCACGGGTGTTAGTGGGTCACTTCTCGACGACTGCGAGGACATCCCGGGCGGAGAGCACCAGGTACTCCTCGCCGCCCCACTTGACCTCGGTGCCTCCGTACTTGGAGTAGATCACCGTGTCGCCGACCTTCACGTCGATCGGGATCCGGTTGCCCTTGTCGTCGACCCGGCCGGGACCGACAGCGAGGACGGTGCCCTCCTGTGGCTTCTCCTTGGCGGTGTCGGGAATGACAATGCCCGACGCCGTGGTGGTCTCGGCCTCGTTCGCCTGGACCAGGATGCGGTCCTCGAGCGGCTTGATCGCAACCTTTGTCGCGGTAGTCACGGGCATACCCTCCTGGGGTATTGAGTTCGTGTCTCTCATGCCGCCTGGCGCTTCCGTCGTCGCGGGTGCCGGAAACTCCGGGCTAGGCACCTGTGTCTAGCACCCTCACGTCGAGAGTGCTAACGGGAGGTTATTCCGCGAGCTAGCACTCCGTCAAGGAGAGTGCCAGCGACAGGGCTCACTGTCCGAATTTTCCTCATCCCTCCGTTACCAATTCGTTACCTTTCATGCCTCAAAACGACGTGTTTGTCCAGCGGTGCAAGAACCCCGACCCCGGGTAGGGCACCTTCCGCCACGCTCCCGAATGCGCCATCGTCGAGAGGGAGCCGTCCAGATATGAGGAGGCGATCTGAATGCGGGCAACCGTCGGCGACCGACTGCACGTCCACGGACGTACCGTCGGCGACAAGGACCGGTTCGGGGAAATCATCGAGGTACGCGGACAGGACGGCGCCCCGCCGTACGTGGTTCGCTTCCCGGACGGACACGAGAACCTGGTTTACCCCGGTCCGGACTGCGTTATCGAAACGCGCGCCACCGAGAACGCCTGATCCGCGTCCGGTGCCGACACCGGGCCGTCCGCCGGGCGGCCCGGTGTCCCACCCCGCGCCCGGCGGTCAGCCGCCCGCCACAATGGCGCGGTGGACTCCGATCGGCTGGCCGCCCTGCTCACCCCCGAAGGCGCCGAAGCCCTCGCCGCCGCCATGGCGGTGGCAGAGCTCGACCCGCTCGCCGCGACCTCGCGCCTGCGCGCGCGAGCCATCTCCCCCGACCTCGCCGCCACGGCGCTGACCCAGGCGGTGCTTCGCCGTCGCGCGGCGGCGAAGTTCGGCGCCGATGCCGAGGCGATGCTCTTCACCCGCGCCGGACTGGAGCAGGCCACGCGGGCCGAGGTGGCCACCCGGCGCGCCGCGCGGCTGGCGGCGTCGGGCGCCCGTACCGTCGCCGACCTGGGCTGCGGCATCGGCACCGACGCGATCGCGTTCGCCCGGGCCGGCCTGCGCGTACTGGCTGTCGACGCCGACCCGCTCACCGCGGCGGTAGCCGCCGCGAACGTCGCGGCCCTCGGCCTGGGCGATCGGGTCAGCGTGACCGCGATAGACGCCCGGGAGGTGTCGCTTTCCGGCATGGACGCGGTCTTCTGCGACCCGGCCCGGCGCACCGCCGCCGGCCGGCGGGTGTTCGATCCGAACGCCTACTCGCCGCCGTGGGACTTCATCGTCGGGCTCACCGAGCGGGTACCGCGTACGGCGCTCAAGCTCGCGCCCGGAATCGACCACGCCCTCATTCCGCCCGGCGCCGAAGCGCAGTGGGTCTCCGTGCACGGCGACCTCGTGGAAGCCGCCTTCTGGTGCGGGCCCCTGGCCGAGGTTCCGCGCAGAGCAACGCTGCTCCGCGACGGCGAAACGCACGAGCTGACCGGCACCGGCGAGGAGCAGGCGCCGGTGGGGCCACTACGCCGCTACCTGTACGACCCGGACAGCGCGGTCGTACGCGCCCACCTGGTCGCCGAGTTCGCGCTCACGGTGAACGGCACGCTCGCCGACCCGACCATCGCCTACGTGTACGCCGACGCCCCGCTGCCCACCCCGTACGGCCGGTGCCTGGAGATCGTGGATTCGATGCCGTTCTCGCTGAAACGGCTGCGCTCGGCGCTGCACGCGCGCGGCGCCGGCCGGATCACGATCGCCAAACGTGGCTCCGCGGTGGACGTCGAGCGACTGCGCCGCGACCTCAGACCGACCGGTGACGCCGAACTCACCGTGGTGCTCACGCGCGTCGCCGGAGCGCCGACCGCGCTCCTATGCACCCCGGTGTGAGCCACTGTGCCGGTGGTGCATGCGATGGGCCTTGCGCCACGCGCCGCAGCCGGCGGCCCGCAGCGTCCGCCCGCGCCAGGAACCGGCTGCCCGCTCCTCATGCCGGACGTCCGCCGTCGCCGCCGGTCGGGCGCACCGGGCGCCGGTCCGCTGCATGGTCGCCGCCGCGGCCCTGGCCCCTGCTCCCGCCCCACCGACAAGTAGCGCCGTCATGGCGAGACCGCAGGAAAGCACCCACACGTACAGCCGACGGCTCCCCGTCATCGCCCACACCTCCATCGGCCGCGCTGGTACAGGAGATCACACAGATCCGAAATGATCTCGGCGAAGCGGTAGCGTACGCCTCGTGGCAGGGCAGGGTACGCCGGCAACGGTGTTGCTGAACAAGCAGAAGGTCGCGCACCGGGTGCACGAGTACCAACATGATCCGCGGGCGGAATCCTTTGGCGCCGAGGCCGCCACCGCGCTCGGCATCGACCCAGCCCGGTGCTTCAAGACGCTCGTGGCGGCCGTCGACGGCGCGCTGACCGTAGCCGTCGTACCGGTGACCGGTTCCCTGGACCTCAAGGCGCTCGCCGGCGCGGTGGACGGCAAGCGCGCCGCCATGGCCGATCCGGTCTTGGCGGAGCGCACGACCGGGTACGTGCGCGGCGGGATCAGCCCGCTCGGTCAGCGCAAGCGGCTGCCCACCGTCGTCGACTCCTCCGCGCAGGCGCACGAGACGGTGTACGTGTCGGCCGGCCGGCGCGGGCTGGAGATCGAGCTGGCCCCCGCCGACCTGGTCCGGCTGACCGGCGCAGCGCTGGCCTCCATCGCTTCCCCATCGCGATGATCGTCTCCGGCACCCCCGCCGGACCGCGCGCCGTCCTAGCTTTCGCTGCTCACCCGGGCGAGTCGGACCGCCCGTGTCGTTCACGCAGCGTCACCACACACTCCCGTCGGTGTCACCTCGAATTAACCCTGTGACCCTACGTTTCATCTGCCACAAGGCGTTAACCAAGGAGAACCAATGGCCGAGGTAGTTTCCGCGATCGCGGTGCAGGTCGTTAGCGCCCTGCTGATCTCCCTGATCGTCGCCGCCGCCAAGCGGCTCACCGGACAGTGCGCCGGACAGACCGCCTGATCGGGCGATCACGCACCACCAGACGACGGGCGAACCGCGCCGCCGGTCCGGCGGCGCGTCGGGAACTCCTAGCTACCGCCCCTTTCACCGGTCGACCGGCGAGAAGTCCCACGAGTGGGAACTACGGGCGACGAGATGCCCCGGCGGATCGGGCAGGGGCGCCGGGTCCCCGCGCCACCTGGAGATGACCACGATCCGGTGATCGGTCGAGGAGAAGACCTCGCTCACCACGTGCAGTGGCTCGGCCTCCAGCGCCGGCACGGCGGCTTCGCACACCCACGACAACAGGTCGCCGAAGCGTTCGGGGTAGGCACGTACCTCCCACATCCGTACGATCACAGCACTCCCCTCACCCTGCTGGGCCGCTCAGCCCGAGACGACCGTCAGCGGCATGGCCGAGTCGGCCGGCAGGTCCAGCGCGCTCGGGCGCACCCCGGCGGCGACCAGGTGGGACCCGAGCGCCGCGACCATCGCGCCGTTGTCGGTGCACAACTTCGGCCTCGGCACCCGCACCCTGATCCCGTGCTTGGCCGCCCGCTCCTCGGCGACCGCGCGCAGCCGCGAGTTCGCCGCGACCCCACCGCCGATCACGAGGGTGTCCACCCCGTGGGTACGGCAGGCGTCCACTGCCTTCACCGCAAGAACGTCGCAGACGGCCTCCTGGAAACTGGCCGCCACGTCGTTCACCGGTACGGGTTCGCCGGCCCGCTGCCGGGCCTCCACCCAGCGGGCGACGGCCGTCTTCAGGCCGGAGAACGAGAAGTCGAACCGGTGGCGCTCCAGATCACGGGGGCCGGTGAGGCCGCGGGGGAAGCTGATACTCGCCGGGTCGCCCTCGCGAGCGGCCCGGTCGATCGGGGGCCCGCCCGGGAACGGCAGCCCGAGCAGCCGAGCGACCTTGTCGAACGCCTCCCCGGCGGCGTCGTCGATGGTGTTGCCCAGCGGGGTTACTCCGTTGGCCAGGTCGTCGACGAGCAGCAGGCTGGAGTGCCCGCCGGAGACCAGCAGCGCGACCGCGGGCGCAGGCAGCGGACCGTGCTCGAGGGTGTCCACGGCAACGTGCGCGGCGAGGTGGTTGACGCCGTAGAGCGGCTTGTCGGCGGCGATCGCGTACCCCTTGGCCGCCGCCACGCCGACCAGCAGCGCGCCGGCCAGCCCAGGCCCGGCGGTGACCGCGATCGCGTCGATGTCGGCCAGGGTCACCCCGGCCGTGTCCAGGGCCCGCTGCATGGTCGGCACCATCGCCTCGAGGTGGGCGCGGCTCGCCACCTCCGGGACGACCCCGCCGAAGCGGGCGTGCTCGTCCACGCTGGAAGCGACCGCGTCGGCGAGCAGCGTGTGGCCACGCACGATGCCCACACCCGTCTCGTCACACGAGGTCTCGATGCCGAGAACCAGTGGTTCGTCTTTCATCGGACTCACGGCGTGGATACCCCTACCTTCAGGCAGGGGAGGAAACGCCGCTCCCTCCCTTCACGAAATTGACGTATCCCCATGGCAGCATCCGGGGCATGACGAGGGTGGCTCTCCTGGTCGAGACCACCATCGAGCCGCTGCCGCAGGCCGACGCCGCGGTCGGCATCGACGCCGGCATCACCAGCCAGGAAGCCCCACGGGCGACCGTGGGAATCCCCGCTCTTCAGGGCGGCGGAGGACGTCAAGTCGGCTCCTCGCGCAGCATGACCAATGCGTCGGTGTTGCTCGGCTGGTAGTAGCCCCGGCGCACGCCGACGGGCTCGAACCCGTAGTCGGCGTACAGCTTCTGCGCCGCGACGTTGTCGACGGCGACTTCGAGCAGCGTCCGGCTCACCCCGCGCTCCCGCGCCGCGGCGAGCAGCGCCTCCAGGAGCGCCCGCCCGACGCCCCGGCGCTGGGCCTCGCGGCGCACCGCGATGTTCTGCACCCACCCCTCGTCAGGCGGGTTGACGGCCAGCCCGGCGTACCCGGCGATCTGGCCGCCGTCGGTCGCCACGAGGTAGTGGTGGCCCGAGGCCAGCTCGTTCCAGAACATCGCCGCGGTCCAGCGCTCCTCGCCGAACAGGTCGGCCTCGATCGGCAGCAGCTCCTCGATGTGCCACCACCGCAGCCGCTCGATCTTCACTGAAGCACGGACTTCCGCTGCTGCCCCGGCAGCGTCGCGTCAGGCCGGCGAAGGTACAGCGGAGTGAGCGGCTCGCTGGGCGCTCCGGCGCGGATCCGGTCCGCGGCGAGCGCGGCGAGCGCCGCCGGCACCGGGTAGCGCGGCTCAGCCGACTGCAGGCCGAGGTCGTACTTCTCGCCGCCCTCCCCCACGACCCGGACCGCACCTGCGGCGGCGGCACGCGACGCAACCTCATCGGGGCGATCGACGGCGGGGCCGCTGACCCGCTCGCCGTCGGCGTACACGGCCCAGTACAGCTCCTTGCGCCGGGCGTCGGTGGCAGCGAGGACCGTACCCTGCTGCCCCCAACCGAGCGCGTCGAGCGAACAGACGCCGTACGTCGGGATGCCCAGACTATGACCGAAGGCGGCAGCCGTGACGAGACCCACCCGCAGGCCGGTGAACGGCCCCGGTCCGAGCCCGGCGACGACCGCGTCCAGCGCGCCGGGCTTGACGCCGGCGTCGGCCAGAACGGTCTGGATCGCGGGGGCGAGCAGTTCGCCATGGGCACGCGCGTCGACGCTCACCTGTTGCGCGAGGATCTCCACCCGGTCAGGCCGCAACGCGGCCACAGCCGCCGTGACCGCGGGGGTCGCGGAGTCAACCACCACTACCAGCACGCAGCAACCCTAGTCCGCGCCACAGAGCTACCGCCGACCTACCGGGAGACCGCCGCCGGGAGCGCCGACAGCCGGTCTTCCCAGTCGGCGCCGCGGGCCACCAGTTCGACGGTGCGGGACTCGTCGCCGCGGCGGTCGATGCGCACCTCCAGGTAGGCGTCGACCAGCTGCTCGACCAGCCCCTCGCCCCACTCCACGACCGTGACCGACTCGTCGACGGTGGCATCGAGGTCGAGGTCGTCGACTTCGGCGCGCGGATCGGGCACGGCGCCCAGCCGGTACGCGTCGACGTGCACGAGCGGTACCCGGCCGCCCCGGGCGGGGTCGGGCCGGTGCACCCGGGCGATGACGAACGTCGGCGAGGTCACCTCACCCCGGACGCCCAGCCCGGCGCCGATGCCCTGGACCACCACGGTCTTGCCGGCACCCAGGGGGCCGGTGAGCACCACCAGGTCACCCGGGCGCAGGATCTCGGCGAGGCGCTGACCGAAGGCGCGCGTGTCCTCGACGGTGGCCAGTACAGCTGTCATGAAACCCTCCGCAGGAAGGACCCGAGCGCCGCGTTGACCTCGTCGGCGTGCTCCAGCAGCGCCACGTGCCCGCCGTTTTCGACCACGACCAGCTCCGAGCCGGGCAGCGCCTCGCAGATCTCGTGCGAGTGCGCCAGCGGCGTGAGCAGGTCGACGTCGCCGCAGACGATGAGTACCGGCACCGTGCGCAGCGCGGCCAGCGCGAGCAGCCTGGCGTGCGTGTAGAGGGTACGCACGTAACGGGCGATCACTTCGGCCGAGGTGGCCGAGTTCATCCGCTCCACGTACGAGACGAGAGCCGGGCTGGGGTACTCGGTGCCGAACCCGTACCGCCGGGTCAGCAGCCAGGCGAGGTCGGTCGACGCCTTGCGGGCGCGGTCCACCATCGCCACGGTGATCTTGCCGGCGTTGCGGACGAGCGGCATGAGCGGGTGCCGGAACTTGGCCACCACCTCAGGCAGGCCGAACGTCACCTTGTCGAGATTGCCGGCGGAGGTGGAGATCAGCGCGACACCGGCCACCCGTTCGGCGAACAGCCGCACATTCTTCTCGGCCAGCGCCATGATCGTCATGCCGCCCATGGAGTGGCCGACGAGAACGATCCGGCCGGTCGGCGCGGTGGCTTCGATCACCGCCGCCAGGCCGTCGGCGAGTGATTCGAGCGTGTACTCGCCCTCTTCGAGCCGCCCCGACCGGCCGTGCCCAGGCTGGTCGTAGAAGACCATCCGGTACCGGCCCTCGAACGCGCGCCGCTGGAAGTGGAACGTGCCCATGTCCAGACAGAACCCGTGCACGAAGACGACCGTGAGATCGTCGGGCCCGGTCTCGGACTTCAGCAGCTCCACGTGCAGATCGACGCCGTCCGGCCTGGTGACCGTCAGCTCCTCGTCGCAGGCCAGCTTGCCGAACGGCTCCGACGCGAAGGGATCGTCCTGCCGCCGCGAGCGCCGCACCAGCATCCGCTCCGCGGCGACACCGGCCGCGACACCGGCCACAGCCACACCGACGATCGCGCTGAAAATGCCGGCACGCCGGGCGGTCTTTCTCCTGGCCGGCCGTACCTCGCTGTCTGTCGTGCTAGCCAACCGTGCCCCGCTCCCCGTCGTACGTACGCGCCACCCGGGCGCTGCCGAACCGCGTCACGATCTCGTAATTGATCGTGTCGCACGCGCGTGCCCAGTCATCGACCGTCGGCTCACCGTCGTCGCCGGGGCCGAAGAGCAGCGCGAGGTCACCGGCTGCCACCGGTGCGTCGCCGCAGTCGAGCACGATCTGGTCCATGCAGACCCGGCCGGCGATCCGGTGCACCTGTCCACCGATCGCGACGGGGCCACGGCTACTGGCCGCGCGGGGGACGCCGTCGGCGTATCCGAAGGGGACGACCGCGAGGGTCGTCTCGGCCGGCGTCACGTAGGTGTGGCCGTAGGAGACGCCCTGGCCGGCGGGGACGCGCTTGGTGAGCATGACGCGGCCCCGGACGGTCATGGCCGGGCGCAGGCCGAAGTCGCGCGACGGGATCGGCGACAGTCCGTACATGGCGATGCCGGCGCGAACGAGGTCGAAGTGCGCGTCAGGACGGGTGAGGATGGCCGCCGAGTTGGCGATGTGGCGTACCCGGGGCGTGATGCCGTAGCGCTCCGCCACGCCGAGGGCGGCGTGGAAGTTATCTAACTGGGCGTCGATGGACGGATGCCCGGGCTCGTCCGAGCACGCGAAGTGGCTCCACACGCCAACCACGTCGATCAGCTCGTCGGTCTGCGCCTTGGCCGCCGCCTCGATCAGGGCAGGCCAGTCGGTGGGGAGCGCACCGCTCCGGCGCAGACCGGTATCGATCTTGAGGTGTACCCGAGCGGGTTTGCCGACCCGCTGGGCGGCCGCGACCATCTCCGCCAACCCGGCGAGCGACGCGACAGACAGGTCGACGTCGGCCGCGACCCCCTCGTGCAGGGGCAGGCCCGGGCTGAGCAGCCAGGCGAGCACCGGGGCGGTGATCCCGGCGGCCCGCAGTTCGAGAGCCTCACCGAGAGTGCACGCGCCTAACCAGGTGGCGCCCGCTTCGAGGGCGGCCCGGGCGACGGGCACCATGCCGTGCCCGTACCCGTCGCCCTTGACCACCGCCATCACCTCGGCGGTTGTGCCGTCTCTGAGTAAGGCCAGGTTTGTCCGGATCGCGTCAAGATCAACACGTATCTCCGCCTGCCACATGGCGACCAGACTAGCCGCCACCCCAGACAGAGACCCGGCAGGTAAATCCCTGACTACTGGTTGTAGACGGCGTCCGGCGCTTCGATCACCTTGCTCGTCGGAATCGTGACGGTCACCGGCGCAGCAAAGTCGGACAGCGTCAGATTGAAAACGTCCGACTTGCCGTCAGCTCCGGCAGGCATCGTCGTACTGAACTCCGAGAGGTACCCCTCCGGGGTGGCCTTCGCGTTGAACTGGACTGCGGTCGCGTTGGCGCCGGCGTCCTTGATCCCGGACGCGACCAGCGCTTTGGCCCCCGGCGTCGTCGCGGTGACCTTGTTGAGGTCGAGGGTGCCCTGGAAAAAGTTGGGGCTGGGCGAAGTGACCGTGGACACGCCGCTGAGCAGGGACAGAACGCCAAGCGGGTCCGTGATGGCGAGCAGCTCGCTGCCGGCCGGCATCTTCGCGATCAGCATGTGAAGGGTGTTGCCCTGCAGATCACTCGGACCGCTCATGTACAGGTCCGTTTCGGTGACGACCAGCGTGAACTTCTCGCCCTTGCTCTGGCCTTCCAACGAACCGATCTTCTTCGCGGCGTCGTAGACGCCGGTCCCCTTGTCGGTGGCGTCGCCCATCGTGAACTTCACGTTAACGCCCTTGGTCTTGGTCACCGCCGCGGCCAGCACCTCCGCCGGCTTCGGCGAGGGCGACGCGGTCGCCTTCGGCGCGGAGTCAGCGGCCGTGTCCTTCGTGGACGAGCACGCGGCGAGCGGAAGGAGCAGCGCAGCGGAGAGCGCCGCGCCGGTCGCGAGCTTGCGAAGCATCAATTGTCCTTAGATCCGGGGTACACCCGGCGATTCCCGGGCGTAGCCAGACACGCTAATTGACACTCAATGCAGAAATGTCCGCCAATCAGCTAGATACATTCTTAAGTCCCCTATGGCATACGCCACATGCCTGCACGCGCCAGCGTGGGCCGCAGCGCGTCGGCCACGTCCACCGAGGTCACCGGCCCTGACTCGGCCGCGTACCGCCCCGCGAGGCCATGCGCGTACGCCGCCGCGATCGTCGCTCGATCCGCCGGCAGACCGGCCGCGAGCAGCGAACCGAGCAGCCCGGCCAGCACGTCACCGGTACCCGCCGTCGCGAGCGCCGGAGTTCCCGTCAGGTTGACGTAGGCCCGGCCGTCCGGCGTGCCGATGATCGTGCGGTCCCCCTTGAGCAGGACGACCGCACCGGTACGCGCGGCGAGTCGCAGCGTCGCCGTCACCCGATCGGCCCCCGGCTCCTCCCCCGCGAGCCGCGCGAACTCCCGGTCGTGCGGCGTGAGCACCGTCGCGGCCGGCCGCTCGCGCAGCGCGTCCACGCCCCACTCGGCGAGCAGGGTCAACCCATCGGCGTCCACGCACACCGGCACCTCCGCCGCCAGTACGGCCCGCAGTTCGCCGGCCGCCCGCTCGTCGGTCCCCAGCCCGGACCCGCAGGTCCACGCCTGCACCCGGCCGGCGTCGGCCACGCAGGCAGTGGGGATGACCGACGGGTACCTGTTCCGCACCGCCTCGAACCCGGCGCCCGCGTAGCGGACCATGCCGGCCGGCCCTGGAAGCGCGCCGGCCGTGGACAGCAGCGCGGCCCCCGGATAAGTAGCGGAGCCGGTGGCGACTCCGACCACACCCCGGGTGTACTTGTCGTCGCCCGGCCGGGGCTGCGGCCACCACGCCGCCACGTCCTCCAGGTCCGGAACCCACAGCGCCGGCTCATCGCGCAGCCACGGCCCCAGCCCGATGTCGATGAGCTCGACCAGTCCACTGTGCACCGCGCCCTCGCCCACCAGAACTCCTGGCTTGAGCGCGCCGAACGTCACCGTGATGTCGGCCCGGACCGCCGCACCGGGGACCGCCCCGGTGTCGGGGTCGATCCCCGACGGCAGGTCGACGGCGACGACCGTCGGCCGCTCGCCGTCCGACCCACGCGCCTGCATCGCTTGGGTCACAAGGCTTGTGGCATCCTCCCGCAGGCCGCCCCGGCCCCCAATGCCCAGGATGCCGTCGACCACCATGTCCACCATGGAGGGTGGAGTGTCGACGGTGCGGCCACCCGCCCTGGTCAATGCGGCCAGCCCCTCGGCGTGGGTCCGCTCGGGGTTCAGGAGCACCGCGCACACCGACACGCCGCTGCGGGCCAACGCCTCGCCGGCGAACAGCGCGTCGCCGCCGTTGTTGCCCGGCCCCACCAGCAGCAGCACCGCGCGGCCGTACTCGCTGCCGTACCGGTCGTCGAGCACCTCGGCGCAGCGGCGGGCCACTGCGGCCGCCGCGCGCTGCATGAGCGCGCCCGGCGGCAGCGTCGCCATCAACGCCGCCTCAGCCGCGCGGACGCTCGCCACCCGCCACGCCGATCTCACTCGCCCACCCCTTGGTCCGGAAGCCGCTCGGCGACCACCATCGCGGAGGCGATCCCACCGTCGTGGGAGAGCGACAGGTGCCAGCGGGTGATCCCCCGACTCTTGGCCTCTGCCGCCACCGTGCCGGAGACGGTGAGCCACGGCCTGCCGTCGGGGTCGCTGACGACCTCGCAGTCGTGCCAGTGCAGGCCGGCCGGCGCGCCCAGCGCCTTGGCCACCGCCTCCTTGGCGGCGAACCGCGCCGCGAGCGACTCCGGCGAACGCGGATTACCCGAAGGGGTCTTCAGTTCAGCCTGGGTGAACAGGCGATCCGCGAGCAGCGGCGTACGGGCCAGCGCCCGGGCGAACCGCTCGACGAGTACGACGTCTATGCCGACAGCCACGATCACAACTACCACCCTGGCACGTCTACCGCGATCTTGGACAGTTGGACCGGCTACCGGCGGTCCAACCGTCCAAGATCGGAGAAGGCGACTACTCGACCGTGACGGACTTGGCGAGATTGCGGGGCTGGTCCACGTCGTGGCCGCGCGCGGCCGCGATCTCACACGCGAGCACCTGCAGCGGCACGGTCGTCACCAGCGGCGCCAGCAGCGTCGGCGTCGGCGGCACCGGGATCAGGTGATCGGCGTACGGCGCCACCGCGTCGTCACCCTCCTCGGCGATGACGACCGTACGGGCGCCGCGCGCGCGTACCTCCTGAATGTTGGAGATGACCTTGTCCCGCAGGACTCCCCGACCCCGCGCCGACGGGACCACGCAGACCACCGGGGTACCGTCCTCGATCAGCGCGATCGGGCCGTGCTTGAGCTCGCCCGCCGCGAAGCCCTCGGCGTGCATGTACGCGAGCTCCTTGAGCTTGAGCGCGCCCTCCAGGGCCACCGGGTATCCGACGTGCCGGCCGATGAACAGCACCGACCGGGCGTTCGCGAGGTCACGGGCCAGTTCGCGGACGGGCTCCATCTGCTCGAGCACGCGGTCCACCATGGACGGCGTCGCGCTCAGCTGCTCGACGACGGCGGCGACCTCGTCGGCGTACATCACGCCGCGCACCTGGGCCAGGTGAAGGCCGAGCAGGTAGCACGCGGCCAGCTGGGTGAGGAAGGCCTTGGTCGAGGCGACCGCGATCTCCGGCCCGCCGTGGGTGTAGAGGACGGCGTCGGACTCGCGGGGAATCGTCGAGCCGTTGGTGTTGCAGATCGCGAGGACCCGGGCCTTCTGCTGCTTGGCGTGGCGCAGCGCCATCAGGGTGTCCATCGTCTCGCCCGACTGGGAGATCGCCACGACGAGCGTCGACCGGTCCAGCACCGGGTCGCGGTAGCGGAACTCGCTGGCCAGCTCCACCTCGCAGGGGATCCGGTTCCAGTGCTCGATCGCGTACTTGGCGACCAGACCCGCGTGGTACGCCGTACCGCACGCGACGATGAACACCTTGTCGACGTCGCGCAGGTCCTGCTCGGACAGGCGCACCTCGTCCAGGGTGATCTCGCCGACCTCGGACAGCCGCCCGCGCAGCGTGTCGGCGATCGCCTGCGGCTGCTCGGCGATCTCCTTGAGCATGAAGTAGTCGTAGCCACCCTTCTCGGCGGCCTTGGCGTCCCAGTCGATGTGGTAGTCGCGCCCCTCGGCGACGTTGCCGTCGAAGTCGGTGATCTCGATTCCCTCGCCCGTGATCAGCACGACCTGGTCCTGACCCAGCTCGACCGCCTCGCGGGTGTGCTCGATGAACGCGCTGACGTCGCTCGCCAGGTAGTTCTCACCGGCGCCACGCCCCACGACCAGCGGGGAGTTCCGGCGGGCGCCGACCACCGCGCCGGGCGCCTGTGCGTCGACGGCGAGCAGGGTGAAGGCACCTTCGAGGAGGCGGCAGACCCGGCGCATCGCCTCGGCCAGCCGCGCCTCGGGCGTCACGCCGTCGACCGTCGCCAGCTCCTCGGCCAGCAGGTGGGCGACGCACTCGGTGTCGGTGTCACTGGCGAACTCGACACCGCGCGCCTCCAGCTCGGCGCGCAGCCGGCTGAAGTTCTCGATGATGCCATTGTGGATGACCGCCACCCGGCCGTCGTGGGAGCGGTGCGGGTGTGCATTGCGGTCGGTGGGGCCACCATGGGTGGCCCACCGGGTGTGCCCGATGCCGGTGGTGCCCTCACCCAGCCCGGCGACCGCGCCGTCGGCCAGCGCCTTCTCCAGGTTCGCCAGCTTGCCCGCCCGCTTCTCGGTCAACAGAGCACCGTCGACGATGGCCACGCCGGCCGAGTCGTAGCCCCGATACTCCAGACGGCGCAGACCGTCAAGGACGATTCCCAGTGCCGGTCGATTGCCGACGTAACCCACGATGCCGCACATGGTCGAGACCTTAGCAGGGTTTCACGCAAAAGCCATGAGCGAAGTAGTGAGTTTCAATCACAAGAGTTGCGCGATTCCAATCGGCGGCGGTGGCCCGGATCAGGTCAACGATGAACGAATCGTGGCACCGCCGTCAATCACCATGGTCTGCCCCGTCATCCAGGACGACTTGTCACCCGCCAGGAAACCGATCGCCTCGGCGATGTCACCCGGCTCGCCGATCCGGCCCAGCGGCAGGTGCTCCTTGAGGTACTCCTCGTGGTTCTCCCACAGGGCACGGGCCAATTGCGTACGCACGACGCCCGGGGCGACCGCGTTCACGCGTACCTTCGGCGCCAACTCCTGGGCGAGCTGGCGGGTCAGGTGGATCACCGCCGCCTTGGTCGCGTTGTAGTAGCCGATCCCCGGCTCGGTCAGCAGCCCACCGACGGAGGCGACGTTGACGATCGAGCCGCCGTGCTCGGCCATGGACGCCTTCCACACCAACTGCGTCCACAGCACCACGCCGAACTGGTTGAGCCGTACCGTCTTGTCGGCCCGCTCCGGGTCGATGTCCACCAGGGAGCCGAAGTACGGGTTCGTGCCGGCGTTGTTGACCAGCACATCGATGCGCCCGAACCGAGCCATGGCGGCGTCGACGCAGCCGGCGGCCTGGTCGGGCTCGGCGGCGTGCGCGGCGTGCGCGAGGACGTCGACGTTCGGGTACGCCTCCGTCAGCTCCGCCGCCACCGCGTCGAGCGCCTCCTGCTTGCGCGAGGTCAGCACGACGTTGCACCCCTCGGCGGCCAGCAACTCAGCGGTGGCCTTGCCGATTCCGCGGGACGCTCCGGTCACGATCGCGGTACGGGCGGACTGTTCGGGCATGGCGCCTCCTTCGAGGGTGGGGGTCATGCGGAGACGTTACTACCCGCCGGTAACTTGGCAACCCCTCAGCCGGGTTGCCCTACAGCGCCGGGCTCGCCTGTCGCACCGCGGCCGCGATGAGCTCCGCCGACTCCTGCGCGATCGCCTCGGTGGACGCCTCCACCATCACGCGCACCAGCGGCTCGGTACCCGACGGGCGCAGTAGCACCCGGCCGGTACCGCCCAGCTCCGCCTCGACGATCTTCGCCGCCTCGAGTACGGGCTGCGCCGACGACCCCATCGAACGGTCGCCGACCCGAACGTTGATCAGCACCTGCGGCAGCCGCCGCACGACCGACGCCAGCTCCGCCAGCGACTTGCCGGTGGCCGCCATGCGCGACATGAGCTGCAGGGCGGTGAGGACCCCGTCCCCGGTGGTGGCGAACTCCGGCAGCACGATGTGCCCGCTCTGCTCGCCACCCAGGGCCAGGCCGCGGGCGCGCAGCTCCTCCAGCACGTACCGGTCGCCGACCTTGGTCTGGATCAGGTTGATCCCGGCGTCGGCCATCGCCAGCTTGAGACCGAGATTGCTCATCACGGTCGCCACGAGCGTGTTGTCGGTGAGCGTTCCGGCGTCCCGCATGGCGACCGCCAGGATGCCCATGATCTGGTCACCGTCCACGTCGTCGCCATCGGCAGTGACCGCGAGGCACCGGTCGGCGTCGCCGTCGTGCGCGATGCCCAGGTGGGCGCCGTGCTCGACCACGGCGGCACGCAGAGCCTCCATATGGGTGGAGCCGCAGTTGTCGTTGATGTTGAGGCCGTCCGGGTCGGCGGAGATCGCGATGACCTCGGCACCGGCCTGCTCGTACGCCTCGGGCGCGATCACCGACGCGGCACCGTTCGCGCAGTCGACCACCACGCGCAGCCCGTCAAGGCGGTGCGGGGTCGAGGACACGAGGTGGTTGATGTAGGCCTCCGGCCCGTCGATCAGGTCGTGCACCCGCCCGACCCCCGCGCCGGTCGGGCGCCGCCAGGAGCCGCCGGCACCGCTGACCAACGCCTCGATCTGGTCCTCGACCTCGTCCGGCAGTTTCTGACCGCCCGACGCGAAGAGCTTGATGCCGTTGTCGGGCATCGGGTTGTGCGACGCGGAGAGCATCACGCCGAGGTCGGCCTGGGTCGCCCCGACGAGGTACGCCACCCCTGGCGTGGGCAGCACGTCCACCCGCAGGACGTCCGCTCCGGCGCTCGCGAGCCCGGCGACCACCGCCGCCTCCAGCATCTCGCCGCTGGCCCGTGGATCACGGCCGACGATCGCGCGCGGACGGTGCGAGCGGTCTCGCTCGGCGAGCACGTGTGCGGCCGCCTCCGCGATGGACAGCGCGAGCTGTGGGCTCAGGTCCGCGTTGGCAAGACCGCGAACTCCATCCGTGCCGAAGAGCCGACCCATGGAATACCTCCGCAAAGAACGAAACGGCCGGGCGCCCCGAAGGGTGCGCCCGGCCGTCATCACAATTCGACCGACGAGAAGAAGACGTCAGCGCTTCGAGTACTGAGGCGCCTTGCGGGCCTTCTTCAGACCGTACTTCTTGCGCTCGGTCTCGCGCGCGTCACGGGTCAGGAAGCCGGCCTTCTTGAGGGCCGGACGGTCGTCGGCCTCGAACTCGACCAGCGCGCGGGCGATCGCGAGGCGCAGCGCGCCCGCCTGGCCGCTGGTGCCGCCGCCGCGCAGGTTGGCATGCACGTCGAGGCCCTCGGCCTTCTCGGTCATCACGAGCGGCTCGCGCACCAGCTGCTGGTGCACCTTGCTCGGGAAGTACTTCTCCAGGGGCTGGCCGTTCAGGGTGAACTGGCCGGTGCCCGGCACCAGGCGCACCCGGACGATGGCCTCCTTGCGGCGGCCGACGGTCTGGATCGGACGGTCGGTGCGGCGGGGCCGAGTGGCGGTCACGGTCGCGGTCGCGGCCGGCGCGGCAGTCGGCGTCTCGACGGCGGCCGGCGTCTCGACGGCGGCCGGAGCGGCAGTCGGCGTCTCGACGGCATCCGGCGTCTCGACGGCATCCGGCGTCTCGATGGCGGCCGGCTCGGCGTCCGGCGACGGGGTGGTGGTCTCGCTCACGTCAGTTCCTTCGCCCGCGCTCACTGCGCGATCTGCTTAATCTCGAACGGCACCGGCTGCTGGGCGGCGTGCGGGTGCTCGGGGCCGGCGTACACCTTGAGCTTGGTGATCAGGCGGTTGCCCAGCTTGTTGTGCGGCAGCATGCCCTTGACGGCCAGCTCGATCGCCCGCTCGGGGCGCTTGGACAGCAGCTCCTCGTAGCTGACCTTCTTCAGACCACCCGGGTAGCCGGAGTGGCGGTAGGCGACCTTGGTCTGCCGCTTGTTACCGGTCAGCGCCACCTTGCCCGCGTTGATGACGATCACGAAGTCGCCGGTGTCCACGTGCGGTGCGAACGTGGGCTTGTGCTTGCCGCGCAGGAGCGTCGCTACGTGGCTAGCGAGCCGGCCCAGCACGACGTCAGAAGCGTCGATGATGTGCCACTGACGCTCGATCTCACCCTGCTTCGGGCTGTACGTACGCACAGGTCTACCTTCGTCTCGTCGATTTGCGGGGTCTGCCCGGCCACAGCCAGGGGCGCCTCATCGGAGCGGGCGCGCACCCGGCTAGCGTACCCGATTGAGGGGACGCGCTAGCCATAGCACAACAGCCGACCACGATACCCGCACTGACCCGGTATGGTCAAAGCGAGCCTCGTCTCCCCTACTCGCAGATCTTGGACACTTAGACCGCCTATTGCCGGCCAAAGTGTTCAAGATCGTGAAGAATTCGAGTCAGGCGCGCTGCAGGACCCAGGTGCCGACGGCTGACGTCGTACCCGGGGGCGGGCCCAGCTTAAGGCTGTTGCCACTGCACTCGTACGCGGCCTCCCGCAGAATCGGCTGCAGGTCGACGCTGCCTCCGGTCTGACTGCCACCGGCCGTCGCGAAATCAGCGATCTTCATGTGATCGAACACGCGGCCACTGACCGGGCTGATCATGTCGACGGTTACGGTCAAGGTGCGCCAGTCAGTAGCGCCGATCGGCTTCCAGACGCCCGTCGTCGTCGCGGTGGCCGGTACCGCGACCGAGCCGGCGACCTTTCCCCCGTACAAGAACTGGCCCTTGATCTCGCTGGTGCCCGCGGTCGCACTGAACGAGACCGGCTGCATCCCGGTGAAGTCGACGACCGTCGCGCCACTGGCCGCCACCGTCAACGACAGGCCGACGCCCCCGTTTGTGGTTCCGCGCACGCCGTTGGCGTCGAAGGTTCCGTTCATCCCGGTCGACTTCCAGGTGCCGACGACACACGGGTTCGCGACACCGGCGACCGAAGGACCCGCGGACGCGCCCGCAGAGGTACCGGCGGAGGCGCTGGTAGACACGCTGGTAGACACGCTGGTGGACGCGCTCGGCGCCGTGGATCCGGTGAGCGACCCGTTCGACGTGCAGGCGGTGAGCCCGACGGTCAGTCCGGCCGCGACGACGGCGATTCTGGTTATCCGCATCGACGTTCCTCCCTGTGCGAACACGTCGCCGTTATACCCGCGCGGCAAGATCCGTGAACAACAAAGTTCGATGGCGCGATTAGCAGGCGGGAAACAACCCGGACGCGTCCACGAAACGGCTCGTCGGCACCCTGTTACGACATGGGCTACGCGTCGACCTCGCCGATTCCGCAGCCATGCCCGACATCCAGCCACTGACCGGGTTCACCGTCGCCGTCCCGGCGGACGAGCGCCGCGACGAGCTGGTCGGGCTGCTGCGACGGCGAGGTGCCCGCGTCGTCGCGACCCCTGCGCTGCGCGTCGTACCGCTCGCCGACGACACCGAACTGCGTCGGGCGACGCTGGCCTGTGTCGCCCGCCCGCTGGACGCGGTGATCGCGACGACCGGCACGGGGCTGCGCGGCTGGTTGGACGCGGCCGAGGCCTGGGGCCTGGCGGACCCGTTGCGCTCCCGCCTCGCCGCCAGCTACCTCATCGTGCGCGGGCCGGCCGCGTCCATCGCCGGCCTGGCCGGATCCTGGTGTCCGGCGTCCGATGGAGACGACGAAGTGCTCGACCACCTTCTCGACACCGGAGTCGCCGGCAAGCGCATCGCGCTGCAGCTGCACGGCCAGCCCCAGCCGGAGTTCGGGGCGGCCCTGCGCGACGCCGGCGCGGACGTGGTCGAAGTGCCGGTGTCCCGGTACCTGCCGCCGATCGACCCCGCGCCCCTGCGCCGGCTGATCGACCTGACCACGAGCAGGCTGGTCGACGCGGTGGCGGTCACCTCGGCGCCGGCGGTCAGCTCGCTGCTGAGCGCCGCCGGGACCGATGCCGAAACCGTCGTGGACGCCCTGCGTACGGACGTGCTGGCCGCCTGTCTCGGCCCGTTGGCGGCCGCGCCGCTGCGACGCCGACAGGTACCCGTCGCGCTGCCGCCCCGGGCCCGGCTCGACGCGCTCGTACGGGTGCTCGCCGATGAACTGCCCCGGCGGTCGGTGACGCTGCGCGTCGCCGGAAGCCCGGTGACGTTACGCGGATACGCCGCGGTGGTGGACGGCGTACTGCGCCCGCTCGCCCCGGCGCCGATGGCGGTGCTGAGAGCCCTCGCGGACGAGCCGGGCCGGGTGCTCTCCCGCGCCACGCTGCTGCGCGCCCTCCCCCGCGGCGCGGACGAACATGCCGTCGAGATGGCCGTGGCGCGACTGCGGGCCGCACTCGGCCGGGCCGCGTACGTGCAGACCGTCGTCAAGCGCGGCTACCGACTGCGCGTCGACTGATCGTCGGTCCCACCCGCGCGTACGCGGACCGACCCGGCCCCGACCTCGACGACCCGGCCGGCTACCGGCGCCAGCAGTTCCCCGTGGCGCGGCACGAACAGCACGGTCTTCGGGCTCTCGTTGATCCGGATCTCCAGCCACCGCCGCTCCGGCACGGTGAGGAAGTTGTCCGGCTCGTCGAGCAGCAGCACCTCGTCCGCGCCGCGCAGCAGCAACTCCAGAGCGAAACGCTTCTGCTCGCCACCGGAGAGGGCGCGGACCGGTATGTCCTTGGCTTTCTCCCACGGTTTGTGGAGCACGGCGAGGCTCACGGCGTCGAAGAGGACCTCGGCCTCGTACCCGCCGACCTCCCCCCAGCCCGCGACCGCGTCCAGGTACGCCCGCTGGGCCTTGGTCGCGGCGGGGCTGAACTTGCCACGGCGCTCCGCTGTGCGCATGACGGCCTCGGCCCACTCCACGAGGCCGGCAGCGGCGCGCAGCGCCGGCGTGAGAAGCCCGAGCGCCAACTCCTCCAGCGTGGTCTGATCAAAGCTCATTCCGACGGACTGGCGCATGAAGCCCACGCCACCGGAGCGGGCGATCGTGCCTTCCCGGACCGGCAGATCACCGGCGATCATGCGCAGCAGCGCCGTCTTGCCGGCGCCGCTCGGCCCGACGAAGGCCACCTTCGCACCCTCACCCACCCGCAACGACACGTCCTGGAAGAGCCGCCTGCCGTCGGGGAGAGTGTGCGCGACACCTGCGACGTCGATGTACCCCACAAGCCAGGGATTCTCCGCCCGGCAGGGCGTCGTTGTCGCCCCCAGTCTCAGTCGCCTTCCGGCACAGTTTCCGGCGCACCTCTGGTCACCCGCAGCACCCGGAAGCCCTTCTGGCTGGCGTGACGCTCCACTTCCCAGCCCCGCTCGCCCAGCCAGCGCTGCAGCGAATCGGCGCCCAGGTTGCGGGAGACGACGAGCCAGGCGACCCCGTCGTCGGTAAGCCGGGGAAGCCACCGATCCAGCAGGTCGTGCAGTTCCGCCTTGCCCACCCGGATCGGCGGATTCGACCAGATCTCAGCGAACCGGACGCCGTCGGGGACCTCGTCCGGCGTACGCGCGACGATGTCCAGGTCGAGGGCTGCCGCGTTCTCGCGTACGAGATCAAGGGCGCGGGTGTTGACGTCGACGGCGTACACCGTGGCGTTCGGCGCGGAGGTGGCCAGGACGGCGGCTATCGGCCCGTACCCGCACCCGAGGTCGAGCAGGGCACCCGTGGTCTCCTGGGTGGGGCGAGACGCCTTGTGCAGCAGGACGGACGTACCGGGGTCGAGGCGGGCGGCGGAGAAGACGCCGCCCGAGGACGCGAGCCGGTATGTCCGGTCACCCACGTCGAACTCGACGTGTCGCTGCCGCTGGGGCGCCGTCGGCTCAGCCGTGAAATAGTGCTCTCCGCTCACGTACCGCATTCTCCCCCTCCCCCTCGGGGGTGGAAACGACGGCATGCCGCTAGTCGAGCAGGGCGTGGAGGCGCATGTCAGGCCCGTACCGATGATCGATCTGTCGGTGTGGCGGGGCAAGCGACCATTTTCGTGTCGTCCCGTCGGCTACCCTGTGCGACATGACGTACGGGAGCGAGCCACGACGGCGACGCTGGTCGTCGGACTCGCCCCGCCGGACGAGCGCGACCCACCCCGTCAGCGAGGACGAGGACGCCGAGAACTGGCTCGCGGGCTTCCGTCCCACGCGGGCGGACGAGCAAGGCGACATCCCGGATCCGTTCGGCGCCGCCCCGGCCGACCGCCTCGCACCGCCCGCCGAGGGAGCGCCCGAGCGGCGCGGACGGCGGCGGCGCGCGGCCCCCGACGCCTGGGACTTCGGCGCTGCGGAGTCCGCCCCGGAGGACTTCGGCGCGGCGGAGTCCGCCCCGGGGGACTTCGGCGCTGCCGAGCGGGGCGAACAGCGCGCCGACCGCTTCCGCCCCGCGCCGGAGCGGCCGTCACGCCGCCGGCGCGCCGAGCCCGAGCCCGGCGGCTGGGGCACCGCTCCCCCGGCGTACGACCCGGCTTCCGACCAACCGTGGGCGCCGCGCACGGAGCCCCGCGACCTGCCGAGCATCGATCCCACGCGGCCGGCCCGCCGGAGCGCCTGGGGCGAGACAACCTCCGAGCCGGCGTCCGAGCGCGGTCGCCACAGCGCTCCGCTCGACCCGGTCGCACCGGAAGAGCCGCGGTACGGCCGCAGCGGACACGAGCCCGCCGACCGCCCGGTCCGGGGCCGGAGACGGGCGCCCGAGCCCGATGACGAACCCCGCGGCGCCCGTCCGGCCCCTATGCCGCCGCCACCGGCCCCGCCCACCCGGACCACGGCTACCGCCTCGGTTCCGGTCCGGAACACGCCCCAGCCGTCGGCGCCGCAGGCACCGCAGCGGCCCGATCCGGCCGCATCGCCGGCCCTGCGCATGACCGCCAGCGCGCGCGTCACGCCACCGGGGACCGCGCGGGTGCCCACCGGCGCGCCCCTGGACGCTCCGGCCAATGGAAACGGTCCGCGCGACGGTCGCCGTCCCGGCGAGAACACCGGCGCGGTCCGCCGCCGCGCGGTCGAGGACAGTGGCGCGGTCCGCCGCCGCACGCTCGAGGACAGTGGCGCGGTCCGCCGCCGCACGCTCGAGGACAGCGGGGTCCTCCGCCGCCGTACCGCCGAAGAGAGCGGCACCAGCCGCCGCCGCGCGGTCGACGACAGCGGCGCGATCCGCCGCCGCACGCTCGCGGACAGCGGCGTCCTGCGCCGCCGTACCGCCGAAGAGAGCGGCACCAACCGCCGCCGGATACCGGATACGTCCGGGACGCGTCCGGGCCGGGCCCGCTCACAGACCGCCGGGCAGCGGGCGTCCACCCGGCCCCTCCCCGGTTGGCTGTCCAAAGTGCTGGTCGTCGTCGCGGTGCTGGTTCTCGCCGCGGTCGGCCTCGGCGGGTACATCCTGATCAACAGCCAGAGTCAGCCGGCCCCGACCAAGCCGGCGGCGAGCGGGGCGGGGGCCAAGGCGCGCGACATCTCCAGCCGGAGCGTCGACCCGGCCCCGCTGACCGAGCAGGAGGTGTTCTCCGGCAAGCAGGTCACCGCCGGCTCCGCGAAGTATCAGGTGCTCAAGACCCAGGCGACCGACTGCCGTACCGCGGCGACCGACGACGTAGCGACGCTGCTGGGCGATCTGGGCTGCTCACAGGTGGTGCGCGGCACGCTCAAGTCAGGCGACTCGCAGTTCCTGATCACCGCGGGCATCTTCAACCTGAACGACGAGACGGGCGCGAACAAGGCGTACGAGACGATCAAGCCGATGCTCGACGCGCAGAAAGGCCGGTTCACCGGTCTGGCTGCGGGCGACGGCACCGAGGCTATGGTGCGCGCGCCGACGACGCTCGGCTGGCATCCACTCGGCCACTTCCTCGCGTACAGCATCGTCGCGCGCGCCGACGGCAAACCGATCGCGGCCGACGACCCGGCGTCCAAACAGGCCATCTCCGATGTCGTCGAGGGCTACCTGCGCGACACCGTCCTGGCCGCCCGCGCGGGTGGGCAGGTCAGCACCCCGAAGTGACGCCGAGGCTCACTCGCTGGTGACCGCCGCGCCCACCTGATCCGCCGGCGCGGCAGGGTCGTCCCGCCGGCGGCGGGTGGCGAACGCGCGCTCCGCGTACTCCGCGGGATCGTCCGGGTACCCCACTTCCACCAACGTGAGGCCGTGTGCGGGTGCCACGGTGACCTCGCTGGCGCGTTCCCGCCTGCTGAGCAGGCCCGCCGGCCACGACGGCGGACGCCGCCCTTCGCCGGCCGCGAGCATCGCACCGACCAGGCTGCGGACCATGGCCTGGCAGAAGGCGTCCGCCTGCACGGTAGCCACCAGTACGCCGTCCGGCTCCCGCCGCCAGTTCAGGTGGCTCACCGCCCGGATCGTGGTGGCGTTCTCCTTGCGCCGGCAGTACGCGGCGAAGTCGTGCTCTCCGCGCAGGCCGGCCGCAGCCTCGTTCAGCGCCTCGAGGTCGAGCTGGCGCGGCCAGGCGAGAGTGTCGTGGCGACGCAGCGGATCCGCGCCGTACGGCGCGTCGGTCACGCGGTACGCGTACCGCCGGAAAAGGGCGGAAAAGCGCGCGTCGAACGCCGCAGGCACCACCCGGGCCGCCCGTACACGCACGTCGGCGGGGAGCAGGCCGGCCAGCCGACGAATCAGCGTGCCGGACACCCTCTCCCAGTCCGCGCCCGCGACATCCACGTGGCACACCTGGCCGGTGGCGTGTACACCCGCATCGGTACGCCCGGCGACGGTGAGGCCGGTGGCACCGTGGAACAGCCGGTCGAACGCCTCGGTCAGGACGCCCGCGACGGTTCTCCGTCCCGGCTGCACCGCCCAGCCGGAGAAGTCGGTGCCGTCGTAGGCCACGTCCAAGCGCAGCCGCACGGTCGAATCACTGATAGGTTCCACGCCACCAAGCCACTTCAACGCAGCAGGCCCGGCTCCCATCGGAACCGGGCCTGCTGTCACAGCAGTACTTCAGGACTTGTCGGCCTCGTCCGCCGGCGCGGCGGCCGGGGCGTCGGTCGCCGCCGGGGCCGACGCCGGGGTCTCGGCCTCGTCGCCACCGGCGAGCGCCTCGACCGCTTCGGCCTTGGCGGCCTTACGGGCGGCGGCCTTCTTGGCCGGCTGGGCCGGCTCGGCCACCACCAGCTCCTCGACCAGCTCGATGATCGCCATCGGCGCGTTGTCACCCTTACGCGGACCGGTCTTCACGATGCGGGTGTAACCGCCGGGACGGTTGGCGAACCGGGGTGCGATCTCGTCGAACAGCGCGAACACCACGTCCTTGTCGCGCACCACGGTGAGAACCTGGCGACGCGAGTGCAGGTCACCACGCTTGGCGCGGGTGATCAGCTGCTCGGCCAGCGGGCGCAGCCGCCTGGCCTTGGTCTCGGTGGTCTGGATTCGGCCGTGCTTGAACAGCGACGTGGCAAGGTTCGCCAGCATCAACCGCTCGTGCGCGGGGCTGCCGCCGAGGCGGGCTCCCTTGGTGGGCGTGGGCATCTTTCGGGCTCCTCAGTAACAATCCGGCGCGGCCGCCCGGCCGCGATAGTTCCGCCGCGGCCGGCGAACCGGCCGCGGCGGGCAGCGGGTCAGAGCTGCTCTGTCTCGCGGTAGTCGTCGGCGTCGTAGTCCACCTCGGCGAAGGAGTCCACGACATGCGCCGGGTCGAAGGTCGGGGCCGAGTCCTTCAGACCCAGACCCATACCGGCGAGCTTCATCTTGACCTCGTCGATGCTCTTCTGCCCGAAATTCCTTATATCGAGCAGGTCGGCCTCGGTGCGCCCGATCAGCTCACCAACCGTGTTGATGCCCTCGCGCTTGAGGCAGTTGTACGACCGGACCGTCAGGTCCAGCTCCTCGATCGGCAGGGCGAGGTCGGCGGCCAGCTGGGCGTCCTGCGGCGACGGGCCGATGTCGATACCCTCGGCGGTCTCGTCCAGCTCGCGGCACAGGCCGAACAGCTCGACCAGGGTCGAGCCGGCCGAGGCCAACGCGGTACGCGGGCTGATCGCAGGCTTCGACTCGACGTCGATGATCAGACGGTCGAAGTCGGTGCGCTGCTCGACACGGGTCGCCTCGACGCGGTACGTCACCTTCAGCACCGGCGAGTAGATCGAGTCGACCGGGATCCGGCCGATCTCCTGGCCGGGCGTCTTGTTCTGCGACGCCGAGACGTAGCCGCGGCCACGCTCGACGGTCAGCTCCATGTCCAGCCGGCCCTTGCCGTTCAGCGTCGCGAGCTTCAGGTCGGGGTTGTGCACCGAGACGCCGGCCGGGGGCTGGATGTCGCCCGCGGTGACGTCGCCGGGGCCCTGCTTGCGCAGGTACATCGAGACCGGCTCGTCATGCTCGGAGCTGACGACCAGCTCCTTGACGTTCATGACCAGCTCGACCACATCCTCCTTGACACCGGGGATGGTGGTGAACTCGTGCAGCACGCCGTCGATCTTGATCGAGGTCACGGCCGCGCCCGGGATGGACGACAGCAGGGTACGCCGCAGCGAGTTGCCGAGGGTGTACCCGAAGCCGGGCTCGAGCGGTTCGATGGTGAACTTGGAACGGACGTCGCTGAGCTGCTCTTCCGAGAGGCTCGGCCGCTGAGAGATGAGCACTTGCTTTTCCTCCAGTACGTCAGGCGCCCGCTATATGACGCCAACGTTTTTTGTGGGGGGCGGACGCCCCCCACAAACACTTACTTCGAGTAGAGCTCGACGATGAGCTGTTCCTGGACCTGCGTGTCGATGACCTGACGGGCCGGCAGCGAGTGGACCAGAATCTTCATCTCGCTCGGGATCGCCTCCAGCCAGGCCGGCACGGTCCGGCTCCCGGCCTGCGCGTTCGCGACCACGAACGGCGTCATCTCACGCGACTTCTCGCGCACCGAAACGATGTCGTGCTCACGAACCCGGTAGGACGGGACGTTGACCTTCTTGCCGTTGACCAGGATGTGGCCGTGCGTGACCAACTGACGGGCCATGTCGCGCGAGTGCGCGTACCCGGCCCGGTAGACCACGTTGTCCAGCCGCGACTCGAGGATCTGCAGCAGCACCTCACCGGTCTTACCCGGCTTGCGCACCGCCTCCTCGTAGTACCCGCGGAACTGCTTCTCCAGGATGCCGTAGATGCGGCGGGCCTTCTGCTTCTCACGAAGCTGAAGCAGGTACTCGGTCTCCTTCGGCCGACCGCGACCGTGCTGGCCGGGCGGGAAGGGGCGCGACTCGAACGGGCACTTCGGCCCTTCGCACTTGCTGCCCTTGAGGAACAGCTTCATCTTCTCGCGGCGGCACCGACGGCAGTCGGCTCCTGTGTAACGTGCCATCTATCTATCTCCTCAGACCCTTAGACCCGGCGACGCTTCGGCGGACGGCACCCGTTGTGCGGCTGGGGCGTGACGTCGGAGATCTGACCGACCTCGAGGCCGACGGCCTGCAGCGAACGGATAGCGGTCTCTCGGCCCGAGCCCGGGCCCTTCACGAAGACGTCGACCTTGCGCATCCCGTGCTCCATCGCGCGACGCGCGGCGGCCTCGGCGGCCAACTGCGCGGCGAACGGGGTCGACTTGCGCGAGCCCTTGAAGCCCACCTGGCCGGAGGAGGCCCAGGAGATCACCGCACCGGTCGGGTCGGTGATGGAGACGATCGTGTTGTTGAACGTGCTCTTGATGTGCGCCTGGCCGTGCGCGACATTCTTGCGTTCCTTGCGCCGGACCTTCTTGACTGCGGCCGAGCCGGCGCGTGCCTTGGGTGGCATGTGTCTATGCGCTCCTAAGTCTTTTTACTTCTTGCCCGGCTTCTTCTTACCGGCGACGGTGCGCTTGGGACCCTTGCGGGTACGCGCGTTGGTGCGAGTGCGCTGACCGCGCACCGGCAGGCCGCGACGGTGACGGATACCGGCGTAGCAGCCGATCTCCACCTTGCGCCGAATGTCGGCGGCGACCTCGCGGCGCAGATCACCCTCGACCCGGAAGTTGCCTTCGATGTAGTCACGCAGCAGGACGACCTCTTCGTCGGTCAGGTCCTTCGCGCGCTTGTCCGGGCTGATACCGGTTGCGGAGAGCGCCTCGACGGCGCGGGTACGGCCAATGCCGAAAATGTAGGTGAGCGCGATCTCCATCCGCTTCTCGCGGGGGAGATCGACGCCGGCTAGACGTGCCATGTGCGGGCGTGCTCCTCATGGTTCATCGGAGGTCTGTGCCCGCCCCACCCCGCCTGCCCGGGCGGGCCCCGGCCTCCGACCGGGGGTTAGCCACGAAGCGCCGAACCCTATCGGCGGCGCGTGCTCGCGGCTGGGACGAGCCTGTATTCAGCTAGCTAGGTGCCGGGGGTAAGTGACCACTCTGGTCCGCTCGCTTCGCGCGGCGGCCCAGCGCAGGTCATCAGCCCTGGCGCTGCTTGTGGCGCGGGTCAGCGCAGATGATCATGACCCGGCCGTGCCGGCGGATGACGCGGCACTTGTTGCAGATCTTCTTAACGCTCGGCTTGACCTTCACGGTATGTGCCCTTGCTTCCCGTCCCTTCCACACCAGGCACAGAAGCGCCCGGCCCGGAAGGGGAACCGACCATTATTCGACCAGTCCGACCCGCGGGTACACCCCGCGGTACCGACCGGTCGTCGAGCTCTTGTCTCGGCACGTCGTCACCGGACCACAGCGGCCCTGAACAACGGTCGGCCCGACCGTCAGCTCACTTGTAGCGATAGACGATGCGCCCGCGGGTCAGGTCGTACGGCGAAAGCTCGACGACGACCCTGTCCTCGGGCAGGATGCGGATGTAGTGCTGACGCATCTTGCCGCTAATGTGGGCCAAGACCTTGTGGCCGTTGGCGAGCTCCACCCTGAACATTGCGTTCGGGAGTGGCTCGATCACCCGGCCCTCGATCTCGATGGCCCCGTCCTTCTTCGGCATGTCCTCCGCTACCTGACGTCGGGACTGGTTGGCTGGCCCACATCGCCCTTCACGGGTAACCGAGGTACCCATGCCAGCCGCGGAATCTGGCCGCCCGCCGAAGCGCGGGGCAGGCATGCCAGAAGGGACGCTGCGCGCCAGTGTGCCAGTCTACGCGCGGCATGTCCTCTACGGCAAACCGGGGTTCCGCGCACCCGCGGTCGGGCGTGTCTACACCGCCGCCGTGATAGCGGCGTCAGTATCCCCGCCGCTCCCCACGCCGCAGGTCGCGCTCCTGGCGCCTGGCCGCCTTGCGGCCCGACTTGCTCTGGCCGCCCCCACCGAACATCAGCCCGTTGACGGTGCCAGCGAGCAGAACCGCTCCCCAGGGGCCCATGACCCACTTCGGCCAGTAGTAACCGGCTCGAGTGAGCAATCAGACCACGTTGACGATGATCGAGACGGTCAGCCAGCCGCTCCATGCCGCGAAGATCCACTGCGGGAACCCGCGGCGTTCCCGGGTCTCGGGCGCCGTCGGTGGCTTACGCGCGGTGGGATCCGCCGGTGGCGGAGGTACGAGCTGAGCCCGCTCCGGACCGGGCAGGTCACGCATACCCGGCGGGCAGCAGGTCATGCCTGCTTGGCGGGCTCCGTCCGGGCCATCTCCGCGGCCAACTCCCCCAGCCGCTCCCGGCCACCGTCTGCGGCGGTGAGCACCCACACGCCGTCCTCGCAGAGGGCGATCGAGTGCTCCACGTGCACCGCCGGCGAGCCGTCCGCGGTGACCACGGTCCACCCGTCCTCGAGTTCGACGGTCCGCGACCGGCCGAGGGTGAGCATCGGCTCGATCGCGATGCACAGGCCCGCCTGCAGGAGCGGGCCCTTACCCGGCCGGCCGTAGTTGAGCACGAACGGGTCCTGGTGCATCTGGGTGCCGATGCCGTGTCCGCCGTACCCCTCGACGATGCCGTACCGGCCGGCCTTCCGGACACTTGACTGGATCGCGTGGGAGATGTCAGTCAGGCGACCCCGGCCGGACCGGAGTCCACGCGCCGCCTCCGCGATGCCGGCCCACATGGCGTCCTCGGCGACCTGCGCCATCCGCAGCACGTCCCGGCGGGCCTCGCCGACGCCGACGGTGATCGCCGAGTCACCGTGCCAGCCGTCCACGATCGCTCCGCAGTCGATCGAGATGACGTCGCCCTCGCGCAGAACCGCTTTCGCGCTCGGGATGGCGTGCACGATCTCATTGTTGACCGAGGTGCAGATCGACGCCGGGTAGCCGTGGTAACCGAGGAACGACGGAATCCCGCCGCCCGATCGGATCGACTCCTCGGCGATCGCGTCAAGATCCGCCGTCGACACCCCCGGCGCCACGGCGTCCCGGAGCTTCTCCAACGTGGCGGCCACGAGCAGACCCGCCGCGCGCATCTTGCGAATCTGCTCCGGCGTCTTGTACTCGATGTCCCAGTGCCGTTCGGCCATCACTTATCCACCGTACGAGCGCAGGGCGTCGATCGCCCGGAGCGTCACATCTTCGACGGGGCCGGTCGCGTCGATGCCCACCAGCTTGCCCTGGGCACCGTAGTAGTCGACCAGCGGCGCGGTCTTGGACGAGTACTCCACCAGCCGATTCGCAATCGTCTCGGCCTTGTCGTCGTCACGCTGGAACAGTTCCGAGCCGCACCGGTCGCAGATGCCCTCACGCGAGGTGGAATCGAACTCGATGTGCCAGATCTTGCCGCAGCCCCGGCAGGTGCGCCGGCCGGACAGCCGCCGGATGACCTCGTCGTCGTCGACCACGAGTTCGAGCACCAGGTCCAGCGAGCTGCCCATGTCGACCAGCAGCTTGTCGAGCGCGGCCGCCTGCGGCACCGTCCGCGGGAAGCCGTCGAGCAGGAAGCCGTCAGCGGCGTCCGCCTCGGCGAGCCGGTCGCGGACCATGTTGATGGTCACCTCGTCCGGCACCAACTGGCCCGCGTCCATGTAGCGCTTGGCCTCCACGCCGAGCGGGGTGCCCTGCGAGACGTTGGCCCGGAAGATGTCACCGGTCGAGATCTTGGGCACGGCGAGATGTGCTGCGATGAACTCGGCCTGGGTCCCCTTGCCCGCCCCCGGAGGACCGACCAGCACCAACCTCACGCGTATGCCCCCGACTCGTACAGGGTGGCCGACCCGGTCACCTGAGGAATCCTTCGTAATTGCGCTGCATCAGCTGGCTCTCGATCTGCTTTACCGTTTCTAGACCGACACCAACCATGATCAGCACCGCTGTGCCGCCGAACGGGAAGTTTTGCAGATTACCCCCGACGAACCCGATGAACAGGTTCGGCAGGACTGCGATGATCCCGAGGTAGATCGCACCTGGCAGCGTGATGCGGCTCAGAATGAAGTCCAGATACTCGGCGGTCGGCTTACCCGGGCGGATGCCCGGTACGAACCCGCCGTACTTCTTCATGTTGTCGGCCACCTCAGTCGGGTTGAAGGTGATCGACACGTAGAAGTACGTGAAGAAGATGATCAGCAAGAAGTAGGTGCCGACATAGTACGGCCCGTTCATCGCGCCCTGCTGCACGAAGTGCCTGTCGATCCAGACCAGCACGCTGTTGTTCGTCGCCTTCTCCCCCATCAGCTGGATGATCAGCTGCGGCAGGTACAGCAACGACGAGGCGAAGATGACCGGGATGACACCCGCCTGGTTCACCTTGAGCGGGATGTAGGTCGAGGTCCCGCCGTACATGCGGCGACCGATCATCCGCTTGGCGTACTGGACCGGCACCCGGCGCTGCGCCTGCTCGAGGAAGACCACGAACGCGATGACGATGACGCCGATGGCGAGCACCGCGAAGAACTTGTACGGGCTGTTCTGCCAGATCTGGCGCCCCTCGGCGGGCAGGCGGGCCGCGATCGACGTGAAGATCAGGACCGACATGCCGTTGCCGATACCGCGGTCGGTGATCAGCTCACCGAGCCACATGACAACGCCGGTGCCCGCCGTCATCGTGACCACCAGAGCGCCGACGGTCACCCACATCGGCAGGCTGGTGCTGGGGACGATCGGGTACTCGGGGCACTGGTTGTTGAACAGCTGACCGGAGCGGGCCAGCGCCACAAACGCCGAGGACTGCAGGATCGCCAGGCCGAGGGTGAGATAGCGGGTGTACTGGGTGATCTTCGCCTGGCCCGCCTGGCCTTCCTTGCGGAGCTGCTCCAACCGCGGAATGACCACGGTGAGCAGCTGCAGGATGATGCTGGCGGTGATGTACGGCATGATTCCGAGCGCGAAGACCGACAGCTGAAGCAGCGCCCCGCCGGAGAACAGGTCCAGCAGCATGAAGACGCCCGTGGTGTCACTGGCGTGGACCCGCTCGATGCACTTCTGGACGTTCGTGTACGACACGCCCGGGCTGGGCATCGTGGCGCCCAGCCGGTAGACCGCGACCATCGCGACCGTGAACAAGAGCTTCTTGCGCAGGTCAGGCGTCTTGAACGCACTGATGAAGGGGGATGACACGGCTTCCTCCTGCGCCAAAAGCGGCCCGCCGGTTGGCGGATTCAGGTTCCCGCGCGGCTTTGCCGCGTGAGATCGGTCGGATGAGTACGAGTGATGGTTCGGAACGGACTCTAACAGCCCCCGTGCGTGGCATCACGCCCGCGCGGCCTACACCTATCGCCAAGCGACGATCTCCGACCACGGAGCCGGAGCACCGTGATCGGAGATCGCGCATGACAGTCGATGGACGACATGGCCGGAGCGGTCCGTCAGGACTCCTCGCCGACCACGCGGGCCGAGCCACCAGCGGCCGCGATCTTCTCGCGGGCCGAGGCGCTGAACGCGTGGGCGGTGATGTCCAGCCGGACACCGCCCAGGTCACCCGTGCCGAGCACCTTCACCAGCTGGCCCTTGCGGACCGCACCGGCGCTGGCAAGCTCGACCGGGCCGACCTGGCCGCCCTGCGGGAACAGCTCCGCGAGGCGGTCCAGGTTGACGACCTGGAACTCGACCTTGAACTTGTTCTTGAAGCCCTTCAGCTTCGGCAGCCGCATGTGCAGCGGCATCTGCCCACCCTCGAACCAAGCGGGGATGTTGCCACGGGCCTTGCTGCCCTTGGTACCGCGGCCAGCGGACTTGCCCTTGGAGCCCTCACCGCGACCCACGCGGGTCTTCGCGGTCTTGGCGCCCGGAGCCGGCCGCAGGTCATGAACCTTGATCGTCATTGGATTACTCGACCTCCTCGACCCGGACGAGGTGCGTCACCGTCTGGATCATGCCCCGGATCTCGGGGCGGTCTTCCTTGACGACCGCGTCGCGGATCCGCTTCAGGCCGAGCGAACGCAGCGTGTCCCGCTGGTTCTGCTTCGACCCGATCTCGGAACGTACCTGGGTCACCTTGAGGCGTGCCACTTATGCCCCCGTCCCGGCACGAGCCGCGAGCATCGCGGCCGGCGCCACATCCTCGACCGGCAAACCACGACGGGTGGCCACCGCCTCCGGCGACTCGAGCCGCTTCAGGGCGTTCACGGTCGCGTGCACGATGTTGATCGCGTTCGACGAGCCGAGGCTCTTCGACAGCACGTCGTGGATGCCGGCGCACTCCAGGACGGCACGCACCGGACCACCGGCGATGACGCCCGTTCCGGCACTGGCCGGCTTGAGCAGCACGACCCCGGCAGCGTCCTCGCCCTGCACCGGGTGCGGAATGGAGGCGGCGATCCGCGGCACCTTGAAGAAGTGCTTCTTGGCCTCCTCGACACCCTTGGCGATCGCCGCGGGCACCTCCTTGGCCTTGCCGTAGCCGACGCCCACGGTGCCGTCGCCGTCGCCCACCACGACCAGCGCGGTGAAGCTGAACCGACGACCGCCCTTGACGACCTTGGCTACCCGGTTGATCGCGACTACCCGCTCGAGGTGGGGAGTCTTCTCGGCCGGCGCTCCGCCCCGGCCACCGCCCTCACGGCGGTTATCGCGACGGCCGCCACCTTCGGTGCTACCGGACCCGCCGCCCCTGCGCTGTTGACCTGGCATTAGGGGTTCCTTCCTAGAACTCGAGTCCGGCTTCGCGGGCGGCGTCAGCCAGCGCGGCGATGCGCCCCGCGTACTGGTTGCCACCACGGTCGAAGACGACCTTGCTGACACCCGCGGCCTTCGCACGCTCGGCCAGCAGGGCGCCAACCTTGGCTGCCTGGGCGCGCTTGTCGCCCTCGGCGCCACGGACAGCGGCGTCCAGCGTAGAAGCCGAGACCAGCGTGTGGCCCGTGGTGTCGTCCACCACCTGAGCGGTGATGTTCCGCAGCGACCGGGTGACCACCAGGCGAGGACGCTCCGGCGTGCCGGTGAGCCGCTTGCGGATACGGAAGTGCCGGCGTGCGCGTCCAACGCGACGCGCCGCGGCGATCCCGCCGGCGTTGCGGCGCTTTTGCAGCGTGGCCGTCACTTCTTACCTGCCTTTCCAGCCTTGCGGCGGATGACCTCGCCCTGGTACTTGACGCCCTTGCCCTTGTAGGGCTCCGGCGGCCGGATCTTGCGGATGTTGGCGGCGACCTCGCCCACCAACTGCTTGTCGATGCCGGCAACGTGGAACAGCGTCGGCCGCTCCACCGTGAAGGTGATTCCGGTCGGCGGCGTGACCGTCACCGGGTGCGAGAAGCCGAGGGCGAACTCGAGGTCCGAACCCTTGGCCTGCACGCGGTAACCGGTGCCGGCGATTTCCAGGCTCTTACGGTAACCCTCAGTAACACCGACGACCATGTTGGCGATCAGGGTGCGGGACAGTCCGTGCAGTTCCTTGGCCCGACGCTCGTCGTTGGGCCGGGTCACGTACAGCTGGCCGTCTTCGCCCCGCTCGGCCGTGATCGGCTCGGCGAGAGTGTGCGAGAGCTGCCCCTTCGGCCCCTTGACCGTGATGGTCTGGCCGTCGATGGCGACATCGACGCCGGCGGGCACCGTAATTGGCTTACGTCCGATTCGCGACATTGCAGATCTTCCTCACCAGACGTAGGCGAGGACTTCCCCGCCCACCCCTCGCTTGCGGGCCTGCCGGTCAGTGAGCAGTCCCTGGGACGTCGAGATCACGGCCACGCCGAGACCACCGAGTACGCGCGGCAGCTCAGGCGCCTTCGCGTACACCCGGAGGCCGGGCTTGGAAACGCGCCGGATACCGGCGAGGCTGCGCTCGCGGTTCGGGCCGTACTTGAGCTCCACGATCAGGGTCTTGCCGACAGCGCCCTCTTCGGGCTCCTGCACGGACCAGGAGGAGACGTAGCCCTCCGCCTTGAGGACCTCGGCGACGTTCGCCTTGATCTTCGAGTAGGGCATCGCCACCCGGTCGTGGTACGCCTGGTTGGCGTTACGCAGACGCGTCAACATGTCTGCGATCGGGTCGGTCATGGTCATGGGTATTCGTCAGCCTTTCTCACCGCGGTTCCCGCACGAATTGGTCTGCGGGCCTACGGCGAAGCGGGAAGCTTGCGCTTGAGTTACCAGGAAGCCTTGGACACGCCGGGCAACTCGCCCCGGTGCGCCATCTCGCGGATGCAAACCCGGCACAGGCCGAACTTGCGGTAAACCGCCTTCGGCCGGCCACACCGCTGGCAGCGGGTGTAGGCACGCACCGAGAACTTCGGCTTGCGCGCCGCCTTGAGGATCAGCGCCTTCTTCGCCATGGGTCAGCTCTCCTTGAACGGGAAGCCCAGCAGCTTGAGCAGCGCTCGGCCCTCGTCGTCCGTCGTCGCGGTGGTCACGATGGTGATGTCCATGCCCCGCGGCCGATCGATCCGGTCCTGGTCGATCTCGTGGAACACCGACTGCTCGGTGAGCCCGAACGTGTAGTTGCCGTGGCCGTCGAGCTTGCGCCCGTCCAGACCGCGGAAGTCACGGATACGCGGCAGCGCGATCGACAGCAGCCGGTCCAGGAACTCCCACATCCGGTCGCCGCGCAGCGTCACCTTCGCGCCGATCGGCATGCCCTCACGCAGCTTGAACTGCGCGATGGACTTGGTGGCCCGGCGCACCTGCGGCTTCTGGCCGGTGATCGTGGCGAGGTCACGGACCGCGCCGTCGATCAGCTTGGCGTCGCGAGCCGCCTCACCGACACCCATGTTCACCACGATCTTGACCAGACCGGGGATCTGCATCGGGTTGGCGTAGCCGAACTGCTCGCGCAGCTGGGCCGCGATCTCCGCGCGGTACCGCTGCTTCAGACGCGGCATGGTCTTCTCAGGAGTCGCAGTCGTCATCACAGGTCCTTACCGTTGCTGCGCGCGACACGAATCTTCTGGCCACTGTCGTCCACCCGGTAACCGACCCGGGTCGGCTTGCCGTCGGAGTCAAGCACCTGCACGTTCGACACGTGGATCGGCGCTTCCTGGGTGACGATGCCGCCGGTCTTCGCGCCACGCTGAGTGGTGCTCACTCGCGTGTGCTTCTTGACCCGGTTAACGCCCTCGACCAGGACCTTGTCGAGCTTCGGGTAAGCCGCGATGACCTTACCCTTGGCTCCCTTGTCCTTGCCGGCGATGACGAGAACCGTGTCGCCCTTCTTTACCTTCACGGTCTACAACACCTCCGGGGCGAGAGAGATGATCTTCATGAACCGCTTGTCGCGCAGTTCACGCCCGACGGGGCCGAAGATACGGGTACCGCGCGGGTCACCGCCGTCCTTAATGATCACGGCGGCGTTCTCGTCGAACTTGATGTACGAACCGTCGGGCCGCCGCCGCTCCTTGGCGGTCCGGACCACGACGGCCTTGACCACGTCGCCCTTCTTCACGCCGGCGCCCGGGATCGCGTCCTTCACGGTGGCGACAATGACGTCGCCGATGCCTGCGTAGCGCCGACCGGAGCCACCGAGTACGCGGATGCACAGAATCTCCCGGGCACCCGTGTTGTCGGCGACGCGCAGTCGCGACTCCTGCTGGATCACGTCAACTCCTGTATGTCTGCCGGTTCTTCGGAGACGTGCCCCGAAGCCTGGCGGAACTCAACGCCTGTGGGCGCTTACTTGGCCTTCTCGAGGATCTCCACGACCCGCCAGCGCTTGGTGGCGGACAGCGGCCGGGTCTCCATCAGCAGCACCCGGTCGCCGATGCCGCACGAGTTCTGCTCGTCGTGCGCCTGCAGCTTATTGGTGCGCCGCATGACCTTGCCGTAGAGCGGGTGCTTGACCCGATCCTCCACGGCGACGACCACGGTCTTGTCCATCTTGTCGCTGACGACGAGGCCCTCACGGACCTTGCGCCGGCCGCGCTCTTCCACGCTCTCACTCATGACGCCACCTCAACCGGCGCGGCCGAGAGACCCAGCTCGCGCTCACGCATGATCGTGTAAACCCGGGCGATCTCGCGCCGGATGACCTGCAGTCGGCCCTGGCTCTCCAACTGGCCGGTAGCCGCCTGCACCCGCAGGTTGAACAGCTCGGCCTTAGCCTCCCGCAGCCGCGTGGTCAGCTCCTCGTCGGAGAGTTCACGCAGCTCAGTGGCCTTGGTGCCCGCTGCCATCAGCCCTCAGCCCCTTCACGTGTGACGATGCGGCACTTCATGGGAAGCTTGTGGATCGCGCGACGCATCGCCTCTCGCGCAATCGCCTCGTTCGGGAACGACATCTCAAACAGGATCCGGCCCGGCTTCACGTTCGCGACCCACCACTCGGGCGAGCCCTTACCGGAACCCATCCGCGTCTCGGCCGGCTTCTTGGTGATCGCCTGGTCCGGGAACACGGTGATCCAGACCTTGCCACCACGCTTGATGTGGCGGGTCATGGCGATACGGGCCGACTCGATCTGGCGGTTGGTCACGTACGCCGGCTCGAGAGCCTGAATGCCGAACTCACCGAAGCTCACCCGGGTGCCGCCCTTCGCCGCACCGCTACGGTCCGGGTGGTGCGGCTTGCGGAAGCCCTTCGGGGGCTTACGCGGCATCAGCATTGATCAGCCCTCCTGCTGCGTTGCTGCCGGCGCGGCCTGCTCAGCCGGTGCCGCCACGTTGCTCTGAGCTGCCTGTGCGGCAGCAGCCGCACGACCAGCCTCGGTGCCACCGGCGGTCGTACCCGACGAGCCGGAACGGCCGCGACGCGGGCGCTCGGGACGGTCGCCACGGTCACGGCGACCCCGGGTCGGAGCCTGCTCGGCCGGGGCCTCGCGGCCCGGCACGGCGTCACCCTTGTAGATCCAAACCTTCACGCCGATCCGGCCGAAGGTGGTACGGGCCTCAAAGAAGCCGTACTCGATGTTGGCCCGCAGCGTGTGCAGGGGAACCCGACCCTCGCGGTAGAACTCGGTCCGGCTCATCTCGGCGCCGCCGAGGCGACCCGAAACCTGCACCCGGATACCGCGTACCAGCGGGTTCTTCATCGCCGACTGCATCGCCTTGCGCATCGCACGGCGGAAGCTGACCCGGCTGGACAGCTGCTCAGCGACGCCCTGCGCCACCAGCTGAGCATCCGACTCGGGGTTCTTCACCTCGATGATGTTCAGCTGCACCTGCTTGCCGGTGAGCTTCTCCAGCTCCCCGCGGATGCGGTCGGCCTCGGCACCCTTACGTCCGATGACGATGCCGGGGCGGGCGGTGTGGATGTCCACACGGACCCGGTCCCGGGTGCGCTCGATGTCGACCTTGGCGATTCCAGCGCGCTCCAGGCCCTTGGACATCATCCGGCGGATCTTGACGTCCTCCGCGATGTAGTCCTTGTAGAGCTTGTCCGCGTACCAGCGGGACTTCCAGTCGGTGCTGATGCCGAGCCGGAACCCGTGCGGGTGGACTTTCTGACCCATTACTCGGTCTCCTCCTCGGCTGCTGCCTTAGCCGCCGGCTGCGCCTTCTTGGTCGCCTTGGCCGGAGCCGCCTTCGCGGCGGCCTTGGTCGCCTTAGCCGGGCCGCCACGCTGCTGCGCCGGCGGAACGCTCTCGACCGCGATCGTGATGTGGCACGTGCGCTTGCGGATCCGGTACGCCCGGCCCTGCGCCCGCGGCCGGAACCGCTTGAGCGTCGGGCCCTCGTCGACGAACGCCTCGCTCACGAGCAGCGAGTCAGGGTCGAGCCGCTCGTTGTTCTCGGCGTTGGCGATCGCGCTCGCCAGCACCTTGTACACCGGCTCGCTGGCCGACTGCGGCGCGAACTGCAGCACCGTGAGAGCCTCCTTCGCGGGCAGGCCGCGAACGAGGTTGACCACACGGCGCGCCTTCATCGGCGATACGCGTACGTATCGCGCAACGGCTCGGGCGCCCGGAAGCGCCGGAGCTGCCTTGCTTGGCATCGCTGTTGTCTCCTGTCGTTCCTTCGACCCGCCTAGCGGCGGCGGCTCTTTCGGTCTTCCTTTTCGTGCCCCTTGAACGTACGCGTCAGGGCAAACTCGCCGAGCTTGTGCCCGACCATCGCCTCCGTCACGAACACCGGCACATGCTTACGTCCGTCGTGCACGGCGATGGTGTGGCCGAGCATCTCCGGAGTGATCGTGGAACGCCGCGACCACGTCTTGATGACGTTCTTGGAGTTCTTCTCGTTCTGCGCTTCCACCTTCTTGATCAGGTGGTCGTCGACGAACGGGCCCTTCTTAAGGCTGCGTGGCATCTTCTATCGCTCCTTAGCCGCGCTTCCGAGTGGCGTAGCGCCGGCGGACGATGAGGCGGTCGCTGGGCTGGCCCTTCCGGCGGGTACGGCCCTCGGGCTTACCCTGCGGGTTAACCGGGTGGCGACCACCGGAGGTCTTACCCTCACCACCACCGTGTGGGTGGTCGACCGGGTTCATGGCCACACCACGGACGGTCGGGCGCTTGCCCTTCCACCGCATCCGGCCGGCCTTGCCCCAGTTGATGTTCGACTGCTCGGCGTTGCCGATCTCGCCCACCGTGGCGCGGCAGAACACCGAGACACGGCGGATCTCACCCGACGGCATACGCAGCGTCGCGTAGTCGCCCTCGCGGCCAAGCAGCTGGATGCCCACGCCGGCCGAGCGAGCCAGCTTGGCCCCGCCGCCCGGGCGCAGCTCCACCGCGTGGATCGTGGTACCGACCGGGATGTTGCGCAGCGGCAGGTTGTTGCCCGGCCGGATGTCAGCACCCGGGCCGGATTCGACGCGGTCGCCCTGGCCCAGCCCCTGCGGCGCGATGATGTAGCGCTTCTCGCCGTCGAGGTAGTGCAGCAGCGCGATGCGCGCGGTGCGGTTGGGGTCGTACTCGATGTGCGCGACCTTCGCCGGCACGCCGTCCTTGTCGACCCGCTTGAAGTCGATCAGACGGTACTGCCGCTTGTGGCCGCCACCCTGGTGACGAGCGGTGACCTTGCCGTGGGCGTTACGACCACCCTTGTTCGTCAGCGGGCGCAGCAGCGACTTCTCCGGCTCCGTCCGAGTCACCTCGGCGAAGTCGGCCACGCTGGCGCCGCGACGACCGGGCGTCGTGGGCCTGTACTTGCGGATACCCATTGTCTTTTACCCCTCAGCTGACCGGGCCGCCGAAGGCCTCAATCCGGTCACCGTCGGCGAGCTTGATCATCGCCCGCTTCGTGTCCTTGCGCTTCCCCCAGCCGGTGCGGGTGCGCTTGCGCTTGCCCTCGCGGTTGAGCGTGTTCACCGACAGGACGTGAACATTGAAGATCTGCTGAATCGCGATCTTGATTTCAGTCTTGTTCGCGTCCGGGTGTACCAGGAACGTGTACCAGTTCCGGTTGAGTTCGCCGTAGCTCTTCTCCGAGACCACGGGAGCGATGATCACATCCCGCGGGTCAGCGACAGTGCTCACTGCTCGGCCCCCTTCTTGCCATTACCCGCCACCGCGAGGAACTCGTCCAGCGCGTCCGCGGTGAAGACGACCTGGTCGGAGACCAGCACGTCGTACGTGTTGAGCTGGTCGGCAGCGAGCAGATGCACCCGCGGCTCGTTGCGCAGGCTCAGCCAGTTGGTCTCGTCCGCGCGACCGAGCACGACCAGCACCCGGCCGGTCTCGGCGACCGACTTCAGCACGCGCAGCGCGTCCTTGGTCTTCGGCGCGTCACCCTCGACGAACGTCGAGACGACCGACACCCGACCGTCACGCGCCCGGTCCGACAGGGCACCGCGCAGCGCGGCGGCCTTCATCTTCTTCGGGGTCCGCTGGCTGTAGTCGCGCGGCACCGGGCCGTGCACGACGCCACCGCCGGTGAACTGCGGCGCGCGGATCGAGCCCTGACGGGCACGACCGGTGCCCTTCTGCTTGTACGGCTTCTTGCCGCCGCCGGCGACCTCGCCACGGGTCTTCACCTTGTGCGTGCCCTGGCGCGCGGCCGCCAGCTGAGCGACCACAACCTGGTGCATCAGCGGGACGTTGGCCTGCGCGTCGAAGATCGCGGCGGGCAGCTCGACGGAGCCCGAGGCGTTGCCGTCAACGCCGATCACGTCAACCGTGCTCACTTGGCAGCACCGCCCTTCTTGGACTGGCCCTTCGCCGCGGTGCGCAGCAGGATCAGGGCGCCCGCGGGGCCGGGAACGGCGCCGCGAACCAGAATCACGTTGTTCTCCGGGTCGACCGCCTGCACGGTCAGGTTCTGCACGGTGTAGCGGACACCACCCATGCGACCGGCCATCCGCACGCCCTTGAAGACACGGCCCGGCGTGGCACAGCCGCCGATCGAGCCGGGCGAGCGGTGCTTGCGCTCGACACCGTGACCGGCGCCCAGACCCTTGAAGCCGTGGCGCTTCATGACACCCGCGAAGCCCTTGCCCTTGGTCCGGCCGGTCACGTCGATGACCTGGCCGGGCTCGAACGTCTCAACGGTGACCTCGTCGCCGAGTCCGTAGTCCGAGGCGTCGACCGTCCGCAACTCGACGATGTGCCGTCGCGGCGCCACGCCGGACTTGGCGTAGTGACCGGCCTTCGGCTTGTTCACCTTCCGCGGGTCGATCGCGCCGTATGCGAGCTGAACGGCGGTGTAGCCGTCCTTGTCCGCGGTGCGTACCTGGGTCACGACGTTGGGTTCGGCCTGAACCACGGTCACCGGAACAACACGGTTGTTGTCCCAGACCTGGGTCATGCCGAGCTTCGCGCCCAGAATCCCCTTGACTTGCCTGTCCATTAGTCCGGTCCCTACAGCTTGATCTCGATGTCGACGCCAGCCGGAAGGTCGAGGCGCATGAGCGAGTCGACCGTCTTGGGAGTCGGGTCGATGATGTCGATCAAACGCTTGTGCGTACGCATCTCGAAGTGCTCGCGCGAGTCCTTGTACTTGTGCGGCGAGCGGATCACGCAGTAACGGTTGATCTCGGTCGGCAACGGCACTGGGCCTGCGACCTGCGCCCCCGTACGGGTCACCGTCTCGACGATCTTGCGGGCCGAGGAGTCAACGACCTCGTGGTCATAGGCCTTGAGCCGAATGCGGATCTTCTGTCCCGCCATAGTGGCTTCTGTTCCTTCTCTTCGCGATCCTCGCCGGCTTAATCGCCAGCGCACCGACCTCTACCTGGTCTTTTCCGCCCGGTCCAATGGACGGCCCAGACCGGTTCTTCCGACCCCCGCGGTCGGGCGTGTCGCGGCCTAGGGCCAGACGCCGCCCTCGCCGGATCTACCGGATGAGAGGCATCGGATGGCCCTGGGGCGCCGCACGCCCGGCTGCGGAAGCGAGGCACCTCGCGGGATGCACTCCCGCCGGGCGCCGCGCGAGGCGGCCGAGACACTCTATCAGAGCCAACGACTCTCTTCAGAGCGACCTCGACCGCCCGCAACGCAACCTATTCAGTATGCCGCAACCACACGGCAATGTGAAATCAGGTGGTAATGGCCACAGCGGGCCGTTACCGGAAACTACTTGAGAATCTTGGTAACGCGACCGGCGCCGACGGTCCGGCCACCCTCACGGATGGCGAACTTGAGGCCCTCCTCCATGGCGATCGGCTGGATCAGCTGAACCGTCATGGCGGTGTTGTCGCCGGGCATGACCATCTCGGTGCCCTCAGGCAGCGTGACCACGCCGGTGACGTCGGTGGTACGGAAGTAGAACTGCGGCCGGTAGTTCTGGAAGAACGGCGTGTGCCGGCCACCCTCCTCCTTGGAGAGGATGTAGACGGTCGCCTCGAACTCCGTGTGCGGGGTGTTCGTGCCAGGCTTGACCACGACCATGCCGCGCTCGACGTCCTCGCGCTTGATGCCACGCAGGAGCAGACCGACGTTCTCGCCGGCGCGCGCCTCGTCCAGCAGCTTGCGGAACATCTCGATACCGGTGACGACAGTCTTCATCGACTTCGGCTTGATGCCGACGATCTCGACTTCCTCGTTCGGCTTCAGCACGCCACGCTCGCAGCGGCCGGTGACGACCGTACCGCGACCGGTGATCGTGAAGACGTCCTCGATCGGCATGAGGAACGGCTTCTCGATCTCCCGCTCGGGCTGCGGAATCGCGGTGTCGACCGCGTTCATCAGCTCCATGAGCGCCTCGGCCCACTTCGCGTCGCCCTCGAGCGCCTTGAGCGCCGAGACGCGAACGACCGGCAGGTCGTCGCCCGGGTACTCCTGGCTCGACAGCAGCTCGCGCACCTCGAGCTCGACCAGCTCGAGCAGCTCCTCGTCATCCACCATGTCGCTCTTGTTGAGCGCCACGACGATGTAAGGAACGCCGACCTGGCGGGCCAGCAGAACGTGCTCGCGGGTCTGCGGCATCGGGCCGTCGGTCGCGGCAACCACCAGGATCGCGCCGTCCATCTGCGCGGCACCGGTGATCATGTTCTTGATGTAGTCCGCGTGACCGGGGCAGTCAACGTGCGCGTAGTGCCGCGCCTCGGTCTGGTACTCGACGTGCGCGATGGAGATCGTGATACCACGAGCCTTCTCCTCCGGCGCCTTGTCGATCTCGTCAAACGGCGTGTACGGGTTGACGTCTGGATACCGGTCGTGCAGGACCTTGGTGATCGCCGCGGTCAGCGTCGTCTTCCCGTGGTCAATGTGACCAATGGTGCCGATGTTGACGTGCGGCTTAGTCCGCTCGAACTTCGCCTTCGCCACTGGTGTCCTCCTGTGGACTTCTTGGTTCGTTCCGCGCGGTGCTTGCGGCCCCGACGGACTTGTCGACTTGGGTCTTGCGGCCGGAAGCCTCAGGCCCGGTGATGCAGCCCGCTCCGACCCCGAAGATCAGTCTCCCCCGCCCCACGTCGCCGTGGGGCGAGATCAACTCATTCCCCGGTTGCCTTAGCGATGATCTCCTTCGCCACGCTCGCGGGGACCTCGGCGTAAGAGTCAAACTGCATCGAGTAGCTCGCCCGGCCTTGGGTCTTCGACCGCAGGTCGCCGACGTAGCCGAACATCTCCGAGAGCGGCACCAGGGCCCGGACGACGCGGGCTCCGCCGCGCTCCTCCATCGCCTGGATTATGCCGCGTCGGGAGTTGAGGTCGCCGATGACATCACCCATGTTGTCCTCGGGGGTGACGACCTCGACGGCCATCATCGGCTCGAGGAGCGCGGGACTGGCCTTGCGGGCCGCTTCCTTGAGCACCATCGAGCCGGCAATCTTGAACGCCATTTCCGACGAGTCGACCTCGTGGTACTGACCGTCGAGCAGCGTCAGCTTGACGCCGACCAGCGGGTAACCGGCGATCACGCCGTACTGCATCGCGTCCTGGGCACCGGCGTCGACCGAGGGGATGAACTCCCTCGGGATGCGACCACCGGTGACCGCGTTCACGAACTCGTACGTCGCGCCGTCGGCCTCCATCGGCAGCGGCTCGAGCTTGACGACAACCTTGGCGTACTGACCGGAGCCACCGGTCTGCTTCTTGTGCACGAAGTCGAGCTTCTCCACGGTGCCGCGGATCGTCTCGCGGTAGGCCACCTGCGGCTTGCCGACGTTGGCCTCGACGTTGAACTCGCGCCGCATGCGGTCGACCAGGATGTCCAGGTGCAGCTCGCCCATGCCGGAGATGACCGTCTGACCGGTCTCCTCGTCGTTGCGGACGCGGAAGGTCGGGTCTTCTTCAGCCAGCCGCTGGATGGCGGTGCCGAGCTTTTCCTGGTCGGACTTGGTCTTCGGCTCGATCGCCACCGAGATGACCGGCTCCGGGAACGTCATCGACTCCAGGATCACCGGGGTCGCCGGGTCGCAGAGCGTGTCGCCCGTGGTGGTCTGCTTGAGACCCTGCACGGCGATGATGTCGCCCGCCTGCGCGGTCGACCGCTCCTCACGCTTGTTGGCGTGCATCTGGTAGATCTTGCCGATCCGCTCCTTGCGGTCCTTCGTCGAGTTCACGACCTGCGTACCCGTCTCCAGCTTGCCGGAGTAGATACGGACGTAGGTGAGCTTGCCCAGGTGCTTGTCGGTCTGGATCTTGAAGGCCAGCGCCGAGAACGGCTCGTCCACCGAGGGCTTGCGCTGCATCGGGGTCTCACCGTCGGTCGCCGTGCCCTCGATCGCCGGGATGTCCAGCGGCGACGGCAGGTAGTCGACAACGGCGTCGAGCATGGGCTGCACGCCCTTGTTCTTGAACGCCGAGCCGCACAGCACCGGGTTGGCCTTGCTCGCGATCGTGGCGCGGCGAATACCGGCCTTGATCTCCTCGACCGAGAGCTCCTCGCCCTCCAGGTACTTCATCATGATGTCGTCGTCGACGTCGGCGAGCGTCTCCAGCAGCTTGTCGCGCCACTCGTTCGCCTGGTCGGCAAGGTCGGCCGGGATCTCCTCGACCGCGTAGTCCTCGCCCTTCTGGGTCTCGCCACGCCAGGTGAGCGCGCGCATGCCGATCAGGTCGACGACGCCGATGTGGTCGCCTTCGAGGCCGATCGGGATCTGGAGAACCAGCGGGGTGGCGTTGAGCCGGTCGATCATCATCTGCACGCAGCGGAAGAAGTCGGCACCGGTGCGGTCGAGCTTGTTGACGAAGCACATCCGGGGGACGTCGTACTTGTCCGCCTGACGCCAGACGTTCTCGGTCTGCGGCTCCACACCGGCCACACCGTCGTAGACCGCGACCGCACCGTCGAGCACTCGCAGCGAGCGCTCCACCTCAACCGTGAAGTCGACGTGGCCGGGCGTGTCGATGATCTGGATCGTGTGGCCCTTCCACTCGCACTTGGTGGCGGCGGAAGTGATGGTGATACCGCGCTCCTGCTCCTGCTCCATCCAGTCCATGACGGCAGCGCCCTCGTGGACTTCACCGATCTTGTAGGTGATACCGGTGTAGAACAGGATGCGTTCGGTGGTGGTGGTCTTACCAGCATCGATGTGCGCCATGATGCCGATGTTGCGGACCTTGGCGAGGGCGGCGTCTGCGGCAGCCACGATGATCCCTACTTCGTCTCGTTGGTCAGTGTTACCAGCGGTAATGCGCGAAGGCCTTGTTGGACTCCGCCATCTTGTGGGTGTCCTCGCGGCGCTTCACCGCGGCTCCCAGGCCATTGCTGGCGTCGAGCAGTTCGTTGGTCAGGCGCTCGATCATGGTCTTCTCGCGACGGGCACGCGAGTACGTAACCAGCCAGCGTAGACCGAGCGTCGTGGCGCGCTGCGGGCGCACCTCGACCGGCACCTGGTAGGTGGCGCCACCGACGCGGCGGCTGCGCACCTCAAGGGTCGGCTTCACGTTGTCCATCGCCCGCTTGAGCGTCACAACCGGGTCGGTGCCGGTCTTCTCCCGGCAACCCTCGAGCGCGCCGTACACGATGCGCTCCGCCAGCTGGCGCTTGCCTTCCAGCAGGATCTTGCTGATCAGCTGGGTGACCAGGGGCGAGTTGTAAACCGGGTCCGCGGCGAGCGGCCGGCGCGGGGCTGGGCCCTTACGCGGCATGTCAGCTCTTCTCCTTCTTCGCGCCGTAGCGGCTACGGGCCTGCTTGCGGTTGCGCACGCCCTGCGTGTCCAGTGAACCGCGGATGATCTTGTAGCGAACGCCCGGGAGGTCCTTCACACGGCCGCCGCGCACGAGCACGATCGAGTGCTCCTGCAGGTTGTGGCCGACACCGGGGATGTAGGCGGTGACCTCGATCTGGCTGGTCAGCCGGACACGCGCCACCTTACGTAGCGCGGAGTTCGGCTTCTTCGGCGTAGTCGTGTACACACGCGTGCACACGCCGCGCCGCTGAGGGCTCCCCTTCAGCGCCGGCGTCTTCGTCTTAGTCGTCTTCGCCTGGCGGCCCTTGCGGACCAGCTGCTGGATAGTGGGCACCGGGTTCCTGTCTCCCTTCGGCCTTTCGGCCGTGCCTATTGGTGCTGTCGTCTTCGTCGCGGCCCTCGTCCGGCACCGGCATGCGCCCTTTCGGATGCTGCCGACCCCCGCGGTCGGGCGTGTCGTCCGCACACGGGTCCCGGCTCAATCTTCAAGCCGGATTTACCGGTCGCGCGCCGCTGCGTCCTACGCCCATGAGGCGGCAGGGCACGCACGAGTTGCCCGGCAAAGACCGGGCACGAGGGGAAAGAGTACCCACCGCATGCACGCAGGTCAAACGAGGTGCCCAAGTGCAGGTGACGAGCGCTCTTGTCAGTTAAGGGTACCCGCTGATCCGGCGAGCGTCTGCTCGGTTTCAGATCAATAGCGCGAGCACCATCGCGGCTGTTGTCAGGAGCAACCCGGCAGCGCCGCAGCTCATCCCGGCGATCGCCATACCACGGCCCACCAGGCGGCCGCCTGAACGGGTGATATGCCGCACGCTGTACCAGCCCAGCCCGATCGCCGCCAGCCCCGTCGTGGCTGCCAGTACGGCGAAGGCGCCGGCCACGATCGGGCCCCAGCCCGGCTTCGCGCCCGCGAGCCCGAAGCAACTGACGACCAGGGACACCAGGATCGACAGAATGCCAGCGACCATGCTGCCGATGGCCTGACCGGACACGACCGGCGGCACGTTGAAGTACGCCAGACCGAATTCGGTACCCGGGACCGGCTCGATCCGGGGCGGCGGGAAGGCGGGCGCAGGTGCCGGTGCGCGGACGCCCGCGTGATGCGGCGGGTACGGCTGCGGCCCCCAAGGCTGCTGTGGTGGGTACGGCTGCGGCCCCCAAGGCTGCTGTGGTGGGTACGGCTGCGGCCCCCAAGGCTGCTGTGGTGGGTACGGCTGCGGCCCCCAAGGCTGCTGAGGCGGCGGGAAAGGTACCGGCTGCTGGTACGCCGGACCGCCGGACGCGGCCCAACCCTGGCTGGGCGCCTGCGCCGGCTTGGCCACCTGCTCCGACTTGGCCACCGGTTCTGGCGTCTCCGGGCGGGGATCCGGCTCCTGCGCTCCCCCCGCTCCCCCGGGCGGCTCCTCGTTCACCACGCGGCCCGCTCATTCAGCACGACCGCGGCGACGGTCCGCCGGGTGGGTGCTCCCCGCTTGCTCACTACGTCTCCTCGTTGGATCACTCGCCATCCGGAGCGAATCTTGCCCCACACTGGCCGGCCACACGTACCCGTCACGCCGTGGTCAGTTGATTGTGGGCGCATAATCGCGGCCATAGCTGGCGAAATGCAGCAGCCCGGCGATGCTGGCCACCACGAGGGCCGCCGCGGCGAGAACGATGCCGGTCCACGCGAGCGCGATGCCAAGCCGCAGGCGCCGGTTGCCGATCAGGAAGCCGCTCGCGCCATGCAAGTCGGCGCGGACCTCCCGGGCGAGGACGAGAGCAATGGTCGCGGGCACCAGACCGCCGATCATGACGCCGGTGAGGGTGGCCACCACACCGAGCGCCAGGACGGCGCCCGCCTTGGTCGACCGGACCGGATCGGGGTCGAGGGGGTGCCGCCGAGGCGGCTCCGCCAACGGGGCGACACTGCTCATACGACAAGCAGACCACAGCGGCGCCCGGACGCGTGCTCCGCATCCCGAGAAAGCGTGGTCGATCAGCGCGGATTCGCATCGATCCGTGCCGGAACGGGTGCGGAGAAAAACCTGCCCAGGCAACAGTCCGGCCCCCACGAACGGCCCTGACGTTGTACCGTTGTCAGCACCAGGCCTGCTGCTTCCCCCGTGGTAGCAGGCCTGGCCTTTTTGTCTGTGCCGGCTTGTCTGTGCCGGCTTTTTAGCTGACCGATGGCGTCCGACACTGTCCGACGGCTCGGGCAGCCAGCGTCGGACAACAGCGTGGGCCCCGAGGCGATGCCTCGGGGCCCACGTTCGTTACCAGCCTTCGGACTACCGGAACGAGCCCAGATCGAAGTCGTCCAGCGGGACGGCCTGACCGCTTGCGGGACCGAATCCGTAGTCGGCCTCCGGGTACCCGGTCATCGAGTACACCTTGGCCTTCGCCTCGTCGGTCGGCTCCACCCGGATGTTGCGGTACTTGGCGATGCCAGTACCGGCCGGGATGAGCTTACCGATGATGACGTTCTCCTTCAGACCGATCAGCGAGTCGCTGCGGGCGTGGATCGCGGCGTCGGTGAGCACCCGGGTCGTCTCCTGGAACGAAGCCGCGGACAGCCACGAGTCCGTCGCCAGCGACGCCTTGGTGATACCCATCAGCACCGGACGGCCCGCCGACGGCTCGCCACCCTCGGCGACGATCCGGCGGTTCTCCGCCTCGAACTGCGCCCGGTCCACCAGCGTCCCCGGCAGGAACTCGGTCGCGCCGGAGTCGATGATCATGACCCGCTTCAACATCTGCCGGATGATGATCTCGATGTGCTTGTCGTGGATGAGTACACCCTGCGAGCGGTACACCTCCTGGACCTCCTGGGTGAGGTGCACCTGCACCGCCCGGGGGCCGAGGATGCGCAGTAGCTCGTGCGGGTCGATGGTGCCCTCGGTCAGCTTCTCGCCGACCTCGACGCGCTCACCGTCCTGCACGCGCAGGCGAACCCGCTTGGACAGCTTGTCGTGGACGATCTCCTCGCTGCCGTCGTCCGGCACGATGATGATCTTCCGCATCCGCTCGCCATCCTCGATCCGGACCCGGCCGGGGGTTTCGGCGATCGGCGCCTTGCCCTTCGGTACCCGGGCCTCGAAGATCTCCTGCACCCGCGGCAGACCCTGCGTGATGTCCTCACCGGCGACACCGCCGGTGTGGAACGTACGCATGGTCAGCTGGGTACCGGGCTCACCGATCGACTGGGCGGCGATGATGCCGACCGCCTCGCCGACGTCCACCGTCTTGCCGGTCGGCAGCGAACGGCCATAGCAGGCCCCGCAGACGCCCAGCTTGGATTCGCAGGTGAGGACGCTGCGAACCCGGACCGTCTCGACACCGGCCGCGACGATCTTGTCGACCAGGACCGTGTTGAGGTCCACGCCCCGCTCGGCGACCAGGTTGCCGTCCGCGTCACGGACGTCGTCGGCCAGGGTACGCGCGTGCGCGCCGGTCTCGGCGTGCTCGTGCACGACCAGCCGGCCGTCCAGGCGCTGCCCGATCTGCATCGGGATCGCGCGGTCGGTGCCGCAGTCCTCCTCACGGATGATCACGTCCTGCGACACGTCCACCAGACGACGGGTCAGGTAACCCGAGTCGGCGGTACGCAGCGCCGTGTCGGCCAGACCCTTACGGGCACCGTGCGTGGAGATGAAGTACTCCAGCACGGTCAGGCCCTCACGGAACGAGGACTTGATCGGCCGCGGGATGATCTCACCCTTCGGGTTGGCCACCAGGCCACGGATCGCCGAGATCTGCCGGAGCTGGAGCAGGTTACCGCGGGCACCCGAGTGGATCATCTTCCACAACGGGCTCTCCTGCGGCAGCGCGGTCTCCATCTCCTTGGCGACCTCGTTGGTCGCCTTGGTCCAGATCTCGATGAGCTCGCCGCGACGCTCCTCGGCGGTCATCAGACCACGCTGGTACTGCTTGTCGATCCGCTCGGCTTCCTTCTCGTAGCGCTCCAGGATCTCCCACTTACGCGGCGGAGCGACTACGTCTTCGATGCCGATGGTCACGCCGGACCAGGTGGCCCAGTGGAAACCGGCCTCCTTGAGCGCGTCCAGCGTGGCGGCCAGCGAGACCTTCGGGAACCGCTCGGCGAGGTCGTTGACGATCGCCGAGAGCTGGCTCTTGCGGATCTCGTAGTTGACGAAGCGGTACCCGCGCGGCAGTGCCTCGTTGAACAGCACCCGTCCGAGCGTGGTTTCCAGGATCACCGGCTCACCCGGCTGCCAGCCCTCGGGCGCCTCCCACGGCTGCTGACCGCTGCCGTTGTCGACACCGACGAGGTCGTGCAGGCGGATCTTCACCGGCGCCTGCAGGTGCAGTTCGCCGTTGTCGAACGCCATGCGCGCCTCGGCGTCGGACGAGAACGTCCGGCCCTCGCCCAGCAGCCCCGACCGCTTGTGGGTCAGGTGGTACAGACCGATGACCATGTCCTGGGTAGGCATGGTGACCGGCTTACCGTCGGCGGGCTTGAGGATGTTGTTGCTGGACAGCATGAGGATGCGGGCCTCGGCCTGCGCCTCGGCGGACAGCGGCACGTGCACCGCCATCTGGTCACCGTCGAAGTCGGCGTTGAAGGCCGTGCAGACCAGCGGGTGGATCTGGATGGCCTTGCCCTCGACCAGCTGCGGCTCGAACGCCTGGATACCCAGTCGGTGCAGGGTAGGCGCCCGGTTGAGCAGCACCGGGTGCTCGGTGATGACCTCTTCCAGCACGTCCCACACGACCGGCCGCTGCCGCTCGACCATCCGCTTGGCGGACTTGATGTTCTGCGCGTGGTTGAGGTCGACCAGCCGCTTCATCACGAACGGCTTGAACAGCTCCAGCGCCATCTGCTTGGGCAGGCCGCACTGGTGCAGCTTGAGCCGCGGGCCGACGACGATGACCGAACGGCCGGAGTAGTCGACACGCTTACCCAGCAGGTTCTGCCGGAACCGACCCTGCTTGCCCTTGAGCATGTCCGACAGCGACTTCAGCGGCCGGTTACCGGGACCGGTGACCGGACGACCGCGGCGGCCGTTGTCGAACAGCGCGTCGACGGCCTCCTGCAGCATCCGCTTCTCGTTGTTGACGATGATCTCGGGAGCGCCCAGGTCGATCAGGCGCTTGAGCCGGTTGTTGCGGTTGATGACCCGGCGGTACAGGTCGTTCAGGTCGCTCGTGGCGAACCGTCCACCGTCGAGCTGCACCATCGGGCGCAGGTCCGGCGGAATAACCGGTACGCAGTCGAGCACCATCCCCAACGGCGAGTTGGTGGTGTTGAGGAAGGCGGCGACGACCTTGAGCCGCTTCAGGGCACGGATCTTCCGCTGGCCCTTGCCGGTACGGATCGTCTCGCGCAGGTTCTCGGCCTCAGCGTCGAGGTCGAGGTTCTGCAGCAGCGACTTGATCGCCTCGGCGCCCATGCCGCCGGTGAAGTACTCACCGAACCGGTCGCGCAGCTCGCGGTACAGCAACTCGTCGGTGACCAGCTGCTTGGGATCGAGCTTGCGGAAGGTGTCCAGCACCTCGTCGAGGCGGTCGATCTCGCGCTGCGCCCGGTCGCGGATCTGGCGCATCTCGCGCTCGCCAGCCTCCTTGACCTTGCGCCGCACGTCGGCCTTGGCGCCCTCGGCCTCCAGCTCGGCAAGGTCCTGCTCGAGCTTGGCGGCGCGCTTCTCGATCTCCGCGTCGCGGGCGTTCTCGGCCTGCCGCTTCTCGGCGCCGATCTCGTTCTCGATCGTCGACATGTCGCGGTGACGCGCGTCGGCGTCCACGCTCGTGATCACGTACGACGCGAAGTAAATGATCTTCTCGAGATCCTTCGGCGCCAGATCGAGCAGGTACCCCAGACGGCTGGGGACACCCTTGAAGTACCAGATGTGGGTGACGGAAGCGGCAAGTTCGATGTGGCCCATGCGCTCACGGCGGACCTTGGCCCGGGTCACCTCGACGCCGCAGCGCTCACAGATGATTCCCTTGAACCGGACCCGCTTGTACTTGCCGCAGTAGCACTCCCAGTCCCGGGTCGGACCGAAGATCTTCTCGCAGAAGAGTCCGTCCTTTTCGGGCTTGAGGGTGCGGTAGTTGATCGTCTCGGGCTTCTTGACCTCACCGTGCGACCACTGCCGGATGTCGTCGGCAGTAGCCAGCCCGATGCGAAGCTCGTCGAAGAAGTTGACGTCGAGCACTCTTCTATGTCCCTCGAATCAGTTGCTCGGGTGGTTGCCAGGGGTCGGGCGGGGGTCGCCGGGTGGCGACCCCCCACACGGATAGATCAGACTTCCTCGACGCTGCTCGGCTCCCGCCGGGACAGGTCGATGCCCAGCTCCTCGGCGGCCCGGAACACCTCGTCGTCGGTCTCGCGCATCTCCAGGGCCACGCCGTCACTGGAGAGCACCTCAACGTTGAGGCACAGCGACTGCAGCTCCTTGAGCAGCACCTTGAACGACTCCGGGATGCCCGGCTCGGGGATGTTCTCGCCCTTGACAATGGCCTCGTAGACCTTGACGCGGCCGAGAACGTCGTCCGATTTGATCGTCAGCAGTTCCTGCAGCGCGTAGGCCGCGCCGTAGGCCTGCATGGCCCAGCACTCCATTTCACCGAAGCGCTGCCCACCGAACTGTGCCTTACCACCCAGCGGCTGCTGCGTGATCATCGAGTACGGGCCGGTGGACCGGGCGTGGATCTTGTCGTCAACCAGGTGGTTGAGCTTCAAGATGTAGATGTAGCCCACGGCGATCGGGTCGGGCAGCGGCTCGCCGGAACGACCGTCGAACATCTGCGCCTTGCCGGAAGCGCCCACCATCTGCTGGCCGTCCCGGTTGGGCAGGCCCGACGCGAGCAGACCGGTGATCTCTTCCTCCCGGGCGCCGTCGAAGACCGGCGTCGCCACGTTGGTGTCCGGCTCGGACTCGTGGGCGTTGATCGTCCTAAGCGCCTTCTTCCACTCGGCGTCGTCGCCTTCGACCTTCCAACCGGTCTTGGCAACCCAGCCGAGGTGTGTCTCCAGTACCTGGCCGATGTTCATCCGGCTCGGCACGCCGAGCGGGTTGAGAACGATGTCGACCGGGGTGCCGTCCGGCAGGAACGGCATGTCCTCGACCGGCAGGATCTTGGAGATGACGCCCTTGTTGCCGTGGCGGCCCGCGAGCTTGTCACCGTCCTGGATCTTGCGCTTCTGAGCGACGTACACGCGGACCAGCTCGTTCACGCCCGGGGACAGCTCGTCGCCATCCTCGCGGCTGAACGTACGCACGCCGATCACCGTGCCGTTCTCACCGTGCGGCACCTTGAGGCTGGTGTCGCGGACCTCACGGGCCTTCTCGCCGAAGATCGCCCGGAGCAGGCGCTCCTCCGGCGTCAGCTCGGTCTCGCCCTTCGGCGTGACCTTGCCGACCAGGATGTCACCCGGTACGACCTCGGCACCGATGCGGATGATGCCGCGCTCGTCCAGGTCGGCGAGCATCTCCTCGCTGACATTCGGGATGTCGCGAGTGATCTCCTCCGGACCCAGCTTGGTGTCGCGGGCGTCCACCTCGTGCTCCTCGATGTGGATCGAGGTGAGCACGTCCTCCTGCACGAGGCGCTGCGACAGGATGATCGCGTCCTCGTAGTTGTGGCCCTCCCAGGGCATGAACGCCACGAGCAGGTTGCGCCCGAGCGCCATCTCGCCCTCGTCGGTGCAGGGACCGTCGGCGATGACCTGGCCGGCCTCGACGCGGTCACCCTCGAAGACGACCGGCTTCTGGTTGATGCAGGAGCCGGCGTTGGAGCGGCGGAACTTGTGCAGAAGGTACGTACGGCGGTGGCCGTCGTCCTGGTGCACCGTGATGTAGTCGGCGCACATGTCCTCGACGACACCCGGCTCCTCGGCCAGCACGACGTCACCGGCGTCCGTAGCCGCCCGGTACTCCATGCCGGTGCCGACCAGCGGCGACTCAGCCTTCACCAGCGGCACGGCCTGACGCTGCATGTTCGCACCCATCAGGGCCCGGTTCGCGTCGTCGTGCTCGAGGAACGGGATCATGGCCGTCGCGACCGACACCATCTGGCGCGGCGAGACGTCCATGTAGTCGACCGACTCGGGGGCGACGTAGTCGAGCTCGCCGCCCTTTCGCCGGACCAGGATCCGGATCTCGGCGAACCGGCCGTCGGACTGCAGCGGCGCGTTCGCCTGGGCGATGACGTGCCGGTCCTCCTCGTCGGCGGTCAGGTAGTCGATCTGGTCGGTGACCCGACCCTCGACGACCTTCCGGTACGGCGTCTCGATGAAGCCGAACGGGTTGACCCGCGCGAAGGTGGAGAGGGCGCCGATCAGACCGATGTTCGGGCCTTCCGGCGTCTCGATCGGGCACATCCGGCCGTAGTGGGACGGGTGCACGTCACGGACCTCGAAGCCGGCCCGCTCACGGGACAGACCACCGGGGCCGAGCGCGGAGAGGCGCCGGCGGTGGGTCAGACCCGCGAGGGGGTTGGTCTGGTCCATGAACTGAGACAGCTGCGACGTACCGAAGAACTCCTTGATCGCCGCCACGACGGGGCGGATGTTGATCAGGGTCTGCGGCGTGATCGCCTCGACGTCCTGGGTGGTCATCCGCTCGCGGACAACCCGCTCCATGCGGGACAGACCGACCCGAACCTGGTTCTGGATCAGCTCGCCCACCGTCCGCAGACGGCGGTTGCCGAAGTGGTCGATGTCGTCGGCCTCGAAGCCCTCTTCGCCCGTGTGGAGCTTGCAGAGGTACTCGACCGTGGCGACGATGTCGTCTTCGGTCAGGACGCCCGTGGTGATCGGGATGTCCAGCTGGAGCTTCTTGTTGAACTTGTAGCGACCAACCTTGGCGACGTCGTACCGCTTCGGGTTGAAGAAGAGGTTGTCGAGCAGGGTCTGCGCGTTCTCCCGCGTCGGCGGCTCACCCGGCCGCAGCTTGCGGTAGATGTCCAACAGCGCCTCGTCCTGCCCGGCGATGTGGTCCTTCTCCAGTGTGGTCATCATGAGCTCGGACCAACCGAAGCGCTCACGAATGCGCTCGGCGGACCAGCCGATGGCCTTGAGTAGCACGGTCACCGCCTGACGGCGCTTACGGTCAATCCGTACGCCGACGGTGTCGCGCTTGTCGATGTCGAACTCCAGCCAGGCACCCCGGCTCGGGATGACCTTGACGCTGGACAGATCGCGGTCGGAGGTCTTGTCCGGCTGCTTGTCGAAGTACACGCCCGGAGACCGGACGAGCTGGCTGACCACGACGCGCTCGGTGCCGTTGATGATGAACGTGCCCTTGGGCGTCATCATCGGGAAGTCACCCATGAACACCGTCTGGCTCTTGATCTCGCCAGTGGTGTGGTTGGTGAACTCCGCGGTCACGAACAGTGGCGCGCAGTAGGTCAGGTCCTTCTCCTTGCACTCCTCGATCGAGGCCTTGACCTCGTCGAAGCGTGGCGCGGAGAACGACAACGACATTGTGCCGGAGAAGTCCTCAATTGGGCTGATCTCGTCGAGGATCTCAGCGAGGCCGGATCGTGCGTGCTGATCACCAGCTGACCGAGCCTGCCAAGCCTCGTTACCGACCAGCCAGTCAAACGACTCGTTCTGGATGGCAAGAAGGTTGGGAACCTCCAGGTGTTCGGTGATCCTGCCGAAGGAGATCCGGCGGGGAGCGAATGCGCTCGACGAGTTAATGGTCTTCGCAGGGCGGGAAGCTGCCAAGATGCGTCCTTCCGAGGACCGGTGGTGCGGCGGCCGTTTCGCGTGCAGCCCGACGGCCCCCCGTCGAGAGCGCCCATGGATGAGCCACTCGCAACAGAGGGGTAGTCGGAAGACAGCGCAAACTAGCAGTGTAGCCGAAAGGCTAACCGCTGTCGAGTCGCCACCGGTTGGCCACCGAAAAGTGCTCCTGACCTCCGAAAATCCGGAGACCGAGACCTCGCGGCACCGACCGTAGCCACTCCCCAAGGGCCCAACCAGAAGGCCGCACCCGAAGGTGGGCGCCGGCCGCGGCGCCCGCGGAAGGTGATGCTGCTTCAGCCTGCCTGGATCGTGGTCACTCAGTCAAGAGTTGCCGCAACAGCACGCCGCGTGTTCGGCAGTATGACCCGCCGAGTACCCGCCGAATTACCTCCAAACTAACCCGTTTCGGCCTTACATTTTCCATGAGCTGAGCCGTTTGAGGGTGCGAACACCCCGACGAAATATGCAAAAGGGTGGTTACTCCGGAAAATTCCGGAGTAACCACCCTCAGGCTGCGGCGCGTGACGCCGCAGGGATTACTTCAGGGTGACCTTGGCGCCCTCGGCCTCGAGCTTGGCCTTGGCCTTCTCGGCGGTCTCCTTGTTGGCCTTCTCGAGGATGGCCTTCGGCGCAGCCTCGACCACGTCCTTGGCCTCCTTGAGGCCCAGGCCGGTCAGCTCACGCACGACCTTGATGACCTGGATCTTCTTGCCACCGTCAGCCTCGAGGATGACGTCGAACTCGTCCTTCTCGGCCTCGGCCTCGGCGGGGGCGCCAGCGGCGGCCGGGCCGGCAGCGGCGACCGCGACGGGAGCGGCGGCCTTGACGTCGAAGACCTCTTCGAACTGCTTGACGAACTCGGACAGCTCGATCAGCGTCATCTCCTTGAACGCGTCGAGCAGCTCGTCGGTGCTGAGCTTAGCCATGAGCAGGCTTTCCTTTCCTAGCTACGAAAAATCAAGATCAGGCTTCGGCCGGGGCCTCGGCCTCGGCCGGGGCGGCTTCGGCGCCGCCTTCGGCTGAGCGCTTGTCCTGCAGGGCCGCGGCCAGGCGCACGGCCTGGGCGAGCGGAGCCTGGAAGGTAGCAGCGGCCTTGCTCATGCTTGCCTTCATGCCGCCGGCCAGCTTGGCCAGCAGCACCTCGCGGGGCTCGACGTCGGCGAGCTTCTTGACGTCGTCCGCAGACATCGGACGACCCTCGAAGACACCGCCCTTGATGACGAGGAGCGGGTGAGCCTTCGCGAAGTCACGCAGGCTCTTGGCCGCTTCGACGGGGTCACCGCCGACGAAGGCGAGCGCGGTAGGACCGGTGAACAAATCGTCGAGGCCGCTGACACCCGCGTCGGTCGCCGCGCGCTTCGCCAGCGTGTTCTTCGCGACCTCGTACGTGGTCTCACGCCCGAGTGCGCGCCGAAGCTCCTTGAGCTGCGCGACCGTAAGGCCGCGGTACTCGGTGAGCACCGTCGCCGACGAGTCACGGAACGCTTCGGTCAGCTCAGCAACCGCGGTGGCCTTGTCGGCCCGAACCGGCTTGTCCGCCATGTCCCTCCTCTCTCGTTGCTTCAGGCTGGTCGGCCCGGAAAACGAGAGACGCCCCGGCGCAGGGCGCACGGGGCGGGATCGGCCGCACAGGCCGTCACACTGACCGTCCTTCGAACATCCGGGCTCGGACGGCTTCACCGGCCGGTCCTGAATGCTCGCCCTGCGCGGGTCGCCCGCGGATGCGGGGCCTTCGACCGTGCGAGCACGGCGACCAGCGGTCTTTGGGTGGAACTACGCAGGCTAGGTTACGCGAGGATCGGCCGGTCACCAAATCGGGGTGCACCCATGGGACCGGAAAGAACAATCGGGCGCCCTCCGAGTTCTCGGAGGGCGCCCGATGACGTGAAGCGAGCGGCCTTACTCGGCCGACTCCTCCTCGGTCAGACCACGCGTGCGGTTGGGGTCGACCGGAACGCCGGGCCCCATGGTGGTGCTCATCGTGACCTTCTTCAGGTACTTGCCCTTGGCCGCCGAGGGCTTCGCGCGCAGGATCTCGTCGAGGACCGCGGCGTAGTTCTCAACCAGCTGCGTCTCGCTGAAGCTGGCCTTGCCGATGATCAGGTGCAGGTTGGCGTGCTTGTCCACCCGGAACGTGATCTTTCCGCCCTTGATGTCCGACACCGCCTTGGTGACGTCCATCGTGACCGTTCCGGTCTTCGGGTTCGGCATGAGACCGCGCGGGCCCAGGATCCGCGCGATCCGGCCGATCTTGGCCATCTGGTCGGGGGTCGCGATCGCCGCGTCGAAGTCGAGCCAGCCCTCCTGGATGCGGGCGACCAGCTCGTCAGAGCCGACCGCGTCCGCACCGGCGGCCTCCGCCTCGGCGGCCTTCTCGCCAGCCGCGAAAACGATCACGCGGACGGTCTTGCCCGTGCCGTGCGGCAGGTTGACCACGCCACGCACCATCTGGTCGGCCTTGCGCGGGTCAACGCCCAGGCGCATGGCCACCTCCACGGTGGCGTCGAACTTCGTCGGGCTGGTCTGCTTGGCCAGCTTGACGGCCTCCGCCGGGCTGTACAACGCGTCGCGGTCGATCAGATCGGCCGCCTTGCGGTAGTTCTTGCCGTGCTGCATAAGTCTTTGCTCCTGTGGTCGTTGGCGGACCGGCTATGCGGCCCTCCCACGGGTTGTCTGAGGTCTACTCGGCGACGTTGATGCCCATCGACCGGGCGGTACCGGCGATGATCTTCTCGGCCTGCTCGAGGTCGTTCGCGTTGAGGTCCGCCATCTTCTTCTCGGCGATCTCACGCAGCTGGGCGCGGCTGATCGAGCCGACCTTCTCCTGGTGCGGCACGCCAGAGCCCTTCTGGATGCCAGCAGCCTTGATCAGCAGGCGCGCGGCAGGCGGCGTCTTGAGCACGAAGGTGAAGGAGCGGTCCTCGTAGACGCTGATCTGCGCCGGGACGATGTCACCGCGAGACGACTCGGTGGCGGCGTTGTACGCCTTGACGAACTCCATGATGTTCACGCCATGCTGACCGAGCGCGGGGCCGACCGGCGGCGCCGGGGTCGCCTGGCCCGCCGGTAGCTGAAGCGTGAACGTCTTGACGAGCTTCTTCTTCGGAGGCATGTCTGTCTTCCTGGGCGTGGTGCTCACCCGGCGCGTTGCCGGGCGAGGCGGGTCTGCTTGAGACTCGATCGCCGGAAACGCGCGCACGCTGACGCGCCGGCGATCGGGCCGGACGGTCTAGGTTACCCCAGCCAGGCTAGAGCTTCGCCACCTGGTTGAAGTTGAGCTCGACCGGCGTCTCCCGACCGAAGATCGACACCAGCACCTTGAGCTTCTGCTGGTCTGCGTTGATCTCGCTGATCGTCGCGGGCAGCGAGGCGAAGGCGCCGTCGGTGACGGTGACCGAGTCGCCCACCTCGAAGTCGAGGACCTTGATCTCGGGCCGGCCGGCCTTCTTCTCCTCCTGCTGCACGGCTGGGGCCAGCCACTTGACGACCTCGTCGAGCGACAGCGGCGCGGGCCGGTCAGCGCGGTCGGTGGCGCCGACGAAGCCGGTCACCCCGGGGGTGTTGCGCACGCAGGAGTAGGACTCCGGGGTCAACTCCATGCGGACCAGGATGTAGCCCGGGAAGACCTTGTTCTGCACGTTCAGGCGCTTGCCGTTCTTGACCTCGATCTCTTCGCGGGTCGGGACCTCGACCTGGTAGATGAAGTCCTCCATGTCGAGGCTCGTGATACGGGTCTCGAGGTTGGTCTTCACCTTGTTCTCGTAGCCGGCGTACGAGTGGACCACGAACCAGTCGCCGGGTGCGAAGCGCAGCGCGGCGCGCAGTTCGGCAACCGGGTCCGCGACGTCGCCGCCCTCGGCTCCACCGGGCAACTGCTCAGCGGCACCGACCAGCTCCACTGAGCCGGCGTCAGTGGGGGCAGTGTCCTCGGCCGGGGCATCGGCTTCCGCGCGTGCAGCGTCGGCGCTCGCGGTCCCGCCGACCTCGTGGGCCGCCGTCGCGACGGTCGAGTCGGCACCGAACTCGGCGGCCTCGACCTCGTCGTACTCAGGCACGTTGCTCACTTCCATTGCTTCTGCGGCTCCCGCCGCACGGGTATCGGCCAATTGCCGGACCGACTCTTACTTGCCCTTGCTGCCGAACACATAGATGACGGCCTTCGCGAAGCCAAAATCGAGCACTCCGACAATCGTCATCATGATCGCAACGAACACCACCACGACCGTGGTGTAGGTCAGCAGCTCCTTGCGGGTCGGCCAGATGACCTTACCCAGCTCGCTGATGATCTCACGGAGAAAATTGCGGAACCGAGCAAAAACCCCGGGCCGCTCCCCGGCCTTGGTCTTGGCCGGCGTCCGGGTCGACTTGTCGACCCCGCTCGCCCGCTCGGGCTTGGACGCAGTCTTGTCGAGTCGCTCATCGAGGGCGTCGTCGCGGGGGGCGTCTCCGTCAAGCCCCTCGTCGAGGCGCTCGTCCACGGCGTCTTCGCCGCGGCGCTTGCTCTCGGCCACTTCCGCCCTCTTCCGTGATGTCCCGATGGTCTTCCCATGTATACGGTCCAGCCCGGCACTGGCCGGGAGTCTGTTCCGACGACTGGGCGCCACGGTCGCGACATCACCGGATGGCAATGCCAACCACCGAACGCCCGAGTCGGTCTGATCCGGCTGCCAGGCCCTTCGGCGCAGGGGCGACAGGACTCGAACCTGCAACCTGCGGTTTTGGAGACCGCTGCGCTGCCAATTGCGCCACACCCCTTTGCAGGGTTCTGAACTCCTGACCCGGGCGCGCCGAGACAGGGGTACACACCCCTACGGGCGACCAGTGTACGGGTAACTGCCCCGCTTTCCCAACCGCCCCGGTCAACCGACCCGGACGACCGCCCTGGCCTGGCCCAGTACCTTGTCGCCGCCGCACATCGCCGTGATGTCCAACTGGGCGTGACCGGAGTCGGTGAACCCCTTGACCACGGCGCTCACGGTCACCTCCGTGCCCTCGTCGTCATCGGGAACGACGACCGGCTTGGTGAAACGCACCCCGTACTCGACGACGGCCGCCGGATCGCCGGCCCAGTCGAGCACCGCCTGCGCGGCCAGGGCCATCGTGTACATCCCGTGCGCGATCACCCCGGGCAGGCCCACCTTTGTGGCGACCCGGTCGCTCCAGTGGATCGGGTTGAAGTCACCGGACGCTCCCGCGTACCGGACCAGGTCGGCCCGGGTCACCCGGAACGTGTGCGGCGCCAGCCGCTCGCCGATCTCCATGTCAGCCCTCCCCCCGTACGACCAGCTTCGACCAGACCGTCACGACGGCCTCGCCGTCCACGGTCGCCACCTCCGTGCGAGTGGTGACGAAGTCGTGGCCGCCCCGCGAACTGATGTCCTCGACCGAGCACACACAGGTGAGGCGGTCCCCCGCGTACACGGGTCGGGTGTAGCTGAAGCGCTGGTCACCGTGGACCACGCGGCTGTAGTCGATGCCCAGCGCCGGATCGTCGATGATCTGGGCGCCCGCCTCCATCGTGAGCACGATCGGGAAGGTCGGCGGCGCGACGACGTCCGGATGGCCGAGCGCACGGGCCGCATCCGGGTCGGTGTGCGCCGGATGGACGGCTCCGACAGCGGCGGCGAACTCGCGGATCTTCTCGCGGCCAACCTCGTAGCTCGGCGTCGGCGGATAGGTACGGCCGACGAAGGAAGGGTCCAAGGACATGGGCAGAACCTACCTGTTCACCCCGGCGATCGCGGCGGGACGGCCCGCATACGCAGCAGTGGCGGCCCCGAATCGGGGCCGCCACTGCTGCGTATGCGGATCAGGTCAGCGCGTCTCGCGGTGCGCCGTGTGCTTGCCGCAGCGGGGGCAGAACTTCTTCAGCTCAATGCGGTCCGGGTCGTTGCGGCGGTTCTTACGCGTGATGTAGTTGCGCTCCTTGCACTCCACACACGCCATAGTGATCTTCGGACGTACGTCGGTCGCCTTAGCCACGGCGGAGTGCCTTCCTCGAAAATGGGTCAACTACCGGCGTACGAGAGTAGCGCGCCGGGACAGGTCTGCAAAGCGGGTGCTCTGCGGACCTGGGGTTCACCGTAGCGGTGGCCGGACTTGAACCGGCGACACAGCGATTATGAGCCGCTTGCTCTGCCATCTGAGCTACACCGCCGCGTCGGGCCCCGCCTATGGCTGAACCCGTGGAGCCCCCTTACGGAATCGAACCGTAGACCTTCTCCTTACCATGGAGACGCTCTGCCGACTGAGCTAAGGGGGCGGGCTTACACCCGTGGCGCACGCTCGCCGCGCGCGCACCGGGTAAAGAGTACACGGCAGTCGCACAGCGACGAAATCGAGTACCCACATCGGCGCGCCGCGTGTCATGGAACGGCACGCAACCAGCGGATTTCGCCGGCGGGCGTCGGCTCGGCCTGCGTCTGCGCCGCGTACCAGGCGCACAGCCGCTCGTAGGTCAGCGGCCGGCTGAACAGGAATCCCTGCCCGATGTCGCAGCCGATCTCCTCGAGCAGCCCCAGCGTGAGCTCGCTCTCCACACCTTCGGCCACGACGCTGAGCCCGAAGTGTCGCGCCATGTCGACCACGGTCCGCACGATGGCGAGGTCTCCAGGGTCGGTCGCCATCCCCTGCACGAACGGAAGGTCGATCTTGACCTCCTGCACCGGCAGCTGCCGCAGATAACCCAGCGACGAGTGCCCGGTGCCGAAGTCGTCGAGGGACAGCCGTATGCCAAGGTCACGCAGTGTGTGGAGGGCCGCGAGCGGGCGGTCCGGGTCACCAGCCAGGCCGCCCTCGGTGATTTCGAGGGTCAGCCAGGAGGGATCCACCGCGTATTCCCGCAGCAGCCCGGCCACCTGGGCGACGAACGCGGGATCAATGAGCGTGCACGACGAAATGTTGACCGCGATCCGCAACTCGCGGCCGACATCCGCCCACTCGCGCGCCCGACGCATCCCCTCGCGCAGCACCACCTCGGTCAAGCGGCCGAGCTGGCCGATGTTCGCGGCAACCTCGACGAAGTCCTCGGGCGCCACCATGCCGTGCACCGGATGCTCCCACCGCGCCAGGCACTCGACCCCGACCAGACGGCGGTCGCGCAGGCCGACCTTGGGCTGGAAGTACACCCGCAGCTCACCCGCTTCAAGGGCACGCCGCAGGTCTCCCGCGAGGCCGGCCTGGCGAACCGAGCGGGACTCCAGCCCGGCGGAGAACAGCTGGACCGTGGAGTGCCGGGCTTTGGCGGCGCGGGTGGCCACGTCGGCATGCTGCAGCAAAGTCGCGGAGTCGGCGCCGTGATCGGGGTGTACCGCCACGCCGACCACACAGTCAACATCGATCGCGAGGGCGCCGAAGGCCATCGGGCCGCGCAGCGGCTCATGGATCTTGACAGCGAGCACGACGGCCGCTTCGGCATTGGTGGCGCGAACGGTCAGCGCGAACTCGTTACCCCCGATCCGACCGACGAGGGCGGCGGGCGGCGCAAGGTCACGCAGCCGCCGCCCGAATTCGACGAGCAACTCGTCGCCGGCGCCATGGCCAAGTGAGTTGTTGACATGTCGCAGCCTCGCGACATCGAACAGCAGGACCGCGACTACGTCGTCGGGGGCCTGGACCTTGATGCCCTCGTCGATGGCGTTGAGCATCCGGCGCCGATTGGGCAGGCCGGTGAGCGCGTCGTGCTGCGCGTCGAAGCGGAGCCGGTCGACCAGCCGGGAGTTCTCCACCGCGACGCCGGCGTGCACGGCGACCGTCTCCAGCAGCCGGACGTCATCGGGGCCGAAGGAGGCCTGGTCCCCCAGGCGGCCCGACACTTCCAGGGTCCCGATCACCGCCTCACCGGAGCGCAGCGGAACAACGATCGCGTCCTTGCCGCCACCCGCGCGCAGTTGGCGGAGCAACTGCTCGCTCCCTAATCGGGGCGCCACCACGAGGGTCTCGTTCTGACGGACAGCGAGCTGTCGGAAATTGTCCGGGGTTCCAGCGGAGTCGAGCAGGCCGCGATAGTCGATCCGGGCGGAGAGGAGCACCTCGCGATGCCGCCCGGACGCCGTCAACCAGAGGGTGGCGTACTCGGCGCGCAGAAGTTCGCGGGTGCGCGTCAGCAGCACGTCGACGACGGTGCCGTCGCGCCCCGCCTCTTCCACGGCCCGGGTCAGGTCGTAAAGCTCGGTGACGCTGCGGTGCTGCCGCACGAACCTCGCGTACGCCCGGTACACCCGGACGAGCACGATCGTCATCACGGCGAGCAACACCAGCGACCACATGCTCCGCTGGAGCACCAACAGAATGATCAAGCTGACGGTGACGCTGATCGTCGGGACAACCAGGCCCGGAGTGGCCGTACGAGCCAGCTCCCGAGCTGAAGTGCCACCCTGAACGACGCTGATCACCCCCATGACCGCGGCCAGGCTCACCAGAAGGTTCGCCGTCGCCGCGGCGAACAGAATCGCCCAGCTTTGGGGTTGATCAGGGTCCATGGGACTGTTGACGAACACGACCGCGGCTGCGACCGAGGTGCTCGCCAGCTTGGCCGCCAGGTTGAAACACAGCTTGACGGTGTGCGTTCGCCAGTAGAAGTAGTGAACGAGGAGAGCGCCCAGGAACCGCACCAGGACGACGGTCAGCGGATCCAGGTAGGCGAGCCCCAGAACGAGCGGGAACTCGGCGAGCGAGACGCTGATCGCCTGACGCCGAAAGTCGAACTCCAGCACGATCGCTTCGGCGGCCAGGAAGAGCCCGAAGAAGACGATCGCCACGGGCCATCTGTCTTCTGGATGCCATCCAGCGACGCCCATCGGCATCGCGATGACGGATGCCAGTAACAGGAGTGCTGCAGTGACGTACCAGGCGAGGTGCGGCGAACGGCGAAGCGGAACGCGGGGCCTGGGCACCACTACTCCCTTGGCTTCACGTCAGGCCCGACCAGGGCCCTGTCACCACCAGTTGGTATCGGCTGCTTGGAAGACCGTGGGCGCCGCTGCGGCGGCAGCTACCGCCAACGCAAGGCCGACGCTGACCAACCGGGACACCCACCGACCAAGAGTTTTCTTGCGCATCTGATCGTGCTCCTGTCCTCACATGCGGAGTCCATCGGCGGTAGGGGTAAACAAGATGCTGCCACAGCTCCCAGGACAGGGAAAAGCTAATCCCTATAGAGGCCACCGAGCGGCGACACGTTTCGTCCTTTCGGCCATTTCTAACCAGACGAACGGCAACGCCGACCGTTGAGCAACAGAATCGGCCGGCCACGATCAGTGACGCCAGCCCACCAGATGACCTCTTTCGGCACACGCGGCAGCGTTAGCCGACCACCCAACGCCACCGCGCGGATCAGCCAAGATCAGATTGACACCTCGCGCCAGCCATCACCCTGACTCCCCGTCAGGACATCGACCATTGTGAGCGCCGCCATCTCGTTGTCGAACACAAATGCGCGACAATGCCTCGCCAGACTGCCCCGGCTCGCCTCGACGCGCCAACAGCCGTTGTCGTCCCACAAAAAGACATCCCGACGGGCCGGATTGGCGAACCGGCCGTTCCACCAGTGCTTCCGTCGCTCCATGCGGAGATTAGAACATACGTTCGAACACCTCGCTAGCGCCTATTTTTGACGGATCACCCGATCGACGGAAGCGACACCGGGGCGGGAGTGCGATAGGGGTGCCGGTTGGTTTTCCTACCCACGTACCTGGGGCGGCGTCCCTACATTGAGGTGATGACGAGCGAACTTCCGGCAGCGGCCCTGCTCACAGCGGCCACCGAACCTGGCGCCACCCTGAAGACGATCATGCTCCGGACCGGCGCCGACGGGCTCGCCGCGGCGGCGCAGATCCCCAGCCTGATGGCCGCCGTCGATCAGCACGCCGCAGCGGTACGCGAGAGTCTCGCTTCGAGGGGCCTGCCCGTCACGGCGGTCCCGCTCGCCAGCTACGGGTCCGCCGTCCTCGCCGCCGCCGCTCGGATGGGCTGGCAACCGCCGGACGCGGCAGACCTGGACTGGTCGCGGGCCACCTGGTTCCACCTGCGGCTGACGGCCGTGTGCGCGCTCGCGATCGCGTACGACTACCTCTAGTCGTCCTTCGCCACGTACTCCGGCAGCCCCAACTGACGCCGGATCTCCTGCTGGACGGTGACCTCGTCCGGCCGGGCGTCGATGACGACGACGCACTCCTTTCGGCGAAATATCTCCAGTACCGGGTCGGTCTTGTCGTGGTACTCCCGAAGCCGTACGACCAGCGCCTCTTCGGTGTCGTCCGCGCGCGGCACGAGGTCACCCCCACACACGTCACAGCGACCTTCCACCGTCGGCCGGTCGGCGATCAGGTTGTAGTCCATGCCGCAGCGGGCGCACAGCCGGCGCGCGAGCACCCGGCGCCGGACGTCGGAGTCGGGTAGGTCCAGGTAGATGACGGCATCGATGTCATAGCTCTCCAGGAAGAACTCCGCCTGATCACGACTGCGCGGGAAGCCGTCGATGATGAATCCGTAGTTCCAGTCGTGCAGCTGCAGCCGCTCCTGCACGATCGACTCGACCAGGTCGTCGTCGACCAGCTTGCCCGCGGCCATGGTCCGGCGCACGTGCGCACCGATCTTGGTGCGCTGCTGCACGTGCCACCGGAAGATGTCACCCACCGTGATCCGGACGAGGTCCAGGTCGCGAGCCAGCATCGCGGCCTGCGTACTCTTTCCGCTGCCCGGCACGCCCATGATCACGTATTTGCGCACAATGCGACTTTTCCACCGTGCGTTGCGCCCGGCAACTCGTCTTCCGCCGTCCGCCCTGTTTGCCCCACCTGCTGCGGGTAGAAATTAGGTCGCTCCCGCAACCACCACCGGCCTCCGCCCCGGCCCAGCGGGGGCAGTCCGCCTACAGATCCATGCCACGAACCTCGGCGAGGGGATGGTGCGACGTGGAGGCGAGCGCGCTCGAGCTGGCGATTGTCGGCGGCGCTGGCATCGTGACCGGCTCGGTTCTGATCCTTCTCGGCGGGGCGGTCCAGGCCCACCACGCGACCGTCACGCGCCGCGCCCAGCAAGCACACGATCAGCGATTAGCTTCCTACCGCGAACGGGTGGACGCGTACGACGAAGTTCTGACTTTCTTCTCGCGTATCCGCGATGAAATCGACAACGTGATCCTGGAAGACAAACCCTGGGGTGAAGATGTCTCTGGACCACAGGAGCGGGCCAGGCTCGACGCACTGATGCAGGTACACGGCAGCGACGCGTTCCGCCAAATAACAAGAGAGTGGCGGCAGGTATTCGATCAGACGCTCTATACGCTCGCACGTTGGCGCTGGCTGGACGACCCCGCGCGCAACAATGCCGACGAGACCGCGAGCGTGCGCGCCCAACTGGAAAAGGACCAGGCCAAGCTCCTGGGCATCGTGGATCGATTGCAGGAGCAGGCGCGCCGGGATGTGCACAGTACGGCGTTCGAACCGACATCCGGAGCAATGCCGACCGCCAGACCGATGCGGCTACTCGGCACTTTCATGATCACGGCGGCCGTCCTACTGATCACCGCCCCGGCCTGGCGCGGTCTCCTGCCAGCGATCACGCAGGTCGCCGCCGCTCACCGCGACCCCGTCGCATTCGGCCTGCTGGTCGCGGGGTTCGTCATCGTCCTCGGCGAAGGCCTGCTGGGCCGGCGCCGGGCCCGGCAGAACGAGTAGGCGCACAGCACAACGGCCCCTGCCTGTTTTCCAGATCAAGGGCCGTTACCAGCGGTGGCGGGTAGAGGATTCGAACCTCTGTAGCTTTCGCGACGGATTTACAGTCCGCTCCCATTGGCCGCTCGGGCAACCCGCCTTGCCGCCACGCAGTACGCGGCAGCGCACGTAAGAATAGCGGTACACCCCGGGGTACCTGCAAATGGGTGGGGCCGAACGGGCTCAACTCGTACAGGTGCCACCCCCAGCCCCGCGCGGCGTTGCGCGATCGGGCAGGCTGAGACCGGACCACAATGAGGACGGCAACACCACCGAACGCACCCTGACACAGGAGCACCAATGGCTGCGGCACCCTCGTTCGACATCGTCAGCAAGGTCGACCGGCAGGAGGTCGACAACGCGCTCAACCAGGCCGAAAAGGAGCTTGGTACCCGGTTCGACTTCCGGGGTACGGGCGCCGAGATCAAGTGGGCCGGCGAGAACGCGGTCACGTTGCAGGCCGAGACCGAGGAGCGCGCCCGCGCGGCTCTGGAGGTCTTCAAGGAGAAGTTGGTCAAGCGCAACATCTCGCTCAAGTCCCTCGACTGCGGCGAACCCAAGCAGTCGGGCAAGGCGTACCGGATCGAGTGCAAGATCGTCCAGGGCATCGAGTCGGAGAAGGCCAAGGCGATCAGCAAGAAGATCCGCGACGAGGGCCCGAAGGGCGTACAGGCGCAGATCCAGGGCGACCAGCTCCGGGTGACCGGCAAGAAGAAGGACGACCTGCAGGCCGTGATCTCCCTGCTCAAGCAGGAGGACTTCGGCATCGCCCTGCAGTTCACCAACTACCGCTGAGTGAACCATGATCGTGGAAACTTTTCCGTGCCGGAACCCGGAAAAGTTTCCACGATCATGAGAAGCAGCGGGCGCTGATTCGAGAGCCGACGCCAGTGCCTAGGCGGCCCTGGTGAGAATGTCCTCCACCCGAAGCGCCGCGTGGGCGTCGGCCCGGCCGAGCGCGCCACGCCGGCGGCCGGCGATGACCGCGCTGCCCGCGACCGCCGCGGACGCCAGGAGGAACGCCCAGGGCACGCCGCCCGGCCGGTCGACGATCACACCGCTGAGCGAACTGCCCACCGAACTCGCGGCCACCGAGGTGGTCACCACCCAGGTGTACGCCTCGTTCATCATCCCGTTCGGAACGATCCTGCCGACCAGCGAGTTCTCGACCGTAAGCGCGGGCGCGACGGTCGCACCGCCGACGACGAGCGCCACGCCGAGCCAGACCGGGGTGGGCATGACCGAGTACACGGCCAGGCTCGCCGCCACGGCGGCGAGCAGCCAAGCCAACTGGCGGCTGAGAGCCGCGGAGACCTGACGGGTGCCGAACCAGACGCCGCCGAGGGCGCTGCCCACACCCCAGACGGCGAGCAGCACCCCGCCGAGGGTGTCGGCGTGCGCCGACCCGTATCCATTGGCGGCGTTGACCGCCGCGTGGGCGGTGGCGTACGCCGGCACCACGACACCGGCCGCGCCGAACGCCATACCCAGGCCGAACACGCACGCCAGCAGCGACGGGAAGCCAGGCACCCGAAGCGGCCCCAGCCCGGTCGTACGGTCGTGCCCCGGCTCGCGCTGCCATCCCCGCATGGCGGGACCGCGCGCTACGGCGAGCGTGCCGATGAGCGTGACCGCTGCAGCGGCGACGATCGCGGCGGCGGGGGTGGACACCATCACGAAGACGGCGACCAGCAGCGGTCCCAGTACGAAAACGACCTCGAACAACGAGGTCTCGGCCGCCAGCGCCGCGTTGCGCAGGTGGAACCGGCCGCTGCGAGGGTCGGTGAGCGAGTTCCAGGCGTCCCGGATGGCGGCGGTCATGGGCGGGTATGTGGCACCGGCGGCAGCGGCGGCCACGACGATCCAGAACAGCGGCGCGTGGGTGGTCGCTGTGCCGAGCAGGGCCAGCAGCGCGAGCGGGTGGGCGATCGCGGTGACGATCAGCACCGGCGCCGGTCCGACCCGGTCGGCGAGGCGTCCCGCGACGGGGCTGAGCGCGGCGCCGGCGAGGGCGTATGCGCTGCCGGCGATCGCCGCGGAGGTGTACCGACCGGTCGCGGCGTGTACGAGCAGCAGCAGTGCGAGCGGGGTCATGCCGATCCCGAGGCGGGACAGCACACCGCCGATCAACAGGAGGGGCGCTCCGGGCAGCCGCCAAACCGCCAGATACTGGCGAAACGCGGCCACCCAACCTCCCGTGTAATGCGCAGAACCCGCCAGCGACCCTAACGGCAGGCGTGCGTACGCCAAAGCGAATTTGAGCGGCGTCACTGGGCGGCGCGGGAAACCGCCCCTGTTGTTGAGGAGGGCGCCCCTCTTCCGGTCTATGCCGTGAGCGGGGCGCCCTCCTCAGGAAGTGGGCAGGCAGAGGGGGATCAGCGCATGTACTGGATCGGACCGGTCGAGCCGGCCATCGCCTCCAGCCGGGCTATCCGCTGCTCCATCGGCGGGTGGGTGGAGAAGAGCTTCGCGATGGCCGACCCCGTGCCCTTGAACGGGTTGTCGATCATCAGGTGGGCCGTGCTGGTCAGCTGACCCTCCGGCGGCAGCGGCAGGGCCTGCGTACCGTGGTGAATCTTGCGCAGCGCGCTGGCCAGCGCAAGCGGGTCCTGGGTGAGCCGGGCCCCCGACGCGTCGGCCTGGAACTCCCGGGCGCGGCTGATCGCGAGCTGGATGATCGACGCGGCGATCGGCCCCAGGATCAGCATGAACAGGTACCCGAGGATGCCCGGCCCCTCCTCGTCCTCATCACGGCCCAGCGGGATGAAAAGGGCGAGGTTGGCGAGCATGGTGATGATCCCGGCGAGCGCGGCGGCGACGCTGGCGATCAGAATGTCCCGGTTGTACACGTGGGACAGCTCGTGCCCGATGACGCCGCGCAGCTCACGCGGGGTGAGCATGCCGAGGATGCCCTCGGTGACGGCGACTGCGGCGTTGTGCGGGTTGCGACCGGTGGCGAACGCGTTCGGCTGGGCGGTCGGGCTCACGTACAGCCGGGGCATCGGCTGGCCTGCGCTCGTGGCCAGGTCACGGACCATGGCGTACAACTCCGGCGCTTCGCGCTCCGACACCGGGCGCGCGTGCATGGCACGCAGGGCGAGCTTGTCGGAGAAGAAGTACGAGAACGCGTTCATGGCCAGCGAGATAACGAGCGCGATCATGAGCCCGCCACGGCCACCGAACCAGTACCCGACGACAAGGATCAGCGAGGTGAGCAGCCCTAGGAGGGCCGCGGTCTTGAGGCCGTTGTAATGCCGGCGCACGGTGACTCCTTTGATAAGGAAGGTGACCGATTCAACGCCCGGGTTGGATATCTACTTCCCCACATCAGCTGTGAATCACCTGGGAGCCGGTGCGGGTTTGGTGTCAGCGGCCCGCGGCCAGGTCGGCGGCGCCGAGCACCACCTGCGGCGCAAACCCGACCACGAGGCCCACGAGCGTGACCACCGCGAGGCCGACCGCCACCGACCACGGCAGTCGCGGTCTCGACTGCGTCCCGCCGTTGGCGTCAGCGGGCGCGAGGACGAACAGCGTCGTGGCCACCCGCACGTAGTACGCCAGCCCGATCACCGCGTTGAGCGCGACGACCACGGCGAGCCAGGCGGCGCCACCGGCGAGCAGCGCGCGCACGACGGTGACCTTCGCGAACAGCCCGGCGAGCCCCGGCGGCAGGCCGGCCAGACCGGCGAGCGCGAGGGTGAGCGCGCCGGCGATCCAGGGCGCCCGGCGACCGACGCTCCGGTAGTCGGCGATCTCGCCGCCGTCGCGGTCACCGCGCAGGGCGATCACCGCGCCGAACGCCGCCAACTCCAGGACCGCGAAGAAGATCGCGTACGCGACCGACGCGGCGACCAGCACGCGAAGCGCGGCGTCCGAGCGCCCGGACGCGAACGCGAACGCCCCCAGCGGCGCCAGGATGTAGCCGGCCTGCGCGACCGAGGACCAGGCGAGCAGTCGCACCATCCGGCGCTGCCGCAGCGCGACCAGGTTGCCCACGGTCATCGTCGCCGCCGCGAGTACGGCGAGCAACGGACCCGTCACGTCCAGCCATGGCCGCAGTGCCTGGACGGTGACCAGCAGGATCGCCACCACCCCGCCCAGCTTGGAGGCGGTGGACAGGTACGCGGTGACCGGCAGCGGCGCACCGTCGTACGTGGGCGGCGCCCAGGCGTGCAGCGGCACGGCGGCGACCTTGAAGCCCAACCCGACGAGCACGAGGACGACGCCGACGGTGACCAGCGGCAGCGACACCAGGCGGTCCCGCGCGGCCAACGCTTCCGCCAGGGCACGGAAATGGACCGCGCCGGTCGACGCGTACAGCAGCGCCGCGCCGAGCAGGGTGACGGCGGTGGACACGACGCTCACCACGAAGAAGATGACGGCAGCCTCGGCCGAGGCGATGACCCGCCGGCGCAGCCCGACCAGCGCGTACAGCGGCAGCGTCAGCGTCTCGACCGCGACCACCAGCGTGATGAGGTCGCGGGCCGCGCCCAGGACCACGCCGCCGGTCAGTGAGGCAGCGAGCAGGAAGCAGTACTCCCCCGACGGGATCCCGCCGCGCAGCGCCGGCGTCGAGAACGCGAGCGCTCCGAGCGTCAGTAGGGCGAACACCACCGCGACGACGGCCGCAGTGCGGTCGAAGACGTACGAGCAGCCGGCCGGCGAGCAGAACGTCTGGCGCGACGGGCCGGCCGCGCCGACGACCCAGGCGGCTACGGCGGTCGCCGCCGACCCGAGCGCCGAGACGGCCAGTACCGGCCCGCGCCGCCCCGGCGCGACGAGGTCGACCACCAGCGCCACGATCGCGGTGAGCGCGGCGGCGTACGCCGGCAACAGCGCAAACTGGTCAATTTTCACCGGACCACCTCCGCCAGCGCCCGGGCCGCGTCGGCCGACAGGTTCAACACGACCGCCGGTACCAGCCCCAACGCGAGGGCGAGCACCACCAGCGGCCCCCACGACAGCAGTTCGGCCCGCGAGAGGCCGGGGCGGCTGAGCTTCCCGACCGCCGGGCCGTGCGTGACCTGACGCAACAGCCGCAGGAAGTACGCCGCGGCCAGCGCCGCCCCGGCCGCGGCCACCACCGCGAGCGCCATCCAGCCGCGCTGCACAGCGGCCACCACGGCGAACGCCTCACCCCAGAAGCCGGCGAGGCCGGGCAGTCCGAGGGAGGCGATCGCGGCGTACCCGAGCAGGCCGGCCAGGCCGGGCGCGGTCTCACGCAGGCCGCCCAACTCCATGAGACGGCCGGTGTGCGCGCGGTCCTTGATCGCCCCGGCGAGGAAGAACAGCAGGCCGGTGATCACGCCGTGCGCGACGTTGCCGATGAGGGCGGCCTGCGTGCCGGTCGCCGTCAGCGTCGCAATGCCCAGCAGCACGAAACCCATATGACCGACCGACGAGTACGCGATGAGCCGCTTCAACTCGACCTGAGCGAGGCAGACCAGTCCGGCGATGACGATCGCGGCGACGGCGAGCGCCCCGAGCACCGGCGCAGCCCAGCGGGCCCCCTCCGGCGCCACGCCGACCCCAACGCGCAGCAGGCCGTACGTGCCCATCTTCAGCAGTACCCCGGCCAGGATCACCGAGCCGACCGTCGGCGCCTCGGTGTGCGCGTCGGGCAGCCAGGTGTGCAGCGGCCACAGCGGGCTCTTCACCGCGAACGCGAGCGCCAGCAGGGTGAACGCGAGCAGCTGGGTACCGCGCGCCAGCCCGCCACCGCCGGTCAGGCGGATCAGGTCGGCGGTGCCGGCTTTCGAGACGACGACGAACACGCCGACCAGCAGCAGTACCGAGCCGAAGAGCGTGTACAGCACGAACTTGCGGGCCGCGGGTCGCCGGCGCTCGCCGCCCCAGATCGCGATCACGGCGTACATCGGCAGCAGCACGATCTCGAAGAAGACGAAGAAGAGCACGAGGTCGAGAGACACGAAGACGCCGAGGATGCCCACTTCGATCGCGAGCAGCAGGGCGACCAGCAGCCGGCCGTGCCCCGGCTCCGGCACCCGCCACAGCGTGTACCCGCAGCACAGCAACGTGAGCAGCGCCGTCAGCACGACCAACGGGTACGAGACACCGTCGACGCCGAGGTGGAACCGCAGGTCGAGACCGGGCACCCAGGGCAGGTCTATCTCGTGCCAGGGCCGGATCGGGGCGCCCTGGGGTACCCGGGGCTCGCCGTGCGGCAGCAGCAGAAGGCTCGCGACGAACGTCGCCGCGGCGGCGACGAGGCCGGCCAGCCGCCCCACCCGGTCGAGCCGCGCGGGGGCGGCGGCCGCGGCCACCACCCCCGCCGCGGGGAACACGAGGGTCGCCACCAGCAGCCCCTGACCCGCGCTCATCGCATACCTCCAAAGATCAGCGCGGCGACGAGGCCGAACAGGACCGCGCCGGCAAGCACGGCGGTGGCCGCCCGCGGCAGCGCGGCCCGGTGTGCGCGCCCGAGCAGCGCGCCGAGGTCGCTCGTGCCCCGCCCGGTCGCCTCGACCGCGCCGTCCACCACCGTCTCGTCGGTGCGGCGTACCGCCCGAGCGAGCGCGGCCATCGGCCGGACGACGAGGGCCTCCTGCACGGCGTCGAGGTAGAACGCCTCGGCCAGCACCGGCCGCGCGGGGCCGAGGACGCGGGCCGGGTCGGCGGCCGGGTCGCGCCGCCACATCAGCCAGGCGGCCACGATGCCGACCGCGACGAAGGCCAGCGGTACGAACAGCGCCCCGGTCAGGTGCACCGGCCCCGCGAAACCCAGGCGGCGCATGAAGCCGGGCGCCAGGCCGGCGAAGCCGAGCAGCGCGCTGGGCACCGCGAGGAGCAGGACGGGTACGGTCATCGCCGCCGGCGGCTCGTGCGGGTGCGCGTCCGCGAGGCCCCGCGGCGCGCCGAAGAACGTGCGCAGCCACAGCCGGGTGGCGTACCAGGCGGTGACCGCGACGGTTCCGATCGCGGACACCCAGACGAGCCACGCCGCCCAGGTCGGCGCCGGGCCGTCCAGCCGGCCCGCCCACGCGACCGAGATGATCTCATCCTTGCTCCAGAACCCCCCCAGCGGCGGCACCCCGACCAGCGCGGCCAGGCCGATCGTCATGGACCAGAAGGTGACCGGCATGCTCCGGCGCAGCCCGCCCATCGCCGCCATCAGGTTGGTGCCGACCGCGTGGATGATCGCGCCGGCCGTGAGGAACAGCAGCGCCTTGAACGCGGCGTGAGTGAGCAGGTGGAACAGGGCTGCGGGCGGCGCGCCGACCGCGAGCGCGCCGGTCATGTACCCGATCTGGCTGACCGTCGACCAGGCCAGGACCCGTTTGATGTCGCCCTGCGCGCAGGCGGCCAGAGCACCGAGCAGCATCGTGATCGACGCGACTACGGCGAGCGTGGCGAGCGTGGCCGGGGCGCGGTGGAAGAGCGGGAACAGCCGGGCCACGACGTACACACCGGCGGCAACCATCGTGGCCGCGTGGATCAGGGCCGAGATCGGGGTGGGGCCGGCCATCGCGTCGGGTAGCCACGTGTGCAGCGGGAACTGCGCGCTCTTGCCGGCAACCCCGGCGAGCAGCAGCAGCGTGATCACGGTGATCTCGCCGCTGGACAGCTTGTGCGCGTTGGCGAGGACGTCGGTGATCCGGAACGTGCCGAGCTTCACGCCGAGCAGCGCGATGCCGAGCAGGAAGCCGACGTCGCCGACCCGGGTCACCAGGAACGCTTTCACCGCCGCCCGGGGCGCCTCGGGCAGCCGCCGGTCGTGGCCGATCAGCAGGTACGAGCAGATGCCCATGACCTCCCAGCCGACCAGCAGCTCGATCAGGTCACCGGCGACGACGACCAGCAGCATCGCGGCGGTGAACAGGCTGACCTGGGCGGCGTACGGGCCGTACCGGTCGTCGTCTTTGAGGTAGGCCGTCGAGTACACCTGCACGGCGAGGGCCACGGCGGCGACTGCCACCGCGACGAGCACGGCGACCGGATCGAGCCGGACGCCGATGGTGACGCTTATGTCGCCGAAATCCGCCCAGCGCCGGGACGCTTCCACCGGTCCGTTGACGTTGGCCGCCAGGACGACCGCGACGGCGAGCGCGACCGCGGCGCCGCCGATCCCGAGCGCCGCGGCTACCGGGCGCGGGGCCCGGGGCAGCAGCAATCCCATGAGGGCGACGAGGAACGGTACGGCCGGCAGCAGCGCACCCGCGGCCGTCAGGGTGGCGGCGCTCATCGGGCGGCCCCGGTGGGACCGGGTGCGGCGTGCCGGGCGGTCTCGTCGTTGTCGAGACCAGCGACGTCGTCAATTTTCTCGTCGAGCAGCACCTCGTCGACGACGACGCTTCGGCGCAGGCGGTACAGCTGGAGGACGATCGCCAGCCCGACCCCGACCTCGGCGGCGGCCAGCACGATGACGAACAGCGCGAAGACCTGCCCGCTGTGGGGTAAGGCCGCGCGGACGGTCGTGTCGGCAGTGACGAAGACCAGGTTGACAGCGTTGAGCATCAGCTCGACGGCCATCAGCAGCAGGACGGCGTTTCGGCGTACGAGCACGCCGTAGCAGCCCAGGCCGAACAGGCCGGCGGCGACGACGTACGGAATGACCGGATGCATTCAGCTCTCCCGCCGGCTCTCCTGCCGGCCGATCTCGGAGCGGTTGTCGGGGCGGGATCCAATATCCGGGCGGGATATGACAATCGCGCCGATCAAGGCCGCGAGCAACAGCACGGACAGCACCTCGAACGGCAGCACCCAGGTCCGGAACACCTCCGCGCCGATCTGCTCGGCGCCCGTACCCGTTCTCGGCGACTCCACCCGGCTCCACCGGTACGCGTCGACCAGGAGCGCGGCCAGCCCCAGCCCCGCACCGCCGCCGATGAGCAGGCCGGCCCAGCGGGGCCGGTCCAGGTCGTCGCTGGCGCCGATCGGGGCCCGGGTGAGCATCACCGCGAACAGCAGCAGCACCACGACCGCGCCGACGTAGAGCAGCACCTGGACCCAGGCGACCAGTTCAGCGGTGAGGACGAGGTAGAGCCCGGCCGTCGCGCCGAGCGTCACGACCAGCCACAGACCGGCTCGGACGATGTGGCGGGTAGAGACGACCAGAACGCCGGCGCCGAGCGCGATCGCGCCCAGCCCGGCCAGGAGTACGTCCACGGGCTCGATACCCATGGCGACATCCTGCCATCAATCGGTGAGCGGCCGTTGTGCGGTGATCTCTAGTTCGTTGCCGCTGTGGCCATGATCATCCCGTGGGCGGGGGCGACGCGGGCGGGGGCGACGCTGCTGCGGCCTTCTTCGCCGCGGAGGTCTCCTCCTTGGCCGGCTCACCGTTGGGATCGTGCGCGGGCGGGGCGGGGACGGTGGCCACCCACTCGCCCAGCCGCTCCTTCTCGTGCAGCAGGTCGCGGATGTCGTACTCGGCGTACTCGAACTCCGGGGACCAGTACAGCGCGTCGAACGGGCAGGCCTCGATGCAGATTCCGCAGTACATGCACAACGAGAAGTCGATCGCGAACCGGTCCAGCACGTTCCGCTGGCGCGGCCGGGCCGCACCCGGGACGATGACCTCCTCCTTGTGGGAGTCGATGTAGATGCACCAGTCCGGGCACTCCCGGGCACACAACATGCAGACGGTGCAGTTCTCCTCCAGGAGCGCGATGACACCACGGGAGCGCGGCGGTAGATCGGGCTCCACATCCGGGTACTGGTGGGTGTGTGCCCGCTTGGTCATCGTCTTCAACGTGACCGCCAGCCCCTTGGCCAGCCCGCTTCCTGGTATCGCGCTCACGCCGCCGCCTCGCTCCGCTCGGCGCCGGCATGCGACACCACGGCACTGTGCCAGCCGATTCGCTCGCTCATACCACCCATCCTGCCTGGTCGAGGTGGGCGGATGCGAGTCGCTCCCGTCGCCGGCCCGTCCCGGAGTAGCCTGCCTGACTGATGACCTCACCGTCCGACTGGGCCGATCCACCCCACGACGGGTGGACCGTCAGCGATCTCGACCGGCTGCCCGGCTACGGGCACCGGCGGGAGTTGATCGACGGTGTGATGCTGGTCGGGCCTCCCCCGGGGCCACGGCACGAGGCCGTCGCGGCGCTGCTCGCCGCGAAGATCAGCCCGCTCTGCCCGCCGGGGCACGCGGTACGCCAGGGCGTGGCGGTCCGCTTCAACGAACGGCGCTGCTTCACTCCGGACCTGGTGGTGATCATCGGTGGCAGCAGCCGGGAGTGGCTGGCGCCCCGGGAGGTCCTGATCGCCATCGAGATCGTCGCGCCGACGTCACTGCTGATGGATCGCATCACCAAACCGGCTCTGTACGCGGCCGCGGGCATCCCGTACTTCTGGCGCGTCGAGACCGACGGCGGCATCGAAGTCTCCACCTACCGGCTCGACCTGGTCGAGGAGGTCTACCGGCAGACCGGGGAGTTCCGGAACACCATCGACATCCCCGTACCGTGGCCGATCAGGATTCCGATCCGGGAGATAACCCCCTGACGGTCAGACCGTGCCCCTCAGAGCGCGAGCTTGACCGCGGCGGTCAGCAGTAGCTGCGCCAGCGCCAGCGGTACGAGCACCAGCCAGCAGAGCCGCTGGAGCTGGTCTTCGCGCAGCCGCGGGTACGAGACCCGGATCCAGATGATCACGAAGGCGACGGCGAAGATCTTCAGCAGCGTCCACAGCCAGCCGAGGTGGGCATCGTCGAACGGGCCCCGCCAGCCACCGAGGAACAGCACGGTGGTCAGCGCGGCGATGACCAGAATCCCGACGTACTCGGCGAGCAGAAAGAACGCGAAGCGCAGCCCGGTGTACTCGGTCATGTACCCGAAGACCAGTTCCGATTCGGCGATCGGCATGTCGAACGGCGGCCGGCGGATCTCCGCCAACCCGGCAGTGAAGAAGATCAGCATGGCCGGGAGCTGCCACAACAGCCACCACGGCTGCCAAGCTCGGACAATTTCGGACAAACTCAGACTACCGGCGGCCATCGCCACCGACGCCGCCGCGAGGACGAACGGCAGCTCGTACCCGAGGAGCTGCGCCGCCGCGCGTAACCCACCCAGCAGTGCGTACTTGTTGGCCGATGACCACGCGGCCATCAGCACCGAGACGACGCCGATGCCGACGACCGCCAGGACGAAGAACAGCCCGATGTCCAGCGGCTGGGCCACGAGGCCGTGCGGTCCGAGCGGGATGACCAGAAGCACCAGGAGGTACGGCAGCAGCGACACGATCGGAGCCAGCCGGAACACCGCCCGGTCCGCCTCGCGGGGCGTGACGTCCTCCTTCTGCACGAACTTGATCCCGTCCGCGACGAGCTGGGCCCAGCCGTGGAAGGCACCGGCGTACATCGGGCCGAGCCGGCCCTGCATGTGCGCCATCACCTTGTGCTCGGCCTGCCCGATGATCAGCGGCAGGGTGAGGAACGCGACGAGCACCGCGACCACGCGGATCAGCAGCTCCGCCCACACCGGCATGTCAGGCCTCCCCGTCGTCGGCGGTGCGGTCGCCGCGCTCGGTGGCCGGCCCCGGCGACCCAGCGGCAGGCCCGGACGGCTCGGCGGCAGGCCCGGACGGCTCGGCGGCAGGCCCGGACGGCTCGGCGGCAGGCCGGCGCGTCGGCCGTTCTCGGACAGCCCGGGCTGGTCGGGCCGGCGGTAGCTGGCCCGCCTGTGGCCCCCACTCGTTGGGATCGGGTACGCCCATCGGCCGCATCGGCTGACGCTTGGCGGCGGTGGTGTCGTGGCTCTCACCCGGCTCCTTCGCGCCCGGCCAGGGCTTCGCGACCCGCGTGGCCAGCACGAACTCCTTGCGCAGCGGGTGGCCCTCGAACTCCGGCGGCAGCAGCAGCGGCGCGAGGTTCGGGTTACCCGGGAAGTCGATGCCGAACATCTCGCGGGTCTCCCGCTCGTGCCAGGCCGCTCCCGGGTAGAGGTCCACCACCGATTCGATCGCCGGCGCGTCACGGCCGATCATCGCCCGCACCAGTACGCCGTGCCGCAGCGTGGTCGACCAGAGGTGAGCCACCAGCCGGAAGCCCTCGTCCAGCTCGTCGACGGCCGACAGCCAGTCGAAGAAGTCGCAGCGCAGCTCGGCATCGTCACGGGCCGCGCGCAGGGCGTCGCGCCAACGGGCGGGTGCCACGTCGACCGTGGCCCGCGCCCACCCGTTTCCGCCCGAGAGCGAGACGGCAGGGGATGGAGCATCGTCTCCCCCCAGCAGCCCCGCGAGCCGGGCGCCCACTTCTTCCGGCGTCATGAGCCGATCCTATGGGCAGCCTCGATCGTCACTCACGGCTGCGGTGGGCGTACCGGCGGGGCGGACAGCGCCGCCACGTCGCGCTGGGCCCGGCGCTCGGCGGCCACGCCCAGGTCCGGGCGGGCCACCCCGCCGACGCCGGCCTGCTCACCGGCGATCTTCTCCTGTAGGCGGAGGATGCCGTGCAGCAGCGCCTCAGGGCGCGGCGGGCAGCCGGGCACGTAGACGTCGACCGGGATGAGCTGGTCGACGCCCTTGGTCACCGAGTACGAGTCCCAGTACGGGCCGCCGCAGTTGCTGCACGCGCCGAAGCTGATCACGTACTTCGGCTCGGGCATCTGGTCGTAGAGCCGCTTGATCGCCGGTGCCATCTTGTCGGTGACGGTGCCGGAGACCACCATGAGGTCGGCCTGGCGCGGCCCGTGGGCGAACGGGATGACGCCGAGGCGCATGAAGTCGTGGCGCCCCATCGAGGTGGCGATGAATTCGATCGCGCAGCAGGCCAACCCGAAGTTGAAGACCCACAGCGAGTATCGGCGGCCCCAGTTGAGCACGAACCGGATCGGCTCTCCGAGAACACCAGGCAATGCGGTCACAAGGCCCAGTTAATCACGGCCGGCACTGCCCGAATGGTCACGGCCGGTTGCCTCACCATCCCAGCTTTGTGGTCAACCCCTCCCGAATCGCCGTGGGATGGTTTTACGCTGCCCGCCGTGAGCACTAGTGCACTGGCACCCCACCTTGCCCGAAAGGAGGCGAGGCCCGTGCCCGCCGGTGTCGCGGCCGGTCACCCGGCTACCGCCGAGGTCGGCCTGCGCGTACTGCACGCGGGCGGGTCCGCAGCCGACGCCGCGGTCGCGGCGGCGCTGGCCGGCTGTGTCGCCGAGACCCTGCTCACCGGCATCAGCGGCGGCGGCTTCGCGACCTACTACGACGCCGCCTCCGGTGCCGTGACCTGCCTGGACTTCTTCTGTGCGGTGCCCGGCCTCGACGGCGACGTCTCGCCGGGGCTAATGGCACCGATCGAGGTGGTGTTCGGCGGCGTCCCGATGAGCTACTCGATCGGTGCGGCGACCGTCGCGGTCCCCGGACTGCCGGCCGGCATGGGCGAGGTGCACCGCCGCTGGGGCCGGCTGCCCTGGCACCGGATCGTCGCTCCGGCGGTCAACCTCGCCCGCAGCGGCGTCGTGCTGCCCGCCGCTCAGGCCCGTACCTTGATCACGATCGCGCCCGCGATGGTCCCCGGCTTCGGCGCGGACGTGTACTCCCCCGGCGGCAAGCTCCTCGAGGGCGGAGACCTGCTCTTCCACCCCGGCCTCGACGTCGCGCTGGCCGCGCTCGGCGCGGACGGGCCGGACGTCTACTACACCGGCTGGATCGGCGAGCAACTCGTCAAGACCGTCCGCACCGGCGGTGGCGCGATCGGCCCGGCCGATCTGGCCGCGTACCGGGTCCTCGAACTTCCCGTGGAACACGCACCGCTGGCGGGGGCCGGCGTGTTCGGCCGCCGGGACCTCAACAACACCATCCCCACGATCGCCACGCTGCCGAACGACCTGGCCGCCGCCTCGGCCCCCGAGCGGGCCCTCGCGCTCGCCGACGCGCTGCTCAACCACGGCCGGCAGCGGGTGGGTGACACCACCAACATCTCGGTGGTCGACTTCGACGGCAACGCCTGTGTGATCACCATGACACTCGGCCTCGGCTCCGGCGTCTGGCTGCCGGGCCTGGGTGTGCACCTCAACTCGATGCTCGGCGAAGGCGAGTTGATGACCTCGGAGCTGGCGCCCGGCGAGCGCATGCCGTCAATGATGTGCCCCCTGGTCGTGATCGACGACGACGGGGAACTGCTGATCGCCGCCGGCTCAGCCGGGGCGTCGCGCATCCGCACGGCCCTCGTACACACGCTCGTCAACGTACTGGTCAAGAACTCCGACATGACGGCAGCGATCAAACAGCCACGGTTCCACGTGGTCGCCGACCCGGACGGCGGGCCGCCGGTGGCCCATCTCGAGCCCGGCTACCCGACCGACGAGGTCGCCGCGCTCGCCGCTGCCGGGTACCAACTGCGCTGGTGGGAGCGCATGGATCACTACTTCGGCGGCGCGAGCGCGGTCGGCCACGCCGGCGCCGCGGGCGATCCCCGCCGCGGCGGAATGGGCCGCCTGGCTTGACGGCCACTCCTCGTCAATCTTGGAAGATTTGACACGCTATTGGATGTCGAACCTTCCAAGATCCGGCGGAGAGTGCGGAGGAACCCAGGCCGCCAGGCGCATGTCGACGCGGTCGCCGCGCATCGGGGTACCCTCCGCCGCGTATCGTCGCAGCGACTCGGCCTCGTGGCCCGGCACCAGCCGGCCGTTCGCCGCGACCACGCGGTGCCAGGGCACCGGACCGCCGTAGCGGGCCAGCACGGCACCCACCTGACGTGGTCCTCCCCGGCCCAACCACTCGGCGATCGCCCCATAGGACATCACCCGTCCGGGCGGGATGCGCTCCACCAGGACAAGGACATCCTCGACGTAGTCGTCCACGGCCGGCCACGATATGGGATCCCGGCGCGGATCGAAACGAGCCAAGAGCAACAATGGGCTCCGTGCGCGTACAGGTCACCGCTGCAAGTCGGATCGTGGTCAAGGTCGGCTCGTCGTCGCTGACCACGGCCACCGGTGGGCTCGACCGGCAGCGCGTCGACGCCCTGGTCGACGCGCTCGCCGGCCACCCCGCCGAGACGGTCCTGGTCTCCAGCGGCGCGATCGCCGCCGGGCTCGCGCCGCTCGGGCTGCCGCGCCGCCCCCGCGACCTGGCCACGCAGCAGGCGGCGGCCAGCGTCGGGCAGGGCCTGCTCATGCAGGCGTACACCGAGTCGTTCGCGCGGCACTCCAAGACCGTCGGGCAGGTGCTGCTCACGGTCGACGACGTGACCCGGCGGGTGCACTACCGCAACGCGTACCGGACGCTGCGACGCCTCCTCGACCTGAACACGATGCCGATCGTCAACGAGAACGACACGGTTGCCACCGAGGAGATCCGGTTCGGCGACAACGACCGGTTGGCCGCGCTGGTGGCCGCCCTCGTCCGCGCCGACCTGCTCGTACTGTTGTCGGACGTGGATGCGCTCTACACCGGGGACCCGGCGAAACCCGGCACCCGACGCATCGCCGAGGTCCGTGACGACGAAGATCTGGCGGGCATCTCGATCGGCAAGGCCGGCCGCGCCGGCGTGGGCACCGGTGGGATGCTGACGAAGGTCGAGGCGGCCCGCATCGCCACCCACTCCGGCATTCCGGTCATCCTGACCTCCGCGCCGCTCGCGGCCGCGGCCCTGTCCGGCGAGGAGGTGGGCACGCTCTTCCACCAGGTCGGGCACCGACCGACGGCGCGCCTCTTCTGGCTGGCCCACGCCACGAGCCCGCGGGGCAGGCTGCACCTGGACCCGGGTGCGGTACGGGCGGTGGTCGACCGCCGGGCCTCCCTGCTGCCGGCCGGCATCACGGCCGTCGACGGGCGGTTCGCCGCGGGGGACCCGGTCGACCTGGTCGACGCCGGCGGCCGGCCGGTGGCCCGCGGGCTGGTCAACTACGACGCCACCGAACTGCCCGGCCTGCTCGGCCGCTCCACCCCGGAGTTGGCGGCGGAGCTGGGTCCGGGATACGAACGAGAGGTCGTCCACCGCGACGACCTCGTACTGCTGTGAGGTTTGCACTTCTGTGAACGAGGAGCGATACATGTCCGTGCAGGAGCAGGGACGACGGGCGAAGGCCGCGGCCGGAGTGCTCGCCACTGCCACCCGCGCCGCCAAGGACGCCGCGCTGCGGACGATGGCCGACGCGCTGGTCCGGCGTACGCCCGAGATCTTGGCCGCGAACGAAGCGGACGTCGAGGCTGGCCGCGCCGCCGGCCTGACCCCGGCGCTGCTCGACCGCCTCGCCCTCAACGACTACCGCCTGGAGGGCATGGCCTCCGGCCTGCACCAGGTCGCCGGCCTGCCCGACCCGGTCGGCGAGGTCATACGCGGCTCGACGCTCCCCAACGGTCTCGAACTGCGGCAGGTACGGGTGCCGCTCGGCGTGCTCGGCATCGTCTACGAGGCCCGCCCCAACGTCACCGCCGACGCGGCCGGCCTGTGTCTGAAGGCCGGCAACGCGGTGCTGCTGCGTGGCTCCTCCTCCGCGGCCCACTCCAACGCGGCGATCGTGGCCGTCCTGCGCGACGCGCTACAGACCGCCGGCCTTCCCGAGGACGCCGTGCAGCTGGTCGACGCGTCCAGTCGCGAGACGGTCAAACAGCTCATGCGCGCCCGGGGCCTGGTCGACGTCCTCATCCCACGGGGCGGCGCGTCGCTGATCCGGTCGGTGGTCGAGGAGTCGACCGTGCCGGTCATCGAGACCGGGGTCGGCAACTGCCACGTGTACGTGGACGCGGCCGCCGACCTCGACATGGCGCTGGAGATCCTGCTCAACGCGAAGACCTCCCGCCCGTCGGTGTGCAACGCGGCCGAGTCGCTGCTGGTGCACCGGGCGATCGCCGAGCCGTTCCTGGCTCGTGCGCTGCCGGCGCTGCGCGACGCCGGGGTGACCGTGCACGGCGACGTCGACGTGGTGGAGGCGGGTCACCGCCGGGGGGTCGACGTCTTCGAGGCGACCGACGACGACTTCGGCGCCGAGTACCTCTCGCTGGACCTGTCGGCGGCGGTGGTCGGCTCGCTGGACGAGGCGGTCGCGCACATCGCGCGGTTCGGCTCCGGGCACACCGAGGCGATCGTGACCGGATCCCTCGACGCGGCGCGCGAATTCACCGCGCGGGTGGACGCGGCAGCGGTCATGGTGAACGCATCGACCCGGTTCACCGACGGCGAGGAGTTCGGCTTCGGCGCCGAGATCGGCATCTCGACGCAGAAGCTGCACGCCCGGGGACCCATGGGCCTGCCGGAGTTGACGTCGACGAAGTACGTCGTAACGGGCACCGGTCAGGTCCGCTGAGCGCGAGCGAGGTCGCCGGACTTCACCTCGTTCAGGAATGCCCGCCAGGCCGCCGGGGTGAAGACCAGAACCGGACCTGACGGGTCCTTGGAGTCGCGCACCCCCACGGCGGTCGGGGTGCCGGCGACCTCCACACAGTTGCCCTGCCCGCCGCTGCGGCTGCTCTTGCGCCAGGTAGCGCGGGTCGGGTCGAGCGTCGGCATCCGGCGCTCCCCTCACATCGTCTTCGCGGATTCGCGGATCAGATTGACCGACGCCTCATGGGACAGGGCGGCAGCCTGGACCGTACGGAAAATCCGCACGTACGCCTGTGCGCCGTCACCTTCGACGTACAGGCTGCCGGCGCGGCTTTCCAGATAGACGACCGGCGGGTCGACCTCGTCGGGGAACACCAGGATCGAGAATGAGCCGATCATCGACGGGTGCGCACCGGCGCCGAACGGCACGATCTGCAGGGTCAGCCCGGGCGCCTCGGCGTCGGCGACGAGGCGTTCGAGCTGGGCGCGCATGGTGGCGGGGCCGCCGACGACCCGCCGGATCACGGCCTCGTCGAGCACGACCGACAGTTCGGGCCGCGCCTCGTCGCGCTGGCGCTTCATGCGCAGTTCGGTACGGCGGTCGACCTCGGTGCGCGACGCGTCGGGAAGCTCCGCGGAGATGACGGCGCGGGCATAGTCGGCCGTCTGCAGCAGGCCCGGCACGAGCGCCACCTCGAACGTGGAGATCTCTGAAGCGGCGTGCTCCAGGCCCACGTACACCTCGAACCAGGACGGCAGCACGTCCGAGTACGCCTGCCACCAGCCACGCTGGCGCGCATCCCGGGCGACCTGCACCAGGGCCGCCACGTCGTCCGAGTGCACGCCGTACAGCTCCAACAACGTCCGCACGTCACCCGGACGCACCGAAACCTGCGCGTTCTCGATACGGGACATTGTGGACCGGGCAAGGCCCAACTCCCTCGCCGCGTGGTCGAGGGTCAACCCGCGCTCCTCGCGCAGTCGTTTCAGTTCGGCAGCGATACGTCGACGCCGAACAGTAGGGCTTGACCGGGACATGACCTCAGTCTGCCCCAGAAATGGCATCGACGCATATCACGATGCAAGAACTCGGAAATTGCAGGCTGCCAAAATGGCATAGAGGATTGCGGTACGCCCACGCCAGGCTTGACGGAGGTGTGACACCAGGTGGCGACCGATCCGGGTCCTCCCCAGGCGCTGTACCGCCGGGTGTGGACGTTGGCCCTGCGAGGCCTTCCTGGACGCGGTGTCCCGGCTTGCCAGGTGCGCCAATCGGCACTCCATATAGCGTTCGACCGCCCCACCGGGCGGCGGGGCGGTCGAAAGCTTTGCGAAAACGATCAGTACGAAGGCAGCGAGGGGTCGACGGTCTTCACCCAGGACGAGACCCCGCCCTGCACGTGTACGGCATCCTTGAACCCGGCCGCCTTCACCGCGGCGAGCGCCTCGGCGGAGCGGGTGCCGGCCTTGCAGTACAGGACGATCTGCTTGTCCTGGGGCAGGTCGGCGAGCGCGCTGCCGTTGAGGATCTCACCCTTGGGTACGAGCACCGCGCCCGGAATGCGCACGATCTCCCACTCGGCGGGCTCCCGGACGTCGACCAGGTGGATGGCCTTGCCGGAGTCGATCCACTCCTTCAACTCGGGCGCCGTGATCGTCGAGCCGAGGGTCGCCGCGCTCGCCTCGTCGGAGATGCCGCCGCAGAAGTCCTCGTAGTCGATCAGTTCCGTCACGGTCGGGTTCTCGCCGCAGACCGCGCAGTTGGGGTCCTTGCGGATGCGCACCGAGCGGTAGGTCATCTCGAGGGCGTCGTAGACCATCAGCCGACCGAGCAGCGGCTCACCGATGCCGGCGAGCAGCTTGATCGCCTCGTTGACCTGGATCGAGCCGATCGACGCGCACAGCACGCCGAGCACGCCACCTTCGGCGCAGGACGGCACCATGCCGGGCGGCGGGGGCTCCGGGTAGAGGCAGCGGTAGCAGGGGCCGTGCTCGGCCCAGAACACGCTGGCCTGACCGTCGAAGCGGTAGATCGAGCCCCAGACGTAGGGCTTCTTCAGGAACACGGCCGCGTCGTTGACCATGTACCGGGTCGCGAAGTTGTCGGTGCCGTCGACGATCAGGTCATACTGGGCGAAGATCTCCAGCACGTTGTCGTTGCTGAGCGCCTCGTTGTGGACGATCACGTTCACGTACGGGTTGATCTCGCGTACGGAATCGCGCGCCGACTCCGCCTTCGGCCGGCCGATGTCGGACTGGCCGTGGATGATCTGCCGCTGAAGGTTGGACTCGTCGACGGTGTCGAACTCGACGATGCCCAACGTGCCGACACCAGCCGCGGCGAGGTACATCAGCGCGGGAGAGCCGAGGCCACCGGCGCCGACACACAGGACCTTGGCGTTCTTGAGCCGCTTCTGGCCGGCCATCCCCACGTCGGGAATGATCAGGTGGCGCGAGTAGCGCCGCACTTCGTCGATCGTCAGCTCGGCAGCTGGCTCGACGAGCGGTGGCAGTGACACGGGCGTGCCTTTCCGTCTATGGACTCCTGTCCGTCAACCATTCTGCCGCGAGATCACGTATTGCCCACGTGAGCCTCATTACCCAGTCCGAACTGCGGGATTCCAGGCCTACGGAATCGGTGCGCCGGCGTAGCGCTGGCCGTTCACGAACGGCCACGGATTGGCGACGCAGCCCTTCAGCCCGTACGTCTGCTGCTGCATGACCGGCGCCAGCTGCCCCGGCCCCGGACACGCCTCGTGCCCGTGCCCCAGCTGGTGACCGACCTCGTGGTTGATCGCGTACGTCCGGTAGACGTCCAGCGGTGCCCCGTAGTCCGGAATGGCGGTCAGCCAGCGCGCGTCGTTGATGATCACCTGGCCCTGCAGCCGGCAGGAGGTGAACTTGTCGGTGTGCAGACCGCCCCGCGCACACATCGACTCGGACGTCGACGGGCTCGCCAGGTAGATGGTGAACTCCGCCGGCGACGAGGCGGGCACCCGCTGCAACCGGAACTGGCCGCTCGCTACCCAACTGCGCGGGTCCCCGAGCACCTGGTCGACGGCTGCCGCGAAGGCGTTCGGGTCCTCGTTGATGCCGTTCTCGACCGCGATCCGGAACCGGCGCAGCGTCCCGGAGGTACCGAGAATCGGGCCCGCGGCGTTGAGCTGGACGAACGTCCCTGTTCCCTTGTCCACGACGGCTGGCGGGGCGGCCGCCGCGGACGGGGTCACCTGTGGCGGGGCCGCGACAGCCGACGCGGACGGGCGGGGAACGGTCGTCGCCGACCCTAGCGCAGCCTGCTCGGCAGGCGACTCGGTCAGCCAACCGCTGCGCCACATGGCGCCACCGAGAGCCGCCGTGACCAGGACGAACACCATCCCGGCGAGAAGGATGGTACGCCGGGAGCCGCGGCGGGCGGGCCGGGTCGGCGGGGTGCCCCGCCCCGAGCGGGCCCCTCGGCCACGCGACGCGACGCGCTGTCCGGACGCGGCGCGCCGTCCGGACGCGGCGCGCCGTACGGATGCGGATGCGGATGCGGCACGCTGCCTGGACTCGCGTCGTGGTGGGCGCGGATGGGTCGAATGCGTCTGCGACCACCCGGTCGCATCGGGATCACGAGTGGGATAGCGGATGCCGGGATCGTGCCCGACCCGTGGGTTCGCCTCACCCTCGTACCCACGCGGATCGGGCCAGGGCCACGTGCCGTCCGCCCAATCAGAGCCAGGTCGCGAGCCGGGTGACCCATCGGCACGCTCGCCGAAGACACGGTCGTTCCCGGCCGACCGCGCGCTACGCGTACTTTCGGCCTGGCGCGCGCTACGCGCATGGTCGGCCTGGCGCGCGCTACGCGCGCGTTGTCCGCGGGGCTCGCTCGTGGCACCGTACGTCATCGATTAGCCAGCTTGCCACGTGCGAGGTCTCTTCGGTGGAGATACCCCACCATCATCCCGCAGCCTCACCCGCAGCAGTTATGCCACCACCAAAAGTGATGTCCCGCTGAGCGGAACCCTTGCGTCGAGCCCGCCGCGCCCGCTCGTTCTTACCGGCCGGCAGCACCTTGATCGAGCAGGCCTCCTCGATCAGGCCGAGGAACGCGCGGGCGACCACCCTGGGCGCCTCCATCTGCGCCACGTGGCCGATGTCCTGCAAGGTGAGCAGGCGGCTGTTCGGAATCGTCCGGGCAACCTGCGCGGCGACCCGAACGTCGACGAGCAGATCGCGCTGCCCGCCGATGACGAGCGTCGGTGTGGTGATCCTCCGGGCCACCTGCCACAGCGACGCCGAGCCGGGCAGATACGCCCGGACGAAGCTCAGAATCAGGCTGCGCAGCGTACGCACGTAGGCGCTGGTGTACTCCGGGACGGTGTAGCGCAGCCGGGCCTCCTCGACGGCCTCCGCGAAACGCTGCTCCGGAAAGCGGGTGGGATCGGCGAAACAGCTCTCGATCACCATCCGTGCCAGGTCGGCAGGGTCGATCGCGGCCAACCGGCGGGCCGCGAGCCAGTCCGCCCGTGGGATGAGCAGCAACGGCAGAAGCCGGCCGTGGAAAGACCTCCGCGGGTCCAGAAACGGCATCGCCGGCGACACCAGCGTGAGCGAACGCAGGAGCTCAGGCCGGGTACCGGCGACGCACACCGCGACGGCACCGCCCAGCGAGTTGCCGAAGAGGTGGACCGGGCCACGGCCGGAGTGCTCAATCCAGCGGATGATCCGGTCGGCGAACGCGGTGACGGAGTAGCTGCGGGCCGGGTCGCTGCGCCCGAAGCCGGGTAGGTCGATCGCCTGACCTTCGAGGTAGTCCGCCAGCAGACCGGCCAGGTCCGTCCAGTTCAGCGAGGAGCCGCCGAGTCCGTGCACGTAGACCGCCGGTTCCGTGTGTGCGGACCGGCCGGGAGTATCCCTGACATGGATGCTCGCACCGTCCACCACCACGGAACGCCCTGGCCAAGCCGGCGTGATCCCCTCAGGTACCGGGAGGGCATCCTCCGGCACAAGTCGGGCGGCCTCCATGAAACCCATACTGCCTCGCCCGAAACTGACTTGCCGTTAACTTTCCCTTATGCCGTAGGCCGGCTTTAACGAAGCAACGGCTTGACTCTTCCCGGGAAAAGGCCGGTCTACCTACGAGAGCAGCGCCTCAAGTCGACGGTTCACCGCGGCGAGCGTCGCCCGTACCACCGCCTGCCGCTGGTCCCCGTTGACCACGGCGGAGCCGGACAGCTCCTCCACCCAGCCGCTATGCGCGAGCAGGAGCACCACCACCGCCACCTCACAGTTGCCCATCGGTACGACGGTGGCGTTCTCGATGAAGCAGCGCGCGCGGGGGGAGCCGTCCGCACCCGCCAGCAACTCGTCGACCGCGTTCGCCGTGGCGACCGCCGCCAGCCGCAGCACATAGCCGTCGAACATGGGCCCGCGGGCGGATCCGACAGCCGGACTGGCGTCGGCGGACAACCGCACCTCGACCACCGCCTCGGCGCCCTGCGTACTCACCTCGACCTGGTCGAGGAGCACCCGGACCGCACCCGGGCCGCCGGGGAGCGGGCGGTGCGCCGGCGCCGACTCCCGGGCCGGGTCGGCGAGCGGAACAGAGTCCCCGCCCCGCCGGTACGACCGGCTGCCAGACGCCTCGACGCCCCGACTCCGGGCGCCCCTGCCCCCGAGGGCTCGGGCCTCGGTCACCCCACGGCGGAACTCGCGCGCCTCGGTCACCCCACAGCCGAGCTCCCGGCTCGTCGTGACCCCGGGGCCGGGCTCCGGCAGCCCGGTCCCGCCCGGCTGGTCCGCCTGCGGGCGGGCGGCCTCGCCCTCGGCCGTCGGCTCGGGCACCGAGGTGCCGCCGGCAGCCTCGGACACCGAAGTGCCGCCGGCAGCCTCGGCCCGCCGGTCGACGTCGTCCGCGTACGCCGACTCGTCGCGAAGGCGGCCCACGGTCTCCTCATCGTCGTCAGGGGCGCGGCGGTGCGCGGGGACGGCAGGCGCCGACTGCGCCGCGCGCAAACGCTCGTCGTTCGGCTCGGCGGCCAACCCCATCCGTTCGTTGAGCAGCCGGGTGACCGCACGGCTGACCTCGCCCGGATCGGCGTCTTCGGCCAACTCCAGGCGCAGTGTCTGAGCGCCGCTCGCGTTGGCACGCAGCTGGGCGTCACGTACGCCGGGCACCCCCCGCACCGCCGCCAGCACGGCGGAAAACTCGAATCCGTCGGGGTGCGCCGCCGCGCCGTCGTCGTCCTCGTCGCGCAGGTAGGTCGCGATTCGCGCGAGTTCGGGAGCGGCGGCCGGCAGGCCGCCCGGCTCCTGTTCGGGCTCTGGCAGGCCCGGCACGTCGGGCACATCCGGCGCTGACGGCACCCGCTGCGGCAGACCCGAGTACCGCGGCCCGCCGGACGGCCGCTCGGGCCAGCCCGGAACGCTGCCGGCCGGCTCCGACAGCGAAGGCTGCGGCCAGCGCGGCTCATGCCACGGCGAGTCGGTCTGGGCGATCGGCTCCGGCGGGGCAACCGGATCGGAGATTGCCGAGTACGGGCTGGTGGAGGCCGCAGACTCGCGGTAGACCGGTGTCTCCTCGTACTCCGGGGGTGGCGAAGTCCGCGCGATGGGGATCCGTTCGTAGCCCGGGGGCAGCGACGCCGGCGCCCACGGCGAACGTTCCGTCGACTCCTCGCCGACGTGCCGGCCACCCGGTGCGGCCGACTGGGGCACCTGCTGTTCGGGCTCGTCGGAGTACTGCCCCCCGACCGGCTCGGAGTGACGCCCGGCGTCGGCAGCGGGCGCGTCCGACAGCGGCGGATAGCTGTAAGCGGCTGGCAGCGGGTGCGCGGCGGGCTCCGGAAGTGTGTCTACCGGGGCCGCACCGACCGGTCGCCCGGCAAACGGCGGAACGGGCGGCTGAGGCTGCCGGGTGGTGGCCGGTTGCGGCAGGTCGACCGCTGGCGGCGCCGTCGGCTCGGCGAGCGGCGGGACGAGCGACAGGGGCGGCCGCGGGGTGGTCCCGGCGCGGTCACCGGGCGGTTCGGGGGAAGATGGCGCAGCCGGCAACGAGGGAGCAGCCGGCATCGGCACCTCCGGGGCGTGCCCGGCGGCTGTCGGATCGTTGTCGGCGGCCGGCGAGTACGGCGTGCGGTAGTCGACCGAGGCCCGACCCACGCGGCGGTCCCCGTACGGGAAGTCGTCGGCCGGCTCCGCCCGCTCGGGGAGGTTCAGCGGCGGGAACGTGAGGTTGTTCGGGTGCTCCTCGGCGCCCGGGCCGCTCGCGACGCCGTCCGTCGGCCGGGCCGGTGGCGAGATCGGTGCGATCAGGTCGCTGTAAGGAGTTCGCAGGTCAGCACGGGGCCGGATGGAAGTATTGTCAGCCCGGACACGGGCAGTGCCGACAGGCGGCCAACGGCTGTCAGCGCCATACTGACCCCATCCGGGTAGGGCGTCTTCGGAGGAGTTGTTGGCAGGCCAGGGCGTACCGTCGTGCGTCCCGTCGCGTTCGCCCGCACCGTTCGCGTCCGCGCCTGGCTGTCCCGTGTCGTCCACCGTGCGCTCCTCCGTCGCCTGACGTGAGGCTACCGTGAACGGGTAGGAGCGGTAAGTTGCATCCGGCGGCGTGATTGGAGAGGGTTGAAGATGACCTCGGCGACGAGCGGCATGCAGCAAACCGGCCGGCCGGTGCGACTACCGCGCTCGGCGCGGCGTAAACAGCTGCTCGCCGCCGCACAGCAGGTCTTTGTGGCCCAGGGCTACCACGCCGCGGCGATGGATGACATCGCGGAGCGCGCCGGCGTCTCCAAGCCAGTGCTCTACCAGCACTTCCCGGGCAAGCTCGAGCTTTATCTCGCGCTGCTCGACACCCACTGCGACGCGCTCGTCGACCGGGTCCGCCGGGCCATGGGTGCCACCCCCGACAACAAAGAGCGGGTGGACGGCGCGATGCAGGCGTACTTCGACTTCGTCGACCATGAGAGCGAGGCGTTCCGGCTCGTGTTCGAGTCGGACCTGCGCAACGACCCAGCCGTTCGCGAGCGGGTCGAGCGGCTCGAGCAGAGCTGCATCGCCGCGCTCACCGACACGATCATGAGCGACACCGGCGTGAGCCGGGCCCGGGCGGAGCTGCTGGCGGCCGGCCTGGTCGGGGCCGCCGAGACCGCGGCCCGGTTCTGGCTGGCGGGCGGCCGCCAGGTGCGAAAGGCTGAAGCGGTGCAGTTGCTTGCCACCCTGGGGTGGCGCGGAATCGCGAGCTTCCCGCTGCAAGGCGAGCAGTCCTGATCGCGTTACCCTTCGGAGGCGGCGAACCGGCCGCCTGATCAAGGAGGAAGACGTGGAGGTCAAGATCGGCGTACAGTTCGCACCCCGCGAGCTCGTGCTCGAGAGTGCCCAGTCGCCGACCGAAGTCGAGCAGGCCGTGGCTCAGGCCCTCTCCGGCCGAGACGGTGTTCTCACGCTCTTCGACGAGAAGGGCCGCCGGGTCATCGTGCCGGTCGACAAGCTCGCATACATCGAAATTGCCGAGTCCTCCCCGCGCGCGGTGGGGTTCACTGCGGCCTGAGCGGGGTCATCTCGCGGTCTTGGACACCCAGACCGGCCATTCCGCGGGCCTGGGTGTCCAAGATCACGAATGCGATCAGTTGTTGAGGCCCACTGCGGCCATGCGAGCGGTGTGAGCACTCGTCAGCCGCTTGAACAACGCCTGCACGTCCGACAGGTCCCCGCCGCCGGATGCGATCAGCCCCGCGAGCGCCACCCGCTCGCCGGCGACCCGCTGCGCCTGTGACAGCGCCTCGCCAACCAGTCGGCGGGACCACATCGACAGCCGGTTGGCCACCTTCGGGTCGGCCGCTATCGCCGCCCTCAGCTCGGCCGCGGCGAAGTCGGCATGCCGGGAATCGTGCAGCACGTCCAGCACGAGGTCACGATCCTCCGGTTCGAGGTACGCGGCGATTTCCCGGTAGAAGTCGTCCGCCACGCCGTCACCCACGTACGCCTTGGCCAGCGCCTCCAGCCAGTCTTTCGGCTTGGTCTGGTCGTGGTAGTCGCGCAGCGCCCCCACGTACGGCCGCATCGCCGCTTCGGCCTCGACGCCGAGTTCGAGCAGACGATTCGCCAGCCGGCAGTAGTTGTCGATCTCGCGGGCGGCCATTTCACTGAGCACGGCCCGCCGACGCAGATCGGGAGCGAGCCGCGCGTCCGCCGCCATCTGATCGAAGGCGACCAGTTCGGCGTACGCGAGCAGTCCCAACAGCTCAGCGACGGGCGGCATAGGCGCGGAATACTCAGACACGACGGAAGGTTACTCCTTATACAGACCGCAGTATGTGCCGATCAGTAAGTAGTTGCGGTAACGAGCAGGTCCCTCACCAGCAGCGGCCCCAGGGCCGCCGGGTCGGGATCGCAAGCGGCACAGCTGAGCAGGCATATAGCGAGTGATAACATTGTTCTCAATTTCGCCGACGCCTGCTGCGTCCGGCGAGCGCGCGGCCCGCGATTTCCAGTCGCCCCGGGGTTCAGACCCAGGCCATTCGCCCGTGGCGCGCGCCATACATCCGAGCGCACCCGTCAAGTCGGGGCGCTCCCGCGAGAGAGACACCCCGAAAACTTGATGAACATCGAGGAAGCCAATACGGCCGCAAACGCGGCCGCATCTGAACTCACCCCGACCGAATCCACCGAGGCTGAAGCCGCTCCCCGCGTACCGGGCCGTCCCGACAGCCCCACCTTCGCCGACCTGGGCGTTCGCCCCGAGACCGTCGCCGCGCTCGAAGCCGTCGGCATCACCCACGCCTTCAAAATCCAGGAGCACGCGCTCCCCATCGGGCTGCGCGGGGCCGACATCATCGGCCAGGCGCCGACCGGCACCGGCAAGACGCTGGGCTTCGGCCTGCCACTGCTTCAGCGGACCAGGTCCGCTGAAGAGGGCGCCGACGGCCTTCCGCAGGCGCTCGTCGTCCTACCCACGCGCGAGCTGGGCCTCCAGGTCGCCCGCGACCTCGACATCGCCGGCCGCACCCGCGGTATCCGCGTCCTGCCGGTCTACGGCGGCGTGGCCTACGAGCCGCAGACGGAGGCGCTCACCAGGGGCGTCGACATCGTCGTCGGCACCCCTGGCCGCCTGCTCGACCTGGCGAAGAGCAAGCAGCTACGCCTGGACCGGGTCCGGGCGCTCGTCATCGACGAGGCCGACCGCATGCTCGACCTGGGCTTCCTGGACGACATCGAGAAGATCCTGTCGATGCTGCCCGACGACCGGCAAACGATGCTGTTCTCCGCCACCATGCCCGACCCGATCGTCACGCTGGCCCGGCGGTTCATGCGCCAGCCGGTGACGATCCACGCCCAGCACGACGACCTGACCGGCCCGTCGCCCCTCACCCGGCAGGTGGTCTACCGCGCCCACCCGCTCAACAAGGTCGAGGTGGTCGCCCGGATCCTGCAGGCCGAGGGGCGTGGCCTGTCGATGATCTTCACCCGTACCAAGCGCGCCGCCGACAAGGTTTCCGAAGAGCTGGACTTTCGTGGCTTCGCGGTCGCGGCCGTCCACGGTGACCTGGGTCAGGGCGCACGGGAGCGGGCACTGCGCGCGTTCCGCGCCGGGAAGATCGACGTACTGGTCGCCACCGATGTCGCCGCGCGCGGTCTCGACGTCACCGGCGTCACGCACGTCATCAACTACGACTGCCCCGAAGACGCCGACACGTACACGCACCGCATCGGTCGTACCGGCCGTGCCGGCGCGACCGGCGTGGCGGTGACGTTCGTGGACTGGGAGGACATGCCTCGCTGGCGGCTGATCGACAAGTCTCTCGACCTGGACCTGCCGGAGCCGCCCGAGACGTACCACACGTCCGAGCACCTCTACACCGACCTCGACATTCCCAAGGAGGTAAAGGGCACCCTGCCGACTGCCGACCGCACCCGCGCCGGCCTGTCGGCCGAGCGCCTGGAGGATGTCGAGGGCAAGCGCGGCCACCGTCGTGGTCGCCGTGACGACTCCTCGGGTACGCCCGCGGCAGCGCCCAGCGCCCGGGACGGCGAGGGCACCTCGGCGGGCTCGCACCGGCGACGTCGTCGGCGCATGGAGCCGGGCAGCACGGCTACGGCATCGGCCGAGACGTCCATCGTGGAGGCTCCACGGCCCACAGGCGAGGATGAGGCCACCAAGCGGCCACGGCGGCGCCGTCGTCGCGGTGGCCGGGGCGCTGCGGGAGCGGCGTCGACCGACAGCGAGTGATCTGACTAAAGAGAAGGGGCGGTCCCGACCGGGGCCGCCCCTTCGTCGTATCTGCCCTACGGTCGGCCCACCCATCCGCTCCGCGAGGTCGACCTCCGTCACGGTGCTCTGCGGCGAGAAGCCCGTTCAGGTGCGCCCGCTACCGGACATCGAGCGCGAGCACGGCGACGCGCGGCGGCTCATGCGGCGGGTACGGGTCCGAGCAGCCGCTCCAGCGCTGGCGTGATGCCCCACTGCCCGATGAGCGAGTCGTACTCCGCCCGCAACTCCGGAGTGGCGGGGGCACCCGTGTGCCGGGCCCGCAGCAGCACGTTGCGCGGCGTGTGCACCGAGTCGACGAACTCGACGACGTCCACCCGGTACCCGTGCAGCCGCAGCAGGGCCGCGCGCACCGCGTCGGTGAGAACGTCGGAGAAGCGCTCGCGCAGAATCCCGTGGCGGATGAGCGGCTGGTACGGGTCGGGCGCGGTCCCTGCACGCAACTGGGCGGCGATGTCATGGTGGCAGCACGGAGCGGCTAGCACCCAGCGCGCGTTCCAGCCGACGGCGCGGGCGAGAGCCTCGTCGGTCGCCGTGTCGCAGGCGTGCAGCGCGAGCACTACGTCAGCGCCGTCCACATCGGCCTCCAGGATGGTCCCGGCGACGAAATCGACCCGGTCCGACCAGCCGAGCCGTTCGGCCAGCGCGGCGTTGCGGGCCCGCTGGTCGGAGCGGACGTCCACGCCGGTCAGCCGGACGTCGACCCCCTGCGCGGTCAGGTACCGGTACGCCGCGAACGTCAGGTAGGCGTTTCCGGCGCCGAGGTCGACCACCCGCAGGGGCTGCGGCAACTGGTCAGTGCCGAGCGTCGCGGCGAGGGCCCGCAGGAAGGCGTCGACCTGACGGCGCTTGGCCGCGCTCCCACCGATCACCTGGAACAGCGGGTCGCCCGGATCGAGGAGGTGGGTCGAGGTCCGGTCATGCGCGTCGGCAGCCGCGCCCGCCGGAGCTGTACCGGCGACCGGCGCGGCCCGGTGCACCTGCGCCTCCCCGCGCTTGGTGACCCGCAACTGCAACACGCCGTCGGCGCTCTCCACGTACCAGTTGCCGAACGGCTCCGCCAGCAACCGGTCGACCATCTCCTCGGCCTCCCGGCCCCAGGCGACGTTGCGGGTGTACGGGCGCACGCCGTCGTCGGAGATGACCTGAAGTTGACGGCCGGCCTTCAACGACACGGGCCGTAGCTCCACCCGCTGCCAGCGCGGCTGCGCGCCCCTGCGGCGGCCGGAGGCGACGGCGCGGACCAGCCGGTCCGGGTCCAGGAGCAGGTTGCGCACTTCGGTCAGGGCGACGTCGAGAGGTTCCGGCACCTCTTCAGCCTGCCATCACGCCGATCGGCCCGGCGAAGTAGTCACCACCACGGTCACCGCTCGCCACAGGTTCGAGCGTACAAATGTACTATTTAGGTGAAACGTCGCTTTTACAATTTTCGGTCGTTATGGGGACGTGAGTTCTCATCGCATGATTGGCACCGCCGCGCGCGCCGCCACAGCCTTCGTCGCGGCGGCCGCCATCGTCGCCGTACTCGGGCCCGCCCGCGCAGCTGCCGACCCGAGCCCGGCGGAGATGGACAGCCAGGTGGCGACGGCATGGCAGCAGTTGGAGGGCGTCGTCGAGCACTACAACACGACCCGGGTGAGCCTGAGCGACACCCGTACCCGGCTCGCCGCGACCGATGCGGAACTCGCGCCACTCCAGCAGAAAATCGAGGACCTGCAGCGCAAGGTCGGCACGATCGCGGCCGGCGTGTACAAGAGCAACGGCGACGGGCCGGCCACCGCACTGCTCGGTGCCCACTCGCCGAGCATGCTGCTGGACCAACTCACGATGCTGGATCACGTCGCACGCACCCACAACCAGGACCTCAAAGGGCTGAACGCCGCCACCGCCCGGTACGAGTCGCAGCGACGCAACCTCAAGGACCTGGAGCGGAAGCAGGCCGCCCAGGACCGGGAGCTGACGGTGACGAAGGCGGTCATCGAGAGCAACCTGAACGAGCTGCAGACGCTGCGCACCAAGGTCTACGGAGCGCGGGCCAGCCGCGACGCCACCCGGGACGCGTACGTGCCGATTTTCCCGGCGAACGCGGGCGGCACCGCGCTGCGCTACGCGTACGAGCAGATCGGCAAGTGGTACCAGTGGGGCGCGGCCGGGCCGAGCACGTTCGACTGCTCGGGGCTGACCCTCGCCGGATGGCGCCAGGCCGGCGTGGACCTGCCGCACAGCGCGGCACTGCAGTTCCAGCAGACCAAGCGCATCAAGCGCGAGGAACTGCGCCCCGGCGACTTGGTCTTCTACTACCGGGACCTCCACCACGTCGCGATGTACGCGGGCGACGGGCGCGTCGTCAACGCTCCCCAGACCGGTGAGCGGATCTCGATCCGGCAGATGGACTTCGCCCCGATCGTCGGCTACGGCCGCGTGAGTTAAGACAACCGAACGCTGAGTCAACCGAACAACGCGCAAGAGGGTCCCCCGCCTGGCGGGGGACCCTCTTGTCACAGGTGGCAGCCGATGGATCAGCCGGCGAGCCCCAACGCGAGCGGCAGCACGCCCGGTGCCCCGGCGCGCCGCAGCAGCCGGGCCACCAGCGCCGTAGTCCAACCCGTGTCGACCAGGTCGTCGACCAGCAGCACGGGACCGTCCAGGCCGGCCAGCCGGTTCGCCAACTCGTCGGGCACGGCGAACGCGTCATGAAGAGCGCGGACCCGCTGGGCGCTGTTGCCCCGCGCTCCCCCGCCTCGCTCATCGCCCACCCGAGCGACCGAGCCGAGCAGCGTGAGCCGGCCGGTCGCGGCGATGCGGGCGCCGAGGTCGCGGACGAGGACCGGGTGGCGCCGGGACGCGACGGTCACCACGCCGACCGGCCGGGCCGGCCACGGATCGTCGCCGCGCGCCCAGTCGGCGAGCGCGCGTACGACCCCGGCGAAGACGTCGTCGGGCACCGGCCCGTCCGGGGCGTCCTCGGCAAGCAGGCGTCGCAGCCGCTCACCCCAGCCGAGGTCCGACAGGCGCGCCAGCGCGCGGCCCGGCCCGGCCTGCTCGCCCGCCGGGATCCGTCCGGACAGCGGCACCCCGACAGCTGCCAGCCCGGTCGGCCACAACTGCCGGGGCGCGACGGTGACACCGACCCGCCCGAGGTGCGCCTGCGCCGCGGCGAGCGCCTCGCCGGCGACGGCCGGCGGGTACCACGGACCGGCGCAGTTGTCGCAGCGGCCGCAGGCGCTCGCTGCGGGGTCGTCGAGGCAGCGGCGGAGGTACTCCATCCGGCACACGCCGGTCGTCGCGTACTCTCGCATGGCGGCCTGCTCGTCCCGGCGGGCGGCGGCGACCCGTTCGTAGCGAGCGGTGTCGTGCTGCCACGGCGCCCCGGTGGCTACCCACCCGCCGCGCACCCGCCGCACCGCACCGTCGACGTCGAGCACCTTCAGCATCAGTTCGAGGCGGTTGCGCCGCAGGTCGACGCGCGCCTCCAGGGCCTGGGTGGACAACGGCCGATCAGAGCTTTCCAAGGCGTCGAGCGTGGCGCGGACCTGCTCCTCCGGTGGGAACCCGAGCGCGGCGAAGTACCGCCAGATCGCCTCGTCTTCGCGGCCTGGCAACAGCAGCACGTCGGCGTTGCGCACCGCCCGGCCGGCCCGGCCCACCTGCTGGTAGTACGCGATGGGAGACGACGGCGCGCCGAGGTGCACGACGAATCCGAGGTCGGGCTTGTCGAAGCCCATCCCGAGCGCTGAGGTGGCGACGAGGGCCTTGATCCGGTTGTCGAGCAGGTCCGCCTCGGCGGCTCGGCGGTCGGCATCCTCAGCCTGCCCGGTGTAGGACGCGACGGGGTATCCCCGCGCCCGCAGGAACGCGGTCGTCTCCTGCGCTGCCGCTACCGTGAGGGTGTAGACGATGCCGGAGCCGGGGAGATCGGCCAGGTGCTCGGCCAGCCAGGCCAGCCGGTGTGCGGCGTCCGGGAGGCTGAGCACGCCCAGCCGGAGCGACTCCCGGTCAAGGGTGCCGCGCAGGACCAGCGCGTCGCCCAACTGCTCGGCCACGTCGGTGGTGACGCGGGCGTTGGCGGTGGCCGTCGTCGCGAGCACCGGCGTACCCGAGGAGAGTTCGTCCAGCAACGTGCGCAGGCGCCGGTAATCGGGGCGGAAGTCGTGCCCCCAGTCGGAGACGCAGTGCGCCTCGTCGACGACGAGCAGGCCGGTCGTTGCCGCGAGCTTGGGGAGCACCCCGTCCCGGAAGTCCGGGTTGTTCAGCCGCTCCGGGCTGATCAACAACACGTCCACCTCGCCGGCGTGCACCTCGGCGTTGATCTGCTCCCACTCTTCGAGGTTGGCCGAGTTGATCGTGCGAGCCACGATCCCGGCCCGGGCCGCCGCGTCGACCTGGTTACGCATCAGCGCCAGCAACGGCGAGACGATGACGGTCGGGCCGGCGCCCGCACCGCGCAGGAGAGCCGTGGCGACGAAGTAGACCGCGGACTTGCCCCAGCCGGTGCGCTGCACGCACAGCACCCGCCGCCGGTCGATCACCAGCGCCTCGATCGCGCGCCACTGGTCGGGCCGGAGCGTCGCCTCCGGCCCCGCGAGCGCCCGCAGCACCTCCTCGGCGCGCGCCCTCGTCGCTTCCCGTTCGTCCACCCGACCACCATTCACCAGGCCTTTGTACCAGCAGCCGGTGACACTTCGCCCGGGCGCGCAGTACCAGGGGCGGCGGTCAGCGCCGCCGGTATCGAAGACGCCAGCGGGTCCCCCGGGCGGCCCGGCGCTCCAACTGCGCCAACCGCCGGGCGATGAGCCGGTCCACCTGTAGCGCTATCCACAGGCACAGGACGGTCAGCGGCAACTCGCCGCACAGAGCGGTCGCCACCGCCACGATCAGCTCGTCACCGCCCGGCGACGTCACCATGTCGAACCAGGCGTCGATCACCAGCGCCGTCGCGGTGGCGGTGGCCGTCATCACCATGTGCCGCTGCCCGCGGTAGGCCAGGATCGCGGTGAGTAGAAGCAGCACCATCAGACCTATGTCGAAGCCGACCCACGCGATCCGGTAGTTCCGGGTCCGGATGTCTTGCGGAAGGGTCACCGCCAGGTAGACCGTCCACGGAGCGGTCACCAGGGCGAGGAGCGCGAAGACCGGAGCGATCCACCACGGCACCGGTCGGATCCGGGGCAGGACAGGCGATGTCTCCTCGCCCACCTCAACCATTGGACGACAGCTGGCGCATCACGGACGTGGGCGCGTCGGTGAGCACCGACGGCGGCTCGTCGCGTGACTCGTCGACACCCCGCGGACGCCGGTCAGCACGGCAAAGCTCGATGCCGGTGTACATCTCGACGCTGTCCCACTCCCCCAGCGGGTAGGACTTGCCCCGGGTCAGCCGGAACGTGTCCGGCCGGTCACCCGGGTTGGCACGCACCCAGACCAGAGTGCCGTTCGTACTGACGTCCGTCGCCACCAGCCGGTCGTCGCGGATCTCCAACTTCAGGTGGGTACGGCTGATCCACCTCGACGCGGCCTCGTGCAGCCATTCGTTGACTCCGACGGAGTCCGGCTCCTCCGGAGCCCGACCGACGAACACCGGGCGGTCGGCCATCACCACGAAGTGCCGGCGCCGCAGCCCGTCGACGATCAGAGTCATCGGTACGGCCGGCCGCCGCGTCCCGATGTCGCGCAGCGGCTCGTCGTGGCGGGGACAGACCGGCTTACCGTCACGCAACCGCGGCACGGGCTGGCCGAGGCTGCGGTCCGCACCGAAGCTCGGGCAGCCGAACTCGTCACAACGCCAGGCGCGCGCGATCAGAGCGGTGCCGGTCGGGCTGGACGCGGGCAGGTAATCGGGCGGCTCCGGCAGCGGCTCGTACACCGGCTCGGTCGGGTCGGGCCAGATCCGTACCTGCCTCCGGTCCTCCTCTCCGACCTCCTCCGCCTTCGGTACCGGCGTCATCTTCGGCACCGGATCGCCGGCCTCTCCACCACGCCGGGACAGCACCACTCCGCCGGTGCCACCCGTGCCGTCGGTCAGCAGCGCGCCGCCGCCGCGCGGGCTCACCGCCAGCACCCGGAGCGGGGCGTCCCGCAGCCACTCGCACTCCTTCGCCACCTCGGCGTGGTCCCGCAGACCGATGACGGGCAGACCGGTCAGCTCGGCGATCTCGAGAACCCGCGCGGCGGCGTCCCGCACCGTCTCGATCAGTCCTTCGTCGGTCCACCGACCCAGCACCATCCGCTCCTTGGCGGTCAGCGCGGCCTCGGAGAGCAGTTGACGCGACGCGACGGGGTAGATCATCGCTCCGCCGTCACGCAGGTAGCGCCCGAAGGCGTCGACGACCATGCCGACGCGAATCAGGTTGACCGATCGGCCGTCGTCCAGATCGGTGCACCGGACGATCTCACCGATATCGACGACCGCCTGCGCCATCACGACGTCGGTGGTGAGACGCCGTTCGATGGTGTCCATCGCATGGCTGACTTCGAAGCGCACGGCCACCTCCAGCTCGCATGCTTGCAGCAGTCACCCTAGAGGACCGATCACCGCTGGCGATGATCGGCGGTGATTACCGGCTAGGAGTGATTCGGCTCGGGCGACGTGCCGCCCTGGGACAGTTCGGGGCCGGGCGTCGGTGACGGCGGACCCGTGGAGCTCGGCTGCGCGCTTGGAGTCGAGGGGACCTCAGCCGGTGCGCTGGGTGAAGCGCCTCCGCCGGTCGGGGACGGCTGGACGCTCGGGTGCCCGGGATCGGCACCGCCTCCGGTCGAACCGCCACCGGTCGAGCCGCCACCGGCGGTGGCGGCGGGAACCGCGTTCAGACCGTCGACGGGTGGACCGCCGACCGGCGCCCCTGCGCCGGCCCCGTTGCGCCGCGCGCCGCCGGCGGCGTCACCGACGGCCGCCGGGTCAGCACCGGCAGCCTCCACATCGGATGCCGTGTTCGGACTCGCGCCCGGCCCACCCGTTCTGGTCTCGCCCGCGGCGCCAACCAGGACGTACGAGCATGCCGCGCCATTGAGAGCGAACTCCGTCGGCAGCGGGTTGGCCGCGTGGTACCCGGCGGAGAAGCTCAGCGTTCTGGTGGCACCGACGGCGAGCGACGGCTCGGACGCCGGGCCGCGTACGGTGACCACGCCTGTCGGGGACTGGCTCCACTCGCCGGCCGACCCTTCCCGCAACGTCTGGTCACCGGTGAAGGTGAACTGCAACGCCCACCGGTCCAGCCGGCTGGCACCGCTGTTGGTCACGGTGACCTCGACGTTGAACGTGCTGGCATCGTCGGAGCGGGTCACGTACCGGACGACACAGGGCGCGCGGCTGACGCCGGACTGCCCGGCGATCGCGAGCGGCGTCCCCTGTCCGTGTGGCAGATCGGCACAGGTGGTCAGCATGAGACCCGCGGTCGCGAGACCCGCCGTCGCTCCCACCACCTGGAACGCGCGCCGGCGCCGGAACCGGCCCAGGCTACGGATCGCAGCGCTGCCGATGATCGAGGCTGGCAGGATGGAGGTGTCGGCGCTGGCGTCCACGCCCGAACCGAACAGGGCGGCGACGGCGAGGCGCAGCCGCCCCGGTGGCCGTCCGGCGAGCGGGCTGTGCGCGAACAGCATCGGATCGAGCCCGAGGTAGTCCGGGTCGTCCTTGCCGATCGGCAATGGCACCCGGGTACCGGCGGCCGCGGCGAGCGCCTGTGTGACTTCCCGACTCGTCGGCCGGTCGGCCGGGTCCTTCGCCAGGCACCGCGCGCACAGCTCGGCAATTCCCTCGGGCAGGCCGGTGATGGGCGGCAACGGCCCGGGCTCGGCGTACACGTGCGCGTTGATCATCTGCGTCGTGGTCTCGGCCGCCCAGGGCAGTTCGCCCGTCAACATCCGGTAGAGCAGCAGGCCAAGACCGTACACATCGGTGGCCGGCTGGACCGGACCGCCAGCGAGCCGCTCGGGTGCAAGGTAGGCGGGCGTGCCGAGCACGATGCCCTCGGGGCCCGGTTCGCCGGTCTCACCGGCGATTGCGGCGATCCCGAAGTCGACGACCTTCACCCCGGACGAGGTCAACATGACGTTGCCGGGTTTGACGTCGCGATGGACGAGCCCCCGGGCGTGTGCCGCGGCGAGCGCCGCCGCGACCTCCGCGCCGACCCGCAGCGCCGCTCGCCAGGGCAGCGGTCCGCCGATCAAGCGCTCGGAGAGGGTACGCCCGGAGATGAGCTCCATGACGACGTACGGAACAGTGTCCCCGTCTCGCGTGGTGGACTCGCCGTAGTCGTAGACGTTCGTGATGTGTGGGTGGGACAGCCGGGCCGCAGCCTGGGCCTCCGCCCGGATCATCTCTCGTGAGTGCTGGTCCGCCGCCAGCTTGGCGGCGAGAACCTTGATAGCCACCGGCCTGTTGAGCACCTCGTCGTAGGCGCGCCACACGACGGACATCCCGCCCGTGCCGAGGCGCTCCACGAGCCGGTAGCGATCCCCCAGTACCTCGACCGCCTCCACCTGACTAACCCCGCCCCGATCAACGACCGTCTCAACCAATTCGGCTTGAAGGTGTTACGTGACAACGCGCAATGCGTTGCGGCTCGGATCGACGCACGTTCTAGTCCGGACTCTACAGTCGGGTACGCATGATTATCCGATGATCCGTGAAAGAGCGCCGGCATAGGCGAGGTGCGGCGCCGGCAACCACACCGCTACGGCACGGTCTTCTCGATCGCGGCCGGCCCCCAGGTCTGGAGCTCCCGGCGCGCGTCCTCCAGATGGTCCGGCGTCACGTCCTTGCCCTGGGCGTGGACCAGGTCCTCCGGCTCCCAGGGCTGCTCCGCCCCGGTGCGAGGCTGGAGCTTGGCGAACAGGTCGGGATGATCGTGCTTACGGTGCCACTCGTCATCGCGTTCCGGTGCGGTCATGCCAATCCTCTTACCCGCGGTCAGCACCGTCACACGCACCGAGACGAAACAAAGCACGTATCCCACAAAACGGACACTGCACCTCGACCGTTCGTCGCTACCACACCACCGCCCACCGAAATTTCCCTACCGAGGAACTCAACAACTTCCCACCCGACCAGAACTACCCCATCATGTTCCGGGTGGGTCGGGGCGAACATGGGCAGTCCCTCAGCGTTGTCCTATATGGACCGTCGAACGTCGGGTCCAGCCGGGGGAGCCAGCCGGAGAACGCGGATCTGATAGCCGCCGCACAGCGCGGTGACGAAGACGCGTTCCGGCTGCTGTACCGCGAGGTGCAGCCGCGTCTGCTGCGCTACCTGCGCACGCTCGTGCCCGGTGAGGCCGAGGACGTGGCCGCCGACGTCTGGTTGGAGATTGCCCGGGGGCTGCGCGGATTCCGCGGCGACGTCGACGCGTTCCGCGGTTGGGCCGCGACGATCGCCCGGCACCGCGCCCTGGACCAACTGCGACGGCTACGCCGGCGACCAGCCGCCGACATACCGATCGAAGAGCTCGCCCAACTCGCGTCTGCTGACGACACGGCCGGCGGCGCACTGGACGCGCTCTCGACCGACGTCGCGATCTCGCTCATCGCCACACTGCCCCGCGACCAGGCCGAGGCGGTGATGCTGCGAGTCGTGCTCGGACTCTCCGCCGAAGCCGCCGGCCGGGTTCTGGGCAAGCGGCCGGGCACGGTGCGAACTGCCGCACACCGCGGGTTACGCCGCCTCGCCCAACATCTCGCGCCGGCGGGCAAGCCGGTGGGCGAGCCGGATGAGCGACATCGACAGGCCACCGACACGCTGCGAAAACGATGAATTTCGAGAAGGGAGTAACGCCAGCGGGACCGCGAACGCTGAAAGGACGTGGGATGGGGAGAGACGGAGTTCCCGGATTGGACCGCGGCTTCGAAGAGTCGCCGCTGGCCGCTGAGTCCCTGCTGCGAGGAGAGCGACACCGCGCCGCTAGCGGCGCGCTCGGCCGCCTGCTCGCCGCAGCGACCGCTCCGGCGCGACCACACGAACTGGTCGGGGAAGAGACGGCCGTCGCCGCATTCCGGCAGGCCGGCCGCGCCCCGGTTCCCTCGCCCGGACGCCGGGCACTACTCACCCGGATTTTCACGGTGAAGGCGGCCGCCGTGTTCGCGGTGACCGCCGCCGGCGGTGCGGCCGTGGCTGCCGCCGGTGGCCTCACCACGCTTCCGGGCACGTCCGGATTCGCCCCCGGCCCCGTCGCCTCGTCCGAGGTCCTCGCACCCTCACCGGCCGCGACCGCCGCACTCACCAGCGCACCGCCGGCCGTGGCCCGGACGCCTACGGCCGCACTGACGCGATCGCCACACCCGTCACCGGAAAAGCTCTGCCTCGCCTTTCTCGCCGATCCGCGAAACAGGCAGGCGGGAAGTGAGATCAAAGGACTGGACAGTCAAACCCTGGCCGCGCTGATCGCCCTGGCCGGCGGCAAGGCCGACTGGGTCTGGTCCTTCTGCGCGCACGTACTGGGTACGGCGGGCGACGCGGGGCCCACCGGACCGGGGACGCCGCCCACCGGCCAACCCTGGGACCGGTACCGCGACTGGTGGTCGCAGCACCCGCAACCGCCGCAGTCCGCGGGCCAGAACCAGCCCGAACAGAACCAGCCCAGCCAGCCCGGACAGAACCAGCCCAGCCAGCCCAGCCAGCCCGGCCAGCCCAGCCAGCCCGGCACCGAGACCGCGGACCGTGACACGTCCCCCAGCCCCAGTTCACGGTCGGCGCAAGCGTCCTCCTCCCCCGAGTAGGACGCCGGTTAGCACCGCCACGCCCACCGTCCCCCCCACGGTGGGCGTGGCGGGCACCGAATTCGAGCCTGTTTCTTTATCTACTGACCGAATGTCGAGCACACCGGCGCGCGGCGTTTGCCACACTCGTCCGGTGACGACACGATGGCACCGGCCCTACTCGCCCGGCCCAGGCCGGTGGCTGGTGGTGGCCTGGGAGCTTTTCGGGCTGGCCTTCTTCGGCTGGACCACGCAGCAGATGCTTCAACCGGCGATCGGGTGGACGACTCCCGGTACGGTCCTACTCGTCCTGGCCCTCTTCGCCGTCTGGGTCGTGGCCTCCTACCGGATCCTGCGCATGGGCGTGTACGTGAGCGACCACGGTGTGCGGGTGGTCGGCCTGCTCGGCAGCCGCACGGTGCCCTGGTCGGAGGTCGAGCGGATCACCGTCCGCGAGACTCGGCACTCGGTCGGTCGGCTGCAGGTTGCCGGTGGGATGAGCGTCCACCTCGACCCGCGCGAGGGCGCTCCGATCGAGACGACCCTGTGGGCACAGGGAATCGACTTCGCGTTTCGCCGGCACGCCTTCCACGCGGCTTACCAGGAGTTGCGCCAGCACCTGAACGCGTACCGGCAACACACTCGCAACATTGCGGCAGGTCCCCGAAACATCTGATGCCTACAGTCCCTTCCGGAGTAAGGGAGGGGCGGCATGAGGGTGACGGACGAGGCGATCACGCGGATCAAGGGCATGATCGCCTCCGGTGAACTCGGTCCGGGCAGTCGACTTCCCAGCCAGGACGACCTCGCGTACGAGTTCGGGCTGTCGCGCAGTGCCCTGCGCGAGGCGGTCCGCTCACTGACGGCGATGAACATCCTCGTCAGCCGGCAGGGCGACGGGACGTACGTTTCCAGCCTGCGCCCGCCACTGCTGTTGCAGCCACTAGCCGCAGCCTGCGACATCCTGCCCGACGAGGCGCTCGTCCAACTGCTCGATCTGCGGATGGCTCTCGAGCCGCACGCCGCGGCGCTCGCCACCGCGCGGGTCACCGCCGACGACGTCGAGGCCCTCTCGGCCATCGCCGAGAAGGGCGCTCCGGGCGCCTCGGCGGCCGATTGCCTCGACGCGGATCTGGCCTTCCGCCGCCGGCTTCTCGAACTGTCCGGCAGTGAGCCGATCGCGACCCTGGTCGAGGCGATCTCCCCGCCGGCCCTGCACGCCCGCATCCTCGCCGGCGGGGCCGATGCGGACGTACGCGCGGACGTGTACCACGACCACAGCCGCATCGTCGCGGCCCTCGTCGACCGTGACGCCGACGCGGCCCGTGCGGCCACCGCCGCGCACGTCGCCCGCCTGCACCACCGGTTACGCGCCACGCTTGTCCGCGTTGATCTCCCCCAATAACGCCACGAGACAGGCAAATCACAGCTACCGTCACACCGTGCGAACGGCCGACGCCATGCGGGCCTACCTGGGTGACAACGACCCGTTGCTGGAGCGGCGCGCCCTCGGCACCGGCAATATCGACGCGGCAGCAGCGCTGATCGAGGAGTGCTGCGCCCGTACCCTCGCCCGGGTCGAAGACTGCCTGTTCTACCGCTCGAACGTCGGGATGGTGGCCGGCCTGGTACTCGCCGACGGCCGGCGGGTCGCGGCCAAGGTGCACCAGCCCACCCAGACCCGCGCCCGGCTCACCACGACCCAGCGGGTGCAGGCCCACCTCGCCGACGCGGCGTACCCCTGCCCGCGTCCGCTCGCCATGGCGCACTGCGGGCACGCCTTCGTGACGTTCGAGGAGCTACGCGAGGACGGCGTCTACCGCGATGGACACGATTCATCGGTACGCGCGGCGATGGCCGCCGCGCTCGCCGACCAGGTCCGCCTCGCCGGCGAGGTGCCGGAGGTGCTGGCGCTCACCCGCGCACCGCTCCGCGACCAACGGGCGCTCTGGCACCATAGCCCGCACCCCCACTTCGACTTCGACGCCACCCGTACCGGTGCCGAGTGGATCGACGAACTGGCCCGCCGGGCGCTGGAGATCCTGCGCGACGACCCCGGCCGGCCGGTCGTGGGCCACACCGACTGGCGGGTCGAACAGATGCGGTTCGCCGACGGCCGGGTCAGCGTCGCGTATGACTGGGACAGCCTGGTGTGGGACTGCGAGACGACGATCGTCGGGTACGCGGCCCGCGTCTTTCCCTTGGCGTGGGAGTGGGGCGGGACGCGGCTGTGGCCGACGCCGGAGGAGCAGGCGGCGTTCGTCGCCGAGTACGAGTCGGCGCGGGAGCGCCGGTTCAGCTCCGCCGAACGCCGGGCCATCGCCGCAGCGGCGGTCTTCCAGTCCGCGTACGGGGCCCGCTGCGAGCACGCCGTCGCCGATTCCGACGAGATACCCGCCTCCAGCCAGCGGGCCGGCCTCGCAGCGTACGGGCCCGCTCTGTTCGACGTGCTCAACTGAGGGACTTGACCTCAACTCAGCTTCAGGTTGAACGCTTGCGGCATGCCATTCTCCGAAGCTGAACGCCGGTACCTGTCAACCCAGCGCCTGGGGCGCCTGGCCACCGTCGGGCCGGACGGAGTGCCGCAGAACAACCCGGTCGGGTTCAGGTACAACCCGGAGACCGACACGATCGACATCGGCGGCTACAACATGGGCGCCAGCCGGAAGTTCCGCAACGTGGCGGCGAACGGCCGGGTCGCCTTCGTCGTCGACGACGTGGCGTCGGTCGACCCCTGGCGGGTACGCGGCATCGAGATCCGCGGGCACGCGGAGGCGGTGCGGGGCGCGCCCGCCACGCCGCCCGCCAGCAACGACATCATCCGAATCCACCCGCGCCGCGTCCTCTCCTGGGGGATCGACCCGGACCAACCCGGCATGCTGCGGCGCGACGTCGAGGTCAGCGCCCAGCCGCGCTGAGTCGTAGCGAATTGCACCTTTTTTTGGACTTCATACTGCTAACCTGAGGCGGTTTCATGCATGCATAAGTAAGGGGTCGCGGTGCCGCCGGAGGCGAGTGCTCAACGCGTACGGGTCGGCGGCGAACTCCGCCGACTGCGGCTCGCCGCCGGTCTGCCCGGCGAGCACGTGGCCCGCGCGCTCGGCTGGTCGCAGTCGAAGGTTTCGCGGATCGAAGGCGGCTTGCACGCCATCACCGTCAAGGACATCGCCGGGCTGCTCGAACTCTACGGCGTGAGCGACGACCTCCGGGCCGAGTTGCTCGGCGTCACGGCGGCCGACAACGGCGACGGGGCCTGGATCGTACGCGGGAGCCGGGGCCCGGCCTCCGCCGTGGAGCCCGTGACGGCCAGGATCCGCCAGTACCAACCGGCCGCCCTGTCCGATCTTCTGCAGACCCGCGAGTACGCCCGATCGGTCAGCGAGGCGATGGGCGACGGCGATCCCGACGCTTCGGCGGAGGCTCGGATGCGCCACCAGGAGGCCCTGACGGCGACCAACGGTCCGCAGTATGACGTTGTTCTCGACGCCCGGGCGCTCCTGCTCGCCGTCGCGCCGGTGGACCTGGTCCGCAACCAGATCCTGTCGTTGGCCGTACGGGCGCACCGGCTGACACGGCTGGACCTGCGCGTCATCCCCCTGGGGCGGCCGGCGGCCGCATTCTCGGCGACCGGCTTCACGCTGTACGATTTCCGCGCCGCCGACAGCCCGCCCGTGGCGCGCGTCGAATCCCCGACCGGCGACGCCTACTTCTCGACCCCTGACGACATCCAGCGGTACGTGGTTTTGTTCGAGTCGCTGCAGAGCGTCGCGCTGGAGAGCGCCGAATCGGTTCGGTACCTCCGATCGCTCGCCAAGGAGCTCGAGCGGTACTTATGCACCAGCGCATAGGCTATTCATGCACGCATAGCTAGCGCAGCGCGCGGAGGGCGTCGCGGAATTCGGCCGTGGCGGGCTCGCCCGGGAAGCGCCGGCCCAGTTCACTGTCGAGTTCTCCCGCCACCATCAACAGGGACGGCAGCGACTGGCGTGGCACCGCCAGCGCGGACAGCCCGGCGGCCACCGCCAACTCCAGTTCGCCCTTCCGCGCGGCGACGACGCCGAGTGTGAGCTGAGCTTCGGCTATTCGCATCGGGGACAGTTCAACTCCATCTGAACCGGTTCCCTGCGCGATCACCTCGCGGGCATGCCGTTCAGCTCGATCGTCATCTCCTGCCAACCGGTAGGTGTCCATCGCGTAGAAGTCCCATTTGGCTGGGTCGACAATGAAGTGATGCTCTGTCCGGCTCGGCTCGGGAAACTGGTCAAGAATCCGCCGGCCGCGATCCAGAGTCGACCGGAGGTCGGCGATGCTCCCCATGCGGGCGAGCGCCTTCGCCTCCTGCCCGATCAGTTGCACCACCACCGAGCGGTCCGAAACAGCCGCCTGTCCCGCCCGCGCGTTCGCGATCACGTCCGGGTACCGCCCCTGGGTGAGCGCGAACCAGGCCGACATCTCGCAGGTCCACCCGACGATCTCCGAGTGGTCGGCCTCCTCGCCAAGCTGCCGTGCGGCAACCCTCGTCGCCTCGGCTGACGCCCGCATACCCAGGTCGTACTCAAGGCATCCGATCAGAAGCGCCAGCCAGCCCGCTGATACGAGCAGACTGCGGTGAGCCCGTAACCCGGTGGGTCTTCGCAGGAGCGCCGCGACGTGCTGCAACCAGTCCTGCGCCTCGGCCCGCAACTCGGCGGGATTCCGGCAGACGTACTGGCAGCACAGCTCGAACACCGTCGCCTCAAGGCTCGCCAAGGTGCCCGGTGCGGCGTCGTACGCGTGGAGACGCCGCAGCAACTCCGCGGTTTGCCACGGGTTCGTGTCACGAGCCGCCGCCACGTCGAGGTGGCAGGCGGCGATCAATTCACCACGGGCGCGCAGGACACCGTCACACGCGCGGGCGAGTTCCGCGGTCGGCGCCTTACGTCCATTCTCGACATTCGACAGGTAACCCTTGCTGTAGTGCACGGCATCCGAGAGTCGAGAGAGGGACATCCCAGCCCGCACTCGGTACTCACGTAGCGACTGGCCGAAAGCCGACATCGTCATCACCTCGGGTCTCCCGTATCCCAATGGCGTTGGGCGACAGGTAAACCATTTACTCAAGCCGATACCGAGTAGCACCGTATTTCTACGACCATGATGCGACGTAGACAACAGCCCAGCGGTGACCCTGTACTCCCCCGAACGGCTTCCAACGTGAGAGAAGGGCTGATGATGTACACGCTCCTCGGGGCGACGGCGGGGACGGCCGTCCTCGGTTTCCTGGCCGGCCTGTTCTCGTTCAAGGTCAAAACGAAGTGGTGTCCTGACTGCGGCCACCGCCTGCAGTGCGTCGACTGCCTGCACCGTGCCGGCGCGGTCGCGCCGCACGCAGCCGACCGCTGACCCCGGCGCCAGAATCAAGCGTCAGGCGCTGATCGGCGCCTGACCGCGGCTACCGGCGTCGGCATACGCGACCGGCGTCATCCCGATGGCTCGCGTGAAGTCACGGATGAAGTGTGACTGGTCAGGTGGGCCGCGACGGGGACCCGGTCAGTGGCCGACGCCTTCTCCGGCGATCGGATGGGCGTTGTGCGCTGCCCGTTCGGCATCCGCTGGTGCGTCGCCCGGCACGACCGGGACGTCCCGGCCGAGGAGATCGAGCCGCGGCCCGGGCGTGGATGACGCCTCCGGAGGGTTGAGTTCAAACCGCGCAGTTGTCGTCCTCGCACACGTGGCCCTCAGCGTGGGGAGCGTCCACGGCGGACGCTTCCCGCGCCGCTTCGAGCGCCCGAGTGAACACCTCCGTGGGCTGCGCGCCGGAGACCGCGAACCGTCGATTGAAGACGAAAAACGGCACGCCGCTGATCCCGAACGACCGCGCGGTCTCGAAATCGGCTAGTACGTCGTCGGCGTGCGCTCCGTCGTCCAGCGCGCGCCGGGCGGCGGCCTCGTCGAGGCCGACCTCACCCGCGAGCCGCGCCAGCACCTCCGGATGGTCGATCTGCTCACCCTCGGTGAAGTACGCGCGCAGCAGCCGCTCCTTGAGCTCACCCTGCCGGCCGTGGGCCGCCGCGAAGTGCAGCAGCCGGTGCGCGTCCAGGGTGTTCGCGGGACGGACGCGGTCGAAGTCGTACTCCAGCCCCTCACCGGCGGCAACGTCGGTGACCTGGGCGAACATCGAGCGGACCTGGCTCTCCCCCAGCCCCTTGCGGGCCGCGAACGACTCGACCATCCCCCGCTGCTCGCCCACCGGCGTTTCGGGGTCTAGCTGGTAGCTGCGCCACACGATCTCGACCACGGGCTCGAACTCGGCGAGGGCCCGCTCGAGCCGGCGCTTGCCGATGTAGCACCACGGGCAGACGACATCGGACCAGATCTCGACAGTGATCATGCTCAGCGCTCCCAGTTGTTGAAGACTCAACCATAGCCCGGCTGCCCTGCGCACTGCTCGCCGCGCCAAGTGGAGCGCCGAAGAATCAGGCGTAACGTGACAACTGCCATGAGCTCTCGCCCTGTCATCGTCGGCTACGACGGGACGCCGGCCTCCGATCGCGCCCTGCGCGCATCAGCGCCGCTGCTAGCCGCGCACCGGGTGCTGGTGGTCGTGGTGTGGGCGGCCGGGGCCGCCCTCGACCTGGCCACCCTTCCCGTCCGGGGCTTCGAGCCGCCGCCGACCGTCGTCGACCTGGACCAGGGCTTCAAGCTCGACCAGGCGATGTACGAGGGCGCGCAGCGGACCGCACGGCACGGCGAGGCGCTGGCCAGAGCCGCCGGCCTCGATGCGGAGAACCTGGTCGTCGCGATCGACGTCACGGTGGCCGGCACGTTGATCCGCGTGGCCCGGGAGCACGACAGCCCGGCCATCGTCGTCGGCGCGCACGGCCATCACGCCCTCCACGAACTGCTGCTGGGCAGCACTTCGCGCGATCTGATCGAGAAGGCACCGTGCCCCGTGGTGGTGGTCGGCGGCCAGAAGTCGGCGGAGAACGAGTGACCGGCGGGGCTACCCGTTCGAGTGGGGATCCTGAGGCACAGGCGGTTCATAGAGACCGTCATCCTGGTGCACACCCGGGTCCACGGTAGGCGACGCCTCGGTCAGGCCCCGATCGCTGGGGCTCGCGTAGGGGTCCGAACTCGGGGCCGTCCCGGCCTGGTCCGTCACCGGTGGCAGGATCCCGTCTGGCGACGAGGCGCCGGTGGGGGCCTGCGGCTGCGGTGGAACCGGAGGCGCGGCCGGCGTCACGAAGATGCTCTCCGCCTGCCGGGTCGACGCCGCATGGGCCAGCGCGACGGTACCCCCGACGGCCGCCACCCCGATGACCGCACCAACCAGCAGCCTGCCCGCCAGCCCGAACTTTGACCGTCGCGTGTCCGGGCGTCGACGCCCGGCCCCTGACGTCGCGTGCCCCACAACCATCAGGGCATCCAGCCCCACAGCGTCCTCCACTGCCCCAACCCCTCCGACAGATGCGGCTCATGCTCTATGTCGGCCGTCGGCGCCAGGAGCTGAAAGGAATCCACCTTCACTCGGCGCAAAGATTCACGAACGTTGTTCACAACTCGACCCGTCGCAGCTCAGTTAGGCCCGGCGAAGACGGCGAAGACGAGCACGTTGTCCCGGTAGTTTCCCGACTGCGAGTCAAAGCTTCCGCCACACGTGATAAGGCGAAGCTCCGGGCGGGCGGCGGCGCGGTAGACCTTCTCGGTCGGGAAGTCGTCCTTGGGCACCTGCTCGGTGCGGTAGACCATGAATCGCACTGTCGTGCCGTCCTCCCTGGTGACGAGAATCCGGTCCCCGGGCCGCACGTCGCGCAGCCGGAAGAAGATGCCCGGCTCGCTGTAGCCGTCCACATGCCCAAGAATCACGCTGGCCCCGACCTCCCCCGGGGTCGGACCGAGCGAGTACCAGCCGGCCTGCATCGGGTCCGACAACGGCGGCACCTGGACGGTCCTGTCCGGGTTCAGCCCGAGCGGCATCAACGAGGACGCCGCGTCGATTGCGGGAATCGACACTCGCACCGGTTTGGAACGCGGCAGCGCCGTCAGCGTCGGGCGGGGCGACGCGGTCCGGGTCGCGCGAGGAAACACGGGCTGGGCGGGTTGCCCCACCGACGCACGGGGAACGGTCGGCGGGACAACCCATGCTGACTGGTACGGGTCAGGTGTGACCGGCAATCTCGCGGGCCGCCCGACATTCGCCAGCGCAGCCAAAGCGAGCAGGACCGCGGTCACGCCCGCGCCCCGCGCCAGACGGGGCAGGTGATCAGTCATTCGTAGCCCGACGTCGCCTCAGCAGAGCGATGCCGACCGGGGTGAGCATGATCCCCGCCAGCGCCATCAGGAAGACAGCACTGGACCCGGCCGTACCGCCCCCACCGGTGCTGGGTGCGCCACTGGGCGTCGGGCTCGCCGAGGAAGGTGATGCCGTCGGACAACCGGTCGGAGACGCCGACGCCGTCGGACACTGGGTCGGAGACGCCGTCGCCGTCGCCAACGCCGTCGCTGTCGGAGACTGGGTGGCTTGGGCGGTCGCTGACGGCGAGCCCGTCGGAGCCTGGGACTCGGACGGCGAAGGCGATGGAGGATCCTCGGCCATCGCCGCCTCGCTGCTCACGCCCACCACCATCGCCGCAAGCGACGCCGTCGCCAGCAGACGCAGCCAAACTCCGCCGCGTCGACGAACAGGGTCTCTCGCTTCCCGCTGGAAGCCGTACTGAATCAGCTTTTGCACCACTACCCCCTTGAGACCGCAAAGTCGGATTGCTGACCTTGAACTGCTGGGGTTCGCTTTGTGCGACCACGCGTGGTGCGGGCTACGCCGACGGTATGAGGTATCTGGTCAGGTGAGCTACTCCGTCGGTCTTAGGCCGGCGTGGTGTGAGGTACCCGGGCAGGGGCGGGCTATCCGCCGGGGCACGGATTAAATCGAGGCGACCCGTGTACGGCAGGTCGACGCGCTCTTCAGTCGCCGACCGGCCCGGTTGGCTGGTTGGCTTCCTCAGTTGGCGGATCGACGTCGTCACGGGGACGGCAGCAGCCAGGGCGACCAGGAGCCCCGCCGGCCTGTGCGCGATACCGGCGGCGATCGGCAGAACCAGCAGGAGAAGGCCGTATGGCCACCCCCGCCGAATATCGCCACCGAACAACACGGGCTTCACCAGCGCGATGGCGGCGACAAGGGCGACCACGATGGCGCTCTGAACCACCAGGAAAGCGGCACCACGTCGAACCGACGGACCGGCGGTGCCGACGTCACCGAGGCCGAGCCAAACGGCGACCAACGCCCACACTTCGCGGCTGGCGGCCCTGTTCCGGTCGCTACGCTTCATGCCACCTCACCTGATCGACCCCGACGTACACCGAGACGCGGAACGTCCACAGTGCACTGGGACACTTCAACCAGTTCGGTGAGATGGTGATCTCCGGAACGACGCGAGCCTGCCCGGCGCTACTCCATTTAGGACGGTAGGCCGGCGTGAGCGTTCGGCGCGGTCGCCAGAAGCACGTCGGTCCCGTCAGAGCCTAAGGTCGGGTTGTGACAGCCGGTGATCGGCAGCGGCGGCTGGCCGTCGCAGACGGACTACCGCAGGAACATCGCGAGGGCACGGCCCCTGTTGGTGGTGAACGCGCCACCGGTCGCAGTCGGCACGATCGCGTACGCGTAGCTCGACAGCGGGTACGCCCGCGAATCAGTACTGGTGTACACGCCGATCAGCTCCTGGGCCTGGCCGGCATTGGCCCTGGCGCCGGTGAGCGCCACGGACACCTTGGACGCGGTCGGAGCGACGTAGAACCCGGCCCGGTTGAGCACCTTCGCGACTGGAAGACCGGCGCATGGCGTACGAGTACTCGAGATACGTGATCGCGCCGTCCCGGTAGGACTGAGCGACGTATCCGGCCGCAGTACGCGTCCCAGATCGACCGGTGCTGGCTGCACAGTCAGGCGCTACGGCCCCGTTTGGTATCTGCGGTGTGACCACGCTCAACACAGCCAAGATCCATTGCCGTATTTTGCAGGACCCCCGACAAACAGGGAGCTACGGACGGCCTAAGGTTGCCCATGGGAGCAGATCGACTCTCACGCTTATTACCTGCTCAACCCAGGTTTTCACTGATCTGAGAGGTGCCCCCGGCGGGGCGGCAGTCAAATGGGCATCCGGTTGCGGTTCGTTGGCTGGGGTGCCGGTGATCGCCTCAGTCAGCATCTCGACGGTGTCGTCAGTGAGAGCGATGCGGAAGCGGGCCTGGTCGGGCCGGTCATAGTGGATCTGCAGTTGGAGGGCGTCGTAGAGCTTGCGCTGGGTCCGCTCGGGGGCTTCGGTGATGTTGAGGTGCGGCAGGAGCGGCAGGCCGTCGAGGAGCTTGATGTCCTGCTCGGGCTCGACGTGACTCGCCGCCTCCAGCGCTTCGAGTTGGGCGGTCTTGTCGGCGCGTTCGGCTTCCAGGGCGTCGAAGCGGCCGCGGAGCCGGTCGCGGAAGGCGCGATCGGCAGGGTTGGTGGTTTCCAGTTCGACGATGAGCCGGTCCTGGCGGGCGGCGAGGTCGGCGATCTGCTCGCGCAGCGCATCGGCGCGGGCCGCATCGGCGAGCCGCTGTTTGCCAGGTCGGTCGGCGAGCTCGCGACGGAGGAGGGCGTGCCGGTCGGGCCCGAAGATTCTCGTGGCGATGACGTGGTCGAGGGCCTCGGTGAGGGCGTCCTCCCGCACATAGATCGCCTTGGGGTGGTCGGCCGGGTAGCGGTCGAGGCGGTCAGCGTTGTTGCCCGCCGGGTAGCAGCAGTAGTAGGCGTGGCCCCGGCGGGTCTTGCCAAACATCCGATGGTCACACAGCCAGCAGCGGACGTAGGAGCGCAGCAAGTAGCCGCGCTTGGTCTGACGGTGGGCGGCGTTCGGGCCGGCCGCGTTGCGGGAACCCTCTCTCAGACGGGCGACCTGCGCGGCGGCCTCGAACGTCTCACGGGTCACGAGCGGTTCGTGGGTCGGCTGCTCGGACCACACCCACGCCTCAGGCGGGTTGATCCGGCCACCGGACTTGGTGGCGCGACGGTTCCACACCATGTATCCGGTGTACTTGGGGTTGGTGACGATGTCGCGTACCGCCGAGCCGGACCAGGTGCCGCGTCGCCGGTGCGGGCTGGTTGGTTCCGGGACCGGGTAGCGGTCGTGGTCTCTGTTGAGGCGGGCAGCGATCGCGTCGAAGCCGAGCCGCTCCACGACGCGCAGGCGGAAGATGTGCGCCACGACCGGCGCGCGCTGCGGGTCCGGGACGAGGCGGGTCTTGGTCAGGCCCTCGGCGGCCTTGGCCGGGACCGGGTGCTCGATCTTCTGGGCGGCGTAGCCGTACGGCGGTTTGCCAATGTTCCAGCCCTGCCCGGTGTGCACCTTGAAACCATCCCAGGACCGTTCGAGCATGTCGAGCACGTACCACTCGGCCACACCCTGCTTGACCCGCCGGGTGAGCAGGCCGGTGGAGCGCTTGCCGCGCGGGTCGATCGGCTCGTCGGCGGCGTACAGACGCACGCCGGCCTGTTCGAGCTGGTGCTCGATGCCGGTGCCGACGTAGGTGCGGCGGGCGAGCCGGTCGATCGACTCGCAGATGACGACGTTGAAGCGCCGGCCGGGGTGCTCGGCCTCGGCGAGCAGGTCGAGCAGGCCGCCGTCGCGGGGCAGCGGCACGGCGATATGCTCGTGCGCCCGGCTGCGGCCGCGCCGTTCCAGGGAGGTCCGGCCGGACTCGATGTCCCAGAACCAGGCGACGATCTCCCAGCCCTCCGGCAGTGCCGCCTGGCAGTTGGCCAGCTGGCGCGGCAACGAGAGGGTCGGGTCTTGCTGGTCGTCGGTGGAGACCCGGGCCAGGAACGCGACCGCGACGCGCGGAGTGGCCGGTCGGCCTGGTGGGCTCGGGCGTTGGTAGATGGACGATGGATGGCTGCTGATCGAGGGGTGCGTGGTCACGCAGGGCTCCTTGGTCAAGGTGGTACCGCCGGTGGCGGTGGGCTGGTAGGCAGGCCGGGCGGCCTAGTCCCGTACCGGCGATCCGGTCCGGTGTTCATGCCGCCCGGTCCTCGTCCTCGATGTGGCTGGCCATGTCGTGCTGAGTTAACGCCCATGCGAGTACCTCCCTGATCGCTTCAAGCTGGACCTCGGCGAGATGCGCCGCGTCCGGACCATGGACCCGGACGATCTCCACCGAGCTGGACAGCCGGCGGATCGCGGCCCGAGACGAGCGGGCCACGTTTTCGTTCCCTGCCGGCGGCGCCTGTTCATCCCTGGCTACCGCGATGCGCCTCCAAGCGACTCGACGAACTCCTCGGTCACGGCAGCGCAGCCCCGGAATCGGGGCTGGTCACGACCGGTTGACCGGCCGCCACCGGATCGCTGCCGCCTGTCGATGAACGCTCCGCTCGCGGCGTTTGTCAAGGCGTCGATAGAGCCTCGGCGATGTCACACTGGATCTAGACCAACCCGAATCGCCTGCTGGTACTGGAATTGATGAGAGCAGCAACAACCAGTGTCATGCTCCTCGAACGGCCGGTCGGGGACTAGTGAAGGTGGATGTGCAACAGCCGACTGCCACACGGGCGCACAGTACTTGAGAAGTCTGGATTACGGCCTTGAGATATCGAGAATGAACGCCTGTATTTCGAAGTCTGGCCTTACGGAATCCGCTTGTTGCTTCAACCTGTTGAGGAGTTCACTCCGATCAGTGGGTCCTTTTCGTGCCCAACTCGCTGGTCGTTGATCTGCATTCACCCAGTACACGAGGTAGATGCCATGCTGAAGGCCGGCGGGCTTTAGGTACTTCTGCACGAGTTGCTCGTGCAGCGCGCTCTCAAGTTCCTGATTGTTGACTAGCTTTGCTTCCGCGATCACTCTCGCGGTACTTGCTGGATATGTAGGGGTCCCTTTGGTGGCGGTTAGATCCATACGAGTGCCGAAACCCTTGGATTTGGTGCGTTCGACCTGTATTTCGCGATCGATCACGCTGCCGTTGCCAAGCCGGGCTTCCAGTTGACGGCGGACCCAATCGGAGATGTCGTCTTCACTGTTCGGTCTAGGTTCATGGCCGTCGATGATGTTCCAGATGTCCCGGAAGCCGCCGCCGTGTGTCAAATGGTGCTGTATCTCTTGCAGTTGCTCGATGAGCACGTACGTCAGATCGCTGCTGCTACGGACGAGCCGCGCGTCTGCCTGGCCGAGAAGAGTAAGCAGACTGTGCGGTGTGGGATGGGTGTAAGCGAGATCCGCCGCCTTGGCCCGCGCGGTACGCAGGTAGTAGCGAATCATTAGTTGTTCAGCCTCGGGCCGTTCGTTGGCGAGTTCCTCAAGTGTGCGTACTTGCCCACGTTCGGCAAGCAGGCTCACCGTGCGGTTGCGCACTTGGCGCGTCTCGTACACGTCGCTGCCGAACATTGCCGGCTCATCAGGAGGATCGTTGGCGACGGGGAACCGGTCAAGAAGTAGGCGGCAGAGCGCGGCAAGGCGCCCGTCATCGAGTTCCCCAATCTTGACGCGAGGGGCGACGGTAGAGAGTTCGTCAGCGAGGGTCTTGTAAGACACAAGATCGTCGACCGTGCCGGCTGGATCTAACTCGGCCAGCTTTCGGCAGGCCGTTGTAGATAGCGGCGAAGTATTGTCCTGACACAGCCTTCGGCAGACGGGGAGTGCCACGTGCGGCGAGTGCTTGACGAGCAGGTCTAGGAGCGACCCGCCGAGTTGGTCACCGTAGCGGTTCTCAGCTATGCGTTCGGCTACCACTGGTGCGAGTTCGGCACACAGGTGGTCAAAGAGTGGAAACGGCGTGAGATGCTGATCGTTTGCCGCGAGTGCGTCAAGGTGGTCGAGCGACGCATCGACGATGTGTGCGCGCACCTCGGAAGGTGCGAGGTCGACCAAGTCGCACCTCAGTTGCGCGTCCTCACCGCCTTCGTAGTTCCATGCCCCAACGATGGCGGGAGCCCACCGTTGCCAGATGGGTTTCTTCAGTTGCCTTACCCGCGAGGGGGCGTGGCGGGCGAGCGTCGTAAGCAGGTAAACGCCAGACCAATCGGGAAGCGCCTTATCTGTGGTGATCGTCTGTCGACCTGCCCAGTTCGTGGGCTGGGGCGCGTGCGCGTCGAGATATCGTAGGCCCAGCTCGACGACGAGTTGCTGTTCGTCGTCGCTAAGCAAGGCCCAACCTGGGCGCATCTTCAAGTCGTGTGTGAATAGGGATTCACTAGCCTCATCACCATTGGCCAGCCAGTATGCGATACGCCACCAGGTAGAGATATCGGTTACGGCGTTGGCAAGCGCCATGGACAGTTGTTCCGAACGTCGGGCCAACGTGTCCGCAAATTCGGCTTCATCCTGTTTCTCATATGAGTGGAACTCGCGTAGCCGATCTGCGGTCTCTGATTGGACAGGCACAGGATCGCGCCACCATCTGGTGGGTTCGTAGGCAGGATGCGACGACGTTAGAGACAGGATCATGTCGGCCTGCGACGCTGTCGGATGGTCAAGCAGAGGTGAGACACAGTTGGCTAAGGGGGACTGCGCCAGAATCGGCAAACCGGGCAGCTCTTCGATTAGCCATTCTATGTCGGTGGAGGTTATCAACCCGAACCTCAGAAGCTGATACCACCGCTGTTCATCGAGGCGTTCGGCCACAGCAACCGCCAACTTCTGCCGGCGTTCAACGTGCGAACCCTCTGCCCAGGGAAGACCATTGCGACGTAGGCCCCATGTCGGCGGCCGAAGAAGCTGTGCGATGAGATCTGTGAGGGGCTCACGTACGGTTGCGGTGTCCGCGCTCGCCCACCCACGCATGATGAGCTGGCCGATGAGTCGTCCGTAGTCTTTCTCGTAGTTCTCATCACGGACGCGTTGAACCGCCCAAGCGAGAACAGTCGGTAGGTCCTCTGGCGGGATACGGTCGGCTAGAGTCCCCAGCAAGACTAGGTAGCCGCCGACTAGGTTGCCGTTTCGGCGCGGACGTAGTACATCCAGCAGCGTTGTGGTACTCATCAGCTCCGGGTAGAGAGCGTCGATCGCCCCGGCAAGCAGCTCGTCGTCAGGATCGGTGACACCGTCGAGACAAAGCAGTGCCTGCAGCTCACGCCGGTCGTCGTCGCCGCCTAGAACGCTAACAGCGGAGATGGCGGCGCGGCGCGCCCAGGCCTGCCATCCTGGATCAAGAGCCAAGGAGCGCAGTATCTTGACCAGACCTGTGCACCTGCCGCTCTCTGCGAGCCGAGAGACCCACCAAACCTGTGCTGGTTGCTCGATTCCGGTTTCAACGTGTCCGGCAAGGTGCTGCTCGAGTCCTGGATGCACAAGGCCGGACAGATCCAGTCCCCATTCGGGATCGATATCCCCGGCTTTCGCCGCTGCAAGTAGTCCGTCAATAACCTTTACGCAAGCGGCTTCCGGTAGTTCGACGCCTGCCTGGGTTAACGCTAGAGCATTGACGGAAATTAGATCCTGGGTGAGGCTGGGAATCAATGCGGTCAACCAGGCTGCCACTCCCATCACGGGTCCAGGAAGTAGGCCGTTTCTTGTGCCCAGTAGCGCAGGTAGCTGGGCATGGGCGACCGGTCGTCGGCTGATGTAGTCCGCAGCTAGGTACTCTGCGTACTGCTGGTGCCTGAACGCCACCGTGCCATGCGGGGCTGCGTCGAATAGCGCGGTCCTGAGCACCTCGTCGAAGTGATTGGGTTCGATCGGCGTGCCCGGCTCGTCGGCTTCTGGGTTAGACGGAATATCGGCGATGGCTAAGGTGCCCGGCGCTTGCGTAGCGGCTCTAGCGAAGCCCGTGACGCCACTTAGGACAGCGATCGCACCCAGCCGCCCAGCCAGGCGATACTGCCGGTCGGTGGCTAGTGCGGGCGGCGGAAGCGCAGCATTGGTCTCAGACAGTAGGCGCTGGATCTCGAATCTAATCGAGTCAGCCTGACTCGCGGGCAGCCGACCGGTTGCCTGCCACTGCCTTGCAGTCGCAGCAAGCTGCATAGGCGAAGCGCTTAGCCGACCAAGGTTAGCTTCAACCAGAGCGTCGAGAAATTGCTGAGCGTCAGCAACTACCGTGGCGACGAGTTTATGCGCCGCCGGACGGTCCAATGGCAAGAGTCGCCACTCACTGAACCCCTGCGATCTAAGTGAGTCGGCGAGCGCCGGATTCCATGCCGCTGGCCTACACGCGAGCCGCCAAGCGACACCCTGCGCGGCCGAGGTGGTGAGGACATGCTGGAGTATGCGAAAAATAGTGGGCTCGTACAACGCAATCTCGTCAATTGCGTCAACATAGATCGGTCCGCCAGTATCGATTGCTTTTGCGAGCGTCTCCCGGACTTCGCTCTTGCTCAACCCAAGCAGGTCGACTCTACGTGTGTTAGGCTCACGGATTTCAAGGTTATTCAGGGTGGTTGTCTTGCCGACACCCCCTGGGGCCAGCAGGATGAAACTTGAACCGCCTAGAAGGTCGCTGATCGGTCGGATCCCGACTTGTGGCCTCGTCCACCAGTCGTCCGCTGAGGGGAGCGCAAGGAATCCGTGCCGATCGAGCGGTATTGTCTGTCCGGGTGGCAGGACATAGCGGTCCGGTTGATCGATTGGGGGCGCGACGACCAATCCCTGTCCTTTCTGTTCGAACCGCATCAAATTTTCTTCGGTCAGACGTTGTGGATACGCCTATCTCGCCGTATGTGACTTGCCTCGCCCGATCGCTAAACGCGCATATTCCACTACCTGTCTGCATATGGCTTGAGGACGGGAATGTCGCGGACCTTCTGGGCGTTAAGGTGCCCTGCCATGATGCCGTTGGGTCGCATCGGCGAACCGCATTCGATGACATCGTCGGGTGTGACGATGACGTCGACGCGGAAATCGTGTTCGGTTTCGGGTAGCTCATCCTCGACGACCTGAAGTTGGTGCACTGTCGTGACGATTGTAGTTTCCGGTCCGATCAGCCCGGCTTCGGTTAGCAGCGCTACCTCGATGTCGGAGTAGCCGGCTCCCTTGCCGACCCGTACGCCGTTGCGGTTGACGACAACGCTGCCGCAGACGATGAGGTCAACTGGACGCATCTCGTCAACCCCGATAGTCCGCGCAGTCTTGGCCGCGCCGCCACTGCTGGCCGCTGTTTCGAGTGGCATCGTCAGCGTGGCCGGGTCGAGTAGGTAGAAGGGTGCCGGTGTGGCGAGCTTCGGCACCGCCATATAGAGCAGTTTGCCCTTATGGAGCGCGCGGACACGTACGGGAAGTTGGGCCTTGTCCGGGTTGGACTTGATGACGGTTGCCGCCCGCCAGATGGGGAGCTCGGCGAGTCGTGCGGCGGCCTGGTCGGCTCCCGCGAAGTCCGGGATGTGGCCGTGGACGCCGGGCGGTGCGGCGCCTGCGCGTTCCAGGAGGTTCCAGACGCGCTCGCGGGCGGCCTGCTTGGCACGGTCGATCTCGGTGTCCGTCACGGCGGGCTCCTACCCGGCAATCATTAACGTGAAGAGCCTATCGTTGACCTCTTGCACGGCCCGTTCGTTGCGCCAGGGCCGCAGCTCCTGGGCGGCGGCGAAGACGACGTTGAGGCCACCCCCGCCGCGGGTCTGCTCGACCACGTCGATCGCCTCGTGCAGGCGGGCGGCGGCGGTGTCGATGTTGCGTTGCCGGATGCTGGCCAGTGCCAGGTTGCCAAGGACAATCGCGGTGGACTTCCGTCGGACGGTGAGGAGTTGGCGCGTCGCGTCGAGGATGGGTTCGGCCTTTCCGGGCTTGCCGAGGAACAGCCAGCAGGAGCCGGCGAGTCGGCCGTGTTGGCTGGGGCAGAACAGGACGCCGGCCGGGTCGTGCGGCTCGATTTGGGCGAAGTGCCTCTCTGCCGCACCGAGGGCTTCGTCGCAGCTTCGCGTGTCGCCGAGCATGGCGTGAGCCTCGCCGACGTGGAGCAAGGCCAGCCCAGCGATGACGTGGCTGTCGTGCTGGCTAGTGACGGCTGCGTGGTGGGCGAGCGCCAGCCCGGCGGCCGGTTTGCCGGTGCCGTAGAGGGCGACGTAGCTCTTGCGTAGTTGGGCGTGGGCCTCGGCGACGACGTCGCGTGTCTGCTGCGCGGCGGTGATCGCCTGGTCGAAGTAGCCGATGGCGGCTGAGTGGTCTCGTCGTTGCGAGGCGTCCCAGACGAGCTGACCTATCAGTGTCGCCGATTCGACCACGGCGGCCGCCAGTTCGCGCCGCACCGGGCCGATTGTGGCGTGCTCTCGCAGGAAGACGGTCTGTCCGTGGAGTTGGCCGGTCTCGGCGAGCAGTTGCGTCGATGGGACGCGTTCGTACTGCTCGTCGAGGCGTTGCACCTGTTCACGGAGGTAGGCAACGGCTATGAGATCAACCCTGCCGGGGCGCTTGAGGACGTAGTCGAGGCGTTCGTTCGGTCGTGATGGCGGCTCGCCCACGTCGGCCAGCAGCTCGGCCAGTTCTTCGACGGAAACCCGCAGTGCGGTGGCGAGTCGGGGCCGGTGCCAGGGTTGCGGGTCGGTTTCGGCTCGCTCCCACCGGACGACGGTCGAACGATCGACGCCGACCACCTCGGCCAGCCGTTCCTGGCTCAGCCCGACAGCCTTGCGGCGCTGCGCTAGGCGGTACCGCCTGTACGACATGATCTCCCTCCCTTCGTCGCTCCGGTGGTGACGGATCCATTCATCCAGGCCACCGGATACGGCGCAACGGGGATGCGCCAGTTCTGCGCAGTTCCCGCAATGGAGTGCGAGAGTCCGGGCCGGTTGTGTGGACGCATGGCCCGGGACGGGTGCCGGGCGGTCAACGGAAAACGCCGGTTCGGCAGCCGGCCACGTAGTCCGAAACCCCGCCCGTCTCGGTGCCAACCCATCCGCCGTAACGGGCGAGATGCCATCAGCAGCGGGGAGCACCATGTGAGCTTCTTCGAAGACAGCAAGGGCGAATCGTCGCACGCGACGTCCCCAGAGCAGGTGGCCCACCTCCGCAGGATTCTCGACACCCACGCCAATGAGCCGTCGAACGGGAAGTGCCCCATCTGCGGCATACGCGCCTGCCCGGATTGGCGGTACGCCTACGACCAACTCGCCGCCGCCGGCCAGCTCATGGCCGAGCCCGAACGCTGGTTACGGCCAACCGGCAGGGAAGGACGCCGGTGAGACGGCCGTATGCGCCGCCGATCAAGGCAGACGACACGGTGAGTCTTAGAGGCGACTCCTAGGAGTCATTTCTTGAATAAGGCTCTTGACGCTGTTCCTAGGACGTCTACCTTGGGTACGTGACTGACGTGAACTCTGAACGTCTACTCCCAACAGGGAACTGCTGGTGCGGCTGCGGCAAGCAGACAGGCCTCGGCTCGTTCTTCGCGCAAGGCCACGACAAGATCGCCGAGGCTGCGCTGGTCGCAGCCGAATACGGCGCATCCGTCGCGCAACTCCTAACCGCCTACGGCTACGCCCCACACCGTGGGCGCCCCGTCATCCGTGCGGCCGTCGATGCCGGCCACTGGGAAGCCTGCGGACACGACGACGGGCAAAATCCCCCTTGCTGGTACTGCGGCACTCCAGAGAGCGTCCGCAATCATCGTCGCAAGTACAACCACACGTCCTCATCACAGGCGTAGGCCGAGACCAGCGAACGGCCCGGACACGCAGGTCCGGGCCGTTGCCCTACTTGCCGGCGTCACCGCCGCGATTGGCGACCAGTGGCTGGGGGGCTGGCGGTGTGATAATGGGCTCGTGCGCGCTGCCCGCGGTCTGCATGGACGTGCAATGGGGCGACGTCGTCGGCGAGGGCTTTCGCGCGCGCGGTCAGGCACTTTGGAGTCTCCTCCAGTTCACTGCGGTACGCCGGCGGCGTCACTGATTCGCGCAGGTGTCCGGGTCGCGGATGGGTCCGGACGGTTACCGGGAACCCGGACGACAACGATCTGTCGTGGAGTCTCCTCGGCGTTCACCTGGACAGACTCGAGCCAGACGCTGGAAAACAGATCGGGTACCCCGGTCCGGTGCTTGGTCAGATCGAGGACCAGCAGGATGCCGAAGGCGACGTTGGTGACGCTGTACGCCCTTGCCTGTCCGGCGTAGCGATGCAAGCCGTCGCGGGAGGCGTTTGTCTCTTCGCGCTTGCACTCGACGTAGAAACTCATGCCCGGGAGTTCCACAACGACATCGGCGCGGCCACCCGCGATGTCGTGAACCTCCGCACGTATCGCGTTGTAGAACGCGTCGTCTTTGAGCCAGTCGAGGTAGTCGGACTGTAGCGCGCATTCTTTGGGGATATCGCCGGTCGCGGCGACGTGCAGGTACGCGGTGCGCGCACCGCCCGTACGGGCAGTGATGTTGTAGCAGCGCATGAGGAACCGCACGGTCTGCCGGACGAGGACCATGAAGGGACCGCCGGCCAGAGACCAATCGGGTGATGTGGCGAGGTGACGCTCGAGGCCGTCGAGCAGCGCCTCGACCTTCGGGTTGCCGGTCTCGGCGCGGGCGATCTTTGCGTCGTACAGCTTGTTCTCCAGCTCCTGCACAAGCTCGGGCGAAAGGCGATCGAGAAGAGCGAGAGCGTGGTCAGCGCGAAAGTGACGAAGGATCGCCGGCACCCGGCGCAAATCTTTTCCCAGGACATCACCACGGGGTGCGCCTGTTGGGGGCCCGTGGGCGGTGGCAACGGCGGCGTGCACCGCCTCGCTGAGCTGCCGTGCAACGGCGTCCTGTCGGAAGCGTGGATCTTCGGCCAGCGCCCGGTCGAGTAGGGAAAGATTACGTGCATTGTCGGCGAAGGTGGCTTCGATAACCGGCGCGATCAGTTCCTCCACTCCCGCGCTGGAAATGTCGTCACCGCCAAAGCGGCGGGGGAAGGTCCGGCTCGCCCTGTACGCGTCGAGTAGCGCACCGATCGCCTCGTCCACGCGATACCACGCGTCGTCGCTGAGCGGCTCTGCTGCCGCGGCGAGGAACACTGACAGCCGCTGCCAGGCGTGCTCTTCCTCGCGGCGATTGGTCATCCAAGGCGGGCTGTAGCAGCCGGCCAACCATGCCGCGTGCTGGGAGACTGCTTGGCCGAGTCGTGTCGACGCCTCCTGAACCGGGGCGACGTCACCGCGGTTGAACGCCACGATCGCGTCGATGGCGGCTGCGTACGCCTCAGCATCATGCCGCTGCTCCTGAGCGGTGGTGAGGGCGGCGAAGCCACGGCGCGCCCTGGTCAAGCCATCAAAGACGGTCGGGAAGTCCTCGGCATCCAGCGTGAGACGAAGGTCGGCCAGGGCGAGTTCGAATCCGGCGTCGTGATCGGCGGCAGGGTCTCGGGCCAGCTGCTGCAGCAGTGTGATCAGGTCGTTCTCGGCAAAGTGCTCATGCAGGATGCCCACCAGGCGAGGCAGCCGTCGTTTGAACTCGCCGGGGGCAGTGTCGATCGTTTCGAGCAGGTCACCGAAGAACGTCAGAAGGCGGTGCTGCTTGTACACCCGGGTAGTGATGAGATGAACCAGGGCTTCCAGTGCGCTGGCGCCGATTGCTACGGCTCGGGCAGGTGCCGCCGGCGCAAATGCATCCTCAGCGCGCGCGAACAGGGCCCGCTCGAGTCGGCGGTCTAGGCGTTTGGCAAGCCGGGGGTAGTGCAGGAGTCGCCCGACAGCGCTGGCGTATGACGTTGGACGTTCGTGGGTCTTAAAGCCGTCGGCGATGGCGGTGTCGATGCGTTGCAGGTCATCGCCTGCCGTGGAGTCGCTCGGGTCCCCTGCCTTGCCAGCTGCGTCGATGAGATAGAGAAACCAAGGGCTGGCGGCGATGGCTGCCGAGGATTCGGCGACGGTGGTCGTACCGCCGAGGTCGGCGAGGGTGGGGCCATCAGTGAACCGGCGCTCATCCGCGTTCGCGGCCCAGGTTTGGATGGCAGCGGCGATCTCCTCCGGTATCGCCGCCTGCTGCATCTGCCACTCCTATCAGCCCGTGCGGGACCTGTCCACAAGCGTCAGAACAGGTGCTTGTCGTTTGCCCCAACGATCAACTGGCTTCTGGGGAAGACGTCCCAGACAGCGTCGTGACCGGTGGTGAGGATCAGTTGCAGGCCTTCGGTGTCTCGGCCGAGTGCGAGCAGCCGCTCAAGCATGATCTTGACATCCCCGGGGATGATCTCGACATCCGCCGGTGAGTCGATCAATAACAGGCCGGGGTGCGAGTTGATGCCGTGACGGCGCCCGACCGTCATCAGACTGATGATGATTGCGATTCGGAGGCGCACCCGCTCGCCCGGGCTGAACTTCTTGAACGGAGTGGTGCCCTCCTCGCCGGACTTGCGGGCGTTGAGCTTCCCGGACAGGTCGAGTCTGACCGAGTCGAGGTTGGCCACCCCCAGCTCGCGGGCAACGGTGACGATCTCGCTGTTCAGCTCGGCGAACAGATCGGTGGTCGCTGTGGACGCCACCCGCTTGAGGATCTTGGCCGCCACCGCCAGCACGCGCTGGGCATCGTCGTCTTCGACTGGCTCCGGTTCGCCGAGCTCATCGAGGATTTGTACGGCGCCGGCGAGCCGGGCTACCTCGTACTCCGCGGCGCTAATCTGCGTCTGCACGTCCGTATCACGCATCGCCGCATCCAGTGCGGCGTTGGCCTGTTGCTCGTGTTGTCGGGCGTCGGCCAGGGTGGTCTCGGCCTTCGCTACCGCTTCGCTGGTTCGGCGCTCGGCAGCCCGTGAGGCCGCCGCCTGCTCGCGAAGCCGCTTCAGGACTTCCTGTCGGTCCTCCTCATTTGCCTCCGGCAGGTGGAGCGGGGTCGTGCATACCGCACACACCTGCTCGGCGTTCTCTCGCCTTTTGCGGTCACCGTCGATTGCGGTCTCGCAGCGCGGGCACGCATGCGGACTCAGCGCGGCGAACAACGCCCTCGCAGCTGCAGTCTCTGATGCCTCCCGATGGCGGCGTTCGTCGTCGATACGTGCTCGCCGGGCCTGCTCATGCAGGGCGCGTACCTGGGACAATCGACGCTCCGCCTGCACTACCGCAGTGCCTGCGGCCCTCGCCGCGGCGCGCAGCGGTTCGAGGTCGGGCACCGAGCGGCGAAGGCGGCTCAGGTGAGCGCGTGCGTCGCGCAGCTGGCCATCCAGGTCACCGAAGCGCTCGACGCGGGCCCGCGCGTCCTGCCTGGCCCGCCGCTCGGCATGCCGCGTGTTCTGTTTGGAGACCTGTTCACTGGCGTCGGCGGCCATCGTGTCGGCCACGAACGGCACGTCGAGGAAGACCTGCATGAGTCGGGTGGGTAGCTGGCCCACGGCGGTCTTGCCGAACAGGAACGAATCGCTGGCCGAACTCAACGCGATCATCGGGAAATACGAGGGCCATGCGTGCGGCTGCACCGCCCCGTCGCGCTCGCCGTCATCCTCAGTCGGTGCCCCCTTGGAGGCGGCGAACGTCTCCAGAGGGCGTAGTCCAAGCCGCTCCATCATGAACCGACCCACCAGGTCAGCAACGGGGCCCGGACCCACCGCGCGGTCCACGACCCTGACCCCTGGACCCGCATCCTCTCGACCGTCAAGGGCTAGGAGCTGATCTATTGATTCGGCGGTTAGCAGCGTCGCACTGTACGAGCGTCCGTTCTGCACCTGCAGCCGGATCGACACCGCGACGCCGGAGACCTCCGCGTCGACGCGGATGTAGTCGAACCACCTGAACGACTCAGACCTCTCGTACATTTCGTCCGATTCGCCGCGTAAGGCGAACACCAGGGCCCACAGCATGCTCGTCTTGCCAGCGGAGTTCTTGTCGCGGCTCGCGATCACCCACGTGCCCGGGTCGAGGTTGACGTCCTTCTTGAACGGGCCGTCGGTGCCGTTGTGGGTGCCGGACTTGACGCCGGCGACGTAGAGCCGCCGGATGGTGATGTGCCGCTGGGCAGGCATGGGCGGTCGAAGGCTGATTCCGAAATCGTGAAGGATCTGCCGTGCCCGCTCTGGCTCTACTCGGGCGTCGGCGGCGATCTCGGACAGCAATTCGTCCTCGCCGGGTATCGCGTCAGTCATGCGTCCACTCCCGCCTGCGCGCGTAACGTCGCCAGCCGCTTTCGGGCTCGCTCCGCGATCGATCCGATCTCCTCGTTCAATCCGGTACCGGCGTAGTCGCGCTGTAGGTACTGCCGCCTGCGTAATGCGGTGCCCGTCAGGCCTGAACCGTCCGCGAGCGCTACGACGACTCGGACACGGTTGCCGTACCAGCTCAGGACCGGGAACTCGTCGACGGCAGACCGGGCGACGTCGCGGCCGAGTGCGGTCAGGTAGTAGTTGTTGCGCAGAATGCGCCGACCCCCGATGAGCGGGTCGCGCGCCACCAAGCCTTCGGAAACCAGGATCGACAGCGCCATGTCCAGGGGCTCGTACGCGCCAAACTTGTACCGCAGCATCGGGATGGACCGCAGCTCAGGTTCCTCGGAGTCCAGAATCTCTCCGGCCAGATCAAGCAGGAACGTCTCGCGGCTTGTCGCGTAGTCGTTTAGCAGTTCGTCTGCAAGGTAGTCGGGATACCGCAGCCAAAAGTCGAGCTTCTGCAGTCGGCCTTCTCCGCTGAGCACCGCAACGGCATCCGCCGGCACGTCTGCCGCCTGCTCCACTGGCCGAGCTGCCGCGTCAAGCAGCAACAAGATCCGTACTGCGTCGAAGTACGGGTCGCCATCACTTCCTGTGGCTGGCATGGATCAGAACGTAGTTAGTTATAGCTGTCGGGCATAGACCCATGTCATGCGATCGTCCGGTCGGCGCAATCCTCGATACACTCAGCGCGCTTGACGAACTACACGGCCAAGTGTCGACGTGTAACGGTAAGCCTCCTTTCCGTCGGCGAGGGTGTGGTGGGCCGGGAAGAGATGGCGTTGGTTCGCCTGGGCATCGGCCTGTGCCTGGACGCTGGGGCCGAACGCTGCCATGTGCGAGCACGGGGCGCTTCCGTGCGCCGTCCGGCGCCTCCCACGGCCCCTTGAGCTGGCACTTGAGCAGCTGCCGCGACGGCGATCCGTACGTCCCCGCCCGCCTCACCTGTCGGTCCTCGTCGGCACCGCACACGGGGCACAACGCCGTCGGCTCACTGCTTGGAGGTGCTCGCGGATGTCGTCGAGTCGCCGCGTTAGGGAGACGATCGAGGCGCGGTCGGCCCAGTCGAGCAGGGTGCCGTCGCAGTACGGGCACCGGTCGAACAACGTCTCGTCCTGTTCGGGCTTGGGATAGATGAGTTCGCAGGTGTCGCAGATGAGCAGGTGCTCCTTGTCAAAGTTCGCGGCGAGCTTCTCCTGGCTGGTGTGCCGGCGCGCTCGTCGTCCCATCGCCTGCCAGAGGCTGTCGACGGCGGCGGCCCGCCGGGCGGGGTAGTCGTCGTACGCCTGGTGCTGAAGCCGCCTGCGGGTGCCGGTAGGCGGCACGCCCAGCATGCTGATCTCGGCGCTGGTAGCGAGGTTCCCTGCGGCCAGCGTCGCGGCGAGCCGGCACAGGGGTGGATGGGCCGCGACAAGATGGTCCTCTGCGACGAGCAGTCGGCGGGCCTGCTCGGTCCACAGCGCGGCATACCGGTCCTCCAGCACGGCGACTAGCGGCCGGGCTAGGTCGCGTGCCTCGAAGCGGCCGATCTTGCGCCGGACCCGGCTCCAGTCGATGATCTGGTTGGCGAGGTTGGGTTCGGTGTCGAGGAACTTCGCCGGGTCATCGCCGACCACTGCCCGCATTGCCGCCGCGGCGCATTCGCTGCCCAGCCAGTCGGCGAGCCCGCTGACAGAGCGTAGATCGCCCAGGGCGTCGAGGTCGGCCCGGCGACGCACGACGGTGTCCTGGTAGGTGTGCCATGCCTCGGACTCGGCTTGGGCGTCGAGCCGCTCGGTGAGAATCTCGGCCAGGGTGAGTTCGCCGGCGGCGGCCTCGTGCAGCATCCAGCACGGTTCGACGATCGCGCGGGCCGGGTCGCAGACATGGCCACACGCCGCGACAACGGGCGCCTCGGCGCGGTCGCCGGTGGCGTAGGCGCGTTCGTGTTGGTCGAGCAGTGGCTGGGCGGCGCGGACGAAGGTCGCGGCCCGCGTCGCGGTGGTGGTGAGCAGCAGCAGAGGCGGGCAGTGCGGGTGTACCCCAAGCCAGGCCCGGTCGGCGGCGTAGGCCAGATAGCGGACCACCTTCTGCTTGAGCAGGGTCTGCGTCATCGACGCCAGGTCTACCTCGACGAAAATAACCGCACTCCCGGCACTGGCCAGCAGTACCTGGGTGACCGCGTCGGGCGTCAACCGGTACCGGCGGGACCAGGTCCCGGTGCCGTCCCACTCCTGCCAGCCGGCCCGGTCGGTCAGCCACTCCTCGGGTTCGACGCCGATGGCGGGACCGTGTTCGGTGAGGGCGAGCCACACTTCGGTGATCGCGGCGGCGTGCGTGGCGAACATCGCTGACGGGCGGCCCTCGGCCGCGGCGGTCCCAGTCACCAGCCGGGCGCCGGCGGGCCGCAGCCACCAGTGCCGGGGAGCCGAGCCGCTCTCCCGACCGGGGCGGGCACACTCGACCAGGTTCGCCGCGCGCAGCCGCTCCATCCGGTACCGCACGGTCCGTTCCGGCGCCCCCGTCGCGCGGGCGAGTTGGCCAGTGGTCATCACCCGGTGCCGGTCGAGCAGGACCAGCAACAGATGCGACGGACCACCCGAGGCCCGCAGCTGGGTCAGGAAGGAGCGGTCAGCCACGGCAGCACCGCCGATCCGTCCCGACTCTCCATGGGCTGCTTCCGGTGACACCACAGGTGTCAGTCGCCGGTCGGCCCGAAAGCCCGAAAGCGGTCCCGACCAGCACTGACAGCGCCGCAGGGCTCGCCGTTCGGAGCAAGAGCAACCGGCAACCCCCGCGCTGACGAAACAAGAACGAGGACGTCACCGCGTGCCGCTGCGCATCTGTCGGACGCCGCACCGTACCTGTCACGCCCCGACGACCGCCGAAGGCTGACGATGGTCTTGCGACTGACAGATTCGGCGCACCGCCGGGCAGCAGCGCTGACAGAGCCGCCAGCATCTTTCGCGTCCTGAGATCAACCACGGTCACCACCCCCGAACGGGGCCGACGCGTATTCTCTGGCGCCGTTACCGGTAGCAGTGAACGGTTCCGGACCGTCGGCAGTAACGACAACGCGCAGCAGGTGGCTGAGCCGGTCGTTGCGGACCCGGTGGCCGGCCGCGCGGAGTCCCGTCGCGAGGTTGCGCCGGTTCACCGGAGTCCCGGCGGCGGCCAGCTGGTCTCGGACCACGCGGGCAGCGGTCTCCAACTCGGCCAGGCCGGTCCGGCTCGTTGGCTCATCCGGAGGCAAACCGGTCCCCAGCGTTTCGGTCAACCGTGGAGCATCGCGTCCCGCCTGCGGCCCATCCGGTCCCGCGTCGGGACCAACGGGACCGCGGGGACCATGGGGACCATCGGAACCGGCCGCATCCTCGCAACCCGGAGCATCGGCCATCGCCACCCGATCACCACCGGAGCCGACATCAGCCGGCGCGGAGTCGAGCAGCCCGGCCAGCAGCTTGATCGACACCAACAGCGCCACCGCCGGCCACCCGGCCACCAGCCGCCCGACCGGATCCGAACCCCCGACCGCCACGTTCGCCGCGACGCTCGCCGCCGTCCCGGCCGCCAGCGCCGCCCACGGCAGCCAGCCCGCCCGCGTCCCAGCCCGGCGATGCGCCAGCAACACCAGCGACGCCACGATCTCGATCCCGTCGACCGACACCGGGAACGCGTGCGCCCGCCATCCGACCTCGCCGTGCAGCCGCGCCAACTCGGCCATGTGCGAATAAGAGATAGCCCCGGCGACCCCAGCAAGCCCGACCACCGTCGTTCCGGCCGCACCGACGATCACGCGATTCGTGGCGCTCATCGCGCACCGCCCGACCGGCGCCGACCAGCGGCCTCAGGATTGACAGAAAGCGAAACGGCCGCCTCGATCACCAATGTCCGTGATCTCGACGACCGTGCCCATGTCCTTGGTGCCCCCGGCAGGATTCGAACCTGCGACACACGGTTTAGGAAACCGATGCTCTATCCCCTGAGCTACGAGGGCGACGGGCACTAGGGTACCTGCCAGCGACGATCAGCGTGCGTCAGGGACGCTCACCGCCGATCAGCAGCGACAGCGCCGACCGGCGATCGCACACCGATCACACGCACCGCCGTGATCTTGCTCGACAATCACGGACACGCACCGTCGCTCAGGGCCGCGCACCGTAGCTCACCGACTATTGCTGACACATCGCTCGCACGCACGAAGATCATCGATGTATTGGAACCACGAGACGGCCGGTGGGCGTTGGTCCAATGGCGGCGACCAGCCGCCAGTGCTAGTGCTCTGACCACAGACGTTCACGGTGTTGGATGACACGCCGCCCGGCCTCCCAGGCGGGCAGCGTGCGGGGTTGCAGGCTGTGCGGGTGGCAGAACCCGTGCGTGTACGGCGGCTGACTGACCAGGAAGGGCAGCAGCTGTTGCGTATCACTCGACGAGGGACCGGCTCGGCGATCAAGCTGCGTCGGGCGATGGTCGTGCTGGCCTCGGCCGGCGGCAACAGCGTGCCGGTGATCGCCAGGCTGGTACAGGCCGACGAGGACTCGGTGCGGCAAGTCATCCACGGGTTCAACGAGATCGGCATGGCCAGCCTGGACCCTCAGTGGGCGGGTGGCCGTCCCCGCCTGATCAGTGAAGACGACGACGCGGTCATCGCCGCGACGGCCACTACCCGCCCCGAAGCGTTGGGCAGCCGTTCACCCTGTGGAGCGTGCGTAAACTCGCTGACTACCTCGCGCACAACCACGGCACCCGCCGGGTGCGGGTGGGCCGGGAACGACTGCGGCAGTTGCTGCGCAAGCACGGCCTCACGTTCCAGAGCACCAAGACGTGGAAGGAGTCCAACGACCCCGACCGCGACATCAAGCTCGCCCGCATCGAGCAGGTCATGACCGAGGTTCCTGACCGGGTGTTCGCCTTCGACGAGTTCGGGCCCCTCGCGGCCCGGCCGCACGCCGGGGCGGGCTGGGCGCCGGCCGGGCATCCGGACCGACTGCCGGCGAACTACCACAAGCTGCACGGCGTGCGGCAGTTCCACGGCTGCTACAGCGTCGGCGACGACACGCTGTGGGGCGTGGTCCACCGCCGAAAGTCCGCGGCGAACACCCTCGCCGCGCTCAAGTCGATCCGACGGGCACGCCCGGACGGGGCGCCGATCTACGTCATCCTGGACAACCTGTCCGCCCACCGCGGCGCGGCGATCCGCCAGTGGGCCGCCCGGAACAAGGTCGAGCTGTGCTTCACCCCGACCTACTCCTCGTGGGCCAACCCGATCGAGGCCCACTTCGGGCCCCTGCATGTTCACCATCGCAGGATCGAACCGGGCCAACCACCCGGCGTCCATCAAGGCCATCCACGCCTATCTGCGCTGGCGCAACGCAAACGCCCGCCACCCCGACGTCCTGGCCGCACAACGCCGCGAACGCACCCGCATCCGCTCTGAACGCCAACGACGATGGGGCCAGCCCTCGACCCGGACCGCAGCCTGACCCATACCACCAACGTTTGTGGTCAGAGCACTAGCTGAGCCGCTGTTCGACCGTGTCGTGGCTCATCGTCTGGGCCTCTTTCGCTTGACCGCCGTCGCCTTGCCGGTGGTGCGGCCGGCCGCCCCGGTCGGACTCTCCACCACCGTCGCCGCGGTCTCCGCCGTCTCCGCCGCCGCAGGCTCGGAGGTCGCGTCCGGCGTCCGCGTCAACGTCCGCCCTCTCGTGGTGCCGGGGCGGCCCAGGACTGCACCGAGACCGCCGGGGCGGTTTTCGAACGTGACGGCCAGCGGGGTGGCCACGAACACCGACGAGTAGGTACCAGCGATCACGCCGATCAGCAGGGCGAGGGCGAAGTCGAGCAGCGACTCGCCGCCGAGGACGGCCAGCGCGATCAGGATGAACAGCGCACCCATGCCGGTGTTCACCGTACGGGGCACGGTCTGCAGGCAGGCGGTGTTGGCCAGCTGCGCGAACGTCGGTCGCCGGTCGCGCCGCTCCTTTTTCGCCGCGCCGACGAGTTCGCGGACCCGGTCGAAGACGACCACCGAGTCGTTGACCGAGTACCCGATCACGGTGAGCAGCGCGGCCAGGAAGACCCCGTCGACGGGTTTGCCGAGCCAGGCGAAGATGCCGACGAGGATCAGCACGTCGTGGGCCATGCCCAGGACGGCTGCCGCGCTCCACTGCCACCGGAACCGGAACGCGAGGTAGGCCAGCTGGGCCGCCAACGCGATGGTCAGTGCGATCAACGCCTTGCGGCGCAGTTCGTCGCCGAGGCTGGGGCCGACCTGCTCGTCGCGGAGCCGCTCCACCGTGCCGGCCCCCGCGTTGGCGAGCGCGTCGCGCACCTTCTGCTCGCCTGTGTCGTCGAAGCCGCCCGCGCGCACCGAGATGTTGCCGTCGCCGGATTCGTTGACCACCGCCTGGGACAGACCGGCGCCGGTGACCGCGGTGCGGGCCTGGTCGACCGAGATCCGCTGGCTGGTGCTGTACTCCACCAGCCGACCGCCGGTGAACTCCACCCCGAAGTTCAGTCCCCGTACCGCGATGCCGGCCACCGCCAGCACCACCGCGACCGCGGCGACGGCGATCCACAGCCGGCCGCGGCCCATCAGGTCGGGGTTCTTCCGCTCGAGGGTGCGGCGTACCCAGCCGACGTTGCCCAGCCCGCTCCAACCGGGCCGCTTGGCGAGCCAGCCCTGCTTCAGCGTCACTTCGGCGAGCACGCGGGTGAGGACCAGCGCGGTGAACATCGACACGACCACGCCGATGCTCAGCGTGACTCCGAAGCCGCGTACCGGACCGGAAGCCAGGAAGAACAGCAGGCCGGCGGCGAGCAGGGTGGTGATGTTGGAGTCGATGATCGCCGACCAGGCGTTGGCGAACCCGCCCCGGATCGCGGTGCGCAGGGTGCGTTTGCCGCCGGCGTACTCCTCCCTGGCTCGTTCGAACACCAGCACGTTGGCGTCGACGGCCATGCCGATCGCGAGGACGAACCCGGCCAGGCCGGGCAGTGTCAGCGTGGCGCCGAGCGCCAGCAGCGCGGCGTAGGAGATCAGCCCGTACGCGACCAGTGCCACCGCGGCGAGCCCGCCGACGATGCGGTACACCGCGACGATGAACAGGATCGTGGCGATCAGGCCGATGACGGCGGCCTGCGCGGAGGCCTCGATGGCCGCCTTGCCCAGCGTCGGGCCGACGGTGCGCTGTTCGATGACCTCCACGGGGACCGGGAGCGCCCCGGCGCGGACCAGCAGGGCGAGGTCCTTGGCCTCCTCCTTGCCGAACGATCCGGTGATGACCGTCGAGCCGCCGGTGATCCCGACGTCGCAGGCGACGGTCTGCTCGACCTGCGGTGAGGAGATCACCTTGTCGTCGAGGACGATGGCGACGCGGCGGGTCGGGTCGCCGGCCGGGGCGCAGGCTGCCTTGCCGGTCAGTTGCTGCCAGGCGCGCTCCCCCGCGCCGGCAAAGTTGATCGTCACCTGCCAGCCGCCGAACTGACCGGGCTGGCCTTCGGCGCCCTTGATCTGCTGGCCGGACAGGGCCGCCGGGCCCAGCCGGAGCCGCTGCCCGCTCTCGTCCGGAAGCACCAGTTCGCCGCCGCTGGACCCCGGTGCGGTGCCCGGACTCGTCGAGGTGTCCGGTGCTGGCGTGCCGGCGGGGGCCGGCGTCGGGGTCCCGTTCGGGGCCGGTGTCGGGCTCTCACTCGGGGCCGGCGTCGGGGTACCGCTGGGTGCGGGGGTCGGGTCGGGCTGCTGCGGCGCGATCCCGAGCACGGGCCGGAACGTTAATTGGGCGGTACGACCGATGACGTCGACGGCCTCTTTGGGGTCGGTGACGCCGGGGAGCTCGACGATGATGCGACGCTCGCCGGAGCGCGCGAGGGTCGGCTCGGCCACGCCGAGCTCGTCGACGCGCCGGCGCAGCACCTCCAGGGCGTCATCGGTGGTTTTCGCGGTGGCCTTGGCCAGCTCACCGTCACGGGTTTCCAACACGATCTGAGTTCCGCCACGCAGATCCAGCCCCAGCCGCGCCGGTCTGGCGGCGACCAGCCACCCGGACACGGCGAGTATGACAAGGGCGAGAAATGCGCGCACGGCAGTAGCGCGCGACACGAAAATGGTCTCCTCGAAGAGAGCAGGCGGGCGCCGCCCCGCGCGTCGGGAAGGTGCCCGGATCAGGTCAGGACGCGGGAGTCACCCACCGCGGGCGGGCCCCGACCCCGGTACGTGTCGCTTCGGCCGGCATTGCACTGGTGATGTTCGGTGGCTGGGGCGGACCACCGGCCCTTGGGCGGCGACGGCTGGTAGGCGACCACGCATCCGGCGGCCGCGAAGGCCACCGAGATCCAGGTACCGCCGCGCTTGGCCACCAGCCGGACGTCCGGTCGGCCGCCGGTCGCGATGGGCTGGACGGGAGCCACCACGCCGCTGAGCGCAACACCCGCCGGGGCGGCGGACTGCGCGTCCACCACCTCGGGGTTGACGGTCGCGGACACCATCGCGAGCAGCAGAGCCAACAGAATCGGCAGACAACCCGCCCGCCGACGCTGCCGCGCCACCCGCTCCGCCACCGTCCCCACCTCCACCTCGAACCCCAAACGGTACTGGACCCGGCTGCCGGTACACACCCGATGCGCCCCTGGCACGGCGGTCGCAGCCGACACGATCGGTGGTGACGCCATCGATCCCGTCAACGACTCGGTAGGGTTGGAAACAACAGCGACATAGACGAAGGGAGCCGTTGGTGCGGCGCACGCAGGTACGGTGGAGGCTGTCCGCCGTACTGTTGGTGCTGCTGCTGGCCTTCGTCACCGCCGTATGCCGCCCGACTGGCGGCGGCCGAACCGGGCCCGGTGACACCTCTCGGTCGCTGTCAGCCGTCATGCTCGCCGATACGGTCAGCGCCTCCCCGGGCGCCGGCATGGGAGACGGTCAACCGCGGCTGACGACGAGCCGCGACAACGGCCCGGTACTGCTGTTCATGGCCGTCCTGTCGGCGCTGTTGGCCGCGTTGCTCTCCCGGGTCTGGCCAAAGACGGCGTCATCGCCGTGGCTGCTGCCCGCCGCGTCGTGGGCGGCGGCAGCGCGCGGGCGCGCCCCGCCGCGTCTGGTCTGAACATCTTCGCCGGCTCACCGCTGCGAGCGGTGGGCAGAGCCACGTGCGCTCTCACGCCGGCCCGGGCGAGCGCACGGAGCGCGGCCGGCGCCTGCCGTGCCTCATGGACGCAGAACCCGACCCCCGCAGCACGCCGACGCGCCAGTTCGGTGCATGCCAGTGCTGAAGTTCGATCGGAAGGATGTTTGATGGTCGAGACGATAGCGCTGGTACTCGGCGGGCTGGTCGTGGTGATGGCGGCCAACGCCGTGGCGCAGCGCAGCGGCCTACCGGCTTCGGTACTGCTGGTCGTCGCCGGCATCGCCTACGGCTTCCTCCCGGGTATGAATCTCCCGCTCGACCCGCACGTCGTGCTCTACGTCGTCATTCCCCCGCTGCTGTACGCCGCTGCCCTGGAGTCGAGCCTGACCGCACTGCGCAACAACGCGCGCACGGTCATCGGCCTGTCGGTGGGCCTGGTGCTGGCCACCGCGCTCATTGTCGGAGCCGGGCTCAACGCGGTCGTGGCCACCATTCCGTTGGCGGTGGGGATCGCGATCGGCGCTGCGGTCGCCCCACCGGACCCGGTGGCGGCGCTGTCGATCGGCCGGCGCGCTGGCCTGTCCCCACGGCTGATAACCCTGGTGGAAGGGGAAGGGCTGCTCAATGACGCCACCGCCCTGACCATCCTGCAGGTCGCGGTTGCCGCGGCAGTGAGTGGTTCCTTCTCCGTGGGCCATGCGGTCGGCCAGTTCCTGCTCGTCGCGGCCGGCGGGCTGGCCTGTGGCGCGATCGCGGCGCTCCTCATCGCCCGCGTCCGGGCCCTGATCACGGATCCACTGATCGACAACGTGCTGTCCCTGGCCACCCCGTTCGCCGTCTACCTGGTGGCCGAGGAGCTGCACACCTCGGGCGTACTGGCCGTCGTCGTGGCTGGCCTGTGGCTTGGCCACCGTAGCCCGTCACTGCAGTCCAGCCGCGCCCGACTGCAGACGCGCGCCGTCTGGCACCTGGTGGAGTTCCTGCTCGAGGGCTACGTGTTCGTGCTCATCGGCCAGCAACTGCCAGCGGTGATTCGCGGCCTGAGCGCCTACTCCACCGGCACCATCGTCTCCGCGGCCGCCGTGACCGTCGGCATCGTGCTGCTCGTACGACCGCTGTGGCTGCTGGTCAGCGCACACCTGCCCGCCAGGATGCACGCCCGACTCGGTGGCGATCCACAAGGCGGCAACCCACCGCTGTCCGGACGTGAACTGCTCGCGCTGAGCTGGGCCGGTACCCGAGGTGTGATCACCCTGGCCGCGGCGTTCACGCTGCCCGCCACCACCCCTGCCCGCGACCTGCTGCTGTTCTGCGCCTACCTGGTCGTTCTGGTCACCCTGATCGGCCAGGGCCTGACCTTCGCTCCGCTGGTACGCCGCCTGAACCTGCCCGGAACCCAGGTGACCCGGGCGCTGACACGCAACCAGGCCCGAGCAGCCGCGGTGCGAGCTGCCCTGGAGCGGCTGACGGAGCTGTCCGACGCCGACCCCGAGCTGCAACCGGTGATCACGCCACTGCGCCGCGCCGCGGAGGCCCGCCACAAGCGATACACCGACCGGGTGACACTGTTGTCCTCGATCGAGGACGAGACCCTACCCGTGAACGGCCACTACCACGCCGCGCTCCACGCACGACGCGAGATGATCGCCGCCGAGCGGGAGGAACTGCTCGCCTGGCGCGACGCGGGCCGGCTCTCCGACGCTGACATGCGCATTCTGGAACGCGAACTTGACCACGAGGAGAGCATTCTTCCTGCCCCGCAGGCGTAGATCGCCCGGGCACGGGCGGGCGCCAGCCGTGCGCGACGAACCCCACATACTGGTGGCGGAGGCGGACGGGAATCGAACCCTGTGGGGCTCGTAAGTCGGTTCGGGCTACGCTGCCTGTGAATACTCGTTGATCAGCCCGCCCAGGATCGGTCGCCGTTGAACGCGGGCGGCGTCCAAGTCAACGACTTCTAGCTGCGGGTTGGGTGGCTGCTGGTCGAGCGAGCGATGTGGACGGTGGCCGTTGTAGTGGGCCAGGTACTCCCTGAGGACCGCCGCCAGATGACGCTCGCCGACGATGAGCATCCGGTCGGTGCACTCCCGGCGTACGGTGCCCACCCAGCGCTCGGCGAATGAGTTCGCCCTGGGCGCCCGCGGCAGGGTCTTGATCACGTCGATGCCCTCGGCGGTGAACACCGCGTCGAAGACCGCCGTGAATTTCGTGTCCCGGTCGCGCAGCAGGAACCGCAGATCCGCTACCCGTTGCTCGAGGTCCATCAGGAGGTTCCGCGCCTGCTGGGCCACCCAGGCACCGGTCGGATACGCCGTCACCCCGACGACGTGGACCCGGCGGGTGGCGATCTCCACGAAGAACAGGACGTAGATCCGCTGGAGGAACACGGTGTCGATGGTGAAAAAGTCGCACGCCAGGATCGTGTGCGCCTGGGTAGAGAGGAACTGTTTCCAGGTCGGCCCGGACCGCCGCGGCGCCGGGTCGACCCCAGCGTCGTGAAGAATCTTCCACACCGTGCTCGCCGCGACCCGGTAGCCCAGGCCGGCCAGTTCACCCTGGATACGCCGATGCCACCACGAGGGATTCTCGGCGGCCGGCCGCAGGACCAGTTCACGGACCTGCTTATCAACCGGTGGCCGGCCGGGCCGCGCATGCGGGTACGTCCACCGCCGGGCGACCAGCTCACGATGCCAACGAAGCAGCGTCGCCGGGGTCACGAAGAACACCGACCAGCGAGGCCGAGGCAGCAGCCGCGACAACACGGCCAGCACCACCCGGTCGGCGGGTTCGAGATCGGGGGCGGTGTACCTGGCGGCGCAGCACCGCCAGCTGATGGCGGAGCACCAGGATCTCCACATCCTTGGCCCCGCCATCTCGGGTGAGCTGCGTCAACATCTGCAGAACCTGCCGCAGCAGCAGGTACACCAAGGACGCGCTCATGGCCTCCATAGTGTCGGCCACGCCAGCGCCGAGCATGCACAAATCCGCACTTCACGCAGCCGAACGGAGTATTCGAGCCGCACACGTACAGCCGGGGCACGACATCGGCCCACACGAGGTCCCTGTCATCGAGGTCGAAGTTCGGCTTCGGGCCGCCATCCTCGACGAGCACCCCGCGCGGGGCGAGTCCCCAATGGGCCGGTGGATGCGTCACGACCGCGCCGGCCACGCTGCTGCCCGCTCGCACGGCGCCGCTCCATCGGGCGTCCTGGCGATCGCCGCGCACCACAACCGCGACGCTGGACCGGTGGGTACCGGCGATCGGGTCTTCCATCCGGTGACCTTCGGATCGACACCATGCTCGCAAGTGGACGGTGAGCGCGGGGTCACGCCCGTCCACGGTCAGGTACGCACCGGGTGGCAGCGGCGCCAACGCTCTGCGCAGCAGCAGGTGCGCGCCGCGGTCGAAGCCCAGGTCACCGAGGTCGACCCGGTGTTCCATTACGGCCGGTAACCCTGTGCAGTCAGCTCCCCACAGGCTCCGTAGAAACCGATCCGGTCAACGGCCACCGACAGCGCGTCGTACCCTCGGGTGCGCCCAGGCTCCCACGAGGTGAGCCCTTCAAGCTCGAGCAGCGGTCGAAGCGCCGGGTCGGCGAACGACATGCTCCGCAGCAGCGCGTCGAACCGGTCCACCAGCGCGGTCGGGGCGGTGTCGATGACAGTCATGTTGCAGTGGTCGTAGGGCGGGGTCTGGCCGGCGATGCGGGTGACCCCTGGCGGCAGCACGCCTTCCCTCGTCAACAGTAGATGGGTGGCGTCCAGCAGGCAGGCGGCGTCGACCTCGCCGGCCATGAGCGCGCGGGCGGCGTCCCGCTCCCCACCGACATGGTCGCCGTGCAGGCCGACGCCGATGTCGAAGCGACGCGCGGTCACGCTGACCCCCAGTTCGGCCAGATGCTGCAGCGGGATGAGGGTCGCCTGCGGCGAGTCGACCGCCCCGGTGGCGACCGTTGCGCCATCCAGATCATCGAGCTTGTCGATGGCGGAGTCGGCGCGTACGACGAACACCGACGTGAGATCCCGGTCGCTGTCGCGCATGACCAGCGGCCGCACGTGCCGACCGCGCGCGGATGCGTATCGATGGGCGCGTACCCAGGCCAGCGGTGAGTTCCAGGCGGCGTGGATGTGTCCGGCGACCAGATCCTCGACCTGGCGCTCGTAGTTGGAGTAGAGCGCAAAATCGAACGGCAGGTCATGTTCGCGTAGCCAGTGCCGAAAGCCGGTCCAGATGGTGACGACCTTGGCGTCGTAGCAGACCGCGCCCATGACCAGTTCCGCACTCATGAGCCACCGTCCAGCAACGGCATACCCAGACAGACCCGTGCGACGAAGTCCGTCAGCTGGTCGGTGGTGGGCGCCATGACGCGAGCAGCTCGGGCGTCACGGAACCGCCGTTCGATCCCGAGTTCCTTGCGGAACGCGGACCCACCACATGTCTTCATCGCAAGGTCGGTGACCTCGATCGCGGCTTCGGCGGCGACGGCCTTGGCCTCCAGCAGCCGGAGCATCTGGTCGGCGCGCGAGGTCGTCAGCGCTGTCAGCGTGTCGGCAAGGAGTGCGTGCGCGGTGTCCGTCCTCATGCGCATCCGGCCGATGTCACCGCGGATACCCGGCTGGTCGGCCAGCATCTGATCGAGATGCTCCAGGCGTGCGCCCGTCAGGTGCCCGACCGCCTCACGAACCGTAGCCTCGGCCAGACCGACACTGAACGCGGCGTTGAGCACAAGGAACCAGGGCAGGATCAACGTCATCGCAAGATCCAAGCCCGTCCCGTCGGCACCGAGCATCGCCGAGCGAGGAAGCCGAGCCGCCTCCGCCCGAACCGGGCGGGAGCCGTTACCCCGAAGGCCCAGCCCGTCGAATGGACCGGCCACCGATAGACCTGCGGTGCCCGATGGGGCGAGCCACAGCGTCATCGGGCCTTCGGCCGCTAATGGGCGGCTGGACCAAACATAGCTGTCGGCCTGGCCGGCAGAGGTCACCCAACTCTTGCGAGCCGACATTGTCACGTCCTGGCCTGCGGCGACGGCCGTGCCCAATGGAGCCCAGAAATGACTGCGCGACCCGGCCTCGGAGAACGCCAGCGTGGTTAGATGCCGCCCGGCGGCGATCTGCGCCAGCACCTCCCTCGATCCGTGCGCAGCGATGACCGGCACCGCCGCGAAATGCATCATCACCACCATCGCCGTCGAGCCGCACACCTCGGCAAGCCGCTCCACGATGTCGACGGCATCCTCCAGCCCACGACCACCACCTCCGGCTGCCGTGGGTACGGTCACCCCGAGAACGCCCGCGGCGCCGAGCGCGTCGATCGCCTTGGTAGGAAACTGACCGTCGCGGTCCACGCAGGTGGCCAGCGGCACCACGACGTCGGCGATGACCTCGTCGAGCGCCTGGCGCAACCGATCAATCACCACGTACTCCCTTCCTGGTGCGGACCAGTGTCAACAAACACGGACGGCAACACCAGGTCCCCTGCACGGCGACCTATGGGATCGGTGCTGCGGTGGGGCGACGTGAAGCGAAACGGATCCCGACCATGGAATCGCGCCGATGGCGATTGGCGAGTTTGACGGCGTGGGCGCTAGCCGCTAGCTGACTGGTGCCGGCAAGGGTCTGGTTTGTACGGTCCTTCACCGGGGACGGCGGAACAGCCAACCTGGTCCCCACTCGGCGGTCAGCCTAACGCCGAAGGCAGCCAGGTGCATCTGGACGACCTTCTCCTTGAAGATCCTCGGCTTCTTCACCGGATAGGGCGCCGCCCCACATAGGGCATCCGACTGATCTTCAACTAGGGAGCGCACGTGCGGCCAATTGCGACCCCAGAATCGGGCCCCAGAAACGAGAAACCGCAGGCCACCGGCCTGCGGTCACGTTTGGCGCTGCTCATTAGGAAACCGTTGCTCTATCCCCTGAGCTACGAGGGCGACGGGCACTAGGGTACCTGCCAGCGACGATCAGCGGGCGGCAGGGACGGTCACCGCCGATCAGCAGCGACGGGACCGACCAGCGATCGCACACCGATCACACGGACCGCCGTGATCTTGCTCGACGATCACGGGCACGCATCGTCGCCGAGGGGCGCGCACCGTAGCTCACCGACTATTGCTGACACATCGCTCGCACGCACGTAGATCATCGATGTATTGGTGTGGTGGGGAACGGCCAGTCGGAGTTGACCTGCTGGCAGCCGACCAGCCGTCGGTGCCGGTCGTCGACGGCGGCCAGGCGACAAGCCGACGCAATCTCGATCGAGGCAGGCACATGATCAAGGTCGAGAGCACGATTGGTCCACAGAGATGATCTACCAACTAGATCGTGGGTGGCCCGGCAGTTCTCCTGGCGTTGGGACCATCTGATCCGTAGTCGGAACCGGACATACCGCTCATATAGTGCGTAACGAGTCGGTTCGTGCGTACCGTTTCGCGCTTGTCGGTGCTGCGACGCGTCTTCGCGTATCCGCTGGTCCGGGGCGTGGCGCTGCCGCGAACGCTCGGTCGCGGATCCGGCCGGGGGCAACGTCGGCGTCCGCCTGCTGGCTTGGCACCGGTTGTGCTGGTCAGGTGCCGAACATCCGAGCACCATCGAGCACCACGAGATCGACGGTACGGAGCGCAGTTCGGGTTGGTGGCTGCGCGACGCGGTCATCTGGGCCATGACCAGCCGATGCCGGTGGCGCCTTTCTGCCGGGCGCCAAGGATGAGCACCGGCACATGCGGGTCGCGCTGCTAGCCGGGGTCGGCCGTCTCCCAGTAGCCGGGAAGGTTGCGGCGCATCCGTTCGAGGGCCGCAGCGGTGCGGGCGCGGGCCCACAGGCAGCCCTGCTGGTCGTCACGCAGCACCACGTCGGGGCCGGTGAACCAGCGCACCGCCGCGCCACCGACCGGCGGGGTCGGGTAGTCGGGCAGCGCGAGCTGCTCGTAGCGCTGCTCGAGCTGTTCGGCCTCGGCGTCGTCCTGTGCCTTGGCGTCGCCGAGCTTCCCCCGGGCGTAGATCGATTCCGACAGCACCATCTCGATGCACGCCGCGGAGAACGTGCCCAGCCAGGCGTCCCAGGACTCGGCCTGCTCGTCGCGCAGGTTGAGCTTGACCATGACCGGGGGGTCGGGCTGATTCAGGTCGGCGGCCAGTACGCCCCAGTGTGCGAAGCCCTGGCTCTCCGCGCGGAAGATCAGCGCCTCGCCGGTCGGCTCCAGGTAGAGCTCGGCCGGGTCCAGCAGCGTGTCCTGGTTGCTGGTGAGATCGCGGCGCCGCCCGAACAGCCCGTACGCCTCCCGCAGCGCCGCCGGCAGCCGCACCCCCAGCCGGCGCTCGGCGGCATCCAGCTCGGCGTCGCTCCAGCCGTCGCCGTCGGCCAACGGGGTCAGCCAGCTGGCGGCGAAGTCCCGGATGAAGCGCCACGCCGCCTGCCGGTCGGTCAGGCCGGCGGCCAGTTCCCGGGCGAGGTCGAATCCGCCCCGCATCCTGCCGACTCTACCCGCGCGGCCGGGTGAGCATGCGGTGCGCCGTGCGTATGCGTCAACGGCAGGGCGAGCGGTTGCGGGTGACCAGGGCGACGCGACCTGCAGCAGGTCGAGCGGGTCCGCGGCGAGTTGTAGCCGCCACGCTCGTCAGCTCGTGCATGACAGTGCCGGCCAGCCGCCCACATGATGGCGTGATCATCGGGTCACGCAGTGAGCGCCGGCGTTTCGTCGTTGTCGCGGGTTTTCGTCGAGCGGGCCAGCAGCGGGATCTGGCCGCCGGCGAGCACCATCTCCACCTGGCGCGGCGAGAGCCCGTGGCGCACCGGGTACTGCTCGTGCGTTCGAGAGTTGGTCACGGCGAGCTGTCGAGTGTCCGCAAGCGCGTCCCGTAGCCCGTCGATCACCAGCGTGTCACCCGGGTCGATGCGGTCGTAATCGCGTTCGTCGGCGAACTCGAGCGCGAGGACGCCGAAGTTGGCCAGGTTCTGCCAGTGGATGCGGGCGAACGACTTGGCCAGGACGGCGTGCAGGCCCAGGTAGCGCGGGGTGATCGCGGCGTGCTCGCGGGAGGAGCCCTGGCCGTAGTTGTGCCCGCCGACGATCAGGTGCCCGCTGCCGCCTTTGCACCCCTGCGCCCTGCGTGGGTAGTCCGCGTCGACGTGGGTGAAGGTGAACTCGGCGAGCTTGGGGATGTTCGAGCGCAGCGGCAGCGCCCGGGTACCGGCGGGAGAGATTTCGTCGGTGGACACGTTGTCGCCCACCTTAAGCAGTACCGGCGCTGCTATCCGGTCGGGCAGTTCGGGGAAGTCCGGCAGCGAGCAGATGTTGGGCCCTTTTACCAGGTCCTCCATGCTGGCCTGCTCGGGCGGCAGGGGCGCGACCAGCATCGCGGTGTTCACTGACGCTTTCTGCGGCAACGCAAGCTGCGGGTAGGCCAGGCCGAGCTTCGCGGCCAGGTCACGCGGGTCGGTGATCACTCCGGTGAGCGCGGACGCCGCCGCGGTCTCCGGTGAGCACAGCCAGACCGCGTCTTCCTTGGTGCCGGAGCGGCCAGGGAAGTTGCGCGGGAAGGTGCGCAGCGAGTTGTGCCCGGGCGCGGGGGCCTGGCCCATTCCGATGCAGCCCATGCATCCGGCCTGGTGGATACGGGCACCGGCCGCGATGAGGTCGAACGTGGCGCCCATGCGGGTCAGGTCGGCGAAGATCTGCCGAGACGACGGGTTGACGTCGAAGCTGACCGCGTCGCTGGTCTGACGCCCTTTGAGCATCGCGGCGGCGATCGCGTAGTCGCGTAGCCCGGGGTTCGCCGAGGAGCCGATCACGACCTGGCTGACCTCGCACCCGGCGACCTCGCGCACCGCCACCACGTTGCCGGGCGAGGACGGCCTGGCGATGAGCGGCTCAAGCGTGGACAGGTCGATGTCGTCGGTGACGTCGTAGCCGGCGTCGGCGGCGGCGGTCACTTCGGTGAAGTCGTCATCTCGGTCCTCGCAGTGGAGGAAGGCGCGCACCGCGTCGTCGGCGGGGAACACTGTCGTGGTCGCGCCGAGTTCGGCCCCCATGTTGGCGATGACGTGCCGGTCCATCGCCGACAGGTGGGCCAGTCCCGGGCCGTGGTACTCGATGATCCGGTCCAGGCCGCCCGTGACGCCGTGGCGGCGCAGCAGCTCCAGGATCACGTCCTTGGCTGAGCACCACGGCGGCAGCTCACCGGTGAGCCGGATGCCCCAGATGTGTGGCATCCGGATGTGCAGTGGCTGGCCGGCGATGGCCAGCGCCACTTCCAGTCCGCCGACGCCGATGGCCAGCATGCCCAGTGAGCCGGCGGCGCAGGTGTGTGAGTCCGACCCGGCCATGGTTTTGCCGGGCTTGCCGAAGCGCTGCATGTGGGTGGGGTGGGAGACGCCGTTGCCCGGCTTGGAAAACCACAGGCCGAAGCGGCGGGCCGCGGACCGGAGGAACAGGTGGTCCTCGGCGTTCTTCTCGTCGGCTTGGAGCAGGTTGTGGTCGACGTACTGCACGCTGACCTCGGTGCGGGCCCGGTCCAGGCCCAGCGCCTCCAACTCCAGCATGACCAGGGTGCCGGTGGCGTCCTGGGTCAGGGTCTGGTCGACCCGGATGCCGATCTCCTGGCCGGCGACCATCTCGCCGCTGACCAGATGTGCCGCGATGAGCTGTTGAGCAACGCTGCGTCCCATCCCGCTGCCCTCCTCCGGACGACGCGGTCTGTCACTATCCATGCTCGATGCGTAACGCGCTCAGTGCCACCGCAAGCGCGCCTCCTCGGTACCCTCAGCGCCTACCGGCGTTACCTGGATCTCTGCCGGCAGTCCTGGGGAGTGCGGGGAAATGGACGGTGTGCGACGCGCGACCGCCGTCAGCGGTGTTTAGCCACCGTGAGTAGCACCGCGGCGTCTTCCAACGCCTCCAGGGTGTGCCGGGCGGCCGGCACGACGATGAGGTCTCCCGGCGAGCCCTCCCAGGAGGCGTCAGCCGTGGCCAGGCGCACCCGGCCGTGTAGCACGTGCACGGTGGCCTCTCCCGGGTTCTCGTGCTCATCGAGCCTGCGACCCGCGGTGAACGCCATGACGGTCTGGCGCAGCACGTGTTCGTGGCCGCCGTACACGGTGTGGGCACTGCGGCCGCTGGATTCCTGCCTGGCAGTTTCGAGGTGCTGGCGAGCGAGAGCGGTCAGTGACAACTTCTCCATGGTTGAACCTTTCCGCAAGCCGCAGTCCGGGTTACGAGGTGGCGCCGCCCAGGTTCAAATGGCGATGAAGTTGTGGAACTGCTGGTTGTCCTCGCACCAGCCGCAGCCGCTTCACCATCTTGAAGCTGTCCAGCGTAGGCGCAGCGGGGACACCGTGCACGATCGGCAGCGAACTGCCGCATCGCGTCGGCCAGCAGCGCATCGCCGTGGTGCGGCGTTCGGCGGTGACATGGCATGGCCCGAGCGGACCTGTCAAAACGGCTCCGAATTTGGTCCGTACCGGGACCGGTCGAATATGGGCGCACCCGCCGAGCAGTGCACTCGAAGGGACCGACACATCGGGATCCCGCCACGAACCAACCATTGCCCGACCACGGTGCCTGCTACAGGGCCGAACGTCCCGCTCCTGAACATTCGGCATCCCCGCCGGGCACGGCGTTCCCGCCGCGCAGGTCATATGTGCCCACCAAGGCGTAGCGCATCCGGCTGTTGCGGCCGGGCCGGCTGCGGAGGTGCCATCGCCTTCCGGTCCCGATGTCGGCCGGCGCCGACGTCATCTGGTTGGCGCCCCGTAGCCTGACCAGTCCGACCCCACGACCCTGACCGGGATGTACGGCGGGCAGGCGGCTGAGGGGGCCAGCGCCGAGTCGATTTGGCCCAGGCGCCGTGATGGGCTGAGAGGCTGCCAGTGCTGGGTTGGGCTTCAGTTGCGGGTGGCAGTGACGTCGAGGATGACATTGAGGTAGCGGCTGGTGATGGCTCTGGCTTTGGTGAGACCGAATGCGTAGCGGTCGATGAGGGCGGTGGCCTGCGCGCGCAGCTCGCCGTCTCGGGTCTGGATGTGCTCGATGGTGAGTTCGACCGGGTGGGTGGTGGCGCGGACGGTGAGGTCGCCGTGCAGTACCCATTCGCTGCCATAGCGGCGCAGACCGTGCGAGGTGAAGGTGATGTCGGGGTGGTGGGCGGTGTCGAGGAACTTCGCCGAGCGCACGGCCGCGTCGCGTCGACGGTTGAGGGTGCTGAAGCTCGCCGCGTCGATGGTCGCGGTCGCGCGCGACGCGGTTACCGGTGAGGCGATGACGATGTGGCCGCAGCGGACAGCGAACGTGCCGGCCACGTTGGTGAGGCCGAAGAGGTGGTTGGTCTGGAACCCGACCGTGGAGCGGGCAGCCGCGATGCGGTAGGTGCCTGTTGCGGGGGTGGGCGGCGTTGACCGGATCATGGTCGTCTCCGGATAGGTGCCACAGCGGTAGGAGTGGGCACGTCCGTTGGTCCCGTCGAGGATGGCGCGAGCGGGTGACCACGCCGTCGGTATCTCGCCTCCGTCGGTACCCGGAACACGCACCAACATGGGACAGTCTGCACGTGATCCGGCTTATGGCAGAAGACCAGCAACTCACGCTCACCGACCAGCAGGCAGATCGAATCAGGTTGTGGCTCCTGGCGCTCATCCCCGCAACCGGATGCAAGATCACGGCAGGGCCCAGGGCGGAAATCGTCATCCCTGATCACGAGCCGGAGGAGCTGACGCCCAGCCTCTTGAGACGTGTCGAAGAGATCGCGGGCGGCAGGTTCCGGTCGACCGACACGACCACATGATCGTCCGGTCGGACCGACGCGCGGGCTACTACGCCCCGGCCGGGCGGCATGCGGAGCAGCCGCGATTTCCTGTCATCGGGGTGCGGGTGAGAAACGTGGCGGCGCGGCCGAGAATGCTTCCCCGCCGAACGAGATCAGCGCAGGACAGTGTTAGCCAGGGCGTTGCGCCTGTACCGCGTCACGGCGGGTCCGTGCTGCAGGTCGCCGCAGCCCGGCTCCCGCTCCAGTGGCACGCGGCCGGCTCGCACGTGTCACCGGACGCCCGGCTCGGCGTGGTCGCCGGCCGAGGGTTGCGCAACCTTCCGGGCGGCGTCCTCGAGTTGGGTGATGCGCCGGCGGGCCACGTCGAGCTGATCTTCGGCGCGTACCACCCGGCAGGCCGCAGCGAGGGCCATGCCTTCGTCAACCAGCTCGCGGGCCCGGCCCGCCAGCTCCAACTGGTGACGGGAGTAGCGCCGGTGCCCACCGCCGGAGCGGTGCGGCGTGAGCAGTCCCGCCTCGCCGAGACCGCGCAGAAAGCTGGGCGTGACACCGAGTATCTCGGCGGCGGCACCCATGCTGTAGGCGGGGTGGTGCACGTCATCGAACTTGCCGGCCGACGCCGGCTTGGTGTCAGCCAAGTATCACCTTCCTCAACGCGATCAGGGGCCCCGGCGCGAGATGAACAGCGCCGGGGCCCAACGGAGGTAAAACACCATCTATTGACTTCACAATGCGCTCACGACACGCCTCACTACAGAAGTGACGGTGAAGCGGAGCGCCTGCGGGCGCCTCCCGCACGATCAAGGACGCGGGTACCGAATACACAGTCGCGCCGACCGCAACGGTCGAGGCCGCACCGCTGCAATATCGATGTCTGACCTCCTTCCTCAAACCCATCCGATGCCCAAACTCGGCAGTGCTCATCTGAGGCGGTCCGGCCCCGACGATCAGGCCTTTCCGCCACCGGGCCAGCGACCCCATCACATCGATGCGACAAAGCCAACGCTGCCGACCCGACGGGCCAACCGGCGCACCGCTCGCGCGACCGGCTTCCCGTTCGGCGTTCACCGTCGAACCCCTTCATCAACTCTAGATAAGTTAGCCGACCCGAGACCTGATTTCTAGTCCCGTCAGGACATATTTTCTGGGACGGCGGATGGAGCAGGCCCCCACTGCCTCGCCGGTACCCGAATGGGTGACGACCGGCCCGTACTCGGCACCGACACCGCAGCCACCCGGCCGGCTGGATCGCCGACGCGACCGCGACCTGGGCGCGGCCAGAGGTGCCCGTCGACACCAGCCGGGTACCCACACCGGCGCAGTGCGCCGCCCGGTAGGGCCCCAACGTCGGCGCACGCGACAAGACGCGGTGGCGACTGCCGTACGGGAACTGTCACCCGACCCGAGGAACCTCGCCCTCGACGCGCTCGACCGCGACCTGATCGGGCACGTATCGACCGAGCCCGCCGACATGCTGATCGCGACCAGCATGTCGGTCGGGCAGGTGCGCGCCACGCCGGGACGACATCACATGCTTCGGCCGTGGTACGACGGCACCGGGGACACTGGCCGTGCGGCACATCCACCCGGACAGGCATGCGCGCGGCGTCGCGGACAAGGCGGTCTGCCCGAATGCGTTCAACGCCGGCCCAGTCAGGCGTCTGCCTCTCGTTCATGATCCATGGTTGCCCGATCACTACCGACCACGTTTCCAAGATCCTTGTGGTTAGCCTGTTCACACCCAGTGCTATACGGTCAACCAGTGAGAATCGAGCGCCACTGGTGGAACGGAAACCGGAGTTCGCGGGGGCGTCGTGACGTCTACATCCGCACTGACGGCCAGCGATGGGAAGTCGAGGCGCAGACCGGCGGCGCCGCGGGCCGGTCGAAGGTACACCCCTGTCCGAGTCGGTCGTCGGCGGAGATCCTCGCCGACGCATGGCTGGGTGGTCGTCCGGAGTGGCGGGAACTGGTGCCCTGACGGCGAACGTCAGGAGCATTCCCGGCACACCTCCTGACCGTCTGGCTGGGCGGCGAGCTGACTGCGGTGGTGGATCAGGAAGCAGCGGGTGCATCGGAACTCGTCTGGCTGCATCGGCACGACCGTCACGGTCAGTTCCTCGCCGGACAGGTCGGCGCCGGGCAACTCGAAGGTCTCGGCCGCCTCGGCCTCGTCGAGGTCGACTCTCGGTGACCGCTCCGCAGTGCTGCGCGCCTTGAGTTCCTCGAGTCCGTCGTCGTCAACCTCAACAGCGGGTCGGCGCGGTGCGTCGTAGTCGATGGGCTTGCTCATTGTGGTGGCCTCTCGCCTTGGTCCGTGGTGTATCGCGGCCGATCGGTCACCGCGCTGGAAGGGTAGCGCCGGCCGTCGGAGGGGAGTACGCCGCTCGCAGTGATCGCCGTCTCGACGGAGAAGGAATCGACACTCCTCCGGCCGTGCCCGGTTCCGAAGCCACCAGGAGACGGCCACCCGGATCGGTCGTTGCCATCCGGCGCCCTCCGGTAAAGCGGCAAACCGTCAGCGGTCAAAGTTGAGGCTCAGCGGATGGCGGATATTCGCCGCGCACCCGGACGACCCCCAGGCCCGTTCCAGCCGGTAGATCGTCAACCTGTCCAAGACGGCGCGCCGCCGTCGACCGGCGTGGCGGCACCGCTGGTGGATGACGATGCGGTGGTTACGCCATCCTGGCGACGTAGACCGTGTTGGTTGCCCGGCGCTGCTGCAGCGGGTTGTGGAAGCTGACGACGTGTGCTTGTGGGGCGGCGAATACCTCCGCGAGCACGGCGGTGAAGTCCTCATCGGGCGGATCATTCGACCAGAGAGCGAAGACTCCACCGGGATGCAGGTGGTCGGTGAGACCACACAGGCCCTGCGGTGTGTAGAACGCGGCGTGGCTCGGGTGCAGGAGGTGGCGCGGGGTGTGGTCGATGTCCACCAGGACGACGTGGAATCGCCGCCCCGGCTCGTCGCGGTCGAATCCCTCAGCGCTGTCGGCCATGGCGAAGAAGTCGCCCTGGATGAGGCGGGTTCGCGGATCCGAGGTCAGATCGGCGGCGAACGGCAGCAGCCCCTGTCGGTGCCACTCGATCACCTCGTCGAGGGCTTCCACCACGGCCAGCGAGCGCACGCGCCGGTCCGCCAGCACCGTCCGGGCGGTGTAGCCGAGGCCAAGGCCACCGACGACGACATCGAGGTCAGCTCCTGCCGCGTCGGCCAGGCCAAGTCGGGCGAGCTCGACCTCGGCCACGGTGAACAGACTGGACATGAGGAACTCATCGTCGAGCTTGGCCTCGTACACCTCGACCTTGAGCGATGGATCGAGTCTTCGCCGCAGACTGATGGCGCCCATCGGCGTTTCGCGCCAGGCAAGCTCCACGAAGCGCGAGGTCATCCGGCACATCCTTTCCATACTGTGAGGCAGGCGGCGCGCAGGAAGCGCGGACCCGCCACGGACACGGCAGAGCGCCGCATGCGGACGCCACTTCGGCTCCGCGAACCCGCAGAATAAGAGCTCTGCAGCCGGCGCCGCCGATACAGGACCGGCCCATCGGGCACCGGTTCGGCGGCGGACGGGCCGAGGCCCGGTCGGTCAGCGGCCCGCCTCGGCCTGGTACCGGTCGACGATCTCCTGCTTGATGCGTCCCCGGTCGGACACCACGATTCCCTTACCCTGTGCCCATTCGCGGATGGCCCGACTCTGGTAACGGTCCACAAGGGCGGCATATGCAACGGTCTCGTCCGCTTCGCCGCCGTCGATGTCATCGACCAGCACATGGATCGTCTGCTTAACCATCAAAGTCGTTCGTTCCCACAATTGCATTGACCGTCGAGCAACATTAGCCGGCAGTCGTAAGCACGCAAAAATATGGCGAACACAGTCTGCGGTGCAGGCAACCCCGGATTGCTCTTTCCAATGAGCTCATCAGCATTTTCTGGCGCCCTCGTAACCGGCAAAGGCGCGTCAACCGCATCGCAGCCGAACCATGAGCAACTCAAAATGCTCCGGATAGCATCGATCCCCGCACCAAAAAGGGTGCGGGGATCGAGCACCGCCCGATACTGCCAGGTCGACCGCCCCGGCACTCCGGTCGCTCACCGGTGCCGCTCGACCATCCCGGCGAACACGCCGGGACCCTGCGGCAGCCCGATCTTAAGTCAGATGACGCGGACGTTCTCCGCCTGCGGGCCCTTCTGGCCCTGCGTGACGTCGAACTCGACCCGCTGGTTCTCCTCCAGCGAACGGAAACCGCCGGACTGAATAGCAGAGAAGTGAACGAACACGTCGTCACCGCCCCCGTCCTGGGCGATGAAGCCGAAACCCTTGTCGCCGTTGAACCACTTCACAGTGCCCTGAGCCACTACAACTCCTTGATAAGGCGCGAAAATCTGCGAACGCAGATCCGCCGCCATCTTGGTCACGCGGGCCCCATCACCTGACCCCACTGACGGCATCAATAAACCATGCGACCCGTCAAGCGGTTCAGATACAGCGACCCACCGACCCCCAAAAAACAAACTTCACTCACCCTAGCAATAACTCGACGACTTTCATAGCGAAGCCGTACCCCACCGCCACCAACAACCACTCACCGCCCGCCACGCTCGACCTTCCAGTCGCGCCCCAGACAGCCTGTAGGACTCCAGAACCCGCTGTGCGCAGCGGCCGAGCAGACACTGAGACCAAGGCGACCGAAGTACCCGTACGGGTATTCAGCCGGCTCGGGTACACTTTGATCTACGGCTCGCACAGTTCTGCCTCGAGCCGTTTCGTTGTCGACCACCACGCGCCGCGACCGTTCGGGTCTGCGCCGGGCAGGACGACCCTTCCACGTTCGGAGACTTCATGGCGGCCCGCCGCCCTCACCACACATCCTCAGCTGAATCCATGACCTTCGCCGACCTCGGCGTGCCCGCCACGCTCACCCGGGTGCTCGCCGCCGACGGCGTTACCAAACCGTTCCCCATCCAGGCGGCGACCCTGCCCGACGCCCTAGCAGGGCGCGACGTGCTCGGCCGGGGCCGAACCGGCTCGGGCAAGACCTACGCGTTCGTCCTCCCCGTGCTGACCAGACTGGCGGCCAGCGGCTCGCCGCGACGGCCCGGCCGCCCGCGGGCGCTGATCCTCGCACCCACCCGCGAGCTGGCCACCCAGATCTCGGCGTCGATCGCGCCACTGGCCCAAGCCCTGTCACTGCGGACGCTGACCATCTTCGGCGGGGTCGGCGCCAACCCGCAGATCGCCGGCCTGCGCCAGGGCGTGGACGTTCTCGTGGCCTGTCCCGGCCGGCTCGCCGACCACGTCAAGTCCGGCCACGCGCATCTCGACGCCGTCGAGATCACCGTGCTCGACGAGGCCGACCACATGGCCGACCTCGGCTTCCTTCCCGTCGTCCGGCGGCTGCTCGAGCAGACTCCACGCTCCGGGCAGCGGCTGCTGTTCTCGGCGACACTGGATGCCGGGGTCGACGTCCTGGTGCGACGGTTCCTCACCGACCCGGTCACCCACAGCGTCGACTCGGCGCAGTCACCGGTCGCGGCGATGTCGCATCACGTGCTGCACGTACACGACGACGACCGGTTCCCCGTGCTGGTCGACCTCGCCTCGGCGCCGGGTCGCACGGTGGTGTTCACCCGTACCAAACGGGGCGCGAAGACCCTGACGCGCCGGCTGATCGCCGCCGGGGTACCGGCTGTCGAACTGCACGGCAACCTCGCCCAGAACGCGCGTACCCGCAATCTGCTCGCCTTCTCCGACGGTTCCGCGAACACGCTGGTGGCCACCGACATCGCCGCCCGCGGCATCCACGTCGACGATGTGAGCCTCGTCATCCACGCCGATCCCCCCGTCGAACACAAGGCGTACCTGCACCGCTCCGGTCGAACGGCCCGCGCCGGCGCCGAGGGCACGGTGGTCACGCTCATGACCGACGACCAGGTTCCCGAGGTACGCGACCTGATCCGGAAAGCGGGCATCGTGGCGACCACCACGCGTCTGCGACCCGGGAACCCGCTGCTGACCGAACTCGCCCCCGGCGAGCGCTCGTTCGTCAAGCCGCCGGCGGGCGCACCGGTTGCGACCGACACCGCAGGGCCCGGCCGTACGGATCGGCACGCCGCGCGGCGCCGGTCGTCGACCCACACCGCGTCCGGGTCGGTCCCGCGGGCGTCGTCATCGCGGTCGGGTTCCCGAGATGGCGCCGTCACGGCGGCGGCACCGGCCGGGCCGGGTGGCGCGGCGGCCTTCTCCGCTCGGACGCGCGCCGGCAGCCGCCGGGGCGGACGCTGATGTGGAGACCCGCTCCGCTGTCCGGGGGTGTGAGCGATGTCGGCGCGGCAGGCCGCGTCACGGTAGGAGGGTCATCGACAGGAGTCCGGCGAGCGTCGGTCCGAAACCAGGAGGACGACCATGACGCCGAACGCTGCTGACGCCTCGACCACCTTCGCCGATCTGGCGCTGCGCCCTGAGCTCCTGCGCGCCCTCTCCGGTCTCGGCTATGAAGAACCCACGCCGATCCAGCGCGAAGCGATCCCCCCGCTACTCGGCGGACGCGACCTGCTCGGGCAGGCCGCGACGGGGACGGGAAAGACGGCGGCTTTCGCCCTGCCGGTACTCCAGCGGATGACCGGCCTCGGCGAGAACGCGCAGCCGACGGCGCTGATCCTCGTACCCACCCGTGAGCTCGCCGTCCAGGTCTCGGAAGCGTTCCACCGCTACGGCCGTGATCTGGGCGTACGTGTCCTGCCGATCTACGGCGGGCAGCCGATCGGCCGGCAACTGCGGGCGCTCGAGGGCGGGGTCGACGTCGTGGTGGCCACGCCCGGGCGAGCGCTCGACCACATCGCCCGCGGGACACTCCGGTTGCAGAGCCTCAAGACCGTCGTGCTCGACGAGGCGGACGAGATGCTCGACATGGGGTTCAGCGAGGACATCGAGGCGATCCTGCAGGAGACCCCCGAGGATCGTCAGACGGTCCTGTTCTCGGCGACGATGCCGAAGCGCATCGACGGGCTGGCCCGCCGCCACCTGCAGGACCCGGTCCGGATCCAGATCGGGCGGGAAATGCCCGCTCCGGGCGAGGCGCCGTTGGTGCGTCAGAGCGCCTACCTGGTTCCGCGGTCGCACAAGCCGGCGGCGCTCGGGCGGGTTCTGGACATTGAGGCGCCTACCGCGGCGATCGTGTTCTGCCGTACGCGTGAGGAGGTCGACCGGCTCGCGGAGACGATGAACGGACGCGGGTACCGCGCCGAGGCTCTGCACGGCGGGATGAGCCAGGAGCAGCGAGACCGGGTGATGAGCCGGCTGCGCGGCGGAACGGCAGATCTGCTCGTCGCCACCGATGTGGCCGCCCGCGGGCTGGACATCGAGCAGCTCACCCACGTGGTCAACTACGACGTCCCGTCCGCGCCCGAGTCGTACGTGCACCGGATCGGCCGAGTCGGCAGGGCCGGCCGCGAGGGTGTGGCGATCACCCTCGCGGAGCCACGAGAGCACCGCATGCTCAAGACCATCGAGCGGGTGACCAAACAGCGGATCACCGTCGAGAAGGTACCCACCATCGCCGACATGCGTGCCCGGAAGCTGGAATTGACCCGTGCGGCGCTGCAGGAAAGCCTCCTGGAGGATGGCCTCGAGCGCTTCCGGGTCGTGGTGGAGAGTCTCGCCGACGAGTTCGATCTCATGGAGATCGCACTGGCCGCGGTGAAACTCGCGCACGAGGCCACCGGCGGGGCGGCCGACGAGGACGAGATTCCGGAGGTCGGTTCGGCCACCAGTCGGGAGATGCGGGGTGGCCGGGATTCCGGTAACCGCGACGACCGGCGGGGACGTGCGTCCGCGGAAGGGATGACCCGTCTGTTCGTCGGCGTCGGACGCCGGGCCGGAATCCGGCCGCAGGATCTGGTCGGCGCGATCATCGGTGAGGCCCGCCTGAGCACACGCGAGATCGGGCTGATCGAGATCGCCGACCGCTTCTCGCTCGTGGAGGTCCCCGAGTCCGCAGCCAACGACGTGATCGCCGCCCTGCGTGCAAGCACGATCAAGGGAAAGAGAGCGACGGTACGTCGGGAGCGCGGCGGGGCTCGCTAGCCGTTGGGCATTTCCCCACTCCGGTCGACGACCCAGCCACTCACCGGTGCGTCACCGACCGGACTCCGCCGGGTCGTGGCTGCCGTCCAGCCCGGCGTGTGCGCGGGCCGGCGCGCTGCGGACACCATCGGGCCTTGTACCGTAGGTGTGTGGACCTTGAGGACGTACGTTCCCTGAAGGAAGGCGACCTTGAGAGCCGGGAGGAGAACCTTCACCTCCTCCTGAAGCGCGCCGAGCGCGACGACGCCTCGGCGACCGCTGCGCTTCGCACGGTCGTCCGGGACTACCGCGACTTCCACCGGTCCATCTACTGCCGCGCGCTCAACCGGATCGAGGTCTTCGGCGACGCCGACCTGGAAGCGCCGCTGCTCACCGCGCTCGCCGACACCCGGTACAACTGCCAGGCGTGGGCGGCCACCGGCTGCACCGACCTTGGCATCCGCGCCGCGGTGCCCGCCCTGCTCGACCTCGTCGATCATCCCCAATGGATCGTACGGGAGCGCGTCATCGTCGGCCTGGGTGTGCTCGGCGACGAGACGGTGGTCGGAGTGCTGGCGCCGTTGCTGCAGGATCCGGCCGAGTGGGTGCGACACCGCGCCGCTGACGCGCTCGCCGCGATCGGTGGCGAGGAGGCCCTCGCCGCACTGTGGGCCGAGTTCACCCATCGCCGCTACGCGCGGATCGGCTACATCGCCAGTGCATTGGCGCAGTTCGCGCCCGACGTCATCCCGCGGCTGATCGACGCGGCCACGTCGACCGACTCGGACCAGCGTTACTGGGCCGCGACCGCGCTGGGCTCCACCGGCGACGAACGGGCCGTCCCGAGCTTGACCCGCCTGGCTGCGGAGGACCGCGGCACAACCGTCTTCGACGGCCGGGTGAGCGTGTCGGCTAAGAAGGGCCTGCGGACCCTGCGCCGCATTCAGGCCGCCATCGCCGCACGTGCCGAGCCGACACGTCAAGCCCGGCCCCGAACCTCAAGGTGACGATCCTGCGCCACGGCGGTCCCTGGCGCAGCACTGCACATCCAGAACGAGCCCATGTCGGTACGCATCTTGCGCTGCGTTTGCCCTTGGAGAACCCGAACCGGGGTACATGCGCGTCGTCGACGGGTGCCGCCTGCTGGGCCCGTGACCTGCAGTAACAAGAGGAATCGCAGGTCACGACACGACGCCGCGAACAGCGCAGCGGGGTTCAGCGCCATTCAACGCGCCCCGCTGCGCTCTCTAATCCCCCGCCACCATCACCGCGGACACCGGCAGCCGTGTGCCGACGACGACACCGTCGACGGATCAGCCGCTTCGACGGTTACCCCACTGGCGCGGGCTCTGGACCGAGGGCCGGCCGCCGGGGCGCTGACCCTTTCCATACGGTTGCGGCGAGGACACCTTGCCCTTCGCGCGTCGGGCAGCCCGATTTGCGTAACCGGCAGGCTCGTCGGTCTCGGTCTCGGTCTCGGTCTCGGTCTCGGCGGTGGCTGGCGTGTCGGCATCCTCGGCGTGGGCGTCTTGAGCGGGCTCAGGCTCCGGCATCGGTATCTCCCTGATTCGTCGGGTGCCCTACGGACCATCGCCAGCCGGCGGACGCGGACTGCTCGACGTCCGGTGCGGGCGCCTCTTGACGGTATCGCAGGGCCGAGCCCGTCCGGTCGACGGTCCGTGTGCCCAGCGCGGGGTGGCGACCGCCAGGCCGGCGTCCTTGGCACCGAGCGCCATGGTCCACCACCCGTCCTGCGAGCCGGTCAGGACGCCCTCGGTTACGGAAGGTGAGACGCTGCGATGTCCGCACGTAGCGGACTGGTCTTCTTTGACCGCCGTCGAGCAGGCGGTGCCGGGCACGGGCGTGCCTGCGGCTACCTGGCACCAACCGGGACGGGGGCCTCCTGCCGCTTGCCAGCGCCCCGGAGTTCCTCGTACCAGCCCCAGTCCAGGTTCTGGTCGATGACGGTCTGCAGGAAGCCCGGCACCGTCTCCTTGCGCGCCCAGTCCCGCTGGAGCATGCACGCCACCGAGTTCCAGGTCGTGAGTTTCGCGCCAGCCTGATTCATCGTCTGGAGCGCGGTCCGGTGCGACTCGACCGTCGTGCCGCCGACCGCATCGGTCACGGGCCAGACGTCGTAGCCCTCGTTGAGCGCATCCAGGGTGGGGAACAACAGGCACGCTTCGGTCCACAGCGCGCACATGATCAGCTTGCGGCGGCCGGTGCCCTTCACCGCCTCCACGAATTCCCGGTCTTCCCAGGCGTTGATCTGCGTGCGGTCGTAGGAGCGCACATTGGGGATTTCGTCTTTAAGCTGCTTGATGGTGTCCGGGTTCACGCCGTTGGTGACGTTGACCGTGGAAAGAATGATCGGCACACCGAACACCTTCGCCAGCCTCGTCAGTGCGATCATGTTGTTGATCATCCTGCCCGGTTCCGTCGAATGGACGGTGTACATCTGCAGCGGCTGGTAGTCGATGATCACCAAGGCTGCGTTCTTCGGGGTCAACAGGTGGTCTTTCACGGGATCGCGTATAGGCAGGCTTACCATGACTTCCTCCTGGTTGAGGGGTTCACCGCGGAGGCCGGCTCGTTGTCGCCAGCCAGGGTCTCCGTCACGGAGGCCAGAGGTCCGACGTCGCGGCAGGGATGCGCCGGGCGCCCGACCACGCCACCCCGCGTGACGATCACCGCATCGTGTCGGATGGTGAGCACGGGCACCTCTCCGCCGCTGGCCAACTGACGCTCCCCCGCCCCGTGGGATCTGGCCTAACGTTCCCCGCCGGCCGACCGCTCCCGGCCGGGGCTCGCTCAGCGGTGGCCGGCCCACACCCCGACCGGCTCGTACGCCAACGGCACATCAATGTTGATCAGCTCGGTGTCGGCCGCGGCCTGAACCACGACCTCGTGCGGGCCGTGGACCTTCGCCGCGTCGCCGGTGGCGACCTTCTGCCCGTCAAGGCTGGCGTCACCGCCGATCACGTACAGGTAGCCGCCCCGCCCGTCACCCCACGCATGGGTGAGCTGACGCCCGGCGGTCAGCCGCGCCACCCGTACCCGGGCGTCCTGACGCAGATCCAGGCCCTCCTCACCAGCCGGGCCCATGATCTGCAACCACCGGTCGGTACGCTCGTCGGCGGTGTGCTGGCGCTGCTGGACGCCCGACTCGGCGCTCTCCGCCGCGGGCAGAATCCAGAACTGCAGGAACCGCAGCGGCTCGGTCCGCGACGCGTTGCGCTCCGAGTGCATCGCCCCACGGTGGCTGAACGACATGCCCTGCGTACCCCCCGGTTCGAGGCGGCCGTCGTTGCCGAGGGAATCCGCGTGCTCAAAGTGCCCCTCGACCACGTAGGTCAGCGACTCGATGTCGCGGTGGGGATGCATCGGCCACTCCGCGCCAGCGACGATCCGGTCGTCGTTGAACACGCGTAGCGGACCGACTCCCATCTGCTGCGGGTCGTGATAGCGGTCGAAGGAGAAGTGCCAGCAAGCGTGGAACCACCCGCCGTCGGTCTCGAAGATCTCCGCGTCGCGCCGGATGGTGAGCATGACGACCTCACCGCCTCTGGTCTACTCAACGTTTCTGCCCGCCGGGAGACCGATCTAACGTCCCCGGACGGCGTCGCGCCCGGCCGCCGGCCAGCGGACGACGGGTTCATCAGCGCGGAAAGTGGGGCACCTGCGGACCTATGAAGACTGCCCTGCGCAACGTCCGCGTATTGCCCGCCGAACACTTCGGCCTCACCGACCGCGGCGTCGTCGCGCCGGGCCGGCGGGCCGACCTGGTACTCGTCGACGGCGAACAGCGAGATGGCGAGATGGCCGTATTGGTTGGCGTGGCGGAGATGTGATCGATGCGCGTCCGGGTAGCTCCACCGTTGGCGGTGACTCGATGATCGCAAGCCGCCGCCGACACAGGGCCCAGGCGCTACATGGACCTGTCGGCCATGAGCATTTCGAGTCAGGGAGTAGTCATGGCAGATCAGCGGGGCGACGTCGACATTCAACCCTCGAAAGCGCTGGTGACCGGAGCGACGTCCGGCATCGGCCGCGCGGTCGCCGAACAGCTGGCCGAGGACGATTTCGAGGTCATCGTGCACGGACGCGACGCCGAGCGGGGAGGCCAGGTTGTCGAAGAGATCGAACACGACGGCGGCCGCGCCCGCTTCGTCGCAGCCGACCTCAGCAATCCAGCCGACGTTGAGCGCCTGGCCGAAGAGACCGGCGACATTGACGTCCTGGTCAACAACGCCGGATTCTCCTGGTTCGGCGCGAGCGCGGACCTCGACGTCGAGACATTCGACGCCATGTTCGCCAGCGACGTCCGTGCACCCTACTTCCTCGTCGGCGCGTTCGCGCCGGGGATGGCGGCCAGGGGCACCGGCAACATCATCAACATCGGCAGTATGGCCGGCGAGATCGGACTCGCGGGTGGTGCGGCCTACGGGGCTACGAAGGCCAGCCTCTCGTCGATGACGCGCGCCTGGGCCGCGGAGTTCAGCCCCAGCGGTGTGCGGGTGAACGCCGTCGCCCCCGGCCCGGTCTACACCAGTGGTGCGGCACCTGAGCGCATCGAAGCGCTCGGTACCACTACCCTGCTCAACCGTGCCGCACGACCCGAGGAGATCGCCGAGGTCGTCGCATTCCTCGCATCGCCCCGCGCGAGCTACGTCACCGGCGCGACCGTTGCCGCAGACGGCGGACGCACCGCGATCTAGCGCCAAGCTCCTGGGGGTGGGTGGCAGGCCGAACGCCGCCGGGGCAGGCAGGATCCGAGCCCCGCGGCGGGCCGGAACCCCTCCGGCACGGTGCCGCGCCGCTCGAAGGATCGTGAGACGGGGACCTTTGGCCCTCAACGGCGTGTCCGGTGTGCCGGTAGGATGAAAAGGATCGCGCCGAGGAGGCCGTGCGATGGCGCCTACTGAGACCGACGTGCTGAGGATGGCCGCAGAGGTCGCGTTGCGCGCACCATCGATCTTCAATACCCAGCCGTGGCACTGGCATGTCGGCCGGGGCGTCCTCGAACTGTGGTCCGACCCCGGGCGCCAACTGCCGGTCGTCGACCCCGACCACCGGCTCACCACGCTCAGCTGCGGAATCGCGCTGCACCACGCCACAATCGCGCTCGCCGCCGAAGGCCGCGCCGCCGCTGTCGATCTGCTGCCCGACCCGGCCCGCTCCGACCTACTCGCGCGGATCAGGGTCATCGGCGAGCAGCCACCCCAGCCTGTCGACATCCGTTGCTACCAAGCCGCCCTCATCCGCCACACCGACCGGCGATTGTTCACCGACCAACCCGTCCAACCCGACGCGCTCGAGCGGCTCCGCGACGCCGCTGAAGGCCACGGGATCCACCTGTACCTGCTCGAACTCGAGGACATGAACGCGTTGGCGACCGTGGTCTTCAACGCTCAGCGTCTGGAACTGCACAATCCGGCCTACCGCGCTGAACTCGCCGGCTGGACTCACGCGGCGGAAGAAGCCGGCAGCGAGGGCATCCCGGCTGACACCGTCACGGTACCCACGTGGCGCATGAATCAGGTACGCGATTTCGGCTTTGAGGGCGGCGGTGATCTCGCCTCAGATACCGGGCCCGACCAGCAGACCCGGTACATGGTGCTCGGCGGCGACACCGACGCGCCGGCCACCTGGCTGCGAGCCGGTGAGGCGCTGTCGGCGGTTCTGCTGGCCGCGATCGAGGAAGGTCTGGGGGTGTCGCCGATGAGCGACCTGACTGAGGTGGTGTCGACCCGCGCAGACCTGAGCGCGAAGCTCGGCGGATTGGAAAATCCGTTCCTGGTGTTGCGGGTCGGCGTAGCCGAGCCGGCCACAAGCCCGCAGGCAAGCCCCCGACGCGATCCCGGCGATGCGATCGACTTCGACACGTAACGGCAAGCCCGGCACCGGACAGTGAACCGCCAGAGGCATCTTCCGCGGCGCCCGCCAACCCAAAACCGTCCTGTCGCAGGAGGAGGCGAACACGATGACGATTTCCCTCAACCACGCCATCGTGCCGGCCACCGACAAGCAAGCTTCAGCGGGCTTCCTGCCCGCGATCCTCGGGCTTGAGGCATCGGCTCAGTGGGGCCCGTTCGTCCCGGTACGTGTCGGCGACGTCTCCTTGGACTTCGCTGACGTCAATCTGCTCGGCACCCAGCAGGTCACCCCGCACCACTACGCCTTCCTGGTCAGCGAGACGGACTTCGACCAGATCTTCGCCCGCATCCGCGATGCGGATCTGAGCTTCTACGCCAACCGGCACGAGCCGAAGCGACCAGGTGAGATCAACTACGACCGGGGAGGGCGGACCGTCTATTTCGACGACCCCGACGGGCACATCATGGAAGTTCTCACGCAGTCCCCCATATGACTCTGCCGAGCACGTTCGCCGTCGGCTTCCGGCGAGCGCCGCCCACACCCGCGCAGGGCCGCGAACCTGACAGCGGCCGGCTCCGCTGGGTACAGCCGACGTATGCGGTTGAGCTGGTCGACGTACGAGGTACACGGGGCGTGCGTGCTCGCCCTGGCCGGTGGGTTGTGTGCGGAAGCGGTGCTGATGGTTGATCCCGAGGTGGCCCGCCTGCTGGCCGGCGACCGGTCGGTTCTGGTGATAGATCTTGCCGAGGTCCAGGCATGCGACTCAGCCGGGGTGGAAATGCCCGTCGGCGCTGCCCGCGCTGGACAACGTCACGTATGGGGACGGCGGGAACGGCCAGGAACCACCGACCGCTCCGCTGCAACGCACGCCCGATGATGACGAAGAGCTACGTCACCGGGCGGAGATCACGTCAGAGGCGGTCGGCGGTGCCGGCCAGTGCGCACACCGCCACCAGGCGCAGCAGGTACGCCGAAGCGTTTGCCCAGTCCACGCGGCCCGGGCCCGGCATCCGGTGCCCCGCAGCCATCGCCGCGGCGTGCACCTGCCGGGCGTACTCGGCCAGCGCCCGCGCCTCGGTGACCCCCTCACCGAGCACGTCGCGTACCACCGCCGCGTGCTGATCGATCGTCGCCAGCAGTCCGGGGTCGCGGATCGCGGCCACCAGCCCGTCGACGCCCACCCAGCCCATCAGGGCGTCCAGGCACGCGCGGGCGGCCTCCTCGACCATCATCGTGCTCGTCGTGCTGCCGTACTCGCCGCTCGTCATGGCCCAGACACTATTGAGCAAAAAGGGCAGGTAGCGGCACGGAAACCGATCCGCACCCACCTGCCACCCGAACCCACACCGTTGGACCAAAAACGTGCTGTCAGGCCGGCAATCGCGTCACCAGACGTACTCCGAGCAGATGCCCTGGCAGTTCCGGCCTATCCGCCGCGCAGCGCGTAGCAGCAGCCAGGGCCGAGATCAGTTCAGCAAGGAGCGCCGAGCCGGAACCTACGCATGAAGCCATCGCTGCACGAGTCAGTGCAGCTTCCACGCACGGTCGGAGGGATGATCCTGGTTGGGATGGTCCTGGGCTTCCCGCAACTCCGCTGGAATGGCATCGGATCCGGCGGTCGCACGAATATGTGCCACTATCTCCCGCTGCGTGGCGTCCAATTCAGCCCGCGCCTGCTGCCACCGCGTGTACAACGCTTCCGGAAGCTCCACGCCCCGCCCATCATCGACCGGCCGAAGGTGGAGCACCGGGAACTCCTCGTACCCGCCAACCACATACCGTGTCATGGTGTCCGTCGCTCCATCCACGGCCTAGACAGGTCGCTCACAGCAGCGTACCGGGCGGCATCACACCGTTACACCGTGGCGTGCCGCCCAGGCAGACGTGTGATGGAAGGCGGTGTCCACCCATTAGCGAGGGCGCGGAAGCTCGCCCTAACGACATGGGCATGCGAGGGTACTCGTCCAGCCGCGGTGAGAGCCGCAAGGCGGGCAAGCCTCAATAGCATCGATCCCCGCCTCGTCTGTGAGACAGAGGCGGGGATCGGTGCCGGTCGGTTACGTCGGGCCGACCACCCCGTCGTTCATTGGTGCAACCGCTCGAGTCCGAGTTGCCGGCCGCACGCGAGCTTCAATCAGAGCGGGCGAACGTTCTCGGCCTGCGGGCCCTTCTGGCCCTGCGTGATCTCGAACTCGACCCGCTGGTTCTCCTCAAGCGACCGGTAACCGCCGGACTGGATGGCGGAGAAGTGGACGAATACGTCGTCGCCGCCGCCGTCCTGGCTGATGAAACCGAAACCCTTGTCGGCGTTGAACCACTTCACGGTGCCCTGTGCCATTGCCATTCTCCCTTGTTTAGGCGAGGACCTGCACCATGCAGATCCGGAAGCCGTTGGTCTAGCGGCCCCACATCGCCCAACCCGCTGGCTACGCATCTGCGATCTACCAACTGGCCGGGATAAGGCGAACCACCTATCCAAAAACTTCGTTCACTCTAACAGGGATCCCGGCGGGTCGCAGCAGTAGTGTCACTCCCCCGGGCTCGGACACTGGCGACCACTGGGTCCGCGCCGCCGACCAGGCGGTGCTGGAGAGCAGTGTGGGACGCCGCCCCGCCATTGCCGAGCGGTACGGTCAGCGGCGCAACTCAAGCACGTAGACCTGGCTGATCTGCGCGTCCTCGGGGGCTCCCATCATGGAAACCTGGTAACTCGCGGCAACCTCCAGGCTGTCGTTTGGCAGGTCGGCCCGTCCGGGATCGCCGACCAGGACCCGGGCGCCGCGCGTGGCGGCGCGGTGCAGGAACGGCAACATCCGCTGAGCCATGGACTGGCTGTAGAAGACGTCTCCGGCGAGCACCACCTCAGCGTCATCACCGTCACCGTCGAGCAGATCGCCGCGGCTTACCTCGACAGCCACATCATTGGCCTGCGCGTTCAGCGCTATCGCGGCGAGAGCGTAGGGGTCGATGTCGTTGGCGGTGACGGCTGCCGCACCGGCCACCGCCGCGGCAATGGCCACCAGACCCGACCCGGAGGCCACATCGAACACCCGCAGACCGGCAACGACGTCGGGCCGGTCGTCGTTGGTCAGGGGATGTGCCGTCCGATTCATCACTTACCCAGCATGCCGCACAAACGGGGGAACTCATCGATTTGTTGACGGGCGTCGGGCTTCTCGCGCCCGGGGTGCCCAGCCCACGCCGCCGGCACGCGACGACTGGAACAGCGCCGACAGGTGAGTTCGGCTCCGTGGCGCAGCCGTCGGCTGCGGCATACATGATCGGCGTACTTCATCCCGTCACGGCCGGAACGACCTTGCGCGCGGCCATTGCCGCCCAGGCGTTACCCGCAGAGCGTGTACAGTCAGCAAAGCATTCTCTTGTTTTGTGGTTGCCTTCTGCCCGGCTACGGCCCGGATCGGTCTGCTTTCGGATTCGCCGTGGGTTCGCCGCTGCTTGAGACGGCCCACCCGGGTCTCGCAGCGCGAGGGTCGTGACCGCGAAGGAGACATCCGTGTCCGCTGGCACCGTGAAGTGGTTCAACGCCGACAAGGGTTTTGGCTTTATCAGCGTCGACGGCGACGGTCCCGACGTTTTCGTGCACCACACCGCGATCCAGGCTGACGGCTTCCGCGAACTCCAGGAAGGCCAGCGGGTCGAGTTCGACATCGTTCAGGGCACCAAGGGCCCGCAGGCGGAGGCCGTCCGCCGGATCTGAGTCATGCTCCCGGGCCCACTGTGGTCCGGGCGGCGCCGCACGGCGCCACGGTGCTCGGGCCCCGCATTGCTGCCCTGTGCTGCGGGGCCCGACCTCACCACCCTCAATCCCAGTTCGTTCTTGCCAATATTCCGCTGGCCGTTGTCGTCGGTGCCCCCCACTCGAGCCGACTATGCCGTCCTCGACGGCGGGTGGTGGCCCCGCTGCTGGGACCCGGTCGCCGAAGTTCCCGGCCTCGTCCTAGCCCTCGCCGCCCGCTACGGGCCAATCCGTTCTGTGATGCTCAATGACGCCAGCTGGGACAGCCGCTTCCGCAAACTCGCGGTCGGTACGGCAGTAATCCGGATCGGCTGGTTCTCCAGCCTCGACCCCACCCTGTTCATCGCCACTACCCACCGGGGCGACCAGCTCGACCTGCTCGTGGTACCACCCCAGACGGCCGCCCCGGCAGCCGAGCGGGCGATGACCATGGCAGCCGACCCGACCAACTTCATGCGCGCACCGGACATCCTCACTGCTACCCCGCCCCGTCAGTCGCGGTAGCAGGCAACTGCCCGGACCCGAACGCGATATGGGAAAACGAGGGCGGCAGCACCGTCGGGCCGAGCAGCCGGTCGTCCGACGGCGGTGCGTTCGGCGAGGTCGGAGGAGGAGTACCGCCCGCAGTCAGGAACGCCGCACGCGCGGTGAGCGCGCGGAACAGCTCGGTGAGCTCAGCGCGGTTGGCTGCGGTCACGTCGAGGGACAGGAAAGCGGCGGCTGTCTACGGAGGAGTGGCGATACCCGCCTGGTGCTGGCCGTAGAACGGGAAGCTCCGCGTCCCTTCCCGAGCCGCCTCCAGGTTGTAGTCGTCCTGCCGGTCGGCGGCGAGGGCCACACCGGAGGCGACCGATTTTCCGGCGACCACTCCGGCCGCACCACCGACAATGCCCCGCAGGAAGGACCGCCGTCCGACCGTGCACCCGCCGACGCTGACGTACCGAGCGATGCGCAGCGAGTACCTCGTGTACTACCGGTGGCTCGTGGGCCCCCCCTTGAGTGACACTCGGCTTTCCCGCTCGCCGCCGCAAGGTGTTTTGCACCGTCGCCGCTGCCGCAGGGACGTTCGTATGAACCGTCCCCGGCGAACCAGGTCTCCTACCCGCCATAGCCCGGATACACATTCAGCGGGGAAACCGACCTGGTGTACCACCATTCCCGCCGGGTCTTCTGGTTCGGCAGCTTGCAGGGCCGAAACCGAAGGCTCACCGCAGAGGAGTTTTCTCGGTTGATTCAAGCCGCCGCGGGCTGATCCGATCGTGACCGTTTGGGACAGGGCTGGGCCACACCGCCGTAAGTGCTGGGCTGACGCAAAGGGGTATGCCGGGCTGCGGGGGGTACCCGGTGGCTGTGGGACCTGCGCTCGAACGGGATGCATCATGAAAATGTTGCGTGGCGGTCGGCGTCCGGCTTGGATCGCTGTGCTGATGGCGATGGCCCTGGTCGTCCTCGGGGTGGTTGACGGCCCGGCTGCCGGATCTTCACCCGCCACGCCCGCGGTTACCGCCCCCGCGACGAGCTGCGCCGCGAAACCGACCATGGTCCTAGTGCATGGTGCCTGGGCCGACGCATCCAGTTGGAGCGGGGAGGTCACCCGGCTGCAGCGCGACGGGTACGTGGTCCGCGCTATCGCCAACCCGCTGCGCGGCCTGACCAGCGACGCAGCGGACGTCGCCGCCTTCCTGAAAACCATCTCCGGACCGATCGTGCTCGTCGGTCACTCCTACGGCGGTTCGGTCATCACCAACGCCGCCGCCGGCAACCCCAATGTCAAGGAACTGGTCTACGTCAACGCTGCCGCGCCTGCGGTGGGCGAGACCACCGCGCAACTGAGCGGGAAAACCTCCGCACTCAACGCGGCACCGGAGACGCTCTACGACCGGGTGCCCTACTCCGGCGCCCCCGCTGGCGACATCGAGCTTTACCTGAAGGAGAAGGTCTTTCTCCAGTCTTTCGCCCCAGCTCTGCCGACACGGACCGCGGAAACGCTCTGGGCCAGCCAGCGCCCGGCCACGACAAGCGCGTTCATGACCCGCTCCGCCGCCGCAGCGTGGCAGAAAATCCCGTCCTGGTACGTCATTGGTACCGCCGACAAGATCATTACACCGGAGTCGCAGACGTTCATGGCCAACCGCGCACACGCGCGAATCAAATCGGTACCGGGCGGCTCGCACCTCACGCTCATCTCCCACCCAGGGCCGGTCACTGATCAGATCCTTGCCGCCGCGCACGCAGTGTGCTCAAGCAGTTGAGAACCCGCAGAGGAAGTTTCTAGCTTGACTCAAACCGCTACGCCGACGGCAGCGGCACCCACCAACCCCCAGCGCCGTCGCATCCGCTGCAAGCAGTGGCGGCACGAAGGGTTTCTGCACCGTCCCGTTGGCCGCAACCGGCAACGCCGGGACGACGTACCCGGTGATCCGCGAACCACCGTCGGACAGCGGGGCCAGCCACGGCGCGCTGGCGCCGATCCGTTCCGAGCGATGACTTTGAATGTATAGCTGCCGCCCTTGGCCAGAACGGTCACCCTGGCGGGTGGGTTGAGCTTGATATCAACGTTGGGAAACGCCTTAGCCGGTTAGGCGGTGTGGGCGATCGGCGCACCGAACTGGGTGGTCATCTCCAGGCGCGTGCGCAGGTCGCC
>NZ_JAATVW010000049.1 GCF_011947225.1 Planosporangium flavigriseum | reverse complement strand
ACCGGGCTGGCCCAACTGCTGCCACCACTGACGTAGCCGTACAGCGTGCCGTTCTCCATCTTCACCAGGTCGGCCTTGCCGTCCCCGGTGTAGTCACCCAGCTTCGTATTGGCCCACACCGCATCGGTGAAGCCGCCGGGATCCATGGAGATCTGCTGCTGGTTGGCGGTCAGCCGCTCACCCTGCGGTAGCCAGCCGTCGGTCGGTTCACGCGAGGACGCGGTACGCGACACCGACATGCCGAACTCGTCGGCGTCGGTGGAGGACAGGGTGTAGTCACCGGTGAGCAGGTTGACCGAGCCCGGCCCGACGCTGTCGTCGGCCGCGCCGTCGCCGTTCGGGTCGACATTCACCGTCGCCCATCCGGTGTAGGCGGGGGTGTCGCCAGCGTCCGGGTACAGCGCCGCTCGCACCTGCACCACGCCGCCGGTGGTGCCCAAGGTGTCGACAGCGTTCCAGATACCGTTGGCACCCAGCTCGGACAGGACAACCGGGTACGCCGTGACCGGGCTGCCGTTCGCCTTGGACAGGTGAGCCAGCGGGATGTCGTACTCGGCGCCGCCCGGGCCGCGGCGGTATTGGAACGTTGCCCGCGTCAGCGTCGGGTCACCGCTGATGGCCAGCTTCGCACGCTTGATGATGTTGGTACCAGGTTGTGGCATCGACAGACCGGCGCGGCCGACGTTGAACACGTACGTCGCCGGGTCGGACAGGTTGCCGGCCGCGTCCTTGGCGCGCACCGTCAGCGTGCGCCGGCCGTCTTCCTTCGGAGTCAGCGACACCGTCAGTGGCCCGCTGGCGGTAGTGGTGGTAGCGGCCGTGTCGGTGTCCTGCTGGTAGACGTACGCGACGATGTCCGTCGACCCGCTAGGCGGAGTGAACACGAAATCAGCGGCCTGTCCGGCGCCGCCGTGGCCCCAGGAACTGTCCTGGCTGATGGGCGGGTACAGCGTCGACGACACCAACGGTGCGCCCGGCCTGGTGGCATCGACGGTGACCTCACACCACGCAGACCACGGCGAGAAGGTCACGCCGTCGCTTGCCCGCGCCCGCCACGAGTACGTGCCACCATCCTTGAAGGCGCCAGCCGCCACGGTCGCGCTCGCCGTAGTGCCCGCGGGCACGTTGTTGACCGTCGTGCTGCCGATCTGCGCCCCGCCGGTCACCCACCACTCGAAGGTCACCGACGATGCCGTTCCGTCGGGGTCAGCGGCGTTCACCTGGAGCGTCGGCGTGGTCGAAGTGGCGTAAGGCCGGCCGCTGCCGGTCGCACAGGCGCCACTGGTCGGCTTGGCCTGCTGGTTCGACAGCACCGGCGCGGCGTTGTAGTTGACCGTTACGAACGCGACCTGCGACTGGTCGGCCGCCTGCAACGACCGGAACTGCTTCATTTTCGACCCGTTGGCCTCATCACCGGCCTTCAGGCCCATGTACGAGTAGGCGACTCCGCTGTCGGCCGCCCGCTGGAAGAACGGCCTCACATCGACGCCGACCCAGTTGTCGTTACAGCTGGTGTCATAGCCCCAGGTCTCGGTCGAGACACCATCCTGGTTGAGCCACGCCGGCTGGGTGTTCCAGGAGACCGGGTTGCTGTACCAGCCGACGTTCCACGCCTCCCACTGAGCCGGGGTGCAGCTTCCCGAGTACCAGTTCCACAGGTGCAAGGTCGCGCTGTTGATACGCCCGCCGGCGAACTGGCTGGTACCCCACCAGAAGAGCGCCCGCGCCACACCGGCGGATGTCCGCCCGATCTGCAGGTCATTAGCGCCCGACCGGTCAACGGTGTCATTTTCCTTGACGTACGTGTCGTCGGTCGGGTCCACGTCGACGACCGGGTCGAGCGTGACCGGCCACTTGCGCTGCGGGTCCGCCAGCCAGGCCGGGTCTACCGAAATCTCCAGGTCGACCGCGCCGGTACCTTCGGCGACGTCCGCATTGGCGGTCGCGCTCGGGGCTTTCGCCGTAGCGGACTTCTTGGCACCCGACCGCGAACGCGTCGCCACCGCCAACGCTTTCTCCGCACGCGCCCCAGGGGCAGCCGCATCGCTGCTGGCATCCCACGCCAGGGGCGTCGGAATACGGCCCACCGCACGGCCGGAAGCGTCCTTGATCGAGAATGCGCCCGGAGCGTCGTTGACGAACTGCAGCTTCTTGCTCTTCATCGGCAACCGCAACGTGGCCACCCGCGCCGCCGCCGACGCGTCCTTGACCACGACGAACTGCTCGAACCCGGTGATCATCGCCTCGACCACCAGATCAACGCCGGGCAACACCTCGCGGTACGTCGCCCGGTTGCCCGTCAGCACCGGCTCCGGCAACGCGCCGTCCCACTGCATCGACAGCGTGTCGCCGTCCACCTCGACCGATGCCAGGTCGTGCGTACCCGCGTCCGCCGCACCGGACAGGCGCAGCGCCTTCGGGTGTGCGGCCGCGACGACCGAACCGTCGGCGGCCTTCTTCAGGGTCAGGTCGACCGGTACCCACCGGTCACCCTGGCGCACCCGGACCGGGCCCTGGTGCATGTCCACCGTCACCGAACCGTTGGGCTCGGCCCATACCTGGGTCTTCTCGGTCATCTCGCCGGTGACCTCGACACGCTTCTTGCACAACCGCGCGGTGACCTGCGCCGACACCCGGTCGGTGCGCTGGTCTGGACAGGTCGGCTTGGCCTGTGTCGGCGCCGCCTCCGCTCGCCGCGCCGGCGGCACGACCTCGCACAGCGTCGCGGCGAGGGTCAACGCCACAAGCGAACCGACGACTCGGACCGCCCGTCGCCGCCGCCCCTTCAGAACGTCAACGAACACACGTGAACGCACGCCAACAGACACAGCGCTCTCCCCAGATTGCCGAGGTAGCAGGTCAGACCGCACAGGCCGACCGCGGGTGGCGGAAGCGTAGAGATCAACGAGCGCTGTTCACAAGACATGGGCCGCTGCCCACGGATAGCGCCTAACTCACCACGCCCGGCGGCTAACTCACACTGACGTCCTTTTGATGTAACAGAGCGCAGTGGACAAAGTTGAGAATTTGCATCTATTGCGACAAGCGGTGATGTCGCCCGCTACGTTCGGCATTGATTACGGACGAGGAGCAGCCAATCACCGACAGTCAAATTTCTGGCCGAAGGTACGAGCGACGACTCATACGGTCCGGACGCGAAAATGACCGAGATATCGATATGCGAGGCGAGCGGCGACTTCACGCGACAACTTCCCGCAGGAGTTCACGCATCTGGCGTTGATCAGCGCGGCATTCAATCTGGACCCGCTCGGACCGATTTCGTCACTACTTACAGCCGTTTGCCAGCGACAGGAAGGCATAAGACGAACTCCGTGCCCTCCCCCGGCGTGGAATGCACCTCGATGCTGCCGCCGTGCCCGTCGATGACCACCGC
>NZ_JAATVW010000048.1 GCF_011947225.1 Planosporangium flavigriseum | reverse complement strand
CAGGGTCGTAGGCCTTGGCCGCGGTGGCCAGTGCCGCCATGCCGGCGGAGACGAGGTCTTCGCGGCTGACGTGAGCGGGCAGGCGGCCGAGCATCTCGCGCACGAGGTGGCCGACCAGCGGAAGGTGGCTACGAACCAGGTCCTCAATGGAGTTCGACGACGCGGCTGCGGCAGGATTAGTCATCAGTTTCCCCTCAGAGCGGTGGCCATGTCGGCTCACCGGCTGACAAGGGGAAACCTTCAACCACGGAAAGTGCTGTTGAAGTGCCCGTTCAGTTGCTGGCTGGTTGCATTGCAGCCGAACGCCTCAACGCGTCAGAGACGCCCCGACAACCGCCGATCCCGGCCCGATCAGGTTGCGACAGACGGTGAGAAGGGTGGCCGTCAGTACGACGGTCGCCTTGACCGGAACCACGTCCACCGCCGCGGATACGGCCGCCGGTTTCCCCGCCGAGATCGCATGAGCGGCGTGCGGCTCAGCCATCGCGAGCGCCGGCGCGTCGGACAGTCCAACAGCCACAGCCAGCACCCCGGCAGTGGCCGCGAACCCCGCCCTGGCGAGCTTGCCGGTCAGACCTTTCGGCGGTTCTTCATCCGCCATAAAGCGGCCGGATCGGACATTGGGCTGATTAACAGCTGCGGCGCTTGAGGCGATCGGCCAACTCGATACATTGGATAGTGATCAATCAGGGTGACGCCGCCGACCGGGTCGCCGGCGTCCTCGCCGCGATCCTGTCTCCCATCAGCGACAGGAGCAGCAGTTGACCACGACCGAGTCGGGCCAGGTCGATACCCGCGAGATGCTCGTCATCCACACGGCCTTGCGGCGCGAGTACCGCCTGGCACCCGCCCTCGTGCGTGCCGTCGCCCCCGGCGATGCGGCCCGGGCCCGCGTAATCAGCGAGCACCTCGACTTCCTGAACAACATGCTGCATCACCACCACAGCGGAGAGGACCGACTACTGTGGCCGAAGCTCCTGGATCGGGTACCCGCGGAGCTCGCTCCGATCGTGCAACTGATGGAGCAGCAGCACCACCAGATCCACGACACGTTGGAGCAGACCGGCGCCGCGATGGCGCGCTGGCGTGAACACGCCGCCGCGGCCGACCGCGATCAGTTGGCCGAGTCCCTGGAGCGCCTCTACGCCGGCCTGACCGAACACCTGGCCGCCGAGGAGGAGCACATCCTGCCGCTGGCGTCACGCTGCCTGACCCCGGCGGAGTGGGGACAGCTCGGCGAGGAAGGCATGGAAAGCGTGCCGAAGAACCAGCGCGCAATGATCTTCGGCATGCTCATGTACGAAGGCGACCCGCAGGTCATCGCGATGATGCTCGCCCAGGCCCCACTGCCGGCCCGCCTAATCGTGCCCGTCCTCGGCCGCCGGGCCTTCGCCCGCTACGCCCGCCGCGTCCACGGCACCCCGACACCGTGACGGCCCGACCCTGACGGGTCGTCGGTTGGCCGTCACCGGCTCGCCGCATCGGATGCTGCGAGCCGGCGGCGCGTGACGAACAGGGTGACCCAGCCGAACGCGAGCCCGACAGCCACCGTGACCACCATCGTCACAGGCTGACCGGGCAACAGCCCACCGATCTGCCTGGCCACCAGCCCAAGGCCTACGTACAAACCGGCCCACAACGCCGACCCCAGCGCCGAGTAACGCGCGAACCGCCGGTACGGCATCCGCAGACCCCCGGCAACCAACGGCACCAACGTGTTGATCACCGGCAGGAACGGCGCCACCACCAACACCCGACCACCCCGGTCCAACGCCCGCTCCGCAGCCACCCACCGTGGATCACCGATCCACCGGCCCAGCCGCCCCCGTCGCAGCCGCTCACCGAAGAACCGCCCCGCCGCGAACGTCAACGACCAACCGGCCAGGCACCCGCCGACGACCCACAGCAACGTACCGACCGCCGCGAACGGACCACCGACCCCGATCGCGGCCAGCACCGCGACATCTCCCGGCACCGCAATACCCACCAATGGGATCATGTCAAGCACCATCACCAGGGCCAGTGCCACGTCGAGCAGTTCCGTCGGCAACTCCTGCAGCTGCCCTAACCAGTACGCCATTGCCTCAGGCCGCCTCGTTTGCCGTCTCCGGCCGCGCGTGGGACCCGTGCGCGTGCCGATGGTGCTGTGTGTACTCGTCGCGTCGGCGCAGCATCGCGACGGCCATGAGCGGCAGCATGAGGACATGCCCGGCCGCCATGAGCGCGTGTCCGGATAGCAGCCCCGCCCAGTACGGGATGAAGAGCACGACGAACGGAATCTACATCGCGGCGCCCATTTCGGCGGTGCTCAACCAGCTGTGCCCTCGGTAACGCATCCACAACGACATTCCGCTGGTCATGTTCGTTGCCATCACCAGCGAGCCCACGTCCGCGCGCGAAAAAGCTGCGCTGGCGGCTGGCCGTCCGTCCGCTGTCTACGAACGTGGAGCGGCCAGGCCACCGTCGAGCAAGTCGAAAATCTGGTTGGCTAGGTCGATGAACCCCTCATCGCCGGTCTCCGGCCGCCACAGCCCGACCGTCAGCCGCACCATCAGATCCTCTACTCCGGCCAGCAGCGCGGGGTAGACGTCCGTGTTCGGGTCGGTATTGGTGCGCGCGGCGGCCCATTCGATGATGGCCCTCCGGAACGGAGCCAACGCCGCTACCTGTGACCCGATCAGGCTCGGGTTGGCACAGATCAGCGCCGTCAGTTCCTGCAGTTCGTGGACGTGGTGGGCCAACGTCGCGAGAGCGGCTGCCCGCAACGCCTGCATCGGGGTCTCCTCGGCCGGCCGCGCCGCCAACGCGGCGGCCAGGCACTCGACCTTGCCCGGCTCGCGTTCGACGATCGCGGCTTCCTTGGTGTCGAAGTAGTTGAAGAACGTTCGTCTGGAGACGTCCGCGGCCCCGGCGATCTCGTCGACCGTGACGTCGTCCAGTCCGCGTTCACGAACCAGGCGCCGCGCCGCGGACTGCAGCGCGCGGAAGGTCTCCAGTTTTTTGCGTTCCCGCAGCCCGGGCGGCGCCGTTGACGGTGTCGCGCAGCTGACGGCGTGAGCCCCGGTTCGCGAGGCCACGGTGGTGCTTTTCATCATGTTTCCCTATGTGGACAGAACCGGCGTTTTACTCGTCGATTCCGTTACCGGTGGCTTGTACTGCACGGTTGGTGTCGAGGGCGAGCATGAGCCGGCCGTCGAGCTTGAACGCGCCGGTGATCAGCTCCCGGCTGGGTCCGGTCAGCGTGTCCGGCGGCGTCCGCGCCTGGTCTGGGCAGGTCACAACGGTCTACTCACCGGGGACGAGGGGGCGCCGACGCTGGCGGGCGTCGACGCCCCAGATCAGGATCAGACAGGCGTCAGTACCGGAACTGGCTGACGAGCTGCTGAAGGTCGCCGCTCATGCGGGCCAGGTCCTCCGAAGTGGTTCGCGCTTCGGTGACCCCCTCGCTGGTGGTCTGCGCCGCGGTGGCCACACCGGTGATGTTCGAG
>NZ_JAATVW010000047.1 GCF_011947225.1 Planosporangium flavigriseum | reverse complement strand
TCGTCCGAGGACGTTGAGAGCAACTACGAGCGGATGAAGGTCAAGGTCAACGACGAGCTGAAGCAGAACTTCCGCCCGGAGTTCCTCAACCGCATCGACGACACCATCGTCTTCCACCCCTTGAGCGAGGCCGAGATCCTGTCGGTGGTCGATATCATGACCGCCCGGATCGAGTCCCAGCTTCGCAACAAGGACATGGGCCTGGAGTTGACCGACAACGCCAAGCGCTACCTCGCCAAGAAGGGCTACGACCCGGTGCTGGGTGCCCGGCCGCTGCGCCGCACCATCCAGCGCGAGATCGAGGACAACCTGTCCGAGCGGATCCTGTTCAACGAGCTGCGCCCCGGCCAGATCATCCTGGTTGACTGCGAGGGCGACCCGACCGACATCGAGCGAGCCAAGCTGGTGTTCCGCGGCACGGACAAACCAGCACTGATCCCCGACGCGGTACCGGCCGAACTCGAGCGCGCACGCCGAAGCCACCGCCGGCCGGACGCGCGTTGACAACCGCCATACCTGCGGTTGTCGAACGCGCCCATCCGATGAGCGGTTGGACCCCATGAGCGGTTGGACCCCATGAGCGTTTAGGCCCGATGTGCTGGGTAGGGGTGCGGCGTTCGGATGCACCGACCTTCAAGCCGCCGCACCGACAACCGAGCCCCTCTTTAGGCACGCCCCGTGCCGCGCCATGTCTTCATGCGCCATGTCTCCATGCGCCATGTCTCCATGCGCCATGTCTCCATGCGCCGAGTCCTCCTCTCCCGTGTCCAGGTGTTACAGCCGGTTCCTGCCACCGGCAGTAAGGAGAAGAGCGTGGTCAGTTCGGTAATCGGCCTCACGACAACAGAAGGCGCCGCGCAGATCGGACAGCCGGCGCTGCGGCCAGGCGCCCACCAACAGGAGACCGTAGCCCCGAGCTTCAGCGATCTCAGGACGATGAAGCCCGCCACGTCGCCAGGGTTCCCGGTCTATCCGGACCTGGGGCAGACACTCCTGTCGAGGACCAGACACCCGGATGAGATCCTGGCTCACGCCCTCGCGACATGCTCGGGGTACGCGTACTCGGACGCCGACACCCTCGGCGTGATGATGACCCGGCTGGGACTCGAGCAGAGCCACTGCCGGATGATCGCCCGCTACGTCGACGCGATGCTCATCCGCTCGACAGCGTTTCTCATACAGAGCAGCGACGGCCGGGTGGTGATCCTTTGCTATCGGGGCACCGAGCCGCTGAACCTGATCAGCTGGATGGCGACAGTAGACGTCAATCCAGAGAAAGTGCGGCTCTCCGTCGCCGGTTCCACCGGTAGTTTCGAGGTGCACGCCGGGTTCTACCGGAACGTTCGGGTCATCGACAACGAGGTCACCGCGGCGTTGCAACGCGCATTGAACGGACAGTCGGTCCTCGAGACGGCGGAGCCGATGCCTTACAGCCTTGAAGCGCTGTACATGACCGGCCACAGTCTCGGTGGAGCGATGGCCGCCCTGGCGGCTGTCGGACTGCTCAGCGACCACGTGTTCGATCCGATCGCGGAGAAACTGAGAGCGGTGTACACGTTCGGCCAGCCGATGATCGGTAGTCCCGAATTCGCACGGGCGTGCGCCGAAGACGAGTTCCTGTCCCGGAGCGTGATTCGCTACCGGTACCAGAACGACATCGTCCCCGCCTTCCCACCGACGGCTTCCGGCGCCTTCGCGCACTTCGGCCAGGAGTATCGCTACCAGAACGGCAACTGGCGGCACTCCTCCCATCCCACCACCCAGATAAGCAACCTTGCGGAAATCGCGGCAGCCCCGCTCGCGCTGCTGTCCTCCCCGCTCCGGCTGCTGCGAAAGATTCCGTTCGCGTACTCCTGGCAGGACCACCTTCCCACCCATTACGTCTCCGCGCTCACCCCCCGACGGGTGCCAAGCGAGTTCGGTGATTGACCCGGTGCTGTCGAGCATGTCCGCCGTTGAACAACCGCCCCGACCCGGTCCGGAGTCGTCCATGGCAATCGTCGTATCCAGTTCCGCGTTCGGCGATGGTGACGAGATCCCGCAACGCTTCACCTGCGATGGCGCCGATGTGTCGCCACCCCTCGAGTTCTCCGGCATTCCGGTGAACTCCGCTGAGCTCGCCCTGGTCGTCGAGGATCCCGATGCCCCCGGAGGTACCTTCACCCACTGGTCCATGTGGGGCATCGATCCCAGCCGGTCGAGCCTCGGCGAGGGCGAGGTGCCGCTCGGAGCGGTACAGGGCAACAACGACTTCGGCAGGCAGGGGTACGGCGGACCATGCCCACCACCCGGTCGTCCCCATCGGTACGTGTTCACGGTATCCGCCCTGTCCGAGCCGCATGGCCTGGCACCCGGCGCGTCGGCTGCCGGCTTCAGGCGGGCGATGGCGGGCAAGGCCTTGGACTCGGGCAGCCTCACCGGCCTGTACGGGCGGCGCCGACGCTGAGCGGGATGTCATGCTGCACCAATGGGCGCCGGCTCGGCGGGTGACGGCATCGCGACAGTGATCGCGCAGTTGGAGGCCCGCCTGACGCAGCTGTGCGCGGCGCAGGACGCCCGGCGGTTCTTCCACGCCACGTACCTCAGGACGACCCGGGCGGTGGCCGACGAAGTCGGGAGGCAGGGTTTCGCCGATTCCGGGTGGCTCGAACGGCTGGATGTCGCATTCGCCGACCTGTACGTCCAGGCGCTCGCTGCCGACCTGCTCGGTGAGCCGGTTCCGTTCCCGTGGCGGGTAGCCTTCGACACCGCGCGTGACCGGCCCGACCTGTCGCCCGTCCACCACGTGCTGCTCGGTATGAACGCGCACATCAACTACGACCTGCCGCAGGCGTTGCTCGCCGTCATCACCCCGGCGGAGTTCGACGACCGCGCGGTGTTGGCCAGCCGGGCCGCCGACCACCGGCGCATCGACCAGATCCTGATGGCAAGGGTCGCGGCAGAGGACACGGAGATCAGCGCTGAGTCAAGGACGACCGCGTCCAGAACGACCGCGTCCGGAACGACCGCGTCCGGAACGACCGCGTCCGGAACGACCGCGTCTGGAACAACCGCGTCCGGAACAACTGTGGTAGACCGGCTGCTGCGTCCGGCCAACCGGGCGGCCACCCGGCGGTTCCTGACCGAGGCGCGGGCGAAGGTCTGGAGCAATACCGCGATCCTCGACTCAGCTCGCCGGGCAGGGCCTGACCGGTACGCCCGCGTCCTCGCCGAACTGGAGCGGCTCTGCGCCGATCGCCTGGGCGACCTCACCGGGCCCGGCCCGGTACTACTGAGGCTCGCCCGCCGCGGCTTCGGGGTCGTGCTGCCCGCGGCAGTAGTGCACCCGCAGTCGGGCCGTTGATCAGCCATGCTCGCCGGCGTCACTGGCGTCGGTGGTAGCGGTTGCGTTGGGGTTTCTGTTCGGGGTCGATGTAGGTCGGTGGGATGAATTCGGGGAGTCCGTCGCCGGGGTTGATGCGGACTTGCCACGGGCTGTGGTGGACCTGCCGGTGGTGGTAGCCGCACAGGAGCACGGCGTTGTCGAGGCTGGTGGTTCCGCCGTCTGCCCAGTGCACGATGTGGTGGCCGTCGGTCCAGCG
>NZ_JAATVW010000046.1 GCF_011947225.1 Planosporangium flavigriseum | reverse complement strand
ACGGGGAACCGGCCACCACGAAAAGATGTCCGGCGGCGTCCTACTCTCCCACACCCTCACGAGTGCAGTACCATCGGCGCTGGAGGGCTTAGCTTCCGGGTTCGGAATGTGACCGGGCGTTTCCCCTCCGCCATGACCGCCGTAACGCTATGAACTTCACCGACCAACGCCGCGCCCGAAGTTTTCCCTCCGGGGGTGTCGCCCGTTCGTTCAGAATCACACAGTGGATGCTCACGCTTAAATTTTCTGACCTGAATTTGTAGGTCAAGTCCTCGGCCTATTAGTACCGGTCAGCTCGAACCCGTTACCGGGCTTCCACATCCGGCCTATCAACCCAGTCGTCTACTGGGGGCCTTACCCCTCAAAGGGGTGGGAGACCTCATCTTGAAGCAGGCTTCCCGCTTAGATGCTTTCAGCGGTTATCCCTTCCGAACGTAGCCAACCAGCCGTGCACCTGGCGGTACAACTGGCACACCAGAGGTTCGTCCGTCCCGGTCCTCTCGTACTAGGGACAGCCCTTCTCAAGTCTCCTACGCGCACGGCGGATAGGGACCGAACTGTCTCACGACGTTCTAAACCCAGCTCGCGTACCGCTTTAATGGGCGAACAGCCCAACCCTTGGGACCTACTCCAGCCCCAGGATGCGACGAGCCGACATCGAGGTGCCAAACCATCCCGTCGATATGGACTCTTGGGGAAGATCAGCCTGTTATCCCCGGGGTACCTTTTATCCGTTGAGCGACACCGCTTCCACATGCCAGTGCCGGATCACTAGTCCCGACTTTCGTCCCTGCTCGACCTGTCAGTCTCACAGTCAAGCTCCCTTGTGCACTTGCACTCAACACCTGATTGCCAACCAGGCTGAGGGAACCTTTGGGCGCCTCCGTTACCCTTTAGGAGGCAACCGCCCCAGTTAAACTACCCACCAGACACTGTCCCTCGACCCGATCAGGGCCGCAGGTTAGATACCCAAATCAACCAGAGTGGTATTTCAACGCTGCCTCCACCCAAACTGGCGTCTGGGCTTCACCGGCTCCCACCTATCCTACACAAGCTAATTCGGGCACCAATGTCAAGCTATAGTAAAGGTCCCGGGGTCTTTCCGTCCTGCCGCGCGTAACGAGCATCTTTACTCGTACTGCAATTTCGCCGGGTCTGTGGTTGAGACAGTGGGGAAGTCGTTACGCCATTCGTGCAGGTCGGAACTTACCCGACAAGGAATTTCGCTACCTTAGGATGGTTATAGTTACCACCGCCGTTTACTGGCGCTTAAGTTCTCAGCTTCGCCCTTACGGACTAACCGGTCCCCTTAACGTTCCAGCACCGGGCAGGCGTCAGTCCATATACATCGTCTTACGACTTCGCATGGACCTGTGTTTTTAGTAAACAGTCGCTTCCCCCTGCTCTCTGCGGCCACCCCCAGCTCACGTCGCACGGACGGTCACCAGGGCTGGCCCCCCTTCTCCCAAAGTTACGGGGGCAATTTGCCGAGTTCCTTAACCACAGTTCACCCGATCGCCTCGGTATTCTCTACCTGACCACCTGTGTCGGTTTGGGGTACGGGCCGCTCGGACCTCGCTAGAGGCTTTTCTCGGCAGCATGGGATCACTGACTTCACCTAAAACGGCTCGGCATCACGTCTCAGCCACATGGCGCGCGGATTTGCCTACGCGCCGGCCTACACGCTTACCCCGGCACAACCACCGGCCGGGATCAGCTACCCTCCTGCGTCACCCCATCGCTTGCCTACTACCCACCAGGTTCCCAGACCGCACGCGCTTGATCCGAAGACCGCACACGATTGGCGTGGTTAGCACAGCGAGGTTCAGCATGGGCGGTCCTTCGCGGGTACGGGAATATCAACCCGTTGTCCATCGACTACGCCTCTCGGCCTCGCCTTAGGTCCCGACTTACCCAGGGCGGATTAGCCTGGCCCTGGAACCCTTGGTCATCCGGCGGCAGGGTTTCTCACCCTGCTTTCGCTACTCATGCCTGCATTCTCACTCGTGCAGCCTCCACGGCTGGATCACTCCGCCGCTTCACCGGCTACACGACGCTCCCCTACCCATCCAGACAGAATCTGAATGCCACAGCTTCGGCGGTGTGCTTGAGCCCCGCTACATTGTCGGCGCGGAACCACTTGACCAGTGAGCTATTACGCACTCTTTCAAGGGTGGCTGCTTCTAAGCCAACCTCCTGGTTGTCTATGCGACCCCACATCCTTTCCCACTTAGCACACGCTTAGGGGCCTTAGCTGGTGATCTGGGCTGTTTCCCTCTCGACTACGAAGCTTATCCCCCGCAGTCTCACTGCCACGCTCTCACTTACCGGCATTCGGAGTTTGGTTGACTTCGGTAAGCTTGTAGGCCCCCTAGGCCATCCAGTGCTCTACCTCCGGTAAGAAACACGCGACGCTGCACCTAAATGCATTTCGGGGAGAACCAGCTATCACGGAGTTTGATTGGCCTTTCACCCCTAACCACAGGTCATCCCCCAACTTTTCAACGTTGGTGGGTTCGGCCCTCCACGCGGTCTTACCCGCGCTTCAGCCTGCCCATGGCTAGATCACTCCGCTTCGGGTCTAGAGCACGCGACTACAAACGCCCTATTCGGACTCGCTTTCGCTACGGCTTCCCCACACGGGTTAACCTCGCCACGCACCACTAACTCGCAGGCTCATTCTTCAAAAGGCACGCCGTCACCTATGTCCACAAGGAACAATCAGCTCCGACGGATTGTAGGCACATGGTTTCAGGTACTATTTCACTCCCCTCCCGGGGTACTTTTCACCTTTCCCTCACGGTACTTGTCCGCTATCGGTCACCAGGGAGTATTTAGGCTTACCAGGTGGTCCTGGCAGATTCACGGCAGATTTCAGGGGTCCGCCGCTACTCGGGAACACCCACAGGAGACCAGGCACTTTCACCTACCGGACTATCACCGTCTACGGTCGGCCATTCCAGACCATTCAGCTAGCGCACTGGCTTGGTAACTCCTTCGACAGGTGTCAGCCTGCCACGTGAGGTCCCACAACCCCGACCACGCAACCCCTGACAGGTATCACACGCGGCCGGTTTAGCCTCGATCCGCTTTCGCTCGCCACTACTCACGGAATCACTATTTGTTTTCTCTTCCTGCCGGTACTGAGATGTTTCACTTCCCGGCGTTCCCTCCACACACCCTATGTATTCAGGTGCGGGTGACACCACATGACTGGTGCCGGGTTCCCCCATTCGGACACCCTGGGATCACAGCTCGGTTGACAGCTCCCCCAGGCCTATCGCGGCCTCCCACGTCCTTCATCGGCTCCTGGTGCCAAGGCATCCACCATGTGCCCTCAGCAACTTGACCACAAAGATCAGAAAAACAAAGATGCTCGCATCCACTGTGTAATTCTCAACAAACGCGCAACCAACCGCTTCCAACGATCACAGCATCACGCCAACAGACGCAGCTATGTGACCAAACGGTCGTCGCCGTCGATCCAGAAAGACCAACGCATCAGGGGCAAAACCCCCAGCAGTTGTTCTTTCAGGACCCAACAGGGTGCTCACATCACAACCAGCCGCACTCAACATCTGTTCCCTGCCCCCGAAAGAGCCGTACTAAGAGGTCGAACCGTTGCCGGCCATGACTAGCCAGTGTCTCCGCCAATGAGCTCCTCGTTCCACACTCGGGAACGCAGGCTCCTTACAGACTTTCGTCTGAAGGTGCTCCTTAGAAAGGAGGTGATCCAGCCGCACCTTCCGGTACGGCTACCTTGTTACGACTTCGTCCCAATCGCCAGCCCCACCTTCGACGGCTCCCTCCCACAAGGGGTTGGGCCACCGGCTTCGGGTGTTGCCGACTTTCGTGACGTGACGGGCGGTGTGTACAAGGCCCGGGAACGTATTCACCGCAGCGTTGCTGATCTGCGATTACTAGCGACTCCGACTTCACGGGGTCGAGTTGCAGACCCCGATCCGAACTGAGACCGGCTTTTTGGGATTCGCTCCACCTCACGGTATCGCAGCCCTTTGTACCGGCCATTGTAGCATGCGTGAAGCCCTGGACATAAGGGGCATGATGACTTGACGTCATCCCCACCTTCCTCCGAGTTGACCCCGGCAGTCTCCGATGAGTCCCCGCCATAACGCGCTGGCAACATCGGACAAGGGTTGCGCTCGTTGCGGGACTTAACCCAACATCTCACGACACGAGCTGACGACAGCCATGCACCACCTGTGAACGGCCCCGAAGGACCCGACATCTCTGCCGGATTTCCGCCCATGTCAAACCCAGGTAAGGTTCTTCGCGTTGCATCGAATTAATCCGCATGCTCCGCCGCTTGTGCGGGCCCCCGTCAATTCCTTTGAGTTTTAGCCTTGCGGCCGTACTCCCCAGGCGGGGCGCTTAATGCGTTAGCTGCGGCGCAGAGAACCGGAGAGGCTCCCCACACCTAGCGCCCAACGTTTACAGCGTGGACTACCAGGGTATCTAATCCTGTTCGCTCCCCACGCTTTCGCTCCTCAGCGTCAGTATCGGCCCAGAGACCCGCCTTCGCCACCGGTGTTCCTCCTGATATCTGCGCATTTCACCGCTACACCAGGAATTCCAGTCTCCCCTACCGAACTCTAGCCTGCCCGTATCAACCGCAGGCTTGGGGTTAAGCCCCAAGTTTTCACGGTCGACGCAACAAGCCGCCTACGAGCTCTTTACGCCCAATAAATCCGGACAACGCTTGCGCCCTACGTCTTACCGCGGCTGCTGGCACGTAGTTGGCCGGCGCTTCTTCTCCAGGTACCGTCACTTGCGCTTCGTCCCTGTCGAAAGAGGTTTACAACCCGAAGGCCGTCATCCCTCACGCGGCGTCGCTGCATCAGGCTTTCGCCCATTGTGCAATATTCCCCACTGCTGCCTCCCGTAGGAGTCTGGGCCGTGTCTCAGTCCCAGTGTGGCCGGTCGCCCTCTCAGGCCGGCTACCCGTCGTCGCCTTGGTAGGCCATCACCCCACCAACAAGCTGATAGGCCGCGAGCCCATCCCTGACCGCAAAAGCTTTCCACCCGCACCGATGCCGGCACAGGTCATACCCGGTATTAGCCCCGGTTTCCCGGGGTTATCCCAAAGTCAGAGGCAGGTTACTCACGTGTTACTCACCCGTTCGCCGCTCGAGTACCCCCGAAGGAGCCTTTCCGCTCGACTTGCATGTGTTAAGCACGCCGCCAGCGTTCGTCCTGAGCCAGGATCAAACTCTCCAACAAAAAACTGTTGAAAAACATCCTGGCAACAAACATGTTTGTCACCAAAGGAATCCC
>NZ_JAATVW010000045.1 GCF_011947225.1 Planosporangium flavigriseum | reverse complement strand
CTGGGGTGCTGTTCGGGGTTTTGGTGCTGTCTGCTGGCTGTGTCTGGCAGCCGAGGTGGTCGGTGTCGACGAGCTGGAGGCTGTCCAGAATGCGCTCGGTCGTCTCTGCGTTGCGGGTGCGCACGTCGAGTACGACGTGCCGGGACGGTACCGAGATCCAGCCGGCGTACCGGCCGTCGGTTAAGCGTTTTGTCCCTTTTGTGGCTGGTGCTCCGTTGATCGTTGTGGCGCTGCCGCCTTCGGGCGCTGCGCTTTCCTCGATGATCGCAAGCTCCTTGGTTGGCGGCTCCTCCGTGAAACAGAGGGTCGCCATGCCCTTGGCGCGTACGACGCTGGGCCTGGTGGTCATGCCGCAGCCGCTGTCGTTGATCGCCCAGGTAGCGGGGACGGCGATCTCGGCGCCGAGCGAGCTCTCCAGCCGCCAGCCGGTTTGGATCTTGCTCGTGTTCCGGGGTGTGCTCATGCCGGCGGATGCCGCTCCGTCGGTTGCCGCTCCGGTGGCAGTAGCCAGCACGGCCGCTGCCACGGCGGTCGCTGTCAGGATCCGCGTATGCGTCCGCATGATCGCCCTCCGGGGTGGGGGACCGTTCGTGCTCACCGCCAGCCGTGACCATCGTAGGTGCGGGTGGCGGGGACCGCTCGGATTGATCACAGGATTGGGGACTGCCCCCGCGCGGATCCGGGGAACGGTGCGCTAGGCTGTACCGGCTGCCTCGGCAAGGTCGAGGCAACGGGACGTGGCGCAGTTTGGTAGCGCACTTGACTGGGGGTCAAGGGGTCGTCGGTTCAAATCCGGCCGTCCCGACAAGTGGCGAAGGCCGCTGATGAGGGCAGTAAGCCCAGGTCAGCGGCTTTTTTATTACTGTCGCGGCCTCCCGCTCTCAGCCTGCGCGGTTACCGCTGGGGACCATTTGGGGACCATCGGCGTGATCAACAGGTGTCTACCGCGTTCCCGAGGGGCTTCTCTTCCCCGTCGTGCACCCGAACGGCGCGGCTATGCCGCTGCCATTGCCTGTCCCGTTAGCGGCGTCCTCATGCCTCGCCGTCACCAAGTGGCAGGGTAATCCGGAGCGCCGGAGGACCAGCCGGGTCGTCAATGTCCAGAACAAAGTCGAGTCCGGTGTCCAAAATCGCTCTGACATCCGCGTGGTCCTGCGAAGCGATGATTGCCACGAGTTGGTCGTCGGCGTAGACAGCCAACGACTCTGGGGCTGGTTCGTCCCACGCCGGTACGAGTGACAGGCGCTGTCCAGGAGCTGGCAGGTCATCGCCGACACCGGGCAGACTCACGGTGACGGAGCCGGTCTCCAGCAGTGTCTTGAGCAGGCTGCGGCTACGGAGTCTGGTGAAGTCGAGTAGGTCGAGGACCTCGGAGGAGGATGCGTCATAGCGTTCGCGCCATTCGGCAATACTCATCCCCGCTAGCCAGGCGCGGAGGTCCTCGTACAGAGGCTGAAGGCCGCTGGGAAGGCCGGCGACAACAGCGTGGGCGAGCCGCCGGGAGCGGATGCCCGAGGTCATTAGCAGCAGCGCGTGGGTGGTGTTGATGCCGTAGCGGATGTACCCGCCCAGTTCCGGGCAGAGTCGCGCCTCGGCGTCCGTGTCGGTCAGGCGGACATTGATCAGTTCTACCAAAGCGCCGACGGTCCAGGCCAGATAGTGCTCGAAATGTTCCGTTACTGCACCGACCATCTGCTCGATGCGCCAAGCAGGGTCCCGTGCGGCCGACAGGTGGGCATCGGCGAGTTCGGGCAGCGGCTGGCCTGAGATCCAACCGGCCAATAGGTCAACCGGCCTAACGTCGATGTCCCTGCCACCTCTGCTGGCCCGGAATCGCCATTCAGGTGCTTCGGGAAGGTCCAAGAGCTGGGTGAACATCGCGGTTAGCTGGGCAATGGCCTGTTCAGGATCGCGCAGATCCGGCAGGTCGCCGGTCGCCTCCGCGCGGAGGATCGCTTCGGTTATCCGCTCTGCCAGGCGGTCGATCGTCCGCGCGGAACCGATAGACGTGCCGGCGCGCGGCCAACGGCGGCGCGCCTCTGGGTCACTTCTCAGGTAGCTGCGACGGGTTGCCTCCGCAAGGCGTTTGCATCTTCCTCGAACGTCGACCGACTGTTTGCTGGCGAGCGTCGCGTCGACGATGCGGTCGATGTCGGCGGAGGCTGGATCGATGTCGCGGCTCTCCTCGATGGACAAGACCAGCCAGACGAAGCTGATGAAGTCTCCGGCCGCATCGGTGGCGTCGAAGATGGCGTCTTCGTTGTCTCTCAGTTCGGCTTCGAGTTGGGCAAACGACTCCAGCGCGGCTTCGGTACTCAGTGACGAGGTCACCGCGAGGGCTTCCGCTCCGGGGTTTAGGTCCTGGAAGTCCTGCTCGCTGGGATTGGCGGCGCGGACCAGCACGATCCAGCCCTCGGTCTCCTTGCCGGCTCGTCCAGCTCGGCCCATGGCGTTAACCAAACGGGCGCCACGCAGCCGGCTGTCGTCGTGCTGTCCGGGGAACGACTGGTCGTATATGACGACCGTGCGGACCGGGAGATTGACGCCGTCCGTCAGGGTTGACGTACACGTCAGGTACGGCAGGATGTCGTGGCGGACTGACTCCTCAAGTGCCTCCAGCACTTCCATTGGCAGGCCCGCGTGGTGGAAGCCGACCCCGTGGCGCAGGACGCTGACCAGTGGATGGTCGTCACCGAGCTGTTGCCGTACGAAGTTGACCAGTGGTGCCAGGGAAGGCTGCTCCTCGCGTATGTCAGCCAAACTCTTCGCCAGCTGCTGGGCCTGAGTGCGGGTGGTGGCGACGACCAGGACTGATCCCGCGTGGCCGAGCGCGGCAATCATCTGGCTGGCGATCACATGCTGCTTCGTTGATCGGGTTGGATCGGTAGGCAGGCCGGACTGCCGGGATTTGCCATCCTTGGACTTGCGGACCAACCGCCAGCCAGTGTCGCCCTGTGTGGACAGCCATGCGGTGCGACCATCGGCCATGCGGAGCCGAATCTGGCCGCTGAGCTTGGTGGTATGCCGGTACGGCCATTTCGGGCCAGCGCCGCCCTCAGTGCGAGTCTCCGACCAGTGTGCATGCGTGGTAAAGGCCGCATGGAGGCGCCGCGGGCCACGCCATTGGGACTCGTGCCGCAGACACTGTCCACCTGGGCTGAGCCATTGTGCAATGGTGCCCGCGTTGCCCATCGCGGCCGAGATCAACACGATCTGGTGGTTGGTCTCCTGAGTGAGGTAGTCCAGCAGGGCGATGGCCGACTCCAGTACGAACCCCCGGCCCGACTCCTTGAGCAGCTGTGCTTCGTCGAAGATGAACATGCCGAAGCGGTCGAGCACGGCTTCGGCGTCGTGGCGCAGCAGGTGACCGAGCCTCTCCGGCGTCATCACTTCGACGTCGGCCGGCGTTTCCGGAGAAGCGGCAGCGTCCAGGAAGTCCCACACGGTCGGGTAGTCGGGCTGGTCGGTGCCGGTCTCCTTCTCCAGGACGCGGACGCGGCTGGCCATCGCTCGGCGAATTTCGCGCCCGAGGCTGCGTGTCGGCGCGACGTAGCAGACGCTGCGATCCGTGCGAGCCAGGTGTTCGACTGCGAGCAGCTGCGCCACGAGGCTCTTACCGCCGCTGGTTGGTACCGCCAGAACCATCCTGCGGACGCTGGAGTCGAACGGTGACCGGGGGCCGGTGAGCAAGTTGCGCTGTGGCTCCCATAGCGTCAGAACTGGTGGGCTACCTACGGTGAATGCCTGCCGGACCAGTGGGGGCACCGTTGGCGGCAGTACATCGGGGTTCCAAAGCGAGCCGGCCTGCGCTTCGCTGGACAGGTTCAGCAGGTGAGCGGCCACCCACTGCGAATTGATGTCACCTGGCCCGGCTTCGCCTGTGGCGGCGCTGCGGAGTCGGAGGAGGCCGCGCTCCAGGCGGTCGGCGTTGCCTTGGGCAAAGTAGGTGAGCAGGTCTTCGGCGCCTAGGACGACCATGTGGGTCGGGCCGAACGCGGTGGTTGTCAGATCGCGCAACTCGGAGTTACGGGCGAGTGCGGCCAGTTGGCGGCGCCATGTACCAAACCAGCGGAATAGTGTCTTGGTTTCGAAGCCGAGGAACGCGAGTCCGACCTCCAGCGAAAGTGTGTCGATGTGGTCGGTTACGGCGGACTCGGTGTCGATGTCAGCGCGGAGCCTGTTCATGATGGCGGTGGCGTTCGGGTCTCTGCCCCCACGCCGGTAGCCGATCGCAGCGGCGAACCCGAACGACAGCCGTTGCGTGGGCGTCCACCCGTCCTGGTTGAGGGCCAGGTCAAAGATGTGGGCGCTGACCAGGAAGGCTTGGCGTTGCCGGGCGAGGGTGTAGCGACGGCGGGCTTCGTTGACCGAGGCGACGCCGTGCAGGTACCAGGCGGTGTCGAACAGCTCCTGGCCGATCTCGGCTCGGCGGAGCAGGAGTTGGACCTCGACGTCGGCCATGAGCTGTTGGAGTTCCTCAGCGGTGGGCAGGCCGGTTCGCCCTCCGAGGGCGTCGTTGAGTAGGGTGAGGTCTAGAGACCGCTCCACACGATCTCCTTCACTCGCTCAGCGAACCCCGGGAAGTCGGGGATCGCCACGATGACGCTCTCGGTCTGTCCCGCCCTGGCGAACTCAGGAAAAGCCTTGTTGATGGAGTGAAACGTTTGCGGTCGGGTCGGCGCGTGATGTGCGGAGGTGCCCACGGATACGCCGACCCCGGCACGCTCGCTTCGGTCGAACCACAGCTCGACCATGTTCCCGTATAACTCGCCGAGCGGTTCGTCCTCGATGATCGTTTCCGGTCCGGCAAGCTTGGCGAGGTACTCGTGTCCACGGCTTGACAACTGCTTGCTTGCCCGGTTAATCGTGGCCGAGACCCCCTGCTGGGCTGCGTGCTTCTTGATCTCCCATAGCCGGAATACCAGGGTGCCTTGCTCGTTCTGGTAAACCACCAGCCCATCGCCACCGGGCTCGAGCGGATCGGCCTTCACTGGATGTGCACGCACGAGCTTGCGGCCGTCGCGGCACACGGTCCGTTCATGAATGAGCCGGTTCCACAGCAATTCCGCGACGTGTCCCTGAACATGATCGTCGTTGACGGGCTTGCCCGGTAGGTTGAAGGCGATCGCGACATACGTCTTGACGGCCTCGAGTTTGGCACCCGTTTCCGGTGGGCCGCCGTCGCGGCGAGCCCGCCAGCGATCGAGTACAGGCGATTTGCCGCAGGCGATTGTCATAGCGTCGTCAGCGAGGAGCTGAGCTGCCGCCTCGCGGGCCGCGCCACTGAGGGTCGTGCCGCCGATCACGTACTCGACCGACGACGTGCCGGGGCTGTCGATAAGTGTCAGGAGGGGCGTCAACGCGGGCGGACTTGTCACTGCTGCGCAGTCTCCCGTATGTAAGTGATGCGCTCAGCGGCGGTCAAGGCTCCATCACGCAGGTCGCGAGAGTGCCAGTCAGGTCGCTCCCTTGCCATCGTCCGTACGCGGTGTTCCGATCTAGCTGGATAGTAGCCAGCTAGGCCCAGTTTGGGGATAGGGCGTAGGTAGACCGTCACCGGCGGGATCACCCACGGGCTCCGATGCCGGGCACGTTAGGCATTCGACCTGTTTGGCCGTGCGTTCATAGAGCACCCACTGCCCGCCGGCAACGCCTGGCCGCAGCCACGGTAGGCGCAGGCGTAACGCAGCCACATTCGCTTTAGCTCGCGATCCGCAGTGCCATCCATACCCGTTCCATCGTCGTCACCCCCGGCTCACCTGAGCAGCCGCCGCGCAAGAAGCACGGGAAGCTGACGTGCCAGCCGTCGAGCGGCGCATTCACGAGAGCGTGTACGACGCTCGCTTGATGGCCGACACCACGCCGCCGGTTCGCCGGGAGAAGACCGCCGGCGTCGAGCAGACCGCACATAAGGGCCTGTATGACGCTGGCCTCGTCATCAATACGAGCCCACCTCCGCGATGGGAGCCGTCCGCTGACGCAGACAGTGGCAGCGCGATTGGTGGGACTGATGGCGGCAACTCATCTCCGGTTGAGTGATAGCACCGTCGTACCAAACGCTTGCGGGGAGTCGACTCTAGAGTGGTACGCGGAGGCTGTCCTGAGCGAGATCCACAAGCTTCGTAGGTACTTCATCAAACAGATTCGGTGGTATCGAACAGACCGCTGTGCCGATACTCCGTAGATTCAGGATCCGCTGTCTGAGGCTGCCGGTCACAGGTAGCTGACGTTTGGGGAGCACGGCCTGCTCAGACTCAGCACTTCCCAACATCAGGCCGCCGGGGCAGTAGTTGTGACCCTACGGGCCGACGACGGAACGCCGCTCGATGGCGCCATGACCTTGACCCTGCCGGCGGAAGCCGGAACGCTCTATGTAGGACGGTAAGTGGTGTCGATCTTACGGAGAGGATGGCTGTGAGGTACGAGTACGACGCCGAGGCAGCGGCGAGGAAGGCAGCGAACAGAACTCGAGACGAGCAAACCGATGCCATCGGTGAGGGCCTGGCGGCCATCGCCTTCGCACTGCTTGAG
>NZ_JAATVW010000044.1 GCF_011947225.1 Planosporangium flavigriseum | reverse complement strand
GCCGGGGCGGCGGATGATCAATTCGTATGGGCCGACGGAGTCGACGGTGGTGGCGACCTGGACCGAGGCGCTTGAGGCCGGTGGTGGGGTGCCGCCGATCGGGGCGCCGATCCCCAACACCCGGATCTACGTCCTTGACGACCGCCTGCGGCCGGTGCCGGTCGGGGTGGCCGGGGAGTTGTATGTGGCCGGGGTCGGGCTGGCGCGGGGGTATCTGGGCCGGCCGGGGTTGTCGGCGGAGCGGTTCGTGGCGTGTGCGTTCGGCGCGCCGGGGGAGCGGATGTATCGCACCGGGGATGTGGTGCGCTGGCGGGCCGACGGGCAGCTGGAGTTCCTGGGCCGGGCCGACGATCAGGTCAAGATCCGCGGGTTCCGGATCGAGTTGGGTGAGATCGAGGCGGTGCTGCGTAGCCATGCCGAGGTCGGCGAGGCGGTGGTGGTCGCGCGGGAGGATCAGCCCGGGGCCAAGCGTCTGGTGGCCTACCTGGTGCCGGCCGCGGACATGGTGGATGTCGGTGCGGTGCGGGCGCTGGTCGCCGGCCGCCTGCCCGGCTACATGGTGCCGGCCGCGTTCGTGACCCTCGACGCGCTGCCGCTCAGCCCGAACGGCAAGCTCGACCGGCGCGCGCTGCCCGCCCCGGACTTCTCCGCCGCCGATACCGGCGATTTCCAGCCGCCGCGTACCGACACCGAGCGTGCCATCGCCGGTATCTGGGCCGAGGTCCTCGACACCGACCGGGTCGGCATCCACGACAACTTCTTCGAACTCGGCGGCGACTCCATCCTGAGCGCGCGGGTGCTCGCGCGGATCCGCGCGGTGCTCGGCGCTGACCTGTCTCCGCGCGCCATGTTCGACGCGCCGACCGTCGCCCGGTTGGCGGAACTGGTGCCCGACGCGTCTCAGGCACGCCACGACGACGCGATCGTCCCGGCGCCACGTGAGCAGGCCATTCCGCTATCGGCGACGCAGCGGCGGCTGTGGTTCCTGGACGACCTCACCGATGGCGGGACGGAGTACAACACCGGGTTCGGGCTGCGGCTGTCCGGCGCGCTCGACCTCGACGCACTGCGGGCGGCGCTGGACGGGCTGGCCGCCCGGCACGAGTCCCTCCGTACGACCTTCGCCGACGTGGACGGGCGCGGAGTCCAGGTGATCGCCGACGCCGGCGAGATTCCCCTGCGCATCGTCGAGCTGTCCACCCAGGACGAGGCGGCTCTGAACGATGCGCTGGCCGACGAGCTGAGCCGCCCCTTCGACCTGCGGCGCGCGCCGCTGACCAGGGCGGCGCTGGTGCGCCTCGCCGAGGACGAGCATGTGCTGCTGCTGTGCCAGCACCACATCGTCACCGACGGCTGGTCGGTCCGGCTACTCGTCGACGAACTGGCCGAACTGTACGCCGCCGCCGTACGCGGAACCACCGCCGAGCTACCGGCGCCGACGATCCAGTACCCGGACTTCGCCGTGTGGCAGCGCGAACGACTGGCCGGCCCCGCGGCGGCGGAACACCTCGCTGAGCACCTGGCGTACTGGCGGCACAAGCTCGCCAACCTCCCGGTACTCGAGCTTCCGACGGACCGGCCCCGGCCGCGTTTTCGCACCACGGCCGGCGCGATCCACCGTCGCGACCTGCCGGCCGACCTGGTCACGCGGCTCATGGCCGTGGCGCAGGAACGCGACGCCACCCTCTTCATGACCCTGGCCGCCGCGGTGCAGGTGCTGCTGGCGCGCTACAGCAATTCCGACGACATCGCGCTCGGTACCGTGACCTCCGGCCGCAACCGCGCCGAGTTGGAGAGCCTCGTCGGGTTCTTCGTCAACACCGTCGTGCTGCGCGCGAGCGTGGACGGGTCGCAGACGTTCGGTGACTTCATGGCGGACGTCCGGGAGACGGTCCTGGAGGCGTTCGCCCACGACGAGGTGCCGTTCGACCGGCTCGTCGAGGAACTCCAACCGGAGCGCGACCCGAGCCGTACCCCGCTGGTGCAGGCGCTGGTCGTCCTGCAGAACGCGATGGTGCGGCCGAGGCAGGCCGGTGGGCTGCGGATCGCCGAGCAGGACCTGCCCCGCCCGGCCGCCCGCTTCGACCTCGTCGTCGAGTTCCTGCCCAGGGACGGTGGGCTGAACCTCGCGATCGAGTACAACACCGATCTGTTCGACGCCACCACGATCGAGCGGCTGGCCGGACATCTGCACGTGCTGCTGGCCGCGATCGCCGCCGACCCGGACCGGCCCGTCGCGGCCCTGCCGCTGCTGACTCCAGCCGAGCGCCAGCGCGTACTCGTGGAGTGGAACGACACCGCGCGGCCCGTACCGTCGACGGTGCTGCCGGCGCTGTTCGAAGCTCAGGCGGCCAGGACGCCGGACGCCACCGCGGTGGTACACGACGGCGCGGCACTGTCCTATGCGGAGCTGAATGCTCGGGCGAACCGGCTGGCCCATGTCCTCGTCGAGCGGGGCGCCGGCCCCGAGCGGTTCGTGGCCCTGGCGTTGCCCCGCTCGCCCGACCTGATCGTGGCGCTGCTCGCGGTCCTGAAGTCGGGCGCGGCGTACCTGCCGATCGACCCGAGCTACCCGGCGGAGCGGATCGCTTTCATGCTCGGCGACGCGCGACCGGCGCTGGTACTGACGACGAGCGGCGCCAGCGACTCGGTACCGGACGTGCCCGGCGTCGACCGGCTGCTGCTGGACCGGACCGACACCGCGGGTCACCCGGCCGGCAACCTGACCAACGCCGACCTCACCGACGCCGACCGGGCAGGGCCGCTGTCGAGCGCCCACCCGGCGTACGTGATCTACACGTCGGGCTCCACCGGGCGGCCGAAGGGCGTCGTCGTCACCCACCAGACCGTCGTCAACCTCGCGGCCTGGGCGGCCCGGGACTTCGGCGCGTCGGGGCTGGCGCACGTGGTCGCGTCGACGTCGCTGAACTTCGACGTCTCCGTCTTCGAGATCCTCTGCCCGCTGCTGGCCGGCGGCAGCATCGAGATCGTGCCGGACGTGCTCGCGCTCGCCGAACATGCGACGACGGCGAGCCTGGTCAGCGGAGTGCCCTCGGCGTTCTCCCAGGTGCTGGCGCAGGGTGCCCTCGCGTTTACCGCCGACACCGTGGTCCTGGCCGGCGAGGCGCTGCCCGCGCACACGGTAGGCGACCTCCGGGCCGCGTTGCCGGGCAGCCGGATCGCCAACATCTACGGCCCGACCGAGGCCACGGTGTACGCGACCGCCTGGTACTCGGACGCCGGTCACCCCGATCGCACGCCACCGATCGGCCGGCCGATCGACAACACCCGGGCCTACGTCCTCGACGCCGCCCGGCGGCCCGTGCCGGTCGGCGTACCCGGCGAGCTGTACCTCGGTGGTCGCGGACTGGCCCGCGGCTATCTCGGCCGCCCGGGCCTGACCGCGCAGCGGTTCGTCGCCGACCCGTTCGCCGACCTGTACGAGGAGTCGGGCGCGCGGATGTACCGCACCGGAGACATCGTGCGCTGGAACCCCGACGGCGACCTGGAGTACCTCGGCCGGGTCGACCACCAGGTGAAGATCCGGGGCTTCCGCATCGAGTTGGGCGAGGTGGAGTCCGCGCTGCGCAAGCACGCCGGCGTCGCCGAGGCCGTGGTGGTGGACCGGCAGGAGGCCTCCGGGCACAAGCGCCTCGTGGCGTACGTCGTCCCCGCGCCGGGCTCGGCGGTGGACGTTGGGGCCCTGCGCGGGTTCCTGGGGGAGTCGCTGCCGGACTACATGGTGCCGTCGGCGTTCGTGACCCTCGAAGCCCTGCCGCTCAATCCGAACGGGAAGCTCGATCGCCGGGCGCTGCCCGCTCCGTCGTTCAGTGCCGCGACCGGGTACGTCGCGCCGCGTACCGAGGCCGAGCGGGTCCTGGCCGGGATCTGGGCCGAGGCGCTGGGGGTGGAGCGGGTCGGGGTCGAGGACAACTTCTTCGAACTCGGCGGCGACTCGATTCTGAGCATCCAGGTGGTGTCGCGCGCCCGGCCCGCCGGACTGCGGCTGAGCTCGAAAGACATCTTCCTCCACCAGACCATCGCGTCGCTGGCTGTCGTCACGGCTGACGCACCCGGGGCGGAACGGACCGATCAGGGGCCGGTGGTCGGCGAGGTGCCGTTGACGCCGATCCAGCACTGGCTGTTCGAGGTCGCCCCCGGTTCAGCGCAGCGGTTCGACCAATCCCTGATGGTCGAGCTTGTCGACGGCGTCGACGTTGCGGCGCTGCGTCACGCGTTCGCAGCGCTGCTGGCCCAGCACGACGCGCTGCGGATGCGGTTCGAACGCACAGTTGGCGGCTGGCGGCAGGTCAACGCGCCGGTCGAGCAGGTACGCCTGCTTGAGCAGCACGATCTGTCGGCGGTGGGGCCCGACGGCCAGTCATCGATTATGCAGAAGGTGACCGACGAGGTCCACGCGAGCTTCGATCTCGGGCGTGGTCCACTGCTGCGGGCGGTGCTGTTCGTGCGGGGCGCCGGGCTGCGTCCGGTGCTGTTCGTGGCGGTGCACCACCTGGTGGTGGACGGGGTGTCGTGGCGGATTCTGCTGGAGGACCTGGACCGCGCGTACGCGCAGGCGCTGCGCGGGGACCCGGCCGACCTGGGGTCGAAGACGACGTCGTTCAAGGAGTGGGCGCAGCGGCTGGCTGAGCACACGGCCGGCGGTGGGTTTGCCGATGAACTCGCCTACTGGGGTGCTAGCGGCGGTGACCCAACGGTGCCGGTCGACGGCGACGGCGCCAACACCGTCGCTTCGGCGCGGTCGGTGACCGTCCGGCTGGATGCGGCGGAGACGCGGGCGTTGTTGCAGGACGTGCCGGGGGTGTACCGCACGCGGGTCAACGACGTGCTGCTGGCGGCGCTGGGTCGGGTGCTGGGGTCGTGGATGGGCCGGGATCGGGTGCTGGTCGACCTGGAGGGCCACGGCCGGGAGGAGGAGCTGTTCGAGGGCGTGGACCTGTCGCGCACGGTGGGTTGGTTCACGAGCATGTTCCCGGTGGCGCTCGGCGTCCCGGGCGGCGATTGGGGCGTGGCGCTCAAGGAGGTCAAGGAGCAGCTTCGGGCGGTTCCGCACCGGGGCATCGGCTACGGCGCGCTGCGGTACCTGACCGAAGCGAGCGGACTTGCGAAGCAGCCGCAGGTCAGCTTCAACTACCTCGGACACTTCGACCCGCCGGCGGGCGACGGGCTCATCCGGTCCAGGTACGGCGAGCTGAGGCTGGCCGAGGACCCGGCCGCCACCCGGGCACACGTCCTCGACGTCGTCGGCCGGGTCGAGGACGGGGCCCTGGAGTTCACCTGGTTCTACTCGGAGAACCTGCACCACGAGGGCACGATCGGCGCGCTCGCCGAGCAGATGCTGACCGCGCTGCGGGAGATCATCGAGCACTGCGCGCAGCCGGGCGCCGGTGGCCGTACGCCGTCGGACTTCCCCCTGGCCCGTCTTGACCAGGCGGGCGTGGACCGGCTCGTCGGTGACGGCCACGCGGTCGAGGACGTGTACCCGCTGACGCCCACCCAGGCCGGCATGGTGTTCCACAGCCTGTCCCAGGGCGGGCAGGGTGCCTACTTCCAGCAGGTGACCTTCGTGCTTGACGGCGTGCCCGACCCGTACGCGCTGGGGGCGGCGTGGCAGCGGGTGGTCGACCGCACGCCCATCCTGCGCAGCCGGGTGGTGTGGGAAGGCGTCGACCGGCCGCTGCAGGTGGTGTGCCGTGAGGTCAGCGTGCCCATCACGTACCTGGACTGGAGTGACCAGCCCGAGACGGAGCGGAACGAGCAACTGCGCGCGCTGCTCGCCCGCGACCGGGCCGAGGGGTTCGACCTCGCCGCCGCGCCGCTGATGCGGCTGGTGCTGGCCCGGCTGTCGGAGACCGAGGTCCAGGTGGTCTGGACGTTCCACCACGTGCTGCTCGACGGCTGGAGCATCTTCGGAGTCCTCGCCGATGTCTTTGTCGCCCATACCGATGACGGCATATCGCCGAGCCGGCGACCGTTCCGCGACTACCTGCGGTGGATCGGCGAACGCGATCAGCGGGCGGCCGAAGAGTACTGGCGTGGCCTGCTGTCGGACCTGTCCGAGACCACCCCGCTGCCGTTCGACCGGCAGCCGGTGGAGGCCCACCACTCCGAATCCGGCGAGGGCCTGACCGTCGAGCTGCCGGCCGAGCGGTTTGCGCGCCTGCGGGAGGTGGCGCGGCAGCTCGGGCTGACGGTGAACACGGTGGTGCAGGGGGCGTGGGCGCTGTTGCTGTCGTGCTACAGCGGCGAGCGGGACGTGTGCTTCGGGACGACCGTGTCCGGCCGGCCGGCGGACCTGGCGGGCGTGGAGTCGATGGTGGGGATGTTCATCAACACCCTGCCGACCCGCGTTGCTGTCCACAGTGGCCAGAATCTGGTGTCGTGGCTGCGGGACCTGCAGGCACAGCAGACCGAGTCCCGCCGGTTCGACTTCCTGCTGCTGCCCCAGCTGCGCGAGTGGAGCGATGTGCCCGCTGGGGCCAACCTGTTCGACAGCATCGTCGTCTTCGAGAACTACCCGATCAACGACGAGGCCGCCGCGGCGCAGGGCCTCCACCTACGCGACCTCGGGGCGATCGAAGCCACCAACTACCCGCTGAGCGTCCTGGCCCGGCCGGCGCACGCCCTGACCATCCGGTTCGGCTATGACCCCGCCCTGTTCGACGTGGCCACGGTCGAGCGGCTGGCTCGCCACCTGGTGGTACTGCTGACGGAGATCGTCGAGAACCCTGACCGCGCGGTACTGGACCTGCCGCTGCTGACGCCAGCTGAGCGCCGGCGCGTACTCGTGGAGTGGAACGACACCGATTGCGAGGTGCCGGTGGGTACGGTGCCGGCGCTGTTCGCCGCGCAGGTACGCCGTACGCCGGATGCGCCTGCCGTGGTCTGCGGTGGGGTCGAGGTGAGCTATGCGGAGTTGGACGCGCGGGCCAACCGCCTCGCGCACCGGTTGATCGGGTTGGGGGTACGCGCCGAGCAGGTGGTCGGGCTGTTGATGGACCGCTCGGCGGATCTAGCGGTGGCGGAGCTGGCGATCCTCCAGGCGGGCGGCGTCTACCTGCCGCTGGACGCGCATGCGCCGGCTGCGCGGATGCGGCAGCTACTGGAGCGGACCGGCGCAGCGGTGCTGCTGACCGACCGCGCGTGGGAGGAGACCGCCCGCACCCTCCACGACCGCGACATCGTGGTGGTCGACACGGACGAGTTCCTGTCGGATGAACCCGCCGACCCCCCGGCGGTGGCGCTGCACCCGGACAACCTCGCCTACGTCATGTACACGTCCGGGTCGACCGGGGTGCCCAAGGGTGTGGCGGTGCGGCACCGGGACATCGCGGGGTTGGCGTTCGATCGGCGGTTTGCCGGCGGTGCCCATGATCGGGTGTTGCTGCATTCGTCGTTGGCGTTCGACGCCTCGACGTATGAGTTGTGGGTGCCGCTGCTCAACGGCGGCACGGTGGTGGTGGCTCCGCCGGCGGACCTGGAGGTGGAGACGCTGCGGCGGCTGATCTCCGAGCATGGGGTGACCGGGCTGTTCGTGACGTCGGGTCTGTTTAGGGCGGTGGCGCAGGAGGCGCCGGAGTGTCTGGCCGGGGTGCGGGAGGTGTGGACCGGCGGGGAAGTGGTGCCGGCCGGCGCGTTCCGCCGGGTGATGGCGGCCTGCCCCGATCTGGTGGCTGTCGATGTGTACGGGCCGACGGAGACCACGACGTTCGCGACGTCGTACCCGATGTCGGCGTTGGAGGCCGTGCCGGAGGTGGTGCCGATCGGGCGGCCGTTGGACAACATGCGGGTGTACGTGCTCGACGGTGATCTGCGGCCGGTGCCGCCGGGTGCGCCGGGGGAGCTGTGCATCGCGGGCGCCGGGCTGGCGCGGGGGTATCTGGGCCGGCCGGGGTTGACGGCCGAGCGGTTCATGGCCTGCCCGTTCGGCGAGGCCGGGGAGCGGATGTACCGCACCGGGGACATCGTGCGCTGGTCTGCCGATGGGGTGGTGCAGTTCGTTGGCCGCGCCGACGACCAGGTCAAGATCCGGGGCTTCCGCATCGAACTGGGCGAGATCGAGGGGGCGCTGCTGCGCCACCCTGGTGTCGCCGAGGCGCTGGTCGTGGTCAGGCAGGAGAGCGGCACCGGTCGCAAGCGGCTCGTCGCGTACGTGGTGGGCGCGGTGAATACCGCCGACCTGCGCGGGTTCCTGGGCGAGTCGCTGCCGGACTACATGGTGCCGTCTGCGTTTGTCACCCTCGAAGCCCTGCCACTCAACTCGAACGGGAAGGTGGACCGGCGGGCGCTGCCCGCGCCGGACTTCGG
>NZ_JAATVW010000043.1 GCF_011947225.1 Planosporangium flavigriseum | reverse complement strand
GACCGTCAGCGGCGTGGTCGACAACACGGTCGGTGGCACCGTCGATGGCGTGCTCGGTGGCACGGTCGGCGGCACGGTGCAGGGTGTTACCGGTGCCGACGCGCACGGCCTGCTGGGTGGCGTGACCGGCACCGTCGGCAGCACCGTCCAGGGTGTTACCGGCGCCGACGCGCACGGCCTGCTGGGTGGCGTGACCGGCACCGTCGGCAGCACCGTCCAGGGTGTTACCGGCGCTGACGCGCACGGCCTGCTGGGTGGCGTGACCGGCACCGTCGGCAGCACGCTGAGCGGCGTGGGTCTGAGCGGCGTGACCGACACCGTCGGCAGCACGCTGAACGGCGTGGGCGTTGGCAATGTCACTGGCGACGCGAACGTGAGCGGCGGCCAGGGGTACGCGGACACGCACGCACAGGCGGACGCCTCGCACCACGGCCTGCTCGACGGCCTGCTCTGAGGCTTGACGGGACTGCGGGCTAACCTGAAGGCCGGATCCGCCGCTGGGCGGGTCCGGCCTTCGGCGAGCTTGCTAATTGCCGTGAAATCAGCACACTCGTATCGATGATGGCCCCGACCTGGCTAGAGCTTCTCGACGAGACCGTGCGGGTGTGCGCAACGCATGGTCGTAGCGACCTGATCGAGTGGCTGCAGCAGAAGCGGGCACAGCTGGTCGATCCGCGGTTACGTGTCCTGGTCATGGGTGAGCCCAAGCAGGGCAAGAGCCAGCTGATCAATGCGCTGGTGAACGCGTCGGTGTGCCCGGTGGGTGATGGCGTGACGACCACCATGCCGACGATCGTCCACCACGCCGAAGCGCCCAGTGCGACCTTGGTCCGGACCGCGGTGCCGACGCAGGGCAGGTCGAACGGCGCGCTGGTCGCGCAGCCGGAGCGGATCCCGCTCTCGATGGAACAGATCACAGCTGGCGTCAGCACCAACGCCCCGTACCGTCCCGGCGTCGCCGCGTCCACCCATCTCGAAGTCGGCGTTCCCCGCGGGCTCCTCGCCTCCGGGCTGGTGCTGATCGACACGCCGGGCACCGACGATCAGGATCCGGTACGCAACGCGAGCATCTTCGCCGCGCTCGCCCGGGCCGACACCGTTCTCATGGTCACGGATGCGACCCGTGAACTGTCTGTCAGCGAACTGAACCTGCTGCTCCACGTCGGGCAGTCACACACGAACGTGATCGTCGTCCTGAGTAAGATCGACATGTCGCCGGATTGGCGCGCGGTGGCCGAGCGGAACCGGCGGCACATCGCGAGCGCCGGCGCGCAGGCGACCCTCATCCCTGTCTCCGCGGCGCTGCGGCTCCAGGCGGCCCGCGCAGGCGACGAGGCGATGAACGCCGAGTCGGGGTTCCCCGAGTTGATCGCGCGTCTCATGCGCGATCAGACCGCCAAGAGCGACGTGCTGGCCCGTACCAGCGTCGGTCAGGTCACCCGTACCGTCGTCGAACAGCTGGCCGCCCCCCTGCGCGCCGAACTCGCCGTCGCGGAGTCACCCGAGATGTCCGGCCCGATCTCGCGGTTGCAGGAGGCCCAGCGCGCCGTCGACGACCTGCGCCGGCGCACCACCAAGTGGCAGAACACGCTCAATGACGAGATGGCGGATCTCATGTCCGACATCGAGTACGACCTGCGGGACCGTACGCGCCTGATCTTGCGCAAGGTCGACGAGGCGTTCGACGAGGCCGATCCCCTGAGCGGTTGGGACACGTTCCGGGACTGGCTGGAGGAGAACCTGGCCGAGGCGGCCGAGGCGAACTTCGATTGGATGGTCCAGCGGCTCGACTGGATCACTCACCAGGTGGCGAGCAACTTCGCCCGGTACGGATCGGACGTCCTCCCCGGCTGGTCGATCAAGGTGCCGGACGACCTCGCCGACCGGGTGCCGGCCATCGAGAAACCGACGATCGAGAAGTTCACGCCGACCCAGAAGGTCTTCACCGCCCTGCGCGGCTCGTACGGTGGGTTGTTGATGTTCGGGATGGCAACGACATTCGCCGGCCTGCCGCTGGTTAACCCGGTCTCGATCGGCGCCGGTGCCCTCTTCGGCGGCAAGAGCATCTTCGACGAGAGCAAGTCGCTGCTCAAGCGGCGGCAGGCGGCGGCGAAGACCGCGGCCCAGCGGCACGTCGACGACTTCTTCATCCGGTTGAGCAAGGACTCCCGGGACACCGCGCGGCAGGTGCACCGGATGCTGCGCGACCACTTCGCCGAGCTGACCGAGCAGTTGCAGGCGGCCATCGTCGAGTCGTTCCGGAGCGCGAAGCAGGAGGCCGATGCGCTGACCGCCGCGCGCGAACAGCGCCGGCAGGCCATCGATCAGATGGCGCAGCGGCTCGCCGTCCTGGTCGAGGAGGCGCAGGAGGTGTCCGCCGGGCGGGGCGGAGCGCTGCGGGCGCGCCTGGAGTCCAGGTTATGAGACCTGGCGCCCCACTCGGCGAATCGGTGTGGGAGCTGTTGCACCAGGCGTTGAACCTGTACCGCGATGATCCGCACGCCGCAGCCGTGCTGCATCACCATCTCAGCCGGTTCGAGCAGCCGTTGCGGATCGCGGTCGCCGGCCCCTGGCGGTCGGGCAAGTCGACGCTGGTGAACGCGATCATGGGCGAGGAGGTCGCGCCGGTCGAAGGCGAGGACGGCAGGCAGGTCTTCACCTGGTACGAGGACGGTCCGACGCCGGAGGTGACGGCGTACACGGCCGACGGCTCGGCCCGGGAGCTCGCCGTCACCCGCTCGGCCGGCGGTATGCGGGTGGACCTCGGGGGCTGGCAGTCGGACCAGGCCGCCGACGTTGTCGTCAAGTGGCCGACCCGCGCGCTGCGGCACGCAACCCTTGTGGACACTCCCGCCGTCACGTCAGGCGCGGAAAACGACGGCAACCCGATCATGGACAGGATCCTGCGCGAGGCGGACGCCGTGCTGTACCTGACCCGCGACGCCCGCAGCAGCGACCTGGGGTTCCTGCACGCGGCGCAGGAGGGCGGCGTGGCCAGGTCGGCCCCGATCAACATGCTCCTGGTACTGGCCCGCGCCGACGAGATCGGCGGCGGCCGGGTCGACGCGCTCCAGACGGCCAAGCAACTGGCTCGGCGCCAGTATCGGGACCCGGAGGTCAACTCCCTCTGCATGGGGGTCGTCGCGCTGGGCGGCCTCGTCGCTCTTGCCGGCCGGGTGCTCACCGAGTCGGACTACGCCCCTCTCGCCGCCCTCGCCGCCATGCCACGCGCGGAGTTGGAGGGCCTCCTGCTCTCGGCGGACCGTTTCGTGAGTACCCAGCTCCCCGCGCCGGTCGGCGCCGAGGCCCGGCGTGCCCTGCTGGGCCGGTTGGGCATCTTCGGAGTGCGACTGGCGACGACCCTGGTCCGGACCGGCTGCGACAGCCGGGCCAAGCTCGCGGCCGAACTGGTTCGGCGCAGCGGGTTGACCGAACTTCGCGAGTCGATGGGGCGGTACTTCACCGACCGGGCGGATGTACTCAGGGCGCGGTCGGCGCTGGTGGTACTGGAATCCGTGCTGCGGCAGCATTTCCGGCCCGGCTCCCGGGAGTTGCTCGCCTGGGTGGAGTACCTCCAGTCCACCACGCACGACTTTCGGGAGCTTCGGCTGCTCGCGGCGCTACAGGACCCTCAGCTCGGATTCGATGCCGAGCGGACCGCGGAGGCCCAGCGCCTGGTCGGTGGCAACGGGGTCGACCTGACGGCCAGGCTGGGAGCCGATCCGGACGCGAGCGCCGCCGAGCTGTGGGAGCTGAGTTCCTATGCGCTGCACCGCTGGCAGCACCATGCGGAGGACCCGGTGCGGAACCTGGCCCAACGGCGCGCCGCGGGCGTGGTCGTACGCAGCTGCGAAGCGATGTTGGTGCGGTTGTCCGCCCGCTGACACCCGATCGCAACCGGAACAGTGACCTGAATCGCAACCGTATTGCCGTACATCTGTTGGAATGGGGGAGTCGACGGCGTCCGGAGAGCTGGGCCAGGGCCGGCGCGGGCACGCTTGGTGGCGCTGGTACCTGCTGATCGGCCTGGTCATCGTGGCTATCGCCCCGACGCTGCCGCCCGTTGGCCGTCAGGTCGTGTTCGGGGTCGTGGGGGTCTCGGCCGTCGCTGCGATGCTCCTGGGAGTGCGCCTGCACCGACCCGCCAACCAGCGGCCCTGGTGGTTCCTCGCCACCGGCCTCGCCGTCTCCCTGGCCGGGGTGTTCTGGTGGGCCTTTGAACTGGCCATGACGGGTCGCCTCAGCTTCCCGTCCGGAGGCGACTTCCTGTACGCCGGCTGCTATCCGTTCATGGTGGCCGGGTTCGCCGCCTGGGTCCGCCGGGACCGGACCCGGCCGGGCTACGAGAGCGTCGTCGACGCATGCCTCGTGGTCTCCGGGATGTTCACGCTGGCCTGGACGTTCATCCTGGCTCCGATGAGCGCGCACGCGCAGTCCGTCGGGCCGCGGCTGCCCATGTACCTGCTCTACACCGCGGTCGACCTGCTGATCATCGCGGTGGTCATCCGCATGATTTTCAGCGCCGCCGCGCGCACGGCCGCGTACCTGCTGGTCGTCGGCGGAGCGTTCGCGCTGCTCGCCGGCGACTTCCTCGCCTACATCCCGATGGCCTGGGGCGGCGGGAACGTTGGTTACGTCCTGGCGTCCGCGATGTGGGTACTGACGTACCTGCTGCTGGGGAGCGCGGCGCTGCACCCCTCGATGGCGTCGTCGGCCGGGCTCGTGGAGCGCAGCCAACCGGTCGCGTCACCGCTGCGGCTCGGCCTGTACGCGCTGCTCGCGCTGCTCTCCCCGGCTGTCGCGCTGAGCATCGTGCTGGCTCGCGGTGCGGGCAGCCCGGCCGGCGCCCTGGTCATGCCGCTGGTGTTCGTCGCGATCACCGGGGTGTTGCTCGTCGTACGGCTCGGGCTGCTCGCCCGGGTGGCGCACGGGCGCGCGGTCGAACTCGACGGGCAGGCGGTCGCTCTCGGGGCGGCGCTGGAGGAGCAGCAGACGCTGCGCGACGAACTCACCTACCGCGCCCTGCACGACAGCCTCACCGGACTGGGCAACCGGGACCTGCTGCGCGAGCGGCTCGACGCCCTGACCGGCCGGCACGGCCTGGTCCTGCTGGATCTGGACGGCTTCAAGGACGTCAACGACACCGACGGCCACCCGGCCGGCGACGCCCTGCTGGTCGAGGTGGCCCAGCGACTGCGGTCGGCGGTCACCGAAGGGGTGCTGGTGCGCCTGGGCGGCGACGAGTTCGCCGTACTGCTCGACGGCGCAGACGAAAGGCGTACCCGGGTCGCGGCGGACGCGATGGTCGACACGCTCCGCGCGCCTTTCCTGACCGGAGAGCGGGAAACCGAGCTGACGGCCAGTGCCGGCGTGCTCGTCGCGGATGCGCCTCTCACCGGGGGCGAGGCGCTGCGCCGCGCCGACCTGGCGTTGTACGCCGCCAAGGATGCGGGTAAGAATCAGGTCCAGATGTACCGGCCGGAACTCGCCGTCGAGCGCGACCGGCGCACCCGGCTGGTCGCCGACCTGCGCCGGGCGCTGGTCAACGAAGAGTTCGCGGTGTACTACCAGCCGGTTGTCGAACTCTCCACCGGCCGGGTCCGGGCTGTGGAGGCGCTGGTGCGGTGGATCCCGCCGGGACAGCTGCCCGTGGCGCCGGGGGAGTTCATCCCGGTCGCTGAGGAGTGCGGCCTGATCAGCCCATTGGGCACGTGGGTGCTGCGCCGGGCCTTGCGCGACATCCGCGACTGGTACGAGCGGTACGGCATCTCGGTCACGGTCAACGTCTCCGGTCGCCAGCTACGCGAGCCCGGGATCGTCGATTTGATCCTCGGCGAGCTGGCCGGGCAGGGGCTACCGGGGAAGTCCCTGGTCGTGGAGATCACCGAGACGGTTCTGGTGGCCGAGACCGCGTCGGAGGAGGCCGTGGTGCGGGCCCTCCTGGAGCGGCTGCGCCAGCACGGCGTGGCCGTCGCGGTCGACGACTTCGGCACCGGGTACTCGTCCCTGGCGTACCTGCGGACGCTGCCCGTGGATGTCCTCAAGATCGACCGCGTGTTCGTGCAGGAGGCGGCCGGCGGGTCCGACTCGGCGGCGCTGCTGCGGGCGATCGTCGAGATGGCCAAGAGCCTGCGCCTGCGTACGGTGGCCGAGGCCGTGGAGACGCCGGCCCAGGCGACGCGGCTGCGCCAACTGCACTGTCCACTGGCTCAGGGCTACCACTTCTCCCGGCCGATCCCGGCGGAGGAACTCAGCGCCCTGCTGGCCAGCGACGGCGGGCGGATCGAGGTCGAGCCGACCGTAGCTGCCTGAGCTGGTAGGTCCCGGTTTGACAGGGTGCACCGGCAACCCGGTATCCGCTCGGGGCGGTCGGACGGTAACCTGGCACCGGTCGGGCCGCTAGCTCAATGGCAGAGCTGCGGACTTTTAATCCGTAGGTTCAGGGTTCGAGTCCCTGGCGGCCCACACAGGTCACAGGCTTGCGAGCCGATCTTCACGCCAGATCGTGGAGCCACGTGTGGAGCTAGACGCGCTACCGTGGCTCCATTTCGGGCGCGTCGAAGCCCCGTCAGCGCCAACGCGGCGAGATCGAAACCCTGCCGAGCGGGTCAGTCCGTGTGAGGGTGTACGCCGGCATCGATCCGGTGCCGAAGAAGCGTTTACTGGAGTCACGACCAGGTTGACCGGCAGCGGATGTCTACGGTGCGACTGGACCCGTCAGGTGCGGGTTGAGGCGCCCGTACACCTTGCGCAGGCGGCCCGTGACGGCAGCAACGTGAACGTGGGGAAGTTGCCGGTGGGCTCATAACCCGGATATTGGCCTCGAAGCGCGGAGCCGGCCGTCGTATCCGTTCCGGCGTGACGCAGGCGACGTCGGCTACCCGCTGCCAGGAGGCCATGTATGGAGAAAGTGCCCTCCGGCTGGATGTGACACGGGCTCGGGTGGGCCTCGTCGTTCCAGCCGGAGGGCACTGTTGCGGTTGCTGTTCAGCGTGCGGCTTACGGCCGCGTGGGGTTTGGGTCAGGCGGTGAAGCGTCGACGCCGGATCAGCAGGGCGCTGCCGGCCACCAGGGCGATGCCGACGCCGACCAGGGCCGCGGCGACGATGGCGTAGCTCTGGCCGCGGCCACCCGTGACGGGCAGCGACGCCGGCGTGGCCGTCACGGTCGTGGTGGGTGCGCCGGGCGTGGGCGTGGTGGGCGTGGGCGTGGCGGCCACGAGGTGCCCGACCGCCACGGCGACCGAGGGGACGCCGACGGTGACGGTGGCGGTGACGGTGTTGCTGGCGGTGGCGATCACCGACAAGAAGTCGTCGCCGGCGTTGGCGACGTAGGCGTGCGCGCCGTCCGGCGTGACCGCCACGCCGTAGGGGTTGGCGCCGACGGGGACGGTGGCGGTGACGGTGTTGCTGGCGGTGTCGATCATCGACACGGTGTTGGCGCCGAGGTTGGCGACGTAGGCGTGCGCGCCGTCCGGCGTGACCGCCACGCCGTAGGGGTTGGCGCCGACGGGGACGGTGGCGGTGACGGTGTTGCTGGCGGTGTCGATCACCGACACGGTGTTGGCGTTGACGTTGGCGACGTAGGCGTGGGCGCCGTCCGGCGTGACCGCCACGCCGTAGGGGAAGGCGCCGACGGGGACGGTGGCGGTGACGGTGTTGCTGGCGGTGTCGATCACCGACACGGTGTTGGCGCCAAGGTTGGCGACGTAGGCGTGGGCGCCGTCCGGCGTGACCGCCACGGCACCCGGGGAGGCGCCGACGGTGACGGTGGCGGTGACGGTGTTGCTGGCGGTGGAGATCACCGACACGGTGTTGGCGTTGAGGTTGGCGACGTAGGCGTGGGCGCCGTCCGGCGTGACCGCCACGGCGTAGGGGCCGGAGCCGACGGGGACGGTGGCGGTGACGGTGTTGCTGGCGGTGGAGATCACCGACACGGTGTTGGCGTCGCTGTTGGGGACGTAGACGCGGGCGCCGTCCGGCGTGACCGCCACGGCGTAGGGGCCGGAGCCGACGGGGACAGTGGCGGTCACGGTGTTGCTGGCGGTGGAGATCACCGACACGGTGTTGGCACCGGCGTTGGCGACGTAGGCGTACGGCCCGGAAGCGGGGGCCGCGGTAGCCGGGGATCCCGCCCCCAGGACCGCCGCGCCAACCGGCGCGGTCAGCATCGCCAACCCGGCCAGGAACAGGCCCATCCGAGACCGCCGGGCGTGCGGCTTGGGGCCCCGTGCCGTCGACCGATCAGCGAGCCCGCCGTCGGCGCTCAAACCGTCGTGTAACACCCAGAACCCCCACGCGTTGCAAACTTGTACGAAAGGAAACGATTGATCGTAGCCGTTCACGCCACTGTGGAAGCAGGTTCGGCGAACATGGCGTGTCACCGTGACGCCGATCATGATGACGGCATTTCCCCTGCTCAACACCCCGGCGGTGTGGGGTTGAGGTGGACATCCGCGCTCGAGCACACCTGGGCGCTGATGCCGGACGCAGCCACCCGCAACGACGCCTCGACGTGGCTACAGGTCGACGGGCGGCGCGAGCGGCACCCGCTGGCGCTGGTGGGTGGTCGGCGCCGGCGCCGGCGCCCTGGCGGTCATCGTCGCCCTGGGCGTGCTGCTGTCCAGTGGCCCGCGCTGCCGCAAGCTCGCCGCTGAACTGGTGCGCCGCGCCATCGCCAGCTGCGGCGTACCCGCCATCAACTCCGCCCTCGCCAAGAGCGGGGACCTTCAGCCCAACCGGCCCATTCGTTCGGTAGCTGCGCTTCAGCAGGAGTACGGACTGGCGCGCGGAACGTTCGTAGTCGCGCGGTAGCAAGGACCCATCGGCCCAGGCTCTCTCCGATCGCCCGTCAACGCCTATCTTCTCGCCTGCCCTGTTCACCAACGAAGCGGGCAGGCTGGGAGAGTCTCCCAGCCTGCCCGATCACCGTCGTACAGACGACGAACCCGTATGGTGCGGCGACTCCGTCAGACCCGGAAGCGCGCGACGGCCTGCTGCAGTTCGTTGCTCATGCGGGCCAGCTCTTCGGCCGCCCGCTGTGACTCGGTGACGCCCTCGGTCGTGGTGGCCGCGGCCGCGGCGACGCCGGAGATGTTGGTGGCGATCTCGGTGCTGCCGGTGGCGGCCTCGGCCACGCTGCGGGTGATCTCCCCGGTC
>NZ_JAATVW010000042.1 GCF_011947225.1 Planosporangium flavigriseum | reverse complement strand
CTGAAGGCCGGAGCACTACGGACGATCCAGGTAGCCGTACGCCACAGCTCTCCGCTGTTGTGATCTTCATCCCGCACGGGTTCACCAACTCGTTGTGTCGCGTTCGCCGTCCTCGGGTAACCCCAGCAGAGATCGCCAGGCAGGATCCCGTCAAGTCGGACGATGCCCGGTCGATCTACGAAATCGCAGGGCAACAGCGGGAGAGTCGCCATGACCACGATCGAGATCGACACCACCGAGCGGGACAGCCGGGTCTCCACCGACCACATGAGCCTGGTAGCGGTATGCCTCTTCGCGCTAATGGGCCTCGCCGGCATCATCACGATGACCGTCTGACCGGTTTTTCCGTTCGGTCGCGGGCCGTGAGTACCCGGCTGATATGCGTACATCTATCGGGCGTCTTTGTTTGGGCCGAACCACTGCCGCAGATCCCGATCGACGACAGCCAGACCGACGCCGCCTAGGTCTGCACAGCAGTTGGCGGTGGCCCCGTCGGCGGCGGTGCCGAGCAGTTCAGCCCGGTGAGGTTCCGGGTGGCCAACTGCAGATGCTGCCGCAGCACCGGGATCTGGGCCTTGGCGAACGCGCGTACCTGCGGGTTGTCGGCATGCCGGGCCATCGCCGCGTACATGCCCAGGTCGGCTTCGTGGTCGGCCTGCATGGTGGGCGCGTACGAGCAGTCGAACGGCCCGCCCCGCAGGCTCGACCAGATCGCCGTCACGGCCTGCTGGTCGCGGCCCAGCGCGGTCGGCGGGGTGACGTGCAGCGTACGGCCGAGCGACTGCAGTTGCTGCACTTCCTTGCCATGGTCGCGGACCATCCGGTTGCCGAACGTCCGAATGCGCTGGTCCGCGCCCCGGGCGGCGGCGAGGCGGCCGCTCGCCACCTCGAACTCGGCGCCGCGACCGGCCGCGGTCAGGAAGGCTCTGTCCCGGGCGCCGAGCGTGCCGCCGGGCGTCGGGGTGGCCGCTGGCGCCGCCCCGGCGGGGGCCGCTAATCCCAGGCACACGGTGGCGACGATGCTCGCCACGATTGGTATCCGCATGACAACCTCCGGCGCACTGCTCTGTTTCAGTACTGCATGTACTGACCGGAAGGTGTCCGATACCCGTTAAACCGGCGTACCACCCTCAGCGGCGCCCGCCAGTGCCGCCGGAGGTCCTGGCCTCCACCCGGCGCAGCGCGTCGGTGTAGTCGTCCAGGGGCCGCATGGCAGCCGCCAGCCGGAGATGCGGCAGCGCCTGCCCCGGTTTGCCCAGCCGCTCCAGCGTGCGGCCCAGGACGAAGTGCGCGTAGTGATCAGCGGGATCCCGGTCGATCAGCCAGCGCAACTGTTCTTCAGCCCGGCGCAGCTGGGCGGAGTGGTAATAGGCCCGCGCCAGCAGCAGCCGTACCGATTTGTTGTCGGGCTCGGCGGTGACGATCGGCGCGAGCGCGTTGGCGGCGCCGATCGGATCACCGGCGTCGAACTGCCTGACAGCCCGCTCGTACTCGGTATAAAGATCAACCACACCGGCCCCCTGATGATCGCGTGTTCTGCGCACAACTACCCGTCCATGGGTTCTGTTCCCCGGGATGCGGCCGGGTACCGTTCGGCGATGGTTGCGATCGTGACGGGGTCGGACAGTGAAGAGCTTCAACGGCGGGTGGCCGGCGCGCTGGCCAGCGCGGGGCTCGAGCCCGGCGACCGGGTGGCGCTGCTGCTGACGCCGTCGGCCGGGCTGCTCGCCGCCGTCCTCGGGGCGCTACGGCGGGGCATCATCCCGGTCATCCTCGATCCGGTGCTACCGGCGGCCGAACGAGCGGACCTTCTCGCCGACTGCCAGCCGGCGCTCGTGGTCTCCGACGACGCCGCGCTCGGGGAGCTGCTCACCGGCCCCGCTGCCGAGCTCGCGCCCGCGCCGCTGGGCCGACCCATGCACTACACCTCGGGTACGACCGGGCGGCGCAAGGGCGTCTGGTCCGGCGTGCTCGGCCCCGACGCCGCGCAGGCGCTCCTCGACGAGGAGGTCGCACTGTGGGGTTTCCACGCCGGCGACCGGCACCTGGTCTTCTCCCCGCTGTACCACTCCGCGCCCCTGCGGTTCGCCATGTGCACGCTGCTTCGCGGTGGCACGGTGATCCTGCCGGGCCGCTTCGACCCCGCCGCCATGCTGGACGTGATCGCACGGCACCGGCCGACGACCGCCTTCTGCGTACCCACCCAGCTACGCCGGCTCTTCGCCGCCGCGGACGCCGGGCCCGGCCTGCCCGACCTCTCCTCGTTCCGGCTGCTGGCCCACGCCGGCGAGCCCTGCCCGTACGCGCTGAAGCGCCGCGTGCTGGACACCTTCCCACCTGGTTCGGTGTACGAGTTTTACGGCTCCACGGAGGGCCAGTTCACCACGTGCTCGGCAGCCGAGTGGGCGGCCCGGCCCGGCACCGTGGGGCACGCACGGCCGGGCCGGGCACTGCGGGTGGACGGTGACGGCGTCATCTGGTGCCGGGTGCCGGCGTACGCCCGGTTCAGCTACTGGGGCGACCCGGCGAAGACGGCGGCCGCCTGGCGGGGCGACGAGTTCACCGTCGGCGACGTCGGCAGGCTGGACGCCGACGGGTACCTCTACCTCGACGGGCGCCGGGACGACTTGGTCATCACCGGCGGGGTCAACGTCTACCCGCGCGAGGTCGAGCTCGTCCTCGCGGAGTGCCCCGGCGTCGAGGAGGTCGCCGCTTTCGGCGTCGACGACGAACGGTGGGGCACCCGGCTGTGCGCTGCGGTCGTGGGGTCGGCGACAGCCGACGAGCTGGACCGGTACGCCCGGCAGCGGCTGGCGCCGGCGCGCCGGCCTAAGGACTACTACGTCGTCACCGACCTGCCGCGCACGAGTACGGGCAAGGTCCGCCGCCTCGACCTGCCGGGATTCCTCGGCCTCACACAATGGCCTAGTTCGGCACATTAGACGGTATATGCCATTTTGTGTACCCCGCCCCTTCCACCACCCGATCGCGTTCCTGCACTTTGTGCATGCACCCCCGCTGCAACCGATTTCTCACCGAGCCACAACCGTGACCCGTTGTGATGATTCGGTTGCGGTGTGCCACGGATGGCTAGGGGAGGAACGCAGTGAACAGGATGGGGCTACGTGCCCGGATCATGGTCGGCAGTGTCGCAACTGCCGTCGTGGCCGGCAGCGCGACGGCTGCGGTTGCCCTCGCACGCCCGGATACGTTGCCGCTGCGGCCCCTCGCCGCGGCGCAGCCGGCGCCGGACGGGTACCACCACGTCCTCGTACGGGTACCGGCCGGCTCGCCGGTCGTCTCCGTTCCTACCGGAGCGTCCGGGACCGCGACCCCCGCGTCCGCGACTCCCGCGACCGCAGCCCCCGCTGCCAGCGCCGGCGTTCCGGGCATCGACACGTCCGGCATCGCGTCCGGTATCGACCTGGAGGCCCTCGCGCGGTACCAGGGCCGGGTGGACCGCCTCGAGCGCAGCGACAACGGCCGCGTCCTGGCCATCCTCACCGACGGCAGCAGCGTCGACGTGACGGCCGGCGCCGGAACCGCCCAGACGCCCACCAAGCAGACCCCGGCCACCCAGCCCCCGGCCACCCAGGCCCCGGCCGTACCCGCAGCACGGCCGGCCACGAAGGTCGTACCCACACAGCTGCTCCCGCTGGTCAACGATCCCGCGGTGGTGGACGTGTCCGCCGTGGACCAGACGACCTGGCGGGTCGTCGGCGACCTGCCGGCCAAGCGGGTCGCGGCACTGACCGGCCTGTCCACGCAGAACGACGTCCTGATGCAGGTCACGGGGACCGACGACCCGTACAGTTCGCTGCTGTGGGCCCTGGAGAACAACGGGGGCAACATCGGCGGCTACCTCGCCATACCCGACGCGGACGTCGACGGAGTCGAGGCGAACCGGCGTAACACCGGGAGGGGCGTCGTCGTCGCCGTCGTCGACACCGGCATTCAGTCCAACCACCCGGACCTGCCAACCTTGTGGCAGAACCCGAACGAGATCTGTGGCAACGGCGTCGACGACGACAACAACGGCTACGTCGACGACTGCAGCGGTTGGGACTTCGCCCACAACGACAACACCATTTACGACCCGGCCGACAGCAACGACCACGGCACCCACGTGGCAGGCACGATCGCCGCGATCCCGAACAACGCCCAGGGCACCGCCGGCCTCTCCCCCGGCGCGACGATCATGTCGGTCAAGGTGTCCGCCAACGGTTCCATGTGGATGTCCGACGTCGCGCTGGGCATCCGGTACGCCGCGGACAACGGCGCGAAGGTCATCAACGCCAGCCTGGGTACCAGTCCGGGCGCCCCGCGCGAAAGCGTGCAGGCCGTGGAGAACGCGATCGCGTACGCGGGCAGCAAGGGCGTCGTGGTCGCCGCGGCGGCCGGCAACGACGGCGTCAACACCGACACGTCGCCGGTCTGGCCCGCCGACCTGCCGCTGGACAACATCATCTCGGTCGGCGCGTCAACCGCCGCGGAGCAGCGGGCGAGCTTCTCCAACTACGGCGCGACCTCGGTCGACCTGTTCGCGCCCGGCCACTACATCGTCTCCACTGTGGACAAGGGCGGGTACGCCGCACTTCAAGGCACCTCGATGGCGTCACCACACGTGGCCGCCGCCGCGGCGCTCGTCCTGTCGGCCGACCCCACAATGCCCCCCGCCGAGGTGCGCAAGCGGCTGATGGACACCGCCGACCCGGTCGACGCGTACCGTGGAAAGTCCGTCACCGGTGGCCGGCTCAACGCCGATCGCGCGCTCGCCGCCAGCGGCGTCAGCCTCGAGGCGGCCGCCTTCCACGACTTCAGCGCCGACACCCCGCACACCGGCAACCTGACGGTCAAGGCGGCGCCCGGCGCGGTGCCGGCGGGTGTTGCCGTCACGCCGCAGGCCACGCTCCTGACCCTGGTGGACGGCACCACGTACGGCGTGGTCGACCAGCCCGTGACGATCGACGGCAAAGAGGTCACCACCGATTCCAATGCCCAGGTCCTCCTCGGACCCGCGGACGGCGTTGACGGGGCGAATCCGACCCTGACCAACGGTGGAATGCGGATGGCCGTCGGCACGACGCTGCCCGCCGGCCAGTACGCCCTCGTCGTGGACCTGGTCTCGGCCACCGACCGCGCGTACTCGTACGGCCGGTCGAACGCCATCTTCTTCGTGGTGCTCGCGCCCGGCCAGACCGTACCGGCAGATCCGGCTCCGACGGCCGGCGTCACGCCTCCTCCCTATGCTCCCCCGGCGGCCGGTGCGCAGCCCCCGGTCATGACCGGCCCGCAGCCGGCACCGGGCACCAACCCGGGCCCCGGCGCCGGTGCCGTCCCCGGCCCCGTCCCGGCTCCGGGCACCATCCCGGGTCCCGGCACCGTCCCCGGCCCCGGCGCCGGCTCCGCCCCTCGACCGGGCGGCGCTGTCCCGGGTCCCGGCACCGTCCCCGGCCCCGGCGCCGGCTCCGCCCCTCGACCGGGCGGCACTGTCCCGGGTCCCGGCACTATCCCCGGCCCAGGTACCGTCCCCGGTCCAGGTACCGTCCCGGGTCCGGGTACCGTCCCCGGCCCCGGCACCGTGCCGTCGGCCCCGGGTGCCGGTCCCGTGCCGTCGGCCCCGGGTGCCGGTCCCGTGCCGGCCGGACCGCCGGCCACCCCGCCGCCACCATCGGTGACCGGGAACGGCATCACGATCACGTCGATCTCGCCCGGTAACGGACCGGCGAGTGGGGGTACCTCCGTGATGATCATGGGCTCGGGCTTCCCCACCTACCCAATGGTCTACTTCGGCGGCACCGGAGCGTACGTCCAGAGCAGCAACCCGTATCTGCTCACGGTCATCGTGCCCTCCGGCGCGGCGGGCTCGGTCGTATCGGTGACGGTCGGCGATCAGACCGGACGGTCGGTCACCATGCCGAACGCCTTCCGCTACGACGGAACCGCCGCGGGTGGTGGCACCACGCCCGGTGCGACGCCGCCCGGCGCCTCTGGACCGGGTACCCCCGGCGCTCCGGCTCCCGGCGCTCCGGCTCCCGGCGCTCCGGCTCCCGGCAGCCCTGGAGTGGGTACGCCCGCGCCGGGTACGGCGCCGTCCGGTCCGCCCGTGCCGGCGGGCCCGCCCGGGGCCACCCGGCGGGTCGCCCTGCAGCTCGGTCAGCCGGCCGCTCGTGGCGGGCTCCGTCTCGCACCGGTGCTCAACTTCAAACTGAGCCCGTCGATGTGGACGACGTCGCGCTGCCAGACCGTGCTGTGCCGGGGCGTGCAGATCTGACCCGGTAATCCATCGACATGATCGCGGAGAGTTTTCCGGCGATGACACGGAACCCCCGTGCCACGGAGAACTCTCCGCGATCATGGTTTGGTCAGCAGGCGAAGGGCTCGCTGCGAGCCGATCCACCAGACATGATGGGCAGGCCCGCGTACTTCCAGCTCACGACGACGTACCGGTGCCACCGCTGGACACAGGCCTGGATCAGCCGCCAGGCCGGCTTCGGGATGCCGGCCCGCCGGCGCGGCGCCGACGTGAGGTGACGTACCAGGATCGTGCGCTGGACCTGGTCGTTGTACGGCGGACGCCCGGCTTCCACCGTGTACCAGATCCTTGACCAGCGCCAGCGCAGCGTCACGGGTGGCGATCAGGTCGCGTACCCGCAATATTGTCGTGGCGCAGCGTCAGCAGGATCGAGCGCTCCCGAAGGAATCGCGCGTCCGCCGTGGCGTGCCCCATCTGCTCGGCGTGGAGCACTTTGACCGCAGCCGATTGGACAGATACCTATCCCCCAACGTTCAACGCGCGGCGATACAGGCACGGTGGTGGATTGATTCGGCGAGTCTGGGGTACGAACCAACCGTGCGCTTCGGAGGTGTGGAGATCCGCCCGCTCGGCGGTGGACTGGGCTGCCTGTTGATGATCCTGTTCTCGATCATCGCCTCGGTCGTGCTGACCGTGCTCGCCAACCTACTGCTGCGCTAAGGCTCGATATTGCGGAAACTCGGCCCGCTGTCGTTCACCGGCCTCCCGGTCCGGGCTACCGTGCGATCCTCTCCGAGGCGTCGGCTAGTTCGTACCGTCCGACAGGGCACGCCGCGTCGGACAGGGAAGAGATCGCCGACAGGTACAGGTGCTGATTTCGCGACGCCCGCCCCTCTCAAAGCGATAACCAACAGAGCCCCCCGAGATCACCCCTGGGGCCCTGTTCCATGGTGGTGCTTCCGGATGGTGGCCCAGGCCGCCGCGCGATTTAGCCAGCGCCCGGCCCCGGCCGTCCCACGCGGGATCGCCCGGGGCCTTTCGGCGTTTCAGGCACCTCGCCCTGTCTTCTCCTGCAACTCTTCGATCTTCTTGGAAGCCTCGGCCTTCGTGAGGTCGTCAGGGGCCTCCTCGCCGGCCTCCCGTGCGAGCGTCCCCAGGTAGGACCGTTGAGCGCCCGTCGGCGGTTCGTCCCCCGTGGTCCAATCGTCGGGATCCTTGATTGCCGACTGCGGGATCTCACTCGGGTCAGCCATTCCTCCACCTTTCGGCTGGTCGAACATCTGTACGTATACCCCGTGGCGCCCGAGGGCATGCACGGCGCGAGCGGGGGTAGCCGTCCGGCATGACGGTGAACCCGGTGCAACTGCAGAAGTTTCTGAAGGGCATCGACTACCCGGCCGACAAGAACACGCTCCTCCAACGGGCCCGGGAAAACGGCGCCGACGACAACGTGGTGCGCACCCTGGAACAACTTCCCCGCGACCGGTTCAACTCCCCCAACGACGTCAGCGAGGCGGTCGGTCAGCTGCGCTGACGACGGACGGACTGGACCTCGTCCTCCTGCTCCACGTCACCCTCGGCCTGGTCACGCTCGCGCGCGTACATGACCTGCGGCGAGGTGGCGTCTTCAGCGGGAATGTCGCCCGCCTCGGGTACCTGGTACGACGGCACCTGATCGGTGCTCTTTTGAGCTTCACTCATGTCGCACCAGTACCCAACCGCGGCTGGGGCAACCCCGGCACCGGAGGCTCCCCGCCCTTCCAGCGCGCCGGCCAGCGCGCCTTGCCAACCTCGGCGCACGGCAGCTGTCCTGGATTCACCAGGACGACCTCGCAGGTCAACCCGAGCCGCTCCGGGAGCGGCACTGGAATCGATCACCAGAACGGAGGACCGTCGGACGGGAGGCGCCGCTATGAGACGTCGCTATGAGCGCCGAGACTAGGAGTGCCGGTGACACAGACCCTGCGGCTGGGACGGGTGGCCGGAATTCCGGTAGGCGTGCACTGGTCGGTCCTGGTCATCATGGCCCTGCTCGTACAGGGCCTCGCCACGGCGGTGCTGCCGACGAGCGCACCCGGGCGGCCGAACTGGGTCTACTGGGCCACAGCGGTCGGCGCGGCGGTGCTCTTCCTTCTGTCGCTGCTGGCTCACGAACTCGCTCACGCTCTCGTCGCGCGGTACTACGGCATCCGGGTACAGCGCGTCACGCTGTGGCTGCTCGGCGGCGTCGCCGAACTGACCGACGAAGCTCCGCACGCCCGGGCCGACCTCTTCGTAGCCGGCGCCGGACCACTGACGAGCGTGGTCGCCGCCGCGGCGTTCGGCGGTGGGGTCGTGGCGGCGGCCGTCCTCGGCGCTCCGGCCGTGCTGACCGCCGCGCTCGTCTGGCTAGCGTTGATCAACGCGATTCTCGCGGTGTTCAACCTGTTGCCGGGCGCGCCGCTGGACGGCGGCCGGGTGCTGCGCGCGATCCTGTGGCGGATACGCGGCGACCGCGAACAGGCCAACCTCGTCGCCACCCGCGCCGGTCACGTGATCGGGCTGCTGCTCATCCTCGCCGGCATGGCCGAGGTGCTGTCCACCGGTCAACTCCGCGGCCTGTGGCTCGGCATCGTGGGCTGGTTTCTCATGTCGGCGGCAACGGCCGAGCAGGCCAATGCCCGGTACCGCGCGCTGCTGGGAAAGTTGCCGGTCCGGGACGTCATGAACCCGTACCCGCTGTCGGGCAATCCGGATCAGAGTGTGGACGACTTCACCCGTACCGTCGCCTCCCGCGCCCACCACCGGGCATTTCCACTGCGGGACTGGTACGGGCGACCCGCGGGAATGGTGCGACTGGCCGACGTGGCACGGGTGCCCATCGAAGCGCGGCCGAGCACCCGGCTGGGCGAAGTCGCAACGCGACCCGATCTCGTACCCGTGGTCGCGGCAGCCCGACCGGCCGCCGAGATCGCGCCGGTCGTAGCCCGCAGCGACCTCGTGCTGGTGGTCGAGGACGATCTCCTGGTGGGGGTGGTGAGCCAGGCCGACATAGCCCGGGCCGCCGAGCTGGCCCGGCAACCGTGATCGCCGATCGGAGGCGAGGAGGTCTCTCCGGTTCGAAGGCCTCAATTTCGAAGGTCCGGTTCCAACGCCCGCTGGCGGCACCACTGACCTCCCGGAAGACATTCGCGCGCGACGGGGCCGACCGGGCCTGGTGTGCCCCGTCGCGCGCTGGACGCGCCAGCCACCGGTTGTGGGAACTGGGGCGGGGGGGGTAGGTCGGCGCATCCACGTGGGAACGACGCAGACGCTATCCGGTTCTCCACCACTCACAAGGCCTTCCCCGCCCAATTAAACGAGACCTAAGAAAGATTTGCCGGCGCTACAACCTGGATCGTCCGTAGTGCTCCGGCCTTCCC
>NZ_JAATVW010000041.1 GCF_011947225.1 Planosporangium flavigriseum | reverse complement strand
GCACCGCCGGCGAACCGCCGATCGAACGCCAACCCCGCGATGTCCCGGTGCCGCACCGCGACGCCCTTGGGTACCCCGGTCGACCCCGACGTGTACATGACGTAGGCGAGGTTGTCCGGATCCACGGAGACGGCCGGCGCGTCGGCCGGCTCTGCATCCGAGGATGCGTCCACCACGACGATCGGTCCGTCGTGGACGGCACGCGCCGTCGACTCCCACGCCCGATCGGTCACCAACACCGTCGCCCGGGCTTCGGTGCGAATCAGCCGCAGCCGGTCGACCGGCGCATGCACGTCCAGCGGCAGGTAGACGCCGCCCGCCTGGAGGATCGCCAGCTCGGCCACTGCCAGATCCGCCGAGCGATTCATCAACAGTCCGACCACCTGCTCGGCGCGTACGCCCAGCCCGATCAGCCGGTGCGCGAGGCGGTTGGCGCGCGCGCCCAACTCCGCATAGCTCACCTCAACACCACCGCAGACCACAGCAGGCGCCTCCGGAGTGCGCGCGGCCTGCGCGGCGAACAGCGCCGGAACGGAACCGATCGGGACCTCGCAATCGGTGTCGTTCCACTCCACCACCACCCGATCCCGCTCGACTGGCGTCAGCAGCGGCAGGTCCAGTACCGCGCGGTCGGGGTTCTCGACGATCTCCGTCAGCAGCACCACCAGGTGGCGGGCCAGTCGCTCGACCGTCGCGGCGTCGAACAGCCGCGGGTCGAACGCCAGCGCGAAGTGCAGCCGGTCGGCGAGGTAGGCGCACAGGCTCACGGCGAAGTTGGTGGTGTCGACCGCCCGGACGTCCCGTACGCGCAGGTCCTCTCCGGTGACAGCCGAGTCGTCGATCGGGTAGTTCTCGAACACGACGACGCTGTCGAACAGGTTGACCCCGCCGGGCACCGCGCTCCACGACTGGAGTTGGGCCAGTGACACGAAGTCGAACCGCCGCGCCTCGCTCTGGTCGGCCTGGAGCGCGCGCAGCCACGGTACGAGTCGCTGCGCGCCGTCGATCCGCACTCGGGTCGGCAGGGTGTTGATGAACATGCCGACCATCGACTCCACGCCCGGCAGTTCGGCGGGCCGGCCGGACACCGTCGTGCCGAAGACCACGTCCCGCTCGCCGCTGTAGCGCGACAGCAGCAGCGCCCACGCGCCCTGAATGATCGTATTGATCGTCAGCCCGCGCTGCCGCGCCACCGTGTGCAGCCTGGCGGACTCCGGCGCCGGGACCTCGATGCGCACCGACTGGCTCGTTTCGGTGCCGTGGGCCAGCACCGGCTGCCGGTCGTGCGGCAGCGGGGTCGGCGAGTCGAACCCGGCGAGCGACCGTTGCCAGTAGCTCTGCGCCTCATCGCGGTCCTGCCGGCGCAGCCACTGCAGGTAGTCCCGGAACGGCCGGCGGGCCGCCATGTCGGGCCGACGCCCGTGCACGCTCGCCAGGTAGTGCTCGCACGCCTCGGTGAACACCTGACCGGCGCTCCAGCCGTCCAGCACGATGTGGTGCGAGGTCCAGATCACCAGGGCTTCGTCGTCGGGCAGCCGGGCGATGGTCAGCCGCATCAGCGGGGCCCGGGTCAGGTCCATGCCGGCGGCGCGGTCGTCCTCCAGTACCCGCTTCAGCGCCCGCTCGATGCCCTCTCCGGACAGGGTGCGCCAGTCGTGGTGGGTGATGGGCAGGGCGGCCCGGCGCTGCACCACCTGTAGGGGCTCGGGCACGCCGTTCCACACGATTCGGGTGCGCAGCGCGGGCGTCCGGTCCACCACGCGCTGCCAGGCTTCGCCCATGGCCCGTGGGTCGGAGACGCCCGACAACGTCAGCGAGATTTGGTCGAAGTAGGCGCCGTGCGCGTCGACCAGGCCGTGGAACAGCATCCCGGCCTGCAGCGGCGTCAGCGGGTAGACGTCGGAGACGTCGCGGCCGTCTCCGACGACCCGGTCGACCTGCTCCTGGTCGAGGCCGGCGAGCGGGAAGTCGGACGGGGTGCGTCCGCCGGCGTCCGGCAGCGCGCAGTGCGCGATGATCTCGCGCAGGTTCTCGAGGGCCTCGCCGGCCACCCGCGCCACGGTCGCCTCGTCGTGCACCTCGGCGGAGTAGGTCCAGCCCAGCTCCAGCTCGCCGTCGGCGACCACTCCGGTGACGTCCAGCAGGTAGGTGCGCGGGCTGGCGGGGTCGATGTCCTGCCCGATGCCGGGCAGCCAGGCGCGGTAGAGGCCGCGTTCACCGGCGCCGCTGCCGTTGGCGCCGCTGCCCAACTGGCCGTGGAAGTTGAAGCTGATCTGCGGCGCGGGCTGACCCGTCAGCTGGCTCGCCTCGCTGAGATAGCGCAGCGCGCCGTAGCTCACGCCCCGGTGCGGCACCGCGCGAAGCTGCTCCTTGACGGACTTGAGGACCGCACCCCAGTCGGCCGTCGGCGATACCGTGAGGCTGAGCGGGAACTCAGCGGTGAACCAGCCGACCGTACGGGACAGGTCCACCCCTTCCAGGATGTCCTCACGGCCGTGTCCCTCGACGCCGATGAGAACCCGGTCGTGCCCGGTCCACCGGGCCAGCGCCCGGCCCAGCGCGCTGAGCAGGACGTCGTTGACCTGGGTGCGGTAGACGTCGGGAACGGTGCGCAGCAGCGCGTCGGTGTCGTCGCGGCTGAGGCGTATCGAGACGGTACGGGTGGAGCCGGCGGTGTTGGCGCCGGGGCGGTCGACCGGCAGGCACGTCGGGGCGCTTACCGACAGGTTGGCCCAGTAGTCCACGTCGCCGTCGAACCCGCCGGACCGGGCATGCTCGGCCAGCCGGCGCGCCCAGTTGGCGTACCCACTGGTCTTGCCCCCGAGCCGCACCGGTTCGCCGGCGGCAGCCTGGCGGTACCCGGTCTCCAAGTCGTCGAGCAGGATGCGCCAGGAGACCCCGTCGATCACCAGGTGGTGGACGGTGAGGAGTAGCCGGGGGCGCCGGCCGGGGCCGAACGTGAACAGCACGGCCGCGAGTAGCGGGCCGTCGGCGATGTCCAGGCCGGTCTGGGCGGCTATCGCGGCGCGTTCCATGGCGTCGAGCCGGGTCATTTCTTCCACATTGGGCAGGTCGTGCTGGCTGAACACGGGCGCAGAATCGGGAACACTGTCCTGCTGCCACGGGCCGTCCACTCGCGAGAACCGCATCCGCAGCGCGTCGTGGTGGTCCACCAGCGCGTCCACCGCGCGGCGCAGCGCGTCCTCGTCGACGTCCTCGACCAGCTCCACCAGCATCGTCATGGTGAAGTGCGCTGGATTGATTGCACTGTCGTCGAGGAACCATCGCTGGATCGGGGTGAGCGGCGCCGGACCCGTCCACGGTTCCGGACCGACCGGCTGGGATACCGGTTCCATGTCGACGCTCGTGGCGAGTTCCGCGATGGACTGGTAGACGAAGATGTCCTTGGAGGTCAGCCGCAGCCCGGCCTGGCGGGCGCGGGACACCACCTGGATGCTCAGGATTGAGTCGCCGCCGAGGGCGAAGAAGTTGTCGTGGACGCCGACCCGCTCCACGCCCAGGACGTCGGCCCAGACCCGGGCCAGCTCCCGCTCGATGGCCGTGCTCGGGGCCACGTACGCCTGCTCCGTCTCCGGTTCGACCCCCGGCGCGGGCAGCGCCCGCCGGTCCACCTTCCCGCTCGTGCTCTTCGGCAGCTCGTCGAGGACCACGAACACCGACGGGACCATGTACTCCGGCAGGGTGCTCTTGAGCCAGGACCGCAGTTGCGACGCCGCGGGCGCCTGTCCTGCCACGGGTACCAGGTACCCGACCAACCGCGGGTGTCCGGTCTCGTCGCGGGCGACCACGACGGCTTCGGCGATGTCGGGATGGCGCAGCAGCGCCGCCTCGATCTCGCCGGGCTCGATGCGCAGCCCACGGATCTTGATCTGCTCGTCGACCCGGCCGAGGTACTCCAGCACGCCCTCGGCGGTCCAGCGCGCCCGATCGCCGGTGCGGTACATGCGCGTGCCTGGTTCGCCGAACGGGTCGGCCACGAAACGTTGGGCGGTCAGGCCCGCGCGGCCGAGGTAGCCGCGTGCCACCTGGGCGCCGGCCAGGTGCAGCTCGCCGGGGACGCCGACCGGCAGCGGCCGCAGCCGGTCGTCGAGGACGTACGCGCGCAGGTTGGGCAGCGGTCGCCCGACGATCGGTCCGGTTCCAGCGGTCACCCGGCTCTGCAGCGCGTCGACCGTGCACTCCGTCGGGCCGTACAGGTTGTAGCTCCTGCTGTCCTCGACCGCCGCCAGTTCCCGCCACAGCGACTCGCCGAGCGCCTCACCGCCGAGCATGAGTATCAGCGGCCGGTGTCGATCATCGCGCAGCAGCCCGGCCGGGAGGAGCTGCGCGAGGTAGGACGGCGTCACGTCGACGTAGTCGATCCGCCGCTGCGCGATGTACTCGACCAGGTCGTGCGGGTCGAGGCGTACCTCGTCATCGATCACGTGCAGTTCGTGGCCGGCCGCCATCAGCAGCGGCCCTTCCCACGACGTGTCGAAGGAGAAGACGGCCGTCAGCGCGGCGCGCAGGCGCCGGTCACCGATATCGGCCAGGTAACCGTGCAAGTGACTGAACAGCAGGTTCGTCAGGTTGCGGTGCGAGACGACCACGCCCTTCGGCTGCCCCGTCGACCCGGAGGTGTAGATGATGTAGGCGGCGTTGTCGGCCCGTAGCGGGGCGATCCGGTCGGCGTCGGTGGGGTCGGTCGCCGGACACGTCGCGATGAGGGCCTGCGTGTCCGGGTCGTCCAGGAGCAGCCGGGCCACCTCGCCGGCCGCCGCGGCGACGTTCCCGCTGTCGCGGGTGGTCACGCACACGGTGACAGCGGCGTCGCGCAGCAGGAAACCGATCCGTTCCGCGGGCAGGTCCCGGTCGATCGGCAGGTACACCCCGCCCGCCTTTCCGACGGCGAGGATCGCCACGACCATCTCGGCCGACCTCGGCAGGGCGAGCGCCACCACCCGTTCCGGCCCGATGCCCAGGCCGATCAGGTGGTGCGCCAACCGGTTGGCGCGCGCGTCCAGCTCGGCGTAGTCGAGCGCGGTGTCCCGGCAGACAAGAGCGGTCTCGTCCGGTGTGCGCCGCGCCTGCTGCTCGAACACCTCCGGGAACGTGGCCGCCGGCACGTCGAGGTCGGTGTCGTTCCATTCGACGAGAACCCGGGAGCGCTCGGCGTCGGTCATCAGCGGAAGGTCGGCGATCGGCCGATCCGGGTCACCGGCTACGGCGTCCAGCAGCACCAGCAGGTGGCCGGCCATCCGCCGCATCGTGGCCGCGTCGAACAGGTCGGTGTTGTACTCCAGCAGTCCGGTGAGGTGGTCGTCCTCCTCATGGAAGTCGACGCTCAGGTCGAAGCTCGAGGTCACGACCGGCGGGGCGACCTCGTCGGCGGTCAGGCCGGGTAGGTCCGGAACCCGGTTACGGAGGTTCTGCAGCACCACCATGGCCTGGAACAGCGGGTTCCGGCTGGTGTCCCGCGCCGGCTGGAGTTCGTCGACCACCCGCTCGAACGGCACCTCCTGGTGGGCGAAGGCCTCCAGTACGGTCGAGCGCACGTCACGCAGGAAGTCGGTGAAGGTGCGCGCTCCGTCCACCTGGGAACGCAGCACCAGCGTGTTGACGAAGACGCCGATCACGCGCTCCCATTCGGCGCGCTCACGGCCGGATACGACCGTGCCGACGGCGATGTCGTCCTGGCCGGACCACCGGTACAGCAGCACCTGGCAGGCGGCGAGGAGCGTCGTGAACAGGGTGCCGTCGTACCGGCGGCCCAGGGCCCGCAGGCGGGCGGTCACGTCGGCGGGCACCTCGAACCGCAGCAGCGCGCCGTTCTTGGTCTGTACGGCGGGCCGCGGCCGGTCCGTGGGCAGTTCCAGCGGCGCGACTCGGTCGAGCTGGCGGCGCCAGTAGTCGAGGTGCTCGTCGAACGCCGCCCCGGCGAGGGCGTGACGCTGCCAGGCCGCGAAGTCGGCGTACTGGTGCGGCAGGGCCGGCAGGTCTGGCGCCTCGTCGCGCACGGCCACGGCGTACAGGGTGCTCAGCTCGTCGAGTAGCACGCCCATCGACCAGCCGTCCGTGACGATGTGGTGCAGCGCCAGGCTCAGGACGTGCTCGTCGGCGGCCAGGCGCACCAGGCACGGCCGCAGGAGCGGGCCGGTGCGGAGGTCGAACGGGCGGGTGCTCTCGGCGGCGAGGATCCGCTGCAGTTCGGCCTCGCCGATGTCCTCGGGAAGGTCGGACAGGTCGAGGACCGGCAGCGGCACCTCCTGCGGCGGGTGGATCCGCTGTACGCCACGGCCGTCGCTCGCGTCGAAGGTGGTGCGCAGCGACTCGTGCCGGGCGACCAGGGCGGTGACGGCCTGGCGCAGCGCGGCGACGTTCAGGCCGCCACGCAGGCGCAGCCCGCTGTAGGTGAGGTACTCGCTCGTGTCGGGCTCGAACTCGTCGAGGAACCACAGCCGTTGCTGGGCGAACGACAGCGGCAGCTCGCGGTCTCGCGGTGCGACCGGGATGACGGGTGGTGTATCGACCGGCGTCCCGGCGATGCTCGCCGCGAGCGCCTCGACGGTGGGGTGGGTGAACACGGCGCGCGGGGACACGTCCACGCCGAAGGCCGCCCGCAGCCGGGACGCCACCCGGATGCTCAGGATCGAGTCGCCGCCGAGGTCGAAGAAGTTGGTGTGCGCGCCGATCCGCTCGGCGCCCAGGACCTCGGCCCAGATCCCCGCCACGGCGCGCTCGGCGTCGGTACGCGGTTCGACGAAGTCCGCCCGGCCGGCCCCGCCCCACTCGGGCGCCGGCAGCGCCCGGCGGTCGAGCTTTCCGTTGGCGTTCAACGGGATCGCGTCGAGCGCGACGAACGCCGACGGCACCATGTAGTCCGGCAGGGTCCGGTCCAGGGACGAGCGCAGGTCCGCGGGCGCCAGGTCGCCGGCCGGTACGACGTACGCCACGAGGCGCTTGAGGCCGGGCTGGTCCTCCCGCGCGACCACGGCCACCTCGGCGACCGCCGGGTGCTTCGACAACTCGGCCTCGACCTCGCCCAGCTCGATGCGGAAACCGCGGATCTTGACCTGGTGGTCGGCGCGGCCGAGGTACTCCAGCGCGCCGTCGGCGCGCAGGCGGGCCAGGTCGCCGGTGCGGTACATCCGGGTGCCCGGCGCACCGAACGGGTCGGCGACGAACCGCTGCGCGGTCAGGCCGGGGCGGCGCAGGTAACCGCGGGCGAGGCCGGCACCGGCGACGTACATCTCGCCGGGCACGCCGGGCGGCACCGGGTTCAGCTCCCGGTCCAGGACGTACACCCGTAGGTCCGGAATCGCCGCGCCGATGACGCTGCCCGGCGCCTCGGCGGCCGCCGGCCGGTCGAGGGCCACGTACGACACGTGCACGGTGGTCTCGGTGATCCCGTACATGTTCACCAGCACGGGCGCGGTGTCGGGGTGCCGGTCGTACCAGTCGGCCAGCCGCCACAGGTCCAGCGCCTCGCCACCGAAGATGACGTACCGGAGAGCCAGCTCCGAACCGTTCTCCTGGTCGGCCCGCATGAGCTGGTAGAACGCCGACGGAGTCTGGTTGAGCACGGTCACCCGCTCGGCGGCCAGCAGCCGCAGGAAGTCTTCCGGCGAGCGGGTCACCGCGTGCGGCACCACGACCAGGCGGCCGCCGTGCAGCAGCGCGCCCCAGATCTCCCAGACGGAGAAGTCGAAGGCGTACGAGTGGAACAGCGTCCAGACGTCGTCGTTATCGAAGGTGAACCAGTCCTTCGTCGCGGAGAAGAGGCGCACCACGTTGCGGTGGGAGATCACCACCCCCTTCGGCTTCCCGGTGGAGCCCGACGTGTAGATGGCGTACGCCGGGTTGTCGGGAACGAGGTTGACCGACGGATCGGTCGCCGGGGCGGTCGCGAGGTAGGCCTGGGTGTCGGGATCGTCCAGCACCAGCCGGGGCACAGCGTTGGCCATGGTGGACAGGTGGACCTGGCCGGTCGTCAGCAGCACGACCGGGTCGGCGTCGCCGAGGACGTGCGCGATCCGCTCGGCCGGATAGTCCGGGTCCAGCGGAAGGTACGCGGCGCCGGTCTTTCCGACGGCCACGATGGCGACGACCATGTCGAGCGAGCGCGGCAGCGCGAGGGCCACGAACCGCTCCGGCCCGGCGCCCGCCTCGATCAGCCGATGTGCCAGGCGGTTGGCGCGGGCGTTCAGGTCCGCGTACGAGAGGCCGGCGTCCCCGTACGTCACCGCGACCGCCTCGGGGCTACGGGCGGCCTGGTCGGCGAACAGGTCGACGAGGGTGCGCTCGGACGTCTCCCGGCCGTTCGGGTTCCACTCGACCAGTACCCGGTGGCGCTCCTCCGCCGACATCCACGGCAGGCGGGACAGCGGCCGGTCCGGGTCGGCGGCGATCGCGGTGAGCAGCGTCCGCAGCCGTTCGGCCATCATCGCCGGCGTGCCGGCGTCGAACAGCTTCGGGTCGTACGCGAGGTCGAAGCCGAGCCGGTTGGACAGGTGGGCGCGCAGGCCGAGCGGGAAGTTCGTGGTGTCGAGGGCCTGGACGTCGCGGATCCGCAGGCCCGCCTCGGCGGCGGTGGCGCCGTCGAACGGGTAGTTCTCGAACACCACCATGCTGTCGAACAGGCTCGCCCCACCTGGGATGTCGCTCCAGCCCTGCAGCTGCGCGAGGGAGACGAAGTCGTACCGGCGCGACTCGCTCTGCTCGGCCTGCAGCCGGCGCAGCCACGGCACGACGTGCTCGGCACGGTCGACCCGTACCCGCGTCGGCACGGTGTTGATGAACATCCCGACCATCGACTCGACCCCGGGAAGCTCGGCCGGGCGGCCGGAGACGGTAGTACCGAAGACGACGTCCGGTTCGCCGCTGTACCGCGACAGCAGCAGCGCCCACGCGCCCTGCACGATCGTGTTGACGGTCAGCCCGTGACGCTGGGCGACCTCGCGCAGCCGCGCCGACTCGGCCACGGTCAACGCTGTCCGGACCAGGTCGCCGGACTCGGTGCGGTGGGCTTCGAGGGGCTGCCGGTCGTACGGCAGGGGCGTCGGCTCGTCGAATCCGGCCAGCAGGCGCCGCCAGTACGCTTCGGCCTCGCCGCTGTCCTGGCGGCGCAGCCACTGCAGGTACTCCCGGAACGGCCGGCGCGCCACCAGCGCCGGCCGGCGGCCGGTGGTGATCGCCGCGTACTGCTCGCACACCTCGCCGAACACCTGGGCCAGGCTCCAGCCGTCGAGCACGATGTGGTGCGAGGTCCAGATCAGCAGCGCCTGGTCGTCGGTGTACCGGGCGATCGCCAGCCGCATCAGCGGGGCGCTGCGCAGGTCGAGCCCTTGCGCGCGGTCCTCGGCGAGGAGCCGCCGGAGTTCTTCCTCGTGCTCCACTTCGGACAGACTGCGCCAGTCGTGGTACCCGACGGGCACGGTCACCCGCCGGTGTACGACCTGCAGCGGCTCGTCCACGCCCTCCCAGACCACGCTGCTGCGCAGCGCCGGCGTACGGTCGACCACGCGCTGCCAGGCCTCGCCCAGCGCCCGTGGGTCCGCGACCCCGTCCAGCAACAGCCGGGCCTGGTCGAAGTACGCGCCGGAGCCGGCGTCGACCAGGCTGTCGGCGTCGACCAGGCTGTGGAAGAGCATCCCGGCCTGCAGCGGCGTCAGCGGGTAGAGGTCCTCGACGTCGCGGCCGTCGCCGGCGAGGCGGTCCACCCCGGCCTGGTCGAGCCCGGCGAGCGGGAAGTCCGACGGGGTACGGCCCCCGGTGCCGGGCCGGGCGCAGTGCGCCACGACCTCCCGCAGCCCCTGGAGCGTCCGGTCGGCCAGCCGCCGGACGGTGGCCTCGTCGTGCACCTGGTCGGAGTAGAGCCAGGTCAGCTCCAGCTCGCCGGCGTCGACGACGCCGGCGACGTCGAGCAGGTAGGTCGCCGGCTCGTCGGGGTCGATCTCCGGGCCCAGTCCCTGGCCGGCACCGCTTTTCCGGTCGACACTGTCGCCGCGGTCGGAGTACAGGCCGGCCTGGGTCGCCGAACCGCCCCACTGGCCGTGGTAGTTGAAGCAGATCCGGGGCGCCGGGTCGGCGCGTAGCGAATCATCCGGGCGCAGGTAGCGCAGCGCCTCGTAGCTCAGGCCCCGGTGCGGCACCGCGCGAAGCTGCTCCTTGACCGACTTGAGGGTCCCACCCCACCCGTCCTCGGACGCGGGCACGGTGAGGGCGACCGGGAACTGGCTGGTGAACCACCCGACGGTACGCGACAGGTCCACACCTTCGAGGACCTCTTCACGGCCGTGCCCTTCCAGCGCGATCAGTACGCGATCACGCCCGGTCCACTCCGACAGGGCCCGGCCGAACGCGCTGAGCAGCACGTCGTTGACCTGCGTGCGGTACGCGTCGGGCACCCGGTGCAGCAGCGCGTCCGTCTCCGCCCGGCTGAGCCGTACCGTCACCGGACGGGTGGAGCCGGCGGTGGCGACGCCCGGCCGGTCGACGGGGAGTTCGGGCGCCGCGCTCTCCGAGACGGCCTCCCAATAGGCCAGGGCGTCGTCGAACCCGCCGCCCCGAACGTGCCGGGTCAGCGCGTGGGCCCACCGGGTGAACCCGGTGCCGGCCGGCGCCAGCTCCACCGGACGGCCGGCGGCGGCCCGGTGGTACGCCGTTTCGAGGTCGCCGAGCAGGATCCGCCAGGACACCCCGTCGACGACGAGGTGGTGGGCGGTGAGGAACAGGTACGGCGACCGCCCCGGTCCGCGTACGAACAGGGCGGCGCGCAGCAGGGGACCGGTGCCGAGGTCGAGCTCGGCTCGGGCGGCTCGCGCCGCCGCCTCGATGGCCGACCGCTGTGCTGCCTCGTCCACCATGGACAGGTTGTGCACGTCGAGCAGCCGGGTCGGCCCGGGCGCGACCGGCTCCTGGCGCCATTCACCGTCGATGACAGCGAACCGCAGGCGCAGGGCATCGTGGTGGGCCACGACCGCGTCGACCGCCGTACGCAGCGCATCTTCGTCGACATCCGCCTCCAGCTCCACCAGCATCGACATGGTGAAGTGGCGCAACGGGCCGTGGGTGGTGAAGAACCAGTGCTGGATCGGGCCCAGCGGGGCCGGCCCGGCGACCTCGGCGTCGGGCGCGGTCTGGGCGGCGCCGGCGTCCGTCGCCACGACGGTGGCCAGCTCGGCGATCGTCTGGTACTGGAAGATGTCGCGGGACGTCAGCCGCAGCCCTGACTGCCGGGCGCGGGACACCACCTGGATGCTCAGGATCGAGTCGCCGCCGAGTGAGAAGAAGTTGTCGTTGATCCCGACCCGCTCCACCCCGAGGACCGCTGACCACCCGGTGGCGAGGGTCCGCTCCAGGTCGGTCCGCGGAGCCACGTACGCCGACTCCGACTCGGGCACTCCTTCGGGGGCGGGCAGCCCCCGCCGGTCGACCTTCCCGCTGGTGCTCTTCGGCAGCGCGGCCAGGACGACGAACGCCGACGGCACCATGTACTCCGGCAGGCTGTGCTTCAACCCGGCGCGCAGGTCGGCGGCGCTCGGCGCAGCGTCTCCCTTCGGTACGACGTAAGCGATGAGGCGCTTGTGCCCGCCGTCATCCGCCCGCGCCACGACGACCGCCTCGGCAACGTCCGGCCGGCGCAGCAGCGCCGTTTCGATCTCACCCGGCTCGATCCGGAAGCCGCGGATCTTGACCTGCTCGTCGGTGCGGCCCAGGTACTCCAGCGTCCCGGCCGCGGTCCACCGGACCAGGTCACCGGTGCGGTACATCCGCTCCCCCGGCGCGCCGAACGGGCACGCCACGAACCTGTCCGCCGTCAGCCCCGGCCGCCGCAGGTAGCCCCGGGCGACCTGGGTACCGGCCAGGTACAGCTCACCGGCCACCCCGACCGGCACCGGCCGCAACCACCCGTCGAGAACGTAGGCGCGCAGATTGGCCAGCGGCCGGCCGACGGCCGGCCGTGCCCCCCGGGTGACCGGGCCGGACAACGCGTCGACCGTGCACTCGGTCGGGCCGTAGAAGTTGTACGCCGTCGTGTCCGGCGCGGCCGCCAGGTGACGCCACAGCGGCTCGCCCAGCGCCTCACCGCCCAGCATCAGGATCCGCGGCCGGTGCCTGCTGTCGGTCAACAGGCCGGCCGGGATGAGCTGTTGCAGGTACGACGGGGTCAGGTCGAGGAAGTCGATGCGGCGCTCGGCGACGTAGTCGACCAGCGCCTGCGGGTCCAGCCGCAGCCCTGAGTCGATGACGTGCACCTCGTGGCCGTCGGCCAGCAGCACCAGACCTTCCAGCGACGTGTCGAACGAGAACGCCGCCGTCAACGCCACCCGCAGCCGCCCACCCCCGGCCGCGGCCACGAAGTCGTTGCGGTGGTTGACCATCAGGTTGACCAGGCTGCGATGCTCGACGATCACGCCCTTGGGCGTACCGGTCGAGCCGGAGGTGTAGATGACGTAGGCGGCGTTGTCCGGCCGAAGCGGCGCGGTCCGGTCGGCGTCGGTGAGGTCGGCGTCGGTGAGGTCGGCGTCCGGCAGCGCCGCAAAGATCTGCGGATCGTTGAGCAGCGCCTCGTCGAGCACCAACACCGGGGCCGCGTCCCGCAGGAGGAACTCGACCCGGTCAGCCGGCTGGTCGGGATCGACCGGCAGGTACACCGCGCCGGCCTTCCACACGGCGAGGATCGCCACGACCATGTCGGCCGAGCGCGGCAGCGCCAGCGCGACGGCCCGCTCCGGCCCCGCGCCCCGGGCGACCAGGTACCGGGCCAACCGGTTGGCCCGTGCGTTCACCTCCGCGAAGCTCAGCGCCGTGTCCCCGCACACCAGCGCCGTGGCGTCCGGCGTCCGCGCCACCTGGGCCTCGAACACCTGCCCAACCGTCGCCGCCGGCACGTCCAGCGCGGTGTCGTTCCAGCTCAGGAGCGTCTGATGCCACTCGTCGGCGCCGACCAGCGGCGTGTCCGCGAGGGGCCGGTCCGGGTCGGCGGCGATGGCGGTCAGCAGGGCGCGCAGGTGTCCGGCCAACCGGTCCATCGTGGCGGCATCGAACAGGTCGGTGTTGTACTCCAGCGCACCGGCCAGGACGCCGTCGGTCTCCTGGAACTCCACGGTCAGGTCGAAGTTCGCGGCGGCCCGGTCGACGCCGATGTGGTCGACCTGAAGGCCGGGGAACGCGGGCGGCCGGCGCTGACCGTTGTGCAGCAGCACCATGACGTCGAAGAGTGGGTTACGGCTGGGGTCGCGCTCCGGTTGGAGCTCGTCCACGATCCGCTCGAACGGCACCTCGTCGTGGTCGAACGCGTCCAGCACCGTGTCCCTCACGCCCGCGAGGAGCTGCCGGAAGGAGAGCGACTCGTCCACCGTGGAGCGCAGGACGACGGTGTTGACGAAGAAGCCGACGACCCGGTCCAGCTCCGGCCGGTTGCGGCCGGAGACCACGGTGCCCACGGCGACGTCGTCCTGGCCGGCGTACCGGGCGAACAGCACCTGGCAGGCCGCGACGAGCGTGGTGAACAGCGTCGTCTCGCCGTCGCGCGCAAGGTCGCCGAGCCGGGCCGCCACCTCGTCCGGGATCGTGAACTCGTACACCGCCCCGCTCGAGGTTCGGACCGCCGGGCGGGGCCGGTCCGTCGGCAGTTCCAGCGGGGCCAGGCCGGCCAGCTGGCGCTTCCAGTAGCCGAGGTGCTCATCCAGCGCCGGGCCGGCCAGGCGGTCCCGCTGCCACACCGCGAAGTCCGCGTACTGCAGGGGCGGGTCCGGCGGCGTGGCCTCCTCCCCGCGTACGGTCGCCCCGTACAGCGCGCTCAACTCCTCGGCGAGGACACCCATCGACCAGCCGTCGGTGACGATGTGGTGCGCGGTGAGCAGCAGGACGTGCTCGTCGTCGGCCAGGCGTACCAGCAGCGCCCGGATCAGCGGCCCCTGCCGGAGATCGAAGGGCTGGGAGTACTCCTCGAACAGCAGCCGGTCCAGCGCCGTGCCGTCGCAGCGCTCCACCTGCCGCAGCGGCAGGTCGTACGCCCGATGGACGACCTGCACCCCCTTACCGTCCACATCGTCGAAACTGGTCCGCAGCGACTCGTGCCTGCTGGCCAGGGCCCGCAGGGCACCGGCGAGCGCTGGTACGTCGAGCTTGCCGACGAGGCGCAGGCCCAACGCGCTGTTGTACTCGGCGTCGCCGGGCCGGAACTCGTTGAGGAACCACAGGCGCTGCTGGGCGAACGACAGCGGCAGTGGACCGGTACGGTCGGCGCGCGGGATCCCGTCGGAGCGCTCGGCCTGACCCGCGAGCCGTTGCCGTAGCAGCTCCTGAAGGTGCGCCGGGAGCGCGGAGATACGGCTGTCCCTGGATGACGGCATAAGGCTGCTCCTTTAGAGGTCGTCGCGGTTGCCGTCACCGAAGGCAACGCGTTCGAGTTCGCGCAGGACCTTGTCTTCGACCAGTTCCGCCAGCGCGCAGACGGTGCGCGTGACCAGGACCTCCCGCGGCGTAAGGCCGACATCGAAGGCTGCTTTGATCCGGGAGGCGATGTGCAGGCTGCGGACCGAGTCGCCGCCGAGTTCGAAGAAGTTGTCGTGAATACCGACCCGGTCGGTGTCGAGGACCTCCGCCCAGATACCGGCGATGGCACGCTCGGTATCGGTACGCGGGGCCACGTAGTCGGCTTCGGCACCGGTGCCGCTGTGGTCCGGGGCGGGCAGCGCGCGCCGGTCGAGCTTGCCGTTCGGGCTCAGCGGCAACGCCTCGAGGGTCACGAACGCGGCCGGCACCATGTAGCCGGGCAGGCGGCCGGCGACCAACGCCCGCACCGCACCGACATCCACCATGTCCGCGGCCGGCACCAGGTAGGCCACCAGACGCTTGGCCCCGGGCTGATCCTCCCGCACGACCACCACCGCCTCGCCGACACTGGCATGGCTACGCAGCACCGCCTCGATCTCACCCAACTCGATCCGGAACCCGCGGATCTTGACCTGATCGTCGGCCCGGCCCAGAAACTCCACCTGCCCGTCGGCCCGCCAGCGCACCACATCCCCGGTGCGATACATCCGCTCCCCCGGCGCGCCGAACGCACACGCCACGAACCGCTCCGCCGACAACCCCGACCGGCCCAGATACCCCCGCGCCAGCCCCACCCCGGCCACATACAACTCCCCGGCCACCCCGACCGGCACCGGCCGCAGGCGGTCGTCAAGCACATACACCCGGGTGTTGGGGATCGGCACCCCGATCGGCGGCACCCCACCACCGACCTCAAGCGGCCGACTCCAGGTCGCCACCACCGTCGACTCCGTCGGCCCATACGAATTGATCATCCGCCGCCCCGCA
>NZ_JAATVW010000040.1 GCF_011947225.1 Planosporangium flavigriseum | reverse complement strand
ACTGCTGAGCCAGTTCAACCGGGGCTAAGTCGGAGAGAGGATCGGCCGGTGCGGACAGGGCGGTCCGCCCGATGTTGTCGCGGGAAGTGGAGTGCGCGTCCTGGGCCACCATGGGATTTCGACCTTCCGGGCACGGTTCATCGACAGTTGTGGCGTAGCTGGAAATGACGTGCGCAGCGGTACGGGATCAGGCGCTGAAATGCCCGGCGTTCGTGCGCTTGGTATAGCCGCGCCGGCGGGCGAGGCGCCCGCCGACCTGAAGCGCGTGGATCTCTTTAGTGGCGGGGTTGCGCAGGAATCGCCCGCCGAGCACCTCCCGCCCGGACTCCGGGTCCTGCAGGGTGAAGGTGAGGTGGTCGTAGAAGGTCATCCGCGCGAAGCCGTCACCGTCGACTGCCAGGTAGAGGTCGCGGCCCTCCTTCTCCGCCACCACGTACTCGACGTCGCCGTTGACGTAGAGGCCGGCGCACCCCGTGGGCGGCACGGTCGGAATCCGCATCGGCGCCTCCACCCGGGGCCGCCCGATCGGCACCCCGGCGCGCGCCAGCTCACCGAGGATGTCCTTCCACAGGGCCGCCCCGGTGTTGGCGTTGCTGGTCAACGCGACAACCCAACCACCGACCGGATCGATACGCAGGTAGCAGGCGGTGCCGTCGGCATTGCCATCATGACCGACCCAGGCGGTGGTCCCCTCCCGGAACACCGCGAGTCCCAGGCCCCATGCGTCGGCAAGCCCGTACGGCTCCGCACCGGCGACGGGTACGCGCATCTGTTCGGCGCACCTCGCCGGCAGCAGTTCGGGTACGCCGGCGCCGAGGTGGACCTGCCCCAGTGCGACCAGGTCGGTGGCGCTCATCGCCAACGCGCCGGCTGCGGCCTCGGTGGGCGCCTGCAACGGGAAGACCGGCCGGGCCCTGCCGAGTGCGGTGTTGACGGAGTGACCGCTTGCGATCCGGCGGGTTGGCGGCTCGGCCCCCGGCGCGCCGAGGAAGGCCGGCTGGATTCCCAGCGGCCGCAGCACGATCGACGCGACGGCCTGCGCCCAGCTCATCCCGGTGACGGCTTCGATCACGTAGCCGACGAGGACGTAGCCGATGTTCGAGTACGAAAAGCCGGTGCCGGGTGGCAGCACGAGGCGCCGGCGGGAGCAGTACTCCGTCACGTAGCGCGGCACCGAGATGGTCGACACCTCGTCCGGGTCCGGCCCCGAGGAGAGCCCGGCGGTGTGGCTCAACAGGCAGCGAAGCGTGAGCTCGTCGCCGAGTTCACGCATCCCGGGAACGTACGCACCGATCGCCTCATCGAGTTCGAGGTCCCCGTCCTCGACCAGGACCATGGCCGCCGTGGCCGTGAAGGACTTGGTGATGGATCCGATACCGAAGGCCGTGTCCGCAGTGACGGGCTGGCCTGTGCGGTACTCCAGCTCGCCGACCTCTGTCGTAACGGTTCGGCCGGCACGGTGAATCGCGAGCTGCGCTCCGGGCACCCCGTGTCTACGGACCAGGGCGGCGAACTCGTGTCCCAGCGTTGGCAGGGCACTCGACGTCGTCACACTTGCGACCACTGGCAGACCTCCATGACGAGCTGGCCTTGTCCGCTGCGCGCGAGGCGCCTGCGGTCCTGGCACTTGCGTTGGCTGGACGTGTTGCGGCTGGACATCTTGTGACTCGTGCCGAACGACCCCTTGTCCAGCGGCTGCCGCCGCACAGGGATCGGTACACCCAGGTCGGTCTTGCTCACTCGCGAGGGTTGGCGGGCCGGCGCCGGCCTTCACCCACCCGCAGGCGTCCTGACCCTAAACGACCGCATCTGCCCCGACACGTTGATCTTCTTGTGGAACGTGCCCGTCGTCAGCAGGGCCGGGACGCGACATTGGCCGCGCAGTTCCGTCGGCCGCTTGGCCTATCCATTCCCTTAAATGCTCGGGCATAAGTACAAGGATGGAGTCCGTTACTCGATCGCCACAGTGGGTGATGTCATCGGAACGCCATGAGAGGAGTAGTTGCAAGTGATGACGTGAGTAACGTTTAAGGCTCGTCAAATTGGGCCGGCCATCCAACAGACGGCGCGATCGGGCCCGCAAATATGGTCGAAGCCGAACATCTCGACGACGGCGGGCTCCGGTCGACCGCCAGTCGACCCTCGGCCGAGAAATGTCGGGGCCATTGGGCAGGATGGTGCCGTGACGACCACCGCCCGCCCCGCCATGTCAACTCAGCACGCGGCAACTCTGGATGCGGTTCTGGAGCGGTTGACCTACGTCAACGAGGAGACCGGCTACACCGTGGCCCGGGTGGCCACCGACCGCAGCAGCGATCTACTCACGGTGGTCGGCGCATTGTTGGGGGCCCAGCCCGGGGAGAGCCTGCGGCTCGTCGGCCGGTGGTCGAGCCACCCGAAGTTCGGCCGGCAGTTCGAGGTCGAGTCCTACACGACCGTGCTGCCCGCCACGATCCAGGGCATCCGCCGCTACCTCGGCTCCGGGCTGGTCAAGGGGATCGGCCCGGTCTTCGCCGAGCGGATCGTCGACCACTTCGACCTGGACACCCTGCGGATCATCGAGGAGGAGCCCGCCCGGCTGATCGAGGTGCCCGGCCTCGGGCCGAAGCGCACCGCGAAGATCACGGAGGCCTGGGCCGAGCAGAAGGCCATCAAGGAGGTCATGGTCTTCCTGCAGGGCGTCGGGGTGTCCACGTCCCTGGCGGTGCGGATCTTCAAGCAGTACGGCGACGCGTCCATCTCCGTGGTGCGCAACGAGCCGTACCGGCTGGCCTCCGACGTGTGGGGCATCGGCTTCAAGACCGCCGACACCATCGCCCAAGCGGTGGGGATCCCCCACGACAGCCCTGACCGGGTCAAGGCCGGCCTGCAGTACACGCTGTCGCAGGCCACCGACTCGGGCCACTGCTACCTCCCCCAGCCGCAGCTGGTCGCCGACGCCGTGAAGATCCTGGCCGTGCCGGCCGACCTGGTCACGACCTGCCTGGACGAGCTGGTCGCCGCCGAGGGCGTGGTCCGCGAAGCGCTCCCCGGCCCGGACGGGCCGGTGGCCGCCGTCTACCTGGTGCCGTTCCACCGCGCCGAGACGTCGCTCGCCGGCGCGCTGCTGCGCCTGCTCAACCACCGCGCCGACCGGATGCCGCACTTCGCCGACGTCGACTGGGGCAAGGCCCTGGCCTGGCTGCGCCGCCAGACGGGCGCCGACCTCGCCCCCGAGCAGGAAGAGGCCGTCCGGTTGGCGCTGACGAGCAAGGTCGCGGTCCTGACCGGGGGCCCCGGCTGCGGCAAGAGCTTCACCGTACGGTCGATCATCACCCTCGCCGCGGCGAAGCGGGCGAAGATCACGCTGGTGGCGCCGACCGGGCGGGCGGCCAAACGCCTCGCCGAGCTCACCGGCCACCCCGCCGCCACCGTGCACCGGCTGCTCCAGCTGCGCCCGGGTGGCGACCCGTCGTTCGACCGCGACAACCCCCTCGACGTCGACCTGCTGGTGGTCGACGAGGCCTCGATGCTCGACCTGATCCTGGCCAACAAGCTCGTCAAGGCCGTACCCGCCGGCGCGCACATCCTGCTGGTGGGCGACGTCGACCAGCTACCGTCGGTCGGCGCCGGGGAGGTGCTGCGCGATCTGCTCGCCGCCGAGGCGATCCCCCGGGTCCGCCTGACCCAGATCTTCCGGCAGGCGGCCGAGTCCGGGGTTGTCACCAACGCGCACCGCATCAACGCCGGCAAACCGCCGATCACCACGGGCCTGGCCGACTTCTTCCTGTTCCCCTGCGACGACACCGAGGCCACCGCACCGCTGACCGTCGACGTCACCTGCTCGCGCATCCCGGCCAAGTTCGGCCTGGATCCCCGCCGTGACATCCAGGTCCTCACCCCGATGCACCGGGGCCCGGCCGGAGCCGGTGCGCTCAACGCGCTGCTCCAGCAGAATCTCACCCCCGGCCGGGAGGGGCGGCCCGAGCGCCGGGTCGGCGGGCGGGTGTTCCGCATCGGCGACAAGGTCACGCAGATCAGAAACAACTACGACAAGGGCACGGCCGGGGTGTTCAACGGCACCCTGGGCATCGTCACCGCGCTGTCGGGCGAGGACCAGGCGCTCACCGTACGCACCGATGAAGACGAGGACATCACCTACGACTTCGACGAACTCGACGAGCTCGCCCACGCGTACGCCATGACCATCCACCGGTCGCAGGGCTCCGAATATCCGGCCGTCGTCATTCCGCTGACCACGAGCGCCTGGATGATGCTCCAGCGCAATCTGCTCTACACCGCGGTCACGCGCGCGAAGAAGCTCGTCGTCCTCGTCGGCTCCCGGCGCGCTCTCGCCGCAGCGGTACGCACCGTCGGTGCCGGCCGCCGCCACACCGCCCTCACCCACCGGCTCGCCGCGTCTGCATAGGGGTACGACACCACAGCCCCATCTCACGACATTACCGATAGCTCCGTTACCGCAGGCTGCGACAGCAATCCTTGAGCAGGCTGTTTATCGGGTGGAAGAATCGTGGCGCCCGTACCGCCGCTTCCCCGGTTGCGCCATGGCCGTCGCGGGCAGTGCACCGTGCGCCTCGGGCCGGATGCGACCGATGAGTTTTGTCGTACGGCGGGGTCTTAATAGGTGGCAGCACCCGCCGGAGACGTTTCGGTCGCCGACGGTCACACAGCAGTGACATCAGGCAGTGCCAGCAAGCTCTACGCAGAGATTGGATGGAGCACGGATGAGCCGGGTACGGGTACTGGTCGGCACACGCAAGGGCGCATTCATCCTGACGTCGGACGCCACGCGGGAGCGGTGGGACGTCAGTGGCCCCCACTTCGGCGGGTGGGAGATCTACCACGTCACGGGTTCTCCCGCTAATCCGGACCGACTGTACGCGTCGCAGTCGGGCGGCTGGTTCGGGCAGCTGATCCAGCGCTCGGACGACGGCGGCGAGACGTGGCAGCCGGTGGGCAACGAGTTCGCGTACGAAGGCGTCCCCGGCACCCACCAGTGGTACGACGGCAGTCTCCGCCCCTGGGAGTTCACCCGGGTCTGGCACCTCGAGCCCTCCCTGACCGATCCGGACACCGTCTACGCCGGGATCCAGGACGCCGCCCTGTTCCGTTCGACCGACGGCGGCCAGAAGTGGCAGGAGCTTCCCGGACTGCGCGAACACGGCTCGGGCCCCTCGTGGCAGCCGGGCGCCGGCGGCTTGTGCCTGCACACGATCCTGCTGGATCCGAGCGCCCCCGAGCGGATGTTCGTGGCCATCTCGGCCGCGGGCGTGTTCCGCACCGACGACGCCGGACAGACGTGGCGGCCGGTGAACCGCGGCCTGCGCTCCGAGGGCATCCCGGACCAGGATGCCGAGGTCGGCCACTGCGTCCACCGCATCGCCATGCACCCCTCACGCCCCGACGTGCTGTTCATGCAGAAGCACTGGGACGTCATGCGCAGCGACGACGCGGGCGAGTCGTGGTACGAGATCAGCGGCAACCTGCCCACCGACTTCGGGTTCCCGATCGCGGTGCACTCACACGAGCCGGACACCGTCTACGTCGTGCCGATCAAGAGCGACTACGAGCACTTCGTACCGGACGGCAAGCTGCGGGTGTACCGCAGCCGCACCGGCGGCAACGAGTGGGAGGCGCTCACGAACGGTCTGCCGCAGCGCGACTGCTACGTCAACGTGCTGCGCGACGCGATGGCCGTCGACTCGCTCGACCCGTGCGGTGTCTACTTCGGTACGACCGGCGGGCAGGTGTACGCCTCGGCCGACGCAGGGGACAGTTGGGCCCCCATCGTCCGAGACCTTCCGTCCGTGCTGTCGGTCGAAGTACAGACCCTGCCATGATCCGCGTCGTACTCCCGCCGCACCTGCGGACGCTCGCGCGGGTCGGCGGCGAAGTGCAGCTCCAGGTGGAGGGCCCGGTCACGCAGCGTTCGGTCCTCGACGCGCTCGAGGCGGACTATCCCGTACTACGCGGGACGATCCGGGACCGGGTCAGCGGGCAGCGCCGCGCGTTCGTACGGTTCTTCGCCTGCGAACAGGACCTGTCCCACCACCAGCCGGACACGCCGCTCCCGACACCGGTCGCAGGGGGTGATGAGCCTTTCCTGATCGTGGGCGCCATGGCCGGCGGGTAGGCCTCGCCCGGCCAGCCGCAACAGCCCGTGCCCCGTGCGCCACGCCCAGGTACGGTACGGGCCGCCGTATACGTACAGGTCGGCGTCGCGGTCCTGCTGCTGGCCACCTCGGCGGGCGTGGCAGTCGTGCTCGGCGGGCTCAGCCTCGGGCTCGCCCTTGGGGCGATCCAAGGAGCTGAGCAGACCGGCTCGGAGCCGAACGACAGACGCAGTACGGATGCCACCGCACAATCCTGGAGCCCGCCAGTGTCCACGGTGGAGATTGGTGGGCGAACCGGATGGGTATTGATGGCGATGACAACGGATACCACCCCCTCGGAGGATCCCATGCTCGCCATCGTCGCAGCCGCCGTCTTCGGCTTCGCCCTGCTGCTCGACCTGCTCAACACCAACCTGGGCGCTCCCGACCTGTTCAACTGGAACACCCTCGTCCTCATCGGCCTGTTCTGCCTCGCGCTCCACCTCGCCGGTGTCGGTCGCGGTACCGCCGGCGGTGGCCGGTGGTACCGCGGCCGCCGTCCCGGTCGCGGCTGATCCGGCACGGCCATCCAGCAGGGCGGCGGCCAGCGTCGGTAGACGCCCGGTCGTCGCCCTGGGCACCGGTGTCGGGAATTGCCAGCACGGCCGGCTGCCCGGGCTACGCGCGGCGGTGGCCGAGCGCTGGCCGAGCGGTGCGTGGATCCTATAGGATCCACGCATGCGCGCGGCCCGTCGTCTCACCCTGACCGACGACGTGTACGGGGCGATCAAGTCCCTGATCATGGACCACCTGATCGCCCCCGGTGAGCGCGTCACCATCGACGCACTCGCCCGCGAGCTGAGCGTCTCCCCCACCCCGATCCGCGAGGCCCTCGCCCGGCTCGAATCCGAAGGGCTCGTCCGCAAACGCGCCATGGCCGGCTACAGCACCGCTCCTCTGCTGACCCGCGACCAGTTCGAAGAGCTGTTCGAGATGCGGCTGCTGCTGGAGTGCCCGGCCGCCGCCCGCGCGGCCGTCCGCCACGCGGCGGGAAACGTCGACGTCGACGCGCTCGCTCAGGAGGCGGAGCTGCCCGACCGCCTCTCCGGCGACGGCTACGCCGGCCACGCCGCCTTCACCGCGCGGGACGCCGTTTTCCACGAACGCGTCGCCGAAGCGAGCGGCAACAGCATGCTGTCCGCGACCTTCGTACGCCTGCACGCCCACCTGCACCTGCACCGCCTCCACTTCCCCACCGCGCACCTGGGCATCAGCACGCGAGAGCACCGGCGGATCGTGGCGGCGATAGCGAGCGGCTCGGCCGAGGCGGCGAGCGAGGCGATGCGCGCGCACCTGGAGGCCGCCCGCGACCGGCACCGACATGCCTTCGCGATGGTGGACGCATAGGCCGTCGGCCATCGCGAAAGAACAGGAGAACCCATGCGGATCGCGTTGTTCCTGACCTGCGTCAACGACCTCCTCTACCCGGACACCGGCAAGGCCGTGGTCCGGTTGCTGGAGCGGCTCGGCCACGAGGTCGACTTCCCGGAGAGCCAGACCTGCTGCGGGCAGATGCACGCCAACTCCGGCTACCGCGCCGAGGCGGTGCCGCTTGTGCGCGGCTTCGTCGACACGTTCGACCGCTACGACGCCGTCGTGGCACCGAGCGGCTCGTGCGTGGCCATGGTGCGCGAGTCCTATCCCCGGCTCGTGCCCGCCGCCGCAGGTGTCGCGACGCGCACGTACGAGCTGTCGGAACTGCTCGTCGACGTTCTCGGCGTGACCGACGTCGGCGCGGTTTTCCCGCACCGGGTCACCTACCACCCGACCTGCCACGGCCTGCGCATGCTGCGCCTGGGCGACAAGCCGCTGCGGCTGCTGCGCGCCGTCGAAGGCCTGGACCTCGTTCCGCTGCCCGGCGCCGAGGAGTGCTGCGGCTTCGGCGGCACGTTCGCGATGAAGAACGCCGACGTCTCCACCGCGATGCTCGCCGACAAGTGCACCGCGATCTGCGACACCGGCGCGGAGGTGATCGCGGCGGCCGACAACTCGTGCCTGGCGCACATCGGCGGCGGGCTGTCCCGCCGGGGCGCGCCGGTACGCGTCATGCACTACGCCGAAATCCTCGGAGGCGAATCGTGACTCTTCCCCACGGCACCGGCCACCTCGCGGGTTCCCGCCCGTTCCCCGCGGCGGCCCACGTCGAGCTGGGCAAGCCACAGCTGCGGGCCAACCTGCACAAGGCCACCCACACGATCCGCAACAAGCGTGCCCGGGTGGTCGAGGAGCTGCCCGACTGGGAGCAGCTGCGGCTGGCCGGCAGCGCGATCAAGGCGAACGTCATGGCCCGCCTGCCGGAACTGCTCGTCGAGTTCGAAGCCGCTGCGACCGCCGCCGGGGCCGTGGTCCACTGGGCGCGCGACGCGGCCGAGGCGTGCGAGGTCGTGACCCGACTCGTCCGCGAGACCGGCACCGACGAGGTCGTCAAGGTCAAGTCGATGGCCACCCAGGAGATCGAACTCAACCAGGCCCTCGAACGCGCCGGCATCTCCGCCACCGAGACCGACCTCGCCGAGCTGATCGTGCAACTCGCCGACGACGAGCCGTCACACATCCTGGTCCCGGCGATCCACTACAACCGCAGCCAGATCCGCGACATCTTCACCGAGCGGATGGGCGACGCGCCGGCCGGGCTCACCGACGAGCCCCGCGTCCTGGCCGAAGCCGCCCGCCTGCACCTGCGCCGCAAGTTCCTGTCCTCGAAGGTCGCGATCTCGGGCGCCAACTTCGCCATCGCCGAGACCGGGACGCTGGTCGTCCTGGAGTCCGAGGGGAACGGCCGGATGTGCCTGACCCTGCCCGAGACCCTGATCTCGGTGGTCGGCGTGGAGAAGCTGCTGCCCAGCTTCAGCGACCTCGAGGTGTTCCTGCAGCTGCTGCCGCGCTCGTCGACCGGCGAGCGGATGAACCCGTACACCTCGACGTGGACCGGCGTCACGGCCGGCGACGGGCCGCAGAACGTCCACATCGTCCTCGTCGACAACGGCCGGTCGGCCACCCTCGCCGACGAGGTCGGCCGGCAGGCGCTGCACTGCATCCGCTGCTCGGCCTGCCTGAACGTGTGTCCGGTGTACGAGCGCGTGGGCGGGCACGCGTACCAGTCGGTGTACCCGGGGCCGATCGGGGCGATCCTGTCCCCGCAGATGACCGGCATCGAGGCGAACAAGACGCTGCCGTTCGCGTCCACGCTCTGCGGCGCCTGCTACGACGTCTGCCCGGTGCGCATCAACATCCCCGAGGTGCTGGTGCACCTGCGCCAGGCGGCGGTCGACAGCCGGCGCGACAAGCCGTCGGCCGAGCGTACTGCCATGAAGGCGATGGCCTGGGTGATGGGTGACCGCCGCCGGTACGCCCGGGCGCTGCGGGCCGCCCGGCGCGGAACCGTTCCGCTGGAGCGCGTCCTCCGCCGCCGCACGGTACGCCACCTGCCCTGGCCGATGTCGGCGTGGACGGCGAGCCGGGACGCGCCGTTGCCGGCCCCCGAATCGTTCCGCGACTGGTGGAGGAGAACGCGATGAACGCACGGGAAGAGATCCTGAACCGGCTGCGTACAGCGCTCGGACCGGCGCCGACGGCACCCCGCGTGCCGCGGGAGTACCGCGTTGACGATGCTCTCGACGGGCCCGCCCGGATCGACCTCCTCGTCGACCGGCTCGTGGACTACAAGGCCGAGGTGACGCGCTGCCGGCCGGACGAGGTCGCCGCGTCGGTCGCCACGGCGCTCGCCGGGGTCACGCGCCTCGTCGCTCCGGCGGAGACGCCGGAGAGCTGGCTGTCCGCGTACCCGGGAAAGGTTGTCACAGATGGCCCGCAACCGCTCTCGGTGGCCGAGCTCGACGGCGCCGGCGCGGTGCTGACCGGATGCGCCGTGGCGATCGCGGAGACCGGAACGATCGTGCTCGACGGCGGCCCCGCACAGGGGCGGCGCGCCCTGACGCTGGTACCCGATCATCACGTCTGCGTCGTCACGAGCGACCAGGTCGCCGGCGGCGTGCCGGCCGGACTGCGGCGGCTCACGCCGACCCGGCCGCTGACGTTCATCTCTGGCCCGTCGGCCACCAGTGACATCGAGCTCAACCGGGTGGAAGGGGTGCACGGTCCGCGCCGGCTACACGTGATCGTCGTCGAGCCCGGGTGATCGTCGCAGGTCCGCGACGGGTGGCTACGGCCGCTGCGTTGACCGGCGTCTACCGTAGGGTTGTCGGCCTCGAACGGGTCGCCGGCAGGGGGTTGGCGTGGCATCCGGAAACGTACCTAACCAGCACGACCCGACGCCCGACCCCCAGTACCTCCCGATCGCCGAGCACGGTCTGATCGGCGACTTGCGCACCGTGGCGCTGGTGGGCAGCAACGGCACGATCGACTGGTACTGCTGCCCGCGCTTCGACGCGCCGAGCGTCTTCGCCGCTCTGCTGGACGCGCGCCGGGGCGGCTGCTTCGAGCTGACCGTCGACGTACCGGCGAGGACCAAGCAGTTCTACATCCCCGACACCAACGTGTTGATCACTCGATTCTTCGCCGCCGAGGGGCTCGGCGAGATCCAGGACTTCATGCCCATCGTCGACGACTCCCGCGAAGCCGACCGGCACCGCCTGATCCGCCGCGTGGTCTGCGTACGCGGCAAGCTGCAGTTCCGGGCGCGCGTGGCGCCGAGGTTCGGCTACGCCACCCAGCCGCACACGGTCCGCCTGGAGGCCGATGGGGCGACGTTCACCTCGGGCTCACTGTCGCTGGAGCTCACCGCCAGCGTGCCGGTCACGAGCGACGGCACGGACGTGCGGGCGGAGTTCACCATCACCGAAGGCGAGACGGCGGTCTTCGCCCTCGACCGCGTCGGAGACGGGTTGCCGGCGGCGCCGAGCGTGCTCACCGAGGCCGACGAGCTGTTCGAGGCCACCGCCAGGTACTGGCGGCGGTGGCTGTCCGCATCCCGCTACCGGGGCCGGTGGCGCGAGACGGTGCACCGCTCCGCGCTCACGTTGAAGCTGCTCACCTACGCGCCGACCGGCGCGATCATCGCCGCGCCGACCACCAGCCTCCCGGAGCAGATCGGCGGCGAGCGCAACTGGGACTACCGCTACGTCTGGATCCGCGACGCGGCGTTCTGCCTCAATGCGCTGCTACGGATGGGATTCACCGCCGAGGCCGACGCGTTCATGGATTTCCTGACCGAACATATCGCGCACCGTGACTGCACCGACTGCGGCCCGTTCCAGGCGATGTACGGCATCGACGGGCGCACCGACCTACCCGAGCGGCCGCTGGATCATCTCGAGGGCTACCGCGGCTCCGCGCCGGTACGGGTCGGCAACGCCGCCGCCACCCAGCTACAGCTCGACATCTATGGAGCTCTCATCGACTCGGTCTACCTCTACGACAAGTGGAGCAAGCCCATTTACAGCGCGCGCTGGGACCAGGTCAACGTCGCGGTGAACTGGGTGTGCGAGCACTGGGACCAGCCGGACGAGGGCGTGTGGGAGACCCGCGGCGAGCGCCACAACTTCCTGTACTCGCGGGTGATGTGCTGGGTCGCGATCCAGCGAGCGATGCGGATGGCCGAGGAGCGCGGGCTACCGGCGGACATCTCGTCCTGGCGGGCGGCGCGCGACGCGATCTACCTACAGATCATGCAGCGTTACTGGTCGTGTGAGCGGCACGCGTTTGTCCAGCGCTCCGGAGACGACGTCCTGGACGCATCGGTGCTCATGATGTCGCTGGCCCGGTTCGTCTCCCCCACCGACCCCAAGTGGCTGTCCACGCTCGAGGCGCTCGGCGAGGACCTGGTCTCCGACTCGCTGATGTACCGCTACGACCCGACCGCCAGTCCGGACGGGATCCGCGGCGATGAGGGCACCTTCTCGATCTGCTCGTTCTGGTACGTCGAAGCCCTCGCCCGCGCCGGGCACGCGGACGAGGCGCGCCTGGCGTTCGAGAAGATGCTCACGTACGCCAACCACCTCGGCCTGTACGCCGAGCAGATCGGGCTCACCGGCGAGCAACTCGGCAACTTCCCGCAGGCGTTCACCCATCTCGGGCTGATCAGTGCGGCCTTCACGCTCGACCAGGCCCTCGGTTGACCGTGGTCAGGCAGCCATCGCCCGGGGCGTCCGCACCGCCGTGACGACCTCGGCGATCACGCGCCGCGCTCGTCAGTCGGCAGCCGCGGCGACGAGGCCGCCCTGCCGAAGCGCGGCGAACGCCTCCGGATCGCGCTCGGCCATCACCCGCCGCGCGGCGTTGCGGTAACGCACCACCTGAACCGCCCCGATCCCCCACAGCAGGTACTGCAGCGCGAACGCCCAGCGGAAGGCGTCCAGCGAGTAGTTGGTGCCGGCCGAGGCCGGGGTGAACACCTGCAGGACGGCACCGATGCCCACGATCAGCGCGACCGCGGCGACGAAGCCACCGACGTTGACGATGCCGGTCGCCCCGCCGATCCGGCTGGCCGGGTTGAAGGTACGGGCGTAGTCGAACCCGATCATCGAACCCGGACCGTTGACAGCGAGCACCAGCGTGAGGATCGCGAGCAGCCACAGCGGAGCCCGTCCGGGCCAGAGCAGCACGACCGCCCAGACGACAGCCGAGCTCGCGGGGACGGCCAGGACCAGCACCGAGCGGTGATAGGGCAGCCGGGCGCAGAAGTTGGCGATCGCCGGCCCCAGGACGATGGCGGCGACGGTCAGCATCGACAGCAGCAGCGCGGCGGTGGCCGGCGACAACCCCTCGCCGGAGACCAGGAACGGGTACCCCCACAGGAGCGCGAAGACCGTCCCGGAGAACTGGGTGACGAAGTGTGTCCACAGCCCCAGCCGGGTGCCCGGCTCCTGCCACGAGGCGCGCAAACCGGCCCGTACCTCAGCGTTCGAGGGCGGTGCGGGCGGCGCCTCCCCGGTGTAAGGGTGGTCGCGCAGCACGACGATCACGAGAACGACGGCGAGCACGCCGAGGCCGGTCGCCGCGAGGAACGTCGCCGTCCAGCCCGCGTCCCGCAGGAGCACAACCAGCGGTACCGCCGAAGCCAGCGAACCTAACTGGCCGATCACCCCGGTGAGCTGCACCATGAGCGGGTTGCGACGGGGCGGGAACCAGAGGGCGACGACCCGGATGACGCTGATGAAGGTCATCGCGTCGCCGAGACCGATGAGCACCCGCGCGACGATGGCGAGTTGCACGTGGGCCGCGAGCGCGAACAGAAGCTGACCGACGCCCATGAGCGCGGCACCCGCAACGAGCAGCCGCCGGGAGCCGTACCGGTCCAGCAGGATCCCGACCGGCACCTGCATCCCCGCGTACACGATGAGCTGCCCGACCGAGAACATCGCGAGCATGGACGGGCCGATACCGAAACGGCTGGCGGCCTCGACCCCGGCGACGCCCAGCGACGACCGGTGGAACACGGCGGCGCCGTACGCGAAGACACCGGCGCCCCACACGAGGAGTGCCTTCTTCTGAAAGATCGTCATCGGCGCGCTCATGCTCGCGGCCCCCGGAGGTTCCCGGCCGCCGTGGCGACGTGGTCGTGTACGAGTCGGGTGAAGCGTTCGGGCGAGTCGGCGCCGAGCGCGGCGAGCATCTCCGCATGGTCTGCGAGCGCCCGGTCCATCCGGTCGGGCGAGATGCGCATGACGGCGACGCCCATGCGCATCTGGCGATCACGCAGCCGGTGGTACAGGTCGGCGAGGATGCTGTTGCCCGCCAGGTCCACGACGGTCGCGTGGAACGCCCGGTCGGCCTCCATGAACGCGATCGCGTCGGCCGCCGCTCGGGCTTTCCTCATCGCCTCGAGCAGGGGTTCGAGCGCGCTGCCCAACTCGGCCCGGCGTGCCCAGATCCGGCTCGCCGCGTGCCCCTCCACGAGGGTGCGAGCCTCGATGACCTCGTCGATCTCCTGCGCCGACACCGGTAGCACGAGCGCGCCGCGCTTGGGATAGAGCGCGACGAGGCCTTCGGCCTCCAGGCGCAGCAGGGCCTCGCGGACCGGCGTACGGGAGACGCCGACCGCCTCGGCGATCTCCGCTTCGGTGAGGAGCGCACCGCCCGGGTGCAGCTGCTCCAGGATGGCCCGCTTGAGGTACTGGTACACGCGCGTGGTCGCGGAGGCCGCAGGGCTCGGCAACGGCAAGGCTGAGGGATACATGATGTATCTATCCTAGGGCCGCCGAGCACAGGGATCGATCAGATCCCTGTGGACGTGATGCGCTGCACCGTCCCGAGCGCGCCGCTCTCCACCGAACACCCAACCCGCCAAACGGCTATCGGGGTGCCATACACCAATAAAGCACCTATTTTCCACATGCAACCGATCAGCACCCTTTCGTCACCCCGTTCGACAACCGCCGCCCCGGACCGTCGATGTCGAACCGGCACGAAAGGCATCACTTCTCATGAATCCGAAGATCCGGCGGTTGCTGTTGGGCGCGCTCCTCGCGACCACCACCACGGGCACCGTGCTCGGCGTCAACGTGGAAGCCGCCTCAGCCGCGTCCGGCGTAGGCGCGACAGTGCGGACCACCGGCGGCCCGCTCAACGTCCGCAGCGGCCCCTCCGCCCAAACGGCGAACGTCGGCCAGGTCCGCAACGGCAGTGTGCTCACCCTGGTCTGCCAGACCTCCGGCCAGTACATCAAGGGCCCCGTGCGCGCCAGTTCCCAATGGGACCGGCTGACCAGCGGCCGCTGGGTCTCGCACGCCTACCTGCAGACCAACGCGTCCCTGCCGGCGTGCGCGGCGCTGGACGCGCCGGCAACCGCCGCCCCGACCAACCCGGCGGGCGCCACCGCCCGCACCGACGGCAGCCCGCTCAACGTGCGCAGCCAGCCCAACTCCCGGGCGGCACTGTCGTCGCGGATCCCCAACGGCGCGGGCGTCAACGTCAGCTGCTACGTCACCGGCGAAACGGTCCGCGGCACCGTCCGCTCCACCGCCCAGTGGGACCGCCTTTCCAGCGGCGGCTACGTCTCCCACGCGTACGTGCAGACCAGCGCGACGCTGCCGGCGTGCGCGCCGAACCTGGTCCCGGTGTCCGACACCGCGCCGGCACCGGCTCCCACGCCGGCCACCTACAGCGGCACCGCGAAGACGGAGGGCGGCCCCCTGAACATCCGCACCGCTCCGTCGGGCCGCGCCTCCGCGGCCGGGGCGGTCGCCAACGGCGGCGCGCTCACCCTCACCTGCACCGTCGGCGGCGACCACGTGACCGGCGCGGTGCGCTCCACCAGCCAGTGGGACCGGCTGGTCAGCGGCAACTACGTCTCGCACGCCTACGTGGAGACCTCGGCGTCGCTGCCCACCTGCGCCGGTGGCGCG
>NZ_JAATVW010000004.1 GCF_011947225.1 Planosporangium flavigriseum | reverse complement strand
GGGTGCTGCCGACCGTGCCGTTGACAACGCCGGTCACCGTACCCAGCACGCCCTCGACCGGCGAACCACCGAGAACGCCACCGACCAGGCCGGTCACCGTGCCGACCACGCTGTCCACGACGCCGATGCCGCCGACGATGCCGGTCGCGCTGTTGACGACCCCGTCGACGGTGCCGACGACACCGGTGACCTCCTTGCCGACCGTGCCGATCACGGTGCCGTCGAGGGTGGCGGCCAGGTCCTGCACGCCAGCCAGGTCGACGACCGCACCGGCGCTGCTGACCGCGGCGCTGACGCCGGGCAGCAGGGAGGCACCCAGGCCCAGCCCGCCGATCGCCGGCAGGACCGCGGAGGTGGCCGTGCTCAGGATGTTCAGTTCCTGGTTGGTGGTGTGGTTGTTGTTGATGGTGATCTGCTGCAGCACCTGCTGCAGGTTGGCGACGACGGCGCCCGGCTCGTTGGTGATGGACCCGATGTTCAGGGCGTCGATGTCCGCGATGTTCGTGACGCCCTGTACGGGGAGGCTGTCGAGTACCAGCGTCAGCACGTCGTGCACGTCGACGACGGTCAGGTCGCCGAGGCCCGCGCCCTCGAGGCAGCCCTGGGGGTCGAGCAGGAACGTGCTCTTCGCCTCGTTGTCGACGAGCAGGTTGAGCACGAAGTCGTGCAGCGTGTTGTTGTTCGAGAGCAGCGTGTTGTTCGAGAGCAGCGTGTCGTTGTTCGCGAGGTTCACGTCGTTGTTCTCGATGTGCACGAAGTCGCGGAACATGTTGTTCTCGTAGTTGTTGTGGTACTCGTTGTGCACGTTGGTTTCGTGCTGGCAGCCGCAGGGGCAGCCGGGGCCGTGCTCCTCTCCATGGCCGCCGTGCTCCTCTCCGTGGCCGCCGGGAGCCTCCGGGGCAGGAGCCGGGGCCGGAGCCGGGGCGGTGGCGTTACCGTTCGCGCTCGCCGACGCGTCGGCGTTCGGGTCCAACATCTGGGATCTCCTCGAAACAGCTTGGCCGGAATCGATCTGGACTCGCTGTTCCAGATCCAGAAGGAACCTATGAGCTGGCGGCGCACCGGACATCGGGGTCGACCCCCGGTCCTGAGCCCGCCCGGTTAGGGCATTGGTCACGATCATCGTTAGGGGAATAGGGGATTCGGCCCCTACAGATTTAGGGTCTCGTTGGCCAACAGATGTCTGGTACGAACATTGGGAGCCCACAAGGGTTGCGCCGGAAGGGCTGAGCCTCGCCGGTTTGAATCCGGCAGGACCTACTGTCCGGTGGAGGAATAGGTCGATGGCGTACGTCCTCGGGATCGACATCGGTGGCACCTGCACCCGCGCCGCGGTCTCCCGGCTCACGGGCCCCACGTGGACCCGCCCGGAGATCGTCAGGCTCGACGCGCAGTCGCCCGCCGTGCCGTCGGTGCTGCACGTGTCACCCAACGGAGCACTCACTGTCGGTGACTCCACCATGGACGAACCGTCGGTGGACGGCAGCCGCACGGCGCGCGGCTTCATCCGGCGCATCGGTGACGACGTTCCCCTGGTCGTCGCCGGAGAGGCGTGCAAACCGCAGACGCTCGCCGCCGTACTGGCGATGTGGGTGGTCGAGCGGGTGCTCGCCCAGGAGGGCGCCCACCCCGAACACATCGTGGTCACCCACCCGGGGACCTGGGGGCAGTACCGCAAGCACCTGCTGCACGAAGCACTCTGGGAGATCGGCCTGACCAACGTGACCGTGCTCGCCAAGCCGGTCACCGCCGCCGAGAGCCACTCCTTTCACGGCTTCACCGGGCGTACCCTCGGCGTCTACGCCCTCGGCGGCACCAGTTTCGCGACGTCGGTGGTCCGTCGGACCCAGCCGGCCGGCTTCGAGGTGCTCAGCTGCCGGGAAGGGGTCGAACCGCTGGGCGGGGTCGACTTCGACGAGGCCCTCACGGCTCACGTACAGGCATCGATCACCCGCGAACTCGCCGCGGAACAGCGAAGCGACCCGCAGGTGCGGCGCGCGCTGTCCGGGTTGCACGAGGAGTGCGCCCGTGCCAAGCAGAGGTTGACGGCGGACGCCGAGACGGAGGTGTCCGTCTACCTCCCGCAGGGTCCGCTCCGGGTCCGCGTCACCCGGGCCGAGTTCGACCAGCTGGTCCGGCCTGCGCTGCAGTTGAGCGTGGACGCCATGGAGCGGACCATCCGCTCCTGCGGCCTGCAGCCCGCCCAGCTCGACGGAATCCTGCTGGTGGGCGGGTCGGCGCGCATCCCGCTCGTCGCCGAACTGATGACCGCCCGGTTCCCGGGTCAGGTCACCGTCGACGCCGACCCCCAGGCCACCGTCGCCGCGGGTGCGGCGCTGGCGGCGTGCCAGATCCTGGCCCTGGCGACCAGGCGGCGGCAGCCACCCGAGTGGACCCGGCAGCCAGCGCCCATCGAGTACTCGAACAGCCGCGCCCCGGCCTTGCCCCAGCAGAGCCCGGATCGCGGCGAGGACGAGCTGACCGAGCCCCCGCCGCGGCCACCGGTGAACATCACTCCACTGGAGTTGCCCAGGCCCCGCTCAGCGCCGAGACTCGTACCGGGTCGTAGCTCCAAGGCATTCTGATCGTGATAGGCATGACATCGACCAGCGAGCCCGGCCCATCGTCGCGAGGACACTCTTGAGGTTGCCGACCGCCACCGAACCGCAGCTCGTGCTCGACTCTGCGAGCAGAGCGCTGCTGGATGCGATAACGGCGCATCCGGACGCTGCGATGAGCGTCGGCATCCACGCCCCCGGCGGGTACGGCAAGAGCGCGATCCTGCGCGAGCTGGCGCTGAGCTACCAGCGGGCCGGTGTACCGGTGATCACCGAGCTGCCCGACGCGCCGGAAGCGGTCGACGAGGACACCGTCCTGTTGGTCGACGATGCGCACCTGCTCGACGAGGATCGCTTGGGCGAGCTGTGCCGCCTCGTCGAGGCCCGGCGGCACCGGCTGGCGATCGCGTACCGGCCGTGGCCACGAACGTCCACAGTGGCCAAGCTGGGTGAGCTGCTGAAGCGGGCCGGATCGCTGCTCATGCTCTGCCCGTTCACCGAGGAGCAGACCGCCGCCGCGCTCTCCGGGGCGTACGGTGTCGCGGCGCCCCCGCCGCTGGTGAGATTCGTCCACGCGCAGACCTGCGGGGTGCCCCGATTCGTCGACCGGCTCGCCCGGGCGCTCCGCCCCGGTGGGAGCGTGCCAACGGAGGCGCCGCAGGCTGCGGTACTGCAGTTCGGGGCCGACCTGGAGGACCTGGACGGCGATGTCCGGCGGCTGCTGCTGGCCGTGGCGGCCGGCGTGAAGCTGCCCCTCCATCTGCTCACCGCCCTGTTGTCGGTGGACCCGGATGCGGTGGACGAGATCGTCAAGGCCGCGCGGGCGACGGGTCTACTCGGCCCCGACGACCGGCTGCCACCGATCGTGTGGCGCGCGGTCGTCTCGCTCACTCCCGCGACGCAGCGGGTCGCGGTGTGGCAGCGGCTGGCAGAGCTTCAGATGCAGCGCGGGGCGCCCGTACTGCCGTTAGTCCGGTCGCTCGTCGGCGCCGGCGTCGCCAGCGACTCGCTGGCGACGGTGTTCGAGGCCGCCGGGGACGAGGCGCTGGCTGACGAGCCGGCGCTCGCCGCCGAACTCTTCGCCGCCGCTGCCGCGGCGGGCCGGCCGACCGCCGCCCGCCACGCCCTGGCAGCGGCGCTCGCCGGAGACCTCGACTCCGCGCTGCGGCTGTCGGATCGGTTGATCGCCGCCCCGACGTCGCCGGAGCGGGCGGACGGAGCGGCGGTGGCCGCCGTGTCGCTGACCCACCGCGGTCACCTGGCCCGGGGCGCCGAACTGTACCGGTGGTCCGGCACGGCGTCATCGGTCGCGTTCGCGGCGATCGGGTACCTCGGGACCGGTCACCCCGAGGAGCTGGATCGGCTGCTCCCCAATTCGCCTTCGGACGGTCCGCCCACGCTGCTCGCCAGCGCGGCGCTGCTGATGGCGCGCGGCGTACAGGAGACTCTCGCCGGCTCGCCGACCGCCGCGCTGTCCGCCCTGGTCCAGGCGTCCGCCCTGCTCGAACCGGCGGGGCGGGCGGCGCTGCTGCCCGACAGCCCAGCGGCGCTCGCCGCACTGGTGGCGATGCAGAGCGCTGAGTTCGACATCGCCGAACGGGTGCTCGACCGCGCCGTGGCGGCGCGCATGGGTGGTGTACTGATGGCCCGGCGCCACCGGCTACTCCATGCCTGGATCCAGATGGTGCACGGACAGACGGCGGCCGCCGCGCAGGCGCTGGCTGCGGTCACGGCCGGCGGCGCGCCGCTCGAGTCACGGGATCTGCTCTTCGCAAGCGCCCTCGAGATGGGCATCGCCCGGCGTAACAGCGACGTCCCGGCTCTTCAGCGCGGTTGGAGTCACGCCCGCGAGGCGATCGTGCGACACCCGATCGATCTGTTCACCCTGTTGCCGCTGGGCGAGTTCACCATCGCGGCCGCACGCCTCGGCGAGCTCGGTGCGCTGCTGCCGTACCTGCGCGACGCGCACCTGCTTCTCGAACGGCTCGGCAACCCGGCGCTGTGGGCGACCCCACTGCAGTGGAGCGCGCTGCAAGCGGCGATCCTCACGGACCAGCCGGCGGCGGCCGAGGACCACGTCAAGGCACTGGTCGGTGCCGCCGGGCACACCCGGTACGCGTCGGTGGTCGCCGACGCGGCGGAGAGCTGGGTGGAGGTCTTGCGCGGGGTGGTGGATCCGGTGAAGGTGGAGGCCGCCGCCCGTGGCCTGCACGGTGCCGGACTGTGCTGGGACGGCGCCCGGCTCGCGGGCCAGGCGGCGATCCGGACCTCTGACCGCCGGGCCATGACAGCCCTGCTGGACTGCGCCCGGGTGCTGTCGGGCCGGCCGGCCGGTCCCCGCGCGCCCGCGCAGTCGGCCCAGTCCGCGGCCGATCAGGTCGCCGACACCGTCGCCGTACCGAGCGAGAACAGGCTCAGCGAGCGCGAACAGGAAGTCGCGGATCTGGTCCTGGCCGGGATGACGTACAAGCAGATCGGGGACCGGCTGTTCATCTCCGCCAAGACCGTCGAGCACCACGTGGCGCGAATGCGCCAGCGGCTGGGCTGCGGCAGCCGTAGCGAACTGCTGGCCCGACTACGGGCCATGGCCGCGGAGCGGGCCGGTGGCGGGACTGCGGGAGTCCCGTGGCCAAGGCAACCGACGCCGTAGGAGTCGCGCTCACCGACGCCGGACCACGGCGGGTACCAGGTTCTGGAACTCCTTCGGGAGCTGGGCCATCACGTCCTCGAACTCGCCCGTGCTGACCGCGGCGTACAGCGTCTTGAACACCGCCTCCACGCCCTTCTTCGCGGTGTCGGCGTCGACGCCGGCGCGCAGGCGAACCCGGGCGATGAAATCCTCCAGGTCGAACGCTTCAGCCGGCTCTTGCGACCTGGTCAGGAACTCCCGCAGCTCCTGTGGCAGCTGCGCGGCCAGGTCCCGCGCCTCGCCGCCGCTGATCCGATCCGCCAAGGTCAGCAAGGTCGCCTGGGTCAGGGTCTCCGCCTGCCCCAGCGGACTACCCATCTGCTCGGCGACCCTCTCAATGAACTGGGCGTACATCATGTCGGGGGCTCCCTCTCGGCTCGAAGCCGGATCTGCCTACCCGCGCGGCCTCCGGTCAAACGGCGGCGGCGCGCAGCGGCCCCGGGGCGGGCCGGCCGTCGAGGGCGGTCGGATCGACGCTCCAGGCGCGGGCCAGCCGCATCACATCGCTCTCCGACACCAGGACGTCCGTCTCGTCGTCCAGGACCGCCGGGAGCCCGATGGCGATCTCGGCCTCGTCGGGATCGCCCCGCCAGTCGGTGACCTCACCGCTCTCGCCCACGTACTCGAACGCGCGGGTCAGTGCGCCATCGACGGCGCGCTGCCACCGGTGTAACTCCGACACCCGGTAGGTGGCGAAGAGCTGTACTTCCGTACCGAGGGTCGCGGACAGTTCCGCGACGTCGACCGCCGGGCCGGTGCGCAGCAGCCAGCGACCGGTGACCAGTAACCACCGCGCGTCGCCCGCGCCGGGCAGCGGTGGGGTCAGCACCAGCCGGTCATCGGTCAGGTAGGCCAGGTCGATGCCGTTGCGCCAGGACACCGTGCCCAGATCGCGCAGGCCCAGCGCCGCGGCGACCGCCGCTTCCTCGCCCTCGCGTACCGCGAGCCAGGCCTGCTTCGGGCCGAAGCCGACCATCGTTTCGCCACCCATGCTTCGTACGCTACCGATCGGCGTGCTCTGCGCTGTCGGCCTCGGCCTTGGTCCGGTGCCGCGTACCGGGCGGGTGCTCCGGTGGCCCGTACACGGTGTAGAGGACGAGCGGGTTGGGTCCGACGTTGACGAAGTTGTGCCGCGTACCGGCGGGCACCACGACAAGGTCCCCCTGCTCGATCTTTTTCTTCTCACCCGCGACAGTCGCCTCGCCGACGCCGCTGACGAAGGTGAGGATCTGGTCGTGGTCCGGGTGGACCTCCTCGCCGATCTCGCTGCCCGGCGGAATGGTCATGATGACCAGTTGGAGGTGCTGCCCCGTCCAGAGGACGCGTCGGAAGTCCGGGCTCTCTTCTGCGACGGTCGCGATCGTGAAGTGTTCCATACCCACCACTCCTACCCGGGCAGGGGCGAACCAGTCGCGCGGGGCGTGGGCGGCGCGAGTCGCGCTGACCACAAATCGACGCCCCTCGCAGTCTGCCACTGTCCACAGTGTCTACACTCACTCGCGTCCATTTAATCGCATGGCCCGAGACCACTGTTGATTCAACAAATTCGTACTCAGAAGAGAGATGCATCCACCGGGGTGCAGGCATCCGGACTGGTAAGTACGCAACTTTCTCGCAGGATCTTGCATCATCTGGCAATCACGATACGGCGCGTTGCCCTTACGCATCGTGAATAGTTGAGTGACGTTCGGTCTGGTCGAGTGCATTCACGGGGAGCTGATGGATACTCACCGCATTGCCGCACGCATGGGCAGCGCCTTGCCATCCCTGGTCCGCTGGGGATTGTCGCCCGACGCTGACCTGGTGTACCGCACACTGGTGTCCCTCGATACGGCGCGGGAGAGCCAACTCGCCCACGAATTGGGCATGGCCCACGAACGGGTCCGTGAGGCGATGCGCGAACTCGCCCACGCCGGCGCGATCCGACGGGTGTCGTCGACGTCGCGTCGCGCTCCCAAAACGAACAGCCGGGCCGTCTGGGCGGCCCGCCAACCCAACCAGGTCGTCCGTCAGCTGCACGGACACCGCACTCGCCCGCCGGGCACACCGGCAATCCGAGCGCTGGCACCGGGGCAGAGCACGCCACCGCCTAGGACGGTTCGCTCGATGGACACAGCAACGACGCCGGTGCCGCCGCCCGAACCGACACCCCCGGCCACGCAGATCCATCTCGGTCCGGCCGGCGCACGCCCGGCCGGGCCCGACCGCGACGGCCGGCGCTGGTTGCCACACCAGGCCACGCCGCCGGCGCTCGAGACGCTGCCCCACGACGACGGCCCGGCGATCGCCCTCACGCCGCGCGAACGGGCCATCGTCGAACTGCTCGCGCAGGGGCACACCGACGAGACCGCCGCCCGTGAGCTCGACCTGTCCCGGCGGACCGTCGGGTACGCCCTGGGTGGGCTGATGAGCCGACTCGGTGTCGACAACCGGTTCCAGCTCGGCCTCGCCCTCGGGGCGATGCGAGCGGCGGTGCCGGCTCCACGCCACAGGGGTTAGGCCAGCCAGTTGACCGGCTCGACGCCGATGGTCCCCTCCGTCACCGGCACGCCGGCCGGGGTCAGGATCGACGCGAGCGCCCCGAAGAGACGCCGGCGCCGGGGTACCCGTGCGCGCCGGGCGAACACGTCATAGCCGAGTTTCTCCACCTCGCAGAGGATGCCGCCGTAGAGGTGGTAAGCAGCCCGGACACACCCCTGCGAGCTCGGCACGAGCATGGTCACGCCGGGCGCCGCCCGCACGTAGTGCTCCCGCGCCCGCGTCACCTCGTACGCGATCAGTTCGCGGATCGCCTCCCCGGTCGCGCCGAGGGTGTCGAGGCGTCCAGCCGCCCGCGCGGCCGCGAGGTCAGCCGGCGTGACGCCGAAGCGGGTCAGGTCGGCCGCTGGCAGGTAGACCCGGCCCAGGTCGAGGTCCTCGGCCACGTCCCGGATGAAGTTGGTGAGCTGGAACGCCAGCCCTAGCTGGCGGGCCGGCTCGCGGGCGGCGGCCGGATCCGGCGCCTGGAGGATCGGCAGCATCATCGTGCCGATCACGGCCGCCGAGCCCTCCATGTATTCGAGCAGGTCATCGTAGGTGGCGTAGCCGGTGACGGTCAGGTCCATGGCCATGCTGGCCAGGAACGTGCGGAAGTCGTCACGATCGAGACCGAAGACGCTGATCGTGTGCAGCACCGCGGGCAGCAGCGGATCGTCGATCTCGGCGCCGGCCAGCCCGGCGAGGAACGCCTCGGACCACGCGGCGAGCTGGCGTTCCCGCTCGGCGATCGGAAGTGCGCCGGCGCGGTCGACGATCTCGTCCGCGTACCGGGTGAAGCCGTAGAGGGCGTGGACGTGCCGGCGCTTCCACTCCGGCAGCAAGCGGGTGGCCAGGTAGTACGTGCGCCCATGCCGACGGTGCAACTGGCGGCAGCGCTCGTACGACGCGGCGAGCGGTTCCATCCCCGGCCCTCATCCCGAAAGTCCCTCAAGCCCCGAAAACCCCGGCGGTCTCCGAGGCTCAATGGTCCCAGAAATCAAAACGACGCACGAATCAACGCAACTCATAGCCTACGCTACGATTCGATCCGAGCAACGAGGCGTAGCGAACAGTCGCCCGCCCGCGAGAGGAGCACCGTGCGCACCGTTTCTGGCCCGACCGGGCGGGTGGTGATCGTCGGCGCCGGGCTGGGCGGCCTGGCCTGCGCGATCCGCCTCGCCGCGGCCGGCCGGGACGTGACCGTCCTGGAGCGCGAAGACCACCCCGGCGGGCGGGCGGGCAGGCTGAGCCTGGGCGGTTACGAGTTCGACACCGGCCCGACCGTGCTCACCATGCCCGATCTGCTGGTCGACCTCGTCGGCTCGGTCGGCGAGGAGCTTGCCGACTGGCTGACCCTGACCAAGCTCGACCCCGCGTACCGGGCGCACTTCCCCGACGGTTCGACCCTCGACGTGATCACCGACACCGTCCGGATGGCCGACGAGGTGTCCCGGGCCTGCGGGCCGCGGGAGGCCGACGGTTACCTGCGCTTCGTCGACTACACCCGCAAACTCTGGTACATCGAGCGCGACGACTTCATCGGCCGCAACCTCGACACCCCCCGGGACCTACTCACCGGCAACCTACTGCGGCTGGCGGCGATGGGCGGCTTCCGACGACTCCAGACCAAGGTCAACCAGTTCTTCCACGACGAGCGCACCCGGCGGATCTTCTCCTTCCAGGCCATGTACGCGGGCCTCGCACCGCACGACGCGCGTGCCCTGTACGCGGTGATCTCCTACCTGGACGCGGTCGCCGGGGTCTACTTCCCGCTCGGCGGCGTGCACGCGGTTCCACGGGCGCTCGCCGGGGTGGCCGAGAAGCACGGCGTCACGATCCGCTACGGCACCCCCGTCGCCGGGGTGGTCACCCGTGGCGGCCGGGCACGGGGCGTCACCGTCCACAGCGGCGAGTTCATCCCCGCCGACGTGGTCGTACTCAACCCCGACCTGCCCATCGCGTACCGCGACCTGTTGCCGGAAGGCACAGCGCCACGCCTGCGGTACTCACCCTCGTGCGTCGTGCTCCATGTCGGGTCGACGCAGGCGTACGAACAGATCGCGCACCACAACATCCACTTCGGTACCGCCTGGAAGCGCACGTTCGACGAGGTCATCCGCGACGGCCGGCTGATGAGCGACCCCTCGCTGCTCGTCACCAACCCGAGCCGGTCGGATCCGTCGATCGCGCCCGCCGGGCGGCACTCCTACTACGTGCTCGCCCCGGCGCCCAACCTCGCCACGTCCTCGATCGACTGGCGGGGCGGCGTCGCCGACACCTATCGGGTGAACCTCATCGACACGCTGGAACAACGCGGGTACACCGGATTCGGCGACGGCATCGACGTTTCCCACCTGGTGACCCCGGCGGACTGGGCCGATGCGGGCATGGCCGCCGGCACCCCGTTCGCGGCGGCGCACTCGTTCCGCCAGACCGGCCCGTTCCGCCCCGGCAACCTGCACCCGGGCCTGGACAACGTTGTGTTCGTCGGCTCGGGTACCCAACCGGGGGTCGGCGTGCCTATGGTGATCATTTCTGGGCGACTGGCCGCCCAGCGCATCACGGGAGCGCGTGTATGAGCCGCGAGCAACTGCCGGTCGAGTTGGTCGACGCCGATGGCCTGCCCCTGGGATCGACGACGGTCACCCACGCGCACACCGCCCCGGGGCTGCTGCACCGGGCGTTCTCGGTCCTGCTCTTCGATGCCGATGGACGGCTGCTGCTCCAGCAGCGCGCCGAGGCCAAGACCCGGTTCCCGCTGCGATGGGCCAACGCCTGCTGCGGCCACCCCGCGCCGACGAAGGACGTGGTGACGGAGGCCGCGCAGCGTCTGGATGAAGAGCTGGGACTGGGCTCGATCGCGCTCACGCCGGTCGGCGTGTACGTCTACCGCGCGCTCGACCCGGTCACCGAGCGGGTCGAGCACGAGTACGACCACGTCCTGGTCGGCACGGTCGCTCGCGAGGCGCCGCGCCCCGACCCGGCGGAGGTGGCCGCGCTGCGCTGGGCCGACCCGGACGACGTGCGCCGGGCCATCGAGGCCGAGCCGTGGTCGTACGCGCCGTGGCTGGCCGGCGTGCTGGCGGCCTGGGAAGCGGCGGCGGTGGAGCCGGGTGACCGATGAGCTGTTGAGCGCCGGGGCCGCGGCCCGCCAGCTGGGCGTGGCGGTCACGACGCTGCGCAGTTGGCACCAGCGGTACGGGCTGGGCCCCAGCGGACATCGGCACGGTCACCACCGTCGCTACACCCGCGACGACATGGCCCGGCTGGCGCTGATGCAGCAACTGGTCACCTCGGGCGTCGCACCGGCGGAGGCGGCGCGGTGGGCACAGCGCTCGCCCACGCCCACGGCGCCCGTGTTGGTCTCGTCGCCACCGAGCCCGCCGGACACCGGTACGCGCGACGGCGGCGGCCGGTCCCTCGCCCTCGGCGACGCCGACCCCGCCGCGCGCGGGCTCGGGCGAGCGGCGCTGCGGCTGGACGCGCTGGGAGTACGCCATCTGGTGGCGACCGCTGTCGCGGAGCGCGGCGTCCTCGACGCCTGGGATCAGGTCCTGCGCCCGGTACTCGTCGCGGTCGGCGAACGCGCCGGGCGCTCGCATGAACTGGTGGAGGTCGAGCACCTCCTGTCGGGCTGCATCTCGGCGGTGTTCGGGTCGCTGCCCCGGCCACCGCGCGACTGTCCGGTACGCGCGCTGCTGGCGTGCGCGGACGAGGAGCAGCACAGCCTGCCGATCGAGGCGCTCGCCGCCGCGCTGGCCGTACGCGGCATCCCAGCGCGGGTACTCGGGGCGCGGGTGCCGCCGAGGGCGCTGCACGCCGCCGTACGCCGCACCGGGCCGGTCGCCGTACTGCTGTGGGCCCACACCCGGGCCACCGCCGATCCGGCGCAGTTGACGGGCCTGCTGACCGAACGCGGCCGGCCCGCCGTTGTCGCCGCAGGCGGCCCCGGCTGGGATCCAGCCGGCCTGCCCGCCGGCGTGGTCACTCCGGCGACGCTCGTCGACGCAGTCGAACTCTTCACTGCGGCCGTCGCGTAAGCACGCATTCACCAGATGCGCTGAAGGCCGGCGGCAACGCCATCGAAGCAGGCTGTGACCCGCCTAGGTGAATGTTTTGCGGGCGGCTTCTGGGCCATAGCGCTCGTGGCCCTCCCGCCCATTCAGCCACTCGGCACCGGGTGCGGCCGCCCCGTTCCTACTCCTTCCGGGAGTGACGTATGCCGCTTCAGCGTGTGCAGGTATCAGCGCTCGTCGTCCTCGTCCTGCTGGTCGTGATCGGCAGTTGGGCCGGCGCCCGTAACGGCGAACGGACCAAATCAACTCCTTCTAAGACCCCTAAACAGCCGTACAGCCACGCGCTGGCCGCGGCGGCGCCTCCGCCGGCGGTGAAACCGGCGCTGGGCGCGGCCAACACGGTGCCGGAGTCGGCAGCGACGTTCGTGCCCGGCGTGGTGGCGAAGACAACCGGCACCGACGGGGTGGCGCTCACCTTCGACGATGGCCCCGGCAACCAGACCATGCCGATTCTCAACCTGCTGCGCGCCTATGGCGTCAAGGCGACGTTTTGTCTGATCGGAGCGAACGTCCGGGAACACCCCGAACTGGTGCAGGCGATCGTCCGCGACGGCCACACCCTGTGCAACCACACCTGGATGCACGATCTGGGCCTGGGCCAGCGGTCGGCCGAGGAGATCCGCTCCGATCTGGAGCGGACCAACGACGAGATCCGCAAGGCCGTCCCCGGCGTGGAGATCAAGTACTTCCGCCACCCGGGCGGCGCGTGGACCCCGTCCGCGGTAGCGGTCGCCCAGGAAATGGGGATGACCTCGATCGACTGGGACGTCGACCCCCTCGACTGGGACACCGGAACCTACGGGACCGGCGGGAGCATGGTCAGCCACATCGTCGACACCGTTCGGCAAGGGGCGCAGTCGGGCTCGATCATCCTGTCCCACGACGGCGGCGGTGATCGCACCAGTACGGTCACGGCGTACGAGACGCTCCTGCCCTACCTACTCCAGGAAAGACACCTGCGCCTGGTGGCCCTGCCGAGCGGCGAGCGTTTCCAGCAGAGCGCGCAGGGCGCGGATTCCCCGCCCAGATAGCCCCCGCCAGTACCTGCCGGGGACACCCATTTTGCAGACGGTAATGCGGTCACGTATGCTTTCCAAGCCTCCGGCGGGGCCCGGATGGGAGCTACACCGCGTCGCGCCGTACATGTGCGATGATTGCGGGGCCGCCCCCATCGTCTAGCGGCCCAGGACGCCGCCCTTTCAAGGCGGTAGCACGGGTTCGAATCCCGTTGGGGGTACGACAAGGTCGTTGTGGAAACATAGCGGCTATATACGAGGTCCTGTGGAGCAGTTGGAGTGCTCGCCGCCCTGTCAAGGCGGAGGTCGCGGGTTCAAGTCCCGTCAGGACCGCAAGCGCCGTCGCCGTGCGTGAGACCACGCGCGGCGTCTCGCTTGTTCGGCAGGTACGATGTGCCGAGCACCACATGGGCAGGTAGCTCAGTCGGTACGAGCGTCCGCCTGAAAAGCGGAAGGTCGGCGGTTCGACCCCGCCCCTGCCCACCAAACCTCGCCGGGTTTGACGAAGCGGTGACCAGCGGTAACGCGGGTCACCGCTTTTGTTTGCCCATGGCGGCCCGCCCGCAGGGCGCTCCCCACCTGTCATGGGGAGGTCAGGCGACGTCCGTCGACGGGCAGGCGCAGGATGAATTCCGTGCCTTCCCCCGGGACCGAGTGCACGTCGATCGTGCCGCCGTGCCCGTCGACCACCACCGCCCGGGCCAGCGCCAGCCCCTGGCCGGTGCCCTTGCCGACCTCCTTGGTGGTGAAGAACGGCTCGAAGATCAATTCGTGGAGATCCTCGGGAATCCCAGAGCCGTTGTCGGCGATGGTGATCATCACCACTCCGCCCTCGGCCCGGGTACTGACGCGGATCTCACCCCGCTCGCCCTTGTCCTGCAGCGCGTCCGCGGCGTTGACCAACAGGTTCAGAAACACCTGGTTGAGATCGCCGAGGCTGCACAACACCCGGGGGATCTCGCCGAGGTCGAGCGTGACGTCGGCGATGTCCTTCAACGCGTTACTGGCGACCGTCAGCGTCGTCGTGAGCGCGTCATTCACATCCGCGTACGAGCGATCGTTGGCGTCCTTGTAGCTGAACGACTTCATGGCCCGCACCAGCGACGCCACCCGCCCGACACCCTCCAGGCTCTGTTCCACCGCGCTCGGCACCTCGGAGGCCAGGTAGTCGATGTCGGCCTTGCGCTCGGCCTCGGCCACCCGCTTCACGCGCTCGTCCCAGGGGATGCTGCCCGACGAAGGGTCCATGAACTCCCGATAGACGAGCAGAAGCTCCAGCATCTCCTGGTACACCTCGGCCAGGAACCGGGTGTTGTCCCCGACGAACTGGATCGGCGTATTGATCTCGTGGGCGAGCCCGGCAGACAGCCGACCCAACTCCTGCAGCTTCTGGCCGTGCCGCAACTCGATCTCACGCCGCTGCCGCTCTCGCAATTCGGTGATGTCGCGGAACACGATGACCGAACCCGCCACCCTGGCCCCCACCCGCAGCGGCGCCGACGAGTAGGAAACCGGGAAGGTCGACCCGTCCTTGCGGACGAATACCTGGTCGGACACTGTCAGGGGCCGACCCTCGAGCTGTGCCTCACGCAGCAGGCACTCGCTCGCCCGCAGCGGAGCGCCGTCGGCCGCCTGGACATGCAGAATCCCGTGCATCTCCCTGCCCCGCAGCTCGTCCTCCTGCCACCCGAGCATCCGGGAGGCCGCGCGGTTCATGGAGGTCAGGCGCCCCGCATCATCGACCGTGCAGAGTCCTTCGGCCATGTTCTCCATGACAACCGAGCGGAACACGGCCGACTCCATGCGCTCCGTTACGTCGACCACGACGACGCCGATGCCAATGATCTCTGTACCGACCCGAGCGGGGTAGAAGCTCGTCAGCCAGGAGTGGACACGCTCCGGCTCGGCGGGGAGCGATCCGGTCACCTCCATGTTGAGAACGGCTTCCCCAGTGTCCAGCACGCGGCGGTAGGCGGTCTCCAACTGCGGCCAGATCGCTGGGACCAGCTCGGCCACCGGACGCCCGAGCTGCTGCTTCAGTGAGGCACCGCTGATCGTGGAGACCATGTCGTTGGCACCAAGTAACGTGGCGTTGGCGTGGATCAGCCGGAACTCCCGGTCCACGAATCCGAGCCCCACCGGTGCGGCAGACTGGAGCGCCTCCAGCAGGGTGAGCGTCTCGGCATCCTTCCGCTCGGCACGCTGCAGGCTCCCCTCCAATCCCTTCTGGTCGTCGACGTCGGTGGCGGTGCCCATCCACTTCGTGATCCGGCCGTCAGCATCACGCACCGCCAAGCTTCGGCAGTGATGCCAGCGGAACTGGCCGTCGGCGCGGCGGAGCCGATAGGTCAGCTCGTGAACCGTTCCCGCGCGGCTCGCCTCTTGCCAGCCGGTCGAAACCCGGTCGGCATCGTCCGGATGCACGAGCGAGATCCACCGCTGGCCGAGGTTCGCGTCCGCCGGCAGCCCGGTGTACTCGTACCACCCCGGATTGCCGTACTGGATGGCCCCGTCGGGACCAGCGATCCACATCAGGTGCGGGGCCGCCTCGACGAGCAGGCGATAGTCGCCGTCGGCCGGCTGGTAACTCGCACCGGCAACCGAGTCGCCGCTCCGATCCGAGAGATCCGGCGCCCCGTGGGGTCCAGACATCGCACACCTTCCAAAGGTCTCAGCGGGGCGACGCCCCTAACGGGCGACGACGGAACTGGGAATCCAGGCGCGGATGCGCGTGATAGTCCGCTGTCCAATAAAGCGCATGAATTCCAAAGCAACCATCAATTAGTGCAAAAGGGAACTAAATGCACCCAATTCGCTCCCGACCAATCGCCAACCATACGGTTGATCACGTATCTCGTACGAATGGCCGCGCAGTGCTGGCCTTCCGGTCACGTCCGGTCGCGCCACGTAACCACCGCAGGCGGTACCCGTTTCACATAGCGAGAACAACCGAAACCGTCCGCGCAATCTGCGCTGGTCAGATGTCCGGACCACCCCCCTGAAGCCGGCCCGACGGCAGCTTCATCCGGACGCAGCCGCCAGCGCGGAAATCCGCCGATGCGCCAGGCGTGAAGGCCTGAGACGGCGAACTCCGGCGCTCGTCAGCGCGGTGGCGGGATAGAAAAGATATTTCGATAGTGAGGATTTCTTAAGTGCAACCCGCGGTAAATCGTGTCGGCGACCCCCTCGCGTTGACCCGGTCCGTTGCCAGCGACGGCACCGTCTGCCTGGCGGCCTGGGGCGAGATCGACATCTGCAACGTCGACCGCCTGCGCACCGTGATCGAGAGCAGCATCAACGAACCGACGACCCGGTGCCTGACCCTGGACCTCGCCGACCTCGACTACATCGACTCCATGGGCGTGTCGGCGCTCATCGGCGGCCTGCGGCTGGCTCAGCAGAACGGCACCACGTTCGCGGTCGTGAACCCGCGAGGCGAAGTCCTCCGCGTGCTGAAGATCCTCGGCCTGGACCAGGTGCTGTCGCCCGACGCGTAACCGCCCGGCACGCCCCGCGACCTCCTGGAGTGGCAACTCACCGTCGCTGGAGAGTCAATGGAGGGTGACGTACGGGCACCTAAGGGGCGAGATGCGACTCGTCGTTGCCATGACCGGAGCCACCGGCGCGATCATCGGTATCCGGCTGCTGGACGCGCTGCACGAGATGAAGGTGGAGACCCACCTGGTGATCAGCCGGTGGGCTCGCACCATCATCAGGCAGGAGACGTCGTTCACAGCGAACCAGGTGGCGGCCCTCGCGAGCGTGAGTTATCCGCCCGAGGACCAAGGCGCGGCGATCTCCAGCGGTTCCTTCCAGACCGACGGCATGGTGATCGTGCCGTGCAGCGCGAAGGCCGTCGCAGGCATCCGCGCCGGGTACGGCGAGGGCCTGATCGTGCGAGCGGCCGACGTGACGCTCAAGGAACGCCGCCGGCTGGTCCTGGTGGTCCGGGAGACCCCGCTGTCCCCGATCCACCTCGAGAACATGCTGGCGCTCGCCCGAATCGGGGCGACGATCATGCCTCCCGTACCCGCGTTCTACACCCACCCCACGACCATCGACGACATGGTCGAGCAAATCGTGGTCCGCACCCTCGATCAGTTCGGCCTCGATCTGCCGACCGCGCGCCGCTGGACCGGCGTAGCGCGAGCGCCCGCCGGGGACTGAGAAGCTTCCCGCCTAACCGGGCACCCGCTGGCCGACCTTCGCGAACTGCTCGACGATCGCCGCGCAGAAGGCGGGCAGGTCGGCGGGGGACCGGCTGGTCGTGAACTGCCCGTCGATGCACACCTCCTCGTCGACGACCTGCGCCCCGGCGTTGCGAAGGTCCGTCCGCACGCTCGGCCACGAGGTCACCCGGCGTCCACGGACGACGTCGGCCTCGACGAGCATCCACGGTCCGTGGCAGATCGCGGCGACCGGCTTGCCGGTGGCCACGAAGTCCTTGACGAATTTGACGGCGGCCTGGTTGATGCGCATGTTGTCCGGGTTCACCGTGCCGCCCGGGATGAGCAGCGCATCGTAGTCGTCGACCTTCGCGTCGGTGACCACCCGGTCGACGGCGAGCGTGCCGGCCGAGATCAGGTCGAACTGGCGCGCCTGGATCTCGCCGGGGTGCAGCGAGATCAGATCGCTCTGCGCGCCGGCGCCGTAGAGCGCTCCGCGCGGCATCACGAGCTCCACCCGCTCCACGCCGTCCGTGGCCAGGATCGCGACCTTGCGACCTTGCAGTTCCCGTGCCATGTCGTGCCTCCAGCAATCGCAGGTACTGCCACGGGCCGGGCTACCCCGGCCCGTGTCGTCCATACCGGTCAGCGACCACCGTCCGGATGCATGACGACCTTCGTCCAGCCTTGCTCGCGCTTGTCGAAGTGCTCGTAGCCGGTGGGCGCCTGCTCCAGCGAAAGCTCGTGCGAGACGACGAACGACGGACGCGCCTTGCCCGCCACGATCAGGGCGAGCAACTGCCGGTTGTAGTTCTTGACGTTGCACTGGCCGGTCCCCATGGTCTGGCCCCGGATCCAGAACTCGCCGAAGTCGAAGGCGACCTCGCCGTCATGGTGTTTGTACAGCGGGTCGGGGTGCTTCGGGTCCTGCCTCACGTACACGCCGACGACGCCGATCGTGCCGGCGAACTTCACCGAGTTCACGAGATTGTTCAACGTGATGTTCGGGTGCTCGGAGCCCTGGGCGTCGGTGGCCTGGTAGCCCACGCACTCGCAGCCCCGGTCGGCGCCCTTGCCGCCGGTGTCCTCCATGATCTTGTCAATCGGGTTGGTCTGCTCGAAGTTGATCGGGATCGCACCGGCCCGCTCCGCGAGCGCGAGCCGGTCGGGGTGGCAGTCGACCTGCCAGACCTTGCTGGCGCCCTGGATCATCGCCGAGTGGCAGGCCATCAGCCCGACCGGTCCCGAGCCGTAGATAACGACGGTCTCACCGGGGTTCAGGCAGGCCAACCGGGTGGCGTGCCAGCCGGTCGGGAAGATGTCCGCGAGCATGACGTAGTCGCGCTGCCGCTCCTTGTCCCGGGCGTCCTCGGGCAGGACGAGGCAGTTGAAGTCGGCGTAGGGCACCCGCAGCAGTTCGGCCTGGCCGCCGTTGTACGGGCCCATGTCAGCGAACCCGTACGCCGCACCGGCCATCCGGGGATCCGGGTTGGTGGTGAGGCAGAAGGCGGTGAGGCCTCGCTCGCAGTTCTCGCAGAACCCGCACGAGATGTTGAACGGCAGGACGACCATGTCGCCGACGCGCACCTTGTCGACGGCGTCGCCGACGGCGACCACCTCGCCGAGGTTCTCGTGGCCGAAGATCCGGCCGGGTTCGAAGTCGGTACGACCCTCGTACATGTGCAGATCCGAACCGCAGATGTTCGTCGTGGTGATCTTCACGAGAGCATCGGTCGGGCGTTCGATCCGGGCGTCCGGCACGTCCTTGACGTTGACGTTACGCGGCCCGTCGTAGACGACAGCCTTCATCTGACCCTCCGGGGTTTACGGTGCTGTCCTCCGGTCAACCACCCGACCTACCCACGCTCAGGGCTCCCACTCGTGTCCGGGCTGCCCGGCGGTCCGTCGTCGCTGCCTCATCTCGGCCTCGTACAGGTGCCGTCGGCCGCCCACGAGCGCCTCCCGTGCGGCCCGCTCAAGCTCCTTGAACAGGGTGTAGTAGCCGTCGTCGTAGTCCTCCACGAGCTGGAAGGTCCACCGTCCCGTGATCACGTTGCGGCCGATCAGCTCACGCTCGATCCGCTCGGCCAGGTCGTCGTGACCGGCCTCCCGGAACAGCCGGACCGCGTCGTCGAGCATCAGGTCCGCACTGCCCGTGAGCTGGTGCATCGCGTACAGGTGGCCCCGGGCACGCTCGGTCGTCTCCAGCGCCTCGCTCAGCTTCCCGAGCGCGGTTACGGTGCCGTCGTCCACGCCGTCCGGGCGGCGGTGCTCCGGATCTGGCATCCCTCGCGCTTACCCCGCCTGGCCGGCCCCCACGCCGAGCAACGAGAATCGGTGCCAGGACCCAAAGACAAGATCGGGGAGTACGGGTGGAGCTACTGCATTCGGGCAAGGTCCGGGACGTTTACGCCGACGGCGACGACCTGATCCTGGTCGCCTCCGATCGGGTCAGCGTCTACGACGTCGTCCTGCCGACCCCGATCCCGGACAAGGGCGCCCTGCTGACCCAGCTCTCGCTGTGGTGGTTCGAGCAGCTCGCGGACATCGTGCCCAACCACATCGTGTCCGCTACGGACGTACCGGCGGAGTGGGCCGGCCGGGCGATCCGGGTCCAGCGGCTGAAGATGGTGCAGGTCGAGTGCATCGCCCGCGGCTACCTCGCCGGCCTGGGGCTGAAGGAGTACCAGGCGACCGCTGCGATCTCCGGCGTGGCCCTGCCGGCCGGGCTGATCGAGGCCGACAAGCTACCCGAGCCGGTCTTCACCCCCACCACGAAGGCGCCCGTCGGCGAGCACGACGAGTTCATCGGGTTCGACGAGGTCGTCGACCAGGTGGGCAAGGACACCGCCGAGACGCTGCGCGACCTCACGCTGAAGGTGTACCGGCGGGGCGCCGAGCTGGCCGCCGAGCGGGGGATCATCATCGCCGACACCAAGCTGGAGTTCGGGCACGCGCCGGACGGCACGCTGGTACTGGCCGACGAGGTGCTGACCCCCGACTCGTCCCGCTTCTGGCCGGCCGACTCCTGGCAGCCGGGGCGGGCGCAGGACTCGTTCGACAAGCAGTTCGTCCGCGACTGGGCGGCTGACCCGAAGCTGGGCTGGGACAAGACGTCGCCCGGCCCGGAGATCCCGCCGGAGATCGTCGAGGCGACGCGCGCCCGCTACGTCGAGGCGTACGAGCGGCTCACCGGCCGCCGCTGGTGACGATCCGTCCCATGATCACCGAGAATTTCGGGCGCGGTGACGCCGCAAACTCTCGGTGATCATGGGCTACAAGCGGCGCCGGAGGGTCGCAATCGCCGAGCCGGCGAGCGTCATCAGACACTGGGGCAGCTTGCCGTCGGCGATGGCCGCGCCGAAGAGCGCTTCGGCGGTCGGCTCGTCGGCGTTCGCGTACGCGCTGAGGAACCGCGCCACCCACCGCTTGTCATAGGTCGCCTCGTCGATACCCGGGAAGTCCAGCCGCCACGGCCCCAGCGCGAGGTCCTCACCGACGGTAGCGCCGGCGAGGCCCCACGCGATCTCGTACGCCCCTACCACGCCGCTGCGGGTCGTGGCCTTGTCGAACGCTTTGACCACGCCATCGCCGTCACCGGACAGCGCGGACTGCAGCACGAGCGCGACGTCGTCGAACAGCGCGGTATCGAACACGTCGTCCGGTTGGGCCTCCACGTTGCGCAGCGTATCCGTCACGGTCAAGGACGCCCACCGGGCCCGCATGCGCGGTTACGGCCGGCGAATGGCGCAGGTGAGGCGGGCGGTGCAGACCCGGTCGCCGTCCTCATTGGTGATCACGATCTCGTACGAGGCGATCGAGCCGCCGAGGTGCAGCGGGGTCGCCACACCGGTGACGAGGCCGGATCGGGCCGACTTGTGGTGGGTGGCGTTGATGTCGATGCCCACTGCGATTCCGCCGTGCGCCTGGGCCGCGTGCAGGGCGGCACCGATCGAGCCGAGGGTTTCCGCCAGGACGCAGGAGGCGCCACCATGCAACAACCCGTACGGCTGGAGGTTGCCTTCGACCGGCATGGTTCCAACCACGCGTTCGGGCGCCGCCTCGACGAGCGCGATCCCCATCCGCGTGGCCAACGAACCTGGTCCGTCGAGCGCAGGGTCCAAACCGTCCAGCGAAAGCGTTTCCATGGCCGCACGCTACCTGCCGAACCGGGCGGGCAGGTCAGCGATATCGATCACAAACTGACCGTGATGATCATCGAAAGGCGCGCTAAGGTGCCCTCGGCGGATTTCGGAGGGAGTAGCTCATGCGGCAGGTCACCCGCCCGATATCGGTACTCGCGGCATTGACGGTCGCGCTGCTGGCGGCCGGTTGCGACGCCGCGAAGCCCTCCGACCCGGGCCCCGGATCGGGGGCCAACCAGGGCCCGGCCCGCCTCTACGGCTCCGACGGCAACATGAGCAGCTTCCTCGGTGACGCATTCAAGGACCGTCCGGGGGCGCTGGCCGGTATGAAGGGCACCACGCCGCTCACGCCACTCCCCGCGGAGTTCAAGAAGCGGATCAATGCCATCGACCCCGGCCTGCTCGACTACAACTACGCCGGCGAGACGTACGACGCCATCATCGTGGCGGCGCTGGCGGCCGAGACCGCACGCACCACGGACGCCCCGGCTGTCGCCAAGTACATCGTCGGCACCACGGTTGGCGGCAGCACCTGCACCAGTTTCAAGGACTGCGCCCCCCTCGTGCGGCAGAACGAGAACATCCAGTACCGCGGGGTGTCCTCGCTCAAGCGCAGCGGCTTCACCGACGCCGGCGAACCATCCACGGCCACGTACGGCACGCTCAACTTCGGGCGGGACAACCGCATCGACGACGGCAAAACCGAGTTCGTCGTCGCGGGGGACGAGTCGAGTGCGAGTCGTAACCAGCCCTACGCTCCCTCCGCGTCCCCGTCCGCGTCGACCGGCAACCGTGCGTCGAGGGTCGCTCCGCTGAAGTTCGGTGGCCTGCTCCCCCGGACCGGCGCGCTGGCCAGCCAGGGGCCGCCGATGTTCGCGGCGGCCAAGCTCGCCATCGAGGAGATCAACGAGAACGGCGGGGTACTTGGCCAGCCGGTCGAGTGGGTCGACGGCGACGACGGCACCAACCCGCAGGTCGCCTCGGCCACGGCGGACCGTTTCCTCGCGTCCGGCGTACAGGTCATCATCGGCGCCGCCGCCTCCGGAGTCTCGGCCGCGGTGCTGCCGAAGGTGGTCGCCGCCGGGCGCATCCTGTTCTCACCGTCAGCAACCTCGGACGCGCTGTCCCGGCTCGATGACAAGGGCCTGTTTTTCCGCACCTCGCCGCCGGACGTCCTGCAGGCCAAGGCCCTCGCCGACATCGTGATGCGCGACGGCGGCGCGCGGGTGGCCGTCATCGCCCGCGACGACGACTACGGCAGGGGCCTGAGCACCGGCATCCTGACCGACCTGACCGGGGCCGGGCTGAAAGCGGGAAACATCCGGGTGATGTCGTACCCGGTCAAGCAGGCCTACACCCCGGGCGACCAGAACAGCGTGTTCAAGCCGCTCGCCACGACGGTCAAGCAGTTCGGGCCGGACGCCGTCGTGGTCATCGGGTTCGACGAGTCCGCCCTGCTCATCAAGGCGCTCAAGGACGCGGGGCAGGCGTTCCAGCCGTAGGAGGCGGTCCCCGATCGCCACGAACCGTTCACTCACGGCGCTGATTCCGCCCTGCGCCGGATGGGTACGTTCCGGTAGAGCGGATTACCGACGTCGATGGAGGAGCTGGGATGAGCGAGAGCGTGGAGACCAGGGGCGACGACCGTATCGAGTTGGCGGTGCGCGACGCCAACAACGACGGAAAGCCGGACCTGTGGGTCGTCGACACCGACGGCGACGGGCAGGCGGACCTGTTCCAGTTCGACACCGACGGCGACGGCGAGGTCGACATCACGATCGTGGACCGCACCCAGGACGGCATGCCGGACGAGGTGATCGACGGCGACGGCGGCCTGCCTCCCCGTTAGGTCAGCGCACGCAGCATCAGCCCCAGACCGAGCGCGCCGACAACGGCGACCCAGCCGCCGATCAGCCACATGACCGTACTGCCGGCGAAGGGCCGGCGGCTGCCCGGTGTCGCGACGTCGAGGGCGGCCAGGGCGTGGCGGGCGGACAGGACCTCCCGTACGCGGACGGTGGCGGCCGGAGTCAACCGGTCGCCGTCGGCGAATCCGCTGGGGCCGCTGGCGCCGGCCACGCCGCGACTCAACTCGACCGCCAGCCGCGCCTGGCACTCGTACAGGTGCCGCGCCGCCCGCTCGCCGGCCGCCCCGGCCCGGGCGTACGCGGCCCGGCGCAGCGCCGCCTGCCCACCGAGCGAGCAGATCGCGCGCAACTCGGTGGGCGTCACGACCCGGGAATCGCCGAGCGCCTCCAGCAGGGAGGCGTAGTAGCCGGCCTCCCGCCGCCGGGCCAGGTGCGCCAGCACCAGCGCCAGCGCGAGGACCGGACCGCCCTTGACCAGGAGCGCGACGATCTGGCCGGGCGTACCGAAGCCGAATCCGTCGGCGAGCAGGGGCGAGTTCCACGCGAAGTGGCACAGCCAGGCCCCGCCGAGACACAGCGCCACGACGCCGGCGCGTACGGCCCGCGAGCGGTCGACCCGCACGACCGCGTACCCGACGCCGGCGCCGGCGAGGGCCGTGAACACGGTGTGGCTCCACGGCCCGGCGAGGACGCCCCGGACGATGAACGTGCTGAACACGAGGTCGACCCGGTCACCGGCGCCCGCGGTCTGCACCGCGTTCGCCGCGTAGGAGACGTTCTCCACCACCTGGTAGCCCAGGCCGATCATCGCGCCGTACACCATCCCGTCCACGACACTGTTGATCTGCGCCGTGGCCAGCAGCACGATGACGGCCAGCCCCAGGAACTTCAGGATCTCCTCGACGATCGGCCCGACGAGCGCCGGGCCCCACGCCGCCGCGAACCGTGGCGACACAAGCTTCGCGACCAGACTGTCGGCGGCGAGGTTGCCGGGTACGGCGGTGGCCGTGACGACCACCGCACCCCAGGCGAACGCGGTCGCCAGCAGGACCGGTGGCTCGCGTTCGAGGTGGTCGAGGTTGACGATGAAGACGACGAACGGCACGGTGTACAGCGCGAACAGGACGATCGCGGTCACCGTCGCGACGGGGTAGCGGGCGAGCGCCGGAGCGACCATGGCGGCAAGCCGGACCGCCCCGATCGAAAGCGCCCCGACGAGCAGCCAGAACACCGGCAGGCGTACGGCCCTGCGAAGGTCACCGGCGAGCAGTCTCGGGCGTACCGGCGCCGTCACGCCGTCCTCGCGATGCTCGCGGCGGCCGCCCGGAGAGCTGGCAACACGGTGGTCAGCTCGCCCGGCGGTCCGCTCGCCGTGGCGTCCACGACCGTGGTGGCGTCGAAGACGCGTACCGCGTACCAGCCGTGGTCGGGCCCCGCGCGGAACCGGCCGGCGCGGGCCCCGGCGGGGGCGGGCTCGTCGGTCGCGATCGCACTGGCGCCCAGCCCGTCACGCAGCCGGGTGCGCAGCCGGTCCGCGGCGGCGTCCAGGGTGAGCCGGTCGGCGCTGACCAGGATCGCGAACCGTACCCGCCCGACCAGGAACACCGCGCGTCCGGAGTCGCGACCGGGCCGGGTCTGGCTGACGTCGAGGAGGGCACCGGGGGGCGGGATGACGGTGACCGTGTCGGTCACCGGGTATGCCACTCCGAGCGGCACCGCCCGGTCCCGTGGCAACGCCCGGTCCAGCGCGGGGAGCCCCATAGTGATCGCCGCGATGACAGCCAGAATCCCCAGGCTGTACAGGGCGTTTCGGCACAGCCCGGCGTGCGGGACTCCCATACTTCGACGGTATCTACCATTTGCGGCATCTGGGAGCGACGAACCGCGCCATCCAGGCAGGGATCGTCATCCGTTCGGCCACCCTTTCCGTCCCGTCCCGGTGATCACCGCCTCCGGCCATGATCACCGGGAGTTTTGGGCGCGATGACGCCACAAAGTCTGGGTGATCATGGGGACAGGTTTCGCAGGTGCCACGCCGCGAACAGGAAACCGCCGGTGGTCCACTCGATCCGGCGGAACCGGTGGGCAGTGCGTCGAGATTCGTCGGCACGACGGGCAGATCCAGGTCCGCGACAGCAAGGCCAACGGTACCGGGCCAATCCTGACGTTCACCCGGGACGAGTGGGCGGCGTTCCTCGACGGCGCTCGCGAGGGCGAGTTCGATCTCTAGAGACGGACTGCCCCCATGATCCTGAAGGATCCGAGGCGCTATGACCCCTCAGAGTCTTCATGATCATGGTCAACGTGGGGGACGCGAGGCGCGTGCCACCATGAGAGGGTGGTGACCGTTCCCGGAACTCCCCGTCCGATCTGCGGACGGCGCGAGCGGAAGAAGCAGGAGACGCGCGCCGCGTTGGAAGCGGCGGCGCTGCGGCTCTTCGCCGAACGCGGGTACGAGCGCACGACCGTCGAGGACATCGCCGACGCCGCCGAGGTCGCGGTGCGCACCTTTTTCAGGTACTTCTCGTCCAAACAGCACGTTTTGTTCGGAGATGTAGCGCACACAATCGTCAGTCGACTTCGGGCCGCCCTCGCCGAGCGGCCGGCGGGCGAGCCCCCGGTCGAGGCCGTCCGCGCCGCGATGGACACCGTCGACATCGCCGACTACGACCAGCACCGCCAGATCAGCGCCCGCATGCGGATCGTGCAGCAACTGCCGGAACTGCTCCCCGCGTACCAGATGATCTTTCATGAGATGCACGAGGCGATCGCCGAGTTCGTGGCCGCCCGCACCGGCGAGAGCGTGAGCGCCCTTTACCCGCAGCTACTCGCCGGTGCCGCCACGCTGTCGGGACGGGCGGCGCTGTGCGAGTTGGACAACGACGAGGCGAGTCCACAGCGGCTGCGCGAGGTGCGCCACCACGCCTACGACGCCTTGACCAGCGGGCTCGGCCAGATCAGCGCAGGTACCGCGGCGGGACGTGATCGGTGAGCCACACGCCGTTGGCGCTGCGGTAGAACTGGTGGCCGTCCGCGGCCATCGCGGCCGCGTCGACGGTCAAAATTTCCACGGGACCTCGCCTACGCGCACCGACCCGCTGAGCGGTCGAGAGATCACCTGACAGGTGTACGTGGTGGCGACGCGCCTTGCGCAGCCCCTCGGCCCGGATCGACGGCACGGCAGCGGCCGAGGTGCCGTGGTAGAGCACCGGCGGTGGGGTGACCGGCGTGAGCCCGAGGTCGATCGGGATGGAGTGGCCCTGGCTGGCCCGGATCCGGTCCCGCCCGTCCGGCCCGGCCTCGACCGCGAAGCGCCGCTTGTCGTTGCCGGCCAGGACGGTGTCGAGCTCGGCTCGGCCTACCCGCACCCCGTGCGCCGCCAGGGCGGCGAGCAGATCGTCGACCGCCACCCAACCGTTCCGGTCGAGGGTCAGCCCGACGCTGTCGGGGCGGTGGCGCAGCACGTACGACAGCCGCTTCGAGAGCCCAACCAGGTCCATCACGCTCCAGGCTAGTCAGCCGGCGCGCACCTTCTCCACGTAATTGACGTACTGCCGGTCGAGGGTGGCCGTGTCGATGCCGAGCACCTGCTTGACCGCGTCGCCGCTGCCCGACGCCTCGTACAGGGCGAGCAGCCTGGCCTCACCGTACTTCTCGACGATCATGCGGCAGGCCAGCCAGCCCAGCACGTAGTTACGCGGGTCGCCGTAGAAGTTCGCCGACGGCGGAGTGCTCCCGGCCGGGAAGCCTTCCAGCGACCGCCGTACGAACGAACTGGGCACCTGCTCCGGCTCGTACGCGACGTACTCGGCGAACCCCTCCACCAGCCACAGTGGCGTCTCGTCGGTGGTCACCGACCCCATCGCGGCGTGGGCGAACTCGTGGGTCAGGTCGTGGGCCAGTTCGGTCGGGTCGGCCTCGAACTCGTGCGGGTTGAACACGACGCGGGTGGCCGCGTACTTCGGCTTGGCGCGCCAGTCCGGGATCTCCGCGTAGTACGGCACCGCGATCGCCGCGACGTTGACGACGTGATCGGGGTTCTGGGTGAAGTATGTGGTGAACAGCCGCGGGTCCTGTACCGCCGTGATGAGGACCTTGCCGACCCAGCCGCCCCGGCGTACGGCCGCGACCTGGTCGAGTCCGGTCTCGGCCATCCGCAGCAGGTCCGGCGCCCGGTTCGCGTCGCCCGCCGACAGCACCAGGACGACCCGTGCGCTGCGCGCCACGGTGATCTCACCGGTCTCCCAGGCCTGTCCGTTCGTACCCGTCGGCAGCCTGCCGTCCGACGCCACGCCGGCCAGCCGCCACCGGCCGGCCACGACGCCCACGATGGGCACCCACGGCGCCGCCACGGGCTCGGTGTCCACCCCGTCGATGCGGTAGAGCACCGTCACGGCCGCCGTCTGCACCCGTCCCTGGTAGCGGTCGCGGACGGCGGTGGGGATGAGCGCGTCGTAGCGGACGGGCTGTTCGAGGGAGTAGCGGAACTCGGCCAGCGGGAGCTTGGTCAGGTTGTCGAACTGCTGCTCCTGCTGGCGCTTGAACGCCTGGTCGGCGCCGTCCACGTCGGCGAGGAACGCCTGCCTGTCGCGGTCCCGGACAGCCTTCGCTCGCCGCTCGAGCAGCGCCGTCAGCGCGACCCGGCGGACCTCCGGGCGCAGGTCACCGACGAACGCCGCGCCGGTCGCCCCACCGCTACCCCGGATCGTCGCGATCGCGGTCGCCCCACCCGAGACCGTGAGGACGGCGGCGAGGGCCAGCAGCGCAGCCAGGATCGTCGAGCACCAGCCGCGCCGGGGACGCGGCGGTAACGACTGCGGGCACCCGGGACGCACCGCGCAATCTTGGAGGATGGCGGGCGTACCTGTCGAGCCGCCCCGCTGTGTGCTACCCGAGAGTGGTCAACGGCGACAGGACCGTGTTCGCCAGCGTGCCCCCGTCCTGGCGGACCTGCCGCAGGTACCACATCTGCAGCGGGGTGCGGTTCTGGTTGAACTGCCAGGATCCGCGCGGGCTGTCGATCGACCCGATCTTGCCGAGCGCGAGGTTGACGGCCTGCGGGTTCAGGTCGCCGGACCCGACGACACTGATCGCCTTGTCCAGGACGAAGGCCGCGTCGTACGACGCCATCGCGTACGCGGTGGGGACGTTGTTGTACGCCTTCTGGTACGCGGAGGCGAACCGCCGATTGGCGTCATTGTCCAGATCTGACGAGTAGTTCATCGAGGTGTAGATGCCGCGCGCGGCGTCACCCTGCTGGCGTAGCAGGACCCCCTCCGTGAGGAAGCCCGGCGCGTACAGGTCCTGGGTCAGCCCCAGCTGCCGGTACTGCTTGACGAACTCGACCGCGAGCGACCCCGCGTAGAAGCACAGCACGGCCTTGGCCCGGGAAGCCTTGATGGTGTTGAGGTACGGCTGGAAGTTCGTGGTCGGCGTGGGGCTGAACGGCGTGTAGATCGGTTCGCCCGCCACCTCCTTGCCGTACGCGGAGAGGAAGCCGTTGAGCTCATCGTGCCCGGCCTGGTAGTCCGGCGCGATCAGGGCGACGGGGCCGTTGCCGACCTTGCTCGCGACGAACCGTCCCAACGCCGTGGCCGGTTCGTCGTTGACGTAGGAAGTACGCCATATGTACCGGACGCCTCGAAGGGTGGTCGGTGAGGCGTTGGAGCCAATGAGCGGGATCTGCGAGTTCTCGACAAGCTCCCGAACCGCGACCATCGACGCCGAGCTCGCCACACCGGACAGCGCGAGGACGTTTTCCTGCTTGATGAGTCGCTCGACGGCCGCCTTGCCGGACTCGGCGGTCTCCCCCTCGTCGACGATGACCAGGTTGACCGGGTGCCCGGCCAGGCGCCTGTCGTTGAGGTCCAGGTAGAGCTGGAAGCCGTTGAAAAGCTCGTCGCCGACCGTCTTGAAGACGCCCGACCGCGGCACGACCAGGCCAATCTTCACGGCCGGAAGATCCGCCACGACCGGCTGCTGGCTCCCGCCGTTGCACGCGGACAGGATGGGTGCCACCGCGCCGCCGGCCCCGAGCGCAGCGAGTGCCTTCAGCGCGCGCCGACGGGTGAACTCGGACAAGTGATCCTCCGTAAAAGATCGACAGGGCCCAGCCAATCGGCAACCCCGTTGCGGGTTCTACCTGCTTTCGCGGTAGGCGTCAATCGTCATCAACGTCCCGCTCGACCGAGAGCCGGTGTAGCGCGCCAAGTACGGTGGACCATACCGCCGAGCGGGGGTCGATCACTGCGAAGTGTTCGGTATCCGGCAACTCGATGAGGGCCGGGTGATCACCGGCCATGCGCGCACCGTTTACATAGGAGCGCCCCACCTCCACCGGCACCCGGTCGTCCTCGGTGCCGAACACGAGAACCGCCGGCACCCCCGCCGGCAGCAGGCGCATCGGGTCGCACGCCTCGTACCGGTCGGGTACCTCGTCGGGGCCGCCACCGAGCAACGCCGCCACCGCCCCGTCACCGAGCCCGAGCCGGTGGCCGAGGGCGAGGTCGGCGACCGGCGCGAGCGCGAGCACCCCGCGTACGGGTGTCGCGGGCCGACTTGCGTACCACAGCGCCAGCTGACCGCCGGCCGAGTGGCCGGCGAGGACCGGCCGGTCCAGGTCGGGGACGCGGCAGCCCTGCGCGGCCAGGGCCTCGGCGATGAGCCCGGGGGTACGCGCGACCGCGGCCGACACGTCCGTGAAGGTGCCCGGCCAGCCGCCGCCGTCCTGCCCGATCCGCCGGAACTCGATCGTGGCGACCGGGTATCCGCGGGCGGCGAGGTCGACGGCGAGCGGCGCGGTGTGCGCCCGGTCGAACTCGGCCATCCAGAACCCGCCGTGGATGAAGATGACCAGGGGACCGGTCGGGTCGCCGGCCGGCAGCCGTACATCCACGACGTGCTCCGGATGGTCGCCGTAGCGGACCGTGAAGTCGGGGCCTGGCGCCCACCGGGCGAGGATCTCGCGAGGGTCGGCCGTCATCGCCTCAGCCTGCCACGATCGGTTTGGTCGACCCGGCTCCTGGGGCAAACTTGTCACGATCACGGGGAGCGCCTTGCGGATCGACCGCAGCCATACGTAAGGATTGGAGCCATGGCCGACAACGAGGAGCAGCCGAACCGCCCGGACGTCGAGCAGAACCGCACCGTACTCGTGGTGGGGCCGGACGGTCGTCCCGTCGGCACCGTCGACCTCGAGCAGGAGCAGGGCGACGAGGGCGAGGACCCGAGCAAGCTGATCGAGCAGCCGGCGAAGGTGATGCGCATCGGCAGCATGATCAAACAGTTGCTGGAGGAGGTCCGCGCCGCTCCGCTGGACGAGGCGAGCCGGCAGCGCCTGCGCGACATCCACAGCCGATCGATCATCGAGCTGGAGGAGGGGCTCGCCCCGGAGCTACGCGACGAGCTGAGCCGGCTGGCGCTGCCGTTCGAGGAGAACAGCACCCCCAGCGAGGCTGAGCTGCGGATCGCTCAGGCCCAGCTGGTTGGCTGGCTTGAAGGGCTGTTCCACGGCATCCAGGCAGCGCTGATGGCCCAGCAGATGGCCGCCCGCATGCAGTTGGAGCAGATCCGCGGCGGAAACCGGCACGCGCTGCCCGCCGGCGCGGCCGCCCGGATGATGCCCGGCATGATGCCACCGAACCAGCAGCCGGACGGTGGCACCGGCCAGTACATCTAGGCGTCGAGCAGGCGCTCCAGGTACGCCGCGACCCCGTCGGCGTCGTTGGCCGCGGTCACGTCGTCGGCGGCCGCGAGCACCGCCGGGTGTGCGTTGGCTACCGCCACGCCACGCCCCGACCACGCGAACATCGGCAGGTCGTTGGGCATGTCGCCGAACGCGACGACCTCGTGCGGCGCCACGCCGAGCCGTTCGGCCACCCACGCCAGGCCGGCCGCTTTGGTCACGCCCGCGGCCGACACTTCGACGATGCCGCTCGACGACGAGTGGGTGGCCTCGGCGACCCCCTCCAGCAGGTCGGCCACCAGCGCGGTGAACGCATCCGGCGGCTGCGCACCCGCATTGACCAGCAGCTTCGCGGCTGGCTGGGCGGCGAGTTCTTGAATGTGGACCTCGTGGACCCCGTCACCCCGGATCTCCCAGCCGCCGACCTCGTACGCCGGCTCGTGCAGCATCACCCGCCCGCCATCGGTCTCGACCGCGAACCGCACGCCGGGCACCGCCGACCGCAGCCGGGCGCACGCCTCCGCGATGGCCGCCGGCTCGAGCGGCCTCGAGTGCAGGACCTTGTCGTCGACCGGGTCGTAGACGGCCGCGCCGTTGGCCACCACGGCGAGCGGCTGGATCGGCAGGTGCTCGTACACGGGGTACAGCCAGCGGATCGGACGCCCGGTGACCAGGACGACAGCCCCGCCGAGCCCATGGACCCGCTCGAGGGCGGCGACGCTGCGGACACCGATCGTGAAGTCGTTTCGTACCAGCGTCCCGTCCAGGTCCGTGGCCACCAGCCGCATTCTCACGCCGACAGCATGGCATCCAGATAGACGGCGACTCCGTCGGCGTCATTCGACCCGGTGACCTCGTCCGCCACCGCCAGCACCTGAGGGTGCGCGTTGGCGACGGCGACCCGACCGAAACCCGCCCAGTCGAACATCGGCAGATCGTTGGGCATGTCGCCGAAGACCAGCACGTCGGCCGGGTCCATGCCCAGGACCTGCGCCACCACCGACAGGCCGGTGGCCTTGTCCACGCCCGGTGGGCAGATCTCGATGTACCCGAGCCCGGCCTGGGTCACCGTCGCGATCGACGGATCGATCAGCCGGCGGGCGACCTCGACCAACTGGTCGGCGTCGTAGCTGTCGTGGTAGGCGAACCCCTTGATCACGCGGCCGACGAGGGCTTCCGCCCGTACCCTCGCCTCCACGACCTCGGGGTATCGCCACGCCGGGTGGACGTCTCCCCACAGCGGCGACCGGGGCTCGTCACTGGCCTCCACCAGCACGGACAGCGGGCCGATCTCGCGCTCCAGGGTCGCCAGCAACTCAGCCAGCACGTCGCCGTCGAGGCGCTCGTCGCGTAGCACCAGCGGCACGTCGGGGTCGGTCAGGTCGATGACCCGGCTGCCGCCGCCCATGACCAGGAAGTCCGCGGTCGGGATGTCGGTGCGTACCAGTTCGATCAGGCGGGGGCCACGGCCGGTGGCGCCGACGATCGGGATGCCGGCGGCTTTGACCCGGGCCAGCACCTCGAGCGTGTACGCGCTGACCGTGTCATCGCTGCGCACCAACGTGCCGTCGAGATCGGTCGCGATCAGCTTGGGCAGGCCAGGCCTGGTCTGGTGCCTGATCATGCTCGCCTCCTGGCGTAAGCGGGCAGCAACCGTACCTCGCCAACAGGTGAGCCCGCCCACATCAGGGCGAAATCGGCCCGAACAGCGGACTACCGGTTGGTCGGCTCCAGGACGTCGCGACCGCCGAGGAAGGGCTGGAGAGCCTTCGGTACCCGTACCGAACCGTCCGGCTGCTGGTGGTTCTCCAGGATCGGGATCAGCCAGCGGGTCGTGGCCAGGGTGCCGTTGAGCGTCGCCGCGAACTGCGTCTTGCCCTCTTCGTCGCGGTACCGGATGTTGAGGCGCCGGGCCTGGTACGTCGTGCAGTTCGACGTGGACGTGACCTCACGGTACCGGCCCTGTGACGGCACCCACGCCTCGATGTCGAACTTGCGCGCTGCGCTCGAGCCGAGGTCGCCGGCCGCCACGTCGATCACCCGGTAGGGCACCTCGACCTTGGCCAGCATCTCCTCCTGCCACGCGAGCAGCCGCTGGTGCTCGTCGTGTGCCTCCTCCGGCCGCACGTACGAGAACATCTCCACCTTGTCGAACTGGTGCACCCGCAGGATCCCGCGCACGTCCTTGCCGTACGAGCCGGCCTCCCGACGGAAGCACGTCGACCAGCCGGCGTAGCGGCGCCCCTGGTTCAGGTCGAGGATCTCGCCGCTGTGGTACGCCGCGAGCGGGACCTCCGACGTGCCGACGAGGTACAGGTCGTCGGCTTCGAGCCGGTACACCTCGCTGGCGTGCTCGCCGAGGAACCCGGTGCCCTCCATCGCCTCCGGCTTGACCAGCACCGGCGGGATCACCGGCGTCAGCCCGTGCTCGACGGCCTGCTGGATCGCCAGCTGGAGCAGACCGAGTTCGAGCAGGGCGCCCACCCCGGTCAGGTAGTAGAACCGGCTGCCGGACACCTTCGCACCGCGCTCGACGTCGATCGCACCGAGCGCCTCACCGATCTCCAGGTGGTCGCGCGGGTTGTCGATGCGCGGCTTGTCGCCCACTTCCCGCAGTACGACGAAGTCGTCCTCGCCGCCGGGCGGGGCGCCCTCCTCGACGACGTTCGGCACGGCCATCTGCGCGCGGCGCAGGGCGGCGTCGGCGGCGTCGGCGGCGGACTCCGCCTCCTTGACCTGCTGGGAAAGCTCCTTGGTACGCGACAGCAGCGCTTCCCGCTCCGCGCCCTGCGCCTTCGGCATCTGCTTGCCGAGCTGCTTCTGCTCGGCGCGCAGCGCTTCGAAGCGGGCGACGGCCGACCGGCGGGCCTCGTCGGCGGCGAGCAGCGCGTCGACGGCGTCCTCCGAGGCACCGCGGGCACGCTGGCTGGCTCGCACCAGATCGGGATTTTCTCGTACCAAGCGCAGGTCAATCACGATGCGTGAGCTTACCGTTCTGACTGTCGTCCGCCCACTTCGATATCGGTGTGCGGATCGCGTGCCCACAACGCCGGGTCCGTGGTCGGGGCCGCGGTGACCGTCAGGTCCGCGGGCCCGACCGGCTCGGCCTCGGTGGCTGGCGTGGCGCGCCGGCGCAGCCACAGCGGAACGCCGCCGGCCAGCAGCAGCGCGAGGGCGAACATCACCAGCGCGGCGTACGCGCAGTACACGCCGGTCTCCAGGTGACTGGCCAGAGCCGTCTGGGGGAAGGTGCCGCGGAAGAGCCCGCTGCGTTTGATCGTGCGGGTCATGCCGATGAGCAGCGCCAACTCGCCACCGACCAGGCCGAGGCCGGCCGCCACCACGACCCGCCGGGCAGCGCCGCGTACGGCGAGCGCGGTCGCCACGGCGCCGAGCACCATCAGCCAGCCGAGGTTGAAGATCTCGGTCGGCAGGGGCAGTTCGACGAGGCTCCGCTCCAGCCGGCCGCCGGTACTCGTCGGGAAATCCTGTTGCAGCGGACTGGTCGTCGCGGACAGCCACGGCAGCAGTTGCGCGGCGACGAGCAGGCCGAACCCGGCCAGCGCGCAGCCGAGACCGGCTCCGCGTACGACCGTCACGGGGACTCGCTCCCCACCGCCGTTTTCGATGATGCTCGGCTGCTCACTCCCCATCGGCTGCCTTCCGTCGGCTGTCGCGTAAGACCTGGCGGACCACGTTGCGCCCGGGGATACCGGTCACCCCGCCGCCGCCGTGCGTGGCGGATCCGGCCTGGTAGAGCCCGCGTACCGGGGTGCGCAGGTCGGCGTACCCGGCGGCGGGCCGGCAGTGGAACATCTGCCCCGGCGTCAGCTCGCCGTGGAAGATGTTGCCGCCGACGAGCCCGTACTCGCGCTCCATGGTGTCCGGGCCGATGACCTGCCGTCCAATGATCGAGTCGATGAACCCCGGCGCGACCGCCTCGATCCGGGCGGTGAGCCGGTCGGCGTACGCCGTGAGCTCGTCGGGGTCCGGGTTCCGGGCCCAGGTGTGCGGCACCCACTGGGTGAACGCGCTGACGACGTGCTTGCCCCGCGGGGCGAGTGAGTCGTCGAAGACCGACGGGATGCAGATGTCGGCGAACGCACTTGTCGCCGCCCGCCCCGCGACCGCCTCCTGGTAGGCGTTCTCCACGTCGTCGAGCGACTCGGCCAGGACGATCGTGCCGCCGTAGATCGACGGGTCGTAGTCGGGGTGCGCGGTGAACGTGGGCAACGTGTCGACCGCGAAGTTGATTTTGACCGTGCCCGAGCGGGTCTGCCAGGACTCGATGTCGGCGACGAAGTCCTCGGGTAGCTGCGACCGCTCCACCAAACGCAGGAAGGAGATCTTCGGGTGGGCGGTGGTGATGACGGTGCTCGCCGCGATCTCCTCACCCGACTCCAGGGTCACCCCGCGCACCCGGCCGGCGTCGACGTCGATGCGGCCCACCGGCGCCCCGGTGCGGATCTCCGCGCCGAACGCTCTGGCGGCACCGGCGAGCGCCTGCGTCACACCGCCCATGCCGCCACGCGGAAACCCCCAGGCCGTGTCACCGACATGGTGGTGCAGCATCACGTACGCCGTCCCGGCGCTGCGCGGGCCGGCCCAGGTGCCGATCACGCCGGAGACGCTGAGCAGGCCGCGCAGCGCGTCGCTGGCGAAGCGCTCCTCCACCAGGTCCGCGATGCTCGCCGTGAACAGCCGGGTCAAATCGAACGCTTCGCGTACGTCGACCTTGCGCAGCTTCGCTGCCAGGGCGACCTGTCCCAGCAGGTCCCGTGGCTTCTTCGAGCCGAGCTTCGGCGGGATTGACTCCAGCAGCGGGCCGACGAGGCCGCCCAGCCTCTCCAGCCAGGCGTTCCATCGTTCGTAGGCCTCGGCGTCCCGGCTGGAGAACTTCGCGATCTCCTTCGCCCGCGCCACCGGATCGTCGGGCAGCGACAGGTACCCGCCGTCGCGGCGGGGCGCGAAGTACGGCCCCTGCGGGTACACGCGGTAGCCGTGCTCTCTCAGCTTGAGGTCGCGCACCATCTGCTGCGGCAGCAGGCTCACCACGTACGACAGCGAGGTCACAGTGAAGTCCGGGCCGAACGGATGCTCCGAGACCGCCGCCCCGCCGACCGTGTGGCGGCGTTCGCAGACGAGCACCCGGCGGCCCGCCTTGGCGAGGTACGCCGCGGCCACCAGGCCGTTGTGGCCGCCGCCGACCACGATCACGTCGTACGCGTTCGACATCCTGTGATCGTGCCCGGCAGTCATGATCTTCTCAACCGCCGGATCGGGCTCGGCCGTCACGCCGGGACCGGCATGATCCGTTCCAGGTGTTGGCTCAGGCGCTCGCCGGTCAGGGCGGCGCGCTCACGCAGCCCCGCCAGCCGGCTGGTGGTATCGCGGATACGCAGCCAACGTTCGTCCCACAGCCGATCCACCTCGGCGAGGAGCGGACCGGCCGCCTCGCGTACGACGCCGCCCAACGAGGGAGCGCCGATCTCCTTGGCGAAGTCGAACACCTTGCCGGCGTAGGGCAGCGGGAGCACCGGAACCCCGGCGATAGCGGCGAAGATCAGAAAGTGCAGGCGCATGCCCACGGCCAGGTCGAGGTGGCGCATCAGCCCCAGCACCTGGCACGGCCGGTAGTTGTTGTTCAGCACGCGGCCTCGATCCGCCGCGGACATGTACGACAGCACGGCGTGCGAGTGGGCGATGTCCTGCCGCTCCATCGGTACGAACACCAACTGCGCGTCCAGCCGGTGGACCAGGAAGTCGGCGACGTGGGCCAGCAGTTGGTGGTACGCGTCGACGTCGAGGCTCTGGGCCGCCCGACCCGGCTCGCGCACGCTCATCCCGATCATTCGCCACCCGTCGGGTACCCCCTCCGTCCGCAGCGCGTCCCGGCAGAACTCCTCGGGTTGCAGGAGCATCGCGGGATCGGCGGTCACCGTCACCGGACAGCGCACCCCGGCCTCCTCCAGAGCCAGCTTCGACCCCTCGTCGCGCACGGTGACCTCAAGCGCCTTCTGCAGGGTCTCCCTGGTCAATCCGCAGTCGACGCCGTCGGTGAGCGGCCCGGCGCCCACCGCGTAGGTGAACACCGGCACCCCGCACTCCTGCGCCTCCGCCACCAACCTCAGATAACGGCGGGCCTCGGTGTTGTACAGGATCCCGCCGCCGCCGAGAATCAGCAGGTCGAGCCGGCACAGCGCCTCCGCCATGCGCTCGCGGTTCACACCCTCCCATCCGGTGGCCTCGATGTCCGGGAAAGCCACTTGGGTGTACTCCGGGTTGCGGGAGAACACAACGACGTGAGCGTCGGGCCGACGCTGGCGCAGATCTCCTAGCAGGCTCGTCAGAATCGCCTCGTCGCCAAGGTTCATTCCACCGTAGGAGCCGAGGACCCCGACGGTCGGGCCGTTTGCGTTTGTCATTGCGTTCCTTGGCCTCAGGCACTGCCTCGCGACACTTCCCACCCACGTGCCAGCGAAGGAACGGCCGCACCCGCCTCTCGTCACGGATCTGCGCCCCTAGTGGGGCTCGCCTTGCCTACCCCCACGCGCGCGGCGAAAACGCAGCTGGCCATGTTTGTGCGCGCACTGATACACCAGACACCTGACCCGGGTGCGGAGCGGACCTGGACCTTCCCCTCTTCGTGGGGCGGGCGCCCTGCTCATTCCGTGAGCGGGGCGCCCGCCCCAGCAACGGGAGCGTGGTGCCGTCGACGCCCCAGCGCCACCGCGCCCGCGCCGAATCCGAGCAGCGGGCCGGCGGCCAGGCCGAGCCACACCCCGTACGCCGTCTCCCCGGTTATCTCCAGACCGGCGAGCCCTATCGCGTCGATCCGGCCCGCGGTGGTGGCGACACCGTTCGCCAGGGCGATGACGAGCACCGCGGTGACGATGCCAAGGCTCGGCGCCACGCTGAGGGCCAGCTTGACCGCTCGCCCGGTGTCCAGCGCGGCGATCGCGAGCAGGCCCGCGAGCAGGCCCAGCGCGAGCAGGTACCACGTACCGCCGGGCACCTGGAACACCGCGGCCGACACCGGGTCGGGGGCGGGCTGCCCGCCGAGCACGGTGCCACGTGCCCGGTACCGGCCCCACGGAACGGCCAGCGACGCGATCCCGGCGCACAGACCGGCCCCGCCCAGCAGAGCACCGGTCGCGGTGGAAAGTGGGCGCGGCATCAGTGGATCGTCGCACCCGTCCAACCGAATGGGCTAGCGTCACACTTATGCCAACTCGTACATCATCTGCCCGCTGGCAGGGTTCGCTCAAAGAAGGCGCCGGCACCATGGCGCTCGGCTCCGGGGCCTTCGAGGGGCCGTACTCGTTCCCTTCCCGCTTCGAGGACGGCCAGGGGACCAACCCGGAGGAGCTCATCGCCGCCGCCCACGCCGGCTGCTTCTCGATGGCGTTCGCCAACGCGCTGTCCCAGGCCGGCCACGTACCGAACTCGGTCGACACCCGGGCCAGCGTTCACTTGAACAAGACCGATGCCGGCTTCGGCATCACCCGGATCGACCTGGTCACGCAGGGAAGCGTGCCCGGCATCGACGAGGCCGAGTTCCAGAAGATCGCCGAGCAGGCGAAGGTGAACTGCCCGGTCTCCAAGGCGCTCGCCACCGTCGAGATCACGCTCGACGCCACGCTGGTCTGAGCCTTCCGTACCACCGATAACCGGCGCTCCACGCGGTCGACGCGTGGAGCGCCGGTCTGCATCCAGCCCCTTACCCTGGCGACGTGCCGGCACAATACGTATGTGCCGATAGAGATGGCCCGTACCCGGTTCGAAGAGCTGGTGGGTGAAGCGCTCGACGAGGTCCCCGCCGAACTGCTCGGGCTCATGGACAACGTCGTGATCCTGGTCGAGGACGATCCGCCCGCCGACGATCCGTCGCTGCTGGGCGTCTACGAGGGGTACGCCCTCACCGAGCGGGGCTGGGACTACTCCGGCGTACTGCCCGACCGGATCATCATCTATCGCAACCCCATCCTGGCCATGTGCTCCACCGACGACGAGGTGGTCGAGGAGGTGGCGGTGACCGTCGTGCACGAGATCGCCCATCACTTCGGCATCGACGACGCGCGGCTGCACGAGCTCGGCTGGGGCTGAGGACTTGACCAGGCCACCTATTGTCACGATCGTCGCACAGAACGGAAGGAAGTAGAGCCAATGCGTAGCGCACTGTTCGCCGCCGAGAACCTGGAGAAGGAGTCCGCCCAGCCCGGCCTACGGCTGCAGAACTCCAAGATGCTGAAGGTGGAGCTCAACGGCGAGGTCATGGCGCGCACCGGCGCGATGGTGGCCTACCAGGGGCAGATGCAGTTCCAGGCGCTCGGCGCGGGCGGCATGGGCAAGTGGCTCAAGCAGAAGCTCACCGGCGAGGGCGTACCGCTGATGAAGGTCTCCGGGCACGGCGATCTCTTCCTGGCCAACCGCGCCCATGACGTGCACCTGATCGACCTGGAGCCGGGCGACGCGATCACGATCAACGGCGCGAACGTGCTCGCGTTCGAGCCGACGCTGAAGTACGAGATCCAGATGGTCCAGGGCCTGGGCATGCTGTCGTCCGCCGGCATGTTCAACTGCGTCTTCACGGGCCACGGCCGCATCGCCATCACGACCGACGGCACCCCCGTCGTCCTGAACGTGGACGCCCCGACGTACGCGGACCCGCAGGCCGCGATCTGCTGGTCGGCGAACCTGCAGACCGGGTACCACCGCGCCGACCAGCTCGGGATCGGCACGCTGATCGGCCGCACCACGGGCGAGGCGTTCACGATGAGCTTCGCCGGCCAGGGCTTTGTCGTCGTGCAGCCCTCGGAGGAGGTCCTGGGCGGGCTGTCCGGAAACGGCGGCGGGCAGCAGAGCCAGGGCGGCCTGCTCGGCGGCCTCTTCGACTGACGTTCTCTCCGCTTAGAGGCCTTCGCCGGCCCGGATCCTCGCCAGCCACGACGCCGCGTCGGCGAAGTCGGCGTCGGCGGTGCCCGTCGGCGCGGGCGTCGGCCGGTCGGCGCCGGCCCGCGGGTACGAGCCGAGGAAGCGTACGTCCGCGCAGACCCGGCGCAGGCCCTGCAGCGCCTCGCCCATCCGCGCCTCCGCCACGTGCCCGGAGCAGTCCAGGAAGAACACGTACCGGCCCAGTCGCTCGCCGGTCGGGCGGGACTCGATCCGGGTGAGGTTGACGCCGCGTACCGCGAGCTCGGTGAGGACCGCGAGCAGCGCGCCCACCCGGTCATGGGCGATGTACACGGCGAGCGTGGTCAGGTCGTCTCCGGTCGGCGCGAGCGGCGGTCCGGGCCGCGACACCAGGGCGAACCGGGTCACCGCGTCGGCGTGGTCGGCGATGTCCTTGGCCAGCACCGTCAGCCGTGTCCGCTCGGCGCCGATCGGCGCGCAGATCGCCGCGTCGTGCTCGCCGGCCGCCGCGGCCTGCGCGGCGGCACCGTTGGAGAGCACGTCGATGACCGCGGCGCCGGGCACGTTCTCCCGGAGCCACCGCCGGCACTGCGCGCTGGCCTGCGGGTGGGCGGCGACCGACCGGATCCCGGCCAGCGGCGTGCCGGTCCGCGCGCCGAGGACGAACTGCACCGGAATCACGACCTCGCGCGTGATGACCAGTGGTTCCCCGTCGGCCAGCTCGTCGAGCGTCACGCCGACGGAGCCACCGATCGAGTTCTCCAGCGGTACGAGCGCCGCGTCGGCGTCACCGGCGCGGACCGCGTCGAGCGCCTCCGGCACGCTGCGCGCGGGCGTGCGGCTGCCGTGCTCGGCAGCGGGGATCGTACGCAGCGCCTGCTCGGCGAAGGTCCCTTCGGGGCCGAGGAAGACGAAGCGGGTCGGCGGTACGCCGGGCATGGCGATGCCCCTCTCTTAGTGCGACATCGAGGAGATTATCCCGGTTCACCGGCAGCGTGCGGCAGCCACGATGCCCGCGGGCGCCGCGCCCACCACTTCCGGGATGCACACGTACGTGCCGGCGGTGACGACCGTCAACGCCCCGCCACTGCCCCGGGTCACCACCTGCAGCGCCTCCCGACCGGGCACGTTCATCACCGTGTACTGCCAGGAGCCGGCACACAGCGGGCCGCTCACGATCTTCGGTGCCACCTCCGCCGGCAACAGATTCCGGTCCCGGCGCAGCGCGGCGATCACCCGATCGGCACCGGGACCGCCCGCGCAGGGGGATGCGCTGGCCTCGGATAGCGCGGTGACAGCCGGCAGGGGGTCCACCGGCCCGGGCGTCGCGCTCGCCCCCTCGCCGGGCCCTGCGGTCGCCTCGGCCGCGGGCTCTTCGCTGGGCGACGCCGAGATCCCCGGACCGACCTGCGCATCCGGCGACGGAAGGGGCACGACCCGCCCGCAGCCGGCCGCGGTCCCGACGACCACCGTGATCAGCAGTGCTGCGCGTACCCACGTCCTCGGCTCACGCACGATGTCTCCCGGCTTCTGGGCGGTGCTAGACCGAGACGCGGTGCCCCGCTGCCGTGAGGGCGGCAATCGCCTCGTCCAGTCGTACCGACGGAACCAGAAGATAGTCCGTGTCGTACGTGGAGAACGCAAAGATATTGACCCGGGCGTTGGCCAGCGGGCTGATGATGGAGGCCAGGATGCCGGTGAGCGCCAGATCCACCGGCCCGGAGACGCGGAGGCAGCGCCAGGGCGTCTCACAGGTGGCGTCCTCGGGCAGCTGCGCCGCCGGGCACATGATGGAGACCTCTTCGGGTGTCCAGGTCACCGAGACCACCGCACCTTCGCCGGCTCGCGCCAGCAGATTCTGCGGCAGCGGGGAGCCGGCCGGCAGGCGGCAGACAGCGTAGTCGTCGCTCAGCAGCTCCAGGTCCAACATGCAAGGAGAGTACGGGTCAACCGGCGGCTGAACCCAGCGGAAACCCGTTGCATGGGACTAACGCAACAGTGGTGATCTCCAATATGTGCCGAAAACACATCAACCGTCACAATGCGACAGTCGGGGCTGGAGCAGCAACCAAAGGTTCAGACCGGGCAGAAGAAGGTAAGTGAACCGACCTGTCCGGCGCTGTCGCATACCGGGGTGGCGATCGCGTCCACAGTACGGGGCCCGTCGCGGCACTCGACCCGCATGAGGCCGCGGGCCAACTGCCCGGAGTCCAGAGCCAGCAGCGGCGGTATCTTCCTCAGCTCACCCTGGCCGAGCGCACGCATCGAATTCGAGAAGTCGAGCAGGTGGAGAACCTCGAGCAGGGGCCGGTCGATCGGGGGCCGGTCGAGCCCGAACATCTCCTGACAGGCCGGTGACAGCGCCACGACGATGGATTCGGCATCGATGACGAGGCTGGACTCGGCGGCGTCGGCGACCGCCTTGGCCCAACGGCCCAGTGACGACCGGGCCGAGGGGCGCCGGAGCGCCACCGGCTCGGACAGCGACAGTTCGACGTGAGGCACGGCACCTCCTCAGGCGGCCAGGATGCGCAGCGGTTCAGTCAGCCTTGTCATCATCGGCGCTCGATCCGGCACCGTGCCACCGGTGCGGAAAATCGAGGCGGCGTTCGCGCCCGCTCGAGCAGCGCCGGGACGCCGTTGGACGATCGGGGGACTGACACTGCCTCGCGCCATGCGAACTGAGGTTACCCGGCCACAGATCTCTTGTCAGGGTCGCTTGTCCACAGAATTATCACCCTCCGGATACCAGCGGTACCGCTCCGCGAGGGGGACGTACGGCGCGTTTATCCAGGTCGCCGGGTCGGCAGCCAGGGCATACAGCTTGTCGACGGTGCCCGGGGCGAGCCGGTGACCACGCGCGTTGAGCACCCGACCCAGTTCCTCGTACGACGAGATGATTACGCCTTTGGGCATGCCGTACACGCTGATCATCCCGCTGCCGGCGAACGCGAGCACCGGCATCACCGGAACGGAGACGCCCGCGATCCGCGACAGCGCCGTCGCCGTGAGCCTCGCGATCCTGCGGACCTCCTGGACGCACTTCGGCCGCCGGCCGTCAATCTGCACCACGTCGCCGGCGAAACTGACCCTGCTACGTCCGTGATTCTTGACCACGACCGCGAAAATGCCGCCCGGCCCGACCGCGAGGAAGCTCATCGCGTCCGAGCCGGCGGTGGGCTGGAGATCGAGCACTCGCCAGCCGCCCCCGAGCGTCTCGAGCCCCTGCGCCGTACGCTGGCGAGCCAGCTCGGCCCGCCGGCTCTCCCGCTCCGCGCGTCGACTCCGGATCCACTCCAGCGGCGATGGTCGGATCTCCACGAGCGGCGTGGCCGATGCGTACCCTTCGGCAGCGGACCGAAGATCGGGGCCGTCTCCGGCGTGGAGGAAACTCGACATCAGGCACCTCCGTGCTCGTGGGCGGGCTGTATCTGTACAACTACGTTAGGTATCAACTTACAAGAACATCGATGAGTGAGTGGGAGTGAGTCCGGATGAATGCCGCATTCATTCCAAGATTCTAAATTCACATGGTGCCCAAAAGGCCCATAGGGGACTGCTCGATAGGGTGATAGCTCGTGAGCCATTACGTCGACAGCGAGGTCGGCCGGCTGGGCACCGTGCTGCTGCACCGGCCCGGCCGCGAGCTGGCGCGGCTGACCCCACGCAACAACGACTCGCTCCTTTTCGACGGCATTCCGTGGGTCGGCCGGGCGCAGGAGGAGCACGACAAGTTCGCCGCGGCCCTGCGTGACCGTGGCGTCGAGGTGCTCTACCTGGCGGACCTGCTCACAGACGTGCTCGGGACAGCGTTCGCGCGGGCCGAACTGACCGAGGCCGTGCTCTCCGACGTACGCCTGGGTGACACGCTGCGCGCCGAGGTCGCCGTGCACCTCGCCGATCTCGACCCGGCGGGCCTGGCCACCGTCCTCATGGCCGGGCTGGCCCACGAGGAGCTGCGCACCGGCAGCGGCCTCGTGTACTCACTCCTGGACCGGCACGACTTCATCATCGATCCGCTACCCAACCTGCTGTTCACCCGTGACTCATCGGTCTGGGTGGGCGGGGAGGTCGCCGTCACCAGCCTCGCCATGCCGGCCCGCAGCCGCGAGACGACGCTCACCCACGCCATCTACCGCCACCATCCCCGGTTCGCCGGCACCCCGCTGGTGTACGAGCCGGGGCTGGAGCACCTCGAGGGCGGCGACGTCCTGCTGCTGGGGCCCGGCGTGCTCGCCGTCGGGGTCGGGGAGCGCACCCGACCCGCCGGCGCCGAGCGGCTGGCCCGCCGCTGCTTTGCCCGCGGGCTGGCGCACACCGTCCTCGTCGTACCGATCGCCCAGGAGCGCGCCACGATGCACCTGGACACCGTCTGCACGATGGTCGACGTCGACGCGGTCGTCATGTACCCGAACGTGGCCGACAGCCTGGAGGCCTGGACCGTCACCGCCGGTGAGGACGACGAGCTGCGGATCTTCCCGCCGGAGCCGTTCCTGACGGCGGCCGCCAAGGCGCTCGGCATCGACACGATGCGCGTCATCGACACCGGCCTGGACCCGATCACCGCTGAGCGCGAGCAGTGGGACGACGGCAACAACACCCTCGCCATCGCGCCCCGGCTGTGCGTCGCCTACGAGCGCAACGTCGAGACCAACGCCCAGCTGGAACGGGCCGGCATCGAGGTCATCCGGATCAGCGGTTCGGAGCTCGGGTCGGGCCGGGGCGGACCGCGCTGCATGTCCGCCCCGGTGAACCGCGCGCCGCTCGGCCACTGACCTGTCCCCGATTCGCACCCGCGGCACTCAAGATCCGCGCACGGCACGCTCAAGATCCGTGCCGATGCTCTAGCGGATCGTGAGCTGGCGGCCCAGCAGGCCCTGCCGCGACCGGCGCTCCGCGGCGGTCAACGGCTCGGACACCGTCAACGCCTCGGCGTACCGTTTGGCGAACTCCGCCACCGGCCCCTCCCACTCACCGGCCGCCGGCTCGCGGGGCACGTCCCACACGGGTACGAGCAGGCCGTGCGCGCGGAACATGCCGGCGAACTTGGTGCCGTCGGCGAGCAGCAGACCACCGGCTGCGGACAGCCGGGCGAGAGCGTCCAGCGCCGCGTCCTCGTCCTCGGGCAGCACCCAGCGCACGTGCGCCCGGTCCGGCACCTGGCACCAGTACGCCGCGGGCGCGGCCGCCAGCCTGGCCGTGGGGTAGATAGCGGCGTTGGCCCGCTCCAGGGACGCCCTGACGTTCGGATCCTCGGTCGCCTCGGGGTCCAGCCAGAACTCGTACGTGTCGTGGAGGGTGATCTCAAGCGGGCCGTCGACGAGGACGTCCTGCAGGCGGGGGCCCTCGCCGGGGAGCGCCGGAACGCTGACGGCGTTGCCGGGCTCGGTCTCCAGCGCCCGCAGCACCGCGACCGCGAGGTCGCGCGAGACGTCACCGGACTGGGTGTTGCGCTGCAGACCGAGGAAGATCCGGCCGTCCGGCTTCGTCATGGCCGGCCAGGCCATCGGCAGCACGGTGGCCAGGGTGATCTGCCGGTCGCCGTACTGCGCCACCAGGTCGGGCGCGAGCCGGAGCGGAGCGGTGGCGGCTGGGACCAGCTCCCGAAGGGCGATCCACTCGGCCTCATCGGTCATGCCGGCGAACGGACGGGGGACGAAGATGTCGCGCACCTTCTGACGCTTCGGGGCGTCGGTGCCGGTACGCGAGTTCTTGGCGCGCTTGCTCACGGCGATCCAGCCTAGGCCCTACCGCCCGCTCCGCGTGCGCCTACGCCTCGTTCACGCGGGCATTCTCGCCTTTCACGCGGGCATTCTCGCCCAGACGCACTGCCCCAGCCCGTCCCGGTCGACTCCCCACGCTTGCGTGAGCGCGGCGACGATCGCCAGCCCGCGCCCGTCGGGGGACTCGGATCCGACCTGACGCACGGTCGGTGAGGTGGCCGCGCCGCCGTCGGTCACCCGGATCTCGATGCCGCCCGCGACCAGTCGCCACGCGACGCGGACGACTCCACCGGGCAACGGCGAGGCGTGGCGTACGGAGTTGCCGACCAGCTCGGCCGTGATCGTGACCGCGTCGGCGAGCGTCATCGCCGGGATCAGGCCGGTGAGGCTCGCGGCAAGGCGGTGACGCGCCCGGCGGGCTCCCTCGGGGTGGTGCGGGACGACTACGCACCATATGCGCTCCGCTGTCGCGGCCTGCGTGTTCATACCGGCGCCTCGCTTCGCCACATCGTCCGCTCGTTCACTGCAGCCCGGAACCCGAGTCGGCTCGGGGAAGCCGCACCTCGGCGAGGGCACCGCCGCCCTCGCGCGGGCGCAAGCTGACCCAGCCCTTCTGTCGCTCGACGATCTTTCTGACCAGGTACAGGCCGAGTCCGACTCCGCCGTACTGTCGCTGATCGCCCCTCTCCAGTTGCCAGAACCGCTCGAACGCGCGCTCGGTGTGCTCCGGACGGATCCCCAACCCGCGGTCGGAGACCCGGATCCAGACCGTATACGCATCCGATCCGGCAGTCAGCTCCACGTCTACCCAATCCGGGGAGTACTTGCACGCGTTTGTCACCAGTTCCGTGAGGACGGTGGAGAAGCTGGCCCGGTCCCCGCGCACGTTGGGCAGCGATTCGGGGAGGTTGACCCGCAGGCTGCGCCGCAGGTCGGGGTTTAGATCTCCGACCGCGTCCCGCAGCACCCGGGCGGGGTCGAAGGGCACTCCGTGCGAGCCGTCGCTGACTCGGGTGACGTCGCTCGCTGCCTCCAGGAGGCGGTCGATCAGCCGGGCCAGGTCCCGCGCGCGCTGCCAGACGACCCGTACGGCCTCCCGGCGCGCCGGATCGTCGAGCGAATCCCACCGCTCCACCAGCGTGTCCGCGTACCCCTTGATGACCGTGACCGGGGTGCGCAGCTCATGGCTGGTCATCGCGATGAAGAGATCCCGGCCCTGCTCGCGCTCGTGCGTACCCCGTTTTCGCGAGGTCGGCCGGTCCGGATACACCGGGAGCTCGGCGCTGTCGCGGTACAGCCGCGCGGCAGCCGTGGCCAGCAGCCGCATCACGGCGAGCTGGTACGCGTCGGCCTGGCCGTCCTCGTCCGGGAAGCACGCGTGCAGCGACCCGACCAGCGAGCCCCCCAGCGAACCGACGGCGCTGAGGATCCGATGGATGCCACGGCCGCGCGCGTGGTTGGCCTCGTGCGGTGGCAGCTGATCCACCCGCGTCTGCTGGCCGCGCAGCGCGGCCAGCATCTTCGCGGCCTCCGGTTCGGTGACCTCGACCGGCCACCCGAGCGCCCAGGCCATCGAACTGGTCGTGGCGACAAGATGGCCACCGGACGGGGTGTACTCGACGAAGGCGGCGCCGATCGCGCCGGTCGCCTCGGCCGCCAGTTCGACGATGCGCTGGAGCCCGGGCAGGCCACAGTCACTGGAGTTGACGAACTCGATCAGACCGGTCAGCCGGTCGAGCAGCTCGACCTGTTCAAGCGGAGCAGCGGCAGAAGCGGCCATGTTGCAGAGTGTGCACGTTCGCTCAGGAACGCGGTAGGCCGAGCTCGTCCAGCCGCCGCCGCACGAACGCCGGCCGGTCCGTGATGAGGCCCTCGACGCCCAGCTCAACCATCAGGTCGACATCGGCGGCCTCGTTGACGGTCCACACGTACACCTGGTGACCCCGCGCGTGCAGCCGCTGCGCGACCTCGGGGTGCGCCCGCAGCAGGCGGACGCCCGGGCCGCCGATCCGGGAGCCGAACGGCAACCGCCCTCCCCGCAGACCCGCTGGCAGCAGATCCAGCAGCATCACCGTCGGCAGCAGGGGCGCGAGGCGTCGGGTACGCCGTACCGCGAGCGCCGAGAACGACATCACGGTCACCTCGACCGGGTGCCCGGCCCGGGGCTCGTGCAGCCCGTGCCGCCGCAGCGACTCGACGAGCATCTCCTCCACCGCCGCCCCGTACCGGGTGGGGTGCTTGGTCTCGATGAGCAGCCGCATCGGCCGGTTGGCGTCGTGGACGGCCCCGAGCAACCGGTCGAGGGTGAGGATGCGGGCGCGTCCGTCGACACTGACGTCGTACATCGGGGCGCCGTCTTCCTCGCCCGGCCCCGGGTGCCACGAACCGAAGTCCAGCTCACCCAGTTCGGCGAGGGTACGGGTACTGACCAGACCGTGGCCGTTGCTCGTGCGCTCGAGCCGCCGGTCGTGTACGCACACCAACTGGCCGTCGCGGGTGAGGCGGACGTCGCACTCCACCCCGTCGGCGCCTTCCTCGATCGCGCGCAGGTAGGCCGTGAGGGTGTGCTCGGGTTCGGCGGCAGACGAGCCGCGGTGAGCGAACACGAGTGGGCGGCCCGGCCGCCGGCTGGGGGGCAAGTCGGCGATCACTCAGGCAACCTGCGGCGCGCCGCCGTCCTCGCTGACCATCGGTCGGCCGGCCTGCGCCCACGCCATCATGCCGCCGGCCAGGTTGCGGACGTTGTCGCGCCCTGTGGCCTGCAGGTACGCGACGACCTGGGCCGATCGCCCGCCCGCCCGGCAGACCACCACCACGTCACCGTCGGCCGGAATCTCGTCCAGCCTGGCCGGCACCGTGTGCATCGGCATGTGGTGAGCATCGGGCGCATGGCCCGCGACCCACTCGTCGTCTTCCCGTACGTCCAACAGGTAAGCCGAGGCCGGCACCTCGCTGGCGCCGACTACGGGGACCTGGTTACGCCCAAACACGCCCGCAAGCTTAAAGCCTGTACCGACCGCCGACAGCCAGCCGGGTAGATCCCGTGCCAGGCCGGCTCACAGTCCGTTGACCCAGGCCGTGTTCTGCCCGGCCCAGATGTCGAGATCGTCGTCGCGGATCGCCTCGTAGAGCTTGGCGGCCTGGTCCTCGTGCGCGACCACGTACGAGATGCCGCCGATGTCCTGCGTGTCAGACGGCAATCTGATCCCGACCAGGTTGGTGGGGCTGACGCCGCGCAGGGCGTACACGAGGTCGGCGAGCGGAACGCCGCCCGTGTCGACGGTCAACGACTGGCCGACCGAGCGGATCAACGAGTCGAGCTTTCGCGGACTGGTCGCCAGGCCCTGCCTGCGGGCCTCGTCGAACATCGCCTTCAACAGTTGTTGCTGATGGCGCTGGCGGCCGTAGTCGCCGTCCGGGAGGCTCTTGCGCTGGCGCGAGTAGTCCAGCGCCTGCCAGGGCGCCAACCGCCGGCACCCCGGCTCGTAGACCTCCGGGGTGCTCGCCGGGTTGCGGTAGTCGCCGTTGTACGGCGGGAGGAACTTGCCGTCCTCGTCGCGGCCGATGTGCTGGGACTCGGTGCGCTCGTCGATGCACATGTCGACGCCGCCGAGCTGCTCGATGACCTTTGTGAAGCCGCCGAAGTCGACCACGGCGGCACCGTCGAACGCGATTCCGGTGAGGTCGAACAAGGTCGTGGAGAGTAGCTGCACCCCGCCTTCGCCGCCGCGGCCGTAGTCGAAGGCCCCATTGATCTTTTCCCGGCTCCCCGGGAACCCCGTCGCCGGGAAGGGCGGGATCTGCACCAACAGGTCTCGGGGGACCGAGATCAGATAGGCCCGGTCCATGGACACGGGAACGTGCACGATGATGATCGTGTCGGAGCGCTGGCCGGCCGTCGGGTCGTCGGCGCGCGCGTCTGAGCCGATGAGCAGGTAGTTCAAGGGGCCGCTGAGCTTCGATCCCGGCTGATCATCGCCGCCGGACCGGGCTTTGGGGGCGATGAGGTTGCCCTTCTTCACCGCCGCGTCGTACCGGTTGGCCAGCACCTTGGTGGTGGTGATGGTGGTGCTCGCGAGGACCACCAGGAGCGCGCCGAAGATGACGAGCAGCCGGGCCCAGAGCGGGTCGCGGCCGAGTGCTGGGTCATGCTTGGCCGGCCGGCCCGCGGAATCGGCCGCCTCCGGATCGGTTTCCGGGCGTGCCGGCTCCCCGGAGGCTCTCTCAGCCTCCGGTTGGCGCTCTTGAGGTGGCGTGGTGGACGTGGCAGCTCCCGGAGCCGATGCAGAGGGGTGGCTAGCAGTTTAAGTCATGATCGCAATGTGCCGATCAACAACTAACCGGCATATCCCCAGGTCAGCCGTTATCGTGGGACTGCCACGCACTCAGTTCGACCGGTCACCCGCCGGGTTTGACGACAGATGGACCGTTCTGCGCAATCCAGTCAGCGACCTTGTCCTGGGCCACCGCGTCGTACAGCGACAGCGCCTTCGCCTTGTCGGAGATGATGACGCTCTCCCCGCGCCTCGTCTCGGAGCCCAGGTTGGGGCTGGTGAGGAACGTCAGGTCCGTGCTGCTCATGTTGCGGAACGCCCAACCGGTACTGGCGAGCGAGAAGCCATTGTCGACCGTCATCGCGTTGGTCACGGCCGACAGGAACGAGTGCAGCTTGAGCGGGTTGCTCAGCGTCCCCGAACTGGTCGCCTTGTCCAGCAGCGCCTTGATGAACTGCTGCTGGTGGCGCATGCGGGCGAAGTCACCCTCGACGAACTGGTAGCGCTGGCGCACGTAGTCCAGCGCCTCGGCGCCGTTGAGGTGCTGCAAGCCCTTCTTGAACTGCCGGTGCGGCGCGTGAATCGACGTGATGTCCTGCTCGATGTTCATGTCGACCCCGCCGAGCGCGTCCGTGACCTGCTGGAAGCCACCGAAGTCGACCAGGACGACGTGGTCGATGTGCACCCCGCTGAAGCCCTCGATGGTCTGCACGGTCAGCGGCACGCCGCCCCAGGCGAACGCCGCGTTGATCTTCTCGTTGGTGTCGCCGAACTCAGGGTTGGTCGGGCTCGTCGGGATGTAGACGTACAGGTCACGCGGGATCGAGATCAGGTACGCCTTCTGGTGGTTGGCGTCGACGTGCATCAGGATCATCGTGTCGGTACGCCACTGCCCCGGCTTGGCCTTGTTGTCCGGGTCCCGCGAGTCGCTGCCCAGCAGCAGGATGTTCTGCGCGCCCGGGACAGCGGCGTCCGGGCGCTTCCCGGCCACCTTGGAGAACGCGTCGGTGCGCTGCAGACCCGAGTCCAGGTTGCGGTAGTACAGGTACGCCCCGCCCGCTCCCAGCCCCGCGACCAGCAGCAGCGCCAGCATGAGTACGAACGCGATCCTCCCCCAGCGCGGCCGGACCCGGCGCTCGTACGGACCGCCACCGGGCCCCTGCGGCGGGCGGCCCGGTCCCTGGGGTAGGACGGGACCCCGCTCGGAGCCCTGTGGCCGGCCGGCACCGTAGGCCACCCCGCGAGGAGGGACCTGGCCTCGTCCGGAGCTGCGGTACGCGGAGGGACTGCCGGGCACCGAGGCCCGCCCGCTCGAATTGTCGCGGCGGTAATTCGGGGAGGACATGGCACCAGACTACGTAGCGGACGCACGCCCACAGCCGCGGTCCATCGAGTGCCCCGAAAAAGAATCCGCTCAGGCTCGGGTGGCGAAGTACTCGATCGTGCGCCGCAGCCCGTCCTCTGGGTCCACGGTCGGCTCGTACCCCAGCAGTGTGCGCGCCAGGGTGAGGTCCGGGCGGCGCTTCTCCGGGTCGTCGGCACCGCGCGGCACGAACGTCACCTGCGACGAGCTACCGGAGAGCCGCACGATCGTCTCGGCCAGTTCCCGCATCGTCATCTCGTGCTCGGTGCCGCAGTTGATCGGCCCGGTCTCACCCGAGTCCAGCAGCGCGACGATGCCCCGGACGAGGTCGTCGACGTAGCAGATGGACCGGGTCTGCTCGCCGGTGCCGTGCACGGTGATCGGCTCACCCCGCAGCGCCTGTGACACGAACGTGGGAATCGCCCGACCGTCGTCGGGGCGCATGCGCGGCCCGTACGTGTTGAAGATCCGAACGATGCCGACGTCGAGGCCGTGGAAGCGGTGGTAGGCCATGGTCGCCGCCTCGGAGAAGCGCTTGGCCTCGTCGTACACGCTGCGGACGCCGACCGGATTGACGTTGCCCCAGTAGGTCTCGGGCTGGGGGTGCACCAGCGGGTCGCCGTACGCCTCGGAGGTGGACGCCATGATGAAGCGGGCCCGGTCGGCGTGCGCCCGGTCGAGCAGTTGCAGCGTTGCGACCGATCCGACGCGCAGGATCTCGAGCGGAAGCTGGGCGAAGTCGGTCGGGCTCGCGGGGGAGGCGAAATGCATGATCGCGTCGAACCGCTTGGCCAGCGCCTCGGTATGTGAGGGCAGCGGCTCGGAGATGTCCGCCTCGATCAACGTGAATCGGGGGTGCTCGGCCAGGTGGGCGACGTTCTCTTTACTTCCAGTGATGAAGTTGTCGACCGCGACGACGGTCGCCCCGCGCGCCAGCAGCGCGTCTACTAAGTGCGACGGGACGAATCCAGCACCACCGGTAACCAAGATCCGATGACCTTCGCCGTACTGTCGCGCATCCAACATGCGCCAGAGCCTACGCCCGAAGGGCTCGCGAGACGCAGAGCGGGACGGGCCGCGCCGGCCCGTCCCGCTGTTATTGCCGTCACTGTCAGTGCGCTCCGGCGCCGGTCAGTGACCGGACCTCCATCTCCGCGTACTTCGCCGCGTCGGCCGGCTCGCGGGACAGGAGGGTCCCCAGCCAACCGCAGAGGAACCCGATCGGAATCGAGATCAGACCGGGGTTGGACAGCGGGAACCACTGCCAGTCGCTGTGCGGGAACATCGCCGTCGGCGAACCGGAGACCACCGGCGAGAAGAACACCAGCACCACGGCGGAGATCAGGCCGCCGTAGATCGCCGCCGTCGCGCCCGCCGTCGTGAACCGCTTCCAGAACAGCGAGTACAGGATCGCCGGCAGGTTGCCCGACGCGGCGACCGCGAACGCCAGCGCCACCAGGAAGGCCACGTTGAGGCTCTGGGCGAAGATCGCCAGCACGATCGAGATCGCCCCGATGACGAACGCCGACACCCGGGCGACCTGCACCTCCTGGCGCTCCGACGTCTGCCCACGCTTCAGGACGTTGGCGTAGAAGTCGTGCGCGAGCGACGACGACGACGCCAGGGTCAGGCCGGCGACGACCGCGAGGATCGTGGCGAACGCGACGGCGGCGATGACCGCGAGCAGGATCGAGCCACCGGTGGAGCCGCCGAGGTACCTCTCGCCCAGGGCCTGGGCAAGCTGCGGCGCCGCGGTGTTGCCCGCCTTGTCCTGGGCGGTGATCGCCTCGCCGCCGACCAGCGCCGCCGCGCCGAACCCGAGCGCGAGGGTCATCAGGTAGAAAGCGCCGATGAGGCCGATCGCCCACAGCACGCTCTTGCGGGCGGCCTTCGCGCTGGGCACGGTGTAGAAGCGGATCAGGATGTGCGGCAGGCCCGCCGTGCCCAGCACCAGCGCGATGCCGAGCGACAGCAGGTCCATCTTGTTGTAGAAGGTCTGGGTGGCGTCACCGGCGACGTCCTTGCCGTACCGGAGACCGGGCTCGAGGAACGCGGCACCCTTGCCGGACTTCGTGGCCGCCTCGCCGAGCAGGCTGGACAGGTTGAACTTGAACGCGGCGAGCACCAGCAGAGTCATCAGCAGCGCGCCGCACATGAGCAGGAACGCCTTGACGATCTGCACGTACGTGGTGCCCTTCATGCCGCCGACCACCACGTACACGATCATCAGCACGCCGACGAAGATGATCGTTGCGATCTTGGCCGTGTCGGGGCTCATGCCGAGAAACGTCTGGCCGGGCTTGATCCCCAGCAGCAGCGCGACCAGCGCGCCGGCACCGACCATCTGAGCCAACAGGTAGAAGATCGACACGGTGATCGTGGAGACCGCGGCGGCGGTGCGGACCGGCCGCTGGCGCAGGCGGAACGCCAGCACGTCGGCCATCGTGTACTTGCCGGAGTTCCGCATCAACTCCGCCACCAGCAGCAGCGCAACCAGCCACGCCACCAGGAAGCCGATGGAGTACAGGAAGCCGTCGTAACCGCTCAGCGCGATGATGCCGGCGATACCGAGGAAGCTCGCCGCGGACATGTAGTCCCCGCCGATCGCCATCCCGTTCTGGAAACCGCTGAACGAGCGGCCGCCGGCGTAGAAGTCGGCGGCGCTGCGGGTCTGACGGCTGGCCCACACCGTGATAGCCAGGGTGATCAGGACGAAGACCACGAAGAGCGAGATCGTGAACGTACGCGTGGTGCTGTGCGCGTCAGCCGCGAGGAGAAGGTGGTTCATGCGTGGTCGCCCTCCACTCGTTCCCGAAGCTGCTCCGCGAGCGGGTCCAGTCGCCGGTCGGCGTACCGGGAGTACAGCCAGGCGATCAGGAACGTGGAGACGAACTGCAGCAGTCCGAACACGAGCGCCACGTTGATGTGACCGACGATTTTCACACTCATGAACCCGCGGGCGTAGGCCGACAGGATCACGTACAGCGCGTACCAGACGAAGAACGCCACGGTCATCGGGAAGACGAAGCTCCGCAGAGCCTTGCGGAGGCTGGCGAACTCGGGACTCTGCTCGACCGCGAGGTACGCGCCGGAGTCCGGAGCCGCCCGCCCCGACGGGTCCTCAGCCGGCGATGCCGGCGAGGTGCCCGGAGGTACCGGAGTCTCGGTGCTCATAAACGGGGTCACCACCTGTCATAGGGCTGGGAGGTGGCCGGCGCCTGGCCGACGTCGACCTCTGCCCGGACGGTAGGAAGTGGGCCAGGCGCGGTGAAGAGACCGGCCCGTAGACGGCGCGCCCCTGCGCCGAACGGCACCCCCGGTGCGCCGAGTGACCGGGGCCACCCCGCTCGTCGTCAGCCCAATTCTCGGTAGCGACCTCGGTAATGAACCAGCGGCGGTTCCGGATCGCCCAGTTCGATGGTCTCGATGGTCGCCTCGACCAGAAGCCCCCAGCCCACCGGCCGCGCGCCGACGAGCCGGCACCCGGCCCAACTCGACCGGTCGGCCGGCACCGGCCCGTACTCGGTCTCGTGCCAACCGCCGCCGGCTCCGCCGGCGAACAGGCCGCCCGGCGCCGGCATCAGGCCGGCGAACCGGTCGGCGAGCTGGCGATCCTCCGAGGTCAGCGCGGTGACCGCGAATCGGCCGGCATTCTCGATCGCCGCCCAGAGGTCGGACTCCTCGTCCAGTACGCCGAGCAGCTGGCCCGGGTCGCCGTCGACCACCATCGTGGAGGAGACGGTGAGGCCTGCCGGCCCCGGTGCCGTCCAGAGCGTGACCGCCGTCGGCAGCCGCCCGCGCAGCCGGCGTACGGGCGAGCGCAGGTGATCAGGGGTCGCGAACGGGTCGGACGGCGAGATGGTCATGATCGGCCTATCGACGCGGAGTGACGGCGGCCAGGATCTCCGGGCCCCGCCGATCGAGGATGCCACCGGCGAGGTACGTGCCGAGCAACAGCCCCACCCCGCCCCACCCGACCCCGGCGGCGAGCACCACCAGACCGGCGACCAGGCCGTGCGTGATCAACGCGAACACCAGCAGCGGAGCCAGCAGCACCAGCGCGGCGAACGACCCGACCACGGCGAGCAGGCCGCGCAGCCCGCCCGTGCCGCCGCTCACCGCGAACGGGTTGGTCGACTCGGGGAAGGCGTATGGGACCAGTACCGACAACAGGGCCGACGTGCCAGCCGCGATGCCCAGCCCGGCCGCGACGACGCCCAGGGCGGCGAGCACCTGCGACTGCGCCTGGGTCAGCACGGCAACGGCGACGGTGACCAGTACGAGAATCGGCGCCATCAGCAGCGCCAGCGCACATGCGCGGGCGCGTAGCTCGACCCGGCCAGGCACGCCGACCAGCAGGTGCAGCGCGTACGCCGAACCGTCCGTGCCGAACTGGTTACTCAGGACCAGCGCGGCCAGCAGCGCGCTGAACGCCACGGCGACGGGCAGCGGCATCCTGCTCTGGTCGACCCGCACACTCGCGCGCATGACCATCGGCAGCACCACGCCGGCGATCATCAGGGAGACGAGGCTGGCGCGCCGGCGCGGGTCGCGCCACCAGTACCGCCACTCCCGCGCCACCAATCCGCTGAACCGGCCCGGGCGCAGCACCCGCAGCGCCGCCGGGAACAGGGCCGCCACAGCCTTTTTGTCACTGGCTGAGCTCGACGAACGTGCGCCGGAGGCCGTGCCGATCGTGGCCGATTCGAGCGTGCTCCACCACCACGCGACCAGCGCGGCCACCGCCGCGGCGGCGATGGCCAGGCGCACGAGCGCGCTGAGGAGGCGGCCTTCGGCCACGTCGACGTAGGCGGCGTACGGCGCGGCGAGCGGTGTCCACGCGAGCACCCGGGCGATCTGGCCCGCCCGGTCCAGGTCGCTGTGGGCGATCAACGACGACACCGCCAACTGGAGCGGGGCGACCGACGACGCGAGCACCGCGATCAGGATGGCGGCCAGATCGCGTACCCGCCGCGACCGCAGCATCGACGCGAACGCGCTGGTCAGGGCGCGACTGCCCACCACGCAGGTCAAAATTCCGAGGACCGCGCCGACGCCGGCCACCACGGCCGCGGCGGCGCCGTCGCGTACCGCCGCACCGAGCACCAACCCGAGCAGCGCCACCACGGTCGCGAGCGCCGGGACGCTGACGAACGCCGCCGCGAGCATGCCGCGCAGGAGAGTCCGGCGCGGCACCGGCAGCAGCGCGAACCGGGCCGGGTCGATCGTCTCGTCGACGCCGAAGAACAGCAGCGGAAGGAGCAGCCAGGCGAGCGTCAACCCAGCGCCCGCGAACGTGACGATGACCAGACCCGCGTCGCCGCCGGCCACCCCCGCACCGGTGAACAGCGCGAAGCCGCCGAGCGCGGCCCACAGCCCGGCGAAGATACCGAAGATGAACAGCACGATCCGCCAGGCCTGACCGCGCAGGCCGTTCCGCGTCAGCCGCAGCTTCAGCCGTACAAAGTGGATTGCTTTTGCCTGTTGCTCTACAGCCACGACAGTTCCGCTCCGGTCGCGACCCGGCCGCCCACGACGCTGACGAAGACGTCCTCAAGGCGGCGGCCCTGGCGCACCTCATCGAGGCTGCCCACGGCTCTGATCTGGCCGCCGGCGAGGATCGCGACGTGAGTGCACAACCGCTCCACGACCTCCATCACGTGACTGGACAAGATCACTGTGCCGCCGCCGGCCACGTACCGGTGCAGGATGTCCCGGATGAGCGCCGCGGAGACCGGGTCCACCGCCTCGAACGGCTCGTCGAGTACGAGCAGCCGCGGTGCGTGCAGCAGCGCGCAGGCCAGCCCGATCTTCTTCTTCATGCCGGCCGAGTAGTCGACGACGAGGGTGCGACCGGCATCGGACAGGCCGAGGACGTCGAGCAGTTCGGCCGCGCGCGCGTCGACCACGCTCGGGTCCATGCCGCGCAGCAGGCCCACGTACGCCAGGAGTTCGCTGCCGGACAGGCGATCGAACATGCGTACCGAGTCGGGCAGGGCGCCGAGTAGCCGCTTGGCGGCCACCGGATCGGACCACACGTCGTGGCCGAGCACCGCCACCGCTCCGGCGTCCGGGCGCAGCAGCCCGACCGCCATGGACAGGGTGGTGGTCTTGCCAGCGCCGTTGGGGCCCAGCAGGCCGTAGAAAGATCCGACCGGTACGTCGAGGTCGACGCCGCCGACAGCGGTGAGGCCGTCGAACTGCTTGACCAGCCCCCGCAGGACGAGCGCACTATCCATCACGGGATGACGGTATCCCGGTCGTGCTCAGCGCGTTGTCAATAGCCGAATGGCGACTGTGGAGAAGTAAAGTGGCCTGTGGACAACCGCTGAAAGTGTCAGCCGCCGCACCAGGATGGGGGTCGTGACGATGACCGAGTCCCTCGTTCCCCCGCGTGCCGGCTGGACGGTCGACGACCTACGCCAGCTCCCCGACACGGGCGTGCGTTACGAGCTGTTCGACGGGAGTCTCCTGGTGAGCCCACCGCCCGCCCTCCCCCACCTCCGCGCCGTCACCCTGCTGCGCGACCTTCTCCTCCGCCGGGCGCCCGCGGGCATCAAGATCGTGGAGAACGCCGGGGTGACCATCCACGGCCGCCGCACCTTCTTCATCCCCGACCTCTGCGTGATCCGCACGGCTGTTCTGGACAAGGAAGGCGACAGCCTTGACCAGGACGACGTGCTGCTCGCCGTCGAGGTGTTGTCGCCGTCCAACCCCGGCAACGACCTGGTGCTCAAGCGGCACTACTACGCAGCTGGTGGAATTCCGCAGTACTGGATCGTCGACCCCAAGGCTCGTCGACTGACGGTGCTCACGCTCGACGGTGACGCGTATGTCGATCGGGCGGCCGTGGAGCCGGGGCGGGTGTGGCAGTCCGAGGAGCCGTTTCCGCTGTCGGTCGACCCGGCCGACTTCCTTTAACGACCGGCGAAGCTCTTCTTCTGAAGCACGCCCTGGTCAACGACGTGTGCCAACTGTCTGTACATATGACAAGGCCCCGGGGTTTCCTAAGCGTCCAGGAGTACGACACCAGGCCGAGCCTTACCAAGGTCCTTCGTAATACGGATCAGAAGGCAGGCCGGCCGCCGGTCGGCATGACCGTGAACGGAGCCGTGTACTCCTGTTCCGCAAAGGATAGGCGCCACTCGTATCGACCGGGTTGGAGCGGCAGCGGAGGGATGTTCAGAGCGAACGAGGCATCGAGCATGCTGCCATGGGCGAGACCCGGCGGTCTGCCAACCTCAATCTGCGCTTCCGTAGCGATGGTCGCAGCCTGGCCGTCAGGCGCGGAAATGCTCACCGGCTTACCGTCTGAGTCGAGCAACTGCAACTTCAGAGGTAGGGGCTGGTTCGCGCGATCCCATGGCACCTTCATAAGCACGGCTACAGCGTGGGGAGCTGTCGGAGATGTTGTGAAGGACCACCCTGCGCCCAGCATGTGGACCTTGCCTGACTCCGCCTGTGCGGCATCACACAAGATCAACTGAGCCTCGACCGGAGAAGCCATCAGTTCCCTGAAAGCTGAGGGGTGGTTTTGTTGGAGCTGCAGCTCAGGATCCTGCCAAGGCTGGCTAGGCCAGGAAGCTTCAGATACTCCGTCTTTGCCCAGGTAACAGGGGAAGTGACGCCCTTCTCGCCCTGCTCGAATGCCCTCAAGATCTCTTCGACCGGCTCGTCTGGCTCATAGAAGTCGTCCATGCGGCCCATGGGGTCATCATGCCCTTCCGTGTTTCGGTCCGCTAGCCCTCAACAAAGTACGCGCTCCCCAGGTTCCAGACGTCTCCGATTTGATCATCGGCGGGGTAGAGCACCACCAGCGCCCGACGGCCTCGAATCCGCGCCTCTACGATCGCGCGATATCCCCTTTCAGGATGCTCATCCCATACGAACCTTAAGCCGGGTACGCACACAACCGCAGCTCTGACCTCATCGGCGCTCAGCCCATGCTTCTGAGAAATCTTGTGCAAGGTGCGCGAACTGATACGCAGTACGGCTATCCAGATTCTTTGCTGTACCACGCTCACCGCCAGCGGTCGGTCGACCCACAGAGGCTAGGAGGAGCGACGGTGAAAAGTACAGCCCCATGAATGTCGACCACCTGACTGCCGCTCGGCAATTGAACTCAAAATCAACTCCAGCGGGCAGGTCAACGACCTAAGCTCCGACCAGGTCAACCACCAGCGCATAAGGTGCTATCAAGCCAATAACCACCTTCCTGATTGTGCTGAGCGAGGGAGTTGTCGGTGCCGAAGACACACACGTACGACCTGACGCTGACCTGGACCGGCAACCAGGGCACCGGCACATCGAGCTACCGCTCCTACAGCCGGGCCCACGAGGTCGACGCAGCCGGAAGGCCACCGCTGCCAGGCTCATCCGATCCGTTCTTCCGTGGCGACGCGGACCGATGGAACCCCGAACAGTTGCTCGTCGCAGCCCTGTCGCAGTGCCACATGCTGGCGTACCTGCATCTGTGCGCCGTGGCCGGAATCGTGGTCACTGAGTATGTCGACAACCCGCGCGGCATCATGGCCCAGACCGACGACGGTGGCGGTCACTTCACCGAGGTGGTGCTGCGGCCGCAGGTCACCGTGGCGTCACCGGACATGGCCGAACGGGCGACGGCGCTCCACGCGGACGCCAACAAGGTCTGCTTCATCGCCAACTCGGTCAACTTCCCGGTACGCCACGAGCCGGTGGTCCTCGTCGAGAGCAGGTAGGCGGGCCGCTGTTGCAGCGCCAACTCGCCGGCGGGATACAGCGATGCGCACCGTTCTTGCGAACGAGCCGTGGCGGCACTACAGCCGTAGCGCATCCGGGGCGTGTAACCGCAGCATCGTCGCGCCAACGTTCCGGGGCACCCGGTGACGAGTCGCCAGCGACACCACCACCATCACCGCGAACGCGAGCGGCACCGTCCACGCCGCCGGCTGCGCGAGCAGCGCGGCAACCCATCCATCGTCGGCGGGCCGGGACAGCACCGTGAACAGCACCGAGCCGACCGCCGCGCCGCCGCCGACCACGATGCCGACTGCCGCCCCGGCCGCAGTGAGTCCCCGCCACCAGATGCCGAGCACGAGCAACGGGCAGAAGCTCGACGCCGCCACGGCGAACGCCAAACCCACCACCTGCGACACGTCCAGACCCGACACCCGGAGCGCCAGCACCAGGGGCACCAGTCCGGCGACGATCGCCGCCTTCCGGAAGTCCCGTACCGAGCCGTGGCCGAGCACATCGGTCGACAGCACTCCGGCGACCGAGGTAAGCAGCCCCGAGGACGTGGACAGGAAAGCGGCGAACGCCCCGGCCGCCACCAGTGCGCCCAGCAGTTGCCCGAGGACACCCGATCCGAGCGCGGCCGACGGCAGGAGCAGGACGACCGCGTCGCTCTCCCCGGTCATCAGCAATTGCGGCACGTAGACCCGGCCGAGCACGCCGTAGAGGGTCGGCAACAGATAGAACAGACCGACCAGCGCGAGCACCACCAGCGTCGTGCGGCGGGCGGCGGCGCCGTCGCGGTTGGTGTAGAAGCGCACGAGTACGTGCGGGAGCCCCATCGTGCCGAGGAACGTTGCCAGGATCAGCGAGTACGTCGCGAACAGGCCGTGACCGCCCTCGCCACCCGGTAGCAGCCAGGCCCGCCCCGACGAGCTGGACACGCCGCTGACCTTCGGCACCGCCGCGCCTTGCGGGAAGCGCAGCGCGCTCCCGGCGCCGACGGTGTGCTCACCAGCGAGGACGTCAACCGTCCCGTCGACACGCGCCCCATCGATCTCACCGCGTACCTGAAGGGTTGTCTCGCCGGTGAGGGTGAGCACCGCGGCGTGCTCGAGCTCGACGGTGGTCGGGCGGATGAAGGTGGTGGCGTCGGGCGCGAGGGCCGGACGGCCGTCGTGCTGCCACGCCAGAATCAGGAAGAACACGGGTACGGCCAGCGCGGTCAACTTCAGCCAGTACTGGAACGCCTGCACGAAGGTGATCGCGCGCATCCCACCGAGCGCGACGTTGGCGGTGACCACGCCGCCGACCAGGATCGCGCCGAAGGCGTACGGCGCGCCGGTGACGGTCTGCAGCGTCAGACCGGCCCCCTGCAACTGGGGTACGAGGTAGAACCAGCCGATGAACAGCACGAACACGGTCGCCAGCTTGCGCAGCGGCCGGGAGTGCAGGCGCACCTCGCAGAAGTCGGGCAGGGTGAACGCGCCGGACCGGCGCAGCGGCGCCGCCACGAACAACAGCAGGGCGAGGTAGCCGGCGGCGAAGCCGACCGGGTACCACAACACGTCGACGCCGTGCTTGAGCACGAGCCCGGCGACGCCGAGGAAGCTCGCGGCGGACAGGTACTCCCCGCCGATCGCCGCGGCGTTCCAGGTCGGACTCACCATCCGGGAAGCGACGAGAAAGTCCGACGTTGTCCGAGCCAGGCGCAGCCCGTACGCGCCGATGCCGACCGTCGCGAGGGTGACGGCGACGACCGCGGGCAGGGCGTACGGGTTCACTTCTCGGGCCGTTCGACCAGCTCGGTGAAGTCGCGTTCGGTGCGCTCGGCGAGGTGCACGTACGCCCAGCCGACGACGACCAGGAACGGGTACGCGACGACCCCGAGCAGCAGCCACGGCAGCGCGATGCCGAACGGGCGGGCCCGGGCCACCGCCGGCGCGACCGCGAACAGCAGCGGTAACGCGCCGAGCCCGACCGCCACGACGGCGGCGAGGCGCAGCGCCAGGGCGAGCTGGGTACGGACCAGCCCGCGGACCAGCGCCTCCCCGATCTGGCTCTGCTCCTCCAACTCCACCCGCGTGTGCCCGGCCGTCTTCGACCGGGCCACCTCGGCCAGCACGACGCGGACCCGGGGGGAGGGATCCGTCGGTGTGGTCGCCATTCCGGGGAGTCTGCCCCACCCTCCCGTGATCCTGAAGAGTTCGGTGGTCAGAGCGCCACAAACTCTTCAGGATCAGGGGAGGTGGCTACGGGGAGAGCTTTGCGCGGCTGCGGGCGTAGTTGTAGCTGTACCAGGGGTCGCGCTCGTCGCGCAGGCTCCACCGGACCACGAGGGCGGCCCGCTCAGCTACCGGCAGCCGGGCCAGCTCGGGTGCCGCGTCCGCCGACAGTTCCGACAGGTACTGCACGTCCACCCGACCGGTGCGCTCGAACCGGTCGACGTTCTGACCGGCGATGAACCGGTCGGGGTCGAGTGCGGCGAACCCGAGCAGCCCGACCACCGCGCTCGCCAGGACGGCCCGGGGCAGCCACGCCGTCCGCCGCCGCACCCCCGCGATCAGCACCAGCACGAACAGCAGACCGAGCCACAGTTCGGCCGCGCTGACGGCCAGCCGTAGCCGGGTGTACCCGTACGCCTCCTCGTACAGTGCCATCCGCTTCAGCGCCGACGCGACGATGACCAGCGTGAGCGCCGAGAGCACGCCGACCAGTACGCGGATGGCCGCCCGGTTCGCCTGGCCGGCGCGGGGCGCGAAGCGCGCCACCACGCCGATGACGGCAAGGGTCAGCGAGGTGACAGCGAGCAACTGCCAGAACCCGCCGCGGGCGTACTGCGCGAAGTCCGGCCCGCCGGGGCGCAGGACGTGGTCGCGGCCGCCGAACAGCACGGTCAGCTGTACCAGCACGAACGCCCCGAACTGCGCGTCGAGCAGGGCGACCGGCAGTGCCCACTCGGCCAGGCGCAGCGGCCTGCCCGGTTCGCCCGGCTCGATGACGGACGGCGGCGCCGCCACCAGGTACGCGATGCCGAGCGCGGCGAGGCCCACGGTGACGAACAGGAACAGCCACCGGGGCGCGCCGCTGGCCTCGACGTCGGGTACAGCCCGGGCGAGCAGCCGCGCGAACGCCTGGTCGGCGCTGGCGAACAGGGCCCCGAACACGACCAGCAGCAGCACGCTCACGAGGGCGGATACGAGCAGGCGGGCCACTGCCTGTGGCCGGCTGCGGGGCGCCAGGGCCCGCACGGCGCGACCGGTCCAGGGCAGCGCCTGGACCACCGCTTCCGGCCAGGTCAGCGCGCCGGCGAGCATGGCCCGCACCGACGCCCCACCGACCAGGGCCTGCAGCGCGCAAACACCCGCCAGCGGTACGCAGAACGCGTACAGCCAGCCGGCCGCGCGGACCGTACCGACGCCGAGCAGCGCGATCCCAGCGGCGGCCCACAGGCAGCGGGTCATGCCGGGCCAGACGTGAAACTGCACGCCCGCGACGGCGAGGAGGGCCACGCCGGTCAGGAGCCAACCCAGGCCGGGTCGGTCGAGGGTCACGGTTCCGGCCCCGAGCACGGCGGCGACGAGGACGGCACCGAGCACCGTGCGCCCGGGCAGCGGGGGTTTCGAGCTGTCTTCCATCCGGCATCACTCCAGTTCTTGGGCAGCATGAAGTGGCGCTTGTCGCCGACGGCGAAGCGCGAGAATTGGATGAGGCTTCTAAGTGGAGGGCAGGCTGACTCTGATGTGGCAGCCGGGTGATCCGCCGGAGTCGACGACGGAGATCGTGCCGTGGTGCAGTTCGACCACCCAGCGGGCGATCGCGAGGCCCAGCCCGGTACCGCCTCCGGTCGACCGCTCACCGCGGGTGAAGCGCTCGAAAACCCGGTGCCGCGCCTCGTGCGGGATCCCCGGCCCCTCGTCGCGCACCTCGATGATCAGCTGGCCGCTGTCGCGGAATCCGCGCACCGTGACCGTGCCGTCCGCCGGGCCATGCCGGACCGCGTTGTCCAGCAGGTTGACCACCACCTGGTGCAGCCGCTCCCGATCGGCGTGGACGCATGTGTCCGCCGGCTCGACCTCGGTACGGAAGACCACCGTCCGGTCCCCGGCCGCCGCCGCGACCTCGGCCTCCGCCACGACGTCGGCGAACAGATCGGCGACCGGGAACTCCTCCAGATCGAGCGCGAGGACGCCCGCGTCGATGCGGGACAGGTCGAGCAGCTCGGTAACCAGCCGGCCCAGCCGCTCGGTCTGAGCCAACGCCGTCCGCAGCGTCGCCGGATCGGGGGTGGCCACGCCGTCGACGACGTTCTCCAGCACGGCCCGCAGCGCCGAGATGGGGGTACGCAGTTCGTGGGACACGTTCGCGATCAGCTCGCGCCGCTGCTGGTCGGCCGAGGCGAGATCCGCTGCCATCTGGTTGAACGCGACCGCCAGCTGCCCGACCTCGTCGCGCGAGGTCGCCCGTACCCGTCGGGTGTAATCCCCGCGCGCCATGGCGCGCGCCGCGGCGGTCATCTCCCGCAGCGGCGCGGTCATCCCGTGGGCCAGCACCTGCGAGGTCACGAGGGCGACGGTGATGGCGGTGACGGCGGTCGCCGGCGGGAGCCATCCGATTCCGTACCAGAACACGCCGATTCCCGCCGCGCCGGCACCCACGAGCGTGACCCCGAGCTTGACCTTGATCGAGCGCAACGGGTCGAGCGGGCGCGGGAGCAGGTCCATCATGCCGGCACCTCCAGGGCGTACCCGACGCCATGCACGGTCCGGATCAGGTCGGCGCCGAGCTTGCGCCGCAGCGCCTTGATGTGACTGTCGACGGTACGGGTACCGGACGCGTCGGCCCAGCCCCACACCTCGGCGAGCAGGCGTTCGCGCGGTAGTACGGTCCGGGGGCGGCTCGCCAGGTGGACCAGCAGGTCGAACTCGATCGGCGTGAGGTGTGCCTCGACGCCGCTCCGCCGTACCCGGCGCTCGGCACGGTTGATCTCCAGGTCCCCGATAATGATCGCCGGGACAGCCGCGCCCGCCAGCTTCTCCATCCGGCGTAGCAGCGCGTGCACGCGCGCCACCAACTCCCGCATCGAGAACGGCTTGGTGAGGTAGTCGTCGGCCCCGACCGCCAGCCCGACCAGCAGGTCCGTCTCGTCGTCGCGGGCGGTGAGCATCAGGACGGGCACCGGCCGGTCGGCCTGGATCCGCCGGCAGACCTCCAGCCCGTCGAAGCCGGGCAGCATCACGTCGAGTACGACCAGGTCAGGGTGGAGCGCCTGGGCCCGGGCGACGGCGGTCGGGCCGTCGTGGGCGAGGTCGACGGTGAAGCCCTCGGCGCGAAGCCGGGCGGCGACCGACTCGGCGATCGTCCGCTCGTCCTCTACGACCAGCACACGGCGTTGGCTCATGACGTCGCACTCTATTGATCTGAAGTGGAGGCGGCCGGCGGCCGGTGTGAAGATTCGGTGGAGGCGGCCGGGGCCAGCGGCACCGCCTACGCTGGCGCGGCTCGGTTACTCTCGGTGGAGTGGCACATCCAGTAATCGTCGCGCTCGTCGGCATCGACGGCTCGGGCAAGACCACGCAAGCCAAGATGCTGGCCGAATGGCTGACGACGTGCGGGGCCACCGCCACCTACTTCGCAAACCCGGGTGGCCGACTGTTCCTGGGCCGCCTCGCGCACCGGCTGGGCCGCGCCGATGCGATCGACCTCCTGGGGCGCCGCGGCTTCACGCTCGTCGAAACGCTCCTGCGCTGGCTGAACATCTGTCGGGCAGTGGTGTGGTCACGCCTGTCGCGGCGGACCGCCGTGATGGACCGGTACTCGTACTGCCAGTACGTCACGATGCGGACCCGCGCCGACCAAGGTGATCGCTTCGCCCGCATTCTGTACTCGGTGTTCCCCCGACCAGATCTGGTGTGTTTCCTCGACGTCGCTCCGGTCGAGGCCCACCGACGGGTGGAACGGCGGGGCACCGACTCCGAATCGCTGTCCTACCTGTCCGATGCCGCCACGGGGTACCGGTCGCTGCCGGAGTTCGAGTCGTTCACCGTGGTCGACGCCAACGGCTCACCCGGCGAGGTACAGGCGACGCTGCGCCAGGTGGTCGGTCACCGGCTGAATGATCAGGGCTAACTCGGGGTGTGTCCCGGATGCCCTTCGGGTCCCCCCGCCCGTACGTTCCAGGCATGCGCAGGATGTTGGTGGGTGGGATCGGCGTTCTGGCCGTGGCGACGCTGGGCGGCTGCAACGTGGGGGCCGCCAGGAACGAGTTCCGTGACGAGCGGACGGTGGAGGGCGCGATCGGCACCGTGGCCATCGCCGGCGGGGCCGGGTCGGTGACGGTTTCCGGCTCGTCCGATGGTTCAATCCGCGTGAAACGGCACATTTTCTACCGGGATAACCGGCCCGGCGCGACGGATTCCGTCAAGGGCGACACCCTGACCCTCAACACGGACTGCGGGCGGGTGTGCTGGGTCGACTACGAGGTGACCGCCCCGCGTGGAATCCGGGTCACCGGGCACAACGGCTCCGGCGACGTGGCGCTGAGCGACGTCGCGTCGGTGTCGCTCGACATCGGCTCCGGCGAGGTCCGCATCCGCCGGGTCGCCGGCGACGTGGCCGTCAGCGCCGGTTCGGGCGACCTCGACCTGTCCGACGTGGCCGGCAGCGTCGCGGGCCGGACCGGCTCGGGGAACGTGCGGGTGGCCGGAGCGGCCGGAGCGACCACCCTCGACACCGGATCCGGCGACATCGACGCCCGCGACCTGCGCGGTCCGCGAACCACGGCGCACACCGGGTCGGGTAACGCGACGCTCGCACTGACGTCGGCGCAGGACGTGAACGCCGAAACGGGCAGCGGCGACGTCCGGATCACCGTGCCGGGCGGGCAGAGCTATCAGGTCGCCGCGACGACGGATTCGGGCGATTCCCACGTACGCGTACCGACCGACCCGGCCGCGAAGAACCGCATCAAGCTCCGTACGGACAGCGGAAACGTCACCGTCGAGCAGCGCTGATCCGGTCGCTGTCTAGCCGCCCCAGTTGTGCTTCGCCGCGCGTACCAGCCGATCTTTGAGCTCCCGGGTGTGCCGGCGGGACACGGGCAGCTCCCGGCCGCTCACCACCACGACGTACCCGCCTCCGGTCAGGCGCAGTTCGGTGATCAGCTTGAGCTGCACCAGGTAGGAGCGGTGCACGCGGACGAACCCGGCGTCCGCCCAGCGCTCGGCCAGGGTCGCCAGCGGCACCCGTACCAGGTGTGACCCGTCGGCGGTGTGCAGGCGCGCGTAGTCGCCCTGCGCCTCGACCCAGCACACCGCGGAGCGGGGCAGCATCCTGGTCGTGCCGGCCAGTTCGACCGGGATGGTCGGGTCGTCGGCCCGTTCCCGCTGCCCGGCGACCGCGGGATGAGCCGCGACGAGCCGCCCGGCGAGGACCCGCCGCAGCGACTCGGCGATACGATCGGCCTGTACCGGTTTGCGGACATAGTCGGTGACACCGAGGTCGAACGCTTCCGCGGCGCGGTCGTCGTACGCGGTGACGAACACGACCGCGGGCGGCTTGGCGAACCGGCCGAGCACCCGGGCCAGTTCCATGCCGTCCAGGCCCGGCATGCGGATGTCGAGAAACACCACGTCGACGTCGGTGTCGCGCAGTACTCGAAGCGCCTCGGTCGCGTCGCCGGCGGTGCTCACCTTGGCGACGCGGGGATCCGCCCGGAGCAGGAAGGCCAGTTCGTCGAGGGCCGGCGGCTCGTCATCGGCGGCGAGCACCCGGAGTTGGGCCGGCGCGACCCGGGGGTAGTCCGCGGTCATGCGGCGCTCCGAGCGCGTACGACCGGATGGAACTTGGGTATCCGCATACTCACCTTCGTTCCCGCGCCCGGCGCGGTCTCGACCACGAGCCCGAACTCGTCACCGAAGACCGACCGCAGCCGCTCGTCCACATTGCTCAGCCCCACGTGCTGGCCCGACTCGTTCGTCTCGTCCTCGGCCGACGCCGGCCCGCCGAGCACCGACGGGTCCATACCCACCCCGTCGTCCTCGACGGTGATGTGGCACTCGGCGCCCGCGTCCCGGGCGATGATGCTGACTGTTCCGACCCCCGGCTTACGGGAAAGCCCGTGCCGGACGGCATTCTCCACCAGCGGCTGCAGGCATAGGAACGGCACGCCGACCGGTAGCACCTCGGGGGCGATCTGCAGCCGTACCTGCAACCGCTCGCCGAAGCGGGCCCGCTCGATCGTCAGGTACCGGTCGATCGAGCGCAGCTCGTCGGCGAGCGTGGTGAACTCGCCGTGCGCGCGGAACGAGTACCGGGTGAACTCGGCGAACTCGAGGATCAGCTCCCGGGCCCGTTCGGGATCGGTACGGACGAACGATGCGATCGCCGTCAGCGCGTTGTAGATGAAGTGCGGGCTGATCTGTGCCCGTAGCGCGCGTATCTCGGCGCGAGCGAGCCGGGCCCGGGACAAGTCCAGTTCGGCGAGGGCGACCTGGGCGGCGACCCAGCGCGCGGTCTCGACGGTCGCCTGTACGAGTCCGGGGGCGACCGGCCGGTCGCTGACAGCGACCAGGGCGCCCTGGATGGCACCACCGCCTCGCTCGACGGGTACGACGACGCCACCACGGACCGAACAGTCAACAAGGTCACAGGAGAGTTCGTCGGCGCCCAGGACCACCGAACGGCCGCTTCCGACGACCTTCGCGGCCGCCGCCGCGAGCTGCGCCCGGTGATGCTCGCCCTCCCCGTCTAGCGCGAGGATCCCGTCGGTCGACGCGATCGCGAAGCCGCTGGCGCCGGTGAGAGCACGCAGGTGGCTTGCTGCCTTGCCGGCCGCCGCCGCGGTGAGCCCGGCCTGGAGCGGCTCGGCGGCGAGCGCCGCGATGTGCAGCACCTCGTACGTGGCGCGCTGGGCGGCCGTGGCGATGCCCGGTCGCGCGCGTAACCGCAGCACCGCCCACACCGCGGCGACGAGCGCGGCGAGGAGTGCGAGGACGGCCAGCGCCGCCGACAGGTTGGCCCACACGCCGTCGATCGTCACCCGCGCGTCAAGATCTCCGCAATGGGTCTAGTACGCACCCTTGCCGCGCAGTACGACACCGATCGTTCGCCACATGGTGTGCAGGTCGAGCATCAGGGACCAGTTGTCCACGTAGTACAGGTCGAGCCGGACGGCGTCGTCCCACGACAGGTCGCTGCGGCCGGACACCTGCCAGAGCCCGGTGATTCCGGGGCGTACGAGCAGCCGCCGGCGTACGTCGCCCAGGAAGTCACCGTCCTCGGCCGGCAGCGGGCGCGGCCCGACCAGCGACATCTCCCCGAGCAGCACGTTGATGAACTGCGGTAGCTCATCAAGGGAGGTGGCGCGGAGGAACTTGCCGACGGGGAAGACGCGCGGATCGTTGCGGATCTTGAACAGCAGCCCGTCGGTCTCGTTCAGGTCCTGTAGCTCCGCGATGCGGTCCTCGGCGTCGGTGTACATGGTCCGGAACTTCCAGACCCGGAAGGTGCGGCCCTCCCGCCCCACCCGAGCCTGCCGGAAGAAGACCGGCCCTGGATCCGACACGCGGATCGCGATCGCGATCACGATGAACAGCGGCAGCAGGAGGACCAGGCCGACGAGCGCGACCAGTCGGTCGATCAGGTTCTTGACCAGCCAGGAGAGGCCCGAGAGCGTCGGCTCTTCGACGTAGAGCAGCGGCAGCCCCTCGACCGGGCGGATGTGCACCCGGGGGCCGGCGATGTCGGTCAACTGCGGCGCCACGACCAGGTCGACGCCGGTGCCCTCCAACTGCCAGGCGAGCCGCCGGAGCTCACCCGGCTCCGCGCTGGCGGAGCCGCAGAAGGCGATCGTGTCGGCACCCAACTCGCGGACCAGCGACACCACGTCCCGACCGGCGAACACCGGAACCGGCGGCTCCTTGCGCCGCGCCGTGTACCCCTCGGTGGCGTGGATGCCGACCGGGACGAGACCGGCCTCCGGGCTGCGGTTGATGGCGGTGAGGACCTCCATCGCCTCGGGCAGGGTGCCGAGCAGCAGCATCCGGTGGGTTGCCAGGCCGTGGCCGCGCGCGAAGTAGAGCAGCTTCCGCGCGCCGTAGCGGACGACGAGGACGTAGACGAGGCCACCGACGAGGGCGACAGCGACCGCCAACCGGGAGAGGTTCGCCTTGAACACGAGGGCGAGGAAGGAAACTACCGCCATCATGGTCCAGGATGCCCGGACCACCCGCTTGAACTCGTCGGTACCGCTGCCCAGGTAGCGCCGGTCGTAGCAGCCGTGTGCCCACAGCACGACCACCCAGCCCAACGGCAGCAGGAGGTATGCGATCAGGTTGAAAAGGCCGAGCTCCCGCTCGAAGCCCGCTCGGGACTGGTCGAGCGACGTGATGGCGGTGAAGCTGGCCAGCGCGACGGCCGCTCCGTCGAGGACAACCAGCAGCGCACTGTAGATCCGGTACCAGGCGGAGCGGCGGCGGGCGCGAAACCATGCCGACCGCGGAACTCCGTTGGGGGCCTGTGGCGCTTCTGGGATGATCTCGAAGCTGTCAAGCTCCTGCACGCTGGTTCTCCGGCTCACTCTGCTCGCCGGACGTTGCGCGCTTGTGGTCACCGCGGCGCCCTCCGGGTCCTCGGCATCCATCGGCCGACGGCAACTGCCCGTCCGATGCTCCTGCCCGCCCGCGCGTTCATCCAACTCCATCACTGAGCGTCGACCCCGCCACTGTGGCGACCCACTCGTTCATCCGCCCCTCAGGGCGCGATGCCGCAGGGGACGTTAAGTGACGACCGCACGACACTAGAGGCTCGCAGCATCGGTTGTCGAGGCTTTCGTGTCCCTGCTCGCGCTCTGTCCGATTGGCGTGACGCATCCGTTATCCGGCTCGCCGAGAACGGTACCAGGCGATGCGTACGCGCTACGTTGCGTGATCCATCCCACGGCGGCCAGTGCGACGAAGCCGAGTACCGCGACGAGCAACGGCGTCACCGCGCCACCCGCCGGGTGCCAACCGCCCGCGAAGGGGTTGAGCGATGCGTCCATGCCACTGGAGAAGCGCGTCATCACCCGGGCGAGTGCATACAGGTGGACCGGTAGCGTCGCCACGACGAGGGCGGCCGGCAACCAGTGCGGCCGTCGGACCGGCCGCGCCAGCGCCGCGAGCAGGACGATGCCGACGCCGGTCGGCATCGCGTACCGGCCGTGGGAGAACCAGCCGGACAGCGGCGCGAAATGCCAGTCCAGGGCTACCAGCATCGCCAGGCAGAACACGCCGAGACCGGCGATCGTGAGCCGCAGCCGCCTTCCACCCCGCACCAGCGCCGGGACCACCACAGCCAGGCAGAGCAGGTACCAGAGGCAGATCGCGTACGGCGACAGCGTGGTCTCCCCGTACCCGAACTGGCCCACGACCTGCCGGACGTAGAACGGCACCCGGTCGGTGACGATGTGGGGGGCGAGGTCGCCGTGCACCACGCGCTGCGGCACGAAGGCGGCGTCCGCCCCCCCGGACACCGCCAGCCACGCACCGGCGAGGACGACTCCGAGCGCGGTGCAGCCGCCCAATATCGACCGGGCGCTCCGGGACCGCGCCAGCGCGGTCAGCCGGGCCCGGCCGGCGACCACAGCGCAGGCGGCGACATCGACGGCGAGGAGCACCGGACCAAGTTGACGCACCGTCAACAGGATCGCCGCGGCGACGCCGGCGAGTACGAGCAACCGCCGGGTGACCGGCCCGTTCAGCAGCGCGGAGAGCGCGACGAACAGCAGCACACCCGCCGAGATCTCCAGTCCGTTGGGGTTGACCGAACCGCCCAGATTCATCGCCATCGGGGTGGCGACGAGCGCGACCGCGGCGACCAGAACCCGGTTGCCCAGGCGCACCGCGGTCGTGGCTGCCGCGGCGAGCAGCAGCGCCGACATCAGCGCGGAAACCAGCCGGGCGATCAGGATGCCGGTCCCGTCTGGCATCGCCAGCAGCGGCAGCCCCACCGGTAGGTAGTAGACGGGGGAGTACCGGGCGGCGGCGCTGGGCGTCCTGACCAGCTGGCCGCCGGCGACCGGCGTCTGGCAGGAGGCCGGCCCCCGCCGCTTGGCGCCCACCGCGCAGTCCACATTGCCGGGGAGCAGGCTCGCGGGTACGTCGAAACCCTCGCTGCCGAACGTGGTGCCGTCGGACGCCGGGCCGTCGGGGAGCCAGTGACCGGCCGCCACCGCGTACGCGCGCACGATGTGGTGCTTCTCGTCGTAGGTTCCGTTGACCGGCAGAGCGAGCGCCCACGCCGCCGAAATCAGAAAGAATGCGGCGAAGGCGAGCGTAAATACCCAGCGTGGACGCACGAGACGAGCGTACGGGCTGTGTTGCCGGCTACCGAACCAGCCGGGACAGACGGCGATCAGCGAGCGGTTTGCCGCCGGTCTGACAGGTCGGGCAGTACTGCAGGCTGGAATCGGCGAACGACACCTCCCGGATCGTGTCGCCGCACACCGGGCAGGGCAGGCCGGTACGCGCGTGCACGGCGAGGCCGGAGCGCTTCTCGGACTTCAGCGTCGCCGCCTGCTGCCCCACCGACCGCTCGACGGCGTCCGTCAACACCGTGCGGGTCGCCTCGTAAAGCTGGGCCATCGCCTCGGCTGAGATCCGATCGGTGATCGCGAACGGCGACAGCTTCGCCCGGTGCAGGATCTCGTCGGAGTACGCGTTTCCGATGCCGGCGAGCACCGCCTGGTCGGTGAGCACTCCCTTGACCTGACCCCGGCGGGATCGCAACCGTTCCGCGAACACCTCCAGCGGGGCGCCCAGCGCGTCCGGCCCCAACTTCGCGACCCCGGGCACGAGCGCCGGGTCGGCAACGAGATAGGCCGCCAGCTTCTTCTGCGTACCCGCCTCGGTCAGGTCGAAGCCCGACCCGTCGTCCAGGCGTACCCGCAGCGCGATCGGCCCCTTGCCCGGCTTGAGCGGCGTGCTGCCGGCGAACCCCTCCCGGTACTGGAGCCAGCCCGCCCGCGCGAGGTGGACAACGAGATGGAGACCGCTGTCGAAAATGACGTCGAGAAATTTGCCGTGCCGGGTCGCGTCGGTGACCTCGGCCCGCGCCAGCGCGGTGACCGGCGGGTCGTATGTCTTGAGCACGCTGATCGCGGACACCTCGACGCGTTCGACGTGGCGTCCGACCGCCCGCTCGCGCAGGTAGGCGGCGAGCGCGGTGACCTCGGGGAGTTCGGGCACCCGTTCAGTCTGCCCGAGATCATGCCGCTGACGTAGGCTCATCTGCGCTATGAAGCCCGGCCTGAAGATCGTCGTCGCGCACAACCGCTACGCCGCGGCGTCGCCGTCCGGCGAAAACATCATCGTCGACGCCGAGATCGCGCAACTGCGCGCGGCCGGCGTCACCGTCGTGCCGTTCCTGCGCAGCTCCGACGAGATCGGCGACCTGCCGGCGGCCCAGCAGGCGCTGCTGCCGCTCTCTCCGATCTACAACCGGGCCTCCCAGCAGGCGCTGGCCGACCTGCTCCGCGCCGAGCAGCCGGACGTGCTCCACCTGCACAACCCGTACCCGTTGCTGTCGCCGTGGGTGGTCCGCACCGCGCACAAGCACGGCGTGCCGGTGATCCAGACCGTGCACAACTACCGGCAGGTCTGCGCCCCCGGCCTCTACTTCCGGGACGGGCACGTCTGCCACGACTGCCGGGGCAAGGTGTTCGGGCTGCCCGCCGTCCAGCACGCCTGCTACCGGGGCTCGCGCGCGCAGAGCGCCATCATGGCGGCCACCCTCGCGGTCCACCGGGGCACCTGGCGCTCGGTCGACCGGTACATCGCCTTGACCTCGGCGATCGCCGACCACCTGCGCGACTACGGCATCCCCGCCGACCGGATCAGCGTCAAGCCGAACGCGATCCCCGACCCCTGGCCCACACTCGCCACCCCCGGCTCAGCCGGTCCAGCCGGTCCAGCCGGCCGAGGCTTCCTGTTCGCTGCGCGCCTGTCCCCCGAGAAGGGGCTGGGCCTGTTGCTCGACGCCTGGCGCGGGTACGCCGAGGGCGAGCTGGGGACCCTGCGCATCGCCGGCGACGGGCCGCTGCGCCCCCTCGCCGAGTCCGTCGCCGCGTCCCGGGCCGACGTGACCTACCTCGGCCCCCTCGACCGGGCCGCGACGCTGGCCCAGATCGCCGCCGCGGCGTGCGTGGTGGCCCCGTCCGTCTGGCACGACGTACTGCCAACGATCGTCCTCGAGGCCTTGGCGTGCGGTCGCCCGGTACTCGGCACGACAATGGGCGGGATCCCGTATCTGGTCGGCGACGCCGGCTGGGTCGTGGAGCCCGAGCCGGTCGCGGTCTCCGCGGGGCTCAAGGCCGCGCACGCGGGTGCGGCGCGTCTCGCGACAACAGCCAGGCAGCGGTACGAGGAGAGCTTCGCTCCCGACGTGCTCGTACAGCGGCTGATCGACATCTACGAAGAGGTGGCCACATGACGAACCGGGTCGCGATCGGGGCCGGCGCCGTCCTGGCGCTCGCGACCGGAGTGGCGGAGCTTCTGCACAGCCGCTCCGTCCTGTACGCCCTGGGTGCTCTGATCGCCGGGGCCCTCGCCGCCGCGATCGTCTGGTTCGTCACCACGCTGCCCGGCGTGACCGTCCGTGGCCTGGTCATCGGCGGCTTCTTCGTCCTCGCCGGGATGGTGAGCTGGACGTACATGGCCGACGGCAAGGTCGTCTGGGCGGTGCTGGCGGTCGAAGGGGTCGTCTTCGCCTGGTGGAGCTGGTCGTGGCTGCGTGACCTGCCGGCGCTACCCCGCCTGGGCAGCGCCTGGTTAGGGCTGGCGTACTGGCTGCTCGGCATCGTCGGGGCGCTGCTCGTCGGGGCCTTCACCGTCGGCGCGCAGCGGATCGGGTACGCCGGGATCTTCGGCCTCGCGGTCCTCGCCGTCGTCGCCGGCGTGCGCCGCGACCGCGGCCGGGACCTGTCCGTCGGCATCGTCGGCGCGTTCGGACTCGCCATCGCCGCACTGCTCGTCTCGGGGTCGGGCAACCTGTTCCAGCACCGCCACGTCATCCCGCAGAACGGCTGGGGCACCGAGGTCATGGTGCACCGGTTCTGGGGCGGCAAGTGGCTGATGTACCACCCCAACTCGCTGGCCCTGATCGCTGTCGTCATGGCCGTGCGGATCGGGGTGGACCGGGCGTTCGCGCTGTGGCAGCGGTTGGCGGTGACGCTGCTCGCCGGCTGGGTGGTGTACATGACCAACTCCCGTACCGGCTTCGTGTACCTCGCCGCCGCAGCAGCCGTGCACGCCTACGTGATCTGGCGCCGCCGGGGCGCCGACCTGCCCTCGTACCGCCGGGTCTGGGTCGCGATGGTCACGCCGCTGGCGGTCGCCGCCCTGGTCCTCGTCGTCTCCGAGGTGGGCGGCCAGGGGTTCCTGTTCAAGGCCCGTTATGACGCGGGCGACCCGACCAGTGGCCGGACCGAGAGCTGGAAGCAGGTCGGCCGGGAGTGGGCCGACGGCAACCTCGTACAGAAGGCCTTCGGCGACACGAAGACGACGCGCGCGGTCGTCGTACGCAACAACATGAAACTGACCACCGACAATGCGGCGGTCGGCGCGCTGCGCCGCGGCGGCGTGCTCGGTGAGCTCGCCTTCCTGCTCGGCCTCGGACTGCTGCTGTGGTACGCGTGGCGCGGCCCCCGCGTACCCGGCCCGGACGGCGCGGCCGGGGTCCGGCGCGCACCGCCGGCCTGGCTGACGGTCACCGCCTTCGGGTCGGTACCGACGATCGCCACGGCGGACTGGCTCCTCGGCACCACCGGCGGCACCCTGTGGATTCTGCTGGTGGCCGGCGAGGCGTGGCTGGTGCTGCGCCCGAGCCAGGCCGTCGCCGAGCGCCCGGCCGAGCACGCGACGACTACTGCGTGATCACGCCGGCCGGTTCCGCGTCCCCGACGCGGTCCGGCTCCGCGGAGCCGAGGAAGCGAAGCGAGTACAAGTACAGGCCGACCATCGTCACCAGCCCGGCCGCTGCGCCGACCGTCAGGCCCCACGCCGCGCCTTCCAGCCCATGGAGGTGGGCGCCGACGACCAGACCGGTCAGGCTCACGGTCGTGAAGACCACGTACTGAGCGAACAGCATCCGGGCCCGGTGCATCGCCCGCAACGCCGCTGCGAACGGCAACTGAACCATGTACAGGCCTGCCTGCAAGCTCGTCGGCAGCGCCAGCGACGCGATGCCGGCGAACTTGCGAATGTGCACCAGGCCGAACTCCGCGAGCGGCCACATCGCCACGATCATCACGATCGCCAGGCCCGCGAACGCGAGCGCCAGCAGTCGGATCAGACGGCGCAGGGCGCTGGCCGCATCCGACCCCTCGCCACCCGGCCGGGGTGCGGCGTCGCCAGCCAACCGCGACGCCCGCGGCACGACAAGACCCTGTACGGCCATGAGGAAGTTCTGTACGGGCTGGAGCAGCACGGTCTGCGCGCCACGGATCGCGGCGAACGCGGCGGGGGTGAGTTGAGCGGTGACGATGAACCCGATCGCCTGTACCTGGAACTGGCCCACAAGCGCGGTCACGGTGAACCAACCCGACAGGTGCCGGGTCTCGGCCGTCCACCGCAGTGGTCTGCCCTGCCACGGCCGATGCCCCGTACTCAGCAGAAAGACGACCGCTCCCGCCGCCGCGCCGACGCCCCAGCAGACCATCAGGCCACCGGCGCTGGTCAGACCGAAGAGAACCATCGCGACGACCGCTATGGCCTGCGTGCCGACCCAGACCAGGTCGATCTTGAGCGCCTTCTCCGGCTCCCGGTTGGCGAGGTAGCTGAATCGGCCGGTGTCATGCAGCAGAATCAAGGGGATGAACGGCGCTATCCACACCAGATCGGGCAGGGCGACGTTGCCTTTGCCTGGCCATACCGCCCACACAATGAGCAGCACCACCGCGGCGACCGCGCCGATGCCGACGGCCGCGGCCAGGCCGTTGCGCACGAGATCGTCGCGGCGCGCCCCGTCGTAGCGGGACGCGAGCGCCAGGAGCACGTCGCCCACGAACGCCCGGGTGAGGTACATGACCAGGTACGCCAGGTTCACCGACAGGATCATGAGGCCGGCCCGGTGCGGCGAGAGCAGGATCAGCGCCAGCAAGGTGTTGCCCGCGTTGGCACACGCCATGACGAACTGGTCGGCCAGTCCCGCCGTCACCCAGCGCGCGTTGCGTACGCCCCGCACCCCGGTCAGCTCCGACTCAGGCTCGCGCGGGCGGCCGCAACGATGCTGACCAGCAGAAACCCACCGTTGATGAGCACGAACGCGGCCATGAGCCACACGGTCCACGCGGGTATCAGGGCGAGGGTCAGTCCGATGACGGTCACGACGGCACCGTAGTCGCGCACCAGCTTGATCACCCGGACGACGACTGAACGGCTGGCGACGAGGCTGCCCGCCGAGGCGCCCTGCTGCAGCGCGGACGTGACCAGGTTGACCATCCAGGTGCCGGCGAACACGGCCGCCAGCCAGATCGGCGTGCCCGGGTGGTAGGCGTACGCGACCCGGGCCACCGTCGTGACCAGCGCGATCTGCAGCGCGACGTCGCACAGGATGTCCAGGCGGGCCCCGGCCGGGCTCGCCTGGCCGGTGACCCTGGCCAACTGGCCGTCGGCGCAGTCGAGCGAGTACGCCAACTGCCAGAGTACGAACGCGGCGAGCCCGACCAGCAGAGCCGACACGCGTCCGTCAGCCATCGCCGGGGCGCTCAGCATGACCAGTGCCGCGGCGGCGAGCCCGAGGACGAAGTTCGCCAGCGTCAGCACGCTCGGCGGCGCGCCCAGCCGTTCGGCCGCCACCGACAGGTGCGCCCCGATCCGCTGGTTGATCGTCTCGGTGAAGAGTCCCCCGCCCCGGTTCCGGGCCAGGAAATCGGCCGCGGTGTGCCGCCCCGGCCGGGTCGCCGTGGTCACCGGCCGCCGTCCAGGGCGTTGGCCCGGTCGAGGTCGGGCTCGAAGTCGACCTCGACGCAGCCGTACGCGGAGATGTCCACCGCCGTCACCCGCAGGCCCTCGTCCCGGATCGCGGTCTCCAGGCCGTACTCGAAGTACTCGTTGTCCGGACAGTTCTCCAGGTGCTCGGTGAGCACGGCGCGGTCAGCGGCGGCGATGTAGTTGATGCCGACCGCCTCCCCGAGGCCGCCGACCACCTTCTTGGACAGCTCGAAAATGTACCCGTCGTCGTCGAGGGTGTACTTGACCTCCTCGTCGGCGACGCTCGCGGTGTTCACGGCGACGAAGCTACGGCCGGCCTCGATGTGCGGCACGAGCGCGGCGAGCAGCCCGGGGACGAAGACGACGTCGCCGTTGAGCCACAGGACGCCGCCGGGCGGGGCCAGCCGTAACGCCTTGAGCAGGCTTTTGGCCGTACCGGTCTGGTCGTACAGCTCGTTGTAGACGAACGACGCGTCCGCCGCCGCCGCCTCCATGATCAGGTCCATCTTGTACCCGACCACGATCGTGATGTGCGCCTGCCGGTCGAAGCTGGAGTGCAGGTGGTCCAACTGCTGGCGCAGGATGCTCCGCCCGTCAGCCAACGGGGTCAGCGGCTTGGGATGGGGACGGCCTAGTCGGGTGCCCAGGCCAGCGGCCAGGATCACCACGTTGATCACCACGTGGGACTTCCCTTCGCGTCAAGACGGGCGTGCGCCCTACCCGTCGGACGCGAGGCAGGATATCGCGACCCGGCTAGACCGTACTCTCGCTCACCAACTGGTCGGCAGCGGCTTTCCCTCGGCGTACCCGGCCGCGCTCTGGATCCCGATGACCGCCCGTTCGTGGAGCTCGGCGAGGTTACGGGCGCCCGCGTACGTGCACGAGCTGCGTACGCCGGCCACGATCTCGTCGAGGATGTCCTCCACCCCCGGCCGGCGGGGATCCAGGTACATCCGCGAGGTCGAGATGCCCTCCTCGAACAGCGCCTTGCGGGCCCGGTCGTACGGCGTCTCCTCGGTGGTGCGGCGGCTGACCGCCCGCGCCGAGGCCATGCCGAAGTTCTCCTTGTACAGGCGGCCGTCGGCATCGCGCTGCGGGTCGCCGGGCGACTCGTGCGTGCCGGCCAGCCAGGAACCGATCATGACGTTCGAGGCGCCGGCCGCGAGCGCGAGGGCGACGTCGCGCGGGTGCCGAACCCCGCCGTCGGCCCAGACGTGCCCGCCCAGCTCACGGGCCTGCTGCGCGCACTCGAGCACGGCGGAGAACTGCGGGCGCCCCACGCCGGTCATCATCCGGGTGGTGCACATCGCGCCGGGCCCGACGCCCACCTTCACGATGTCGGCGCCGGCCGCGATGAGGTCGCGTACCCCGGACGCCGTCACGACGTTGCCGGCCGCGACCGGAACGGTCGGCTGGAGCGCCCGGACCGCCCGCAGCGCGGAGATCATCCGCTCCTGGTGCCCGTGCGCGGTGTCCACGACCAGCACGTCAATGCCGGCGGCCAGCAGCTTGTCGGCGCGGCCGGCCACGTCCCCGTTGATGCCGATCGCGGCACCGACCCGCAGCCCGCCCTCGTCGTCGGTGGCCGGACGGTAGAGCGTCGCCCGCAGGGCGGCCTTGCGGGTCAGGATGCCGACGAGCGAGCCGGAGGAGTCCACGACCGGCGCCACCCGGTGGTGGCCGGCCTGGAGGCGCTCGAACGCGTCCTCGGGGGCGATGTCCGCGGGCAGCGTGAGCAGATCCCGGGACATCACGGTCCCGAGCTGGGTGAACCGGTCGACGTCGGCGCAGTCGACCTCGGTGACGATGCCGACCGGACGGCCGTCCTCCACGACGACGACCGCGCCGTGAGCGCGCTTGGGCAGCAGCGCGAGGGCCTGCGAGACAGTGTCGCCGGGCGCGAGCGTAATCGGGGTGTCGTGCACCAGGTGCCGGCGCTTGACCCAGCTCACGACGTCCGCGACGACGTCGACCGGGATGTCCTGGGGAATGATCGCGAGGCCGCCCCGGCGCGCGACCGTCTCCGCCATGCGCCGGCCGGCGACGGCGGTCATGTTGGCGACCAGGAGCGGGATCGTCGTGCCGGTGCCGTCGCTGGTCGCCAGGTCGACGTCCAGACGCGACTCGACGCTCGACCGCGAGGGCACCATGAAGACGTCGTCATAGGTCAGGTCATACGGCGCCGGCTCGGACACCCCGAACCGTTCGGACAGGAAACGCATGCGTCAAGTATTGGCCCTACGGCCGGACGACCTCGGCTGCCCCCTGAGCCGAAGGGGACCGCGGCGCCCCTTCTTTCACCCGGCCGGGCGTAGAAGTGAAATTCATGGATGAGAAGTCTTGAGTGTTCGCCGCACCGGCGGGACCATCTCCGTACCGCGCATTGTGAGGGGGATTACACCGTGCAGGTACGCGATGCGATGAGTAAGGCGGTGCTGACCGTTGGCCCCGAGCACACGCTCCGACAGACCGCCCAGTTGATGTCGTCGCGCCGGGTCGGCGCGGCCATAGTGATCGACCCCGACGGCGCGGGGGTCGGCATCATCACCGAACGCGACGTTCTCAATGCCCTCGCCGATGGACAGGACCCCGATGTCGAGCGCGCCGCCGCGCACATCACCTGGGACGTGGTGTACGCCGGGCCGTCCTGGACCCTGGAGGACGCGGCGGCCGCGATGATCGAGGGCAGCTTCCGTCACCTGGTCGTCATGTCCGACGACGAGGTTCTCGGTGTCATCTCGGTGCGCGACATCGTGCGGGTCTGGGCCCAGCACCGCTCGACCGTCCCCGCCTAGAAAACGTCCATTGCCCTGATCGTCACAGATTCACACCTAGGGCTTGACAAAATCGATCGGACGAACCCCGTACCCTTAAGTTCCATGACCCCTGCGCAGTTGATTTCGTTTGCCCGTGGTGCTCCTTCCCTGGACATCGTCGACATCGACGGCCTCAAGGCGGCAGCGGTTCGCGCCTTCGAGGCGGACCCGGCCGGCATCACCGCGTACGGCACGTCCGTGGGCTACCCGCCATTGCGCAAGTGGATCGCGGACAAGCACGGCGTGGACGTCGACCAGGTGATCGTCACGAACGGCTCGCTGCAGGCCGACGCCCTGCTGTTCGAGCACCTCGTCCGCCCCGGCGACGACGTGATCGTGGAGAAGCCGACCTACGACCGGACCCTGCTCAACCTGCGCAACCTCGGCGCGAAGGTGCACCAGGTCACCCTCGACAAGGACGGACTCGACGTTGACGAGCTGCGCAGGCTGCTCGAATCGGGGGTACGCCCGAAGCTCGCCCACATCATTCCGAACTTCCAGAACCCGGCGGGCGTGACGCTGAGCGCCGACCGGCGGCGGGCCCTGATCGCCCTCGCCAAGGAGTACGGCTTCACGATCTTCGAAGACGACCCGTACGCCGACATCCGCTTCCGTGGCGAGAAGCTGCCGTCGATGCTGAACCTGGACACCGACGGCACCGTCGTGCACGCCAGCTCGTTCACCAAGACCGTCTGCCCGGGCGTCCGCGTCGGCTACCTGGTCGGCCCGAAGGACGTCATCGCCACGATCGCCCAGCGCGCCACGAACCTGTACATCTCGCCCGGCATGGTCTCCGAGGCGATCGTGTACCAGTTCTGCGCCGCCGGCGACATCGACCGGTCGATCGCCACCGTATGCACGGCGCTGGGCGAGCGCGCCCAGCTGCTGGCCGAGGCGCTGCGCAAGCACATCCCGGACGCGCGCTTCACCGAGCCCGACGGCGGCTACTTCCTCTGGGTCGAGCTTCCGGAGGACGTGGACGTCGACAAGCTCGTACCGGCGGCGACCGCCCACGGCGTGGCGGTCGTCAAGGGCAGTGACTTCCTGCTGGAGGGCGGCCGGCACTCGCTGCGGCTGGCCTACTCGGCGGTCACGGCCGACCAGGTCGACGAGGGTGTACGCAGGCTGGCAGCCGCCGTGGCGCAGGTACGCGAGCAAGGCTGACACCAAACCGTGATGTGAAGGGGTTCCCCCGCCCGGGCCGGATGGATCACAATCCTGCGCGACGCAATCGTCTCCACGACACTGCGTCCACAGGCACCATCCCCGCCCCCAACGGCACCGGGCGGGCCGCCCCGCCCCCCACCCCACCTGCGGACGGCCCGCCCGGTGCCTACTTTTTGACGTAACTCGGGGCGGCTGCGCCGCACACCACGTCTGGAGTAGCGCATGACCCAGGACGGAACCGGTCGCAGCCTGTCCCGCGTGTTACCCGCGCCGGTCCGTCGCGCGATGCACCGGATGCGCAGCACCACCCCGGCGCCGCTGTCGACGGGCGTCGGTGCCGACCACCACAGCGGGGTCATCGACTGCGCGCTCTATGTCGACGGCGTGCGCCAGCCGGGTGACTGGAACTACCGGGACGCGCTGATCGCCGCCGGCAACACCCACAACGCTTTCGTGTGGTTGGGGCTCAAGGAACCCGACGCGAACGAGCTGGCCGACATCGCCGACACGTTCGACCTCCACGAGCTGCCAGTCGAGGACGCCGTCAAGTCCCACCAGCGGCCGAAGGTGGAGCGCTACGGCGCCATGACGTTCGTGACGCTGCGGACCGCCCGCTACATCGAGCACGCCGAACTGACCGAGAACAGCGAGGTCGTCGAGAGCGGCGACGTCATGATGTTCATCGGTGAGCACTTCATCATCACCGTCCGGCACGGGGACGCGGCCCGGCTGGCACCGGTACGGGCAGGCCTCAACGACAAGGATGAGCTGATCAAACACGGCCCGTGGGCGGTGGCCTACGCGGTGTGCGACATGGTCGTCGACGTGCTGGTAGAGGTCGCTGCGGCGATCGAGGAGGACATCGCGATCGTCGAGGACAGCGTCTTCGCCCGCCAGGGCCACGGCCGGATCCAGCGCATCTACCAGCTCAAGCGGGAGCTGATGGAGTTCAAGCGGGTCGTCATGCCGCTGCAGCGCCCGCTCGCCGGCCTGGCCAGCGGGCAGGTCGGCGACGTGCCGGGCGAGGTCCGCCGGTACTTCCGCGACGTCAACGACCACCTGGCCCGCACGGTCGAGCAGGTCATTTACTTCGACGACGTGCTCAACTCGGTCCTGTCGGCCCGACTGGCTCAGGTGTCGGTCGACCAGAACAACGACATGCGCAAGATCGCGGCTTACGCCGGTATCGCGGCGTTCTGGACCATGGCAACCGGCATCTACGGCATGAACTTCGAATTCATGCCGGAACTGCACTGGAAGTACAGCTATCCGGTGCTGCTGACTCTGCTGATCACCGGCTCGTTCGTGGCGTACCGGGCCCTCCGCCGCTCTGGCTGGCTGTAGGACCGCGCTCCGAGGGGAGCGCTCCGGGCGCCCCCCTCGGAAAAGAGTGCCGTACGCGCTATGGACGGCCGTTGCGCGAGCTGGAACCGGTCGGGCCGCCGCTGGAGTACGACTCGCCCGTACCGTGCGACGGCGACGGCGACGGCGACGGCGACGGCGACGAGGTGTCGGACTGGCTCTTCATCTGTCCCAGCACGTCAGATGCCGTGTCCTTGGCCGTGTCCGCCATCGACGACGCAGCCGACCGGGCGGTGTCCGCAATGGACCGCACTTCCTGCGTCATGGAGCTTCCGCCTGCGCCGTACTCGTTCCAGCCGCGCTGGCGGCGGCGGGACAGCAGCGCGCTGATGGCGCCCAGGGCCGCGCCCGCGATCATCAGGCCCCCGACCATCCGGGGCCACCGCCTGGTCTCCGTGATCGCCGGCTGCTTGCCCGTGGCCCGGCGCGCCATCTTGCCGGCCTTGCGCGCGCCGTCGCGCGCCATGTCCATCGACTTGTCGACCGTCGGCTCGATCATCCGCTCCCGCACCGCGCCGAGGCGCGGAGCGATCATCCCGGCGGCCGAGCCGGCGGCGTGGGCCGCGGCCATCCGAAGGTGATCTACACCCTCGGTGAACTCCTCGCGCATCATGGCGTTGTGCGTCCTGACCTGACGCCGTCCCAACACAGTCCCACCTCCCGTGGCGGCGAACACACTCCCTACCTAGTTGTCATACCCAGCGGCGGGCGAGAAGAACGTGTCGCCGTCCTCGATGTATGTAACCGGTGAGCATCCGAGCGCCCTTCGGCCGCTCGGCCTCGGGCCGAGCGGCGGGGCCGTCCGGCCGGAGGTACGGTAAGCGTTAGCGATCTTCTCCACGAAAGGGAGCATTGTGGCCGAACGTATCTTCGCGACGTTGCACACGAACGTCGGACCGATTCGTATGGAGCTCTTCCCCAACCACGCGCCGAAGACCGTGCGGAACTTCGTCGAGCTGGCCGAGGGTACGCGTAGCTACGCCGACCCGCGTACGGGTCAGCCCGGCACCGGGCCGTACTACGACGGAACGGTCTTCCACCGGGTCATCAGCGGCTTCATGGTCCAGGGCGGCGACCCCACGGGTACGGGCACCGGCGGCCCCGGGTACACGTTCAACGACGAGATCCACCCCGATCTGCAGTTCAACCGGCCGTACCTGCTGGCCATGGCGAACGCCGGCACGCGCGGCGGCCAGGGCACCAACGGCTCGCAGTTCTTCATCTCGGTCGCGCCGACCGCGTGGCTCAACGGCAAGCACACCATCTTCGGCGAGGTCGCCGATGACGACTCGCGCAAGACCGTGGACGCCATCGCGAGCACCCAGACCGACCCGCGCGACCGTCCGCTGCAGGACGTCGTCATCGAGCGCGTCGAGATTGAACGGGCTCAGTAGTCTTACTGGCATGACTCAACCCCCGTCCGTCGGCGTGCCGGCCTGCTACCGACACCCGTCACGGGAGACCTACGTCCGCTGCGCGCGCTGTGACCGACCGATCTGCCCCGAATGCATGAACGAGGCGTCAGTCGGTCACCAGTGCCCGGAGTGCGTCGCCGCAGGGCGGCGCACCCAGCGCTCGGCCCGGACCGCCTTCGGCGGAACCGTGGCCGGCCAGCAGGGCACGGTCACCAAGATCCTGATTGCGATCAACGTGGCCGTGGCCCTGGTGGGCGTCCTCATCAGCGGCACCGGCGCCCTGCTCGGCCGGGGGCTCTTCACCGGCGTCAGCGCGATCCAGGCGATCGGCGCCGTGCACGCCACCGGCGTGACGCTCATGCCGAACGGCGAGATCCTCCTCGGCCACGCACCCGGCGGCACCTACGCCCCAGGTCTCGACGACGGCGGTTGGTACCGCCTGATCACCGCCATGTTCATCCACTACGGGCTGCTGCACCTGCTGATGAACATGTGGGGGCTGTGGATCCTCGGCCGCCCACTCGAAGCCGCGCTCGGCCGAGCCCGGTTCCTGACTCTGTACCTGCTCGCCGGGCTCGGCGGCAACGTGGCGGCCTACCTGTTCAGCCCGAGCTCGTTCGCGGCCGGCGCGTCTACCGCGATCTTTGGCCTGTTCGCCGCGTACGCGATAGTCGTCCGTCGACTCGGCGGAAGCCTGGCCGGAATCCTGCCGATCCTGCTGATCAACCTGTACATCACGTTCTTCTTCCCGGGCATCTCCAAGGCCGGTCACCTCGGCGGGCTCGTCGTCGGTGCGATCGTGGCCGCCGGCCTGGCGTACGCGCCGCGCAATGCCCGTACGCAGGTGCAGTCCGCCGTACTCGGTGGCGTCCTCGTCCTGCTCGCGTTCCTGACCCTGCTCGGGCCGACCCTGCACGGCTGAGCTGTCGATTACTCGCCGAACTGCCCGGCAACTGCGCCCTCTCCCTGAGGAGGGCGGCTCACGAAGCGGGGCGCCACACCGCGCCACGAAGCAGGTCCTCGGCGCCCAGCCAGATGAAGTTCATCAGCCGGGCGGCCGTCCGCCCCGGGTCCTCGCCGGGGTTGTCGGCGAGCCAGTCGGCCATCGACTCAGCGGCGCCCACCAGTCCGTACGTCACCGACTCCAGGTCGGCCGGCGTACCCGAGCCGCCGGCCGACTCCACCGCCCGGGTCAGCAGCCCGGACACCACCTCGACCATCCGCCCGCGCATCGCCGCCCATTCGCTGGCGAACGGCTCCCGGCCGCGGGACTGCCGGTAGAGCATGTTCCAGCCTTCGCGGTGTGATCCGACGAAGGCGAAGAAGCCGCGCAGGCCGTTCCACAGTTGCTCGTCCGGTCGCGCGCTGACCCCCACGGCCTCGACAACCCTCTCGACCAGTCGGGTCGCCTCCCGGTGCAGGCACGCGGTGAACAGGTCCTCTTTGCTGCCGAGGTACGCGTACACCATGGGTTTGGAAATGCCCGCGGCCTCGGCGATCTCGTCCATGGACGCGGCATGGAAGCCACGCTGGCCGAAGACGGACACGGCGGCGTCGAGCATCTGCTGTTCGCGGATCGCGCGAGGAACACGCTTCGAGGTGACGGGTGGCACCTTGCCAGCTTACCTACTCGCCCGTAAGGTTACCCATGAGTAAGGTCATACGCCACTACAGGGGGACCCATGACGGACATCACCGGTCTCGACTTCGCCACCGTCGAGCCCAAGCAGTTCGCCCAGATCGTCAAGCAGACGAAGGACTCGGAGATCTCCGAGCTGCTGCAGGGTGAGCACCGCAAGCAGATCCTCGACGCGATCTTCGCCAAGTTCCCGAGCCTGTTCCGCCCGGACCGCGCCGGTTCGACGAACGCGGTCATCCACTGGAACGTCGGCGGCGCCCCCGACGGCGGCGTGAGCACCTACGAGCTGGTCATCGCGAACGGCACCTGCACCCTGTCGCCGACGCCGGAGAACGACCCGAAGCTCGCGATCACCGTGGGCCCGGTCGACTTCATCAAGGTCGTCTCGGGCAACGGCAACCCGATGATGATGTTCATGACCGGCAAGCTGAAGGCCAAGGGCGACCTCGGCCTCGCCGCGAACATCGCAAACCTCTTCGACATCCCCAAGGGCTGAGCCATGCCCGAATTCTCGCTTGACCTGAACGAGGAACAGCGGGATCTCCGCGACTGGGTGCACGGCTTCGCGAGCGAGGTCGTGCGTCCGGCCGGCGCGGAGTGGGACGAGCGCGAGGAGACCCCCTGGCCGATCATCCAGGAGGCGGCGAAGATCGGGCTGTACGGCTTCGAATTCCTCGTCAACGCCTGGGGTGACTCGACCGGGCTCTCCATGTGCCTCGCCAATGAGGAGCTGTTCTGGGGTGACGCCGGCATCGCGATGGCGATCTTCGGCACGCACCTGGCGGTCGCGTCCATCTACGGCTCGGGCACGCCCGACCAGATGGTCGAATGGGTGCCGCAGTGCTTCGGCGACGCCGACGATCCCAAGGTGGCGGCGTTCTGCACCACCGAGCCGCAGGCCGGCTCCGACGTCAGCTCGATGCGCACCCGGGCCCGCTACGACGAGGCGAAAGACGAGTGGGTCATCAGCGGACAGAAGGCGTTCGCCACCAACGGCGGCATCGCCAACGTCCACGTGGTGACCGCGAGCGTCGACCCTGAGCTGGGCTCGCGCGGACAGGCCGGCTTCGTGGTCCCGCCCGGCACCCCCGGCCTGCAGGCCACCAAGAAGCTGAAGAAGCTCGGCCTGCGCGCCTCGCACACCGCCGACGTTTTCCTCGACGACGTCCGCGTGCCCGGAAGCTGCCTGCTCGGCGGCAAGGAGGCGCTCGACGAGCGACTGGCCCGGGCCCGCGAGGGCCGGAAGGCCAGCGGCCAGGCCGCCATGCGTACGTTCGAGCTGTCCCGGCCGGCCGTGGGCGCCCAGGCGCTCGGCATCGCCCGCGCGGCGTACGAGTACGCCCTGGAGTACGCCAAGGACCGTGAGCAGTTCGGCCGACGGATCATCGAGAACCAGGCCATCGCGTTCACGCTCGCGGACATGAAGATGGAGCTCGACGCGGCCCGGCTGCTGGTGTGGCGGGCGGCGTGGATGGGGCGCAACAACCGCGTGTTCGAAGCCGGTGAGGGCTCGATGAGCAAGCTCAAGGCCGGCGAGGTGGCGGTCGCCAACGCGGAAAAGGCGGTCCAGATCCTTGGCGGCGCCGGTTTCGTGCGTGACCACCCGGTCGAACGGTGGTATCGAGACGCGAAGATTTATACGATCTTCGAAGGGACCAGTGAGATCCAGCGGCTGGTCATCTCGCGAGCCATCTCCGGGATGTACATCCGCTGAACGTGAATCGATGAAGTAGCTGGCGCAGGGGTAACGCGGGGGCACCTCAAGGGGTAGGTAGGACAACGTGGAAGCAGCCTTCCTGGTACGCACTCTCGCCCGCCGCGGGCTCCTCGCACCCGGCCGGCCGGACAAGGTAGTCCGGCAGCTCAACGCGTTGCGCCGGTGGGGCTTCAGCCTCACCGGCGAGATGCGCTCAGCCGCCGCCCGCGATCCCGACCGGCTGGCGGTCATCGACGAGACGCGCTCGCTGACCTACCGGGAGTTGGCGATCCGATCGCAGCGGCTGGCGAACGCGCTGCGTTCCGGGTACGGCCTGGGGCCGGGTGACCGGCTGGGTCTGCTGTGCCGCAACTCGGCCACGATGTTCGAGTCGATGCTCGCCGCCGGCACGATCGGCGCCGATGTCGTGCTGGTCAACACCGGGCTCGGCCCCGACCAGCTCGAGACCGTCCTGCACAACCAGAACGTACGGCTCCTCATCCACGACGACGAGTTCTTCGAGATGGCCTCGGCCGTGCCGGCGACGGTCGCGCGGATCAGCGCCGACGGCCACCTGCACCGGTCCACCCCGACGGTGGCCGGTCTGATCGAAGCCGCCCCGAACGCCGACATAGCGCCGCCGCAGCAGCCCGGCCGCACGATCGTGCTCACCTCGGGCACGACCGGCACACCCAAGGGCGCGCGCCGGCCGGTCCCCGGTGGCTTCAATCCCCTCGCCGCCGTGATCTCCCGCATCCCGATGTCCGCCGGCGAGCGCATGTTCATCGCCGCGCCGCTGTTCCACACCTGGGGCTACGCGGGGCTGCAGATCGCCCTGGCGCTGCGCGCGACCGTGGTGCTGCGCCGCCGTTTCGACCCGGCCGGGACGCTCGCCGCGGTGACCGAGCACGAATGCTCCACGCTGCTGGCGGTGCCGGTCATGCTGCAGCGCATGCTGGACGCCGCGCCAGCCGCGCGTGTCGCCAGCCCGCTCCGGGTCGTCGCGAGCAGCGGATCGGCGCTGCCCGCGCCGATGGTCGGCCGGTTCATGGACGTGTACGGCGACGTGCTCTACAACCTGTACGGGTCGACCGAGGCGTCCTGGGCGAGCATCGCGACCCCGAGCGAACTGCGCGCCGACTCGACCTGCGCCGGGCGTCCGCCGGTGGGCACCCGCGTGCTGATCCTGGACACGAACGGCAACCCGATGCCGCCGAACCACATCGGGCGGATCTTCGTCGGCAACGACATGATCTTCGAGGGTTACACCGACGGCGGCGGCAAGGAGCGCCGGGGCGATCTCATCGCGACCGGCGACATCGGCCACATCGCACCGGACGGGCTGGTGTACGTCGACGGCCGCGAGGACGACATGGTCATCTGCGGCGGGGAGAACGTGTACCCGTCCGCGGTCGAGAACGCGATCGCCGAACTGCCCCAGGTACGCGAGGTGGCCGTCGTCGGCGTCCCTGACCACGAGTACGGGCAGCGCCTGGCCGCCTGGATCGTGCTCTACCCGGGCGAGCAGTTGGACACCGAGGGCGTACGCGAGTACGTGCGCCGCGCGATGGCCAGGTTCAGCGTGCCACGGGACGTGTACTTCGTGGCCGAACTGCCCCGCAACGCGACCGGCAAGATCATGCGTCGCCTGCTGAACGCGCCGACCAACCCGCCGACGAGCCCGCCACCACCGGTCCAGCCGCCGGCCGGCCCCCTGCCGAACCAGAGCCGGCGCGGCTCGGTGGCCGACTCCAACGACGCGACGATGTACCTGCCTCGGATCAGAGACTGACGGCGATCTCACCTCGTACGGCCGTCAGCGCGATGTCGCGGCGGTAGTGTGAGCCGGCCAGCTCCACCCGGTCGACCAGGGCGTAGGCGGCTTCCCGCGCCGCGGCCAGGTCGGCGCCGGTCGCGGTGCAGCACAGCACCCGGCCGCCGGCGGAGACCAGGGCACCGTCCTCGCGGCGGGCGGTGCCGGCGTGGATGATCCCGGGCAGGCCGTCGACGCCGGTGATGACGTCGCCCTTGCGTGGCGTACCGGGGTAGTTCTCGGCCGCCACCACCACGGTCACGGCCGATCCACCGTGCCACTCGAGCGGCGGGTGCTCGGCGAGCGTGCCGGTCGCCGCCGCGCCCAGCAGCCCCGCGAGGGGCGTCTCCAGCAGCGCGAGGACGACCTGGGTCTCGGGGTCGCCGAACCGGCAGTTGAACTCGATGACCTTCGGCCCGTCGGGCGTGATCGCGAGGCCGACGTACAGCAGGCCGGCGAACGGCGTCCCCCGGTCGCGCATGGCGGCCAGCGTCGGGTGCACCACGGACGCCATGACCTCGTCGACCAGGTCGGCGGGGGCCCACGACAGCGGCGCGTACGCCCCCATGCCGCCGGTGTTGGGCCCGGTGTCGCCCTCGCCGACCCGCTTGAAGTCCTGGGCCGGCAGTAGCGGGAGCGCGGCCGTGCCGTCGGTGACGACGAACAGCGACGCCTCGGGACCGCTCAGGTACTCCTCGACGACGACCCGGTCGCACTCAGCGGCGTGGTCGAGAGCTGCCTGCCGGTCGGATGTGACCACGACCCCCTTGCCGGCGGCCAGCCCGTCGTCCTTGACGACGTACGGCGCGCCGAACTCGTCGAGCGCCGCGGCGGTTTGGGCCGCGTCCGTGCAGACCCGGGACCGGGCGGTCGGCACGCCAGCGGCGTCCATGATCGCCTTCGCGAACGCCTTCGAGCCCTCCAACTCCGCCGCCGCCCGGGACGGCCCGAAGCAGGGGATCCCCCTGGCCCGGACCGCGTCGGCCGCACCCGCGACCAGCGGCTGCTCCGGGCCGATCACGACGAAGTCCGCCCCGACCCCGACGGCCAGGTCGGCGACCGCGTCGGCGTCGGTGACGTCCACGGGTACGACCTGCGCCATCGCGGCCATACCGGGATTACCGGGGGCGCACACCAGCGAGGTGACGGATGGGTCAGCGGCAAGGGCGGTGGCGAGGGCATGCTCGCGCCCGCCCGAGCCCACGAGAAGGACACGCACTAGGCGATCGTACGGGCGAGCGTCAGATCAGCGGGTGGCGGACCACGTTCTCGTCCCGGCCCGGCCCGACGCCGACCGCGCTGACCCGGACCCCGCACAGCTCCTCGATGCGCTCGATGTAGCGGCGGGCGTTCTCAGGCAGCTCAGCCTCGGTGCGGCACTTGGAGATGTCCTCGTCCCAGCCGGGCAGCTCTTCGTAGATCGGCTTGGCGTGGTGGAACGCCGTCTGGGTCATGGGCATCTCGTCGACCCGCTCGCCGTCGATCTCGTACGCCACGCAGACCGGCAGCTTCTCCAGGCCGCTCAGCACGTCGAGCTTGGTGACGACCAGGTCGGTGATGCCGTTGACCCGCGCCGAGTACCGCCCGACGACCGCGTCGAACCAGCCGCACCGGCGCTCCCGGCCCGTCGTCGTCCCGTACTCCCCGCCGATCTTGAGCAGGTGCTGGCCGTTGGAGTCGAACAGCTCCGTCGGGAACGGGCCCGAACCGACTCGCGTCGTGTACGCCTTGATGACGCCGATGACCTGGGAGATCCGGGTCGGCGGGATGCCCGAGCCGACGCAGGCGCCGCCCGCGGTCGGGTTGGACGAGGTCACGAACGGGTACGTGCCGTGGTCGACGTCCAGCAGGGTCGCCTGGGCGCCTTCCAGCAGGACGGTCTTGTCCGCTTCCAGTGCCTTCCCAAGGATCAACCGGGTGTCGGCGATGTACGGGCGCAGCCGCTCGGCGTACCCCAGGTACTCCTCGACGACCGCGTCGACGTCGATCGGCTTACGGTTGTAGACCTTGAACAGGATCTGGTTCTTCTCCCGCAGCACCAGCTCCAGCTTCTTGCGGAAGATCCCCGGGTCAAGCAGGTCCTGCACCCGGATGCCCATGCGGGCGATCTTGTCGCCGTACGCCGGCCCGATGCCGCGCCCGGTCGTACCGATGCGGGACGAGCCGAGGTAGCGCTCGACCACCCGGTCGAGCGCCCGGTGGTGCGGCATGATCAGGTGCGCGTCGGTCGAGATGAGCAGCTTCGACGCGTCCACGCCGCGCGCGGCTAGCCCGTCCAACTCGGTGAGCAGCACCTTCGGGTCGATCACGACCCCGTTTCCGATCACCGGCACGCAGCCCGGCGTCAGTACGCCCGACGGGAGCAGGTGCAGGGCATATTTCTGCCCATCTGGGGTGATTACGGTGTGGCCGGCGTTGTTGCCGCCCTGGTACCGCACGACGTAGTCGACACGCTCTCCGAGCAGGTCGGTAACCTTGCCCTTGCCCTCGTCGCCCCACTGCGCGCCGATCAGCACGATCGCTGGCATCTTGAAGTCCGCCTTCCAGGGGTCGATGGCGCTCGGTCGCGGCCAGGCCCCGGGGTGCAAGGCTAACAAGGAGGCGAAACGGTGTACGACGTGGTGCTGCTGACGCTCGACGACGGGCAGGGCGGCGGCTGCTCCGGCGGCTGCTCGGACGGCTGTTCCAGCACGCCGCGCGTGCCCGTTCTCGCCTGCCGGGACGCGCTGGTCGCTGGCGGCGCCCGGGTCGAGACCGTCACCGCGCACTCCGACCAGGAGATCGATGCGGTACTGGACCGCTCCGACACCCGGTTGATCATCGCCGCCGCCACCGACGGTGAGGTCCGCGCGGTCGTACGCCGGATGGTCCGGCGGTACGCGCCGGCGCCGAGCAAGCGCCCGGAATCCCTACCGGAGGACCGCACCCTGCCCGACCTGCCTCCGATCGGTGTCCTCCCGATGGGTGACGTCGAACTGGTCAAGTGCCTCGGCCTGCCGGACAAGCCGGCGGACGTCGCCGCGGCCGTCCTGGGCGGCCAGGCCCGACGGCTGGACCTCCTGCGCAACGACGGCGGGTCGGTGACGCTGCACGGCACCCTGCTGGGCGGCGCCGACGACACCGGGCGGGCGATCCCGTACGCCGCCCAGGTCAACGTCGACGACACGGTGCTCAGCGACGGCACCGAGCCGCTGCTCGCCACGGCCGTCGCCAACGCCGACGGGTACGCGACAGTCGACGACCTGCCGCTGGTGGCCACGGCCGACGCCGCCGACGGCGTGCTCGACGTGGCGGTGGCGCTCCCGGTCACCACCCGCAACTGGTACGGCCGGCGCCAGGTACGCGTGGAGGTACGCCGCGCCCGTGGCCGCGCCGTCGCGATCCAGCCGAGCGCGGACGTGCCGTTCGTCGACGATGGGGTGGCCGGCACGCTGGGGCGCAAGCGCACCTGGTGGATGGAGCGGGGCGCCTGGGCGGTCTTCGCTGCGTAACGGTCGGACCCGGTTCGTACAGTGATGCATTGAAACACGTGCGAAACTGGCGCAGTTGAACCGCCACAGGGGGGGTACGCCGTGGAGGAGCCGTTCTGGCCGCCGGATGAGAACGTCGCGTCGTCCAGGGATGAACGTGGCGGCCCACCGCGTGATCAGCCGCCCCCGGCGGCCGCGGTACCGCCAGCACCCCCGGCACCGTCCCTGGTCCCGCCGCCGGTAGCACTCCCGGCGCCTCCCGTCGTGCACGGCCAGCCGGTCACCATCGATCCGTCGGCACCGGCCTTCGCGCCTGCGGCCCGACCGCGCGAGGAGTTCGGCTCGCCCTGGAGCCAGCCGCCAGCGGCCAGGCCGAGGGTGGGGTTCGAGGCCGGCATCTACCGGCCCGGCGAGCCAGCCATCAACCCCACCACGGGTGCCAACGGCGCCGCCGGTCCTGTTACGGGCGGCGACGCTCCCGCCACGGGCCCGGTTACGTCGCCGGGACCGGCCTCGCCGGCACCGCCTCACCCGGCACCGCCGCCTCCGCCGCATTCGCCGGCGCCCGGGGTCTACCAGGCGCCGGCGTACGCGCCGCCCGCTGGCGCGTTGACCCCGCAGGCGGCCCAGGACTGGGCGCCCGAGGGCTCCGTGACGGCGGAGGACTTCGCGCGGCGCCGGGCGGCCCGGCCGGCCGAGCCGGTCGCCACCATGGGTATCCGTGGCATGCTCCGCAAGTCCTCGTTCGGGCTGCTCAACATCGGTCCCGGGCGGCACGAGCAGGAGGTCCGCCACGACATCGAGATGGTGCGGCGCAACTTCGGCGGGCTACGCCAGGTCACGATCGTCAACCCGAAGGGCGGCGCCGGCAAGACCATGGCGGTGCTACTGCTCGCGATGACCTTCGGACAGCGGCGCGGCGGGTACGTACTGGCCTGGGACAACAACGAGACCCAGGGCACCCTGGGCATGCGCGCCCAGCAGGACTTCCACTCCCGTACGGTCCGGGATCTGCTACGCGACCTCGACCATTTCCGGGGCGCGCACGGGCGGGTCGGCGACCTGTCGCAGTACGTCCGCGCGCAGGGGGAGGGCATGTTCGACGTACTCGCCTCGGACGAGTCCGCGACCGCCGGGGAGATGCTCACGGCGATGGCGTTCGCCGACATCCGCGAGATCGTGAGCCGCTTCTACAAGCTGATCTTCGTGGACACCGGCAACAACGTCCGGGCGGAGAACTGGCAGGCGGCGATCGACGCCACCGACCAGCTCGTGGTGACCATGTCGGCCCGTAACGACTCGGCCGAGACGGCCGCCCGGATGCTGGACTATCTGGAGCAGCAGGGGCTGCACCGGCTGGTGAGGCAGGCGGTCACCGTCGTGTCCATGCCGCCGAGCCGCCGCGAACTCGACATCCCGGCCATCGAGCAGCACTTCCAGGCGCGTACCCGGACCGTGCTGCTGGCCCCGTACGAGCGGTTGATCGACTCCGGCGAGCCGCTTCGCTACAACGCGCTGTCCTCGCAGACCAGGATGGCCTGGCTGAAGATCGCTGCGGCGGTCGCCGAAGGCCTCTAAACGGCCTTGGACAGTTGTGCGACCGATGGCTCGCGCAACTGTCCAAGGCCGTAAAAGAAACTCAGCCGGTCAGGGCGTCGGCGGCGGCCGGGTCGCAGTCGCGGAGCAGCTGTGCGCAGCGCGCCGCCTCTTCCGCCTCGCCGATCGCGTCCGCCGCCAGGGCCAGCACGTTCACGCTGCGCAGGAACCCACGGTTGGGGGCGTGCGACCACGGCACCGGGCCGTGCCCGCGCCACCCGCTGCGGCGCAACTGGTCAAGCCCCCGGTGGTACCCGGTCCGGGCGTACGCGTACGCGGTGACCGGGTCGCCGGCAGCGAACGCCTGCTCGCCGAGGCGAGCCCAGGCGGCGCTGTAGGTCGGGAACTTCCCCGCGACGGCCTTCAGATCGGCCCAGGCGCCAACCGGACCGACCGGTGCGGTGTCGTCATCGCTCACCCCGGAGACTCCGGCGAGGGCCGCGTCCGCTTCGGGATCAACGGGCAGCAGCGTGGGCGACGGCTGTGGGAGCAGGTTCTGCATGTCCCAATTCAACCCCTATGCCAGCAGCCGTGATAACCGAACGGCTGAGGTATTCGTCACGCATACGGGGGTGCACATTTGTGCAAGCCAGGACTACAACTGAAGGTCCGGAGCCTCCCCAGGACCCGGCAACACGATGGCCCGAGACTCGTACTCGGGCCATCGCCGCATTCAGGTACAACTACGGCAGGATGTCCGGGTGCCGACACCTCCGCCCACCGACGTCATCGCGCTTCATGACGACACCCCGAACGAGATCGAGTCCCGCGCCGAACTGAACGCACATGTGTCCGCCGGTACGCTCAGCGGTTTGATCATTCAGGACCTTCACCTGGACGACGAGGACTCGACGGCCGCTCTGTCCATCGTGGATGTTCAGGACGCGCTCTTCGTCGGCTGCCGGTTCGCCTCCCCACACATCGCCGCCGACCTGGTACGCCGCGGCGCGCTGGTGGTGCCCTCGTTCGACGGCGTGCCGTACCCCACCCACCCCGGCCGGCTGTACACCCCGGACGATCTCGCTGCCGGCTTCGCAACCGACGGCTTCACAGGGATGTACGACACCATCGTGTACCACCACTTCCGCGCGTCCGGCGGCGCCCAGCCGGCACCGCGGGAGGCGCTGGTGCAGCGACTGCACGACAGCGGGATCGACAACGCCCTCGCTGTCGCCACGAACGCCTGGATGGCCACGGCCGGTAGGTCGGCCGCGATCGGCGTGATGGGCGGCCACGCGGTGCAGCGCGGCTCGACGACCTACCGGCTCGCCGCGACGCTCGGCTGGGAACTGGCGCGCGCCGGCCGGCTGGTTGTCACCGGAGGTGGCCCCGGCGTCATGGAGGCGGCCAACCTGGGCGCCTTCCTGGCCACGCGCTCCGCCGCCGACCTCACCGCCGCAATCGACGTGCTCGCCGCCGCCCCTGACTTCCGCGACCATGACCCGTACACCGCCGCCGCGCTGAAGCTGCGCGACGAGTTCCCGGCGCCGGCCGAGACCGACGGCCTGGCCTGGGCGCGCTGCGGCGGACTGTCCATCCCCACCTGGTTGTACGGGCACGAGCCGGCCAACCTCTTCGCGGCCCGGATCGCGAAGTACTTCTCCAACGCCATCCGGGAGGACACCATCCTGCGACTGTCACGCGGCGGCATCGTGTTCGCGCCGGGGTGGGCCGGCACGGTACAAGAGGTGTTCCAAGCGGCGACCAAGACGTTCTACGCCACCGACGGGGTGAGCGGGCCCTACGTCTTTCTCGACACCGCGTACTGGACGCAGCGGCTTCCTATCCGCACGCTGCTCGAACCGCTGCTAGCCGGCTCACCCGCCGGTGACCTCAGCGGACTGATCCACGTCACGGACGACGTCGCCGAAGCGGTCACGCTGTTGACCGGGGCGGTGTGACGGCTGCGGCTACCGTCCCCTGTTCGTGCGGAGGGCGCCCCGCTCACGGAATAGACCGTGAGCGGGGCGCCCTCCGCCCCAAAAACCGAGCGCTACTTGCCCATCGTCGTGCCGGTCGAGCGCAGGTGCTCGCAGGCCTCCACGACCCGCTTGGCCATGCCCTCCTCGGCCGACTTGCCCCACGAGCGCGGGTCGTACGCCTTCTTGTCGCCGACCTCGCCGTCGACCTTCAGCACGCCGTCGTACTTGCGGAACATGTGCTCGGCGACGGGCCGGGTGAACGCGTACTGCGTGTCGGTGTCGATATTCATCTTCACCACGCCGTAGTCGAGCGCTGCGCGGATCTCTTCCAGCAGCGAGCCCGACCCCCCGTGGAACACCAGGGAGAGCGGCTTCTCCCGGCCGTACTGCTTGCCGATCGCGTCCTGGATCTCCTTGAGGATCTCCGGGCGCAGCTTCACGTTGCCCGGCTTGTAGACGCCGTGCACGTTGCCGAACGTCAACGCGGCCATGTAGCGGCCCTTCTCGCCCAGGCCGAGCGCCTCGACGAGGGCGAGCCCGTCCTCAACGGTGGTGTACAGCTTGTCGTCGATCGCGCCGACGATGCCGTCCTCCTCACCGCCGACGACCCCGACCTCGACCTCCAGGACCACCTTCGCGGCGGCGGCGTCGGCCAGCAGCTCCTGAGCGATCTCCAGGTTCTCCGTCAGCGGCACGGCCGAGCCGTCCCACATGTGCGACTGGAACAGCGGGTCCTCGCCGCGCGCCACCCGCTCCTTGGAGATGGCCAGCAGCGGCCGGACGAACTTGTCGAGCTTGTCCTTGGGGCAGTGGTCGGTGTGCAGCGCGATGTTCACCGGGTACTTCTTGGCCACCTCACGGGCGAACGCGGCGAACGCGACGGAGCCGGTGACCATGTCCTTCACCGTCGGGCCGGACAGGTACTCGGCACCACCGGTCGAGACCTGGATGATGCCGTCGCTCTCCGCCTCGGCGAAGCCGCGCAGGGCCGCGTTGAGCGTCTGCGACGAAGAGACGTTGATCGCCGGGTACGCGAACGCGCCGGCCTTGGCGCGGTCGAGCATCTCCGCGTAAGCATCTGGCGAAGCGATGGGCATTGCTGCGCTCCTTGGCTGTGAGGTCCGTCGACGGGCGTTCCCGCTGTCCTGCCGAGGAGTATCGCGCAGAAGTCGAGATCACCGCGCGCCGACCCCGCAACCTGGGCTGGGGGTATCCGGGCACGCGCGCCGGCGAATCTGGTGCGTACCGCCTGGAATGGGTAAAGGCTAGAGGGACCACGACGCGGTAGGGGGAGCGATGACGCAGCCTGACGAGGACTTCCAGGAAAACACAGCCGCTCGGGAGGAGCTCAGGCCGGCGACCGAGGACATCGAGGCGCCGCCGGCGGACGCGTTCGAGCAAACGCTGCCCGTACACCCGGAAGACCTGCCGGAACGCCCGAACGTCCGGCCGGACGTCAGCGAAGCTGACGCGATCGAGCAGGCGCTGCTCGCCGTCCCCAGCCACCATGACGACCGCCCGCGCATCCGGCCGGACGTCAGCGAGGCCGACGCTCTTGAGCAGGCACGGACCGTCGAGATACCGGACGACGACTACTGACCGGCCCGCTCCACCGCCACGGCGGCCTTCCGGGCCGCCACCAGCACCGGGTCCCAGACCGGGGCGTAGGGCGGCGCGTACCCGAGATCGAACGCGGTCAGCTCCTCGACCGTTGTCTCGTGCCACAGCGCGGCCGCCACGACGTCGATCCGCTTGGCCGCCTCGGACCGGCCGACGATCTGGGCGCCCAGCAGCCGGCCGGTGCGCCGCTCCGCGATCAGCTTGACCGTCATCTGGGCAGCGCCCGGGAAGTACCCCGCCCGGTTGGTCGACTTCACCACCGCGGTCACGAACTCGTAGCCCGCGGCGCTCGCCTCGCGCTCCAACAGGCCGGTGCGGCCCACCTCGAGGTCGCACACCTTCGTCACCGCCGTCCCGACCACACCGGGGAACGTCGCATACCCGCCGCCCAGGTTGATGCCGGCGACCCGACCCTGCTTGTTGGCGTGGGTACCCAGGGGCACGTGCACCGGGTGCCCGCTGAGCCGATGCACCGTCTCGACGCAGTCACCGGCCGCCCAGATCCCGTCAGCGACGCGCATGCGCAGGTCGGTGACGACCCCTCCGGTACGGCCGACCGGCAGGCCGGCGTCGCGCGCCAGTTGGCTGTTCGGGCGTACGCCCAGCCCGAGCAGCACGACATCGGCCGGTAGCTCGCCGGAGTCGGTGACCACCGCGGAGATCCGGCCATCCGATTCCTTGAGCCCGGTCACCGTGACGCCGGTCCGTACCTCGATGTTCATGCCGCAGATCGCCTCGCGCACCAGCGCGCCCATGTCAGGGTCCACCGACGACATCGGCTCGGCGCCGCGCTCCACGAGCGTCACCCGGAGTCCGTGGCGTACCAGCGCCTCAGCCATCTCGACGCCGATGTACCCGGCACCGACGACGACCGCGTGCTCCGGCGCCGGCTCGGCGCCGAGCCAGTCCATCAGGGCCGCTCCGTCGTCGAGGGTCTGCATGCCGAAGACGCCGGCCAGCCCGCCGTCTGCCCAGTCCGGACGCACCGGTTCGGCGCCCGGCGCGTACATCAGATCGTCGAACCGCACGTGGACCGGTTCGCCACCGTTCTCCAGGTTCCGCGCGACGACGTGCCGGCTCTCCAGATCGATCGCGACGACCTCGTGGCGCAGCCGGACGTCTATCGCGTACTCGTCGCGGAAGGTCGCCGGCGCCCGCGCAATCAACTTGTCCGGCCCCTCCACCAGGCCACCCACCCAGTAGGGGATGCCACAGGAGGAGTACGACGTGAAGTTGCCCCGCTCGAAGACCACGATCTCGAGGTCATCCCGGCCGCGGCGGCGGCGGGCCTGGGACGCGGCGGACATGCCGGCGGCATTACCGCCGATCACCACAAGTCGTCGGGCCATCCCGCCATCTTCGCCGATCTAGGAGAAATGGAGAAGCGTCGGCTCTCCGGCACTCTTCGAGCGACCACTTCTCCTGGATCCACGCAAGAGGCCCTCGACGAAGGAGTTACTAGGCGAAGGAGTTACTAGGCGAAGGCGAGCGCCGCGTAACCGACCACCCTCGTCGGGTCCCCGGTGGCGTCGGCGCTGGTCGAATAGTCGAGCAGCCGGGCGCCGAGACCGGTTCGCCTGGCCCATCCGACCAGCCCCCGCAGGGCGAAAACGCCGCACGCGTCGCGTGCCCCGATGCGCTCCGGCGCCAGGTCGAGCACGGCCCGTACGGTGCGCCAGTCCTGCTCCCGCGCCCGTTCGTCCGGAAGGTAGTGGGACAGGTCTGTGCTGCACAGGACGACCGTGCCGGCCGGGTCCGGTTCGATCGCCGCGGCGATCGTGGCCGCTGCCTCGTCCACGCCCGTCTCGCCGACCAGGATCGGCAGCAGCGCCACCTCGCCGAGCGCCCGCTGCAGGAACGGCACCTGCACCTCGATGGAGTGCTCGGGGGCGTGCGGATGGTCGTCGACAACCACGTACCCGGCGGCAGCCAGGGCGTCGGCGTACGGGTCGACGGGCAACTCGCCCAAGGGGGTACGCCACTGCTGAGCTCCGGAGACCGCACAACCGCTCAGGGGTGTGTGGTGCGCAGGCCCGACCACCACCACGCGGGTCACCTCGGGAGCGTGGCGCCGCAGCCGCGCGTACACCTGCGCCGCCGTCAAGCCGGAGTACCGGTAGCCGGCGTGCGGTACCACGTACGCGGGGGCCAGCACGTCGCCAGCCGGCACCTCGACGCTGTCCAGCAGTTCGTCGACCAGGGCGGCGAGCGCGCGCGGGTCGGCCGGGTAGAACAACCCGGCTACCGCCGGCTGGCGCACCGCGGTCCGCACGGCTCGGCGACCGGACGGCATCACAGGCCCAACCGCACCGGTACCCGTCGGGAGCCCCAGGAGCCGACCGGTCCGTCGAACCGCCCCGGCACCGAGGTCGCGCAGTGCGCGCACCGGCCGTCGTCGGTCAGGCCGTAGCCGTTGATCACGTACCAGTCGCGCATGACGACCGGCCGCTCACAGCCGGGGCAGATCGTGGTCTGTCCCGCCGGGTCATGCACGTTGCCGGTGTAGACGTAGCGCAGTCCGTGCTCGCGCGCTAGCGCTGCGGCCCGGCTCAGCGTCGCGGGCGGTGTGTGCGGTACGTCGCGCATCTTGAAATCGGGGTGGAACGCCGTGAAGTGCAGTGGCACGTCCAACCCCAGGTGGTCGGCCAGCCACGCGCACTCTTCCGCGATCTCCGCGTCGGAGTCGTTGTGGCCGGGGATGAGCAGGGTCGTGATCTCGAACCAGACGTCGGTGTCGCGCAGGAACTCCAGCGTCTCCAGCACCACGGGCAGCTTCGAGAACGTGATCTTCTGATAGAAGGAGTCGGTGAACGCCTTGAGGTCGATGTTGGCCGCGTCCATGTGCTGGTAGAACTCCGTGCGCGCGTCCGGGTTCATGTACCCGGCGCTGACCGCCACCGCCTTGATCCCGCGCTCCCGGCAGGCGTCCGCGACGTCCATCGCGTACTCCATGAAGATCACCGGATCGTTGTAGGTGAACGCGATGCTGCGGCAGCCGAGGCGTTCGGCGGTGGAGGCCAGCATCTCCGGCGAGGCGGCGGAGGTCAGGGTGTCGATCTCGCGCGACTTGGAGATGTCCCAGTTCTGGCAGAAGCGGCAGGCGAGGTTGCAGCCCGCGGTGCCGAACGACAGCACCGACGAGCCGGGCAGGAAGTGATTGAGCGGCTTCTTCTCGATCGGGTCGATACAGAACCCCGACGAACGCCCGTGGCTGGCGAGGACGACCTGATCCTCGACACGCCCGCGGACGAAGCACAACCCGCGCTGGCCCTCGCGCAGTTTGCAGGCGCGGGGGCAGACATCGCACTGAATTCTGCCGTCGGCCAGTCGATGCCAGTACTTCGTCGGCACCGTGTACGGGTCGCTCAGGCTGAGCGTGTCAGCCGCCACGCGTTCCACGCTATGCCCGGCTCACCCGGACCTGCCACGAAAAGCAGACCGTACGGCAGCGGTTATGGCGGGCGGCGGGTCGGCGCGACCGATCCCACGAGCGTGTGAAGATCCTGCGTGGGCCAGGGGCACCACTGGCGCTACCCCGGTAGCCTGTTCGTTCGTGGATACCGCTGAGAAGACGCGCGCCCTGAGCGACACCCTTTCACTCAATCCCCTCGACGCCAAGGGCCTCCTCAAGACGTTCGGCTTGATCGGCATCTGGGTGATCATGTTCGCCGAGACCGGCCTGATGGTCGGTTTCTTCCTGCCCGGTGACTCGCTGCTGTTCCTGGCCGGGATCGCCGCCTCCCCGGTCGCCAACGAGATCGTCGGTATCCGGCTTTCGCTGGGCTGGATGCTCCTGGTCACTCCGATCTGCGCGATCACCGGCGCCCAGCTCGGGCACTGGCTCGGCGCGCGCTACGGCCGGCCCCTGTTCAACCGGCCCAACTCGCGGCTGTTCAAGCAGGAGTACGTCGACAAGGCGGAGCACTACTTCAACAAGTACGGGCCGGCGAAGGCGGTCGTGCTGGCGCGCTTCATCCCGATCGTGCGAACGTTCCTCAACCCGGTCGCCGGCGTCCTGCGGATGCCCGCGCGGGAGTTCTTCGTCTGGAACGTGATCGGCGGCGTCCTGTGGACCGACGGGATCATCCTCGCCGGGTGGGCGCTGGCCAAGCAGATCACCAACGTGATCCCGCCCGAGAAGATCGACAGCTACATCATCCCGGTCACGCTCCTGATCGTGTTCCTCTCGGCGCTCCCGATCATGATCGAGGTGGGTCGTGGATACGCCGAGCGTCGCCGCAACGCCCGGACCATCGCGACGCCCCCGCGTGACGAGGCGACCGCCGCGGCGCGGCGCGACGACATCTGACCGCCCGGCCGTCACCGCCTGCGGAGTCAGCCGCGAAGCAGCGCCCGGAGGAAGATCTCACCGATCTCCTCCGGGCGCTCGGCTTTGAATGCCTTCCCGCCTGCGGTCTTCGCGAACGTGGCCAGCTCGTCAAGGTTCACGTCGGGGCCTAGACCCACCACGACCAGCCGGATCGGCTTCGCCGGATCCGCCAGCTTCTCCAGTTCGAGTCGGACGCCGTCGAGGCTGAGCCCGCCGGGCTTGGTGTTGCCGCCGCCGGTGCACACCAGCACCATGTTCGACCGGCTCTCGTCCCAGCCGTCCGTGGCGACCTGGTACGCCGCAAGCACCGACTCGTACAGCCCACGGCTGTCCGTGGCGACCGGCCGGTTGGTCGCCACAGCGAGATTGATCCGGTCGCGCTGAACGGCGTCGAGCGGCCCCACCGGGACCATCTCCTGGTAGTCCTTTCCACCGGGCAGCCCCGACGCGAATGTCCAGACCCCGACCTCGCTGTCGTCGGTGATCAGCTTTAGCCCGTCCAGCTGGGCCTGCTGCATGATTTCCAGCCGGGTCAGCGCTCCCGGAGCCGCGGGCTGGCCCATCACGGCGGTCACGTCGGTGAAAGCGATGATCCGCGAAGGGGTCCGCGCGCTTTTCCAGATCGCGAGCACGTCCGTGATCTTCTTGCCGTCGGCCAACGAATTGCCGGTCACCGGATTGGCCGGGCCGCCATCACCGATCGAGAGGCCCTGGTTGGCGCTCCTACCCGGATCATGGAAGCCGGCCTTGGTCAGGATGTCGCGGTAACCGCGCGACATCAGCGCTGCCCGGAACTGTGCTGCGGCCTGCGCGACCGCCCGCGGCCTGCCCGCCACCACCGCGTACGGATAGTCCAGGGCGATAGCGGCCGCTAGCGGGACCGCGGTGAACGGCGGCCGCTGCGACGCGGCGTCGGGGGCGAGGATGGCCTGCTCAGCCACTGGGGCGATCGCCTGACTCCGGTCGAAGACCCGGAGCAGGGCGGCCCGGTCGGGGACGACGCTGATCCCCCGGTAGGCCCCGATCAGCGCCGGCAACTGGGCCGGGCCGGTAGGCACCGCGTCGTACATCAGGACGGCGCCGGCCAGGCTGGCCGCGTCCCGGCGCGGCTCCGCGATGCCGACCTGGACGTTCGGTTCCTTGTCGCGCAGTGATCGCTGCAGCAGGCCGGCGAACTCCTCGGCCGTCAGCTTGTGGGAGCTTCCTCCGGAGAGCGTCCGGGCCAGCGTCTCCGGCATCGCGAGGACAACCGGGCTCATCGCGACGGACGTCACGTCGTACTCGAACACGTCGCGCCTGATCGCTTGGACCCGGCCGACCCAGGACACCGAGTCCGGGATCCACACCGCCGGCACCTCGTCATCAGCCGGCGTCGGGGCCGGCCTGGCCGCCACGTCGATCAGCGCCCCGCCGCCGGCCCGGACCGCGAGGGCGTTCGCGACGTCGGCTGCGGGTACCGGGTTCACCTGCATGTGTATGCAGTCGTTATCGACCTTGGGGTTCGTGTCGACCCACCGCGCCGCCGCCTCCCGGACGGCGGGATAGATATCAGGGTTGGCGGCGATGCTCAGTCGAACGCTTCCACTACATCCATTCGCCTGGGCAGAGACCACACGGAAAGCGACGAATGTTACGGCGACGAGCACGACCACCGCACCGAGCGTGAGCGGCCCACGCATCGACCGACCACCTGGTTCAAGCACGTGCAAGCTGCGCCGTCGATGCACGGTTCCCCCAGCTCAGAAGGTTGCCCCAGGCGCAAGCTTATGGATATTCAAGGAGAGCGCAAGGTGCGGTCGACACAACCGTTGCCAGGTAGGGCACTGACTTCACGCGCCGCTTGTCGTCACCATACGTAACGTGGTCAGGCGGTGGTCTGCGTACCTGTTTCAACCGCCCGAAGGAACTCGGGCGGACAGGCGGGCAACGCGTCGGCCCGCCCCAGCACGAGTGCCTGGTACGTCAGCCGGGCGGCCTCTTCCAGGTACAGCGCCCGCTTGTGCGCCAACTCGACGCTGTCCGCCAGCACGGAGCAACCGTGGTGGGAGAGGATCACGCAGTTCGTACCGTCGGCGGTGGCGGCTGCGGCCTCGTCGGCCAGCTCGGCCGTGCCCGGCAGCCGGAACGGAGTCGTCACGATCCGGCGCAGGTAGAAGGCGTGGTCGGTGGTGACCAGCCGGATCGGTTCGCGGAGCGCGTCCAGCAGCAGCACCGCCTGCGGGTGCAGATGCACAATCGCCGCCACGTCGGGGCGGCGGCGATAGATGGCGAGGTGCAGCGGCAGCTCGGAGGTCGGCGGATGAGAGGCGTCCGCAGCTATCTTGGCGTCCGCTGTGCGGACGCGTACGAACGCGGAGCGCTCCAGACGATCCAGCCAGGCGCCAGCGGCGGTGACCCAGAAGTCCTCTGTGCCCGGCCCCCGGGCCGACAGGTTACCGCCGGAGCCGACGACGAGACCCGCGCGAACCACCTCGCTCCCCACATGAGTGAGCTGGTCGCGCGGATCTCCATCGCTGTAGTTCACACCCGTCCCCTCACGGGGCCGGGACCGTATTCATTCAGCGCGCGGACTTCTTGGTAGCGCGCTTACGCGGCGGCGTCAGCAGATCGGCAATCGTCCCGATCGCAGCCGGAACGATCCGGTAGAACGCCCACACGCCCCGCTTCTCCCGCTCGAGCAGTCCAGCCTCGGTCAGGATGCGGAGGTGATGGCTGACCGTCGGCTGGGACAGGCCCAGCGGCGCGGTCAGGTCACAGACGCAGGCCTCGCCCTCCGGCGCCGACTGAATCAGGCTCAGCAGCCTGAGTCGGGCCGGGTCGGCGAGCGCCTTGAGCACCCCAGCGAGGCGCTCGGCGTCAGCACGGTCGATCGGTTCGCCGGCAAGCGGCGAAATTTGAGGCATTGTCATCTCGGCCAGAGCAGTTCCCACGAAATCCATCCTTCCACCAACAGCATCGACCCGCCTGCATATCGCAGAAACGAATCGACAAATTTTCAGACCGCAAGGTCGAGGTCAGCCAGCGAGAATGCTGAGCGGTAGTTCAGTCCTGCGGACCGCACCACATCCCCCGCTCCGCGATCCACGATCACCGCCACGCCCACCACCTCGGCTCCCGCCTGCCGCAACGCCTCCACCGCCGCCATAGCGCTTTTTCCGGTAGTAGAGGTGTCTTCAACGACGAGCACCCGGCGTCCCGCCACATCCGGGCCCTCGATCCGCCTTTGCAGGCCATGGACCTTCTCAGCCTTGCGCACGACGCACGCGTCCACCGCCCGGCCACGCACAGCGGCCGCGTGCAACATAGCCGTGGCGACGGGATCCGCCCCTAACGTCAACCCGCCCACGACGTCGAACTCCCAGTCCGCGACGAGATCGAGCATCACTCTTCCAACCAGCGGTGCAGCCGCGTGGTGAAGGGTGATCCGGCGTAGGTCAACATAGAAATCCGCTTCGCCACCCGAAGACAAGGTCACGCGGCCGTTTACCACAGCCAGTTCAGTGATGAGTTTACCGAGGTCGTCGCGTTCGGTCATGTTGAAAAGCGTACTGGTCACGCGTTCGATGGACACGAACGCCCCGCTATTCCGGCAATCACATTCTTCCAGTTGGTGGCAGTCGGGGCCACCACAACACGAACGACACGCCGGATAGTTACGCATATCGTTGTGAGGTGCATCGCTTTCTGGTGGTTCTGAAGTCAGATACCACGATCAGCTGCTACGGGAGTCCGATATACCCGAAATACGTTATTTCAATGCATGCTTCGCAAAATATTTACTGGTCAGATACGGCCGCGCGCGTCTTTTGACACGGTTCGCACCAGCCCTTGGGGCAGGTGGCGCAGGCCGAAGACCGCGACCTTGTACTTCCAGTCCGGCACACTGACGATCTTTCCACGCCGCAGATCCCGCAGGCCATCCCGAACGACCTCTTCAGCGCTCAGCCAGAGCCACTCCGGCATCTTCGACATGTTTATACCGGCACGATCGTGAAATTCAGTACGGGTATAGCCGGGGCAGAGCGCCATTACCCGGACGCGTGTTGGCCGGACTGACTCCGCGATGGACTGGCTGAAGTTCGTCACCCATGCCTTACTCGCGGAGTAGGTCGAGCCTGGCATCGGTGTGCCGAAACCGGCGACCGACGACACGTTGATGATGTCTCCCCGACGCCGCTCCACCATTCCCGGAAGTGCCGCGAGGGTGAGCCGCATGACCGCGTGAATGTTGAGGCGTAGCAACTGCTCCTCACCCTCCACCGTCGAGCGCAGAAAGGGCGTATTGAGGCTGATTCCGGCATTGTTGACCAACATGTCGACCGGACTGTCTGCGACTGCCAACCGGGCTTCAACCCGCTCGCAGCCCTCGACCGTGGACAGGTCAGCGGCCAGCGGCACCACTGTCACGCCGTGACGCTCAGCGAGTTCCGCACTGAACGCCGCCAGGCGCGCCTCGTCCCGGGCAACGAGCACCAGGTCGTACCCCTCGACGGCGAGCCGACGCGCGAACGCCCCGCCGATGCCTGCGGTGGCGCCCGTGACCAGGGCGGTCTTGGTCAACGGTTTTCTCCTCAAGCTCGGCGATGCTGACGGGTTCGTCGTGCTTCTCAGGCGGTCGGCGGCGGAACCGGCGGGACCGACGGCGCCGGTGGCTCCCACCCGGCCTCGGGCTGCTTGCGGAAGAAGTCATGCGCCGCCGGCAGCGCGAGCAGGACCACCGCGGTGACGAGCGCGGCGAGCGAGATGATCCCGAGGGTCGTGACGAGCGGCTCGTACCACCCGGGCCACGCGTTGCCGAGCGCCCGCTGGATCTCCTGCGCGCTCGGGACGTCGCTGTTCGCGCTACTTCCGCCGAAATCACTCGCCCCGATGGCGGTCGCCGCGAGGCCACAGCCTGAGAAGCAGATGGCTATTCCAGCCAGGACCCAAGTGACGATTCGCGCCGGATTCTTGCCCCGTCCGTTCAGGATCGCCAGCACCACGTACCCGATCCCGAAGACCACGGCGATCATCGCGGAGGCGGCCATGATCGCCACCGACATCTCCGCGGCACCCGTGACGGACGTCTTGGCGAACACCTCGTCGTACACCCGCTTGGTCGTCCCCAGTTGACTGAAGGTGACGACCGCCGAGAGCACCTGACCGGCGGCGGCCAGGTAGAGCAGCCAGCATGCGACCGTCACGACCGCCGGTCGCCTCTTCGGCTCCGCTGGCGCGGCAGCATAGGCCATCAACGTCTCCTCGGGTCCGAAGTGCCCCGGCGGACACGGTATCGGCTCTAGATCGGAAGCGCGACCCTCTACTCGCGCGGCGGATTTCCGGGCGGGTGATCCGGCGAGTCCGGCGGGTTGGTCGGTTCTTCGGGATGGTTCGCCGGATATGCGTAGTAGCCGCCGTACGGCTGTGGTGGCGGCGCCGGCGGCGGCTGCCGGAAGAAGCGGTTGGACGGCGGCAGGAGCAGCAGCACCACAGCGGTGATCGCCAGCGGTACGACCAGTACCGCGGGTAGGGACATGAGCGGCACCCACGCCGGCGTCTCCCGCGCCGACAGCCGGGTCACCTCCGCCTGCAGCTCACTGGTGCTCGGCGAGCTCTGCGCGGCCAGACTCAGCCCGTACCCGCCGCAGCAGCAGAGCGCCGCGCCCGAGCCGGCGACACAGCTAAACGCCCGGGCGACCGGGCTGCCGCGGCGCAGCCACAGGGCGGGTATGAAGAGAGCGGCCGAGGTGAGCAGCACGACGGCGATCGCCACAGCGCTGACGATCCGGTTGGCGCTGCGCTCCTGGCTGATCTCCTGCGGGCTGGCCGCCGTCCGCTCGGCGGCGCGGCGCAGCACGTCGTCGAAGTGGACGAGGTCGTACACCAGCGAGACGAGCGGCAGCAGGGCAACCACCGCAGCAGCGACGAGCAGGGCGGACGCGACCGACACGGTCCACGGCCGGGGCGGCCGCCCGGGCCCGGGAGCGCCGACCGGATGTGGCGGCCACTGATGCCAGTCCGCCGGCCCGGATGAGGGGTTCACTGCGATGACGCTTCCCGGCCGGCCCCGGATCAGTCCGGCTTGCCCTCGTTCTGTGCGGCCGCGTACTCGGCGAGGGTGGTGCGGTTCTTGACGCAGCCGCTGAACGTCTCGACCGGGGCACGGTCGCCTTCCAGCCGCTGCCACGCGTGCCGGCCGGCGTCCGGATCGATCCGGCCCAGCAGAACGGCCGCGTACACCCGACCGGCCGGGGAGGCCCGGTCGAAGAGGCGGTCCAACCGGGGATGCAGCTCGGGGGACAACTGCTCGACGATGGCGTCGAACGCCCTGGTCACCGACAGCACCTCACCGGCGAAGCCGACGCCCCCGAACGCGACCACGTCTGCTCGCTCCAGCTCCTGCAGAGCCCGTTCCAGCTCCTCCATGAACCCACCTCCTGGTAGGTCTTGGACACCGACCAGTCCGGCCGGTGTCCAAGATCGTCGCGGTCAGGCGGTTCGGACCGTTAGCGATCTCTTGTCGTCGGCCAGGTCCACCATCACCCGGTCGCCGTCGCGGACCTCGCCACCCAGCAGCGCCTTCGCCAACTGGTCGCCGATCGCGGTCTGGATGAGTCGGCGCAGCGGCCGGGCACCGTAGATCGGGTCATACCCATTACTCGCCAGCCAATCCCGCGCCCCGTCGGACACGTCGAGCTCGAGCCGGCGGTCGGCCAGCCGCCGGGCCAGCCGCTCCAGCTGGATGTCGACGATCGACTTGAGGTGGTCACCGGCCAGGGCGGCGAACACCACGATGTCGTCGAGCCGGTTGAGGAACTCGGGCTTGAAGTGTCCGCGTACCACCGCCATGACCGCGTCCCGGCGCTGCTCCTCGGTCAGCGTCGGGTCGGCGATGACCTGCGAACCGAGGTTCGAGGTGAGCACCAGGATCGCGTTGCGGAAGTCGACCGTACGCCCCTGCCCGTCGGTGAGGCGGCCGTCGTCGAGCACCTGCAGCAGGACGTCGAACACGTCGGGGTGGGCCTTCTCGACCTCGTCGAGCAGGATCACCGAGTACGGCCGGCGGCGCACCGCCTCGGTGAGCTGGCCGCCCTCCTCGTACCCCACGTAGCCGGGCGGGGCACCGAGCAGGCGGGCCACCGAGTGCTTCTCGGCGTACTCGCTCATGTCGATGCGTACCATCGCGCGCTCGTCGTCGAACAGGAACTCCGCGAGCGCCTTGGCCAGCTCGGTCTTGCCGACACCGGTCGGGCCGAGGAACAGGAACGAGCCGGTGGGGCGGTCGGGGTCGGCGATACCGGCCCGGGCCCGCCGCACGGCGTCGGAAACGGCCGCGACAGCCTCGTCCTGCCCGACGACCCGCGCGCGCAGGGACTCCTCCATCCGCAGCAGCTTCGCGGTCTCGCCTTCCAGCAGCCGGCCTGCGGGGATACCGGTCCAGGCCCCCACCACGGTGGCGATGTCGTCCGCGCCGACCTCTTCCTTGAGCATCGCCCCGCCGCTCTGCAGCGCCGCCAGCTCCTGCTCGGCGTTGGTCAACCGCCGCTCCAGCTCCGGGATGCGCCCGTAGCGCAGCTCGGCCGCCCGCTCCAGCTCGGCGTCGCGCTCGGCCCGCTCGGCCTCACCGCGCAGCCGCTCCAACTCCTCCTTGGTGGAGGAGATCGCGGCGATGTGCTGCTTTTCGAACTGCCACCGCTCGGTCAACGCGGTCAACTGCTCGCGCCGGTCGGCCAGTTCGGCGCGGAGCTTCTCCAGCCGCTGCGCGCTGGCCTCGTCAGGCTCCTTGGCCAGCGCCATCTCCTCGATGGCGAGCCGGTCGACCGCCCGCTGGATCTCGTCGATCTCGGTGGGCCGTGAGTCGATCTCCATCCGCAGCCGGGAGGCAGCCTCGTCGATCAGGTCGATGGCCTTGTCCGGCAGGAACCGGTCGGTGATGTACCGGTCGGACAGCGCGGCGGCGGCGACCAGCGCGCCGTCGGTGATCCGTACGCCGTGGTGCACCTCGTAGCGCTCCTTCAGGCCGCGCAGGATACCGATGGTGTCCTCCACGCTGGGCTCGCCGACCAGTACCGGCTGGAACCGCCGCTCCAGCGCCGGGTCCTTCTCGATGTGCTCGCGGTACTCGTCGAGCGTGGTCGCGCCGACCATGCGCAGCTCGCCACGGGCCAGCATGGGCTTGAGCATGTTGCCGGCGTCCATCGAACCCTCGGCCTTACCCGCGCCGACCACGGTGTGCAGTTCGTCGAGGAACGTGATGACCTTGCCGTTGGAGTTCTTGATCTCCTCCAGGACGCTCTTGAGCCGCTCCTCGAACTGTCCCCGGAACTGGGCGCCCGCGACCATGGCTCCGAGGTCCAGCGAGACGAGGCGCTTGTCGCGCAGCGACTCCGGCACGTCGCCGGCCACGATGCGCTGGGCCAGGCCCTCCACGATCGCCGTCTTGCCCACGCCGGGCTCGCCGATCAGGACCGGGTTGTTCTTGGTACGCCGCGACAGTACCTGGATGACCCGGCGGATCTCGGAGTCGCGCCCGATCACCGGGTCGATCTTGCCTTCGCGGGCACGGTCGGTCAGGTCGACGCCGTACTTCGTCAGTGCCTGGTAGGTCTCCTCGGGATCGGCCGTGGTCACCCGCCGGTCGCCGCCCCGGACCTGCGGGAACGCGGCGACGAGGCTCTCCTCGGTAGCGCCGACGCGGCGCAGTGCGCTGCCGACGGCCCCACCGACGCGAGCCAGCCCGGCCAGCAGGTGCTCGGTCGACACGTACTCGTCGCCCAGCGGGCGGGCGATCTGCTCGGCCGAGGCGATCGCGTTGGCGAACTCGCGCGCGACACTCGGCTCGGCCACGGACGAACCGCGCGCCGACGGCAGCTTCTCGACCGCGCGGACCGCCTCCCGACGCACGTCAGCCGGGTTGGCCCCGACCGCCCGTAGCAGCGCCGAGGCGGTGGACCCACCGGTGTCCAGCAGGGCGAGCAGCAGGTGCCACGGCTCGACCGTGGCGTGGCCGTGGGTGGCGGCGCTGTCGACAGCCGCCTTGATGACCTCGCGACTCTTGGTGGTCAGACGTTCGGCGTTCATCGGCTCCTCGGACTTCATCGGGCGTGGTGAGCATGCCGCGTACGGAGTTGAGTCTATCTAACTCAACTTTGGATCCGCCATGAGAACACGGCCACACCCGGCCATCGCGGAATGAGCCGACCTAGCAGCTCCAACGCCAGCAGCGGTACCGGTGCCGCACCGTCAGGTTGCCGCCTTCAGCACGTCGTCGATGTCGGCAGTAGCCCCGTCGGAAAGGATCAGCAGCGCATTGCCGGCCAGCACCTGCAGATCGGCCAGGTGCGGCTCCACCTCGCTGTACGCCCTGGCCCGCAGGACGGCGTCGACCCGCTCCGCACACTCCACAAGGGTGAGTCGGCCTTCAGCAAGGGCGGTGTTGAGCCACCCGACCACCCCCTCGCGGTCGGCGTCAGACAGCCGTAGCTCGCGGTTGCGTGGAATCGGTTCGCTGGTCACGCCACGGGAATCTACCGGGCCATGGCTCGAATGTCCGATCATGACGGTGCTGCCACTCTCGCACCTTCAGCCCTTCCATAGACCGGCGCTGACCAGCTACGGTGACGCCGATCCTGCCAGCACACAACGCAGCCGACTGGCCACAGGAGATAGCGGTGAGCCTTCAACCAGCGGCATTTCGCGGCTTCGCGAATCCCGTCGATCCGACTCCCGCAGAGCTGCGCGCCTGGGCCTACCACCCGGATGTCACGCTGCTCCACACCCTGCCACCGGACTGGGATCTGCTGGTCTCCGGCGACCGGCTCATCGGCACGCTCTTCGACATCGCCTCCGACCGCAGCTGCCCGGCCCGCCGCTTCGCCCTGCACTGTCTGTATATCTATGCGGCCGACGGTGTGCGCACCAACTTCCGGGCACACCCGCGTCGCCGGCTACGCAAGTTCGTCGAGAACGCCGAGCAGAACGGCGACGAGACGCTCGGCTTCTGGGCGCACAACGTCAGGATGCTGCTGGCCCGGCCCGAGCTGTTCGACTACCACGAGTGGTGCGAGGGCGGGCTCGTGCGCAACCCTCGCCGCATAGGCTGACACGGCACCCGGCCTGCGGGCAGCCGGCCGCGTCAGCGGCGTGGCCGCCACACGACCAGCGCCGTCTGGCTGGTGGTCATCGGCACCAGGTCCCGGCGCGGGAACGCCGTCGCCTCCAGCTCGGCAATACGCCGCCGCGCCTCGGCCAGCTCTTCCTGCGCCTCGGCCAGCCTCTCCTGCAGTTCGGCGACCAACTGTTCCAGGCCGATAATCCGCTTGACTCCGGCCAGGTTGACCCCGTCGTCCTGGCTCAACCGCTGGATCTCACGCAGCAGCGCGACGTCGCGCGGGCTGTATCGGCGGCCGCCGCCGGCCGACCGGCCGGGCTGCACCAGCCCGAGACGGTCGTACTGGCGCAGCGTCTGCGGGTGCATGCCGGCCATGCGGGCCGCCACCGAGATGAGCAGCACCTTGTCGTCGGACTCGATACCGATCATGATCTCTTCGACATGCTCGCTCATGGCCGGCTCCTTCCGCTCTCACCGGTCGCCCGACGGATCGCCGCGTCGAGGCGCTCGCGCGGCGCCGGCGGAGTCGCGTCGGCGAACTCCTGCAGCGCCTTCCTGGCCTGCTCGGACAGGTCCTTGGGCACCTGCACGTCCACGGTGACGAGCAGGTCTCCGGCCCGCCCGGAACGGGTGACGACACCCTTGCCGCGCACACGCAGCGTGCGGCCGCTCGGGGTGCCCGGCGGCACCCGCACCGTCACCGTGCCGTCGAGGGTCGGGACCCGAAGGTCGGTGCCGAAGACCGCCTCGGCGAAGGTGACCGGCACGGTCAGCGCGAGATCGTCACCCTTGCGCTCGAAGATGTCATCTCGCTTGACCCGAATCAACACGTACAGGTCACCGGGTGGGCCACCGCGCTCACCCGGCTCACCCCGGCCGGACAGCCGGATGCGCTGGCCGTCGCTCACGCCCTGCGGGATGCGGACGTTGAGGGTACGGGTCTTGGTGACCCCGCCGGTGCCGCGGCACTCGGGGCACTTGTCCTCGACGATGCTGCCGACGCCCTGGCACTCCCGGCAGGGCTCGGAGAAGCTGAAGGCACCCTGGTTGCTGGTGACCAGGCCGGTACCGTGGCAGGCCGCGCACGTACGCGGCTGGCTGCCCTTTGCCGCGCCGCTGCCCTGACAGGTCTCGCAGACGCCGGGCGTCCGCAGGGTGAGCGGCATGGTAGCGCCCTGGACCGCCTCGGCGAACGACAGGGTGAGCTCGGCTTCGACGTCCCGGCCGCGGCCCGCGCCCCGCCGGCCCGCCCCACCGCCGGAGAAGATCGAGCTGAACAGGTCGGAGAAGCCGGCACCGCCGAACCGCCGGTCGCCACCGGCGCCCGTGGACGCCCCGGCGTCAGCGCCGAACAGGTCGGACAGGTCGAAGGGGACACCCGCACCGCCCGGACCGCCGGCGCCCGCCCGGGCGCTACGCCGGAACGCGCCCGCCCCGAAGAGCGCGCGCATCTCGTCGTACTCCTTGCGTTTGCGCTCATCGGAGAGGACGCCGTACGCCTCGGAGACGTCCTTGAAGCGCGCCTCGGACTTCTTGTCGCCAGGGTTGTGGTCGGGGTGCAGCTCACGGGCGAGCTTGCGGTAAGCCTTCTTGATCTCGTCCGCGGAGGCCGACTTGGCGACGCCGAGGACGGCGTAGAAGTCCTTCTCCAGCCAGTCCTTGGAACTCACCGGGGTGCCTCCTGCTTGAGCTGATCACCGGTCGCGGTACCAGGGGTGGCGGCACCGCGACCGGCGCAACAATTGATCACTCGGGGTCGGCGACCGCGACCAGCGCCGGACGCAGCAACCGCTCGCCCAGCAGGTAGCCGCGCCGCATCACGTCGACGCAGGTCGGCTCGGTGACCTCGGCCGACGTGAGGTGGGCGACCGCCTCATGCCGGTTCGGGTCGAACGGGTCACCCTTTGATCCGAACGGGGTGAGCCCGAACTTGGACAGCGCGGCGACCAACTGGTCGGCCACCGTCCCGAACGGACCGACCAGGTCACCGTGGTCACGGGCCCGGTCCAGATCGTCGAGTACGGGCAGGAGAGCGGTCAGCAGGTTGCCGGTCGCCTGCTCCTGCACCAGCGCCCGGTCCCGCTCGACGCGCTTGCGGTAGTTGGCGAACTCGGCGCTGAGCCGCTGCAGGTCGCTCGTACGCTCGTCAAGCTCGGCCCGCAGCGCCGACAACTCGGCACCGAGCGGCTGCGCCGACCCCGCCTGCTCGTCCGCTGGTTCGGTCGCCGCCGCCCCGGATGCGTGGTTGCCCGTGCCGTCGGCAGTCGGCGTGCCCTCCTGGGTCTGCGCCGCTTCGGCAACCCCGTTCTGGCCCTGCTCCTCGCCACCGGCGGCTTCCGTGGTCGTGCTCTTCGCGTGCTTTCCGTCAGACACTTTGATCTTCCGCTTGTCCCGGATGACGACCCGTTCCTGTCCCGCCTCCGCCGGCACACCCCCGCTCTGGGCGTGCCGGCCGGAGTCGCCGGGGCCCGGCCGGCGCGACTCGGTCGCGTCCGGCCGGGAACCGTCGGTGTGGCGGGGGTTCTCGGTCACCGCTTGTCGTCCTCGTCGACGATCTCGGCGTCCACGACATCGTCCTTGGCCCCCTGCGCGCCCGCACCGGTCGCGCCGCCGGCCGCACCGGCGCCCGCGTCCGCTCCGGGGCCGCCCGCGCTCGCCGACGGCTGCTCGTACAGCGCGGCGCCGGCCTTCTGCGAGACCGTGGCGAGCTTCTCCTGGGCCTGCTTGATCTTCTCGATGTCGGATCCACCGAGCGCGCCACGCAGCTCACCGAGCGCCTCGTTGATCTCGTCCCGGGCCTCCGAGGGCAGCTTGTCGCCACTCTCGGCCAGGAACTTCTCGGTCTGCCACTGCAGCGCCTCGGCGAGGTTGCGGGTCTCCGCCTCCTCCTTGCGCCGCTTGTCCTCCTCGGCGTGCGACTCGGCGTCGCGCATCATCCGCTCGATGTCGTCCTTCGGCAGCGCCGAGCCGCCGGTGATCGTCATCGACTGCACCGTGCCGGTGCCGAGGTCCTTGGCGGACACGTGCACGATGCCGTTGGCGTCGATGTCGAAGGTGACCTCGATCTGCGGCACGCCGCGCGGCGCCGGCGGCAGGCCGGTCAGCTCGAACGTGCCGAGCTTCTTGTTGTACGCCGCGATCTCGCGCTCACCCTGGAAGACCTGGATCAGCACGGACGGCTGGTTGTCGTCGGCCGTCGTGAAGATCTCCGAGCGCTTGGTCGGGATTGTCGTGTTGCGCTCGATGAGCTTGGTGAAGATGCCGCCCTTGGTCTCGATGCCCAGCGACAGCGGGGTGACGTCGAGCAGGAGGACGTCCTTGACCTCGCCCTTGAGCACACCGGCCTGCAGCGCGGCGCCGACGGCCACGACCTCGTCCGGGTTGACGCCCTTGTTGGGCTCCTTGCCGGTGAGCTGCTTGACCAGATCGGACACGGCCGGCATACGGGTCGAGCCACCGACCAGGATGACGTGTTCGACGTCGCCGACGCGGATACCCGCGTCCTTGATCGCCTGCTCGAACGGGCCCTTGCAGGCGTCCAGCAGGTCCTGGGTCATCCGCTGGAACTCGGCGCGCGACAGCTGCGTGTCGAGGTGCAGGGGACCAGCCTCACCAGCGGTGATGTAGGGCAGGTTAATGCTGGTCGTGGTCGCGGCGGACAGCTCGATCTTGGCCTTCTCGGCCGCTTCCCGCAGGCGCTGCATCGCCATCTTGTCCTGCGACAGGTCGATGCCGTGCTGTCCGCGGAACGTCTTGACCAGGTGGTCCATGATCCGCTCGTCCCAGTCGTCGCCGCCGAGGTGGTTGTTACCGGCGGTGGCCTTCACCTCGATGACGCCCTCGCCGAGCTCCAGCAGCGACACGTCGAACGTGCCACCACCGAGGTCGAAGACCAGGACGGTCTGCTCCTTGGAGCCCTTGTCCAGCCCGTAGGCCAGCGCCGCGCCGGTGGGCTCGTTGACGATGCGCAGGACGTTGAAGCCCGCGATCTCGCCGGCCTCCTTGGTCGCCTGCCGCTGCGCGTCGTTGAAGTAGGCCGGGACGGTGATCACGGCGTCGGTGATCTGCTCACCGAGGTAGGACTCGGCGTCCCGCTTGAGCTTCATGAGCACCCGCGCGGAGATCTCCTGCGGGGTGTACTTCTTACCGTCTATGTCGATCGACCAGTTGGTGCCCATCTCGCGCTTGACCGAGCGGATGGTCCGGTCGGGGTTGGTCACCGCCTGACGCTTGGCGACCTCACCCACGAGCACCTCGCCGTTACGGGCGAACGCGACGATCGACGGCGTCGTCCGGGCCCCCTCGGCGTTCGCGATCACAGTGGGCTCGCCGCCTTCGAGGACGCTGACCACCGAGTTGGTGGTGCCGAGGTCGATACCGACCGCACGTGCCATGTTCTTCGTTCCTCCAGTGGCCAGGGGGCATCCCCGTCGTTAACTTGAGTGGACCGGGCTCAATACTGCCATGGTTGAGCCAACCTCGCGCAAGCCTAGTCACCATCCGGTGATCTGAACGACACCCGCGGCAAATACTCGACGGCCAGCAACAGCTGGACGGCGGACAATCGGGCAAAAGGATCGACATATACGCACCCCCGCATTGTCGGCAGAGGCTGCGATCGTGCACCCTTGACCCGTGACCACGCAGGGCGAACCGGCAACCGTGCGCGCCAGCCGGCCCCAGCCGGCGGGCGAACCGAGCGTCGCCCCGGCCGGTGCCGTTCCCGCCGCTCGGAGCGAGCCGACGGTGCCCGCGCCGGCCGACTCCGCCGCTGTCGAGCCAGCCTCCGTTGAACCCCGCGCTGTCGAGCCGGCCGGCGTCGGCGCACTGATCACCAGTCTGACCGCGCTGCGCGAGACGATCGCCGGTGTCCGGTACCCACTGGCGCTACCCGAAGCCGGCGAGGCCACCCGCGCCGCCGACGCCATTCGTGATCAGCTCGACGACTACCTGCTCCCCCGGCTCGGACGCCTGGACGCACCGCTGCTGGTGGTCGTCGGCGGCTCGACCGGAGCGGGCAAGTCGACGCTGGTCAACAGCCTCGTACAGGCGCCGGTCAGCGCCGCCGGTGTCCTACGCCCGACCACCCGGGCGCCCGTTCTCGTCTGCCACCCCCAGGACGCGCCGTGGTTCACCGAGGCGCGCCTGCTTCCCGGGCTCGTCCGAACCACCAACCGTCCGGCCGGGCATGACAGCCTCCAGGTCATCTCGGCCCAGGGGCTGACGCCGGGCCTGGCGTTCCTGGACGCGCCCGACATCGACTCGGTGGTCGACGCCAACCGTGCGCTGGCCGTACAACTGCTCGCCGCCGCGGATCTTTGGCTCTTCGTGACCACGGCCGCTCGGTACGCGGACGCCGTGCCGTGGGAGCTTCTGCGCAACGCGAGCACCCGGGGCACCGCCGTCGCGCTCGTCCTCGACCGGGTGCCGCCGGGTGCCGCCGACGCCATCGGGCCGCATCTGACCGGCATGCTCCGCGCCAACGAGCTGGGCGCGGCGCCCCTGTTCGTACTCCCGGAAACCCAGCTGGAGGCGCAGGGCCTGCTACCGGACCGGATCGTGTCGCCGCTGCGGAACTGGTTCGCGGAGCTGGCGAAGTCCGCCGACGCCCGGTCCGCGGTCGTCCGCCAGACCGTCGACGGAGCCCTCGCCGCGCTGGGCCCTGCCGTCGATCACCTCGCCGAGGCCGCCGAGGAGCAGGTCAATGTCGGGGCCACGCTGGCCGCCGGAGTGGCGGCCGCATACGGAGACGCCGAGGCAGCTGCCAACCAGGGCGTACGCGACGGCACGCTGCTGCGGGGCGAAGTCCTCGCCCGTTGGCAGGAACTCGTGGGCACCGGCGAGCTGATGCGCGGGCTGCAGGCGCGGGTGGGTTGGCTGCGCGACCGGCTGACGGCCGCGGTGACCGGCCGCCCCGACCCGGGCGAGCGACTGCAGGCGGCGCTGGGTTCCGGAGTCGTCACGCTGGTGACCAACGCCGCCGCGGATGCCGCGGAGCGGTCGGTCGCGGCCTGGCGGGTACACCCGGCCGGCGCCGGCCTCCTGGAGACGGCGGGCGCCGACCTGGGCGCACCCTCGGCAGACCTGCGCGAGCGCACCGAGCGGCTGGTACGCGACTGGCAGCGGGGCGTGCTCGAGCTCGTACGCGCGCAGGCCGGCGACAAACGCGCGTTCGCGCGAGTCAGCGCGCTGGCGGTCAACGCCACCGGCCTGCTGGTGATGACAGGCGTCTTCGTCGCCACCTCGCTGATCCCGACCGGTCTCGAGGTGGCGGTGGCCGGCGGCACGACGGTGGCCGCGCAGAAGGTCCTGGAAGCGATCTTCGGTGACCAGGCGATCCGGGACCTCGCCGAGAAGGCGCGGCAGGACCTGTCGACGCGCATCCACGAGCTGCTCGCCGGCGAGGCCGGCCGCTTCCTGTCCGTACTCGACAGTGCCGGCGGCGACCCGACGGCCGCCGACCGGCTGCGCCGGGTCGCCGCGGACGTGACGGCCGCGCGCGCCGCTACGCCGCTAGCTGGGGGCACCGGGCTGCCGCAGCTCACGCTGGACGGGGTGCAGCACTGATGCTGGAGATGTTGCGAGGCAGCGACACCGCTCCCGGTGCGTCGGAGGTTCCCGGACGGGTCGAGGCGCTGCGCCGGTTTCTGCGCGCCGTCGACGGCCACCTGCCCGAGCAGCGACTGGTGGGCGCCCGTACGGTCGTCGACCACGCCGGGGAGCGGCTGCGGCTGTCGGGTGAGCACAGCGTGGTGGCCCTGGCCGGCGCGACCGGCAGCGGCAAGTCGAGCCTGTTCAACGCGCTGGCCCGGCTGCAGCTGTCACCGGTCGGCGTGCGCCGTCCGACCACCGGCGTGGCACACGCCTGCGTGTGGGGGCCCGAGCACGGCGGCGAACTGCTCGACTGGCTGGGCGTACCCCCGTCCAGGCGGTTCCGGCGGGAGAGCGCCCTGGACGGCGACGACGAGCGGACACTGCGCGGCCTCATCCTGCTCGACCTGCCCGACTTCGACTCCGTCGAGAAGGCGCACCGGATCGAGGTGGACCGGCTGTTGTCCCTGGTCGACCTCGTCGTGTGGGTTCTCGACCCACAGAAGTACGCCGACCGGGTGGTGCACGAGCAGTACCTGTCGCGCTTCGCCCGGCACCGTGACGTCACCGCCGTCGTGCTCAACCAGGCCGACCGATTGAGCCCGGCCGACGCCGAGCGCTGCCTCGACGACCTGAAGCGGCTGCTGGTCGCCGACGGGCTCGGCGGCGTACCGGTGTTCGCCACGTCGGCGGCGGAGCGGCCGGGGACGCTACCGCTGCGCGAGATGCTGGAGAGCACGGTCGCCAAGCGGCAGGCGGCGCTGCTGCGGCTCGGCGGCGACGTGGACGGCGTCGTGTCCGACCTGGCGCCGCTGGTCGGTCCGGAGGCGGCCGAGCACAGCGTCGACCGCGAGGCGATCCGCACGCTCACCGGCACGCTGGCCGCCGCGGCCGGGGTACCGGTCGTCGCGGACGCCGCCGAGCGGGCGTACACGCACCGCGCCGTCGGCGCGATGGGCTGGCCGGTGTCGCGCTGGCTGCGCCGGCTACGGCCGGACCCGCTGCGGCGCTTGCACCTCGGCGAAGCCGAGCAGGCAGAGGTCGTCGCGCCCACCTCACTGCCCCCGGCGGCACCGGCCGAGCGCGCGGCGGTCGGGCTCGCGCTGCGAGCTCTCGGCGAGCGGACCGGCGCGGGGCTGCCCGAGCCCTGGCCGGCGGCGCTCCTCGTCGCGGCGCGCTCCCGCGCCGACGACCTGCCCGACGCGTTGGACCGGGCGGTGGCAGGCGCCGAGCTCGGCATGGGCCGCCAACCACTGTGGTGGCGGGTCGTCGGCGCGGTGCAGTGGCTGGCCGCCCTCGCCGCGCTGGCCGGCCTGCTGTGGCTGGCGGTCCGGTACGTGTTCTTCGCCCTCGCGCTGCCCGACCTGACCGGCCCGCACGTCGGCCGGCTGCCGCTGGCGACCGCGCTGCTGTTCGGCGGCCTGCTGGCCGGCCTGCTGGTGTCCATCGTGGTCCGGCCGCTGATCCGCTTCGGCGCGCAACGGGCCGGGACGCGGGTGCGCACGCGCCTGCACGACGCGGTCAAGGAAGTGGCCCGGGACCTGGTGGTCGCGCCCGTACGGGAAGTGCTGCACGCGTACGCGGACGCCCGGGCCGCCCTGCGAGCGGCGGGCCGGTAACCACCGTGGACCTGGCGTACCTGCGAGAGCACCCGCACCACCTCCCGACGTTCCTGACGCACCAGCGGATCCGGGAGACTCCGGTCGCGGGTGGCTCGATCTGCACCGCCAGCCGGCTCACGTTCGACACCGGAGAGTCGGTGTTCACCAAGTCGCTCGAGAGCGCGCCGTCCGGCTTCTTCGCCGCCGAGGCCGACGGGCTGCGCTGGCTGCGCGCGGCCGACGCGGTGCCCGTACCCGAGGTCATCGCCGAGCTACCCGGAATGCTGGCGCTGGAGTGGGTCGAGCCGGCGCGGCCGGGGCCGGCAGCCGCCGAGCGGCTGGGGCGCGAGTTGGCGGCGCTGCACCGCGCCGGGGCGCCGGCGTTCGGTGCCGACTGGCCCGGCTACATCGGCTCGCTACCGATGCCCAACGAGCCGTCCGCCGGGCCGTGGCCCGCGTGGTTCGCCGCCAACCGGCTGGTGCCCTACCTGCGGATGTCCCTCGACAACGGCGCACTGTCGTGCGCCGACGCCGCCCGGGTCGACCGGATCATCGAGAACATCGACGCGTACGCGGGCGAAGCGGGCGCGGAGCCGCCCGCGCGTACCCACGGCGACCTGTGGCCGGGCAACCTGCTGTGGTCGGCCGACCGGGTATGGCTGGTAGACCCGGCGGCCCACGGCGGCCACCGCGAGACCGACCTCGCGCTGCTGGCGCTGTTCGGCGGGGCGCCCCACTTGGAACGGATCGTGGCCGCCTACGACGAGGCCTGGCCGCTGGCTGCCGGGTGGCGCGAGCGGGTTCCCCTGCACCAGCTGTACCTGCTGCTCGTGCACACGGCGCTGTTCGACGGGGCGTACCGGTCCTCGGTGCTGGCCGCAGCCGACGCGGTTGGTGGGTACTGATGTCGTACGCAGCGGGTACGGTGCCATCATGACCACCGAGGCGGGGTTGATTGATCGGTACGGGCGCGTCGCGACTGACCTGCGCGTCTCCCTCACCGATCGGTGCAACCTGCGCTGCACGTACTGCATGCCCCCGGAAGGCCTGCCCTGGCTGCCCGGGCCCGATCTGCTGACCACAGACGAGATCGGGCGGCTGGTGCGCGTCGCGGTGGAGCGCCTGGGCGTCCGCGAAGTCCGGTTCACCGGCGGCGAGCCGCTGCTCCGCCAGGGGCTGGTGGGCATCGTCGAGGCCGCGGCGGCGCTCCAGCCGCGTCCCCGCCTGTCGCTGACGACCAACGCGATCGGTCTGGAGCGGCTGGCCGGACCACTTGCGGCGGCCGGGCTGGATCGGGTCAACGTCTCGCTCGACACGCTCGACGCCGACCGGTTCAGCCAGCTCGCCCACCGCCGGCGGCTCCACGACACGCTCGCCGGGATCGCCGCGGCCGAGGCCGCCGGGTTGAAACCCATAAAGATCAACACTGTCCTGATGCGCGGCATCAACGAGGACGAGGCCGTGCCGCTGCTGGCGTTCGCCCTGCAGCGGGGGTACGAGCTGCGGTTCATCGAGCAGATGCCGCTCGACGCCGGCCACACCTGGCGGCGCGAGAACATGGTCACGGCCGACGAGATCCTGGCCCGGCTCCGGCAGGCGTACGAACTGCTGCCCGACCCGGCCGAGCGCGGCGGCGCGCCCGCGGAGACCTGGCTGGTCGCCGGCCACGTGACGCCGGACGGCGCGCCGGCCCGGGTCGGCGTGATCGCGAGCGTGAGCCAGCCGTTCTGCCGCGCCTGCGACCGCACCCGGCTGACCGCCGACGGGGCCGTGCGCAACTGCCTGTTCAGCCGGGAGGAGACCAGCCTGCGGGACGTGCTGCGGGCGGGCGGCTCCGACGACGACCTGGCAGGGCTGTGGCGCGAGGCGATGTGGGGCAAGCTGCCCGGGCACGGCATCAACGATCCGTCGTTCCTGCAGCCAGCCCGTCCTATGTCTGCGATCGGGGGCTGAGCCGGGGCGATGGTCACGGTGCGATACTTCGCCGGCGCGCGTGCCGCGGCCGGCACGATGGAGGAGCAGGTCGAAGCGGCGACGCTCGACCAACTCGTCGAGGCGCTGTCCGCCAAGCACGGCCCGGGCCTGGAAAAGGTCTTCGCGGTCGCGTCGTTCCTCGTCGACGAGCAGGTCTGCCGCGACTGGCAGGCCGCGCTGCCCGCGGACGCCACCGTCGACGTGCTCCCGCCGTTCGCGGGCGGCTGACCCGTGATCGTCGCAGCGTTCCTGCTCATCGTCGCGCTGATGGTGGGCGTGATCCACTGGTACCTGTGGCGTCGGCTGGTACGCGACACCACCCGGCCGGGGCCCTGGCGCCGCGCCGGCACGGTCCTGATCGTCGTGCTGGCCCTGCTGGCACCCACCACGGTCATCGCCGGACGCACGTTGCCGATGGCGCAGCAGCGCGTGCTCGCCTGGCCCGGCTACCTGTGGCTGTCGGTGATGTTCCTGGCGTTCAGCATCCTCCTGGTGCTGGAGCTACCGCGCCTCGCGCTGCGCCCCTGGGTCCGGGGCGCCCGGAGGGACGTCGCCGAGCCGGCACCGGCCCTGGTCGGCGCGGATCAGAGCACCGCCACCCCGCAGCCCGGAACCGTGGAACCCGCCACACCCGACCTGCCCGACCCGTCCCGGCGGCTCCTGCTGGCTCGCTCCGCGGCGATCGTCGCCGGCTTGACCGCCGTCGGGACGACCGCCGTCGGCACCCACACCGCGCTCAGCGCGCCCCGGGTGGCCCGGCAGCAGATCAGCCTGCGCAAGCTGCCCCGGAGCATGGACGGGTTCCGGATCGCCGTGGTCTCCGACATCCACCTCGGCCCGCTCCTCGGCCGCGGCCACACCCAGCGCATCGTCGACATCATCAACCGGCTCGACGCCGACCTCGTCACCGTCGTCGGTGACCTCGTCGACGGCACCGTGGCCGAACTGGGCAGCGCGGCGCAGCCCCTGGCGGGGCTCCGAAGCCGGCGCGGGTCGTTCTTCGTCACCGGCAACCACGAGTACTTCTCCGGTTTCCAGGAGTGGATCCCCGAGGTCGAGTCGTTCGGCCTGACCGTGCTGCGCAACCAGCGGGTCGAGATCGACGGCCTCGACCTGGCCGGCGTCAACGACGTGACCGGCGGCAACTACGGCGACGGGCCGGACTACGAGCGGGCCCTGAGCGGCCGTGACCCGGCGAAGCCGGTGGTCCTCATGGCCCACCAGCCGATCCAGGTCACCGATGCACAAAAGCACGGCGTCGACCTGCAACTGTCCGGCCACACCCACGGTGGGCAGATCTTCCCGTTCAGCTACCTGGTACGCCTGCAGCAGCCGGTGATCTCCGGGTACGCCCGCTTCGGGGACACACAGCTCTATGTCACCCGCGGCGCCGGCTTCTGGGGCCCGCCGGTCCGCGTCGGCGCCCCGCCGGACGTCACCCTGATCGAGCTGCGCGCTGAGTAAAAGCGTGCCGGTACGCAACTGCGACACGCACTGTGACTAGGATGGCTCGTGCCCTCGTACGTGGCGGACTTGCACATCCACTCCAAGTACTCGCGCGCCTGCAGTCGTGACCTCAATCTCGACAACCTGAGCTGGTGGGCGCGGCGCAAGGGCATCACCCTCCTGGGCACTGGCGACTTCACCCACCCGGCCTGGCACGATCACCTCCGCGAGTCGCTGGTCCCGGCCGAGCCGGGCCTCTACCGACTGCACCCGGATCGCGAGGCGGAGGTGCTGCGTACGCTGCCACCGCGCCTCGCCGCCGAGGACGTGCCCGTCCGGTTCATGCTCTCGGTGGAGATCTCGACGATCTACAAGCGCGGCGACCGTACCCGCAAGGTCCACCACCTGATCTACTTGCCCGACCTCGACGCGGTGGCCCGGTTCAACACCGCGCTGGGGCGCATCGGCAACCTCGGGGCCGACGGCCGGCCGATCCTCGGCCTCGACTCCCGCGACCTGCTCGAGATCACCCTGGAGGCCAGCCCCGACGGGTACCTGGTGCCGGCGCACATCTGGACGCCCTGGTTCTCGGCGCTCGGCTCGAAGTCGGGCTTCGACGCGATCGCCGACTGCTACGCCGACCTGGCCGACAACATCTTCGCGGTCGAGACCGGGCTCTCCTCGGACCCCGAGATGAACTGGCGGGTATCCAGCCTCGACCGGTACCGCCTGGTCTCCAACTCCGACGCCCACTCCGCCCCTGCGCTCGCCCGCGAGGCGACCGTCCTCACCGCCGATCTTGACTACTACGCGGTGAAAAACGCGCTGCGCACCGGTGACGGACTGCACGGCACGATCGAGTTCTTCCCCGAAGAGGGCAAGTACCACGCGGACGGCCACCGGGCGTGCAAGGTCAACTGGGAGCCGGCGCGCAGCCGCGAGGCCGGCGGCCGCTGCCCCGTGTGCGGCAAGCCGCTCACCATCGGGGTCCTGCACCGGGTCGAGGAGCTGGCCGACCGGCCTTCCGGCTACCGGCCAGAGCCTGCCCCGACCGTCGAGCACCTGATCCAGCTCGCCGAGATCCTCGGCGAGATCAACCGGGTCGGCCCGAAGTCCAAGACCGTCACCGGCCAGCTCAACACGCTCGTCGCCGCCCTCGGGCCGGAGCTTTCGATCCTGCGCCACGCCCCGCTCGACGAGGTGACCCGCGTCGGCGGCGAACTGCTGGGCGAGGCGATCGGCCGGCTGCGCGCGGGCCGGGTGCACCGCACCGCCGGTTACGACGGCGAGTACGGCGTGATCCGGCTCTTCGAGCCCGACGAGTTACACGTCGACGCGGGCGCCGACACGCTCTTCGACGTACCCGTGCCAAAACAGCGGTCGAAGCCGAAGCCGAAGCCGACCCCGGCGGCCGGCGCTGCGCCGAAAGCCAAGAAGGCCACCCCCAAGCAGCGCAAGAGCGAGACGCCACCACCGCCGCTCGCCCCGCAGCAGTCACCCCACGAGCCGTTCGAGCCGATGCTCGCCGGCATGGAGGAGGTCGGCACCGGGCTGCTGGACCGGCTGGACGCCATGCAGCGGGTGGCCGCGTCCGCACCGGGCGGCCCGATGCTGATCGTCGCCGGCCCCGGCACGGGTAAGACCCGTACGCTCACCCACCGGATCGCGTACCTCTGCGCCGAGTTAGGCGTCTTCCCCGAGCAGTGCCTGGCGATCACGTTCACCCGCCGGGCCGCCGAGGAGCTGCGCCAGCGCCTGGACGGGCTGCTCGGGCCGGTCGCCGAGGACATCACGGTCAGCACGTTCCACGCCCTGGGCCTCGCGATCCTGCGGGATAACGCGGCGGCGGTCGGGCTGTCGCCTGAGTTCCGCATCGCCGAGGAGGCCGAGCGGCTGGCGGTCGCCGCGGAGGTGTCCGGGCTGGGGGAGGCGGCGTCGGAGCGGGACGTGCGCCGGGCGCTCGCCGACGTGGCCGGAAGCGACGCCTACGGGAAGGCGCTCCGCGCCAGAGACCTCGTCGACCTCGACGAACTGGTCTCGTTGCCGGTGTCCCTGCTGACCACCTCGCCCTCGCTGGCCGACGAGTACCGGGCGCGCTGGCGGTGGATCTTCGTCGACGAGTACCAGGACGTCGACCCGGTTCAGTACGCGCTGCTGCGCCTGCTGTGCCCACCGGACGGCAACCTGTACGCGATCGGCGACCCCGACCAGGCGATCTACTCGTTCCGCGGCGCCGAGGTGTCGTTCTTCCTGCGGTTCGCGTCCGACTTCACCGATGCCCGGATGGTCCGGCTCACCCGCAACTACCGCTCCTCGGCGCCGATCCTCGCCACCGCGTGCCAGGCCATCGCCCCGACGACGCTCGTACCGGGGCGCCGCCTCGACCCGGCCCGCGTGGATCCAGAGGCGCCGCAGGTCGTGCTGTACTCCGCGCCGTCCGTGGCCGACGAGGCCGACTTCGTCGTCCGTACGATCGACGAACTGGTCGGCGGCGTGTCGCACCGTTCGCTGGACTCCGGCCGGGTCGACTCGCGGTCCACCCCGGACGGCGGGCTGTCGTTCTCCGACATCGCGGTGCTGTACCGCACCGACGCGCAGGCAGCAGCAATCGTCGACGCGCTGTCGCGGGCCGGGATCCCGGTCCAGAAGCGCTCGCACGACCGGCTGCTCGACCGGCCCGGCGTCGCGGCGCTCGCCCGGGAGGTGCGCTTCGCCACCGGGCTGTCCGGCTCGCTTGCGGCTCGCGTACGGCTGGTCGGGCAGGTCCTCGCGGCGCGCTGCGACCAGCCGGCGCTCGACGACACGGACCACGGCCTGCGACCCGAAGATGTCCACATGGCCGTCGACCTGCTCACCCCGCTCGCGCTGCGCTGCGGCGACGACCTGGAGCGGTTCCTGCGCGAACTGGCGACCGGCGCGGAGGTCGACGCCCTGGACCCACGGGCCGACCGGGTCGCGCTGCTGACCCTGCACGCCGCCAAGGGCCTGGAGTTCCCGGTGGTGTTCCTGGTCGGCTGTGAGGACGGCCTGCTGCCGCTGCGGCATCCCGGCGCCGAGCTCAGCGACGACGACATCGCCGAGGAGCGGCGGCTGTTCTTCGTCGGCCTGACCCGCGCGCAGGACCGGCTGTACCTCAGCCACACCCGCAAGCGCTTCCGTCACGGCTCGGAGCGGGAGATGGCACCGTCACCGTTCCTGTCGTCGATCGACCCCGGGCTGTTGGAGCGGCGGGGCGGCGACGCGCCCCGTAAGCCGCGGGACCGGCAGCTCCGGCTGCTCTGATCCCCTCTTGCTGAACAGGGGCGGTTTACCGGGCGTCAGCCGGTGACCGCGACCGCCAGCACCGCCCCGAGCAGCATGAACGGACCGTGCGCCAACCGGGCCGTCCGCGAGATCCGGCCGCGGCTCAACAGAACCATCGCGTACGCGGACGCGAGCGCCAGGCCGGCCAGCGCGCCGAGGAACGCCACGTCACCGCCGAGCCAGCCGAGACCGGTGCCCACGCTCAAGCCGAGTTTCGCGTCTCCAGCGCCCATCCCCGCCGGGTTGACCAGCACCAGTACGGCGTAGAAGCCGGCCATGGCGAGTCCGGACAGCACAGCCGAGGCGAGGGCCGCGAACCTGCCGCCCACAAGCGCGTCGGCGGTCAGCAGCGCGAGCGCCCCGGCGAACGCCGGCATGGTGAGCCGGTCGGGGAGTCGGTGCCGGGCGGCGTCCACGAATCCGAGCGCGATCCCGAGACCGGCCACCCAGCAGAGCGCCGCGAGCGCCAGCGGTGCGGTGACGCGGCAGGCGAGCACGGCGAACGCCCCGGCCGCCGTCACCGCCGCCGCGCCGGTAGCGGGCGGTCGCGCGTATCCGGAAATGGTCTTGGTGAGCAGGGGACCGGTAGCTACGCCGGCCACCATGGCGATGAGCACCCGGAGCATCGGCGCAACCTACCGCGCCGGGTACGCGCTGTGCACAGCCTTGTGGACAATACCGCCACAGGCTGTGGACAACCACATTTCCATGGCTGCTGAACTCGGAAAATGCCCAAGCGAACCTGTGGACTATCAGGTGGATGGGGGAGCCGCATGCCGGCGTCCGGTGGATGGGACCCGGGCACCGTCGGAGCGGGCGCCGCGCCCACCTGCGGCCAGCTTTCGCTCGTGAGATGAGGTCGTCAGAGCATCACGCTACGGTGACGGGGAACGACTTGCCGCCCGCGAGTGTCGTGGGCGCGACGGACGACCGGGAGGAGCCACATGTCGACGTCCGGACCACCTGGTGGGCCGCGTCCCGCAGGTGAGCCGCAGGATCCGTGGCGCGGCGGCCAGCAGAAAAACCCATACTCAAAGCCGGACGATCCGTACGGGATCGCCGCGGCGTGGGGCAGTGTGGCGGCCCCGGGCTCCCCCGGTGGGCGCCCCAACGAAGCGCCGCCACCCCAGCACTCGGTGCCGCCATCGCATCCGGCACCACCTGCGTACCTGGCACCACCCCAGTACCCGGCACCACCCCAGTACCCGGCACCACCTGCGTACCCGGCACCACCTGCGTACCCGGCACCACCCCAGTACCCGGCACCACCCCAGTACCCGGCGCCGCCGCAGCACGCTGGGCAGCCCGGCTATGCCCAGCATCCCGGGTACCTGCGGCAGCCGATCCCCGCGCAGCCCGCACCCTATGATCAGCCGCCCGCATACACCGAGCAGACCGCCGCGTACCCCGAACAGACCACGTACCTGGAACAGTCGGAGTACGGACAACCGGCGGCCTCCGAGCAGCCGACGCAGTACGTGCAAGCACCCGCCGTGCCGCAACCCGGCGTCCGGGACGAGCAGACGTGGCCGGTTTCGAAGCCGGCACCGGAGCGACCGAAGCGGAGTGGCTCACGTCTGGTCATCGCGGCTGTCGCGGCGCTGGCCCTGATCGCGGCCGGGGCGGTCGCGACCGGCGTGTACCTGTCCTCCAACAAGGGCACCGACAACAACACCGCGGTGGGGAAGCCGGCGGCACAGCCGGTCCCGGCGCCGGCGCCGGCGAGCGTGGAACCACAGGCTGAGCCGACGCCGAGCGCCGGGAGCAGCGACGCCGCGGGGATCGGCAACGACGCGCTCATCGCCAAAGTCGGTGACTGCCTGGTCAACGACGGCTCCAACGAGGCTCCGCGGATGCGCAAGGTCGCCTGCACCAAGGACACGTACGAGGTGATCAAGAAGTTCCCGGAGACGACCGACAAGAAGAAGTGCGACGGCACTCCGGGGTACACGCACAACTACTTCTTCGACAGCTCCGAAAACACCGAGGACTTCGTGCTCTGTCTGAAGCAGCAGAAGTAGCGACTTCTAGCTCTATCTAGCATTTCTTCTAGATAACCCAAGAGCAATCTCGACGACCCGTGCCGTCGAGATTGCTCTATGGACATCTAGCGGTTGCCCTAGACATCCCGATACGGTGCTCCATTGTGGATCCGGTTCGCAATCCCTACGCGCCGGGAGCCGGGCAGCGGCCACCCGAGCTGGCCGGGCGTGACCGCGAGTTGGAGATGTTCGAGGTAGTCCTCGAACGAATCGCTCGGGGCCGCCCCGAGCGCTCACTCGTCCTCACCGGCCTGCGCGGCGTCGGCAAGACCGTCCTGCTCAATTCGCTGCGCTCGGCGGCGATCGGCCGACTGTGGGGCACCGGGAAGGTGGAGGCCCGGCCCGACCAGTCCCTGCGCCGGCCGATCGCGGCCGCGCTGCACATGGCCGTACGCGAACTCGCCCCGCACCATCGCGCACCGGACCGCATCGACGACTTCTTGGGCGTACTGAAGGCGTTCGGCGCCCGCGCCGTCCCTGACAACGCGAAGCTGCGCGACCGCTGGAACCCCGGCATCGACGTGCCGGCCGCGCGCGGCCGCGCCGATTCTGGTGACATCGAGATCGACCTGGTCGAGCTGTTCACCGACGCGGCGAGCGTCGCCACCGACGTGGGCACCGGGATCGCGCTGTTCATCGACGAGATGCAGGACGTGCCCGCGCACGACGTGTCGGCCCTGTGCGCCGCCTGCCACGAACTGTCCCAGACCGGCGCGCCACTGATCGTGGTCGGCGCCGGACTACCCCACCTACCGGCCGTGCTGTCGGCGTCCAAGTCGTACTCCGAGCGGCTGTTTAAGTACCAGCGGATCGACCGCCTCGACCGGCTCTCCGCCGACCAGGCGTTCAGCGCTCCCGCCGCACGTGAGGGCGTCGAGTACGAGACGAAGGCGCTGGACATCCTCTACGAAATGTCCGGTGGCTACCCGTACTTCGTGCAGGCGTACGGCAAGGCGACCTGGGACCACGCTCCGCGTACCCCGATCACGGGCGCCGACGTACGGGTCGCGGCGCCGGAGGCCGAGGCCGAACTGGCGGTCGGCTTCTTCGGCTCCCGGTACGAGCGGGCAACGCCGGCCGAACGCGAGTACATGCGCACGATGGCCGCGCTTGCCGACGCCGACGACATGGACACGGCCGTCTCCACGGCCGAGATCGCAAAGGTACTGGGGCGCAAGCCGGCCAGCCTCTCCCCGGCCCGGGACACCCTCATCAAGAAGGGGCTCATCTACTCCGGCGAACGGGGCACGGTCGCGTTCACGGTGCCTCACTTCGGCCGGTACCTACGCTCCCAGCCCTCGGTGGATAACTGAGCGAATTCATGTCCGTCGAGACGGATAAAGCCGGCCGGTGACGGGTAAAGGCCCGCGCATGAACCCAGTTCGTACCGTAGCTCGTGCCCTCCTCGCAGCGGTCTTCGTCCGCGGCGGGCTGGATGCGTACAACAATCCCGACCGGTTCGCCGACACCGCCGCGAAGGTGACAGAGCGGCTCGGGTCCACCCTGGAGGCCGTCGGCCTGCCCACCGATCCACGCGCCCTGGCACGCACCACCGGAATCGTGCAGATGGTCGGCGGCGTCATGCTGGCCACCAACACCTTCACCCGGCCGGTCGCCCTCGCGCTCGCCGCTTCGCTGGTTCCGTCTACTGTGGCGGGGCAGGACCTGTGGTCGGAGGCGGAGCCGGGAGGCCAGCCGATCGACCGCCCCGAAGTTCTCAAGAACCTCGGCCTGATGGGTGGCCTGCTCCTCGCGGCCGTGGACACCGAAGGCAAGCCCGGGCTGGCATGGCGTACGAGCCACCTCGCCGAGCACGCCCAGGACTCGGTCAAGCGCGCCGCCCACACCACCACCAAGGAGACGAAGCGAGCAGCGCAGCTGACCGCGAAGGAGGCCAGGCGAGCCGCACAGGATGCGCAGCGCACCGCCCATACCGCGGCCAGGGATGCCAAGCAGGCGGTGAAGTCGACGGCCGGAGGGCTCCTACCTGGCTAAACATCGTCATCCGCCAATTAGCGCGAAACAATAACAACAAGGTCCCGCGCCGACTATTCGCCTCTCCGGCGGTGATAACACCGCAAAACAGCAGTGAGTTAGCACGCGCGTACAGGTCACCGACTCGTGTGCGATGGGACACGGTCGGATAACGCTGGAGGTGGTGCGTGGCGGACCGTTCTACGCTGCTTGTCGGACGAGAGCGAGATAACCGACAGCAGTGCGGGGGTGGCAACCGTATGCCGGCGACCGTCGATGGACGGCCGTCTCTTCTCGCCACATTCCACCGTGTCGCCCGGCAGGTCTGGTCGACCGCGTTCGTACGGATTGGCATCGTCGCCACCACCGCTCTCATTGCGGTATGGGCCGTGCGCGCGTTCGGTCGGCAGTACGACTTCTTCGACCTCCGGATCTATCACGGCGCGGTGGTGTGGTGGACCGAAGGAGGCGATCTCTACCAGTTCGTCGCGCCTCGGACGATGCTCGGCTTCACGTACCCTCCGTTCGCCGCGCTGGCCATGGTGCCGATGGTGCTGCTCGGCACACAGCTTGCCGGGTGGGTCAACGCCTTACTCAATCTCGCCGCCCTGGCGTTGATCCTGTTCACGATCGTGGGCCCGATCGCCGACCGGTACGGCCTGCCGCGCTGGTTCGCCATCGGGATCGCAGTGCCGCTGGCCGGGGCGACCGAACCGGTACGCGAGACGATCGGCTTCGGCCAGATCAACCTGATCCTCGCCGGCCTCGTCATCGCCGACCTGGCGGCGCTGCGCTGGCGAGGCCGCGCCGCCCTCGACCGTGACACGATGATCCGTCCGCGCCCCGAACAGACCCCGCTGAGCTGGCTGCGACATGCGTGGATGACCGGCGCGTTCGCGGGTGTCGGCGTGGGCCTGGCCACCGCGGTCAAGCTGACTCCGGGCCTGTTCATCGTGTACTTCCTGGTCACACGCCAGTGGCGGGTCACCTTCACCGCGATAGGCACCACGATCGGCGCGACGCTGCTCGCGTACCTCTGCGCCGGCAAGGAGTCGCTCGCCTATTTCAGTAGCGTCGTCTGGGACACCAACCGGGTCGGTTTCGTCGACGCGACCCCGAACCAGTCGTTGGCCGGCCTTCTGGCCAGGGCCTACGACTCGCCGACCACGCCAAGGTTGATGTGGCTGGCGTTCGCCGCGCTGCTGCTCGCGGTCGGGCTCTCGCGGGCGAAGACGGCGCACGCCGAAGGCGACGAACTCGCCGCGTTCACCATCGTGGGCTTGACGGCCAACGCCGTCTGTCCGATCTCCTGGACGCACCATCTGGTATTTCTCGTTCCGGCGCTGGTGATCCTGATCGACGTGGCGCTGCGCCGCCGGCGGGCGGTGCGGGGCTTCAACATCGGGCGCTTCCCCGCGCTGGCCGGCCTGCGTCACGCCGCAGCGGCGCTCGGCGTGTACCTGCTGTTCGTCATCTCTCCAATGTGGCGCTACGAGCACCGGCTGCCGAACGTGTCGCACTATGCCGACGGCCTGAGCGGCGCGTTGATGGAGAACTCACTGGCGCTGGCCCTGATCGTGCTGGTTGTCCTGCTGCCCTGGCGGCAGGGTGCCGAGCCGGTGTTCGAGGCCCAGCCGGCGACCGCGGGTCGCAGCCTCGCCCGCACGCCGATCAGGGGCAGTTGACCCACTCTTCGGTGCCGTCGGTGAAGACCTGACGCTTCCAGACCGGCAGCCGCGCCTTCACCTCATCCACCAGCCGAGCACACGCCGCGAACGCCGCGGCCCGGTGCGCCGTCGACACCGCCGCTGCGAGGGCCACGTCGCCGATCTCCAGCCGCCCGATCCGGTGGGACACCGCGACCGCGTACACGGCAGGGTCCGCGGCGATCTCGGCAGCGACTTCGGCCAGGACCCGCTCCGCGGTCGGATGCCCTTCGTACTCGAGCTCCAGCACCCCGCGCCCGTGGTCGTGGTCGCGCACGACACCGGCGAACGACACCACCGCTCCGGCCGCCGCCCGTGCCACCAGGCGCTCGTGCGCGGCGACGTCGAGCGGCTCGGTGGTCACCACCACCGTCGTGGTCGCTCCATCCACACTGGTCATGACCGTTCTCCGTCGAGCATCGGCAGCGGTACGAGCGGAACCGTCGCGCCCTTCTCACCATCGGTATCCGGCGCGACCACCGCGAAGCCGACCGACTGGGCGAGCCCCCGCAGCATCGACGATCCTACGTGGGAAACCGGGTACGCCAAACCACCGTCCATCCGTACCAGAGCCAGGTGGGTGTACGAGCCGCGACCGCGGATCGGCGCCCCCAGCGTGACCGTCGGCAGCGCAGGCAATGGGCGGCCCTGCAGCCCGGCCAGGAGCGGCGCGACGAGGGACGTCAACGCGACGATCGCCGACTGTGGATTGCCCGGCAACCCGGCGAGGAACTTGCCGCCCGGCAGCGCCGCGAGCAGCATCGGGAACCCTGGCCGGACCGCGACCGTGTTGACCACATAGGTCGCGCCGAGCTCCGCGAGCGCCGGATGGAGGTGATCGACCGGGCCGTGCATCGTGCCGCCGGTCGTGCACACCACGTCCGCGCCACTGTCGAGCGCGGCCCGGATCGCGTCGACGTGCGCGTCGAGCGTGTCCTTGACCGGCCCGACCGACATGTCCACAGCGGCGCCCAGCCGGCGCAGCCAGGACGGAATCTGGGGACCGAGAGCGTCGCGAATCCGCCCAGCGTCCGGCGGACCGGAGGTCAGCAACTCGTCGCCGAACACCAGGACGGCCGCTCGCGGTGCGGGCCGCACCGACACGGTGTCGTAGCCGCACGAGGCCGCCAGGCCGATCGCCCCCGGCGTGACCGGCGCGCCGCTGGGTAGCAACTCCTCGCCCCGGGCGGCCTCCTCGCCGGGCACCCGCCACTCGGGGTTCGGCCGCGGCTGCCCGGTGACGAGGCCGTTGTCGAGGGTGGACTCTTCCACCCGGACGATGTGCTCGGTGCCGGCGGGCACCATCGCACCCGTGGCGATCTCGACGCACGTGCCGTCGTCGGGCAGTGGCGGGGCCGTGTCACCGGCGAGCACCCGGCCGACGACGCGCCAGGGCGCCGGACCGCGTACCGCCCAGCCGTCGATACTCGACGTGGGGAAGGCAGGCAGGTCAGTCAGGGTCACCAGGGGCGCCGCCAGGGTCAGACCGTCGGCCTCGGCCAGCGGCACCTCGGCGGCCGGGCGAGCGGCAGCGGCGCCGGCCCGGTAGGCCGCCGCGCGTGCTTCATCCCAAGGAACCGGCGTCACGGGTACGAGCCTAATGGTCACCGCCGCGGAGCTGGTCCACGGCGTGCGCGAGGATGGGGCCGAGCACGGCCAGGCCGTCGCGGGCGCCGCCCTTCGACCCGGGCAGATTGACGATGAGGGTACGGCCGGCGACGCCCGCCAACCCGCGCGACAGCGCCGCGGTCGGGACCTTGGCCAGGCTGTGCGCCCGGATGGCCTCGGCGATACCGGGGACCTCGTAGTCGAGGATCTGACGGGTCATCTCGGGTGTCGCATCTGTCGGGCTGATCCCGGTGCCGCCGCTGGTGACGACCACGTCCACCCCGTCGTCGACGGCGGCCCGCAGCGCGGCCAGCACGGGTTCCCCGTCGGGCACGACGGCCGGCTCGTCCACGTCGCAGCCCAGATCGCGCAGGCCCGCGACGAGCAGGGGACCGCTGGTGTCGGCGTACACCCCGGCCGAAGCCCGGTTCGAGGCGACGATGACCCGCGCCTTCACGACGGACGCTCCCACAGCCCGGTCTTGCCGCCCTCCTTGCGCAGTACCCGTACGCGATCCAGGGTGGCCGCCGGGTCCACGGCCTTGATCATGTCGATCAGGGCAAGCCCGGCGGCGGCCACCGCGGTGAGGGCCTCCATCTCCACCCCGGTACGGTCGGCGGTCTTGACCGTGGCCTCGATGTCGACGCTGCTCTCGCGGGGCGTCAACTCGACGCCGACGCCGTGGAGTGCGATCGGATGGCACAGCGGGATGAGGTCCGGGGTTCGTTTGGCACCCATGATCCCCGCAATCCGCGCGACGCCGAGCGCGTCCCCTTTGGGCAGGGCGTCGCGGCGTAGCAGCGCGATCACCTCGGCGGTTGTGGTGACGGTGCCGGTGGCGACCGCCCGGCGCACGGTCACCTCTTTGCCCGACACGTCGACCATGCGCGCCGCACCGGTCTCGTCCACGTGTGTCAACCGCTCAGTCACCACCTGAGCGTACGGGTGCGGAATGCGTACCGGCATGGGCGGTCGGCGGCCGAGCGGTACGACAATCGCCCTGATGCTGTTGATCGCTTGCGTCGTCGTACTCGTCGCCTCCGCGGTCCAGGCCGCCACCGGTTTCGGCTTCTCGCTCGTGGCCGTGCCCTTGCTGACCCTGGCGTTCGGTCCACGGCTCGCCGTCGTCGCGACCGCGCTGCCGGCACTGCTGCTGGCATCGATCACGGTGGCCCGCGACCGGACACACGTGCGGTGGCGGACCGTCGGCGTCCTGCTCACGACCCTCGTAGTCGGGATGCCCATCGGACTTCTGCTGCTACGCGTCCTCAGCGAACGCGCGTTGAGCGTGGTCGTGGCGCTTGCGGTGACGTCCTGTGCGGCGCTCGCCTGGCGCACCCCTCGACTCCCGCGCGGCTTCGCTCCGATCGCGGCCGCGGGACTGGCGGCCGGTGTCTTGGCCACCGTCGCGGGCCCGAGCGGCCCGCCGCTGATCGCGGCGATGCAGACCATGGAGTACGGGCCGCGCGAGTTGCGCGGAACGCTCGCCGCCGTGTTCTCGCTCGGTGGCGTTCTGGGAGTTGGCGGATTCGTGTTGACCGGGGCGCTCACCGACCGGGCGGCGCTGGTAGGCGCCGTCGCCGTGCCCGCGGTGCTGCTCGGGTGGTGGATAGGGAACCACCTGTTCGAGCGAATTGACAGAGTTCGATTTAGGCGGGCGGTGCTGGTCATCCTGATAGCCAGTTGTCTGCTGACGGTCGCACGCGCGGTAAGCGGAAACTGACGAACCCATTGAGGACTGTTTGCGGGGGTCGGCGTACGCGAAGCCGAGCATGGATCACCCGAAGGCCGCAGACACTCAGCGACACTTGGCCAATAACGCTCCGTAACTGTGTATTCGGACTTCTATCCTGAAGTATTACCAAGTTCGCAGATGCCGAACAAGCTGACAAAACAATTAGGCAACTGCAACGGTCTCCTCATAATCTCTGATCAGAGCGCTCGAGAGAACTGATAGATCGCGGGGGTTCGCCGGAGAAACATCCGGCGGCAATCACGAGGAGATTACAATGCGTAGTGTTGACTGGTACTAACACCGGCCGATAGCGCCGATGATCGGCTGGTACCGCGAAGTAACGGCCGATTCCCTGATCGGGTTGACATCGACCCCCGCTCCCCAGGCACCATTCAGGGGGCGAAGGACGACGATGTGACGACGACAGATGACAACGCGACCAACAGGCGCCTAAGGCTCCTGGTTGGTCTCGTTGTCGTGTGCGGGCTGGTCGCATTGACGGCAGCGCTCGCGGACCTCGTCCAGAACTGGCGGCCGTTCGAGCCGTTTCGGGTCGCCCTGACCTGCCTGATCATTCTGGCGAAGAGCAGCGGCGTGCGGGTCCGCATCCGCTCCAGCAACGTCAACCTTTCCACTGAGACCGCAGCCGTGCTGATGGCGTCCACCGTGGCGTCGTTCGGCTGGGTCGTCATCGGCCTCGCGCTCGGCGTGCTCATCGCCAACCTCAGGGCCCGCTTGCCCCTCATGAAGCTGGGGTTCAACGTCGCGAAGGGGAGCCTCACGGCGACCGCTGCCTGCGCCACCATGATCGCTTTCGGCGCACCGCCGGTCGATCCCGGTCAGCTGACCGGGGACCTTCCCGGCCACCTGATCGTCATGCCACTTGCCGCAGTGGTACACGCCATCGTCGACGAGAGCCTCGCCTTCCCGGTGATCGCGCTGGCGACCGGGACATCGATCCGGCAGCGCTTCGTCGAGCACTGGGACATTCGAGTGATCTCAGGAGCAGCCGGCCTCGCCATGGCGCTCGGCGCCACCGCGATCATGACGGTGGACCGGTGGCTGGTCCTGGGGCTTTCTCCGCTGCTGTACACGCTGCACCTCTCCTCCGCCAGCCGGGTGCGCAACCGCGAGGAGAGGGCCGCCTGGCAGCGGCTGGCGCGCACGACGGACGAACTCAACGCGGTCGAACTCGACGGGGTCCTGCACAGCGCGGCCAGGCGAGCAGCCGAATTGTTCTCCGCCGACGAGGTCGACGTCGAGGTTCACGAGACGCGGATGCCGGCACGGCTGGTACGTGGCACCGACGAGGAGGTCATCTACGACGGCCGGCCGGAGTCGGCGCCGCCGATCCGGGGCAGTGTGATCGCCGTTCCCCTGGAAAGCCACGACGGCGACACCGCAATAGGCGAGCTGCGCCTGCGTTTCCACGGCAAGGTGACGCTGACCGAGCGCGAGCAGTACACCTTCCGGACCTTCGCCGCCGCGCTGTGCACTGCGATCCGCAACGCCTCCGCACACGCCGAAACGCGACGGCTGGCCGAGAGCCACGCCCTCGCCGCGGCCCAGGATCCGCTCACCGGGCTCGCCAACCGGCGCCGCCTGGAGCAGTACACGACCGAACTCCTCGCGGGCCCGGCCCGCGGGGTCACCGCTCTCATGCTGCTCGACCTCAACCGGTTCAAGGAAGTCAACGACACGCTCGGCCACTCCGCCGGCGACAAGGTGCTCATCGAGATCGGGCGCCGGCTCGAAGCCGCCGCCATGCCCGGCGACCTCGTGACGCGATTCGGCGGCGACGAGTTCGCCATCCTGCTCACCGACCTACCCGCGCCGCCGGTCGCGGTGCCGCGGGCACAGGCGTTGCTGGCAACCATCGCCGCCCCCATGGACCTCGACGGCATGCGGATCAGCGTCGAGGCGAGCGCAGGCGTCTCGGTCGCCGACGGCACCGCCGACATCGCCGAACTGCTCCGCCGCGCGGATATCGCGATGTACCAGGCCAAGAAGAGCGGACAGCAGGTCACCCGGTACGCCGCCACCCGGGACACCGCCGACGTCGGCTCGCTCGTGCTCGGCGGCGACCTCGCCAGGGCGCTGGCCGAGGACGAGTTCATCGTCGAGTTCCAGCCGATCGTCGATCTCGGCACCGGCGAAGTCATCGCGGCCGAGGCGCTCGCCCGGTGGAGCCACCCCGATCACGGCGAACTGCCGCCCGCGAAGTTCCTCGACGCGATCGAACGATCGACCCAGCTCGCCGCGTTCGCCGAGTCCGTCCTGAACCAGGCCCTCTCCGCCGCCGTCACCTGGCGCGCGGCCGGCTACATCATCCCGGTGGCGGTCAACGTGTCACCGCGTAGTCTGCTCGACCCGCGCTTCCCGGACTCGATAGAAGCGGGCCTGCGCAGGCACGGGCTACCACCCGAGGCGCTGGTTCTCGAGGTGACCGAGTCGCTCATGCTCAGCCAGCTCGAGGTCGTCGACGAGGTGCTCGGAGCGCTGCGCGCGGCCGGCATCGTTCTCGCCCTCGACGACTTCGGCACCGGGTACTCGTCGCTGTCGACGCTGGCCCGGGTGCCCGTACAGGAATTGAAGATCGACCGGGACTTCGTCTCGGGCATGGATTCGCAGGCCGAGGCTGCGGTCGTACGGTCAACGGTAGAGCTCGGGCGCAGCCTGCAGGTGATGGTCGTCGCCGAGGGCGTGGAGAGCGAAGACCAGCGGCGGCGGCTCTGGGAGCTCGGCTGCCCCGCCGGCCAGGGGTACCTGTTCGCCCGGGCGATGCCGCTGAACGCGCTGCTCGCCGCGTTGGCGCGGGGGTTCGGGGGACGGCCCGGCCGGCTGGCCGGGCCGCTGCATGAGGCGGGGGAGGTCGTGCGCATCCCGAAACGCCCGCGCAACGGCAACCAGCGCCTCGACCGGAGCAGCTGATCTGCGAGACTGACGCGCATGGTCGGTCAGCTGCAGGGAGATCCGACCGCGACAACCCGCGAACCGCAGGGTACCGAGGCCCGTCCGCTCGCCGTCGACCTCGCCCTGTACGCCTTGTCTGCGGTCTTCGCCCTCGTCACTGCGGCCAGTTCGACCCTCGCACCGCACCGCGCCTGGGGCGCGATCGCGGTCTTCGGGTACGCGGCTGCGGCGCTGTGCGTATGCGTCCAGATGCTCGCCCGTCGCGGCGGAATCGCCGGCCGTGCCGTCCTGACCGCGCTCGCCTGGGTCGCGACCACGCTCGTGCCGCTGGGCCTGCTCGCCGTGCGCGGCCAGGCGCAGGAAGAGGTCATCGTCGTCGAACACGCCGGTCAGCGCCTGCTGGAGACCGGCACGCCCTACCTGGACCGCACCGCGATCGCCGCGCTACCTGCCGATGAACGGCTGCTCGGGTACGTGCCCTACCAGCCCGGCATGGCCCTGTTCGGATTACCTCGCGCGTTGGCCGGCGACGTGTGGTGGGCCGACGCGCGCGTGTGGTTCGCGGTGGCCACCGCAGCCGTGCTGGTCGCGGCGCTGGCCGTACTCGCGCCCCGGGTGCACGGCGCGGCGCTCGTACGCGCGGCGCAGGCCGCGACCGTACTGCCGGTCTGCGCCCTCACCCTCGCGGTCGGCGGCGACGATCTTCCGGTACTCGCGCTCTGCCTGCTCGCGCTCGCCTTTGCGGCAGTCGGCCGGTCGCTCGCGGCCGGCGTCGCGGTGGGCCTGGCCGCCGCGCTCAAGCTGTTCGCCTGGCCGGTCGCGCTGGTGCTGCTGGCGTACGCCGCTACGCGCGGCCGGCGGGCGCTCGTCGCGTACGCCGCGCCGGCGCTCGGCCTGCCGGTCGCGGCTGTGCTGCCGGCCGTGATCGTAAACCCCGGCTCGGCCGTGGAGAACCTCGTCCGCTTCCCCCTCGGGCACGGCCTCGTCGGCAGCCCGGCGGCGTCGCCGTTTCCCGGACACCTGATCGCGACGGCGCTGCCCGCCGGCCGGGTCGTGGCGGCGGCGCTGCTAGTGGTGGCGGGCCTGCTCATCGGATGGCGGCTGCTGCGCCGGCCACCGCGCGACGCCGGCAGCGCCGCGCTGATCTGCGCGTACGGGCTGACCGCCGCGATCGCGCTGATGCCCGCCACCCGCTTCGGGTACCTGCTGTACCCCGTCGCGTACCTGGCCTGGCGGCCGGCGCTGCGGCCATCAGGTTCGCGGTCCCGGGTCGCCCGGCGTACACAGGGGGGATGAGCTTCCGCGACCGCGAAGCCGGCGGGGCGCTCCTCGCCGAGGCGCTGGCCCGGTACGCCCGACGTCCGGACCTGGCCGTACTGGGGCTGGTCCGCGGCGGTGTGCCGGTTGCCGCGACCGTCGCCCGGCGCCTCGAGGCACCCCTCGACGCGCTCGTCGTACGGAAGCTGGGCGTTCCGTGGGAACCGGAAGTCGCCTTCGGCGCGCTGGGCTCCGAAGGTGTGTGCGTTCTCAACCAGGACATCGCGGCCCAGGTGCCCCCCGAGACCGTGGCGGGCGTGCTGCGGCGGGAGGCCCTGGAACTGCGCCGCCGCGAGCAGCGGTACCGCGGCGGCCGGCCACGGCTCCACCTGCGCGGACAGGTCGTGGTGTTGGTCGATGACGGCCTGGCCACCGGCGCGAGCGCTCGGGCCGGCGTGGCGGTGACGCGTCGGCTGGGGGCGCGGTGGGTCGTCGTCGCGGCGCCGGTCGGCTCTCCGTTCGCCGTCGACCAGTTGCTCGAGGTCGCCGACGAGGTCGTCTGCCCGGTGCAGCCGCCGGACTTCGACGCGGTGAGCTGCTGGTACGAGGATTTCGACCAGGTCAGCGACGCGGAGGTGGAGGCGTTGCTGACCTGGGTCTAGATCGCGCAGGGTCTAGATGGCCATGTCGACGAAGCGGGACAGGTGCAGCTGTGCGGCCACCGTGATGGTGTCGGTGGGGCCGTTACGGTGCTTAGCGACGATAAAGTCGGCCTCGCCGGCGCGCGGCGACTCCTTGTCGTAGTAGTCGTCACGGTGCAACAGGATGACGACGTCCGCGTCCTGCTCGATCGAGCCGGACTCACGCAGGTCGGAAAGCTGCGGTCGCTTGTCGGTACGCTGCTCGGGACCACGGTTGAGCTGGCTCACCGCGATGACCGGGGCCTCGACCTCCTTCGCCAGCAGCTTCAGGCCACGCGACAGCTCGGCGACCTCCTGCTGGCGGCTCTCGGTGCGCTTCGGTGAGCTCATCAGCTGGAGATAGTCGACGACGATCAGCTTGAGGTCGTGCTTCTGCTTCAACCGCCGGGCCTTCGCCCGGATCTCCATCAGGTTCATGTTGGGAGTGTCGTCGACGAAGAACGGCGCGTCGCTGATCTCACCCATGCAGCGGGCGAGCTTGGTCCAGTCGTCGTCGGAGAGCTGCCCCGACCGGAGCACGTGCAGTGGCACCCGCGCCTCGGCCGACAGCACCCGCATGACGATCTCGACCTTGCTCATTTCCAGGGAGAAGATGGCGCTCGCCGACCGCGCCCTGATAGCCGCGTTACGCGCGAAGTCCATCGAGGCGGTCGACTTACCCAGACCGGGACGGCCGGCCACGATGATGAGCTGGCCGGGGTGTAGTCCGTTGAGCAAGCGGTCCAGGTCGCTGAAGCCGGTCGGCACACCGGTCATCACCCCGCCCTGCGCCCCGACCGCCTCGATCTCGTCGAGCGTGGGCTGCAGGACCTCGGCGATGGATGCGAAGTCCTCGCTGGTCCGTCGCTCAGTGATGTCGTAAACGCTCTGCTGGGCCATGTCGACCAGGTCGTCGATGTCGCGCCCCTGGCCGTTGGCGCTGCCGTAGCCGAGCTGGACGATGCGGGTGCCCGCCTCGATGAGCCGGCGCAGCGTTGCACGTTCAGCAACGATCTTCGCGTAGTAGGAGGCGTTGGCCGCGGTCGGCACGCTTGCGATCAAGGTGTGCAGATAGGCCGCGCCCCCGACCCGGGCGAGATCACCCGCGTCGTGCAGCGCCGCCGCGACCGTGATCGCGTCGGCCGGCTCGCCCCGCCCGTAGATGTCGATGATCGCTTCGAAGATCGTCGTGTGGGCGGGCTTGTAGAAGTCGTTTGCCCGCAGGATCTCGACGACGTCGGCGATGGCGTCCTTGGACAGCAGCATCCCGCCGAGGACAGACTGCTCGGCCGCTACATCCTGCGGCGGCGTCCGCTCAAACGCTCCGTCCTCGCCCGAGCGCTCACCGCTCGGGCCCTCGCCACCGCGCCCATCCTGTGGTCGCGGACCGGCCTTCCGCACGTCATCCGTGATCGACACGCTGTGCCTCCGTGCCCCGCTCCTGTCCCGGAGATTCCGGGAGTCCAGGAAACCGCGGGGGTACGACAGTTTCCGGGATGCTGAGCGCCCACCGTAGAGAGGAAAGGGGCTCTACGACAATTCGGACAGTGGACAAGCGTCGGGACAACCTGTGGACGAGTGGCTTTCATCAGTGGGTACGGCTGTGCAGAGGGTGGGGAAAACGCTGGGGACGACACCCCCACATAGCGGCTGGCCTGCGGTAATCGAATCAACACCCTGTGGATGAAAGAAACTCGGCCACGACACGCCGGAGCGCAGCAGGTATCGTCGCTGACGAGCTGATTGGTAAAGGTGGATCCGTTGGACGGGGACTAGCAAAACGTCACGGAAGGGTGACTCTCGGGCTGTGGGCTACCGGGACAAGGGCGACAGGTCACGCGAACGGCGAGACCGCCGACCGCCGCTGGCCAACTGGTCAAGCGCGGCCGAGTTCGGTGACGCCACGATCGATCGGCCGACCCCGTTGACGGGGCGGCGGGATCGAGGCGGTCGGCAGGCCGACGGTCCCGCGGCGCGCACCCGGTCGGACGCGGCGGGTTGGGCGACGATCGCGCCGGTCGAGGACCAGCGCGACGACGGTTACCCAGCCAGCCGGCGCTACTCCGACGACGAGTTCGGGGCGGAAGCGGACTCCCGGCCGTGGAGCACCTCCAGCACCTCTTACGACAGCGAGCCCTCGCGGTCCTACGGCATCACATCCCGTGGCGGCTATGACAGTCGGTCGCGACCCGCCGATGAGCCGCGCCGCTCCGGACGTGGCGTCGAGGAGAATCCCCGCCGCTCGCGACGCGCTCTGGAGGAGTCGGCTCGGCGCGCGGTGGAGGAGTTGGCTCGGCGGGTCCAGGACGAACAGCCCGGGCTGCTCGGCATCCTCGATGATGACGCCGGGCCGCGCGGACTCCCCGCCGGCTACGAGGACGACTCCCTTGGCCGGGCGAGCAACTCCGAGGCGAGTTCACCGCGTGACTGGAGGGCGTCGGAGCCACGTTCGCGGCACTACCGCGACGAATCCCATACGGGCTCCTGGCGGGCGCGGCAGACGACCGAGTTCGAGACCTGGCGCAGCGAGAGCACGCAGACGTGGCGCAGCCGGGAAACCATCGAGGTCGACCCGAGTGACATCCGTACGGTCGGCCCGCGCGCCATCGGGTCCAACGAGTCCAGTACGGCGGCCTATGCCCGCCCGGCGGAGCCGGCCGGTCTGGAGGCGTGGCCCACCGAGACCGGCACCTGGCGCACCGGGGACACGGCAACCACCGGCTCCTGGCGGGTACCGCAGGAGCTTAAGGACGTCGGCGCCCAGGGTGGCGACACCGGCGGGTGGCGCACCGGCATCACGCCAGAGGCCGGCTCCTGGAGCCGCAGTCGGGGCCGATGGATACCGAGCACCGACGACACGGGCGAGCAACCCAACTTCACCGTGCGCCGTTACGAAGACACCGGTGAGATCCCGAAGGACCTACTCGAGGCGGCTCGCGACCGGATTCTCGATCACGAGGCGCTGTACGACTCCGGCCGGCACAGCGTCACCTCCGACCGTCGCGGTGACGACAGCGGCGAGTGGCGGGCCGGGAGCCGCCGCGCGGTCGACGCCGACCGCTTCGCTGATCCGGCCCGCGACCGCTCCGACGAGGAACCGCGCCAGCGTTCCCGGTATCCGCGCTATGACGACGACGCGCCACGCTACCGGGCCGGACGGCGCAGCACGAGTGGGTCACGGGCCGGCCGGCCTGCTCCGGACGGGTACGACGATGACGAGCAGCGGCCGACGCGGGCCGTCGTCCGACGGGCGCCGGCCTATGCCGGTCCGCGGACCGCCGTCGACAATGTGATCACGCCCCGGGCCTCCGCCGGGCGCGGTGAGTTGGTGCGGGTCGGCCGCCGCATGACCGCCCCGGACGATGACGACGACGTCGAGGAGGTCGCGTACGGCTACGCCGGCGCCGGCGCCGCCACGGTCGCGTGGTTCGGCCTGCCGATCGGTGCCTTCCTGTTGTGGGCGATGTTCCTGGGCGGCGCCGCGCGGGCCGACTGCGTGGACGCGAACGGCGGGCCCTGCCCCACTCCGCGTGACGCGGCGTTCGCCACGTTCGCCGCGCACCTGCCTCAGGTCGGCGTCGCGATCGTCCTCAGCGTCCTCGTTGCGCTGCTGATCCGGTTGGCGACGCCGTTCTGGCGACCGGCGACGGTCGGCTTCGCCGCGGCGGTCGTGGGCGGCGGGGTGGCGACCGTCCTGTTCACGGTCCTCAACAGCACATGATCAGGCATGGAAAACGGGCGGTGCGTAGGTACGCACCGCCCGTTTCCGCGTTGTCGCAGGGCCTACTTCTCGGCCACCACGCGCAGCGTGAATGCCGCCGCAACCTCGGGGTGCAGACGGATCTGCACCTTGTAGTCACCGGTGGACTTGATCTGGCCGGGCAGCTCGAGCCGGCGCTTGTCCAGGTCGGGGCCGCCGGCGCGCTTGACAGCCGCCGTGACCTCGGCCGGCGTGACCGAGCCGTAGAGCCGGCCGCCCTGGCCGGCGCGTACCGGCAGCTGGACGGACAGGTTCTCCAGGCTGGACCTGATCTCGTTGGCGTGGTCGAGGTCGCGGACCTCGCGGGCCGCCCGGGCCCGCTTGATCACGTCGATCTGCTTCTCCGCGCCACGGGTCCACGGGATCGCGTAGCCCTGGGGGATCAGGTAGTTGCGGCCGTAGCCGCCCTTGACCTCCACGATGTCGCCGGGAGTGCCGAGGCCCGACACCTCCTGGGTAAGGATGATCTTCACGTCGGCCCTCCTCTCAGCGGGTCGTGGTGGTGTACGGCAGGAGCGCCATTTCGCGGGCGTTCTTGACCGCGCGGGCGATCTGCCGCTGCTGCTGAGCGCTTACGCCGGTCACCCGCCGAGCGCGGATCTTGCCGCGGTCGGAGATGAACTTGCGCAGCAGCGCAGTGTCCTTGTAGTCGATGTAGGTGATGCTCTCCTTGTCGAGAGGATTCACCTTCTTCTTGGGCTTGCGCAGTGCCGCAGCCTTCGCCATCTTTCGTGCTCCAAATGCCATTAGAACGGGGGCTCTTCGTCGAAGGAGGAGCCCGATCCGCCGCCGTCACCACCGGCCGGCGTGGCACTGGCCCACGGGTCGTCGGCGTAACCACCGCCGCCTCCCCGGTTGCCACCACCACTACCACCGCTGGAGGCGCCGAAGCCGCCACCGCCGGAGCTGCGCGACATCTTCTGCACCTTCGCCGTGGCGTACCGCAGCGAGGGGCCGATCTCGTCGACCTCCAGCTCCATGACTGTGCGCTTCTCGCCCTCGCGCGTCTCGTACGACCGCTGGCGCAGTCGGCCGGTGACGATCACCCGGGCGCCGCGCTGCAGCGACTCGGCCACGTTCTCCGCCGCCTGACGCCAGATGTTGCACGCCAGGAAGAGCGGCTCGCCGTCCTTCCACTCGCCGGTCGCCCGGTCAAGAGTGCGCGGGGTCGACGCGACACGGAACTTGGCCACCGCCGCACCCGACGGGGTGAAGCGGAGCTCGGGGTCATCGGTCAGATTGCCGACGACCGTAATGATCGTTTCTCCTGCCATGGGTCGCTCCTCGCGCGCATTCGGCTGTTCGGGCTCACCCTGTCACCAAGGTGTGACAGTTTGACCCGGAGCGGGATCGGGCTTGCCGGAAAAGGTCCTAGCGGACTTCCGGCCGAATCACCTTGGTGCGCAGCACGGACTCGTTGAGTCGCAGCTGACGGTCCAGCTCGGCCACCGCCTGCGGGTTCGCCTGCAGGTCGATGACGGCGTAGATGCCCTCGGTCTTCTTGTTGATCTCGTACGCGAGGCGCCGGCGGCCCCACACGTCGAGCTTCTCCACCGAGCCACCCGAAGTCCGGATCACGTTGAGATACGTGTCGAGCGACGGGGCGACGGTGCGCTCCTCGAGACTGCCGTCGAGGATCACCATGACTTCGTAATGACGCAAGACTGCTCACCTCCTCTGGTCTGGCGGCCACGGTCCTTCCGTGGCAGGAGGTCGTGCGTCTGTTCACCGGCGCTGAGGGCCGGTGAACCGGTCAAGGATAGCGGCTCGGTCCACGAGGCATGGAACAGGGCCGCTACCAAACGGAGATCGGCCGGCACAGGCCGACCGATCTCCGGGAGAAAACCGCGGGGCCCCTCGTCCGGATTCCTAGGGTGGGACCTGGGGAGGAACGACCACACCAGCAAGAGGGACAGGCGCCCCGCGGAGCTATATGAGCCTTACGCGTAATACGTTTGGTTTGTTCTTTTTGTGATGATAGCCCTCATCACTGCGATCGTCACGCATATGACGCAAACGGCGGCAACCAGGGCCAGTACCCCCGACAACGTGTCCCTCGGCGTACCGGACATCAGCACCAACGGCTCGACGACGACCGCGTTGCCACCGCCCTTGCCGGAGTCGTCGCCACCGCCGGCGGCCGACAGCCCCGCCGCCAACGGGACACCGGACGAGGAGGCTGCGGTGGACGGCACAGCACCGGCGCGCGAACGGGTGGCCGTGGGCGAATCAGCGGTGACGGTTGCGAGGGCACCGGTGCTGGGCTGGGCCGGCGACAGCACGCCTCGACCCGAGCGGCTGGTACCGGCCTTCACCTGCGCGCTGGGCGTGGCCGAGGGCGTCGGGCTCACCGCCGGCTGGGGGGCGGCGATGCGGGGCGTCTCCGGCTGTCGCGCTGGCGTGACCGAGATCGACGTCGCGGAGAACTGCTCGACAACATTGGTCCCGCAGGCGAAGGTCATCGAGACCGAGACCGGCCCGTAGTGGAACAGCAGCGGCGCTGCCTGGTTCGGTCCCACCTCGACCAGCGCCTTGCCGTTGACGCGCAGCGTCGCCTTCTGACCCAGCCTGTTGACGAACATGACCCGTGACTGCGCGGGAACCGTCAACCGGCGCTCACTCGGCTCCGACCGGCACAGGAGCATGCTGAGTACGCTTCCGCCGGTGAAGCTGACCGTCTGCCCGTCCACCTGGCTGCCGTTGCGGCGCTCCTTGCCGCCGTTCTCGGCGTACGCGGCTGGCGAGTGAAGGAGCGGACCGGCAACAAGCGCCGCCGCAGCGAGCACGGTCGCCACGCCCGCGGTCCTTCGGTGTCCAGACAACTTCGCCATCCACATCTTCGGGCGCACCGGAAGCCGATGCCGCGCGGATCTCGGTCTGCTCGCCCGTTCTAACGACGAGTCCGCTGCGGCGGTGACGCACGCGGCGATGTCACTGGGGCGTCGTAGGCTCGCCGCATGCGTATCGGGGCACACCTCGACTCAGCCGACCCGCTCGCCGGCGCCGCCGCGAGGTCAGCTGACGTCGTCCAGTTCTTCCTTTCAGACCCGCAGGGTTGGGCCTCACCCGAGACTCGCCCGGACGCGGCCGACCTGCGCGACAGCGACGTCGACGTGTTCATCCACGCGCCATACGTCATCAACGTGGCGACGCTCAACAACCGCATCCGGATCCCCAGCCGCAAGCTCCTGATGGCCCACGCCAGCGTCGCTGCCGACCTCGGAGCACGGGGGCTCATCGTGCACGGCGGTCACGTCAACAAGGGCGACGACATCGCGAAAGGCTTCGACAACTGGCGCAAGACCTTCGCGTACGCGGCGGAGTCCGGCGGATTCGCCACGCGAATCCTCATCGAGAACACCGCCGGCGGCGACAACGCGTGTGCCCGCCGCTTCGACGCTCTCGCTCGCCTGTGGGATGCGATCGGGGCGTACGAGGTCGGATTCTGCCTGGACACCTGCCACGCCTACGCCGGCGGCGAGGAACTGTTGGGCATCGTCGAGCGGGTCAAGGCGATCACCGGACGGATCGACCTCATCCACGCCAACGACTCTCGGGACACGTTCAACTCGGGACGGGACAGACACACGAACCTCGGACAGGGCACGATCGACCCTGATCTGCTCGTCGCGGTGATCCGTGCGGCCGGTTGCCCGGCCGTCGTGGAGACCCCCGGCGGCGTGGAGGGACAGGCCGCAGACATCGCATTGCTGCGCGAACGGCTCTGACTCGCGGACGGCTCGGACTTGAGGCGGCTATGAACGGCGATCGTGACCAAGGGGGTTCGGCGCAGGCCGAGCGGCCGGAGGCGAGCGTGGGGGACGGGGACGCCGCGGTGGCGCCGGAGCAGGACGCGGCACCGGCCGCTTCCGACAGGACCGCAGCGTCGGCCACTGTGGACAGCGGCATCTCCACCGACCCGTGGGAGACCTTCGCGCCGCAACCGCTTCGGCCGCCTGGCCGGGCCCGGCGCTGGGCCGGTCAGGCGGGCGCGGTGCTGCGCCACGAATGGAGCGTCGTCAGCTTCCTGAGCGTCCTGCTGTCGGTGGCCATGACCTGGCCCGCGGCACTGCGGGCGGGGGACACGCTGCCCGAGGATCTCGGCGATCCTTCGCTGGTGGCCTGGATCCTGTCCTGGTCGGGCCATGCCGTCAGCCACGACCCGACCCAGTTGTGGCACACCAACGCGTTCTTTCCCAACCGGTACAGCCTGGCGTTCAGCGACTCCCTGCTCGGGTACCTGCCAGCCAGCCTGATCGGCACCGGCTGGGTAGCCGCGATCATCCGGTACAACGTGCTGTTCGTCTTCGCGTTCGCGCTCGCGTCGGTCGGTGCGTACGCGTTGGTCCGCCAGTTCGGCGCCAACCGGGTCGGCGCGACGGTGGCCGGGGTGGCCTTCGCGTACGCACCGTGGCGCTACGGCCAGGCCGGCCATCTGCACATCATGTCCAGCGGCGGCATCGTGCTCGCCCTGGCGATGCTGGCGCGGGGCCACGGCCTCTCCCTGCGGGACGGCTACCGGCGCGACCGGGTCCGTCCACGCTGGATCATCGCCGGCTGGTTGGTGGCCGCCTGGCAGATCACGCTCGGCTTCGGGATCGGCATCGCCTTCGGATACGTGCTGGCCGGCTGCGTCCTCGTCGGCGCGCTCGCCTGGCTGCTGCGCCGCTGGCGGCTGCCGCGCCGCGCCGTGATCTTCAACCTGATCGGCGGCGCCGTGTTCCTGGCCGTCACGGGCCTCATGACGTACCCCTACCTTCAGCTCCTGCGCACCTACCCACAGGTGCAGCGCACCATCGCGGACGTCAAGGCCTTCTCCCCGCCCCTGCGCGGCTTCCTCATCGCCCCGCCGGAGTCGCTGCTCTGGGGATCGCCGCACGCGGGCGTCCGCGAGAGCCTGCCCTTCGCGCCGGAAATGGCGCTACTACCCGGCTTCACACTGATCGGACTGGCACTGGCCGGCCTGGTCGTCTCGGCCTGGTCGGTGCGTGCCCGCATCCTGCTCGCGGCGGGAGTGGCGGTCACGCTGATCTGCGCGCTCGGCACCAACGGACCACTCCGCGGCCAGGCCGGTTACGTGGCGCTCTACCATCTGCCGGGCTTCAACGCCGTGCGTACGCCAGGCCGGCTGATCCTCTGGACCACCCTGCTACTCGGCATCCTCGCGGCCGGCTGCCTCACCGGATTCGCCCGGCGCGGGGTCGAGGCACGCGGCACCCGGGTTCCCGGTCGGCCCGAGGCGCTGCTGCGCATCGCCGCCCTCGTGCCGCTGGCGCTCGTCGTGGCCGAGGGCGTCAACAAGATGCCGCACCCGGTGGTGCCGGCCCCGCCCGCCGGCTTCGCCCAGCTACGGGGGCCGCTGCTGGTGCTGCCGTACAAGGTGCCCAGCTCGGTGCTGGCGCTAGCCAGTCACCCGAGCCCCACCGCGAACGCCGACGAGCTGTACATGCTGTGGAGCACCGCCGGCTTCCCGACGATGGTCAACGGGCTGAGCGGGTACGAGCCGCCGCGCCAGGCCGAACTTCGCGCCGCGGGGGACAAGTTCCCCGCCCCGGAGAGCATCGACCAACTGCGGGCCGCAGGCGTACGCACGGTGGTGGTCCTCCGCGACCGGGCCGCCGACCCGATGCATGACGCCGCCGACATCGACACCCTCGGCATCACTCGGGAAGAGCGCGGCAACCTGGTGATCTACACGCTCAACCCGTAGCGGTACGGATCTCTCAGGCGGTCGCCGGCGCCGGTGGACTGTCCGACGCTGTCCGGCGCCGTCCGAAGACGTCCGGGGCACCGTCGAACTCGCCGCCATCGGGGTCGTCCGCGTACGTCTGGCGCACCGGATCGCGCTCCGGCCGCAGGATGTCGCGCACCACGAATCCGATCATCACGCAGACCGTCACCAGGCGCAGGATCGACGCCAGCACGAAGACCCACTCGGGAAAGACGGCCCGCCCGGTGGCGTTCATCAACTCGCCATAGAACGCCACGAAGTACGCGACCTCAGCGAACTGCCACGCGAGGAACGCGCCCCACCGGGGCCGGGCGAGGATCGCCAGCGGCAGCAGCCAGAGCACGTACTGCTGCGACCACACCTTGCCGGTGACCAGGAACGCCGCCACGATCAGAAACGCCAACTGGGCGAGGCGCGGACGCCGCGGAGCGCCGATGGCGAGTACCAGGATGCCGATGCAGGCGATCACGAACAGCATGAGGTAAAGCGTGTTGAGGGTGCCGTGATCTGGTTGGCGGTCGAGCGCCTGGAACGGGGCGAGCCCGTACCGGTCTCCGCCGAGCGGGAAATGCTCCCCGATATACCAGAGGGTGCCCCAGTCGATGCCGCGCGTGCTGTTGAGGCGGAAGAACTCGCGCCATGACGCGGGGTACAGCAACGCCACGGGTGCGTTGACAGCGACCCACGTGAGCAGCGCCGTACTCACGGTGGTGACGAGCTCCCGCCAGCGGGCGGTACGCAGCGCCAGCGCGAACAGCGCACCCACCAGCAGGAGCGGGTAGAACTTGGCGGCCGTGGCGAGGCCGAGCATCAACCCGGCGAGCACCGGTCTACGCCGTGCCCAGAAGTACAGGAAGAAGCAACTGAGAGCCACGGCAAGCAGGTCCCAGTTGACCGTCGCGGAGACGAACAGCGCTGGCGACAGGGCGAACATGGCCGCGTCCCAGGGCCGTCGGCGCCGCAGCGCCAGGATCATCGCGACGGTAGCGACTCCGAGGGCGCCGAGCACGAGCGCGTTGAGGTCGTAGAAGCGTTGTGCCTCGTTGAGTCCGGGGTGGTTCGCGGCGTACGCGTGTACCGGTAACCCGAGTACGCCCATGAACGCTCCGGTGAGCACGGGGTACTCGACGGCGTGGTCGGCGTAGGGCACCTTCCCTTCGGCCAGCCCTTCGCCGTAGTACAGCGCGAGCACGTCGGTGTAGCAGAAGTGCTTGTACTGCGGCAGGTCCTCGCCCCACGCGCCGTCCCGGCACGGCGACTTCTGCACCCAGTGCAGCGACAGCATGAGGCACGTCAGGGCCAGGACGATCCGTGCGGGCGTCCAGAAGCGGTTTCCACCACCCGACCGCGAGCGGGGCCGCACGGCGTGCTCACCGAGGGGACCCCCGATCGCCTCGGACAGGCCGCCGACGACCGGGTCGGAGTGGGCCGGTTCGTCGACGGGGCCATGCTTCTCCGCGATCTCGGACTCGTCCGACGGGCGAGGGTCGGGCTGCACCACCGCGTTCGTGCTCATGTCTGAATCCTGCCCGATCCTGGCGGTCTTGTGGCGGGCCGGGACCAGTTCGCACTCCGGGTGGGGTCGGCGTGCGGGCCGAAAACGGCGAGGGCCCCGGGCGGATGTACCGCTCGGGGCCCTCGCGCTGCGCGAGCTCAGCGCCGCCTGGTTGGGAAGGTGGCTGGCGCGCCCGGGACAGCTGTACCGCCGCCCTGGCCGTTGCCTTGACCGTTGCCTTGACCGTTGCCCTGGCCGGGCTGTCCACCCGGCTGGGTTGGCTGACCGCCCGGCTGACCCGGCTGGCACAGCGCCGGGATGAGGCATGGCAGGCCGCCGGGCTGAGCACCGTTCGGGTCGGCGGACGGAGCCGCAGCCGGCGGCTGGGAGTCGCCGCGGCCGTCGTCGCCGGTGTTCTTCTGGTTGGGGAACTTCGTCTTGGGCATGTTCGCCGTGGCGACGTCCATGTACTTCTTCCAGATCGGCCCCGGCCCGGTGGAGCCGAACAGGTTCCCGCCGTTGATCTTTACGACGGCGCTGTCGCCCTCCTTCGCACCCACCCACACGGCCGTTGCGAGCCCGTAGAACTGCGGTTTCTTACTGAGGTCCGGGGCGACGTAGCCGACCATCCAGGCGTTGGAGTTCCCGTTGTTCTTGGTGTCCGTGCTCGACGTCGCGGCCTGCCAGGTACCGGTCTTGGCCGCGGCCTGCCGCCCGGTGAGCTGGAGCCCCTTGCCCGTACCCCGCTCGAGAACCTTCTGCAGCGCGAACGACGCGTCGTCGGCCATCTCCTGCTTGAAGCCGGAGATCTGGGTGGGCTTGAACGTCTCCGAGTAGACCGCGTCCGCACCCTTGAACACCTTCTCGACGAAGTGCACAGGAGCACGGGCCCCGCGTGCGGCCATGGTCGCTACGCCGTTGGCGTGGTCGAGCACCGTGACGGCGTACTGGCCGATGCCGAGTTCGGGGCTGAACTTCGGGGTGTCCTTGCTCAGGTCGTAGCGGACCGCTTCGGCGCCGTCCAGGTTCCAGATGTACCGGATCCCCGCCTGCTTGGCGAAGTCGAGGACCTTGTCGGAACCGATCTTGCTGGTCAGCGAGTAGAAGGGGACGTTGAGCGACTCCGCGGTCGCCTCCAGCAGGGTGCAACTCTTGTCGCCGCCCGCACAGCTCGTCTTACCCTCGGCGTTCACCACGGGGGACTTCCGCTCCGGGAACTTCTTGGGCGAGGTTCCGTCCCAGTACGAGTTCAGGGAGATACCGTCCTTCAGCGCCGCGCCCAGCGTGTAGATCTTGAACGATGACGCCGGGAAGTGGCGGCCGAAGCCCTGAAGTCGATCCAGGTCGCAGTTCGGCTCATCCTGCCCGCACTTGGTGAGGACCGGGTCGCGCCACACGCCGGCCAGGTCCTTGTCGCCTCCGTTGGGACCGCCGTAATAGGCCTTGACCCGACCGCTGTACGGCTCGACCGACACCATCGCGGCGACCGCGTTGGGCTGGTTGTACAGCGGCGAGTCCTTGGTCTGGCCGCTGGCGTACTTCTCGGCCGCCTGCTGCATGGCCGGGTCGATCGTCGTGACGATGCGGTACCCACCGGTCTTGAGGTCGGGGAACATCGGGTTCCCCTTCGGGTCCTTCAGGTGGTAGAGCTCGTCCATGACGTTGTGAATCACGTTGCCCGTCGGCTTGTCCAGACCCCACTGCGCCTGGAACGCGGGGTCCGACGGGTCGTACTTCTTCATCTCCGGGTACTTCAGCGTCGCCGCCTGGTCCGGGGTGATGAACTTCATCTGGACCATGTTCGGCTTGATGTAGTTGTCGAACCGGTCGAGCGCGGGCGCCTGGTTGGCGGTGGCGTCGTAGTAGCTCAGGCCGTTGGGGCCGCCGGCCGGGTTCTTGATCATCGCGGCGAGAGCCATGCCCTCCGCGACGTTCAACTCCTTGGCGTGCTTGCCGAAGTACGCCTCGGCCGCCGCCTCGATGCCGTAGGACTCCCGCCCGAAGTACACGCTGTTCAGGTACGCCGTGAGGATCTGGTCCTTGGTGTACTGCTTGTTGAGCTTCATCGCCAGCACTGCCTCCCGCAGCTTGCGGGAGTACGTGATGCCCTTGAGGTCGGCGATTTCACGGGCGTACTGCTGGGTGATGGTCGAGGCCCCCTGGCGCTCGCCACCGGTCATGTTGTTCCACGCCGCGCGCATGATGCCCGTGTACGAGATGCCCTGGTCGGTGTAGAACTCCTTGTTCTCGGTGGCGACGACCGCGTTCTTGACGTCCTTCGGGATCTGGTCGGACGGGATGATGGTCCGGTTCTGGGTTCCGATCTTCGCCATCTGGGTCTTGTTGTCGGCGTAGAAGATCGTTGTCGCCTGGTCACGCTGCGGCAGGTCCTGCGGGAGCGCGACGGCGTCGTAGAAGAACGCCCCACCGACGACCGTGCCACCGGTAATCATGATGAGTAGGGCGAACGCGCTGAGGATCAGGTTGCGCCGGCGGGCCTTCTTGGCCCGGGCCGCCGCGGCCCCCTTCGACTGCCCGCTCTTCGCGGACCGCTGGGCGGGGCCGCGGTTCTCGATCACATCCACGTCGAGCGGCCGGGTGGAGCCACTCTTCGCCGCCCCGGCGCCCACGCTCGCGCGGCCGACGGTGGCGCGAGCGCTCGCCCCGCCCTGGCCTGCTACCCGGGCCCGCCCGGACTTGGCGTCGGAGCCCGCGACACCGGCGCGCCCCACCGAGGCGCGGCCAGCTGCGGCACCGCCGACGGACGCGCGGCCGGCAGGAGGAACCTTGGCCCCACCCTTCGCAGCTGCGCCCTTCGAAACTCCCCCGGTACGAGCACCGCCGGACGAGCCCGGAACCTGCGCCCGCCCCCGCCGGGGGCTGTTCGGGTCACCGTCGTTCATGCGTCCCACCTTGCCGGTCGTGATGCTGACATCGCTGCCGTCATCAGAATGCCGTGAGCTGCCCCACCTACTGAGGAAACGACACGCTCCCGTATGGACGGCGTCAGGCGCACATCCGGGGAGGAGTCAGCCTCTTCGGCGACAAGAATAGATAGAGTTTGATTTATCCGACCTGTGATCCGAGCTTCGCTCCGACGCGGCAGACGGTGCCAGCGGTCGGCGTGGCGAGCTCGCTTCACTCGCCGCCCCCGGATAAATGCCGGTGGCGTCCACGTCCACCCGCACGCGTCGGCGCACTGGCACCCACCGCGTCGGCGGCTTCGGCCGGCGCCTCGATCCCGTCGCGGCCGAGCAGGTACTGCTCGACGAGGTGGTTCCAGCCGCACCCGCGGCACACCTCGACGACGTACACCTGGAACTCACTGAACGTCATCGCCAGGACCGGCAGCTCAGCCTTGCGGCGGGCCTGCCCGGCGGACTGCTTGAGCTCGTCGCCGTAGATGTAGTGGACGTGGGTGAGGTTCTCGCGGCGGCAGACGGGACAACGGTCCTCGGTCGGCTCGCCGTGGAACTTCGCGGCACTCTTGAGGTAAGGCGAGGCGTCGCAGACCTCATGGCTGCCTACCCGCCCGGAGTCGAGCTCACGCAGCAGGGAGCGTCGCCGAAGCGAGTAGTCCACGATCTGGCGCTGCGTACGCATGCGCCCGAGGGTACGCGGTCCCGAGCCGGTCGGCGACAATGGTCACCCATCGTGATCAGTGAGCGACACGACGTCCAAGTTTCGATCCCCCGAGTTGCCATCGGTACCTCCGACGCTTAACGTGCGATGTATCGGCTCGATACATCGGGCGGGTGGCCGACGGGGGACAGGCCGTGAAGGGAGGCGACAGTGCTCGAGTTCGCAATTCTGGGTCTCCTGCACGAGTCGCCCATGCACGGATATGAGCTGCGAAAGCAACTCACAACAAAGCTCGGAGCATTCCGGGCGGCGATCAGCTACGGCTCGCTGTATCCGACACTCCGTCGGCTGCAATCCGCAGGCTGGATCACCGAGGAGTCGGGGGCACCCGCCACCGACGCACCACTGTTGACCAACCGGCGCAGTCGGGTGGTCTACAAAATCACCGCAGAGGGCAAGGAACGCTTCCAGGAGCTCCTCAGCAGCGCGGGTCCCGAAACCTTCGACGATCCGGGCTTCGGCGTGCACTTTGCGTTCTTCGCCCGTACTGACCAAGCGACCCGGCTACGCATCCTCGAGGGACGCCGGCGCCGGGTGGAAGAGCGTCGCGAAGGTCTGCGAGACGTTCTCTCTCGCGCGGCCGAGCGACTCGACGCGTACACCCTTGAGCTGCAACGCCACGGACTGGACGCCTGTGAGCGCGAAGTCCGCTGGCTGGAGGAGCTCATCGCGCACGAACGCTCTGGTCGACCCCCTCAGGTAACAGACCCTTCAAACTAGCCTCCGGACCCTCCGGAAGCGACCAGCCAGAAGAAATAAGGAGGCACTCGCGATGGGCTCCGTCCGCGTTGCCATCGTCGGTGTCGGTAACTGCGCCTCGTCCCTCGTTCAGGGCGTGGAGTACTACCGCAACGCCGACCCAGGAGACCGCGTCCCCGGTCTTATGCACGTCAAGTTCGGCGACTACCACGTCTCCGACGTCGAGTTCGTGGCCGCATTCGATGTGGACGCGAAGAAGGTCGGGCGTGACCTCGCCGAGGCGATCGTCGCCAGCGAGAACAACACCATCAAGCTGTGCGACATACCTCCCACTGGCGTCACGGTCCAGCGTGGCCCGACCTACGACGGCATGGGCCAGTACTACCGGGAGATGATCGAGGAGTCCGACGAGACCCCGGTCGACGTCGCGGCGGCGCTCCGCGAAGCGCGCGTCGACGTCGTCGTCAGCTACCTGCCGGTCGGCTCGGAGGAGGCGGACAAGTTCTACGCCCAGGCGGCGATCGACGCCGGGTGCGCGTTCGTCAACGCGCTGCCGGTCTTCATCGCCTCCGACCCGGTGTGGGCGAAGAAGTTCTCCGACGCCGGTCTGCCCATCGTCGGCGACGACATCAAGAGCCAGGTCGGCGCGACGATCGTGCACCGCGCGCTCGCGAAGCTGTTCGAGGACCGGGGCGTTGAGCTGCTGCGCACGTACCAGCTCAACTTCGGCGGGAACATGGACTTCATGAACATGCTCGAGCGCACCCGCCTGGTGTCGAAGAAGATCTCCAAGACCCAGTCGGTGACCTCGCAGATCCCGCACGAGATGGAGAAGGCGTCCGTGCACATCGGGCCCTCCGACCACGTGCCGTGGCTTGACGACCGCAAGTGGGCGTACATCCGTCTGGAGGGCAGGTCCTTCGGTGACACCCCGCTGAACGCGGAGCTCAAGCTCGAGGTGTGGGACTCGCCCAACTCCGCCGGCGTCATCATCGACGCGCTCCGCGCTGCGAAGATCGCCAAGGACCGGGGCATCGGTGGCCCGATCCTGTCGGCGTCGAGCTACTTCATGAAGTCGCCGCCGGTGCAGTACAACGACCACGACGCGCACGAGGCCGTGGAGAAGTTCATCCGCGGTGAGGTAGAGCGCTAATCGGGATGTTTCCCGTGAAACGGCGGTGGGGAAACCCACCGCCGTTTCGTGTTTCTACAGCCCGAAATCGCTCTCCACCCGGACCCGCGCCTCGAGCTCAAGCAGCAGCCGCTTACGCGGCAGGCCGCCACCGAAGCCGACCAGTTTCCCGCCGGCCCCCACCACCCGGTGGCAGGGCAGCAGGACCGGAAGCCGGTTACGGTTGCACGCCACGCCGACGGCCCTCGCCGCCGACCGGTCGCCCACAGCGGCCGCCACCTCCCCGTACGTGCGCATCTCCCCGTACGGGATCGTCGCCAGGTGGGCCCACACCGCCCGGTCGAACTCCGAACCGCCCACGGAGGCCAGCGGCAATTCGAACTCGGTCCGCCGGCCCGCGAAGTACTCCGCCAACTGCGTCGCGGCGGCGGTGAGGAGCGAGTCGTCGCGGCGGACCGGCGACCCGGGACAAGGTCCGAAATGGATCCGGCAGATGGCCGCGCCATCAGCGGCGATCGACAGGTCACCGACCGGCGTGGCGACGACCGTCCAGTGCATGTACCGAGTCTCGCGCGGCGGATCCGATCGCGGAAGGTCGACCTCGAAACCACCGGGGGATGACCTGGCGGGTTAACCGGATCCACACGTGCCCCGCGGCACGTACGCTCGAATGGTGCCAGCCGCCGCTAGTCCCGCGTTAGACACCACGACGACCGCCCGTGACCTCCGCGCTGTCCTTGCCGCGCGCGGGTTTCGCCGGCTGATCGGGGTGCGGCTGATCAGCCAGGTGGCTGACGGGTGGTTTCAGGCCGCCCTCGCCGGCAGCGTGCTGTTCAATCCCGAGAAGCGCACCAGCCCGATGCAGATCGCGATCGGGTTCGCGGTGCTGCTGCTCCCGTACTCGCTGATCGGCCCGTACGTCGGGGTCTTTCTGGACCGCTGGAGCCGGCGCTCCATCATCGTCGTGGCCAACCTGCTCCGCGCGCTGCTCGTGCTCCCGACGATCGCGCTCATCTGGTTCGGTCTGGAGAACGCCCTGTTCGTCGCGCTGGCGTTCCTCATCATCGGTTTGAACCGGTTCTTCCTGGCAGGCCTGTCGGCGGCGATTCCGCACGTCGTTGCCGACCGTCGGCTCGTCACAGCCAACGCGCTCAGCGGCACGCTCGGCTCCATCTGCTTCTCGCTCGGCCTGGGCAGCGCGGTGATTCTGGTGAAGACCGCACTGTCGGTGACGTTGCACGGGTACGCGCTGCTCGCCGCGTTGGCACCCATCGGGTACGTGGCCTCGGCGTTATTGGCGCGCTGGTCCTTCCGCCCGGCAGAGTTGGGGCCAGACGTCCGGGAGCGCCGCAGTGGGACGATCGGCGCCGCAATGGTCGAAGTGGCTCGGGGCATGGTGGCGGGCGTGCGCCACCTCTCGGACCGCCGTGGCGCCGCGTACGCGGTGCTCGCCCAGTCAGCCTTCCGGACGCTGTACGGGGTGCTCGCGCTCGCGGTGCTCCTCCTGTACCGGCAGTATTTCCACCACGACAAGGACCTCAGCGGATCCATCGGTGGCCTCGGCATGGTCTTCGTCGCCGGCGGCGCGGGTGTGCTGATCGCAGCCTTTCTCACGCCGCCGGTCACGCGCCGGATCGGCGGGTGGCGCTGGATCACCTGGATGCTCGCGGGTACCGCCGTGGTGGTCGTGGTGTTCGGCCTGCCGTTCAACCCGACCCTGCTCGTCGTGGCGGTGCTGTTCGTCAACATCGCCACCCAGAGCATCAAGATCGTGGTCGACACCGCTCTGCAGCACGAGTGCGCCGACGCCTACCGGGGCCGGGTCTTCAGCATCAACGACACCGCGTTCAACGTGTGCTTCGTGGTCGGTCTGTTCATCGCCGCGCTGTCGCTGCCGGCCGACGGCCACTCACCTGCCACGTTGGTGCTGGTCGGGCTCGGGTACGCACTGGTCACGGTCTGGTACGCCGCCGCCGGTGGTCGCTGGGCTCGCCGGGTAGGTGACGACATCGCGGGCCTGCCGCTGCGGCGAGCCGGCATTGAGCGCGCCTCGTCCTGACGCCGCACCGCGATCAGACTCGCGGGTTTCACAAGACGGACATATACGGATTTAGTACCCTTGTCTCATGTCTAACCGTGCCCGTCCCCGCCGTTCGACCCGCCGTGGCTCGACCCGCTGGGGAGTGACCTCCGTCGTCGTGGCCGTGCTGATGGTCGGCGGAGCCGGTACGGCTTACGCACTCACCCGGCACCGGACAGACAACTCGAACGTCGCCACCCCTGCCCCCTCGTCGACGGCTGACGCGCGGGCGACCTCGCCCGGCGCGGACGACCGCCTCGCGGCCAGCGCGAAATCCAGTTCCACGGCCAAAGCCAGCCCCAGCAGCACCGGCATCCCGGCCGACGCGGCGAAGTGCGCGTACACGCCGACGTCCGACGGTTCCACCGGGCGCTCCATCCAGACGCCAGGCGCGCACCCCAAGAAGGTCCGCTCGCACGTCACCCTGGCCACCAACTACGGCGTGATCGAGGCCGACCTCACCGGCGACGTCGCGCCCTGCACGGTCAACTCATTCCTGACCCTCGCCCGCAAGGGGTACTTCACCGGAACCCAGTGCCACCGGCTCACCACCGACGGGCTGTACGTGCTGCAGTGCGGCGACCCGAGCGGCACCGGTCAGGGCGGACCCGGCTACCAGTTCGATGACGAGAACCTGCCCACGAAGAGCAGGCCCGCCTACCCGCGCGGCACGCTGGCCATGGCCAACGCCGGCCCGGGCACCAACGGCAGTCAGTTCTTCCTGGTGTACAAGGACAGCCAGATCGACCCGAACTACAGCGTCTTCGGCAAGATCACGAAGGGCCTGGACGTCCTCGACAAGATCGCGGCGGCCGGTAGCGACGAGTCCAACGGCCCTGGCGACGGGCGCCCCAAGCAGGAAGTAACGATCACGCGGGCGGGGTGACGCCCCGCTCGGCGGCCCAGCGGTGCAACTCCGCGATCGCTTCGTCGTGCTCCAGCGGGCCCCGCTCGAGCCTGAGTTCCTTCAGATGCCGCCACGCCTGGCCGACCAGGGGGCCCGGCGGGATGCCGAGCAGCTCCATGATCGCGTTTCCGTCCAGGTCCGGGCGTACCTTCGCCAGGTCCTCCGCGGCCTGCAACTGCTCGATGCGCTCCTCCAGCGCGTCGTAGTCGGCCGCGAGCGCGGCCGCCTTGCGCCGGTTGCGGGTGGTGCAGTCGCTTCGGGTCAGCTTGTGCAGCCGGGGGAGCAGGTCGCCGGCGTCGGTGACGTAGCGGCGCACCGCCGAGTCGGTCCACTCGCCCCGCCCGTACCCGTAGAAGCGCAGGTGCAGCGCGACCAAGTCGGTGACGGCGTTGATGACGTCCTTGGAGTAGCGCAGCGCCTTCATCCGCTGCCTGGTCAGACGCGCGCCGACCACCTCGTGGTGGTGGAAGCTGACCCGGCCGTCCGGGCCGACCGCCTTGGTCGCCGGCTTGCCCACGTCATGCATGAGGGCCGCCATGCGCAGGATGAAGTCCGGGCCGCCCTCCTCCAGGTTGATGGCGTTGCGGACGACGGTCAGCGTGTGCTCGTACACGTCCTTGTGCTGCGCGTGCTCGTCGATCTCCAACCGCAGCCCCGACAGCTCCGGCAGGAACTGCTCGGCGAGGCCGGTGTCGACGAGCAGTCGCAACCCGGCGACCGGGTCGGCCCCGGTCATCAGCTTGGTGAACTCGTCCCGGATCCGCTCGGCGGTGATCCGCCGCAGGTCGGGGGCCATCGCGGTCATCGCGGTCACCACGTCGGGCGCGACGCTGAACTGCAGCTGCGAGGCGAACCGCGCCGCCCGCAGCATCCGCAGCGGGTCGTCGGCGAACGACTCCTGCGGCGTGCCGGGCGTGCGCAACGTCTGCTCCGCCAGGTCGGTCAGGCCGCCGTACGGGTCGGTGAACCGGTGGTCGGGCACTGACACCGCCATCGCGTTGGCGGTGAAGTCGCGGCGCCTCAGGTCGTCGAGCAGGTTGGTGCCGTACTGGACGACGGGGTTGCGGGTCACCCGGTCGTAGGCCTCGGCCCGGTACGTGGTGATCTCCAAGCGCAGGCCCCGCCGGGTGGCGCCGATGGTGCCGAACTCGATCCCGGTCGTCCAGATCGCCTCTGCCCAGCCCTGGAGCAGCGCCTGGGTCTCCTCAGGCAGGGCGCTGGTGGCGAAGTCAAGGTCTTCACCGAGGCGGCCGAGCAGCGCGTCGCGCACCGAGCCGCCGACCAGATGCAGCTCATGGCCGGCGGCGGCGAAACGCCGCCCGAGCTCGTCGGCGACGGGCGAAACGCGCATCAGCTCAGCGACCGCTCGGCGTTGGGCTTCGGTGAGCTCGCGCGCGCTCGCTGGCTCCCGACTGTTGCGGTTCTCGGCACTCGCGCGGGCGGCAGAGGAGGTGTTCGACATGGGATAGCCAGCCTATCGGGGACCGGGACCCGGCCATCTCCCATATCCCCGACCCCCGCGCGATCATGAGCCAGAGTGAGTTTCTGGTGGTGGGGCACTAGTCTTCTCAGGCATGACCGGCCGGGCCGAATATGGCAATCCGCGACCTTTCGACCCTGACGCAACCGCCGCACTGCCGGTCGTCAATCAGGAAGCCCGGGCCGGCACCGACGGCCAACCCACCATGGTTCTGCCGGCCGTGACCACGCCCGGCCCCGGCGGGCCGGCTCAGGTGCCCAGCAAGGCGCCCGGTGACGTACCTCCGGTGGACGACGGCGCGGGGTCGGTCGCGCGCCACAGCGCCACGATGGCGGTCGGTAGCATCGTCAGCCGGGTGACCGGCTTCCTGCGTACCGCCACCATCGGGGCGGCGATCGGCGCGGCCGCCGTGTCCGACGACTACAACCTCGCCAACACCCTGCCCAACATGGTGTACGAGCTGCTGCTCGGCGGCGTGCTGGCCAGTGTCATCGTGCCGCTGCTGGTGCGGGCCCGCACCACCGACCCGGATCGCGGGGAGGCGTACGCCCAGCGCCTGCTCACTCTCGCCACGCTGTTCCTGGCCGCGGCGACCGTCGCCGCCGTCGCCGCCGCGCCGTTGCTCACTTCCGTCATGGCCAGCCGCGCGTCAGCCGCCGACCAGCGCCTGATCACGGTGCTGGCGTATCTGCTCCTGCCCGAGATCTTCTTCTACGGGGTGGCCGCGCTGCTCGCGGCGATCCTCAACACGCGGGGCCACTTCGCGGCGCCGATGTGGACGCCGATCCTGAACAACATCGTCGTGATCCTCACGGCGGCGGTGTTCATGTTGCTGCCGGCTGGGTCCGACACCCTCACCGCCGAGTCGATCACCACGGCGCAGCTCCTCGTCCTCGGCGTGGGTACGACCCTCGGCATCGTCGTACAGGCCGTCGGACTGATGCCCGCCCTCCGCAAGGTCGGCTTCCGCTGGAAGTGGCGCTGGGACTTCCGTCAACTCCACCTGAGCGAACTGGCCCGCATCGGCGGCTGGATGCTCGGGTACGTCCTGGTCAGCCAGGTCGGCGTCATCGTCGTGCTCAAGCTCGCCAAGCTGGCGGCCAACGACGGCAACGCGGCCGGCCCCGCCATCTACCTCAACTCGTTCCTGATCTTCGCGATGGCCCACGGCGTCGTCGCGGTCTCGATCATGACGGCGCTGATGCCGCGGATGGCGGCCGCCGCGGCCGAGCACCGGTACGCCGACGTCGCGGACCAGCTTTCGCTCGGCACCCGCCTATCCAGCGTCATCCTCGTGCCGGCCACCGCCGCGTACCTGGTCCTGGGCCGGCCGCTGGGCGTCACCCTGTTCGAGTGGGGCGAGTACACCCACGCCCAGGCCGTAGACACCGGCTGGGTCATCGCCGTCGCCGGGCTCGGCCTGGTGCCCTTCGCGATCAGTCAGCTCCAGCTGGGCGTGTTCTACGCCCTGCCCGACACCAAGACCCCGGCGCTGCTCAACGTGCCGGTCGTCGTGCTTCGAATCGCCGTACAGGTCGTCGCGTACTTCACGCTTTCGGCGTCCTGGGCCGCCGCCGGCCTGATGTTCGGCAACGGGGTGTCCTTCGTCGTCGCGGCCGCCCTGGGGTACTGGCTACTCCGCAGGCGCATCGGCCCGCTCGGGCTGCAGCGGGTGTCCGCCACGCTGGCCCGACTGGCCCTGGCCGCGACCGTCGCTGCGGTCCCGGCCGCGCTTGCCGCGTACGGTCTCAACGCGCTGCTGGGGGACGGCAAGGTCGGCAGCCTGGTTCAGGTGATCGTCGGCGGGATCGTCCTGCTGGTGGGCTATGTGGTCGCCGCCACTACCCTGCGCGTGCGGGAGGTCACTGAACTGGGCGGAATGTTGCGCGCACGGCTCGGACGTTGAACCGCGAACTGTCGCGTTTCGTACCCTTCAAGGGGTTGTTCGCGGCTGCCTAGCCTGACGACCTAGCCTTACGACCAGCTCCGCTGAGTGGTCCCACACGCACAATCCGCAGATCATTCGCCTACTTTCGTTGTAGGGAAGTGACGATGGAGTATCCGGTAGCTGGCCGTGGCCGGGTAAGGTCGGTCCCGACGGTCGCCGTTAACGCCTAGGCTTATGTGCGAACCGACGGCGCGCCATGTGCCGGGGGTCCGACCAGAGGGAGGACGGGTGACCCAGAACGGCGAAGGTCAGGAGGCACTCGGGGCAGCCCCCCAGGTGCTGACCTTCGGCGCCCCTGCCGTGGGAGAAGTGCTCGCCGAGCGGTACCGGCTCGAGGAACACGTCAACAACGACTCGCTGGGGCGGCAGTTGTGGCGCGGGGCCGACGTGGTCCTTCGTCGCCCGGTCGCTGTCGTGCTGCGCTACCCCGGCGGCGACTCCGCCAGCGAGATGCTCTCCGCGGCGGTTGCCTCAAGTCGCATCGTGCACCCGCACCTGGTCGGCGTGTACGACGCCATTGACGAGTCCGAACGGGCCTACGTGGTCCGGGAGTGGGTCGATGGCTCCTCCCTGCGCGACCTGGTGTCCGACGGCCCTCTCGACCCGGACCGCGCCGCCACGATCGCCTGCGCGGTCGCCGACGCCGTCGCCGCGATCCACGGCACGGGGATGGCCCACGGCAACATCCACCCCGGCACCGTCCTCATCGCCGCCGACGGCCGGGTCGTGCTCGCCGACGCGCGGGCCGACGAGGCGACCACGACAGAGGCGGACCTGCGCGCGATCGGCGCCATCCTCTACTGCGCGCTGACCGGCTACTGGCCCCACGCCGAGGCCGGGCCGACATCCGTACCGGATGCCATCCGGGACAGCGGAGGCAACCTTGCCGCACCGCGGCAGGTGCGTGGCGGGGTGCCGTCCCCCCTCGACGAGCTGACCATGGACCTGCTCAACCCGGCGCTGCCCGTTCCCTCGGCCGACGTCCTTGTGGGCGAGCTTGGCCGCTTCGAGCAGACGAGCGGTCACCCGCTCTTCATGGGTGAGGACTCGGGCTTCCACGGCTTCGACTCCGCCGCAGTGGCCGCCGCCGCTCCCCGTCCAACCAACCGGAAGATCGTGGTCGGGATCGCCGGACTGATCGTGATCGCCCTTGCCGGTGTGCTGGGCGCCACCAAGGTGCTGACCGGCCGTGGAGACCCGGTTCCGCAGGGCGGGGGCGGGAAGGCCTCGGCGTCGGCGGGAGCACGGTCAGGCCCGATCACCGATCTGAAGCTCAGCGCTGACCAGGTGCGCATCCTCGACGACGTCAAGGGCAACCACAACGAACTGGACACCGACGTCAAGAAGACCGTCGACGGCGATCCCACCACGGTCTGGCGCACCGACCAGTACCAGGGCGACCCGAACTTCGGCACCCTGAAGTCAGGGATGGGGCTGCTGTTCGATTTGGGCAGCGAGAAGCACGTAGTCTCGGTGAAGGTGCAGCTGGCGACGCCCGGCGCGACGATGGAGCTAAGGGCCAGCTCGGCGCCCCCGAGCGACACCGGCACGTACGCGTCGGTGACCACCGAGGGTAACGCCCTGAAGATCAATGGTGCCGACTTCACGCTGGTCGGTGAGGTCAAGCAGGATGCCGGTACGACCGTCGTGCTGCCCGGCCCACCGGACTCGCCGGTCCGCTACCTGGCTATCTGGATCACCAAGCTGCCGCCCCTCGGCGGAGGGAAGTACCAGGTAGGCGTTCAGGACGTCGCGGTCTCCGTACAGTGACCGCTGGGATGGCTGCCGACCGGTAGGGTTCAGGCCGTGGTGGACGGCGGGACCGAGAGGCGTGACCCGCGTGACGACGCGGCGTTGATGCACGCGCACACCGCCGGTGACCCGGACGCCTTCGCCGAGGTGGTCCGCCGCCACCGCGACCGACTGTGGGCCGTCGCCCTGCGGACCATCGGCGATCGGGACGAAGCGGCAGACGCGTTACAGGACGCGCTCCTGTCCGCCTACCGGACGGCTGACCGGTTTCGCGGCGACGCTGCTGTCACCACCTGGCTGCACCGCATCGTGGTGAATGCGTGCCTGGACCGAATGCGTCGACGCCACGCCCGGCCGACCGTGCCGCTACCGGAGGTCGACCGGACCGTGGCGCCATCGGTCGACCGGGACACCGCCCTGGTCGTCCACGCGGCGCTCGGGCAGCTACCACCGGACCAGCGCGCCGCGTTGGTCCTGGTCGACCTGCAGGGCTACCCGGTCGCGGACGCGGCCCGGGTCCTCGGCGTCGCGGAGGGCACCGTCAAGAGCCGGTGCGCCCGCGGCCGGGCGCGGTTAGCGGTCCTGCTGGGCCACCTTCGCGACCCTGATCCGGCCGGCGAACGGAACCCCGTGGGCCAGGGCGACGTCCCATCACGGACGGGTAACGCGTCCGGCGCTACACGCGTGGGGAAGGAGGGTGGCAAGTGACCGGTGAGGTCGATCTCGACCGGCTCGCCGACTACGTCGGAGGAGCACTGGACGGCACGCCTGACCAGGCTGCCCTTGCCCGGCTCATCGCCACCGACCCGCTGTGGACCCGAGCGCACGCCGATCTTGTGGCCGCTGACGCGGGTGTACGCGCCGACCTGGCCGTACTGGCCGCGCAGCCGGAACCGCTCCCCAGCGACGTGGTGGCTCGGTTGTCCGCTGCGTTGGACGCCGAGCCGCCACTGACCGCACCAGCGCCGGCTGATCCCCGCGCCCACCTGTCGGTCCTCCCGGGAGGCCGGGCCACGAGTTCGCCCGTACGACGTCGTTGGCGCGCCGTCGCCGGCGTCGCGGCCGCTGCGGCCGTACTCGGCCTCGGCGCGGCGACCCTGGCACAGGGGCTGCGCGGCGGCGGCCCCACAACCATGGCGAGTAATTCGGCGGGGCGGGCCGCAACCCCGTCCAGCGCCGGCTCCGCCGCCAGCCTCGCCGCGATTGACGTGCGTACGTCAGGATTCGACTACACCCCGGGCATGCTGACGGCGCTCGGTGCGTCGGTCTCGGCGCGAAGCAGCGGCTCCGCCAAGACCGAATCTCGTGCCAACACCCTCAGTGTGCCGGAGGCCGCAGGTCGGCCCACGCTGGTGCCCGAGGCGCTGCGCAGGCTCACCGACCCGGACGCCCGGGCCGCGTGCCTTCAGTCCGTCCTGGCCCGCTACGGCGGGACGGCAATCCTGTTGGACTACGCCCGCTACGAAGGCAGCCCCGCTCTCGTTGTCCTGCTTGCCGGTGCCGGGGGCGCCCCAGCCCAGAAATGGGTCGTAGCGGTCGGCCCGAACTGCGGCACCGGCGGCGCGATCACGGATCAGCTGTACAGCGGATCGGTGGGGTGACGCGGGACACGTACGGCGGCGGGAATCTCCGGTTCGTACGATGACGTTTTGGCCAGCGCAGGCTGGTGCAGCCTTTATCCGTTAGGGAGTCCACGTGGACGACGTCCGCAACCTGATCATCGTTGGCTCTGGGCCGGCCGGATACACGGCCTCGCTCTACGCTGCGCGAGCCAACCTGCAGCCGCTAGTGATCGAGGGCGCGACCTCGGGTGGCGCCCTTATGACCACGACCGACGTCGAGAACTTCCCCGGTTTCCCGGACGGAGTTCTCGGCCCCGAGTTGATGGACAACATGCGTAAGCAGGCCGAGCGGTTCGGCGCCGAGTTCATCACCGACGACGTCACCTCGGTGGACCTGGCCGGGGACGTCAAGGTCGTCCGGATCGGCGACAGCGAGTACCGGGCCAAGGCGATCATCCTGGCCACCGGCTCCGCTTGGCGTCCACTCAGCGTCCCGGGCGAGCAGGAGCTGCTCGGCCACGGCGTCTCGTCGTGCGCGACCTGTGACGGCTTCTTCTTCCGGGGCCAGCACATCGTCGTCGTGGGTGGTGGCGACTCGGCGATGGAGGAGGCGACGTTCCTCACCCGGTTCGCCGAGACCGTCACGATCATCCACCGCCGGGACCAGTTCCGCGCCAGCAGGATCATGGCGGAGCGCGCGCTGTCGAACCCGAAGATCCGGGTGATGTGGGACACCGTGGTGACCGAGGTGATCGACGGCGGCGGCAAGGTTGGCGGACTGATGGTCCGCAACGTCAAGACGGGCGAGGAGACCAAGCTCGACGTGACCGGCGTCTTCGTCGCCATCGGCCACGACCCGCGCAGCGAACTGTTCCGCGGCCAGGTCGAACTGGACGGCGAGGGCTACGTGAAGGTCGCCGCCCCCAGCACCCGTACCAACCTGACCGGCGTGTTCGCTGCTGGCGACGTCGTCGACCACACGTACCGTCAGGCCATCACGGCCTCCGGCACCGGCTGCGCCGCGGCGCTCGATGCCGAGCGGTACATCGCTTCACTGGAATCCTGAGCACTAAACAAGTAGGGGAGAACCGAAATGGGAGCCACCAAGTCGGTCACCGACGCCACCTTCGCCAGCGATGTCCTGCAGTCGGACAAGCCGGTACTCGTGGACTTCTGGGCCGAGTGGTGCGGGCCATGCCGCAAGGTGGCGCCCGTACTCGAAGAGATCGCTTCTGAGCTTGCCGACAAGCTCGAGGTGGTCAAGCTCGACATCGACGCCAACCCGTCGACCACGACCCAGTACCAGGTGATGTCGGTTCCGACGCTGACGATCTTCAAGGGTGGTCAGCCGGTGCAGTCGATCGTCGGGGCCCACCCGAAGAGCGCACTGCTGCGCATGATCGAAGCCGCCATCTGACCCTTACCGGGGCAGCGTCCCGGTAAGCACCCTTTTCAGCGTCCCGTGCCCTGACCGGCACGGGACGCTGTTTTTGTCAACCTTTGTGGCTGTCACAGCAGTTTTGTTCCGGCCCCGCATCCGCGATAAGTTCCCTCGGGACGTGTTCCACGCCCCGGTCCACTCGTACACCTCGGTATCGCCGGGCTTTCTGCCTAGAGCGCGCTGGCGAGCCCGGGACGGTACGCTCCGGTGGATTCGCCCGTAACGGCGGCGGCCCGCACAAGTACCGGCACGACATGCCTTCCCGTGACGATCCGGGGAGGCGGAGGGAGGTCGTCGATGCGTCCGATCCGGCGCGGTGACCAGGGTCCAGCAGTGGTGGAGATCAGAACGATCCTCAGCACTCTAGGGCTACTGGGTGACCCCGACGGCGGCGCTGAGTACGACGCCGGCACCGAGATGGCTGTACGGGCCTTCCAGCAGAGCCGTGGCCTGTCCGTCGACGGCAAGGTGGGCGACGAGACGTGGCGGGCGCTTGACGCGGCCCGGTGGCGACTGGGGCAGCGCGCGCTGTACCACGCGGTCACCGACCCGCTCGTCGGCGACGATGTCCGGCAGTTGCAGGAACGGCTGCTGGAGATGGGGTACGACCTGGGCCGCGCGGACGGGGTCTACAGCGGATACACCGCCCGTGCGGTGGCCCAGTTCCAGCGCGAGGTCGGTCTGGTCCCGGACGGCTCCTGCGGGCCGGCGACGGTGAACGCGCTGCGCCGGCTCGGCCGCAAGGTCGTCGGCGGGCGACCGCAACTGCTGCGCGAGACCGCGGCGTTCCACGCCTCCGGCCCCGCACTGGTGGGCAAGCAGATCGTCGTCGACCCCGGCCACGGCGGCCCGCACGACACCGGCGTGGTCGTCCCGGACGGTCCGCTGCGCTGGACCGAAGCGGACCTGGCGTTCGACATCGCGCTGCGCCTTGAGGGACGACTGGCAGCTGCCGGAATGCGGGTCCACCTCACCCGAGGCCCCAATCCGGCCGAAACCATGACGAACCAGCAGCGTGCCAACCTCGCCAACGACCTTGGCGCGGACCTGCTCATCTCCATCCACCTCGACGGGCACGCCAACCCCGAAGCCGACGGCGTCGCCACCTACCACTACGGCACGACGAGCGGCGTGACTTCGACGGTGGGCGAACGGCTCGCCGGACTGGTCCAGCGGGAGATCGTGGCGCGCACCGGTATGCGCAACTGCCAGACGCATTCGAAGACCTGGGACCTGCTGCGCCTGACCCGGATGCCCGCTGTTCGCGTGGACGCCGGCTACCTCACCTCACCGTCCGACCGCAGCCGCTTGGTCGATCCCCTGTTCCGGGACCGCATGGTCGAGGCGATCATGGCCGCGGTGCAGCGGATGTACTACCCGATCGAGGTCGACGTGCCGACCGGCTCCATCGACGTCAGCAAGCTGCGGGCAGCCGCGGCAGAGGCCGCAGCGGCTCACTGACGGGCCTGAGCGGGTCACTGACGGGCCAACGGCCCGCCGCTAAAGGCTGGAGTGGGTAGCCGGCCGTACGGGCCGCAGCAGCGCTTCCGGGCTCATGGAGCCGAGTAGCTTCTCCAGCGCGTACTCCACATCCGACTTCCAGGACAAGGCCGTCCGGAGTTCGAGTCGCAGCCTCGGATAGCGGGGATGCGGGCGTACGGTCTTGAACCCCACCGAGAGAAAGTAGTCCGCCGGCGCAAGACAGCCGGCGGACTCGCCGTCGCCGGTGTGGTCGCCGAACTTGGCGTCACCGAACGCCTCGATCGCCTTGACGCCGCGCTTGGTCAGATCACGGGCGACGCCCTGCACCAGCATCCGGCCGAGCCCGCCACCGGCGAACGCACCGACCACCCGCGCCGTTGTCAGCAGTACGGCGTCCGGAGAGACCGGGGAGGTTGGGAACGCCATGGACCGTGAAATGTACGCCGGCGGCGCGAACATGACGAAGCCTGCCGGCATCCCGTCAACGTAGACGAGCTTTCCGCAGGAGCCCCACTCGAGCAGGGTCTGCGAGACCCATGCTTCCTTCTCGAACTCCGGATCGCCGGAGGCGCACGCTCGCTCGGCAGCTACCGGATCGAGCTCCCAGTAGACACACCTGCGGCACGTACGCGGCAGGTCCTCGAGGGTGTCGAGAGTCAGATTGACAAGGCGTCGTGACATCGCCCCGTCCCCACAGGAGTCATCCGCAACCCAGCCACGCACCGCCTCCTTGCCCCCAGTGAGGGATCGTACGCGGCATTTGCGGGTCAGGGGAGGGTAACGCGGCGTGGGTGCTCCTTGTACTGCGCGGAGTCGGCCCGTCGTAACTGTGGTCGTGGTCGGAGTCGCGCCCGGTCCAGCGCAGCTCAGGCCCAGGCGGTCGCCCCGGAGTCCCTGTCGTGCGTCGAGCCCTCCCGCTGGCCCGGGACCGGTCGCACTGTATTCGCGCCCTGGCGGCTCTTCTGGGCCGGCTCCTCGACGATCGGTGCGAAGCCTGTCGGTCCGGGCAGCACACGGACGTCCCGCGCCGCCGCGAACTCTTCCGGGAGTACTGGCGCGTCTGGCGTCACGGCCTCGGCATCTTCAGCCGGCGCTGTCGGCTCTGCGGACTCTTCCAGCTCTGTCGGCTCTGCGGACTCTTCCAGCTCTGTCGGCTCTGCGGACTCTTCCAGCAGGAGCGCGGATGTCACGGCGCCGAGCGTCGCCGGCGCCTTCCAGTCTATTTGTGGCGGCTCCGCCAGCGGGCGCCCGTCGAGCTCTCCCAGCCAAGCCGCGACAAGGGCGAGATTCTCCCGCCACTGGTGCTCGGAGATCGGCGGCAGGATCTCATCCCACATGGACAGGAACGACCCACGTAGCTGGAGCTGCCCGTACGGCCGGGCCAAGAACCACAGGTGCAGATGCGAAGCATCGTCGCCCCACCGGTTGACGTGGACGCGTGCCACACCGTCGAGTGACCGGACGGCCCGCTCCAGGCGTACCGTCATGACCCCCAGCTCAGCGGCGAGCAGGTTGGGGAGGTCACCGAGGTCGAGGTGCGATCGGGATTCGAGGATGAGGACCGCTGGCAGGCCGGTGGGCCGGTCGAGACTACGTACCCGCCACCGCTCGCTGACCCAGATGTACGCCTCGTCAGGGGCGCTACAGGCGTGACATTCGGACGGGTCGTCGCCGTCCCTGGGCGGCTCCAGGGGCACGGGCGCGTCGAACGGCTTGACGCGCAGATCGCCTTCGAAGGGGAACGTAGGCCAGGTGACAAAACCGGGGAGGGGGAGCGGTTCGTCGGACACGATCAGACCCTAGCAACCGGGTATACGGCTGTCTTCCCCCTACTGGCTGGCGCGCACGGCGCGCGTCCCGGCTTGGTCGACGGGAGGGCTCCCACTACACCCACGGCACGACCGGACGCATAGACGAACGTTGCAATAAAGGAAGTTGCGCCCGGCAGCAGGGGACGGCCGCAGGTACGGCTGAGGACCTCGAAGCGCTGCGTCGTCCACAGGCTCACAGCCCGTTCTAGCGGTGGTTTCACGTGAAACGAGGTCGACCTGTGGACAACCGCTGTGGATAACGGTACGGGCCGTGGATAGCGAAGAGGCGGCCACATCAGCGGCCGCCTCTTCGCTATCAAGACCTATTCGCTACTGGGGAGCTTGCCCCTCGATACCGATGATGCCCACGATCCGTTCCAGGTCGTCCACGGTCGCGAACTCAATCGTGATCTTCCCCTTGCGGCGCCCGATGTCGACCTTCACGCTCGTGTCGAATCGGTTGGAGAGCCGGTCCGCCAGATCCGACAGCGCCGGCGCGTGTGGCTTGGACCGACGCTTCGGTGGCGCCTTGCGCGCCCCACCTTCGGCTCCCTTGAGCGCCACGATTTCCTCGGTGGCGCGCACGGAGAGGCCCTCGGCAACGATCCGGTGCGCCAGGACCTCCTGCTCCTCTTCGTCGTCCAGGCTGAGCAGGGCGCGCGCGTGTCCCGCGGACAGCACGCCAGCAGCCACCCGTCGCTGGACGTTGGCGGGGAGGTTCAGGAGCCGGATCGTGTTGGAGATCTGCGGACGGCTGCGGCCAATCCGCTTCGCGAGCTCATCGTGGGTCGCCCCGAACTCCTCCAGGAGTTGTTGGTATGCGGCGGCCTCTTCAAGCGGGTTCAGGTTGGCGCGGTGGATGTTCTCCAGCAGCGCGTCCCGCAGCATGTCATCGTCACGGGTGTCCCGAATGATCGCAGGGATCATCTCCCGGCCGAGCGCCTGCGCCGCGCGCCACCGGCGCTCGCCCATGACCAACTCGTACCGCTCCGACTCGAGCTCCCGGACCACAATCGGCTGCAGGAAGCCCACCTGCTCGATCGAGGTCTTAAGCTCGTCGAGGGCTTCCTCATCGAAGACCTGTCGCGGCTGCTTCGGGTTGGGCACGATCGAGTCAACCGACAGCTCAGCGAATCGAGCCCCCGGTACCGGCGCCAGGTCGTGCTGCGGTCCCGTGGGGATGTCGGTCGCGTCGACCTCCACGTCGGGCGCACCCCCGTTGATGGGCGGGCCGGGCGGAGCGGGAGAGTACGCCGGAGCCGTCGCCAGGCCGGTCACCGGAGCGCTGGGGGCCTCCACCGGCGCGGTGGGGATCAGGGCCCCGAGGCCGCGCCCCAGACCACCCCGGCGGTTGGTCTTCATTCCTGCTCTCCCGTCTGCTCCGCACCGCGCAGCGCGATCTCCTTGGCGGCCTCGAAGTAACTGACCGCTCCGCGCGAGCCGGGGTCGTACGTGACGACCGACTGGCTGTAACTCGGGGCCTCGGAGACTCGGACGTTACGGGGGATCACCACGTCGAGCACCTTGTCGCCGAAGTGACTCCGTACGTCCTGCTCCACCAGGTCCGCCAGCCTGGTCCGCCGGTCGTACATGGTCAGCACGACGGTGGAGATGTCCAGGTTCGGGTTCAAGTGCGACCGTACGAGCTCGATGTTGGCTGTGAGCGCCTGCACGCCCTCCAGTGCGTAGTACTCGCACTGGATCGGGATCAGCACCTCCTCACAGGCAACGAGCGCGTTGACCGTGAGCAGGCCGAGGGAGGGCGGGCAGTCGATGAAGATGTAGTCGTACTGCATCGTGGAGGCCTCGATCGCACGGTGCAGCCGGGTCTCACGAGCCACGACCGAGACCAACTCGATCTCGGCACCCGCGAGGTCGATCGTGGCAGGAATAGCCCACAGGTTCGGAATACCTTCCACCGGCTGGGTCACAGCGTCCAGCGGGGCGCTGTCGATCAGGCAGTCGTAGATGTCCGGCACACCGGCGTGGTGTGGGACGTTCAGCCCGGTGGAGGCGTTCCCCTGGGGGTCGAGGTCGATCACCAAAACCCGGTTGCCGTGCAGCGCCAGCGCCACGGCGAGGTTCACGGCCGTGGTGGTCTTACCCACCCCGCCCTTCTGGTTCGAGACGCTGATGATGCGCCGCCGCGGCGGGCGCGGCATCGTCACCTCGCCGCTTGGGTTGAGGATATGGACGGCTCGCTGGGCTTCCATAGCCAGCGGCGGGTCTTCTGTTTCACGTGAAACGTGGGCATCGGCCATGGCGACCTCGGTGTCAGCGGGTACGGCGGGGTGAGAAGGCGGCGATGACGGCGTGGATCCGGTTGAGGACCACGATTCGTCCCCGCCGGGGAATAGCCCCTCACCGACCGCCACCGCATCGCGCTCGTACACGTTACCGGTATTCACATCGTTTGCGGATGTGGAGATGTCGAATTCCGAAGAAGCGAACGGTGATCCGTCCGACATACCAGCGCCAGGCTCCCAGATCAGCGGCGAAGACGACCAGCCGTCGTACTCCGGGGAGGGCACCCACTCGCCTGTCAGTTGTGGGGACGCGATGTGCGCATGCAGCCCCTCTGTTTCACGTGAAACACGGCCCGCCCCGACTTGTTCAAATTCGAGTTCGTCATACGTACTGTTCTCGCGCACCGTGTCATCCCCGTCCGTTTCGAAACCCTGCACAACGCCGGCATCCGCGCGATGTTTCGCCGCGGCCCGCAACCGGTCTAACGCAAGAGGGCGGCGCGAGGATCTGCTCATATCGGTGCGTTTCGCCAGCTTCAGGTCCACCGATCGGCGAATAACCGTAGGCAGCCCGGCCCCAAAGGTCCGCGTTCCCCATGTCGACTCGGGTGAAGGGAGCAGCAGAAGAGGAGTGCCAGGGACCGCTTCGACGCGCCAGCTCGAAGCCGGCACGCCCGGGCTCCTGAAGCAGGCATGACCGGGTTTCTGCAGGCCCCGAACACGGAGAGCGTAGGAGTGAACCCGTGAGTGCCAGAGGCTACTGACGGCGTGCAGCCGGTTTCTCGGCTGCACCGGCTCTCCTTGACCCCTGCCCATGATGCGGGCTGGACGCTGTTCGCCGTCCGGCCGACCGTGCGGCTGGTCTTCCGCCGGTTCCGACCCGGGGCCCGGGTCCAGTCCCTGGGTCGGGGTCGGGGTCGGGGGTGTGGGTGGCGGTCGGCTCTTTCTCGCTGCCTGCGGGTGCAGACGTTTCTACGCTCGTCAGGCGGCCGCAGGTAGCGGCGGTGAGGTGTGCCGGGCGGGCCAGCGGGCCAGGTTGACCGCGGCGTTGACGTCCCGGTCGACCACCAGCCCACAGTGCCCGCACCGGTAGGTGCGTTCGGCCATGCCGGGGCTGGTTTTGACGTGGCCGCAGCCCGAGCAGGTCTTGCTGGACGGATACACCGGTCGGCGACGACCAGGGCGCAGCCGTACCAGCGGGTCTTGTAGACCAGCAGCCGGCCGAGATCGGCCAGGCCGGTGTCGGACACCGACCGGGCCAGCGTGCGCAGCCGGATCATCCCGGCGACGTGGAGGTCTTCGACGGTCAGCCGGGCCAGCGTGGTCGCGGCCCGGTACGCCAGCTGGTGGGCGGTGTCGGCGCGCAGGCGGGCGACCCGGGCATGGATGCGGGTGAAGCGTCCTTTCGCTTTGCGGCGGCCGATCGACCACGACGGCCAGGCGGAATCGGACCGAGTCTCCGGCTGATCCGAGCGACCGTGTAAAGCGACTCGTGGACGCGGCTGTCAAGCATCAGGCGGGAGCCGTCCGTTACCGCTCCGGCCAGGCGGCCAGGCGGCACGACCGCGGCGCCTCAGGGCTTAGCGTCGAGGCGCCCGCGATCCAGAACGCGGCCGCGCCGATCGAGCCGACCCTGCCTTCTTGGACCCCGACTTCGTGGATGCCGGCAGAACCTCCCGCTCCCGTACCACCTCGACGACGGTCGTCGGCTCGGGCAGCAGGTCCGCACCGCAGACGCGAATCACCGGCTCGCCGCCACCAACCCGGGCGATCGCCTCGCGATGCGCCTCAACCTCGTCGGCCGCCGTAGCGCCCTTGAGGGCCAGCACCCGCCCACCTACGCGGGCAAGGGGCAGGCACCAGGCGGCCAGCCGGTCCAAGGGGGCCACCGCCCGCGCCGTGACCACGTCGGCCGCGGGAAGCGTTCCTACGGCGTCTTCGGCCCTTACCCGTGCCACAGTCACGTTGTCGAGCCCCAGATCGGAGACCACTTCCGACAGAAAGGCCGTACGCCGGGCGAGCGGTTCGACCAGAGTGACCGACAGATCGGGACGAGCCACAGCCAGGACAAGACCGGGCAGACCAGCTCCGGACCCTACGTCCACGACGGAAGCATCGGACTCTATCAATTCGCCAAGCGCCGCACAGTTCAGAAGATGGCGATCCCAGATCCGTTCGGCCTCCCTGGGACCGATCAGGCCGCGCACGACACCGTCGGTCGCCAGACGTTGGGCGTACTCCGTCGCGAGCGCCAGGCGCTCGCCGAAGATCGCCGTCGCCGCCTGGGCCAGATGGGGCGGTGGGCTGAACGACGAGCCGGTCACAAGGGCCTCCAGATCGATCAGAAACGGTGGACACTGCCCCGGGTACACCAGGACCCGTAACGGCCCGCAGCGGGCGCTACGGCGGTCGGGCGGCCAGGGCTGATCAACAGCTCACCGGGACAACGAGTACACCGGTTGCGCAATCACCCAGACCGCGGGCAGTCGAGGCAAAAACGACGGCGCCGCGCACTGCCCCGTGCGCGGCGCCGTCGGTCGTACCTGTTGTCGTCAACTCGCGGGGCGTACCACGATCCGCCGGGCCGGCTCGACCCCTTCGGACTCGCTCTCTACCCCGGGGAGCACGTTGATCACGTCGTGGACGCACTTTCGCTCGAAGGCGCTCATCGGCTCCAGCTTGATGGCCTCGCCGTACTCCTTGACCTTCTCCGCGGCGTTCTTCGCCACGGCGGCCAACTCCTTGCGGCGGTTGGCGCGGTAGCCGCCGACATCGAGCAGCAGCCGGCTCGGCTTGCCGGTCTGGCGGAATACCGCAAGGCGGGTCAGTTCCTGTAGCGCCTCGAGGGTCGCGCCCCGCTGGCCAACGAGCGACTGGAGACGGCCACCGACGACCTCCACGACCGGTCGACCGGTCTGGATCACTTCGTCGATGTCGCCGTCGTAGTCGAGGATGTCGAGCAGGCCCTCCACGTAGTCCGCGGCGATCTCGCTCTCCCGGAACAGATCCTTGTTGTCGGGGGTCGGGCGCACCTCGTCACCGGTAGCGGCCGCGCTCTCGGTGGCTTTCGGCGAGGTGACGGTCGCGTCGGCAGACGCGGTCGACTCGGGAACGGAAGAGGTACTCGTATCGGTCACAGGTCATCTCCGGATGATCAGGGTGCCCGGAGGCACCGCTACATGACGTCTGTACGGGGGGCGGATGCCGCGAGTAGGGAGCGCCGCGCCGCTGACCGCAACTCACGCAGCACTGTCGTGCCGCGCCGTGTGGTCAACTCCGGCTGCCTCGACCCACCTACCGCTTGGCCGCACCACCCTTCTTCGGGTTGACGGGCTTGGCTCCGACCTTGGGGGCCAGCGCCCGGCTGTCCACCGCCTTGGTGGCGCTACCGTCCTTGGCACCGCTCTTGGCGCCCTTGGCGTCGGCCTTGGCCTTCTGCGGCGCCGGGGTGCCGTTCGGGGTCAGCGGCGGGAACTTGCGCAGCACCCACATCTGCTGGCCGAGCGAGAAGATGTTCTGCGTGACCCAGTAGATGACCACACCGATCGGGAACATGTAGCCCGAAATGAGCAGCGAGAACGGGACGCCGTAGAGCATCAGCTTCTGCACCATCCGCTGCTGCGGGTCCTCGGCCCAGCCGGTCTTGAGGATCATCTGCCGGCTGGTGAAGTACGTCGTCACGATCATGGTCGCGATCAGGATCGCGGCGACGATCTTGACGGTGGTGCCGCTGGCGCCGAGCAGGGAGAGCTCGTGCGACGACGACCGGAAGCTTGCCGCGATCGGCGCGCCGAACAGCTTGGCGTGCGAGGCGCTCTCGAACTGACCCGCGGTCCAGCCGTACAGCGTCCGCAGGTGCTCCGGCATGGTCGGCTTGAGGTGGCGCAGTACGTGGAACAGCCCGAGGAAGACCGGGACCTGGAGGAACATGGGCAGGCAGCCCATGAGCGGGTTGGCCTTCTCCTCGCGGTAGAGCTTCATCAGCTCCTGCTGCAAGGTCTCCCGGTCGCCCTTGTGCTTCTCCTGCAGCGCCTTGACCTTCGGCTGCAGCGCCTGCATGGCCCGCTGGGACTTGATCTGCTTCACGAAGATCGGGAAGAGGATCGCCCGGACGGTGATTACCAGGAAGATGATGCCGAGCACCCACGACCAGTTGGTCGCCAGCCAGCTGGCGTCGCCCACCACCTTGTGCCAGGCGGCGTGCCAGAACAGCAGGATCGCCGAGATGGCCTCGTAGATCACTGCCATGAGTGGGCTGAAGAGCTTGCTCACTGCACGGCTCCAGTCGGTTCGTCGAGAGAGGTTCGAGGGCAGCGCTTGCCGGAAGGCGGCGGCACCGGGTCATATCCACCGGGGTGGAAAGGGTGGCAGCGCAACAGCCGCCGGATGGTCAGGTAGACGCCGCGCAGAGCGCCGTGGGTCGTCACCGCCTCCAGCCCGTAGGCACTGCAGGACGGGTAGAACCGGCACCGCGCCGGCAGCGCCGGGCTTATCCAACGACGGTACGCGATAATGGGCAGCGCAACGAGTCGGCCCGGGGTCATGTGCCCTCCCGGCGGGAGCGGCGCGGCCGACGGTTGCGCGCCGACAGGAGCGCGGCGTCGAGATCGGCAGCCAGCTCCACAAATGTTCGTTCCGCCGCCCCGGGTAGCGCCCGCACCACAACAGTAGCGCCTGGTGGCAGGGCCGCCAGGCGCTCGCGGATCAAATGCCGCAGCCGTCGGCGCACCTTGTTTCTGACGACCGCCTTGCCCACGGTCTTGGGTACGACAAAACCGGCGCGCACCGAGAAATCGGCTCTCTCGGTGGGCGCCGGTGCTATGTCGCTGCGAGCTCCCGTCGCGCTGGGCGCGTCATCCGGGACGTCGAAGTGAACGACCACGGCGCCCCGGCCCGCTCTGCGGCCCGTGCGGATCGTGGCAGCGAAATCCTCGCGCCGCCTCAGTCGCTGCGCGGCTGACAGCACGACACGCCCTAGGGCTAGCGGCCCGGGACTCAGGCCGCGAGGCGAGCGCGGCCCCTGCCGCGGCGCGCCGAGATGATCGCGCGACCGGCACGGGTGCGCATGCGCAGGCGGAAACCGTGGGTCTTCGCGCGCCGGCGGTTGTTCGGCTGGAAGGTGCGCTTGCTCACGTCAGGCTCCGTCTTCGTATGCTTCGGGGGCGACCTGCGCCCGGCGATTCAAGGGTTGGTGCCGCTGTCAAGGCAGACACGCTGTCGCGCCAGCTTACCAGCGACCGGCGCTTAGCCGTTCCAGGGTACCCGCGGCGTGCACATGCGCCAGTGTCCCTGCTCAGATAACCCGCCGCCACCCTTGAAGCGGAGACCACAGCCATGTGGACAGCGGTTGAGAGGTTGTGGACAACGCTGTTAGCGTGCCGCGTTACGGTGCACACGGCGCGCCGAAGGCGATGACCGCCCCGGGACGACAACAGAGAAACCGGTGGCGCGTTCATTCGTTGGGGCCGCGCGGAGCAGCACTGATCCAAAAATCGCAGCGTTGCGTTCGATTTAGGACGCACCGTCGGCGGCGGGTCACTCGTTGATACACAGGCTGTGGACAACCTGTGGAAAATGAGAGCGGTCGTCGGTGTCGGGGGGACGCGGCGTGAACCGCAACGAGCGATGGGGGTGGCGCTGGTGTCGAACACGGGCGACCTGAGCACCGTGTGGGCTTCGGCGACCGAGGAGCTCGCTGACGAGATCGTCTCGCCTCAGCAACGGGCGTATCTGCGACTGACCCGCCTGCGGGCGATCGTCGAGGACATCGCTCTGCTCTCGGTGCCGGACGCGCACACCCAGGACGTGATCGAGTCGCGGCTGCGGCCCGCGATCACCCAGGCGCTGTCTCGGCGCCTCGGCCGCGCGATTCAGGTGGCCGTGACGGTCCGGCCGCCGGACGACGGCACTGCGGGGTCACCCGGCGTACCCACACCGCTCCCGGCGATGCCCGGCCCCCCGCCCGCGCCGCCCGTTGGCCCCTCGGCACCCATGCTGCCGTCCGTACCGGTGACGCCCGTCCTGCCCACCCGCGACCACGCACCGCACCCCGGCCATGCCGACCGGCTCTTTGACGACTCCCCGGCACCGTCCGCGTCGGACTGGGGTGCTGCGGTCCCGGCGAGGATGGCCGACCACCGTTCCAACGACGGCGCGGCGTCGGGTCGGCGGCCCGCCGACATCCGCGACGAGATGCCACAGCCCGCCAGGCCCGGTACCGGACGCGGCACCGGACGCGGCGATCGGAACTCCCCGGGCAGCAGTTCAGATAATCCGGGCAACCGCCTCAACCCCAAGTACACGTTCGAGACGTTCGTCATCGGCTCGTCCAACCGGTTCGCGCACGCCGCCTCCGTCGCCGTGGCTGAGTCCCCGGCCAAGGCGTACAACCCACTGTTTATCTACGGACACTCCGGGTTGGGTAAAACCCACCTCCTGCACGCGATCGGGCACTACGCCCAGACCCTCGGCAACGCCCGGTCCGTGCGGTACGTGTCGACCGAAGAGTTCACCAACGACTTCATCAACTCGCTGCGCGACGACAAGACCAGCGCATTCCAGCGCCGCTACCGGGACGTCGACATCCTCTTGATCGACGACATCCAGTTCCTGGAGAACCGCGAGCGTACGCAGGAGGAGTTCTTCCACACCTTCAACACGCTCCACAACGCCAACAAGCAGATCGTGATCACCTCCGACCGGTCGCCACGGCAGCTGGCCACGCTGGAGGACCGGCTGCGGACCCGGTTCGAGTGGGGCCTGCTCGCCGACATCCAGCCCCCGGATCTGGAGACCCGGATCGCGATCCTGCAGAAGAAGGCGGCCCAGGAGCGACTGTTCGCCCCGCCGGACGTCCTCGAGTTCATCGCCTCCCGCGTCTCGTCCTCGATCCGCGAATTGGAAGGCGCTCTGATCCGGGTCACCGCCTTCGCCAACCTGACCCGCTCGCACGTGGAGCTGTCGCTGGCCGAAGAGGTGCTCCGGGACTTCATTCCGGACGGCTCTGGGCCTGAGATCACCGCAGACCAGATCATGGTGTCGAGCGCCGAGTACTTCGGCGTGAGCATGGAGGACCTCAAGGGGCACTCCCGCTCGCGGGTTCTGGTCAACGCCCGGCAGGTCGCCATGTACCTGTGCCGCGAACTGACCGATCTCTCCCTGCCCCGCATCGGGCAGGCCTTCGGCGGCCGCGACCACACCACGGTCATGCACGCCGACCGCAAGATCCGCCAGCAGATGGCGGAGCGCCGCTCGCTGTACAACCAGATCGCCGAGCTGACCAACCGCATCAAGCAGATGTCGTAGGACCGGTCGACACCCTCACTCGCACCGAACGGCGGGCCCTGACTAGGGCCCGCCGTTCACTATTTAGGCGTACCTACAACGCACACCCTGTGGATAACGCCTGGGGACAACCCTGTGGATGTCCCCCCAAGCATGTGGAAGCACTACGATCAGTGATCACGTCGTAACTAGATTAGGTGCCTCGACCTGCGGAAAACCTTTGGGATTACCAGTGGATATCCGGTGGACGAGATGTGGACGACCGTGGACAACAATCCCGGCGACGGGATCTGTGGACGAAGATCCACCGGATACCCACAGGATGTCAACGTACCCATATGTCGATCACGCAGGCAAAACGGCCGCAGTCCACAGAACCCACAGCCCCTATGACGATGACGAGTTTTATCTCTTAAAAAAAGAAAAACCAATCATCAGCGTGGGGACAAAACCAAGTCGAGTGGATCAGCGGGGTCGGCGCACGAAGGTCAACCTCTGCCACTAAGGTTCCGTAGGCACAACACAGACTTGTCGACGCAGGAGGCAGCGCGATGAAGTTTCGAGTCGAGCGCGACGCGCTGGCTGACGCCGTTGCCTGGACAGCCAAGAGCCTGCCCAGCCGGCCCTCGGTGCCGGTACTCGCCGGCGTACTCATGCGCGTAAGCAACGGCAACCTGCAGGTCTCCGGATTCGACTACGAGGTCTCCAGCCAGGTGACGCTGGAAGTGCAGGCCGACGCCGACGGCGCTGCGCTGGTCTCCGGACGCCTTCTCGCTGAGATCACTAAGGCGCTGCCGAGCAAGCCGGTCGAGGTCGCAGCGGTCGGTTCCCACGTCGAGATCACCTGCGGCAGCGCCCGGTTCACACTGCCGACGATGCCGGTCGAGGACTACCCGAGCCTGCCCCAGATGCCCGAGAGCGCCGGCACCGTCGACGCCAAGGCGTTCGCGGAAGCCGTCTCCCAGGTCGCGATCGCCGCCGGGCGCGATGACACGCTGCCGATCCTCACCGGCGTCCGGATGGAGATCGAGGGCAACACGCTCGCGCTGCTGGCGACCGACCGGTACCGGCTGGCCGTCCGTGAGATCGAGTGGAACGCCGACGATCCCGACATGAGCATGGCTGCCCTGGTGCCGGCCAAGACCCTGAATGACACCGCCAAGACGCTGGGGCCGCTCGGCGGTCAGGTGACCGTCGCCCTGGCTCGTGGCGGCGTGGGCGAGGGCATGATCGGCTTCGCCGGTGGCACCCGGCGGACGACCTCCCGCCTGCTCGACGGAGACTTCCCCAAAGTGCGCTCGCTGCGCCCGGACACCCACAGCGCCCAGGCCCGAGTTTCGGTGGCGGCGCTCGCCGAGGTCGTCAAGCGCGTCTCGCTCGTCGCCGAGCGCGCCACCCCCGTACGGCTGCGCTTCAGCGAGGACGGGCTGGTCATCGAGGCCGGTGGCACCGAAGACGCACGGGCGAGTGAAGCGATGGACTGCGCGTTCACCGGTGAACCGCTGACGATCGCGTTCAACCACCAGTACCTGCTGGATGGGCTCAACGCCCTCAACAGCCCGTTCGCCGTGTTCTCGTTCACCGACCCCAAGAAGCCGGCCATCATCGTGCCGGCTAGCGAGGATGGCGAGATCTCATCGGGGTACTGGTACCTCATCATGCCCGTGCGTATCGGCGGCTGACGGAACTCGCAACTGGTCGCTCCGCGTTCGGGGCGGCGACGATCCACCCTGGGAGAAGTCATGCAACTCGGTCTCGTCGGTCTCGGCCGCATGGGCGGCAACATGCGCGAACGGCTTCGCCGTGCCGGGCATGAGGTCGTCGGCTACGCCCACGACCCCAAGGTCTCCGACGTCGCGAGCATCCAGGAGCTGGTCGGCAAGCTGGCGGCGCCGCGCGTGGTCTGGGTGATGGTGCCGGCCGACGTGACCGACTCGGTGATCGAAGAGCTGGCCGGTGTCATGGCGCAAGGCGACATCATCATCGACGGCGGGAACTCACGGTTCAGCAATGACAAGCCGCGCGCTGAGCGCCTGGGCAAGCGCGGGATCGGGTACGTCGACTGCGGGGTTTCCGGCGGCGTCTGGGGCATCGAGTACGGGTACGGGCTCATGGTCGGCGGCGCCGACGAGCATGTTCAGCGCTGCATGCCGATCTTCGAAGCGCTCAAGCCCGAGGGCCCGTACGGCTTCGTGCACGCCGGCGGCGTCGGTGCCGGGCACTACGCGAAGATGGTGCACAACGGCATCGAGTACGGCCTGATGCACGCGTACGCCGAGGGCTACGAACTGATGCGCGCCTCGGAGTACATCGACGACGTGCCCGGCGTGATTAAGTCCTGGCGTGAGGGCACCGTCGTCAAGTCGTGGCTGCTCGACCTGCTCGACCGGGCGCTGGAAGAGGATCCCGAGCTGGCCGGCGTCCGCGGGTACGCTGAGGACACCGGCGAGGGACGCTGGACGGTCGAGGAGGCTATCCGCCTCGCGGTGCCGCTGAACGTGATCGCGGACTCGCTGTTCGCCCGGTTCGCGTCCCGTCAGGAGGACTCGCCGGCGATGAAGGCGGTCGCCGCGCTGCGGTTCCAGTTCGGTGGCCACGCGGTCAAGAAGGACTAGGTGTACGTACGCCACCTCGAGCTGGTTGACTTCCGGAACTACCCGCGCGTCAACGTCGACCTGGAGCCCGGTGCCTGTGTGCTTGTCGGCCGCAACGGCCAGGGCAAGACGAACCTCGTGGAAGCGCTCGGGTACGTGGCGACGCTCGGCAGCCACCGGGTCGCCACCGACGCGCCGCTGGTACGGGTGGGCGCCCAGCGGGCGGTGGTCCGGACCGCGGTCGTCCACGACGCCCGGGAGCTGTTGATCGAGCTGCAGATCGAGCCGGGCAAGGCGAACAAGGCCCGACTCGGCCGTTCACCCCTGACCCGCGTGCGCGACGTGCTGGGTGCGCTGCGCATGGTGCTGTTCGCCCCGGAGGACCTGTCGCTGGTCCGCGGAGACCCGAGTGAGCGCCGTCGGTACCTCGACGAGTTGCTCACCCTGCGGCAGCCGCGCTACGCCGGAGTGCGCGGCGACTACGACCGGGTCCTGAAGCAGCGCAACGCACTCCTACGTACCTCGTACCTGGCGAAGCGGGCCGGCGGCGCGCGCGGCGACCTGTCGACGCTCGACGTCTGGGACGTCCATCTGGCCCGGTACGGTGCCGAACTGCTGGTCGGCCGGCTGGAACTGTGCGCCGGCCTCGCGCCGCTGGTCGCGAAGGCGTACGACGCGGTGAGCGCCGGCAAGGGGACCGCGAACATGATCTACTCCCCGTCCTGGGACGAAGCCATCCCAGCCCTCCCGCTGACGATCGAGGCTCTGGAGGAGCGGCTGCGCGAGGCGCTGCGCGCCTCCCGGACGGCCGAGGTGGAGCGCGGAGTCACGCTGGTCGGACCGCACCGCGACGACATCACCCTGATGCTCGGCGAGGTTCCGGCCAAGGGGTACGCCAGCCACGGCGAATCATGGTCGTACGCGCTCGCGCTGCGGCTGGCGGCGTACGATCTTCTCCGCGCTGAGGGCATGGAGCCTGTGCTCGCGCTCGACGACGTCTTCGCCGAACTCGACGTCGGTCGCCGCGAGCGCCTGGCTACGCTGGTCGCTGACGCCAGCCAGACGTTGGTGACCTGTGCCGTCGAGGCGGATGTGCCGGCCGCGCTGCGCGGGACACGGTACGAGGTCGGGAACGCGGAGGTGCGCCGTGTCGGATGACCCTGATCAGCCACCGCCGCCCGGCGGGTCAGGCGGCCAGCCAGGCGCTGGCGGATCAGGCGGCGCTGAGCCCACCGGTCCGGAGCTGGCTAGAGCCGCGCTCGAGGCGGCACGGGTGCGACGGGAGGCGGCCCGTCCGGCCCGGCGCCGAAGCTCGGACCGGAACACCGGGGAGGACGGCGGGCGCCGACTGCGCGGGTACTCCGGCCCCGGCCCCGATCCGCGTGATCCACAGCCCCTCGCCTCCGTACTGGGGCGGCTGGTCAAAGCGCGGGGCTGGCAGCGACCGACCGCTGAGGCGGCAGTGTTCGGCTCCTGGGAGAAGGTCGTCGGCGCCGACGTTGCCAGCCACTGCCGTCCGGTGAAGCTCGAGAACGGCGAACTGACAGTCGAAGCGCAGTCCACCGCCTGGGCCACGCAGCTGCGGCTGCTCGCCGGGAAGTTGCTGGTCCGGATCGCCGGCGAGGTGGGCAACGGGGTCGTGACCAAGCTGCACATCCACGGTCCGTCGGCGCCCTCGTGGAGCAGCGGCCCCAGGCGGGTACGCGGGCGCGGCCCCCGGGACACGTACGGATGATGTTGGGCGCTCTGTTCCCCGCTGCGACCCTGCTCCTCTCCGGTTACGCGCTACGCCCGGCCGGCGCCACGTTTGGGCCCCGGCGGCTGGCCGCTGTACGGGCGGCTGTGGCGGTGGGAGCGTTCGCGACCGTGGGCGTCGAGGTCCTGTCGGCCGTTGACGCGGTCACGACCGGCCCGGTGGTTGGACTGTGGCTGACCGGGTTAGCCGCTTCGGCGGTACTCGCGCTGTTACGTCGCCGGCGGGACGTCGCTGGCGGCCGGGGGAGCGGCATCCGGGACGGCATCGTCGCGCTGTGGCGGGGGGCTTCGCCGGTCGAGCGGCTGCTCGGTGTCGCGCTGGCGGGCCTCGTGCTCGCCGAGCTCGTCGTGGCGCTGGTCAGCCCGCCCAACAACTACGACTCGTACCACTACCACCTGCCGAGGGTCGAGCACTGGGTGGCGCAGGGCAACGTGGCGCTGTACCCGACGTTCGCGAAGCACCAGGTGGCGAATCCGCCGGGTGGGGAGTACCTGCTGCTGCACCTTCGCCTGCTCACCGGCGGAGACGGGCTCTACAACCTGCTGCAGTGGGCGGCGGCGCTCGGCTGTGCGCTGGCGGTGTCCCGGATAGCCGCGCAGCTGGGCGCCGGGCGGCTCGGTCAACTGCTGGCCGCGGCCACGGTTGTGGGTGCGCCGATGGTGGTGCTGGAGGCGACCAGTACGCAGAACGACCTGGTCGTGGCGGCGTGGCTGGCGTGCGCCGCGACTCTCGTGGTCGATGAGCTGAGCCGGCGTAGCCCGGCGACGGCCGTCCTGGGCATCGGGGCCGCGGCGGGGCTGGTGGTCGTGACGAAGCCGACCGGCTGGCTCGCGCTCGGGCCGGTCCTGCTGCTGTGGGGGCTCGCGCAGGTGCGCCAGCGGGCGCTGGTACGCGCGGCGGTGGGCACAATCGCGATCATCGCGGTGATCGGGGTCCTCGCCGGTCCGTACCTTTCCCGGGTCAACGCGGGGTTCGGCAGCCCGCTGGGGCCTCCGGAGCAGAGCGGCAATCACACGCTGCAACGCCACGATCCGCTGTCGGTACTGGTCAACGCTCTGCGGATCGGCTCGTCGACGCTGCTCGTACCGGTGCCGCAGATCAACCAGGCGGTCGCGGACGGGATCATCGGCTTCGCGCGCGCCATCGGGGTGGACCCGCAGGACCCGGCGACCACCATGTACGCGTACCCGAGCCTGCGAGCGTTCCCCGACGAGGACCGGTCACCGTATCCGGTGCAGTCGGCGCTGGTCCTGATCGCGACGTTCGGAGCGCTCCTGGCGAGGCGGGTGCCGGGTCGAGTCAGGGCGTACGCGCTGACCGTGCTCGGGGCCCTGAGCACGTACGCCGCGGTCCTGAAATGGCAGCCGTGGGGTAACCGGCTCGTCGGTGGGGCCCTGATCCTCGGTGCGCCGCTCGTCGGCTGGGCGCTGTCGGCGATTCTGGCCCGTCGCCATGCGCTTCTGCGTCCGGTGATCGCGGGGACCGTCGCCGTGGTGGTCGCCGGCGGGACACTCCATGGCTACTACGCCGTCGCGCTCGGGGCGCCCCGGCCGCTCGTCGGTGAACATTCGGTGCTGCTACGCGATGAGTGGGACCTGCGTTTCGCGCGGATGCCCGGGCACCTGGCCGGCTACGAGTGGGGCGCGGCGAAGGTACGCGCTGCCGGTGCCCGCCGGGTTGGCATCGTGCTCATCGCTGACCAGTGGGAGTACCCCTGGTGGGTCATGCTGCCCGGCACCGACCTGGTGTCGTTGCAGAGCGTCCTGCCGCACCAGCCGGCCCCACCGAGTACCTCCGTCGACGCGATCCTGTGCGCGGCGCCGCAGGACGTGTGCCGGACGTTCGTTCCGGCCGGATGGCGTTTCGAGACGATCGACGGGTGGTTCGGGTTCGCGGCGCCGGGCCGATAGCGGCCGCGCGCTGTCGCGGGATGTCCTGGATCAGTAGTCGGCGTAGACGGCGAAGCCGCGGTCGGCGCAGCGGCGGTAGAAGCCGGCAAGGATCTGTAGCTCGGTGCGGGTGAAGCTCCACTGCGGCGGCTCGCCGGACTCGTCGCGCAGCGCGTTGAGGCGGTTATCCAGCCAGCTGAGCTGCTGCTCGGCCAGGCGGGAGCCCTCCAGCGCCGCCCTGAGCACGGAGCTCACGCTGTCGAAGGTCACTTCTTCCCCGAAGTCGAGGTGGCCGTCGACGAACCGTTCCAGGCCGCCAGCGATCCACGCGCATCCGTCGGGGTCGATCACCGGATCCTCGTCCTCGGCGGCCGCCTCTGTGGCGTAGAGCACATCCTTCAGTCCGAGCAGGAGGTCGACAAGCTCGGTGTACCCGGTGGCGCGCACCGTGCCGGTCTTGGCGATGTGGTCGGCGAGCGCCGCGGCCGGCCCGGGAATGTCCGGGACCCTGTCGATCAGGTCGCCGAAGTCGACGAACTCGGCCGGCGCGACCGGATCATAGAAGCGGCCGGTACGCGGCCACTGCACCGCGACGTTGTCCAGCCCCATTCCCTGATCACCTCCGCTGAGCGCGGTACGCATCCCCGCGCGCGGGAACATACGGCACTGTGGATGGTTCGCGCGACCCTCTGGCTGGGAATTAATGTCACGGCTTCCGACGTTTACCTATAAAGGTGGACGGAAGACGCCGTCCGTGTGCATCGCTCCCGTTGACGGAAACCGATATTTTGGGTGGCTCGTAGGAGTGCACGGTGCCATGTTCCCCCCGGAGTGCATAGGGGGAGTCGCGGAAACCGTGTTCGGGCCGCTACGGCGATTTCAGCCGCTAGGAAACGCGGCCGGAGCCTAAAAGTGTCGTTCTCGACGGGTAAGATTTGAACGAAGGCTTCAGCCGACAACGGAGGCTTCAGCCGACAGAGCAATCCGCGCGCACGCCGCGGTGGTCGGTACGCCAAGATCCGCCAGGACCGCTCAGTCATGCGGCGACGGATCTTCGCGTGCTGATCAGGCGGCGTGCGCGCATGACCCCCGCCTGCGGGGCGACTGACTGGTCGCCCCTCGGGCGAGAAAGCGAACGAGGGTGGCAGCGCCGAACCAACAACAGGACAACTACACCGCGGCGTCACTGACCGCACTCGAGGGCCTGGAGGCCGTCCGTAAGCGGCCGGGTATGTACATCGGCTCGACCGGTGAGCGCGGTCTGCACCACCTCGTGTGGGAGGTCGTGGACAACTCCGTTGACGAGGCGCTGGCCGGCTACTGCGACACCATCGAGGTGAGCGTGCTCCCCGACGGTGGCATTCGAGTGGTCGACAACGGCCGTGGAATTCCGGTCGACATCCACCCAAAGACCAAGAAGTCGGGCGTCGAGATGGCGCTGACCATGCTGCATGCCGGCGGCAAGTTCGACGGCAAGGCGTACGCGGTCTCCGGCGGTCTGCACGGCGTCGGTATCTCGGTGGTCAACGCGTTGTCGACCGGCGTCGACGTCGAGGTGAAGAAGGCCGGCCACCTGTGGCGGCAGAACTTCCGTAACTCCAAGCCGGTCGGTCCGCTGGAGCAGGTGGAGCCGACCGAGGGCAACGGCACGACGGTGACGTTCTGGGCGGACCCGGCCATCTTTGAGACGACCGAGTACAAGTTCGAGACGATCTACCGCCGCCTGCAGGAGATGGCCTTCCTCAACCGCGGCCTGACGATCGTGCTGCGCGACGAGCGCCCGACCGAGGGCGACGGTGCGCCCAAGGAAGTCACCTTCTGCTACAAGGAAGGCATCGCCGACTTCGTCCGGCACCTCAACCAGACCAAGACCCCCATCCACAAGTCCGTGGTGCAGTTCGCCGCCGACGGCGAGGGGATCTCCGTAGAGATCGCCATGCAGTGGAACGAGTCGTACGGCGAGAGCGTCTACACGTTCGCCAACACGATCAACACGCACGAGGGCGGCACCCATGAGGAGGGCTTCCGGGCGGCGCTGACCACCGTCGTCAACAAGTACGGAGCCGACAAGAAGCTGCTCAAGGGCAACGACGACAAGCTCTCGGGTGAGGACATCCGTGAGGGCCTGGCGGCGATCATCTCGGTCAAGCTGGCCAACCCGCAGTTCGAGGGCCAGACCAAGACCAAACTGGGCAACACCGAAGCCAAGAGCTTCGTGCAGAAGGTCTGCAACGAGTGGCTGGTCGACTGGTTCGACCGCAACCCGGCCGAAGCTAAGATGATCATCACCAAGGCTTCCCAGGCTGCCCGCGCCCGTATCGCGGCTCAGCAGGCCCGCAAGCTGGCCCGACGGAAGTCGCTGCTGGAGTCCGGCTCGATGCCGGGCAAGCTGGCCGACTGCCAGTCGACCGATCCGCGAGTGTGCGAGCTGTTCATCGTCGAGGGTGACTCGGCCGGTGGCTCGGCCAAGCAGGGCCGCGACCCGAAGGTCCAGGCGATCCTGCCGATCCGGGGCAAGATCCTCAATGTCGAGAAGGCCCGCATCGATCGCGTTCTCAAGAACAACGAGGTGCAGGCCCTGATCACGGCGCTCGGTACCGGCATTCACGAAGATTTCGACATCGAGAAGCTGCGCTACCACAAGATCATCCTGATGGCTGACGCCGACGTCGACGGCCAGCACATCCAGACGCTGCTGCTGACCCTGCTGTTCCGGTATATGCGGCCACTGGTCGAGCTGGGCCACGTCTACCTCGCCGCTCCGCCGCTCTACAAGATCAAGTGGAACAAGCGGGGCGACGACGCCCAGTACGCGTACTCCGACCGGGAGCGCGACGGCCTCATCGTGCTGCGCCAGCAGACCAAGCCCAACGCGAAGCCGGACGACATCCAGCGATTCAAGGGTCTGGGTGAGATGAACTACCCGGAGCTGTGGGAGACCACGATGAACCCGGCCACCCGCACCCTGCGCCAGGTCACGCTGGACGACGCGGCGACCGCTGACGAGCTGTTCAGCGTGCTCATGGGCGAGGACGTGGAGGCGCGGCGCAACTTCATCCAGCGCAACGCCAAAGACGTTCGCTTCCTGGACATCTGACGCCTGGACGCGCCCGGCGATGGCCACTTCCGGCCGGAACAGCCGGGCGCGTCCACATCGTCCACAGGCTTATCCACAGACAGTCCGGCTTATCCACACAGGATGAGCCGAGCGTTCAACAAGTAAGGAATGACGCGTGACGCAGAGTACGGGTCCGAACGGCGAGGACCTGAACCCCGGGGTTGACGGCCCCGAAGGGGCAGTCGGGCTGCACGGCCGTATCGAACCGATCGGCATCGAGGTCGAGATGCAGCGCTCGTACCTCGACTACGCGATGAGCGTTATCGTCAGTCGCGCACTGCCTGATGTCCGCGACGGCCTCAAGCCCGTCCACCGCAAGATTCTGTACGCCATGTACGACTCGGGTTACCGGCCCGAGCGCGGGTACGTGAAGTGCTCCCGGGTCGTCGGCGATGTGATGGGTCAGTACCACCCGCACGGTGACTCATCCATCTACGACGCGCTGGTCCGGATGGCCCAGCCGTGGTCGCTGCGCTACCCACTGGTCGACGGCAACGGCAACTTCGGCTCGCCGGGTAACGACCCGCCGGCCGCCATGCGGTACACCGAGTCGAAGCTCGACCCGCTGGCCATGGAGATGCTGCGGGACATCGACGAGGACACCGTCGACTTCGTACCCAACTACGACGGCCGGGCGCAGGAGCCGACGATCCTGCCCTCGCGTATCCCCAACCTGCTCGTCAACGGGGCGAGCGGTATCGCGGTCGGCATGGCCACCAGCATCCCGCCGCACAATCTGCGCGAGGTCGCGCAGGCGGTGCAGTGGTGCCTGGACAACCCGGAAGTGGACGAGGCGACGACCCTCGACGAGCTGATCAAGATCGTCAAGGGCCCGGACTTCCCGACCTCCGGCCTGATCGTCGGCCAGTCGGCGATCGAAGAGGCGTACCGGACCGGGCGTGGCTCGATCCGCATGCGCGCGGTGATCGACGTTGACGAGGACAGCCGGGGACGTACCCAGCTGGTCGTCACCGAGCTGCCGTACCAGGTAAACCCGGACAACCTGGCTGAGCGGATCGCCGAGCTGGTCAAGGAGGGCAAGCTCACCGGCATTGCCGACATCCGGGACGAGTCATCCGGCCGCACGGGTATGCGCCTGGTGATCGTGCTCAAGCGCGACGCGGTGGCCAAGGTCGTGCTGAACAACCTGTACAAGCACACCCAGCTGCAGGAGACGTTCGGCGCGAACATGCTCGCGCTGGTCGACGGCGTGCCGCGCACGCTCAACCTCGCGCAGTTCGTCCGCTACTACGTGGCGCACCAGATCGAGGTCATCGTCCGGCGCACCCGTTACCGGCTGCGCAAGGCCGAGGAGCGGGCGCACATCCTGCGCGGTCTGGTCAAGGCGCTCGACGCGCTCGACGAGGTCATCGCGTTGATCCGGCGTTCGCCCACTGTGGAACAGGCCCGCAACGGCCTCATCGACCTGCTGCAGATCGACGAGGTCCAGGCGACTGCGATCCTCGACATGCAGCTGCGCCGGCTCGCGGCTCTGGAGCGTCAGAAGATCATCGACGAGTTGGCGAAGATCGAGATCGAGATCGCCGACCTGATGGACATCCTCGCAAAGCCGGAGCGGCAGCGGCAGATCGTCTCCGATGAACTGGCGGCCATCGTCGAGAAGTGGGGCGACGACCGGCGTACCAAGATCGTCCCGTTCGAGGGTGAGGTCTCGATGGAGGACCTCATCGCCCGCGAGGACGTGGTCGTCACCATCACCCGGACGGGTTACGCCAAGCGGACCAAGACCGACCTGTACCGCTCGCAGAAGCGAGGCGGCAAGGGGGTCAACGGCGCCGGCCTGCGCCAGGACGACATCGTCAGCCACTTCTTCGTGACCTCCACGCATGACTGGATCCTGTTCTTCACGAACAAGGGCCGGGTGTACCGGGCCAAGGCGTACGAGCTTCCCGAAGCTGCCCGCACCGCTCGGGGCCAGCACGTCGCCAACCTGCTCGCCTTCCAGCCGGACGAGGAGATCACCCAGGTCATCCAGATCCAGAACTACCAGGTGGCCCCCTACCTGGTGCTCGCGACCAAGAACGGGCTCGTCAAAAAGACCCGTCTTGAGGAGTTCGATTCCAACCGTTCCGGTGGCATCATCGCGATCAACCTGCGCGAAGATGACGAACTGGTCAGTGCGGCGCTGGTCGCGCCGGCCGAGGATCTTCTCCTGGTCAGCAAGCAGGCGCAGGCGATCCGGTTCAACGCCAACGACGACGCGCTCCGCCCGATGGGACGCGCCACGTCCGGCGTGATCGGGATGCGTTTTGCGGATGGCGACGAGTTGCTTGCTATGGAAGTCGTGCGGGAGGGTATGGACGTGCTGGTCGCGACGGACGGCGGCTATGCAAAGCGCACACCGATTGAGGAGTATCCGGTCCAAGGACGCGGGGGGAAGGGCGTCCTCACAGCTAAAATCACGTCTCGCCGCGGGGGCTTGGTGGGTGCGGTCGTCATTAGTCCGGACGACGAGTTGTTCGCCATCACCTCTAACGGTGGGGTGATCCGAACTCCGGTGGAGCCTGTACGCCGGACGCGGGATCGGAACACAATGGGGGTCAAGCTGATGGACCTGCCGGATGGCGTGGCCCTCGTCGCGATTGCTCGCAACGCTGACGAGCCGGACGAACAGGAATAATTAATGACGGAAACCCAGGCGAAGTCGGGAACGGCTGGGCCGGCCGCGAAGTCGGCAGACGCTGAATCCGAAGCCCTAGACGACCAGGACAGGACGGGCGACGACGAGACTGGGGGCGCTGTGGTGGGTCGCGCGACGGTGCCCGGTGACAAGCCTGAGGCGAAGAAACCCGAGGGGAAGAAGTCTGACCAGCGGGGATCGGCCAAGGCGGCCGCGACCGGCGCCGATTCCGTGCCCAAGTTCACGCGGGCGCCGGGCATGGCGCCACCGCCCGATTCCCTCCCGCCGTCCCAGTCGTCCTCAGACGAGGAGAGCGACGCCTCCGCGGAGGGGAAGCCGGCCGACCCGACCCTGGTCGGGGCCGGTTCCCCCGCCGTGGCCCGGGCGAGTGTCCGCGGCGCTGCCGCGGTCGCTCGCGGACTCGTGACGCAGCCAATCAAGATCGGTGGTCGATCCGGTGGTTCGGGGCCCAGTGGCCCCGGCGGCCGGTTCAGTAACGCGATCCGTAGTGCCCGGACAACCGTCACCGCAGCGGCCAGCCGGGGTCCCCGTCGGGCCCGGCTTTACCTCAAGCGCGTCGACCCGTGGTCGGTCATGAAGTTCTCGTTCGCGGTGTCGTTCGTGCTGTTCATCGTCGGTGTCGTCGCGACCGCTGTGCTGTACATGGCACTTGATGCCATGGGCGTGGTCGGTAGCGTCAACAAGGCGCTCAGCGAGATGGTCGGCGCCACCGGTGGTGACGCGAAGAACACCTTCAAGATCACGGCCAAGGGGGTCATCGTCGGTACCGGGCTGCTCGGTCTGGTCAACGTCGTGCTCTTTACGGCCCTCGCGACGCTCAGCGCGTTCATCTACAACGTCTGCTCGGACCTTGTAGGCGGAATTGAGCTGACGCTGGCCGAGAAGGAATGAGATCCTTGGGTACGCCGCGCCACCGGCTCGAATCAGGTGCGGCGTACCCGGTTTGGGATCCGGTAGTCGGATGCGGTAACCTTGCTCGTCGCCGCTGCGAGGGATCGCAGCGTTGGAGTGCGGGGCTATAGCTCAGTCGGTTAGAGCGCAGAGCTGATAACTCTGAGGTCGCTGGTTCGATTCCAGCTAGCCCCACATGGTGAAGAAGCTGATCGTCCTCGCTGGTGTTCTCGGTGTCGCCGTAGTCATCGCGAAGAAGGTCCGGTCCGCTAACGAGGAGCGGGCGCTCTGGCACGAGGCCACGACGGCGCCCGACCTCCGGTAATTCTTTGCCGTCCCCGGCTGCCGTCGGCTCGGCGGCACCCTGATAATGGACCCGGTACCGCGGGCGTACCCGGGGGCGTAGCTCAACTGGCAGAGCACCGCCTTTGCAAGGCGGGGGTTAGGGGTTCGAGTCCCCTCGCTTCCACCATCACTGGCCTCTGACCAGGCATTCTCTCTTCTTCGATATCGTCGGGCACAGATCCGGCACAACTCGGCGTTGATCTTGTTTCTCAGCGGGTCGACCCGGTGCGTCAGCCGTCTCCCTGACGGCGCCAACCTGTATCGAAGCCACACCAGAGGCTAACCTCGCATGCTTACGTGCTGGGAGAGACCGCAACGCGGCCGCGCCGATGAACGCGAGCGGGTACCAGCCGACCGGCAGGCCCCAGCGTCGGCGTCGGCGGACTTCAGCTGTCTTAGCCGACCTGACTCGGGATGATGCGGCGCTGGTCCTGCTCCTCACCGACATCCCACCGCGTCATCAACGACACCGAGGTGCCGTCCGGCCAACGGAGGCTCTTCTCGATACGACGGAAGCCGCTGCCTAGATGGTCGAGTGTCCGAAGGTGTCCGGCACTGTTCGAAGACGTCCGGTCAGCCGATCAGTCCGCGTCTCGCGCGCCCGCGGCGGCGGGTTCACGCTCCGCTGCTACCGCCGGTGCGCTGCGGGACCAGGCGAACGGCACCAGTACCGGAATCACCGCGAACGACCCGATCGCGAAGGCCAACTCCACCCGGAGCCGGATGTCACCGGGGCCGAGAGTGATCGCGACGAGTACCGCGGTGCCCACCAACCAGCCGAGCGTCTGCGCCGCGTGCCGGCCCCGTGCCACGACGGCCGGCCCGACCACGCTCGCCACCATGTAGGCCAAGGTTCCTGCGGCGAGCCAGGCGAAGCCGGCCCGTCCCAACACGTCTGTCTGGCCGAACAACAGCTTGACGAGCCATGGGCCGAGCGCGACGGCGGGGATGCCACCGGCAAGTCCCAGGAGCGACACGACCCCGATCGACCGTACGAAAAGGCGGCGGAACGTGGGAATGTCACCGGAGGCGATCGCGCGGGTGAGGGCGGGGAGCAGGGACGCCTGCAGCGACGCGAATACGAACAGTGGCACCCGGGCGAGCACCAAGGCGTTCAGAAGCGATCCCGCGAAGGCCTTGTCTCCTGGCGAGAGCAGCTTCACGTTGATGACACCAATGTTGACGATCACCTGCATCAACAGGTTGGAGGCGACGAGCAGGCTGAGGCCCTGGCACAGCATCCGCAGCGCGGCAGGCGGGCCGGGCTGCAGGTCACGCAGGACTCCAGGCAGTGTCAGCACCACCGAAACGAGTGGCGCGATGGCCAGGATCAGCGCGTACGCGAGCGGTGAGCGTACGCCGGCGAGGCCCATTCCAGCGGCGAGCGTGATCCGCAGGCCGCCGTCGATCGCCAACTGCGTGCCGTACCAGCCGAACCGGCCGAGCCCGGACAACACGCCGCGGGTCAGATAACCGGCGGCGAGCCCGGCGAACGCGCCGCACAGCGCAATCACCATCGACCGGTCGCCTTCGAAGAGGCGACCGGCCAGCGGTCCCGCCGCGAGCCCGAGCGCCGCGAGGAGCAGCGCGAGCAGGCCGCCAGCCAGTAGGCCGGCGGTCCGCAGTACCGGCGCGACCCCGACGCCGGCGACCGAACGGGCCGCGACCAGGCGAGAGACCTCCTGCTCAACCGGCAGGAACAGGCCGATGCCGATCGAGAAGACCAGCGCCCACAGCACCCCGACCGCGGAGTAGTCGACGGGGTTCAGGGCGCGGCTGGCGACCGCTAGATGGACGTAGGACGCGGCACCGAGGACAGCGAGTCCACAGCCGACGATGAGCGTGCCGGCCGGAACCGCCTGTAGTAGCCGTTTCACTTGCGTACTAGCGCGAGCAGTAGCGTGATCATGGAGCGGAACAGATAGACCGCCGCCTTGACCGGCGATGCGCTCGGGGTACCGGCCATCCGGGCGCGCATCGCCACCGGTACCTGTCTCACGGTGTAGCCGTGCCGGATGGCCCACACCGCGGTGTCGATGGTGTCGCCGAGGTACTCCACTGGTAGCCAGCGGGCATACCCGGCGATCAACGGCCGCCCGCAGGCCCGGAATCCCGACGTGGTGTCGGTCAGCTTCGTACCCGCCATCTTGCTGAGCACGAACGACAGCAATGACATCGCCCACCAACGCGGGCCCCGGGCGCTGTAGCTGCCTTCACCGGCGAACCGGGCACCGATCACCAGGTCGGCTTCGTCCAGGGCGGCAACGAGGGCGGAAACGTTGCGTGGGTCGTGCTGACCGTCCGCGTCGACTTGGACCGCGATGTCGTACTGGTGTCTGAGGGCGTACAGGTAACCGAGTCGCCGCGCGCCACCGACCCCCAGGTTGTACGGGAGGACGGTGACCGTCGCGCCGGCCGCGCGAGCGACCTCGGCGGTGTCGTCGGTGGAGCCGTCGTCGACCACCAGGACGTCGTAGGCCGGCAATTCGGCCCGAACCTCGGCGATGACCTTGCCGATAGTCTCGCCCTCGTTGTACGCCGGAATGATGACCAGGACGCGCTTATCGCTGGTCATTGCTGATCTCCCTGGAATCCAGCTCGGCGAGCCGGGTACGGACGAGGGCGATTTCCTCGGCGAGCGTGCGGGTCTCTTCTTCGAGGCGGCTGACCTCCCAGCTGAGGTGGGTGCAGATCAGCAGGAGGAGGAGCACGGCGAGGAAAAGTACAAGGCTGGCACCGGAGGCGACTCCGATCAGCCCGGCGACGGCGTCGAGGCCGCGGGGGAACACAGCCAGGGGAACCACGCTGAGCCCGACTGCGATCCACAGCACGGCGTACTTCTCACGCAGTTGGCGTCGCCGCAACAGTTCGAAGATGACCACCAATAACAGGAGGCCCACGATGACGGTGAGGACGGTTAGCTTCATGCGGCGGCCTTCCGCAACGCGACGAACCCAGGTTGGTTGAGCGCATCAGCGAGCGTTTCCTGCCAGGGTGCCATGGAAGCCAGACCTGCCCTTGTCCAAGCGGTGTGACTCAGGACGCTGTAACTCGGACGGGTTGCCGGCCGCGGGAAACGGTCGCTGGTGATCGGCCGGACCCGGTCCGGGTCGAGACCGCTGAGAGCGTAAACCGTCCGTGCGAGTTCGTGCCAGGTGGCCTCACCGGCAGCGGTGCCGTGGTAGATGCCTGGGGCGGCGCGCCCGTTCAGCGCGGCCCGGCCAAGGGCCATCAGCTGTGTTGCCAGCGCGCGGGTCCAGGTTGGTTGGCCGCGCTGATCGTTGACGACGTCCACGGTGTCCCGCTCAGCCGCGAGCCGCAGCATCGTGGCGACGAAGTTGCGCCCGTGCTCGCCGTACAGCCAGGCCGTGCGAACGATGTAGCCGGTGTCCGGCAGGGTGGACAGGACTGCCCGCTCACCGACCAGCTTGCCGCGGCCGTACGCGTTGACCGGGCCCGTCGGGGCATCCTCGGCGTACGGCTCGGTCGCGTCGCCGGGCAGCACGTAGTCCGTGGACACGCTGATGAGCCTGGCGCCGCGGGTGGCGCACGCGGCGGCCAGGTGGCCGACGGCAACCCCGTTGATGAGCGTGGCACGGTCCTCATCCGTCTCGGCACCGTCCACGTCGGTGTACGCCGCGGAGTTCACCACCACGTCGTACCCGGCCACCGCGTCCTTCAGCGCCTCGGCATCGGTGATGTCGAGCGCTGCCCGATTGGCCCCAGTGACGTCTTCACCCGCTTGGCGTAGGACCGACACCAGGTCGACACCGAGCATGCCGCCGGCGCCGGTGACCAGCCAGCGTGTGCTCACAATCCAGCCTTCTCCCGCAGCGGTTCCCACCAGGACCGATTCTCGACGTACCAGCGGACGGTGTCGGCCAGGCCGGTCTCGAAGGGCACCCGTGGCTGGTAGCCCAGTTCCTTCGAGATCTTGGTGATGTCCACCGAGTACCGCCGGTCGTGGGCCTTGCGGTCCTCGACGTAGTCGACCCGCTCCCAGCCGACCCCGCAAGCATCCAGGAGCAGGCCGGTCAGCTCCTTGTTGGTCAGTTCCGTACCGCCGCCGATGTTGTACACCTCGCCCGCTCGGCCGCGGGTGAGGGCGAGGGCGATGCCGTGGCAGTGGTCGTCGACGTGCAGCCAGTCACGGATGTTGCCGCCGTCACCGTACAGCGGAACGTTGCGCCCGTCGATCAGGTTGGTGACGAACAGCGGGATGACCTTCTCGGGGAACTGGTACGGCCCGTAGTTGTTCGAGCAGCGGGTGACGACGACGTCCAAGTGGTGGGTGCGGCTGTAGGCCAGCGCGAGCAGGTCGGAGGAGGCCTTGGATGCCGAGTACGGGGAGTTGGGAGCCAGGGGCCAGTCTTCGGACCACGAACCGGATTCGATCGAGCCGTACACCTCGTCGGTCGACACGTGGAGGAACCGGCCGGTGCGGTGCCGTACTGCCGCGTCCAACAACGTCTGGGTTCCCAACACGTTGGTGACCACGAAGGGCTTGGCGCCGGCGATCGAACGATCGACATGCGACTCCGCTGCGAAGTGCACGATCGCGTCGTGACCGGGCACGAGCTCGTCGACGAGGGCTTCGTCACAGATATCGCCCTCGACGAAAGTCAGGCCGGGATGGGAGGCGACCGGGTCCAGGTTCGCGCGGTTGCCGGAGTACGTGAGCTTGTCGAGAACGGTCACCGAGGCGTCGCTGATCCCATCGCGCTCGCCCTGGAGGACCGACCGAACGAAGTGGGACCCGATGAAGCCGGCGCCGCCTGTGACGAGGATTCTCATGAGTACCGGACTATAGCGCTCTGTCAGTAGACACGCGCCGCCGCGCCGATGTGGTGTAGCCCGTCGGTGTGGCGTTGTCAGCCACGCCGTTTATATTGGCGCGGTGCGTGGAATCGTTCTCGCCGGTGGCACCGGCTCGCGGCTTTGGCCGATCACGAAGGCCGTATCGAAGCAGCTTATGCCGGTATTCGACAAGCCGATGATCTATTACCCGCTGTCCACTCTCATGATGGCGGGCATTTCCGAGATCTTAGTGATCACCACGCCCGAAGATCAGCTTCAGTTCCAGCGGCTGCTCGGTGACGGTTCACACGTTGGGCTCAAGCTGACGTACGTCGCCCAGGAGCGCCCGGAAGGCCTCGCGCAGGCGTTCCTACTCGGCGCAGACTTCATCGGGGACGGCCCGGTCGCGTTGATCCTCGGTGACAACATCTTCCACGGTGTTGGGCTTGGCAGCCAGCTTCGGGAGAACTCCGACGTCAGCGGTGGGCGCGTCTTCGCGTACGCCGTGTCCAATCCGCAGGAGTACGGCGTGGTCGAGTTCGACGGCGCCGGACAGGTCATCTCCATTGAGGAGAAGCCGGAGAAGCCGAAGTCGCCGTACGCGGTGCCCGGCCTCTACTTCTACGACAACCGGGTGGTCGACATCGCCCGGGGCCTCAAGCCCAGCGCCCGGGGTGAACTGGAGATTACCGCTGTCAACGATGCCTACCTGCGCACCGGTGAACTTCACGTGACGGTTCTGGACCGGGGCACGGCGTGGCTGGACACGGGGACGTTCAACTCCCTGGTGCAGGCTGCCGAGTTCGTCCGGGTCATCGAGGAGCGGCAGAACCTGAAGGTCGGCTGCATCGAGGAAGTGGCGTGGCGGGCCGGGCTCATCGATGACGCCCAGCTGCGGGAACTCGCTGAGCCGCTGGTCAAAAGTGGGTACGGCAGTTACCTTCTCGATCTCCTCGACCGGCCGTACTTCATGGAAGGACCGGCGTGAAAATACTTCCCCTGTCGATCGAGGGCGCCTACCAGGTCGTACCGGCCCTGCACGGCGACCCGCGCGGCCTGTTCACCGAGTTTTACCGGTACGACAAGCTGGCCGAGGCCGTCGGGCATCCGCTGCGGCTGGCCCAGGGCAACCTGTCGGTGTCGGCCGCCAGCGTGGTTCGCGGCATCCACTTCGCTGACGTGCCGCCGAGCCAGGCGAAGTACGTTCAGTGCGTGCGTGGCGCGGTCCTCGACGTCATCGTGGACCTGCGCGTCGGCTCGCCTACCTTCGGCCGTTGGGAAGGCGTACGCCTCGACGATGTCGACCGGCACGCGGTTTACCTCGCCGAGGGGCTGGGTCACGGGTTCTGCGCGTTGACCGATGACGCGACGCTGGCATATCTGTGCTCGGAGACGTACGCGCCGACCCGCGAGCGTGCGATCAATCCGCTCGATCCCGAGCTGGCCATCGAGTGGCCGACCGAGGCGCCGCAACTGTCAGCGCGCGACGCGGCCGCGCCCAGCCTTGCCGAGACCCGAGACAGCGGCCTCCTGCCGGACTACCGCCAGTGCGTCGAGTTCTACGAGTCACTGCGCACCGCCGGCTGACAGCGGCGAATTGAAAGGGCGGGCCGAGGGTTCCTCGGCCCGCCCTTTCAATTTCCCTTATGCGGTCGCCGCACGGCTGGAGGCCAGTGCCACCCGGTCGTCGGCGTCGCTCTGGTCATCCGTCCGCGGCTCCGCCGGGTGCACCGCGCTCGAAACCGCCCATGCGGTCACGAGGAGCACGAGTACGCCGACGGCGCCCAGCGCGAGCGGTAACTCCGGACCGAGCCGCGGCAGCCACTCCCCGTGGAAAGGGTTGACCTTGATCTTCGGCCAGCGGATCCCGTACTGCCAGCGCAGCATGGTGTTGTACAGGGCCAGGAAGTGGATCGGGATGAGGAGCAGCGCGAAGGTCCGGATGATCGACCGAGCCTGTGTGCCGACGAGGGCACGCCGTTCACCGAGCGCGTAGGCCGCCAGAATGGGTAGCCCCACCGCGATCGGTAGAACGTAGCGCCCCTGTGCGTAGAAGCCGTACGTGCGGGCGTTCAGCGCATCCGGAATCACCATCACGCCGAAGGCCGCCAGGGTCAGTGCCGCGATCCGCCACCGGTAGTGCCATTCGCCGAGCGCGAATCCACCCAAGAAGAGAAGCCCGAACGCCATGAACCAGGCGACGTACGCCAGGCCGGGAAGCGGCGCGTCGAGCCAGGACATGACGCCGACCATCTCGTTCGCGTACTGCTGAAGCCGGCCGAACAGTTCGACGCGCAGCGCCTCCTCGGGGGTGATGTCCATCGCAGCGACCCAGCCCGGTTTTCCGGTCTCAACCGCGATCGACCACGTGACCGACGCGATGAGCACCACGGCGAGCGCGGCCAGCCATGCCAGCACGCGACGATTGGTCAGGACCCGGCGGAGCCGTTTGCGGGTTGTCGGCACGAAACAGATGCCGATGATCGCCAGTGTCCACAGTGGACCAAATGGACGCACGGCGGTCAGGGTCAGCGCCGAGACGCCGATCAGTGTGTATACGGCTGGTGGCGCGGTCGGACGGCGATCCAGCGCGATTGCCGCCAGGCCGACCATGAACGCCAAGCCGGCGGCGATCTCCACGCCGTTGGGGTTCACGCCGCCGGAGATGTGCAGCGTGATCGGAGTGACCGCGACGATCACCGCGGCGGGTAGGAGCGGGTGGCGAGTCCATCGAACGGCGGCGAACATCGCCGAGGCCAGGAATGCCGACGCTATGGCCGCACCGATCAGCCGGGCCAGCCAGATGCCGGTCCAGGTCGGCCAGATCGTAAGCGGCCAGCCCACCGCGGCGAAGTAGGCGGGTGGGTAGCGGCCAGCCGTCGTATGCAAACGGACAATGTCGTCTTTGCCGGTGGGCTGCAGACCGCACTCCGCCGATTTCTGGGCATTTCCCTGCCAGCACATGTTGTCCACCATCAGCCCACGCTTGACGTGGTGGAAGGCGCCGGCACCCTCGGCGCTCGACGCGAGCTCGCCGAGAAACTCACCGCGACCGGCGCCGGCCGCACGCGTGATGTAGTTGCCCTCGTCCGGAACGCCGCCGAAGGGCATCGCGAGAGCCCAGGCCGTGCTGATCATGAAGAAGCCGAGGAACGCGATGAACCACAGTCGGCGACCCCGCACCAGCGCGGCCAGCCGGCCGCCGTGACTCGAGGTCGGTTCGCATACTGCCACCCGAGGAGGATAGGGCTTGGGCCCTAGAAACTGAACGACCCTCCCCGTGGAAGACGGGGAGGGTCGCATGCCTCGGTCGGCGTCGACGTCAGTTCTTCCGCCAAACCGCCCAGTGGTGGTATTGATCCACCACCACCAGGCGGTACTCCGGTCCGCCTACCCAGTTGTGCGCATGGCGGCCGGTGTTCCCGTACGGGCCGATGACGATGTTCGCCTCGTCCTGCGGCGCCTCTGTCACGCTGTTGAACACGTAGATCCGGTCCCAGTACACCTCGCGCATCACGTTCCAGCGGAAGTACCACAAGGTCTCGGTGGACACGGTCACTACGTCGCCCGGCCGGAGGTGCGCGTCGCGGACCATCTGCGGCGTGTCCGCGCGGTACTGGTCGACGGTCATCGGCTTGGTGATCTTCTCGACGCTGGCGACCATCACCGCCGCGTGCAACGCCACGATGCCGACCATCGCAATCGCGACGGTACGGGACCGGGGCAGCGTGAAGACGAGCAGCCCCAGCAGTACCAGCCCGACGATGGTCGGTTGGGCAACCCGGATCGCATCCCACTGCCAGCTCAGGAGCGTCGTCTCAGGCATGTCGAACGGCAGGAAGAGCCACGCCTTGGTGAACTGCAGTCGGAGGTACACCACGCCGGCGGAGAACAGCGTCATCCCGGCCGCGCCGAGCGCGAGCACCCGCAGCCGGCGCCGGTCGGCCACGCGCAGCGCGACCACACCGGCCATCAGCCAGACCGGGAACAGGAAGTGGATGTAGCGGGGGTACGCGTGATAGTTGATCCGGTGGTCGTTGGTCGGTAGGGAAGCCGAACTCGCGACGGCGATCAACGCCGTGGCGACCAGGGTGGTGAGCAGGATCAGCAGCCGCCCGCCCTCGATCCGCTCACCCAGTCGCCGGCGCAGATCCCGCACCGGCCATACCGCCAGGACCAGCGCCACCAGACCGATGGCGCCCAGACCCCAGGTGCCCACGGCGAGGTACCAGAGTTGGCCGAACGCGCGCGCGACTGTCCTGACCGCCCCATCGAGGGTGGTGAACGCGGCCATCATCTGGCTACGTGGGCTGTTGCCCTCGGTGATGATCGCGTCGCCCAGTACGTTCTGCAGCACCGTGTTACCTGAGGCGGCGACGGCTGTCATGGCGGCCGCCACGATGGTCAACCACCAGGAGGTTCGCCGCAGTACAGCGAAGGCGACCAGGGCAACCAGGTGCATGACGACCACCATGGTGCCCCGGACATGAAGGACGTAGACGGCGCCGGCAACGGCGCTGGCGCCGAGGGCCGCGAGCACCCTGCCGCGTACGGTGGTCGCGGTTAGCCAGGTGTGCAGCAGCAGCAGCCAGGCGAGCGCGAAGGTGACCAGCACCGCGTCGGTCATGGCGTACTGGCTGTAGAAGGCGACAGCCGGCATCGATGCGACCAGCATGCCCAACGCCAGTGACCAGTTCCGCGGCTGGCCGAACACTCGGCGGGCGAACAGGTACGCAAGAGGGAAGGTCAGCGAGTTGATGAGAGCGTTGATCAGTTGCGCGCCGCGGTAGACCTGGAACGGATCGGACGTGAACCAGTAGACGGGCGCCAGCAGGACGGGGTAGCCGACACGCCGGAATTCGGTGTTCTCGGTGGAGTATCCACCGGGGCCGCCGGCGAGCACCCGCGCCGCGATCAGGTAGCCGTCCTCGTCAGCGTGCGCCGCGGGTACCTGGATATCGCGGACGAGCCACAATCGCCACGCCACGTTCAACAGGAAGCCCACCACAAGGGCGATCGCCAGCCATAGCGTCCGACGTGATCTTGTGATCTCCGGTTTCCCGGACGACTGTGGGGCTGAGCGGAGATTCTGCGACGTGACCGGCTGTGTTTGGACGGAAGTCCCGGTCTGGCGCGGTTCGCTCGCCGAGCGCGGAATCATGTCCTGGGGGTCTTGCATCGGCGGAGAACTCCTGAATCGAGACGTGTGGACGGGGCTCGTTGGTCAGCCTAGCGGCGTCGTCACGCGGCGTTCGTTAGCGGCGCGACTACTCGCGGGTGCCCCGTCGTCACATCGGGTGATCATTCACTGCGGATGGCCGCCTCGTGATCGCATATGCAGCCGGTACGGTGACGCTACTAGGCTCCCCGGTTGGTGGCCGTCCGAGCGGGGGCTTCGTCATTAATTCCCCGACAGTGGTTGCAGTTTTCCGTGATGTTTATCGCCTGCGTCGGCACCCACCCTAGGGCAACGACGGCAGGAAGCGCGACGCCCAGTAGACGCGGACCGGGCCCTCCCACGGTGGTCGATGACGACCGGCAGGGGCCCGGAAGCTCCCGGCGAATCAGCCGACCGGGCGGTGACATCGCGCGGTACGCGCACGGACGTGCGTCGCGGATCGCCTGGGACGTCCGGTATCGCCTCGGATGGACGCCTTCTAATAGGATCCAATCGGGACAGCTCGGCTCGGTGGATGATCTGGACAGCTTCGACCGTCCGCCGCGACAGGCAGAAGTGCCGACCGCACGTGCCGGTCGCGCCTCCCTGCACAATGCGGCGTAGCACGCGCTTAGTACATGTGAGGTGCATTTGTCCATCGGATGCCGTCCCGGCTCTGCGACGACGGCATCTCCCGTCGGCCGCGGCAAGGTGACCCGACTCCTGCCTGGCACGGCCGCTTTCATCGTGGCCTGGCTGCTACCGCTCGGCACGCACCTTCTCCGGGTCGACTGGTTACTCCCGCCGCTGCTGCTCGCTGGACTGATGTCCGTGCAGCGCGCCGGGCGTACGTCGGCGGACCGACTGGTTCTCGCGGTCGCGCAACTCTTCGGCGCGCTGTGCGTCGCAGGCCTGGTGATCTCGTTCTGGCCCTGGCATCTGCACCCAGTGCCGATCGCCGGCTGTGCGTTCACGGCGCTGGTCGCGCTGGCCATAGCGACCGGTCGCCGCCCGCGGCTGCCGGCACGAACCCCGGCCCGCGACGTCGTCACCTGGCTGGCCGTCGCCGCCGTCACCGTACTGGCAGTCGTGCCCTTCGCCATCCGTGACCTCGGCGGCCGGATCGGCATCGTCGCCACCGGCGAGGACATCGCCCGCCATTTCATGCTCTACGACGTGATCGGCAAGGTAGGCGGGTACGCCTTCCTGCACCGTGCCGGCGCCGCCGCGTTCGCGCCCGACGACTACGGCTTCGGATACCCGCAAGGTACCCACCTGCTCTACGCCGTACTGGACCGCTTCGTCCGCTCGTCGGCCGTCAACGCCGACGCGGCCAGCGCGATGGACGTGCTGCTGTGGTGCCACCTGGGCACGTATCTCTTCCTCGCCCTGGCGTTGCTCTGGGCCGCCCGCCGGGTGGCCGGTCCGGGCGTCGGGCCGGCCACCCTGCTTCCGGTACTGGCCGTCATCGCGAGCGTGCTCTACTTCGGTGACCTGCTCGGGGCGTTCGTACGCGGCTTCCCGAACGAGGTGCTCGGCCTGGCGCTGGTCGCCGTGCTGACCGCCCTGATCGCCCGCCCGCTGCCCCGCCTGGGCGAGCACGTCGCCACCGTCGCGGCGCTACTGGTCGGGATCTCCTTCGCGTACCACCTCTTCCTGCCGTACGCGCTGGTGGCCACCGCGGTGTGGGCCTGGCCCCGCCGCCGCGCGCTGCCGCGCCGCCTCGCGGTCGTCGGCCTGCTGCTCCTCCCGCTGCTGCTCATCACACCGTTCGAGAACCGGCCATCCGGCGCGGCAAACCTGCTGTTGACGCTGGGAACAGCGCTGCCGGTGGACCGGCCGATCCTGGCGCTGGTGCTGCTCGCGGCCGTGGCCGGGCTGGTTGTCCGGGGCGGGTGGCGCTCGCCGGCGCGGCGCGCGCTCGTCGTCGCGCTCGTCGTCGCGCTCGGGATGGTCGCGGTGCTGTTCGTGTACCAGTACGCGATGATCGGGCACTCGGTGTACTACTTCGAGAAGTTCCTGCACATGCTGCTGGTCGTGGCCCTGGTCAGCCTCGGCTCGGCGGCGCGGCTGCTGCCCCGGCTGGGCGCACCCGGATCGATCGCGGCGGACGGACGGGCGCGGTACGCCGTCGCGGTGGTCGCTGCTCTCGTCATCGCCGCGGTCCCCGCCGCGGCCGGCGGGCCGTGGCACAGCAGGCCGCTGACCAGTCCGGGCCTGCGGTACGGCCTCGGGCTGGAGAAGGGCTCCCCGGCAGGCGGCAAGCAGGCCGTCGACCTGGTACGCCGCTACCCCGACGCAGCCGGCAGGGTCGACGTGGTGCTGACCCAGACGCCGTACGCGAACTTCTTCGCCACCCTGTTCACCGCCGTGATGCAGCGCAACTACCGGCAGGGCGAGTCGTGGTACGCCTTCTTGTCGCCCAGCCGGCCCCGAACACTGGCGGATCTGGAGGCGAAGGTACGCGACAGCCCGGTACGGGTCCGGTTCGTCGTACGGGAGCGGAGCACACCCTTCCTCGTCGCTGATTCGGCCGCTGCGGCGCCGACCAATGTGCAGGCCGCGGAGGACCTGGCCCGCCGCTACCCGGACAAGGTCGAGGTCGTCGTCCTGCGCTGACCTGGTGTCAGCACTGGCGGTCTTCGTCGTCGGGAGGCGCCGGAAATCGCCGGGCGAAGCCGTCGACGACCGCCCGTCCGGTCTCGGAGTCCGCCCCCACCGTCTCGTCGGCGATCTCGGCGACCCGGGCGGCCAGCGACCCCTGCGCGCGGCGCATGACCGCCAGCACCTGAGCCGCGATCTGGTCTGCCGGCCAGGACCGCACCCGGTCGTCGAGCTTCAGGTCTGTCATGACCCCCGAACCGGCGACCGTCACCTCGACGGCACCGTCGCGGCTAGCCGCCGAAACCGACAGCATCGACACCCGCTCGGAAAGCTCCTGGGCTGCCTGCGCCCGCGCCGAAACACTCGCCGCCCAGGAATCGACCCAGGCGTCAGCGTCTTCCCCGGCAGCGTTGAATGGCATCGCCATGGCCGCCATCACCCCCCAGTACGAATTCTTCGGCCCGTCACGGTACCGAAGATGGGGCGGCCATTGGGGGCAACCAGCTAAGGCAGCGGCGGCGTGACGGTCTGTTCGGACGTGCGATGCTCCACAAAAGAATCCGGTGCCGCGTCGAGGTCGTTTTCGCGCATGTCCGAGTCCCGCAGGATTTCGGCAGCCTGGGCCTGCGGGTCATCGCTGCCGACCGCGCGCTCCTCGGGGAGCAGCGCCGCCGCCCGGCTGTCGACCCGGTCATCCGTGGGTTCGTCGGTGCCGGGATCGCTGATCGGTTCAACCATGCCGGCCTCGTACCCGTTCGGAGATCGCGCCACACTTTTGACCGGCGCCGGTTCCGGCGGACAGGATGGGCTGGTGATGGGGACGCTGAAGACCGAACCAGCCCGTGACCGCCCCGACCTGCTGGCGCCCACGGTGCTGGCGGCGTTGGAGACCTGGACCGAGCCCGACGTGCTGGTCGCGCCGATCGATCCCACGCTCGCCGACACCGCCGCGTTCTGCGAGGCGTACGACGTGGGCCTGGACGTGTCGGCGAACTGCGTGATCGTGGCCGGCAAGCGGGAGGGCGAGGTCCGGTACGCCGCGTGCCTCGTACTCGCGACGACCCGCGCCGATGTGAACGGCGTCGCGCGCCGACGGCTCGACGTCCGGAAGGCGAGCTTCGCGCCGATGGACGTGGCTGTCGCCGAGACGGGTATGGAGTACGGCGGCATCACCCCGATCGGGTTGCCCGTGGCGTGGCCGATCCTGATCGACGCGCGGGTCGCGACGGTTCCGTACGTGATCGTCGGCAGCGGGGTACGCCACAGCAAGATCGTGCTGCCCGGGCCGGCGCTCGTGCGGCTGCCCCGCGCCGAGGTGATCGAAGACCTCGCCAAGCCGATCGGCGGTTAGCTATACCGTTGCACGTGAAACCGTGCTTCAGGACTGTTCGCGTACCTGTCGCTGGAGGCGGGCGAGGATGGCGCTGCCGCCGCGTACCCGCAGCGGGCTGATCGCTGCGGCCAGGCCCATGCGCTGGTAGAGATCGCTGGGCACGGCGAGCACCTCCTCGACGCTCGCCTCGGCCAGCCCCTCGGCCAGGATGCCGGCGAAGGCCCGGGTCGTCGGCGCCTCAGGCGGGCAGTCGAACCACATCTCGACCCGGCGGTCGGGCTGCACGTTAGCGCGCAGGAAGAACTGGGTCTGGCACTCGGGCACCTGCTCCATGCCGTCGTGGCCGATCATGTCGGCGGGCAGCGGAGGCAGGGCGTCGACGTACTCGAGGAGCATCTCCAGCACCACATCGCGTGGTGCGGAGGCGAATTCGTCGATGATCTCGGTGAGTCGGGTTGGCATGTTCATTAGGTCAAGCGTATCTCCGGCGACGCCACGCGCCCGAAGCCGAAGTGCCGAGCGCCGACCTAGGAGAAGTGGCGGGACAGACCGGGCGGGTCAGCGACCATTTCTCCTAGATCGGCGCAGGTGCCAGCGGCGCAGGTGCCAGCGGCGCAGGTCGACAACTCAGTTGTTCGGCGCGGCGCGGCTGATGCCGCCCAGCACCGACTCGGGATCGATCGCCTCGGCCAGGTCGCCGATGGAGACGATGCCCACCAGGGTCTGGTCCTCTTCGCAGACGAGCACCCGGCGGACCGCGTAGTCGCGCATCAGCAGCGCCGCCGACTGCACCGTGTCGTCCGGGCGTACCGTCACCAGGTCCGGTGTCAGGATCTCGCCGATGGTCGTGGTTGCCGGGTCACGCTGCTCCGCGACGGCCCGGACCACGATGTCCCGGTCGGTCACCAGGCCGTCCGGGCCGGCGCCGTCGGACACGACGATGTCGCCGATGTCCTGTTCACGCATGGTGCGAGCAGCTTCGGCCAGGGTGGTCTCGCGGGGGAGCGTGACGACATGGGAGGTCATCACATCCCGGACAGTCTGCATCGGCATCTGTGCCTCCGGAACAGGATTGGGTGATGCCGGAGATTTACCCACCGCACCGGGTACTAACCAGCTCCACAACCTCGTCCACGGGCACGTCGGTACGGGAGTTGTCGATGCGTGAACGCACCTCGACGTAACCCTCCGCCAGGCGCCGGCCGACCACGACGACGAGCGGCATGCCCAGCAGTTCGGCGTCGGCGAACCGTACGCCGGCGGACAGCCCCGGCCGGTCGTCAAGCAGGACGTCGATGCCCCGGGACGCCAGCTCCGACGCCAGCCGCTGCGCCGCCTCGGCCTGCTCGCCCTTGCCCGCCGCGACGACGTGCACCCGGCAGGGCGCCACCGAGGCGGGCCAACTGAGGCCGCGCTCGTCGTGGTGCTGCTCGGCGATTGCGGCCACCACTCTGGACACCCCGATCCCGTACGAGCCCATCGTCACCCGTACGGGCTGGCCGTCCGGGCCGAGTGCGTCGAGGCCGAACGCGTCGGCGAACCGGCGACCGAGCTGGAAGATGTGGCCGATCTCGATGCCGCGCCGCAGCGCCAGCGGCTGGCCGCACGCCGGGCACGGGTCGCCTGCCCGCACGTCGGCCGCCTCGATCGTGCCGTCCGGGGTGAAGTCCCGGCCGCAGACCACGTTGACCGCGTGCCGATCGGGCTCGTTGGCGCCGGTCAGCCAGGCGGTGCCGGGCACCACCCGCGGGTCGACGAGGTAGCGGATACCGAGCTTGGCGAGCACCTGCGGGCCGATGTAGCCGCGTATGAGGTCGGGGTGCGCGGCGAAGTCGTCAAACAGTTCGACCGTCACGGGATAGAGAGCGGCTTCGACCCGCTTGAGGTCGACCTCCCGGTCGCCCGGCACGCCGATGACCAGCAGCGAGTCGCCGGCGCGAAGCACGACGTTCTTGAGCGTGTCCGCCGCGGTCCAGTCGGTGCGGCCGCCCGCACCGACGGAGTTGGCGTACGCCACCAGCGACTCGATGGTCGGCGTACCCGGGGTGTCGAAGACCGTCGACGCCGGACGGGTGGCCTGATCAGCGGCTGGCGCAGGCGTGGTGACGGCCTCGGTGTTCGCGGCGTAGTCGCAGGCGGTGCACGCCACGTAGGTGTCCTCGCCGACCGGAGCGGGCGCCAGGAACTCCTCGGACCCGGAACCGCCCATCGCGCCCGTCGCCGCGGCCACGATGGTGTAGTCCAGGCCGAGCCGGTCGAAGACCCGGATGTACGCCTCCCGCTGCGCGTCGTACGAGCGGCGCAGGCCCTCATCGTCGAGGTCGAACGAGTACGCGTCCTTCATCAGGAACTCGCGTCCGCGCAGCAGGCCGCCCCGCGGACGCGCCTCGTCCCGGAACTTCGTGCCGACCTGGTACAGCGTCACCGGGTAGTCGCGGTACGAGCCGTACAGGTCCTTCACGAGCAGGGTGAACAGCTCTTCGTGGGTCGGCCCGAGCACGTACCCGGCCCCGCGCCGGTCGCGCAGCCGGAACACGTCGTCGCCGAAGGCGGCCAGCCGCCCGCTCGTCTCGTAGCGCTCCTGTGGCAACAGCGACGGCAGCGACACCTCCTGCGCGCCGATCGCGGCCATCTCCTCGCGTACGACCGCGGCGACGCGGTCGAGCACGAGCTTGCCCAACGGCAGCCAGGCGTACCCGCCGGGGGCGACCCGGCGCACATAGCCGGCCCGGACGAGCAGGCGGTGGCTCGGCACCTCCGCCTCGGCGGGATCCTCGCGGAGCGTGCGGACGAAGAGGTTCGACATGCGCAGCAGCATGTGCGCAGGTTACGCGGCCGCCAGTGTCGTACGTCGCACACCCGCCAGGCCGTTCGCGCCGGAGATTGATCTTTGCCAAGATGCCTTCCCGAGAGGGGTACACAATGGTGTGGCGCAGCTTCGTGGCGGTGGGCGACAGCTTCACCGAAGGAATGGACGACCGGGACCCGAGCGGTCACGGGTACCGGGGGTGGGCCGACCTGGTGGCCGCGCACCTGGCGACCGCCGCGGCAGCCCGCGGCGAGGAGTTCCACTACGCCAATCTGGCCATCCGGGGCCGGCTGTTCGACGCCGTGGTCTCCGAGCAGCTACCGCCGACCCTGGCGATGCGGCCCGACCTGGTGAGCTTCGCTGCCGGCGGCAATGACGCGCTGCGCCGCAACTTCGACGGACCGGCCCTGATCGCCCGCTTCGACGAGATCGTCGCCCAACTGCGCGGCAACGGCGCGGACGTGATCGTGTTCCGGTTCGCCGACATGTCCCGCCGCCTGCCGGGGAAGCGGATCATCCTGCCGCGCACGTCGTACCTCAATGACGCGGTCCTCGAGGTCGCCGAGCGGCACGGCGCGTACCTGGTCGACATGTGGTCCGATGAGGAACTGTCGGCGAACACCGCCATGTGGAGCGAGGACCGCCTGCACCTGTCGACGATCGGGCACCGCCGGGTGGCCGGTCACGTGCTGCACGCGTTGGGTCTGGCACCGGACCCGACCTGGATGGACGTACCCCCAGCGCAGCGGCGCCCGTTGTGGCCGGCAGCCCGGTTCGCCGACGCCCGGTGGGCGGCGCGCTACCTCGCGCCGTGGATCAAGCGGCGGCTGCAGGGGCGCTCGTCCGGTGACCTCGTCACGGCCAAGCGGCCCGATCTGTCGCCGATCCTGCCGCCGACCTCGTGACCTTGGAAAACAACGCCGACCAGCGGCCACTTGTCGTAGATCGTCGCGCGGTAGCGTAGTGGTCATGGCCCTTCCGAATGACCCAGCACCGGAGCTGCAGAACTACGCGCACCCGGAGCGGTTGGTGACGACGTCCTGGCTGGCGCACCACCTCGACGACGAGGGTCTCGTCGTCGTAGAGAGCGACGAGGACGTCCTGCTCTACGACACCGGGCACATCCCCGGTGCGATCAAGGTCGACTGGCACACCGAGCTCAACGACCAGCTCACCCGCGATTACCTGGACGCCGAGGACTTCGCGCGGCTGTGTCGGGCCAAGGGCATCAGCCGGGACGACACGATCGTTTTCTACGGCGACAACTTCAACTGGTGGGCGACGTACGCCCTGTGGGTGTTCTCCCTGTTCGGCCACCAGAACGTGCGCATGCTCGACGGCGGCCGGCAGAAGTGGGTCGCCGAGGGCCGCCAGCTGGTCAAGGACGTGCCCCAGCGCGCGCCCGGCGACTACCCGGTGGTGGCCCGCAACGACGCGCCGATCCGGGCGTACCGCGAGGACGTCCTGGCCCACATGCAGGCCGGCCGGCCGATGGTCGACGTGCGCTCGCCCGGCGAGTACACCGGCGAGCTGCTGCACATGCCGGACTACCCGCAGGAGGGCGCGCTGCGCGGCGGGCACATCCCGGGCGCGGTGAGCAAGCCGTGGAAGCAGGCGGCCAACGAGGACGGCTCGTTCAAGTCGGCCGAGGCGCTGCAGCGGATCTACGCCGACGAGCTGGGCCTGAGCAAGGACGACGACATCGTCGCGTACTGCCGGATCGGTGAGCGCTCCTCGCACACCTGGTTCGTGCTGAAGTACCTGCTCGGCTACCCGCAGGTGCGCAACTATGACGGCTCGTGGACGGAGTGGGGCAACCTGGTGCGGGCGCCGATCGCCCGGGGCGCCGAGCCGGGCAAGCTGGCGGGCTGACCGGACCACGAACGATGGGCGGGGCGACAGTCCCGTCCGTCGCCGTTCGCGCGGTGATGATCGACACTGCCGGGGTACGGGCTGAGCGCTGACCGGTTTGGCCGGTGCTTAACGACCGTTCAGGCGATGGTTGACAACAGGTTAGGCTTCACGCATGACCGCCGATCAGCAGGTAGCTCCTGCGGTGCCGCACCGGCGCCGCTCCCGCCGCGATGAGATCCTGGAGATCGCCGTCGGGCTCTTCGCTGCCCGCGGCTATCACGGTGTCTCGATGGACGACATCGGCGCGGCGGCCGGGGTCACCGGGCCCGCGCTGTACCACCACTTCGCCGGCAAGGAAGCGATGCTGGTGGCGGCCCTGATCCCGGTGAGCGAGCAGCTGCTCGCCGGCGGCCGCGAGCGTGTCGCCGAGCACGAGGGTCGGCCGCTCGCCGCGCTCGCCGCGCTGATCGAGTTCCACGTCGACTTCGCGCTGGCCAATCCGGCGGTCATCGCGCTGCATCTGCACGAACTCGACCGGCTGCCGGAAGAGCCGCGCCGGCAGATCCGCCGGTTGCAGCGGCTCTACGTCGAGGAGTGGGTGAACACCCTCACCGCGCTGCGCCCGGAGCTTGCCGCGGGGGAGGCGCGCGTCCTCGCGCACGCCGCGTTCGGCCTCATGAACTCCACGCCGTTCCTCGGCGGGGAGGTCGACCGGGACCGACGGTCGGACCTGCTGCGCGCCGCCGCCCTGGCCGCGCTGCAGGGATGAGCCGTGCAGCCCGGCCGCGTCGGGCTGCGGGAATGAAGACAACAAGGTTGAATCAGCCTTACGGCTGAGTGGCTTATCAGCCTTTTCCACAGGTCTTTACAGCCTGGATCCACAGGTTTGTCCACAGGAACCCGTGGGTGAGCAGCGTGACGACCAGTAAGTACACAGGAGGCCGCAGTGATCGGTTCGCTTCTCGTCGCCAACCGTGGAGAGATCGCGCGCCGCGTGATCCGGACCGCCAAGCGGCTCGGTGTCCGCACGATCGCGGTCTACTCGGAGGCCGACGCAGCCCTTCCATTCGTCGCCGAGGCCGATGAGGCGGTGCTGCTCGGCCCCGCCAACCCGGCACAGTCCTACCGCAACGTGGAGGCGATCCTCGCCGCGGCCAAGGCGACCGGAGCGGAGGCGATCCACCCCGGGTACGGCTTCCTGTCGGAGAACGCCGACTTCGCCCGTACCGTCGAGTCCAGCGGCATGGTGTGGGTCGGACCCGGCGCCGACGCGATCAGCGCGATGGGCGACAAGATCAATGCTCGCAACCTGATGGCGGCCGCCGGGGTCCCGGTCGCGCCGGGGACCACCGATCCGGCGGGCAGCGTCGAGGAGGCCGTCGCGGCCGCCGCGGAGATCGGGTACCCGATCATGGTCAAGGCCGCGGCCGGCGGTGGCGGGATGGGCATGGGCGTCGCGAACGACGAGGCCGGCCTGCGCGCCGAGTACGAGAAGGTGCGCGCCTTCGCCGAGCGCATGTTCGGCGACGGCTCGGTGCTGCTGGAGCGGTACTTCCCGCGGGTGCGCCACGTCGAGGTGCAGATCCTCGGCCTCGCCGATGGCCGGGTAGTCGCGCTCGGCGAGCGGGAGTGCTCGGTGCAGCGGCGCAACCAGAAGGTCGCCGAGGAGTCCCCGTCGCCGGCGGTCTCGCCGGAGCTGCGGGAACGGCTGCTGGCGGCGGCGGTCCGCGCCGGGGAGGCGGTCGGCTACCGCAACGCCGGCACCGTCGAGTGCCTGCTGGACCCGGCGACCGGTGACTTCTTCTTCCTCGAGATGAACACCCGGCTGCAGGTCGAGCACCCGATCACCGAACTCGTGTACGGCGTCGACCTGGTCGAGGAGCAGTTGCGGGTGGCGTCCGGCCTGCCACCGACGTTCGGGGAGCTGGCGCCGAACGGCCACGCGATCGAACTGCGGATCAACGCCGAGGACCCGAAGCGGTTCCTGCCCGGGCCAGGGACGATCACCACGTGGAACGAGCCGACCGGCGAGGGCGTACGCGTCGACAGCGGGTACGCGGCCGGGACGACCGTCACGCCGTCCTACGACTCGCTCATGGCCAAGCTGATCGTGTGGGGGCCCGACCGGCTGAGCGCGATCGAGCGGGCGAAGAGTGCGGTCGCCGGGTTCGAGATCGCCGGGCCGAAGTGCAACCTGCCCTTCTTCACGGAGTTGCTGGACAACCCGGAGTTCCTCAGCGGCGACTACGACACCGGGATCGTGGGCCGGATGCGTTCGTAGGTGTCTGGCGGCCGCGCCTGCTGGGGTATGGGTTAGGCCCAGCGGGTCGGAGATGAGGAGGAGCCACATGTCCGCCATGCCGAGCAAGGTCTCGATCCGTGAGGTCGGGCCCCGCGACGGCCTGCAGAACGAGGACCCGGTACCGACCGGCGCGAAGGTCCGGCTCCTCGACGCGCTCTCCCGCACCGGGGTCGGACGGATCGAAGCGGTCAGCTTCGTGCATCCGAAGGCGATCCCACAGATGGCCGACGCCGACGAGGTCTGGAAGGCGGCGCGGAAAGACCCCGCGGTCCGCTACTCCGCGCTCGTGCCCAACAGCCGCGGCGCGCAGCGCGCCCTCGACGCCGGCTTCTCCGAGATCGAGGTCGTGGTCTCGGCCTCCGACACCCACAATCGGCGCAACCTCAACCGGTCCACGGTTGAGTCCCTCGACGACATCGCCGCGCTGATCGACCTGCTGCACACGGCCGGCGCGCGGGCCGAGGTGATCGTGGCGACCAGCTTCGGCTGCCCGTACGAGGGCGACGTCGAGCCGGACCGGGTGGCGGCGATCGTCGACCGGGTCGTCGCCGACGGCGCCGACCGGGTCGCCTTCGGCGACACGACCGGAATGGCGACGCCGCCGCGGGTCGTCGCTGTCGTCTCCCGGGTACGCGAGAACCACCCCGACCTGCCCCTGCTGCTGCACTTCCACAACACGCGAGGCACCGCGCTCGCCAACGTCTACGCGGCGCTGCAACTCGGTGTGACCGAGTTCGACGCCAGCGTCGGCGGGCTCGGCGGATGCCCGTACGCCCCCGGTGCCAGCGGCAACGTCGCCACCGAGGAGGTCGTGCACATGCTGCACGACATGGGCATCGAGACCGGGGTGGACCTGGACACGCTGATCGACGTCGCCCGACTAGCGCAGGAGATCGTGGGCCGGGACCTTCCGTCCGGGGTGCTGCGGGCCGGCCCACGGCTGCCGTCCGGGCGCTGATCCGATCTCGCGGCTACCTTCCGAATGCGCTAACCTAACGATCGTTCAGGTTGTGCTGTCGGGAGGTGTTCGGTGACGCTCGACGAGGAGACGCTTGAGCAGCTGCGCAAGCGCGTACGCGCCGGCGGCGCCGAGCGCTATCACGCCGCCAACGCGGCCAAGGGCAAGCTCTTCGCCCGCGAGCGGGTCGCGCTCCTCGTCGACGAGGGCTCCTTCGTCGAGGACGGGATGTACGCCAACGTCCTCGCCGACGGACTGCCGGCGGACGGGGTGGTGACCGGGACGGCGACCGTCGACGGGCGGCCGATCTGCCTGATGGCCAACGACTCGACGGTCAAGGCGGGCTCCTGGGGCGCGCGTACGGTCGAAAAGATCATCCGGATCATCGAGCGCGCGTACACGACGGGCGTGCCCATGGTCTACCTGGTCGACTCAGCCGGCGCGCGGATCACCGACCAGGTCGAACTGTTCCCCGGCCGGCGCGGCGCCGGCAAGATCTTCTACAACCAGGTCCGGGCGTCCGGCAGCATTCCGCAGGCCTGCGCGCTGTTCGGACCGAGCGCGGCCGGCGGGGCGTACATCCCGGCATTCTGTGACGTGGTGGCGATGGTCGAGGGCAACGCCAGCATGTACCTCGGCTCCGACCGCATGGTCGAGATGGTCACCGGGGAGAAGACCACCCTCGAAGCCATGGGTGGGGCGAAGGTGCATTGTGCCGAGTCGGGCGTCGGGCACTTCCTGTGCAAGACCGAGGCCGACGCGATCGACACGGTCAAGCGGTACCTCTCCTATCTCCCGTCCAACTGGACCCAGCACCCGCCGAAGCGGGAAGCGCAGAACGCTCCGGAGAAGATCGACCTCGCCGCCCTCGTCCCGGCCAGCGAGCGGCAGGCGTTCGACATGCGCCGGTACGCCAACGGCCTGCTCGACTCCGACAGTTTCTTCGAGATCCAGCCGTTGTGGGCCAAGGAGCTCACCATCGGCTTCGGTCGCCTGAACGGCGAGGTGGTCGGCGTCGTCGCCAACAACTCGATGTTCAAGGGTGGAGTGCTCTTCGTCGACTCGGCCGACAAGGCGACCCGCTTCGTGCAACTGTGCGACGCGTTCAACGTGCCCCTGCTGTTCCTGTCCGACGTGCCCGGCTTCATGGTCGGCTCGGCGGTGGAGAAGCAGGGGATCATCCGGCACGGCGCAAAGATGATCACGGCGATCAGCGAGGCGACCGTACCGAAGATCTGCGTCGTGGTGCGCAAGGCCTACGGCGCCGGGCTGTACGCGATGGCCGGCCCCGGCTTCGAGCCCGACGCAACGATCGCGCTGCCGACCGCGAAGATCGCGGTGATGGGCGCGGAGGCCGCGGTCAACGCGGTGTACGCCAACAAGATCGCCGCGATTTCCGACGAGGACGAGCGGGCGGAGTTCGTGGCCGCCAAGCGCGCCGAGTACGAGCGCGACATCGACATCGTCCGGCTCGCCAGTGAACTCGTCGTCGATGCCATCGTCGAGCCAGGCGACCTGCGCGGCGAATTGATCCGGCGGTTCGCGGCGGCCGCCGGCAAGGACCGTCACTTCTCCCGGCGCCGCCACGGCGTCACCCCGGTCTAGGCGTTACAGGAGCATCGGATGCCCGACTTCAGGCTCAGCGAGGAGCACGAGGCGCTGCGGCAGAGCGTGCGCGAGTTCGCCCGGGACGTGGTTGCGCCGGTCATCGGCGACTTTTACGAACGGCACGCTTTCCCGTACGAGATCGTCCGCCAGATGGGCAAGATGGGCCTGTTCGGCCTGCCGTTCGGAGCGGAGTACGGCGGGATGGGCGGCGACTACTTCGCCCTCTGCCTCGCCCTGGAGGAGTTGGCCCGGGTCGACTCCAGTGTGGCGATCACGCTCGAGGCGGCGATCTCGCTCGGCGCGATACCGATCTACCGGTTCGGCACTGAAGAACAGAAGCGCGAATGGCTGCCCCGGTTGGTCAGCGGGGAGAACCTCGCGGCGTTCGGCCTGACCGAGCCGGGCTTCGGCTCCGACGCGGGTGGCACGGCGACGAGGGCGCGCCTGGACGAGGCGACGAACGAGTGGGTCATCAACGGATCCAAGGCGTTCATCACCAACTCGGGCACCGACATCACCGCCCTCGTCACGGTCACCGCGGTGACAGGGGAGACACCCGACGGGCGCAAGGAGATCTCCGCGATCATCGTGCCGTCCGGTACACCGGGCTTCACCGTCGCGCCGGGCTACTCGAAGGTGGGCTGGTGCGCCTCCGACACCCACGAGTTGAACTTCGACGATGTACGGGTGCCCGCCGCCAACCTGCTCGGCCAGCGCGGCCGCGGCTTCGCGCAGTTCCTGCAGACCCTCGACGAGGGCCGTGTCGCGATCGCCGCGCTGTCGGTCGGGCTCGCGCAGGGCTGCGTCGACGAGTCGGTGAAGTACGCGAAGCAGCGGCACGCCTTCGGCCAGCCGATCGGCAACTTCCAGGCGATCCAGTTCAAGATCGCTGATATGGAGGCGAGGGCGCACACGGCCCGGCTGTCCTACTACGACGCCGCTTCGCGCCTGGCGGCCGGCGAGGACATCAAGCGGATCGCGGCGATCACGAAGCTGCACGCCAGCGAGGTGGCCGTCGCCAACGCCCGGGACGCCACCCAGATCCACGGCGGCTACGGGTTCATGAACGAGTTCCCGGTGGGCCGGTTCTGGCGTGACTCGAAGATCCTGGAGATCGGCGAGGGTACGTCCGAGGTCCAGCGGATGATCATCGCGAGGGAGCTGGGGCTGTAGCTCCTAGGTGACCCCGTAGTGCGATTGCACAAGCTCGCAAACTGTCGGATGTTTTTCTGCCTGGCCGTCATAACCCGGACGAAGTAGTTCGCGTACAGGGAGTATCTGCGTAGCCTTCCGAAACGTGGGCCCGGATCCAGCACCGACACCGGGGGGCGGTTTCGCCACTGTGCTGCGTGCTCACCGCCGAGCCGCCGGGCTGACGCAGGAGGAGCTCGCCACCCGCGCGGGCATCGGCGTTCGGACCGTCCGTGAGCTGGAACGGGGACGGGCGGTGCGGCCGCAGCGCGGCACGGTGGACCTCCTGGCCCGTGCGCTCGGACTGGCCGGCGCCGCGCGTACCCGCTTCGAGGAGACCGCTCGCGGCCGGCTGCGGGACCCGGAGACTGCTCCGCGGCGCGACGGGCCGGCTCCCCGTACGATCGCCCTGCCGCCACCGGCGCCGCTGGTAGGGCGGGACGACGACCTGAGCCACGTCGCCGGACTGCTCGCCGCCTACGACGTCGTGCTGCTGACCGGCCTCGCCGGGGTGGGTAAGACGTGCCTCGCCCTCGCCGTCGTGCACCACGTCGCCGACCGCTTCCCCGGCGGCGTGGCCGGCATCTCCGTCTCGGACGTGTCGGAGTCCGAGGACATCCTCGCAACGGTCGCTTCGGTGTTCGGCGTCGCGCGCGCCGTGGATCTCGCCGAGCGCTGCGCGGGGCAGCCCACGCTGCTGATGGTCGATGGCGCGGACCGGGCGCCCGCCGCGTGCGCTACCGCGCTCGCCTGGCTACGCGCGCATGCGCCGCGACTTCGGGTACTCGTGACGAGCCGGCAACCGGTGGCCGCGCCCGGGGCCGTCACCTGGCCGGTCTCGCCACTCGAGGCACCGCCGCGCGGATCAGCGTCCGACCTCACCGGGCTCTCCGCGTACCCGGCGGTGTCGTTGTTTCTGGAACGGCTGCGGAAGGTGCGCCGCCACCCGGTCGAGCCAGCCGAGGTGCCCGTGCTCGGCGAGCTGGTACGCCGACTGGGCGGCCTCCCGCTCGCCATCGAGCTGGCCGCCGCGCGGGGCCGGGTGCTCGCGCTGAGCGAGATCCTGGACAGGTACGGCCACCGGGTGCTCGATCTCGGCGAGCAGGGCCCCGACGGACAGAGTCTGCGCGACGCAGTCGCGGCGAGCTACCGGCTGCTCGACGCGAACGAGCGGTTGGCGCTGGAGTGGCTGACGGCGTTCGTCGGCCGGTGGTCGGTGGAGCTAGCCGAAGAGCTGCTCGATGGCGTGGTCGATGATGTCGAGGCGGTCCTCGACCGGCTCGTCGAGCTCGGCCTGGTGAGCGTACGGGCAACCGGTCCGCTGCGCTTCCGGCTGCTCGACGTCGTGCACGACTTCGTCATCGAGCGCTGTGCCGAAGCCGGTCACCTGGCCGAGGTGCGTACCCGGCACGCCCGGCTCTTCGCCCACCTCGCCGAAAGGACCGTCGGTGATCTGGCCGGACCGGCTATGGCGGCGGCCGTCTCCCTGCTCGATCACCTGCTCAGCGATCTGCAGGCGGCGCTGCACCATGCGGCGGACGCCGATCCGCCGACCGCGCTGGCGCTGGCCGGTGCCCTCACCCGGTGGTGGCGTTTCCGCGGCCGTGATGCCGAGGGGCGGGCCTGGCTGCGTCGACTGCTCGCCGACCCGCGTAGCACCGGAGCGGACCCGGCGGTACGGGCCCGGGCTCAGCTCGGTGCCGCGACGCTCGCTCTCACGCACGGCGAAGGGCTTGCGGAGTTGGCCGGGGCGCGGCGTGCCCTCGAGACGTTCACCGGGCTCGGTGACACGGACGGGGAGTTAGCGGCGCACGACTGTCTGAGTGCGCTGTGGCAGGCGATCGGTGGGTACGACGACGCGCGCCGGCACGCTGACGCGATGCTCGACCTGGCGCAGCGTACGGGCCGTGCCCGCGAGGTTCTGATCGCCGAGCACAACCTGACCTGGCATGAGATCCGAGTCGGTGAGCTCGCCGCGGCCAGTCGGCGCCTGGAGCGGGTGGCCCGGCAGGCCGGCGCCGATACCCGGCTGGAAGCCGTGGCGCTGGCCGACCTGGCGGAGGTGGCCCGGTTGGACGGCCGGTACGACGCCGCCGTGGAGACCGGCCGCCGCGCGGTGGTCCTGCTGGCGGGGGTCGGCGATCCCGGCCACCTGGTGCGTGCCCAGGGGACGGTGGGGTTGGCGTTGGCGGAGGCGGGAGCCGCGTACGAGGCGGACGCGATCCTGGCGGCGTTCGCCGACGTCGAGCAGGCCGAGGGCGTACGCGCGATGATCGGCGGCTATCTGGCGCTGGCGCGCGGTGAACGGACGGACGCGGTGAAGCTCTTTGAGGCGGCGGCCGTGGCTCTGTTCGGTCACCGCGATGCCCGGGACGTGGTGGAGGCCCTCGTCGGGGTGGCGGCCGGCACAGACGATCCGGCCGAGCGGCAATCGGTACTGGCTCAGCTCGCTGAGGTGTGCCGGGGCGGCGGCCTGGTCCTGCTGCCGCGCGACCTGGCTCTGCTGGGTCGTTAGCCGCACGTGCCCTGCGGGGGCGGGGCGGCACGGACGAAGGCCCCCCAACGGCCCCACCTCTTCGCCCGTGCCGGGCCCCTGTTACTGCCTCCCGGCAGGGGAGATTACTCAGTGGTCCCGTGGGATTACTCCCGTTTGGGTGCTTGGTCCGACTCTCAGCACGAGTCCTGCCGGTACTTCTGCCGGTATTGCCTACGGCTACCCGTCCGGTATTGCCTACGGCTACCGGGCCGCGCACTCACTGGCGGTCCGCGCCGCCCCCGAGGTGGCCTCCGGGCGTACCGCGTCACGTACGACGCGTAGCGCGTCGAGCATCTGCGCCAGCTGGTCCGGCGCGAGCAGGCCGGTGAACCAGTGCTCGATCAGTTCGAGATGGCCCGGCAGCACCTCTGCCATCCGGGCCCGCCCGGCGTCGGTGAGTACCGCGAAGGAGCTGCGCCGGTCGGTCGGGCAGGCCTGCCGGCAAACCAGCCCGGTGCGCTCCAGTCGATCAACGACGCGGGTGATGCCGCTCGTGGTCAGCTGGGTCTGTGCGGCGAGGTCGGTCATCCGCAGTTGGCTCTGCGGGGAGCGGGCCAACCGGATCAGCACCTCGAACTCGACGAGTGATATGCCGTGGCGGGCCAGTTGCTCCGACGCGCGGGCGGTCAGCCCGGTGAACGCCTCGGTGAAGAGGCCCATGGCTGTGATTCGAGCGTCGTCGAACGGGTGCTGGGTCACGTAAACACCTTACCAGTAGGTACTTGACATGAGGAATATTGTTAGCGATATAGTTGTCGAGTCAAATAACGCCACCACCCCTACCTGGGAGGCCCTTGATGTCCGCATCCGCCACCACTCGTAACTTCGCTGGCCTCACGATCCCGACGGCCGGCACCTTCGCGCTCGACCCGACGCACACCCGGGTCGGCTTCGTGGCCCGCCATCTCATGGTGAGCAAGGTACGCGGTAACTTCACGGAGGTCAGCGGCGAAATCACCGTGGCGGAGGACCCGCTGGCCTCGTCGGTCACCGTGCGCATCCCCGCCGCGAGCATCGACACCCGCGTCGCCGACCGTGACGCCCACCTGCGTAGCGGCGACTTCCTGGATGTGGAGACGTTCCCGGAGCTGACGTTCCGCAGCACCCGCGTGCTCCAGCCGTCCGGCGACCGGTTCCAGCTCGTCGGCGAGCTGACCATCCGCGACGTCACCCGCGAGGTCACCCTCGACGTCGAGTTCGAAGGCGTCGCGGTCAGCCCGTGGGGCCAGGAGGTCATCGGCTTCAATGCGAGCACCGAGATCGACCGCGAGGAGTTCGGCATGACCTGGAACCAGGCCCTTGAGGCCGGCGGCGTGCTGGTCGGCAAGAAGGTGAAGATCGAGATCGAGGCCGAGGCGATCCGGCAGGCCTGATCCGCCTGCCACCCGATCGGTGGTTTTCGTTTAGTGAAGCCGCGGGCACCCAGCGTGGTGCCCGCGGCTTCGCGTACCTGTTGAGAGCGTCGAACTGTACGCACCCTGCCGCTCACCCTGCGCTGAACGGGGTCCGGTTTGCCCCTAGCGGTACCGGCGGACGCGCTCATACGGTTGAAGTTCGAGGACACGGGCAGGGGTGGATTCGTCGATGGGCAAAGACGTTTCGCTGGCTTCCTTCAGCCGCGAAGACCGAGCGCGCTATCGGCGGAAGGTCCGGAGATGCCTGGATGTCTTCGCGCTGATGCTCAACGACTTCCGCTTCGACGCCGATCGCCCGACCACCGGGCTGGAGATCGAGCTCAATCTCATCGACGGTGAGGCCATGCCGGCGATGCGCAACGCGGAGGTCCTCGCCGACCTGGCCGATTCGTCGTTCCAGACCGAACTCGGGCAGTTCAACCTGGAGATCAACGTCCGGCCGCGGCTGATCGCGGGGCACGGGTTCGACGAGTACGAGCGGGACGTGTCGGCAAGCCTCGCCCACGCCGACGAGCGGGCACACAAGCACGACGCCCAGCTCGTCCTCATCGGCATTCTGCCGACGCTTACCCAGGCGCACACCGTCCTTGACAACATCTCGGCCAATCCCAGGTACCGGCTGCTCAACGAGCAGATCGTCACCGCCCGGGGAGAGGCGATGGCCCTCGACATCCAAGGGGCCGAGCGGCTGCAGGCGTCCAACGACTCGATCGTGCCGGAGGCGGCGTGCACCAGCGTGCAGTTCCACCTGCAGGTCGCCCCGGAGGACTTCGCCTGTTACTGGAACGCCTCCCAGGCGATCGCCGGAATCCAGGTCGCCGTCGGCGCCAACTCGCCGTACTTCTTCGGGCATCAGTTGTGGTCCGAGACCCGGATCGCCCTGTTCGAGCAGGCCACCGACACCCGGCCGGACGAGCTCAAGGCACAAGGAGTGCGGCCGCGGGTCTGGTTCGGCGAACGGTGGATCACTTCGATCTTCGACCTGTTCGAGGAGAACGTCCGGTACTTCCCGCCGCTGCTGCCGATCACCGAGACGGAGGACCCGGTCGAGGTGCTCAACAGTGGCGGCGTTCCGCGCCTGGGTGAGCTTCGGCTGCACAACGGCACGGTCTACCGCTGGAACCGCCCGGTGTACGACGTCATGAACGGCCGGCCGCATCTGCGGGTGGAGAACCGGGTGCTGCCCTCGGGGCCGACCGTGGTCGACATGCTTGCCAACGCCGCGTTCTATTTCGGGCTCGTACGCGAACTCGCCGAGGCCGATCGTCCGGTGTGGACTCAGCTGACGTTCTCGGCCGCCGAGCAGAACTTCCACACCGCGGCCCGCGACGGCATCGAATCGACCGTGTGGTGGCCGCGGCTCGGCGAGACCCGCATCACCGACCTCGTCCTCGAAAAGCTGCTGCCGAAGGCGTACGACGGCCTCGACCGCTTCGGGGTCGACCCGGTCACCCGAGACCGCCTTCTCGGCATCATCGAGGGGCGCTGCGTGAGCCGGCGCAACGGATCGGTCTGGCAGACCGAGACCGTGCGGGCCCTGGAGCGGGAGCGACATCTGGACCGGCCGTCGGCGCTGCGCGAGATGCTGCGGCGCTACAGCACCTACCTCGCCGACAACGAGCCGGTGCACACCTGGCCGCTCGGCTGAGGGGTCAAGACACGCCGGGTCCGCGCCGCTTTCGCTGCTTCGGCACGACCGGAGGCGCCGGCCGGGTGGCGGTCGGCTGGGCGGCGGTCGGCCGGGTGGCGGTCGGCCGGGTGGCGGTCGGCCGGGTGGCGGTCGGCCGGGTGGCGGTCGGCTGGGTGGCGGTCGGTGAGAGATCCGGCCGCGCCGATGTGTCGGTGGCGAGCGTACGCGTCCACTCGGTCAGGTCGGCCTCACCGGAGGTGGCCGTCGGGCCGCCGGTGGCCGGCGTGGTGTCGCCGACCGCGGGCCGGACCTGTTCGCCCGCGTCGCGTGGGCGTCGCGGACGCAGCGGACCGAGCACCGCCACGAACACTGACCCCGCGAGCCCCGCGACCACCGCGTACGGGGCGAACAGGTACGCCGACAACTGCTCGGCCCGTACGGCCGGCTTCGGGGCGGCGAGGAAATAGGCCGCGGCCACCAGCAGCGGGCCGAAGGTGCCCGAGACGGCGATGCACAACCGGTTGTCGCCGCGTCGGTCCCCGATCAGTGCGGCGAACACACCGACCAGCAGGGCGCCGCCGAGCATCAGGAACGCGCCGGGAAGGTGAAGCGTCTCGCGGAACCAGCCCCGGTCGGTGAACTGCCACGCCGCGAGTTGCGCGGTGCCGACGATCCGGTTGGCGCGTACCGCGTCGACGACCGCGACCACCGCGACGATCCACACCCACGCGGTCGAGGCCATGATGTTGGTCGCGACGACCCGGAAGTTCACCGCCACAACCGCGATCACGAGCCCGACGATCACCCCGACCACGGTGTACGCCCCGGCGGTCACCTCCGGCTGGAACGTGTCCACACGTTGCGCGGCGCGAGCCGGCAGCATCACCAGTGGAACGGTTATCAGGGCGCCGATCGCCGCGGCGAGCGCCAGTGCCGTCCGTGAGACCACGTCCACCGCCCGGCTCCGCGATTCGCGGGACAGCAGGCTGCCCGCGAAGGCCGCGCCGAGCACGGTCGAGGTCGCGGCGATCCATACAGCCCAGGTGAGAGCGGACAGCCAGAGGCTCTCGCCGGTCGCGTCGCGTACCGGCTGCCAGTCGATGACGCCCAACCCGTACGCGAGTCCGAACTGCGCCGAACCGGCGCCGGCCGCGACGCCGGCCCCGGTCACCGTCGAGTAAACCCATCCGCGCGCAGCCATGCCGCGCAGCGTACGCCCCGGCCACTGGTACGGGCGAGCCCCGCTGCGGGGAGCAGTCAAGTGTGCACCGCACGGTGATCTCTGATGAGATGGGTCTATGTCCGATGTGCGCGGCCGGGCCAGCGAGGGCCGAGACGATGCCACCGAGCGGATACCCGACGGCATCGAGGCCACCCGAGCGATGCCGGTCGATGACGATGCGACGCAACAGGTGACGCCGCAGGTGTGGGCGGCCCGAGCGGCGGTGCCGGTGCCTGATCCGGCCCTGACGCAGCAGTGGCAGGAGGAGGTCGACGGGGAATACGCGGACCGCGCCTGGCTGCGTCCGGTGATGGTCGCCGTGGTCTTGCTGATCCTGCTCGGGATTCTGGGTACCGGACTGTGGCTGATCTTCAGTGGTTCCGGCGGGGGTCCGGCGCCCTCGCCGTCCATCAGCGCGACACCGTCCGTGACTCCCACGCCGTCCGTGACTCCCACGCCGTCCGAGACCCCGCCGGCTACCGCGACTCCGACGACGGCCGCCGCACAGGTGCCCGTACCCGATCTGGTTGGGCAGAGCGAGGCCACGGCCAGGCGGCAGTTGACCGGAGTGGGGCTGTCCGCCGCCGTGTCTCGGCGCGCCGTCAGCGGTGTGGATCCCGGGACGGTACTGGCCACTGAACCCGGAGCCGGGGCGCTGGTCGAGCCGGGCACCCGGGTGACATTGGTCGTGGCCGCGGCGTCGGCGCCGGCACCGACGACACCGGCACGCTCGTCACCGCCGCGATCCAGGCCGCCGATCTCGCCGCAGCCGACTGACTGACTGACTCGACCGGGATGGGGCTTTGCTACGGCTAGCCGACGGAGGCGCGTGAGCGCATGTTGGCGGTCGGGCTCACGTTCGCGCGCTGGAGGCCGTTGAGCTGCACGAAGATTGACCTACGCTCCACGGCGTCGCCGGCAGTGTTCAACTGGTAGCCGTCCAACCAGGCCCAGCCGTCGTAGGTCGGCCAGTCGTGGACGCGGATCACCCGGAAGAGCATTGGCTCGATGAACTGCACGCTCGCCGCCTTCGTCACGCGCAGTACGTCTCCGGCCCTGGGTAGCATGCCGACTCCTGTCCTCTGCCTGGTTGGTCCGGCCGGCGGCGCGTGGCGCCACGCGGCGTCTGGCGCTCGTACGGTGACGAGCCGACGCGTCCCCGAACACGTCCTTGCAGTACCGGAGCCACCGGTCACCCGTGGGTGTCCGCTGCGCGTGGCTCCCGGTCGTTATGCCGGCTTGGGATCACCGCATCACCCGGGAGTGACTGCCAATCGCAGCAGCACTTTCGCCCGGACGTGATGAACGGTGAGTAACCCGCACCGCACCCACAGGTTGCACTACAACCTTGACCAATGCAAGTTGCAGATAGACCGTTGCACTGGGTGAATGCGGGGCGATCGTCGGACGCCTTCGGTGCCCCGGACGGTAATAGAGTCAGGTACAGCGATACGAGGATTCGCTGCCCGACAGAGGAGCCGCAGTGGAGATAGAGGCCAAGGGTCTGCGCGTGAACCTCGACGGCGCGCAGTGGCACAGCAGCGATCACGGCGGGCCGCGCTCGGAGAACTGCGTCGAGGTGGCGTTCGTGGACGGCGGCATCGCCGTTCGTCAGTCCAACAACCCGGACGGTCCGGTATTGCTGTTCACCCGGGGCGAGTGGGACGCCTTCGTCGAGGGCGCAAAGGACGGCGAATTCGACCTATAACCGACTTCTGCTTTCAAAACCCGACCGAAGGGCTGACGTCCCCGGTCCGAGATCTTCGTTGTGCAAGATGGTCCGGCGTGTGCCGGGGCCAGGACGCTCGCGCGGCGTACCACGCGAGCGGCCGACGGAGACCGGAGACAGGTGACGTGCGATGACGACAAGCCCGGAAAACTACAGCAACGGTTCGGTGAACCCCGACTTCACGTCGCAGCTGAGCGCGTACCGTCCGGCGCGCCGGGACAGCGCCGTACTGCCGCACGCGAACGGCGAAGACCTCGCTCGTCGCAACGGTTCCACGCCGACGACCGACCGCGGGAACGGTGGCCTGGAACCGACGGGCTCGATCGCCTCATCGTTCCGGACGCCTGAGCTCGTCGAGCCGAAGCTGGACGAGTCCATCTTCAGTCTCGACAAGTGGAAGGACACGGTCAGCGGCGAGTCGCTCACTGACCACCCGCTGCTGCGCGGACTGCTCATGGAGTTGCCGCCGAAGGGCAGCACGCCTCCCCAGGAGTGGCTGGACCGCTGGTTCGAGGCCGCGCGCTCCATCCTGGAACTGCTGTACGCCCAGCACGCCGGCCGGCGCTGACGCCCGCATCCGGTGCCGTATAACCCTTTACGGCACCCTCGCCGGCATCACCCGACAGTGGGCTTTCGCGGCCGAGCGGCCACTGTGGACGTATGACCTGATTACGCACCGTGTGGATAACCGCATGTGCCGCCGTCGGTCCAGACGACTGATCGCCGCCTGGCGGCAGCGCCACGTCGAGATCTGTTCCCGCCGCGGTGGACGTGCGTATTGCCTGCTACTCAACGTGATCGTCAAGGCGTGACCCGGCCGCTGGAATGTCATCTGATCTACGAAACGAAATATCTATTCATGTAAAAGGTTTGCCAATACCCTCTTCCCAACCGGACCGGCTCCGCTGCGGCGACCGCACAACTTGAGCGGGTCGGTCCACCAGAGGGAGGAGTGGGAGATGAGGCTCCCAGACACAGCGAGGCCAAGCCCCCGAGAAACAGGTTTGGGTCGTCGGGCGGCGCTGCTCGGTCTCGCTACCGTTGCCGCCACCGCCGCGGCCCTGACCACAGGAGGGGCCGCGGTCGCGGCCCCACTGGCCGAGGGCATCATCCGCGACGCGGGCACCGTCACTGTGGTACCCAACAGCTACGTGGTCGTCCTCAAGGACGCGGTCGCGCAGACCCGAGGCGTCGACGCACCGGCGCGCGACCTGTCCAAGAGATTCGGCGGCATACTGGGGCACACCTACCGCAGCGCCGTGCGTGGCTTCGCGGTCAAGGGCATGAGCGAAACGCAGGCCCGCAAGCTCGCCGCCGATCCGGCCGTCGCCTACGTGCAGAAGGACGGCGTCTTCCGGATCCAGGGCACCCAGGCCTCGCCGCCGTCGTGGGGCCTGGACCGGATCGACCAGCGCAACCTGCCGCTGGACAACAGCTACACGTACCCGACGACGGCGTCGAACGTGCACGCGTACATCATCGACACCGGAATCCGGGCCACCCACAGCGACCTCGGCGGCCGGGTGGGGACGGGCTTCGACGCCGTCACCAGCGGCGGTACCGCCAACGACTGCAACGGCCACGGCACGCACGTCGCCGGCACCGTCGGCGGTAACGCGTACGGCGTCGCCAAGGGCGTCGCGCTGGTGCCCGTACGCGTACTCGACTGCAACGGCAGCGGCACCACCTCGGGCGTCGTCGCCGGTATCGACTGGGTGACCGCCAACGCGATCAAGCCGGCCGTGGCCAACATGAGCCTGGGCGGCGGCGTGGACGCGACCCTCGACTCCGCCGTTCAACGGTCGATCGCGTCCGGTGTGACGTACGGTGTCGCCGCGGGTAACGGCAACATCCTGGGCATCGCCCAGGACGCCTGCGCCGCCTCGCCCGCGCGCGTGCCCGAGGCGATCACGGTGGGGGCGACCGACAACACCGACAAGAAGGCGTCGTGGTCCAACTACGGCACCTGTCTGGACATCTTCGCGCCGGGCGTCAACATCACCTCCTCCTGGAACACGAACGACACCGCGACGAACACGATCAGTGGCACGTCGATGGCGACCCCGCACGTCGTGGGTGCCGCCGCCCTGGTGCTGTCCGCCAACCCCACCTACACCCCGGCGCAGGTACGCGACACGCTGGTCAACAACGCCACGCCGAACGTCGTCACCAGCCCGGGCACCGGCTCGCCGAACCGGTTGCTGTTCGTCGGCAGCGGAAGCACGCCGCCTCCGCCACCGCCGCCCGCAGGGTGCTCGGGTACCAACGGCACGGATGCCCAGATCCCGGATGCCGGCCCGGCGGTGACCAGCTCGATCACCATCTCCGGCTGTGCCCGTAACGCGTCGGCGACGTCGAAGGTGGAGGTGCACATCAAGCACACCTACCGCGGTGACCTGCGCATCGACCTGGTGGCGCCGGACGGCACGTCGTACCGGTTGAAGACCGAAAGCTATGACAGCGCCGACAACGTCGACACCACCTACACCGTCAACCTCTCGGTCAAGGCCGCCGACGGCACCTGGAAGCTGAAGGTGCAGGACAGGTACGCGGCCGACAGCGGGTACATCGACGCGTGGACCCTCACGGTCTGACCGCTCGCTGACTCACTCCGTCATCAGGGAGAGTTTGGGTTGTGACAACGACTCGAACTCTCCCTGATCCCGTTCACGCGCCAAAGATCGAGCTGCACGTCCACCTCGAGGGCACGATCCGCCCTGCGACGCTGCTCGACATCGCCCGGCGCAACAACCTGCCGCTGCCAGCTGACACGGTCGAGGGCCTGGGCGCCCTCTACGAGTTCACCGACTTCAAGCACTTCATCGAGGTCTGGGTCCTCACCACCAACTGCCTGCGCACTGCCGAGGACTTCCGCGAGGTCGTCGTCAACTACGCGGCCGAGGCGGCGTCCTTCGGCGCCGTGTACCTGGAGGGGATCTTCTCGCCCGCCGAGCGCGTACAGCGGGGCCTGGACTGGGACGAGATCTTCACCGGGTACGTCGAGGGCGCGGTCGAAGCGCGCGAGCGGTACGGCGTGGAGATCCGGTTCACCCCGGACATGTACCGCACCCTCGACCTCGACCTCGCCGAGGCGTGCGCGCGGACGGCAGTGCGCTACCGCGACCGGGGCATCGTCGGCCTGGGGCTGGGCGGGATGGAGACGGCCACGCCGGCGTCCACGTACCGCCGGGCTTTCGAGATCGCCCGCGATGGCGGCTTGGCGGTGGTACCGCACGCCGGTGAGAGCGCGGGACCCGAGTCGATCCGGGAGGTCATGGAGCTGGGGGCGGCCCGCATCCGGCACGGGATCCGCGCGGTCGAGGATCCGGCCCTGATGAAGGAGATCGCCGACCGGGGCCTCGTGCTCGACGTGTGCCCAACATCAAACCTGCGTACCCGGGTCGTGCCGAGCCTGGCCGAGCACCCGCTGCCGCTACTACGCCAGGCGGGGATCCGCTGCACCATCAACACCGACGACCCTGCGATGTTCGGCACAGATCTCGGCCATGAGTACGAGGTGGCCGCGCAGTTGGGGGTGTCGCCGGCCGAGGCGTACGCGGCCGGGGTCGCCGGGGCGCTGTGCGATGAGGCGACTCGTGCCCGATTGCGCCAATTGGGCAGCCTGTCTATCGGCTGAACGGCCGGTCGCGCCTAGACAGAAGTGAACCTTACGGCTGGCTGGAAAGTCCGATCATGCCGCCGAGCGGCGCTCATCGTTGATGGTCGGTTGACAGAACACCGGCCTACTCTTGCTTCCGTTTGGTTTTGTCCCACAAAGGCGGCTTCATGGATGTGACGACAAGTTATGCGGTTTTGAGCGGCGTCGGAATGCTGGCCTTCAGCATCGGCGCCTTTGGTGTGCTCGACGCGTACCACAAGCGCAACGCACACCAGAAGCGGGTCGATTGGCTGATCAGCCTGTATGTCGTCGGCGTGCTGCTCACCGTGGTCGGGTTCGTTCTCTATGGCCGCTGGTGGATGGCGGCGCCGTTCGCGCTCCTGCTGCTCCCGGCCGACCGTGCCATGCGCATGCGCCTTGAGATCCGCCAGCGCCGCGCGCACCTGAAGCGCCTCAAGGGCTCTGAAGAGCAGTAGAAGCTTGTCGATCTTGGACACCGGTCGGTGTCCAAGATCGCTAGCTAGACCGCGAAGGTCGCCGGGCGCTCGGTCGCCGGCACTGGCGGAACCGCCCGCCACAGCCTCAGCTTCTGGGCGACCAGGCGCGTCGCGTACGCCGGGTTGAGCAGCAGGTAGCGTTTCCACAGCCGGCCCGGCTCCAGGCCGAGCCGCCACAGCCACTCCAGGCCGTACTTCTGCATCCACGCCGGCGGCTTGCGAAGCTGCCCCGCGTGGTAGTCGAACGCCGCCCCGACGGCGAGCAGTGGCGCGTCGATCAGCGGGCGCATCGCGTACGCGAAGATCTCCTGGCGCGGGCACCCCAGCCCGACGAGGACCACCCGTGCGCCGGACGACTTGATCCGCTCGGCGATCTCCACGTCCTCGCCTGGGCGGATGGACCGGAACTTCGAGGGCTCGACGCCGGCGATCTTCAGTGCCGGGAAAAGTTCCGTCAGCGCCGGCACCAGCCGGTCGAGGGTCTCGGTCGTCGAGCCGTACAGGTAGACCGGCAGGCCTTCGGCGGCGCAGCCGCGCAGCACCTCGAGGGTCAGGCTGGGCCCGTAAACCCGATCCGCCAGGCCGGCGCCGTACAGCAGATTCAGCGCCCAGCGAACGGGCTGCCCGTCCGGGGTGACGACGTCGAACGCGTTGAGCCGGGCGTTGTGCGCCGGGTCCTGCACGCCGGTCATCACGCCGTGCACGGCGAGTGCGGTCAGCGCGAACGGCCGCTGCTCGCGGGCTGCGGCGAGGACCTTCTCGGCGGCCGCCGCGTAGTCGATGACGTTGACGAGTACGCCGAGGACGTTCCGCTTGCCTTGGTCGATCATTTGGTCGGCAGCCATTTGTCGACGTTCGCCTCGTAGATCTCCCGCAGGATCATCGGAACGTCGTACACCTGCTTCCAGCCCGGGTAGTCGGCCTGGAACGCCGCGTTGGAGCCCACCCACCAGATGTGGTCGCCGATCCGGTTCTGGTCGACGTACTCCGTGATCATCTCGTTGCCGGTGATCTCCCCGGCGAGCGTGAACGCCTCCAGCATGGAGGTGTGCGAGTGCCGCCCGCCGCCCAGGTTGTAGACCGCGGCCGAGCGCGGGTTGCGGAAGAACGCCTCGAATGCCGCAACCACGTCGTGGCTGTGGATCGCGTCGCGCACCTGCTTGCCCTGGTAGCCGAACATCCGGTACGTGCGGCGCTCCATGTTCGCGCGCATCAGGTAGCCGAGGAAGCCGTGCAGTTCCGTCGCGGAGTGGGCCGGGCCGGTCAGCGTGCCGCCGCGAAACACGGCCGTCTTCATGTCGAAGTACCGGCCGTACTCCTGGACCATGATGTCGGCGGCGACCTTGGACGCGCCGAACACCGAGTGCAGGCACTGGTCGATCGACATGTCCTCGGTGATGCCTTGGTAGTACGGGTGGCCCGGCTCGAGCTCCCAGCGGGTCTCCAGCTCGGTGTAGGGCAGCGAGTTGGGGCGGTCGCCGTACACCTTGTTGGTGGAGCAGTGGATGAACGGCGCCTCGATGCAGTGCTCGCGCACGTTCTGCAGCAGGTTGAGGGTGCCACCCGCGTTGACGTCGAAGTCGGTGAACGGGTCGCGCACCGCCCAGTCGTGGCTGGGCTGCGCCGCGGTGTGGACGACGACCGCGATGTCGCGGCCGTAGTGCGCGAAAATCTTGGCAAGCGCATCGCGGTCGCGGATGTCGATCTCGTGGTGGGTGTAGCGCTCGCCCAGGTCACCGGCCAGGCGCTGCACGTTCCAAGCGGTGGAGGCCTCGGCGCCGAAGAACTCCTTGCGCATGTCGTTGTCGATCCCGACAACGTCGAGGCCCAGTGAGGCGAAGTGTCGCACCGCCTCGGAGCCGATCAGCCCGGCCGATCCCGTCACGATTGCGACGCTCACAAGCAACTCCAAGTTTCGGCGTTATTGCGCAGTGAGTCTAACGGCGGCCAGCCATCGATGCCCGCGGCAGCCGCGCCGGCGTTGTCCCACCGCGTGGGTGCCGTGCCGCCGGCTCGGGCGCCGATTGTCACGTAGATAACAAAACAGGCGACCCGGTGGGCCGCCTGTTGCGGTGGGGAAGGAGGGAGTTGAACCCTCACGCCCTTTCGGGCACACGGACCTGAACCGTGCGCGTCTGCCATTCCGCCACTTCCCCGAAGTGGCACCGCCTAACGGAGCGTGAGAACGATATCACGCGGTCCAAGCGGTCACGCCAGGGGAGCCGGACCGGTTAAGGTCCCGTCCCTTTAGTCCGATAGCCTAGTCCAACCGCGCACAACGCACGTGTAAGGGCTAGGCTGCCGTAGGCGCCCCGGAAGAGTAGCACGAGCTGGGCCGGTTGGTGCGGGTGCAAGAGAGCGCGCGCCAGATACCATCATGACCTCGGGACCCGAGGAGGAGCCGGTGAGTGTGCTGCAGCGCTTCGAGAAGCGCCTAGAGGGCCTTGTCGAAGGGGCATTTGCCAAGGTTTTCAAGGGTGTGGTTCACCCTGTGGAGATCCTGAACGCCATGCAACGGGAGGCGGAGGCGCACAAGGCGATCTTGGCCGGTGGCCGAACTCTCGTGCCGAACCGATACGTGATCGACCTTTCGCCGTACGACCACAGCCGGTTGGCGCCGTACGCCGCCGCGTTGGCGCAGGAGCTCGCCCAGTCGCAGGCCGAGTTCATCGGCGAGCAGGCCTGGACCGTCTACGGCGACGTCATCGTCGAGATCGAGCGCGGCGACGGCCTGGACACCGGAATGTTCCGGGTCACGGCCGAGGTCTACACGGGCGGGGACGTGCCGCCGGTGCCCTCGTACGAGGCGCCGCCCGGTTACCCGCCGTACGACCAGAGCCCGTACGAGCAGAACCCCTACGAGCAGAGCCCGTACGACCAGAACCCGTACGAGCAGAACCCCTACGCTCCCCACAGCGCGCCGCCGGCGCACGGTGGCGGCGGTCCGGCGCGCAGCGCGCGCCTGATCTCCGGTGACGGGCGCAGCTACCCGCTGTCGATCGGCTCGACCGTCATCGGCCGGGGCGACCAGGCGAACCTGCGCCTGCCCGACGTCGGCATCTCGCGGCGCCATGCCCGGATCGACTTCGACGGTGCGCAGGTCGTGCTGACCGATCTGGGGTCAACCAACGGCACGATGGTCAACGGGCAGCGGGTCTCCGCTGTTGCGCTCAACCCGGGCGACATGATCCAGCTCGGTACGACGACGTTGACCTTCCGGGCTGACGGTTAGGCGCCGTGCACGAGGTGACCAGTCCACCAGGCTCGGATCGAGAACTGTATGCCTGAAATAGTCCTTACGGTCGCTCGGTACGGGTTCCTCGTGCTGCTGTGGATCTTTGTGTTCACGGTGGTCGGCGTGATCCGACGGGACCTCTTCGCCGGCGCGCGCTCCAGTCGTCTCGTCGCCGCTCCGCGCGGGATCGGGCCGACCGTTGCGGGTAAGCCCGCGAAGGTCAAGCGGGGCCGGGCCGCGCGTCAGTTGGTGGTGACCGGGGGAGCGCTCGCCGGCACCCGGATCACGCTCGGGGAGTCGCCGATCACGATCGGACGGGCAGAGGACTGCACGCTGGTCACCACGGACGACTACGCCTCGGCCCGCCACGCGCGGCTCGTGCCTCGCGACGGGCAGTGGTACCTGGAGGACATGGGATCGACCAACGGGACCTACCTCGATCGCGCTAAGGTCAGCGCACCGACTCCTGTACCCCTCGGCGTGCCGATTCGCATCGGCCGCACTTCATTCGAGTTACGGTCATGACCCTCACTCTGCGCTACGCGGCCCGCAGCGACCGCGGTCTCATCCGAGGCGGAAACCAGGATTCCGTCTACGCCGGACCACGGCTACTCGCGGTCGCCGACGGTATGGGCGGCATGGCCGCCGGTGACGTCGCCAGCAACATCGTGATCGCCGCTATGGCGCCGCTCGACGAGGACGTTCCCGGCAATGCCGTGATCGATGCCTTGCGTGGGGCCGTCGACCACGCCAACCAGCAGATCCGGGACACCGTCGAGGCGAACCCGGCGATGGAAGGCATGGGTACGACCCTGACCGCGATGCTGTTCGGCGGCAGCAAGTTCGGCATGGTGCACATCGGTGACTCGCGCGCCTATCTACTGCGCGACGGCGAGTTCGGCCAGGTCACCAAGGACGACACCTACGTGCAGATGCTGGTCGACGAGGGCCGCATCAGCCTTGAGGAAGCCGACACCCACCCCCAGCGGCACCTGCTCTTCCGTGCCCTGGACGGCCGGGACGCCGAGCCCGAGTACTCGGTGCGCCAGGCCACGGCCGGCGACCGGTACCTGCTGTGCAGCGACGGACTCTCCAGCGTCGTCAGCGCTGAGACGATCGAGTCGACGCTGCGCGAGTACACCAACCCGGACCAGTGCGCCGAGCGGCTGGTCCAACTCGCGTTGCGCGGCGGTGGCCCCGACAACATCACAGTGATCATCGCGGACGTGACCGACGAGGACATCGTCGAGGAGGCGCCGATCGTGGGCGGCGCGGCGGCCCGCGACCGCGGCAACTCGACCTCGGCGGACAGTTCGACGCCGGCCGCGCGGGCGTCCGCCCTGACCGCTCCCCGACCCGCCGCACCGGAGGCTGCCTCGGACGAGGACGACGACGATGATCGTCCGCGTCGCCATCCCGCACTAACGGCCCTGCTGCTGGTGGTCCTTGTCGGGCTGCTCGGTGGCGGGGTCTGGTTCGGTTGGCGCTACACGCAGTCCCAGTACTACGTCGGCGCAACCGAAGACGGTGTGATCGCGGTGTTCCGTGGCGTGCCGGGGCAGGTGGCCGGCCTGCGGCTCTCCTCGGAGGAGGAGCGCAGCGCCACCACCCTCGACGAGTTGACCAAGACCGCGCAGGATGCCGTCAAGCAGGGCATCCCGGCCTCCAACGTGGCCGATGCCCGGCGCAAGCTCACTCAGCTAACCAGTGACGATCCGACCAACAGCAACAAGCTGCCGGAGTGCCAGCCGAGCGCGTCGGCTCAGCCGTCCGGTGCGTCCCAGGACCCGAGTACGGCCCCGAGCACCACCCCGTCGGCCGGCCCGACCGCCGACACCACCCCGTCGGCCGGCCCGACCGCCGACACCACCCCGACGCCCCTGCCGACGATCAGCTGCCGCAACCGCTGATCTGACCTCCCGAGGACTATTCACCGTCGTGACAGCCCCTGCCATTCCGGCCCCGCCGCCCATCAATCAGGGCGACGGGGCGACTGCTGCCCGGCCGTCGCGATCGGGCGGACGCCGCAACGCCGAACTGGGCCTGCTGGCGTTCGCGATGGTGCTCGTCGGGGGGTATGCCGCCGCGGCCGAGGCGGCGCTCGTCGGTCACTTTTCCTTCGGGTTCCTCGGCCCGCTGATCGCTTTCGCGGGGATCCTCTTCGTCGCTCACCTGCTGTTCCGCTGGTTAGCGCCGCACGCCGACCCGGTCCTGCTGCCGGCCGTGGCATTGATCAACGGTTTCGGCGTGATGTTCCTGCGCCGGCTCGACGTTGCCGCGGACGCCCAGAGCGGCGCCAGCATCTCCATCTTCGGCGGCCAGGGCGGCCGCCAGCTCATGTGGACTCTGCTGGCGGTGACCGGCGCGGTCGTGGCGCTCGCGATCGTGCGCGATCACCGTTCGTTGTCGCGCTACGCCTACACGCTGGGATTGGCCGGCATCGTCCTGGTGATGATCCCGGCGTTCCTGCCGGCCCGGTTCTCGACCATCAACGGCGCCAAGCTGTGGATCAAGTTCGGTAGCTTCTTCGCGATCCAACCCGGCGAGTTCGCCAAGATCATGCTGCTCGTCTACTTCGCGTACTACCTCGTCCGTAAGCGCGAGGTGCTGTCGTTGGCGAGTAAGCGGTTTCTCGGCATCGACTTTCCCCGCGGCCGGGACCTGGGTCCGGTGGTCACCGTCTGGCTGCTCAGCCTCATGGTCCTGATCTTCGAGAAGGACCTCGGCACGTCGCTGATGTACTTCGGCATGTTCGTGGTGACGCTCTACATCGCGACCGAGCGGGTCAGCTGGCTGATCATCGGCCTGGTTCTGTTCCTCGGTGGGGCCTACACGGCGTACGTGTTGGGTGGGCTGATCGGCGGTCCGTTCGCGAACTTCCACCTGCGCGCCAACATCTGGCTCGACCCGTTCGCCGACCCACACGGGCAGGGCTACCAGCTCGTACAGTCACTGCTGGCGCTGGGTACGGGCGGCATGTTCGGTGCCGGCCCGGGGGTCGGGCGGCCGGACATGCTGCCGGTGGTCGAGAGCGACTTCATCTTCGCCGGTATGGGCGAGGAGATCGGCCTGTTCGGCCTCGCCGCGCTCCTCGTGGTCTACCTGCTCATCGTCGAGCGCGGGCTGCGGGCGGCGATCGGCGTACGCGACTCGTTCGGCAAGCTCTTCGCCGGCGGACTGGCCTTCACCCTCGGGTTGCAGGTGTTCGTCATCGTGGGCGGAGTGAGCAGCCTGATCCCGCTGACCGGACAGACCACCCCGTTCCTGTCCGCCGGTGGCTCGTCGCTGGTGGCCAACTGGCTGCTGGTCGCGCTGCTGCTGAGAATCTCGGACGCGGCCCGGCGGCCCGGCGACGGTTCAGGCTCCGGCCGTGGCGGCGCTCCCGCGTCCGGCGGCCCGGTCAAGCTCCAGGAGCTTCCCACGGAGATGATCCACGCGAGCGGGGCCAGCCAACGTGATGGAGAGAAGTCATGAACGCCCCGCTACGCCGCGCCGGCGTGGTCGTCCTCGTCCTGTTCGGCCTGCTGTTCGCCAACCTCAACTGGGTCCAGGCCTACAAGGCCGACGAGTATCGCAACAGTGACTACAACCCGCGGGTCCAGATCTCCGAGTACCAGCGCCAGCGGGGTTCGATCGAGGCGTCCGGCGGAGTTGTGCTGGCACAGAGCACGGTGACCGGTGACGAATTGAAGTACCAGCGCACCTACCCGCTGGCGCTCCAGTACGCACACCTCGTCGGGTTCAAGGGCGTCAACCTCGGCAGCAGCGCGATCGAGAAGCTCGAGAACGCCTACCTGCAGGGCAACGCCGACTCGCAGGTGGCCGACCGGTGGTTGGCGATGCTCACCGGTAAGCGGACGTCCGGCGGCAACGTGCTGCTCACGCTGTCACCGACGGCGCAGCAGACCGCGTTCGAGGCGCTGCAGAACAAGGGGAACGTGCGCAAGGGCGCCGTCGTCGCGCTCGATCCGACCACCGGAGCGCTGCTGGCCGCCGTCTCGTCGCCCAGCTTCGATCCCAACCCGCTAGTCAGCCACGACACCAAGGCCGCCGACAACGCCGCCAAGCAACTCGAGCAGGCCCCCAACAAGCCGCTGCTCAACCGGGCCTTCTCTGAGACGTACCCGCCCGGTTCGACGTTCAAGGTGATCGACTCGGCGGCGGCCCTGGTGAACGGGGAACAGCCGGACTCGGTGCTCCAGGGCGGTACGGGCTACACCGCTCCCGGTACGACGCACGTGATCCCGAACGCGCCCGGCGTGGTCTGCCCGGAACAGATCACCCTCAAGGACGCGTTACGGGTCTCCTGCAACACCGCCTTCTCGAGGCTGGCCGCCGAGGGGCTGGGCGGCGACGCCATCAAGAAGATGGCGCAGGCGTTCGGGTTCGAGACGCAGACCACGTTCGACCAGGACCCGAAGAACGTGCTGCGGGTCGCGACCAGCGAGACCGGCGCCATGCTCGGGCCGAACGGCGAGCTCGACAAGCCGACCGTGGCGCTGTCCGCCATCGGTCAGAGCGACGTGCGCATGACGCCGCTGCAAGGCGCACTGATCGCGGCGACCGTCGCCAATCGCGGCTCTCAGATGCGCCCGTACCTGATAGACAAGGAACTCGCGGCCGACCGCATCCCCACGTACGTGGCCAAGCCACAGGAGCAGCGCCGGCCGATCAATCAGCAGACCGCTGACGTGCTGCGTGACATGATGGTCAGCGTCGTGGAGAACGGCACCGGTACGAGCGCCAAGATCTCCGGTGTGCAGGTCGGCGGCAAGACCGGTACGGCTGAGAACGGGAACAATCCGGACCACGGTTGGTTCATCGGTTTCGCGATCAAGAATGGCAAACCGGTAGCCGCTGTGGCGGTGTTCCTCGAGCAGGCGGGCTCGGGCGGCAGCCATGACGCCGCCGCGATCGCCGGCAACGTGATGCGCGCGATTATCCAGGAACGGGGCTCGAGATGAGGTGTGCAACATGGTGAGCCCCGGTGTGACCCTGGGCGGGCGGTACCGCCTCGACGAGCGGATCGCCGGCGGAGGCATGGGTGACGTCTGGCGCGGCACCGACGAGGTGCTCGGCCGGACGGTCGCCATCAAGATCCTGTTACCGGCGCTGCTGCAGGAGCCGGGCTTCGCCGAGCGGTTCCGGGGCGAGGCCCGAACCATGGCCACCATCAACCACCCCGGCGTGGTCGACGTCTACGACTACGGCAGCGAGGATGGCACCGCGTTCCTGGTCATGGAGTACGTGGAGGGCGAGGCGCTCTCCCGTACGCTCAGCCGCGTCCATCGGCTGACCCCGGCGCGCGCGATGGCGCTCATCGCACAGGCCGCCGACGCGCTGCACGCCGCACACCAAAACGGCATCGTGCACCGCGACGTCAAGCCCGGCAACCTGCTCGTACGCCCCAACGGCACCCTCGTGCTGACCGACTTCGGCATCGCCCGGTTGGCGGGGGCCGCCCAGCTCACGCAGGCCGGATCGGTGCTCGGCACCGCCTCCTACATCTCCCCGGAGCAGGCGGCGGGCAAGACGGCGTCCCCAATGTCGGACGTGTACGCGCTCGGCGTGGTCGCCTACCAGTGCCTCGCTGGGAGGCGACCGTTCGAGGGCGACAACCCGGTCGAGATCGCGATGCGGCACGTGCGCGACATGCCGCCGCCGCTGCCCGGCGACATTCCCCCAGCGGTCCGGCAGATCGTCGAGCGCGCGTTGGCGAAGGACCCCAACGGGCGGTACCCGTCGGCGGCGGCGATGGCGCAGGCGGCTCGGCGCACGGGGCAGTCCGCGGCCGGGGCGGGCGTCGCGGGTGTGGCCCCTACCTCGGGTGGCCCGGCCGGCCCTACCCGACCGATCTCCGGCGCGCCCGTGTCCCCGGCTTTCGGTGCCCCGACGGCGCCTGCCGGCACCCGGGTCATGCCGCGTGCGGCCCACCCTGCGACCGGGGCGATGAGCCCGGCGGCCCAGCGGCAGGGGCAGTACATACGGGGCGCCGCCGCGGTGCCGGCGGCTCCGGCGGCTCCGGCTGCCGACCAGACGTACGCGGCGCCAGCGCCGTCCGCGACTCCCGACAGAGGTAAGCGCAGTGTCGCGCCCTGGGCGGTGCTCGCGGTCGTCCTCGTGCTGCTGTTCTGCGCGGGCGGCGGGTGGCTACTGTTGCAGGACAAGTCCAACAACCAGCAATCGGCGGTCGTGCCGACGCCGTCGGCCACGACGAGCACCGCAACCACCCGGCCGCCGACGGCAGCGGCAACGGCGAAGCCGAGCAAGCCGAAGCAGACGACCGCCGCGCCCGCAGCGCACCTCATCGACTGCGAGCGGCTTGTCGGCAAGGACGTCGACGTCGTCCGCCAGCAGCTCGAGAACGACAACTACACGGTGAAGGTCACCCAGGACCAGCCCGGCGGGCGCAAGGGCGGGGTCGCCTCGATCTCGCCATGCGGGTCACAGCCCGAGGAGACCGAGGTAACCCTGCGCGTGTTCACGGGCGATGACGCGAAGACGGCCAACCCAGGGGGATCGTGCAACCCGGCCGACCCGCGCAACCTCGCCAGTTGCCGGCCGCAGCAGCAGCAAGAGCAGCGGTGAGGGTTGCTGATGACGAACCGACCAGACGAAGGACGACAGACGAGATGACCGCGCAGGCCCGCCTCCTCGGTGGGAGGTACCAGGTCGGCGAGCTACTCGGCTATGGCGGCATGGCCGAGGTGCACCGCGGCCGCGATCTCCGACTCGGCCGTGACGTCGCCATCAAGACGCTGCGTTCAGATCTTGCCCGGGACGCCATCTTCCAACTGCGCTTCCGCCGCGAGGCGCAGAACGCCGCCGCCCTCAACCACCCCGCGATCGTCGCTGTCTACGACACCGGCGAGGAGCACGGCCCCAGCGGCGAAGAGCTTCCGTACATCGTCATGGAGTTCGTCAACGGCCGGACCCTCAAGGAGGTGCTGGGCGCCGAGGGGCGACTGATGCCTCGTCGCGCGCTCGAGATCGTCGCGGACATCTGTTCGGCGCTGGAGTTCAGCCACCGGCACGGCATCATCCACCGGGACATCAAGCCGGGCAACGTCATGCTCACCCAGACCGGACAGGTCAAGGTGATGGACTTCGGCATCGCCCGGGCACTTGCCAGCGGCGCGAGCACGATGACCCAGACGTCAGCTGTGATCGGTACGGCTCAGTACCTGTCGCCGGAACAGGCGCGCGGCGAGTCCGTTGACGCGCGCAGTGACGTCTATGCGACCGGCTGTGTGATCTACGAGCTGTTATGCGGGCACCCGCCGTTTGTCGGCGACAACCCGGTGAGCGTCGCGTACCAGCACGTCCGCGAGGATCCCCGGGCGCCGAGCAGCAGCAACCCGGATGTCACGCCGCCGATCGACGCCATCGTGCTGAAGGCGCTGGCGAAGAATCCTGCCAACCGGTACCAGAGCGCCGGCGAGATGCGGGCCGACCTGCTGCGCGCGGCCGCTGGGCGCCCGGTACTGGCCACCCCGGTCATGCGCGACGACGAGCGCACCGCGATGATCGCGCCGCAGCCCGCCGCGCAGGCGGGGCCGCAGACGCGCCCGGTAGCCCGGGTCGCGCCACCGCCGCGACGCAACAACACCTGGGTCGCGGTGGCCCTGACCCTCCTGGGTCTGCTGGCCGTCGGCGCGCTCGCCGTCGGTCTCTACGTGGCCAACAAGAAGTCGTTCGTCGCGGTACCGAACCTGAAGGGCCGAAACTCTGCCGAGGCCCAGAGCCTGTTGGCACAGGCGAAACTGAAGCCGAGTCCCAGCGAGTTCACCGACCCCAACTGTGCCCAGAACACCGTCGCTGACCAGTCGCCGACCGCCAACTCCCGGGTCGAGGCCGGCACCGTGGTGCAGTACCGGGTCTGTCTGGGGCCGGGCCAGACGACCGTGCCGCAGTTGGTCGGGTTGAGCCGTGAGTCGGCCACCCAGGCGCTCAAGGACGCGAATCTGGCCGTGGGGCGCGTTACCGAGGCCAACAGCGACCAACCGGCGAACACGGTGATCGACTCGAACCCCAAGTCCCGGACCGCGATCAAGCAGAACAACGCGGTCGACCTGGTCATCTCCAAGGGCAACGTCAGGAAGGTCCCGGACGTCACCGGTAAGACCGAGACCGAGGCGCGGGCGACGATCCAGGCCGCCGGGTTCAAAGCGAGTGTGGTTCCGCAGGACGCGGCGGATCCGAGCCAGGTCGGCCGGGTTATCGGCCAGAACCCGGACGGAGACACCACCGCGGAGGCAGGCAAGACGGTGACGATCATCGTCGGCAGGGCGACGGCGCCACCGCCGCCGCCGCCGTCAGCGGCGCCGAGCGCCAGCGCGGGGCCGAGCGCGTCGAACCGGCCTATCCCCTGACGCTGGCTTAAACGAAAGCGGCGAGCCGCCGGGCCTCGACCTGGGCGGCCAGCCGCGGCGCACGCTCCAGCGCTTCCGGGTACCCGCACGCGGCGAGCCAGTTGGCGAGCATCAGATGGCCACCCTGGGTGAGGACTGACTCGGGGTGGAACTGGACGCCCTCGATCGGCAGCGTCCGGTGGCGCATTGCCATGACGATGCCGGACTCGGTCCGTCCGGTCACCTCGATCTCTGGCGGAAGCGTCGACTCGACGACGGCCAGGGAGTGGTATCGCGTCGCGGTGAAGGGGTCCGGCAGGCCGGACAGCACGCCGGCGCCGATGTGCTGCACGATCGAGGTCTTGCCGTGCAGCAGCTCCGGCGCGCGCTCGACCGTCGCGCCGAACGCGGCTCCGAACGCCTGATGTCCCAGGCAGACGCCGAAGATGGGCAGCTTTCCCGCGTACTCCTCGATGACCGACATGCAGATGCCCGCCCGCTCCGGGGTCCCCGGGCCGGGGGATAGCAGGATGCCGCCGGCCCCGACGGTGCCGACCTCGGACAGCGAGATCTCGTTGTTACGGCGGACGAGGCACTCCACACCGAGCTGGCCCAGGTACTGCACCAGGTTGAAGACGAAGGAGTCGTAGTTGTCTATGACGAGGACACGCAAGGAAGTCACCTGGTCGCTGTTGGTGCGGGTTCGTTGGAGACGGTCGAGTATGGAATGACGTCGGGCGGCGGGAGTCCGGGAGATGCCGACGGGGGAGTGACCACGTCAGCGCCTCCGGGGGCACCGGAGGGGGCCTCGCCGCCTTCTGCCGTGCCGGCTATCTGCCCGTCGGTGAACGGCATGTACTGCTCGATGTCGGGAAACACCTGGTACCAGAGCAGCGCGGCGACGGAGCCGACGATCAGGAGCGAGCCGATGATCCGGCCGGGGAGGCCGAACGGCAGGTGGCGCCAGATCCAGGAGTACATCGTGCTCAGCTCCCCAACACGGCGGGGCGGCCCTGGGCGCGGGTGCGGGTCTGGCTCGGATCCAGGACGGCGTGGACGATCAGCCGCTGGTAGTTGTTGAACTTCGGGTTACATGTGGTGATGGTCAGCATCGCCTGCGTGGGCTTCTTACCCGGCTGGTTGGGCACCGGCGCGACCACCTCGACAGCGGTCGGAAGCACGATGTGGCTTTCGTTCACGCGGTACACGTACCAGGTGTCCTTGGTTTCGACGACGACTTCGTCACCGTCCTTGACCTGGTCGAGGTCCCAGAAGATAGCGGGGGTACGGTGGCCGGCCACCGAGAAGTTGCCGACCTGGCCCGGCATCGCGCTGGTCGGGTAGTGCCCGGGCGCGAACCGGATGTCCGCCGGGGTCACTCCCTGCACCACGATCCACTGCTTGCCCATCCGCGGGATGTACATCCGCGCGATGGCCTTGCCGTCCGGCGGCGGCAGCGCGCTCGCCGACGAGCTGGCACTGGCGCTCGGGGTCGGGCCGACGGCGGGTGAGGACGACGGGTCCCAAGCCTGTGCGAGCTGCTTGTCCAGCTCAGTCTGGTGGGCGTTGACCGCCGCGGTCTTGCCCCAGACCTCGTACGCGGCGAAGAGCAGCAGGATCATACCGAGGGTGATGCACAGTTCGCCCACGCCGCGCACGACCTCGCGGAACACGGTCGCGGGGGTTCTCCGGGTGAAGTGTGAGTACACGCTGCGGTAGCCCTCCTCGGTGCGGACGGGCCGCAGCGGAACGACCTTCACACCGCGCGGCAGTTCCTCGGCCTTGTCGGCCGCGGGACTGTCTTCCGAGGACGGACCGGCCGCAGCCGGTACCGGGGTGGCTGCCCCGTTGGCTGCTGGTGCGCGAAGTTTCGGGATGACCGCGGTGGCGTCGGCGTCCGGTTCCCGCTGAGGCAGCACGGCGTTCGGCTGCGGCGTGCCCGCGTTCGCCCGGATCCGTGGGAGGAGCGCGGTCGCCTCCGGGTCAGCGGGGGCGGCGGAGTGGGCCTGCGCCGCAACAGTGGGGATCACGGCGGTCGGCGCGTCGAACGGAGCGGCTTGAACCAGCCCCGGCGCACCGCCGAAGCCGCCCAGCGTCGGTGGATCCACCGGCTCCGCGCGAGCGGAGCGGGCCGGCTCAGGCGCCACGCGGGCGGCGGCTGGGCCGGTCACGGGTCGCTTGACCACGCGACGCGGCAGTTCCTGTGGTATCGGAGGGTGGATGGCCGTGGGCTCATCCTCGGTGGGATCGACGCTCCAGATGATCCCTGGGCTGACGGGCCGGGCGCCGCGCGCCTCCGCCGTCCGCTTGGGCAGTGGGGCGGGCCCATCCATCGGCGTGCCCTCCGCGGGTACGACAGCCTGCTGTGGCGGCACGGGTTGAGGCGGCGGGGACTGAGCCGGCGTCGCCGCTGCCGGCATGGGCTGCGGCGAGATCGCCTGCCGGGCCCTCGCCACCTGCTGAGCGGAGTCGTCGGCGACCCGGGGCAGGAATGCTGTGGCGGTGGGGTCCTCGTCGGACGCGCTGTGGCGCGGCCGGTGACCGTTCTGGCGCGGCTGGTCCATCATCGCGGGGACCTCACGACGCTCGCCGTGCAGATCGCAGGATGCCCGATCCCTCGTACGCCGGCACAGTGACGTCTCCCTCCACCTTCACCTCGTAGCCGAGGCCGAAGTCGGTCGCCGCGCTACGGAAGGCACGTACGCCATCCGACGCGTCGAGCGCGCGCTGGAGCGACCGAGGGTCACCGATCGCCGTCACCACGAACGGGGGTGAGTAGACCCGGCCGTCCAGAAGCAGGGTGTTGCCGACACAGCGTACCGCGCTGGTAGAGATCACCCGGACTCCCATGATTGACATTGCCTCGCTACCGCCGGACCATAATGCATTTACGACCGCTTGTACGTCCTGCTGATGGACGACAAGGTCGTCCGGCGAAGCACTGGGTCGGCTGCCGTCCGCACGCCGAGGCGCGTCATTGAGTCGTACGGTCACTCCCGGTCCGTGTACAGCTACAAATCCGGCCGGTCCGAACTGGGCCTCGCCGCGAGCGCGCTGCTCGGCCACCGGGGCCTCAGAGCCGGCCTGCGCCTTGGTCTGTGCCTCGATCTCACGCCGCAGTGCGGAAGCCCGCCGCTCGGCGGCCGCTACCTCGCTCTTCCTGGTGGTGATCACGCTGGCCAGCTCCGGCCGGCGGTCATTGCGCAGGTCGGTGCCGTTGGCCGTGTTCGCCGTGGTCGTGAGCAGCATTCCGGCGCAGAGGAGCGTCACGGGTACGAGTAGGGACCAGCCCTGGCGCCGGTCGGCGGGCCGGCGGGGTAGCAGCGCGGAACCGGCACGGCGCAGCGCCCGCCCCCAGGACGAGGGATCCTCACTCACGGTCTCAACCTGTTCGCGACTGCGGGGCTCGCTCCGCTCTCCGAGGCTTCCAGCCCCATGGCGCTCCGCGCGGATGGGCCCGGAATCCTCGCTCCTCGCGCTCACGGTGCCCCTTCCCGCCGTTGACGTGCCGCCTTGATTACGCTAATCGGAGAACATTATTCAGGGTCACCAGCATGGGTGCCTGGCATAGTGTTCTGCGAGACGATCCTCCCCGGGAGAGCGCCGTGCCGAAGTCCCAAGTACGTAAGAAGAAGGTCTACACGCCGCCAGCCGAGCTGCGTCCGCAGTCCACGGCTGCGTCGAAGCGACCGAGCCCGGTCTGGGTGCCGGCCACCGCTGTGGCGCTGCTGGTGCTGGGCATAGCGTGGATGGTGCTGTTCTACCTGACGCAGGGCTTCGTCGACGCGCCGGCATTGCTGTTCCTCGCGAACATCGGCTACTGGAACTTCGCGATCGGGTTCGGTGCCATGATCGGCGCGCTGATCCTGCTGTCCAAATGGCGGTAGTGTGACGGCTTAACGGCTTGACGGCCGACGCCACAGCCGTACTACACCGGTGTAGTTCTCCACAGCCTCATCCACACTGTGCATAGGAACGGGCAAACCACCCATATGCCTCTTGTTGGCATGGCGGGTGGTTTGGTTTGTATGGTCACTGTGGCGGCTGTCATGTTACTTGTGGGTAACCCAGCGACTAAGCTCCGCTCTGGAGACCAGGCATAACCAGGAGGCCCGGGTATGGGACCGGTACAGATCGTCTCGACCATCATCGCGGCGTTGGTGACCGTCGCTGCCGTGGTCCTCGCGGTCCGCACGGTTGGTCAGATGGTCCGCGTGATCAAGCTGGGCCAGCCCGACCCCGAGCGTTTCGAGCGCAAGGGTCAGCGCACCGCGACCATGCTCAAAGAGATCCTTGGTCACACCCGCATGCTCAAGTGGACCGTGGTCGGGGTTTCGCACTGGTTCGTCATGGTCAGCTTCGTCATCCTGTCGACGCTGGTCCTGGGCGCCTACTTCGAGGTGGTCAACCCGAAGCTGGAGTTGCCGATCATCGGTCACTGGGCGGTCTACGGGTTCGTCACCGAGTGGATCGGTGTCCTCGGCTTCATCGGCATCCTGGTGCTGATCGGAATCCGGCTGCGCAACCTGCCGACGCGGACCGGCGGCCGGTCCCGCTTCACCGGCTCGACCATGTGGCAGGCGTACTACGTCGAGTACACGATCGTCGGCGTCCTGATCTGCGGTTTCCTGATCCGCGGCTTCAAGGCGGCGGCCGGAGACCTTCCGTACTCGGTCGCGGTGGCCCCCGTCTCGCACGCCCTCGGCGCCGCGTTCGGCGGGCTGTCCGTGGACGCCGCGCACACCGCCGTCACCCTCACCGCGGTGGTCAAGATCCTGATCAGTATGGCCTGGCTCATCACGATCTCCCTCAACATCACGATGGGCGTGGCCTGGCATCGCTTCTCCGCGTTCTTCAACATCTTCTTCAAGCGCACGGCGAGCGAGAAGCCCGCGCTCGGTGGCCTGCGGCCGATGTTGAGCGAGGGCAAGCCGCTCGACTTCGAAGAGGCCGATCCGGAGAAGGACCAGTTCGGTGTCGCCCAGGTGGAGCAGTTCACCTGGAAGGGCCTGCTCGACTTCACCACCTGCACCGAGTGTGGCCGGTGCCAGTCGCAGTGCCCCGCGTGGAACACCGGAAAGCCCCTGTCACCCAAGCTGCTCGTCCTGAGCCTGCGCGACCACGCGTACGCCAAGGCGCCCTACCTGCTCGCCGGTGGCGGCAAGGACCTCACCGGTGAGGAGAAGGCCACCCAGGAGCAGTTGGCGAACGTCAACGTGCTGGCGCTCGCCGAGGCCGAGCGCCCGTTGATCGGTACCGAAGCCGACGGCGGCATCATCGACCCGGACGTGCTCTGGTCGTGCACCACCTGTGGCGCCTGCGTGGAGCAGTGCCCGGTCGACATCGAGCACGTCGACCACATCGTCGACATGCGCCGCTACCAGGTGATGATCGAGTCCAACTTCCCCAGTGAGGCCGGCGTCATGCTGCGTAACCTGGAGAACAAGGGCAACCCGTGGGGCGCCGCGCCGAACACCCGCGAGGACTGGACCAAGGGCCTCGGCTTCGAGGTGCCGAAGGTGGCCGACGGCGGCGACTTCGAGTACCTGTTCTGGGTCGGCTGCGCCGGCGCGTTCGAGGACCGGGCGAAGAAGACCACCCGCGCGGTGGCCACGCTGCTGCGCGAGGCGGGCGTCAGCTTCGCGATTCTCGGCGATGGCGAAACCTGTACAGGTGACCCGGCCCGCCGCATCGGCAACGAGTTCGTCTTCCAGATGCTCGCGCAGCAGAACGTGGAGACGCTCAACGAGGCCGGCGCCAAGAAGATCGTCGCCACCTGCCCGCACTGCTTCAACACCCTCGCCAACGAGTACGGCCAGCTCGGCGGGAACTTCGAGGTCGTGCACCACACGCAGTTGCTGGCCCACCTGGTCGATTCGGGCAAGCTCACCCCGGTGCAGCCGATCGAAGGCGGCGTTACCTACCACGACCCCTGCTACCTCGGTCGCCACAACCGGGTGTTCGAGCCCCCGCGGGAGGTCCTCCAGGCGGCGGTCGGCGCCAACGGCAACGGCAACGCTTCGGCGGGCGTGACCGAGATGGAGCGGTTTGCCGAGCGTTCGTTCTGCTGCGGCGCCGGTGGTGCCCGTATGTGGATGGAGGAGCGCATCGGCAAGCGCATCAACATCGAGCGCACCGAGGAGGCCCTCGCGACCGGCGCCCAGACCGTGGCGGTCGGCTGCCCGTTCTGCCTGACCATGATCGGCGACGGCGTGACGGCCAAGAAGTCGGTCGGCGAGGCGAGCACCGACGTCGAGGTCGTCGACGTGGCGACCGTCCTGTTGCGGTCGCTCAAGCCGGAGTAGCAGGCCAGCCGGGATCTTCCCCGCTTGCTGAGGAGGGCGCCCCTCTTACGGTCTATCCCGTGAGGGGGGCGCCCTCCTCAATATGCGCTCCGCACACGCCCGCCACGTATGCGGACGCAACTGGGGACTCATGGAACAATTGGGTCCGAGGTGAGAGATCATCGACAGCACACTACTGACGACGCTGTTACCGCTCCTGGCGTTCCTCCTACTCACCGCGGCCAACGCGGGATTCGTGGCGGCTGAGTTCGCACTGGTGACCGTCGACCGGGCGGAGATCGATCGGACGGCCACAGCGGGTGACCGTGCTGCGCGTACGGTCCGCGACGCACTGCGCGAGCTGTCCTTCCAGCTCTCCGGTGCCCAGCTGGGAATCACGATCGCCGCGCTGCTCACCGGTTACCTGGCCGAGCCGGCGCTGGCCAACCTGCTCAGGCCGCTCGTACACCCGGTCGCCGGCACCGCCACCACCGGCGTCACCCACGTGCTCTCCCTCGTGGTCGCCACCCTCTTCTCCATGCTCTTCGGTGAGCTGGTGCCCAAGAACGCCGCCCTGGCGCGCCCGATGCCGATCGCCCGGGCGACCGCTGGGCCGATGCGGGTCTTCTCCCGGGTGTTCGCCTGGATGATCAAGGCGCTCAACGGCACGGCCAACTGGATCGTCCGCCGGCTGGGCGTGGAGCCGCAGGAGGAGCTGGCGAGCGCCCGCTCACCGCAGGAGCTCGGCCTGCTCGCCGCCATGTCCGCCCAGGCCGGGGCGTTGCCGGCGGAGACCGCGGTACTGCTGCGCCGCACGATCCGATTCGGCGACAAGCGGGCCGCGGAGGCGATGACTCCCCGCGTCGACGTGGAGGCGCTACGCGCCGACGCCACCGTCGCGGATCTGCTCGCCGCCGCGCGCGACACCGGACACAGCAGATTCCCGGTGTACGAGCAGACGCTCGACACCGTCACCGGGGTGGCCACGGTCAAGGATGCTCTGGGCGTACCCCCGGTGCGGAGAGCGACCACCCGGGTGGCCGCGGTGGCGCGCGAGCCGATCTACGTGCCGGAGAGCCTCGATCTCGACGGCGTGCTGCACGCCCTCCGGGCGAGCGCAGCCGACATGGCGATCGTCGTCGATGAGTACGGCGGCACTGACGGCGTGGTGACCGTGGAGGACCTGGTCGAGGAGTTGGTCGGCGAGATCGCCGACGAGCACGACGTCGCGCCGCCACCGGAGGAAGCCACCACGTACGACGTGATCCTTCCGGCTGCCAACGGCGGTGGCGCCCACGAGTGGCTGGTCGACGGGGTGCTGCGGGAGGATGAAGTGGCCGAGCGCACCGGTTTCCGGCTGCCCGAAGGCCCGTACGAGACCCTCGCAGGCTTCCTGATGGCGCGGCTGGGCCACATTCCGGTCGCCGGGGAGAGCTTCGTCGAGGACGGATGGGAGTTCACCGTCGTCGAGGTGGAGCGGCGCCGGATCGAGCAGGTGCGCGTCGTGCGGGCGGAGCCCACCGATGACTAAGATCCTGATTACGATCCTGCTGTTGCTGGGCAATGCGTTCTTCGTTGGCGCCGAGTTCTCCCTGATCGCGGCCAGACGTACGGCGATCGAGCCGCTGGCGGAGACGTCCCGGGCGGCTCGGCTGGCGCTACGGGCGATGAACGAGATTCCGCTCATGATCGCGGGTTCCCAGCTCGGCATCACGATCTGCTCGCTGGCGCTGGGCGCCATCGCCGAACCCGCGTTCGCGCACCTTCTCACCGGGCCCCTCGAGGCGGCGGGCCTGCACGACCTGGCGCACCCGGTCGCGTTCGTCTTCGCCCTCGGGGTCGTGGTGTACGCGCACACCGTCATCGGCGAGATGGTGCCCAAGAACCTCACCCTCGCCGGCCCGGAGCGCGCCGTGCTCTGGCTCGGCCCGCTGATGTACGCGTTCTGCGTCGCCACCAAGCCGGTGCTCGTCGCGATGCGGTGGGCGTCCCGGGTGATCCTGCGGTTGTGGCGCATCGAGGCCACCGACGCGGTGAAGACCGTGTTCACGGCCGAGGAGCTGGCCGGCCTCGTCGGCCAGGCGCGCACGGAGGGCCTGCTCGATCCGGAGGAGCACGCGCGCCTCACCGGGGCGCTCGCCTTGAACGAACGCACCGCCGCTGATGCGCTGCGACCCTGGTCGCGGGTCACGACGGTGACCGAGGACGTGTCACCGGCGGCGCTGGAGGTGCTCGCCACGCGTACCCGCCGGTCCAGGTTCCCCGTCGTTGAGCGGGCCAGTCGGAGGGTGCTGGGCTTCGTGCACGTCAAGGACGTCCTCGGCATCGTCGGACCCCAGCGGCGCGCGCCCATTCCGCCGGAGATCATCCGGCCGCTCGCCGTTGTCCCGCCGAACCGCACCCTTGCGGAGCTACTGCTGGCGATGCGGCGCGAGCGGCGCCACATCGTGCTCGTCAGTGACGGCCGACGGCCACTGGGCATCGTGACTCTCGACGACGTGTTGAACGCGGTGGTCGGTGAGCTGGTTCCGGCCTCGAGTCCGGCTGTCTAGGCCATCGAGGAAAGTAAACGAGTGTCTCGGCCTGGGTGACGCCAGATATCGATTTGGGTAACCGGTTGCATCGAATTCAGTAACTGAGACCGCGCTGAAAACCCTTACGCCGCACCGGTTTCAGCCACCGTCGGTATTCATCCGGGTGCATTGCGAATAGGGTTGGCCGCTGGCTTGCTTGCGACACATGACCTTCACTACTCTCGGGTACCGTCCGACCGTACCGAGGTCGTCTTCCCCCCCCAGCGACCGCGGCCGGACACCGCCGAATCGCGCGAGCGAACCGGGAAACCAAATATTTCCTTCGGGGTGAATCCGCGGTCCCCCAGCCGCGGTAGGGCGTGCTTCCCGTCCGAGCCCGACAGCTAACTCGGTAGGCGGTCAGGGAAGAAGGAGCCAGACTCCGGTGGCACCAAAACGTGTGTTCACAGCACTTCGTGCCGTCGCCTCCGCCGTTGTTGCGGGCGCCGCGGTACTTCTCGTCTCGTTCACGCCGGCCTACGCCGATCCCACCCCGACGCCCAGCGACATCGAGGCCCAGATCGAGCAGAAGTGGAACGCCTTAGAACCCACCATCGAGCAGTACAACGCCGTTCACGGCCAGCTCACCGCGAACAAGGCCAAGGCGCAGGCCCTTCAGGTGCAGTTGCAGCCACTTCAACTCCAGGTCGATATCGCCATGTCGAAGGTCGGCGACATCGCGGCAGGTGTTTACAAGGGTGGCCGCGGATCGACCGTCAATGCGGTTCTGGCCAGTAGCTCGCCGACGTCGCTCGCCGATCAGCTCGCCACGCTGAACATGATCGCGCGTACGCAGTACGCCCAGATCAGCGCCGTCGCCACGATGCGGGACAAGTACGCGGCCGACAAGCGGGCACTCGAGGCCCTGATCGCTCAGCAGGCCAGGCAGGATGCCGACCTCGCGGCGAAGAAGAAGCAGATCGAGGACCAGATCAATCAGTTGCAGCGGCTGCGGCAGCAGGCGTACGGGTCGAGCGGCGCCGCCACCGGTGCGTTGAAGCCGGTCGCCTGCCCGGTCGAGTACACCGGCGGCGCGGGCGGCAAGGCCGCGCAGAAGGCGTGCAGCCTGATCGGTAAGCCGTACATCTGGGCGGCGGCCGGCCCCGGCGGGTACGACTGCTCCGGGCTGACAATGGCTGCCTGGGCCGCGGCGGGCGTCAACCTGGATCACCTGGCGAGCTCCCAGCGGGCCCAGTCGCGGCGGATCAGCCGGGCGGACCTCCGTACGGGTGACCTGATCTTCTTCGGCTCCGACACTCACCACGTGGGCATCTACGTGGGCGGCAACTGGATGGTCCATGCCCCGCACACCGGCGACTACGTCCGGATGGTGCAGCTCGCCGGCTACTACGCCAAAAACGTATCCGGGTACGGTCGGCCGGGCTGATCGCGGTACCCCGATCGCGGCAACCCGACCGCAAGAGCGCCGGTGGCGATGCTGCCACCGGCGCTCTTGGTGCTTTTGTCTCTTTACTCTGTGGAACCGGTCGCTACCCAGTCATGCATTCAATGTCCTAAATGTACAGACTCGCACTTAGTTGCAGTCAGTGCATTTCATATGTGCCTCCGGTCGTGCAACCGCCATTCGTTGTGGCAAGTGACACAATGCGCTCCGTGGATGAAGAAGATCCGCTCCGTGACGACCTTCAACTGGCTCGCCCCGTCGATGAGCAGGTCAGACGGCTCATGGATCGCGGGCATTGGCACCATCCGCTCGGGGGCGCTCGGGACTTGCCACAACCCTTGGTGGCCAATAGCGTGTTTCTGCCGGATGGAAGTCCGTACTCAAAGCGGGTGCGCCATGCGGCACCGCTTAATCGTTGATGTCCACGAGCCGGGGACCCAACCACAACATCGGGGTGAATCCGCTGTCCGCAGCGGTAGGGCGACACTTCCCGCCCGAATCCGTCAGCTAACCCGGTAGGCGGTCAGGAAGAAGGAGCCGGACCCCGGTGGAATTGCATACGATGCGGCCTTCCGGGTCGCGCCTGAAACCCGTGCGTGCATTCTTCGGTACGGTTGGGGCGGTCTGTGCCGGACTGGTTATCGCGCTAGGACTGTCGACCAGCGCCCACGCTGCGCCCGCGTCGCCCGGTGACATCGAGGCTCAGATCGATTCGGCCTGGAACAAGCTCGAGCCGCTCATCGAGCAGCACAACAACGTGAAGGCGCAGCTCGCCGAGAATCAGGCCAAGGCCGCACAGCTCGCCGAGCGGATCCGGCCGCTGCAGCTGCAGGTCGACCTCGCCATGGGGCGGGTCAGCTCGATCTCCGCGCGGGCGTACATCAAGGGCCAGGCGTCCGCGTTGAACGCCCTGCTGACGAGCAGCGAGCCGACGACCCTCGCTGACCAGCTCTCACTGCTCGACGCGATGGCGAAGAGCGAGCGATCGCGGATCGCTGACGTGGCCAAGGCCAAGGAAGAGTACGACACGCAGAAGAAGCCGCTCGACGAACTCGTCAAGAAGCTGTCGGCGCAGGAGAAGCAGCTCGCCGAGCAGGAAAAGACGATCAACGACCAGATCACCCAGTACAACAAGATGCGACTGGACGCGTACGGCACGACGATCGCGCCCGGCAGTCAGCGCCCCGCCCCGTGCCCGGCGACCTACGACGGCAGCATCGGCTCCAAGGCCGCCCAGATCGCCTGCGGGAAGATCGGTCGCCCGTACGTCTTCGGCGCGGAGGGTCCGAACGTCTTCGACTGCTCGGGCATCACCAAGTGGGCCTGGGAGCAGGCCACGGGCGGCAGGGTCAGCCTCTACCACTACACCGTGACGCAGTTCCAGCAGACGAAGCGCGTCACCCGCGACCAGTTGCGCGCAGGCGACCTGGTCTTCTACTTCGGCGACATGCACCACATGGGTATGTACGTCGGTGATGGCTGGGTGCTGCACGCGCCGACCTCCGGGGACGTGGTCCGGATGGTCCGCATGGATCAGATGCCCATCTCCGGGCTCGGCCGGCCGGGCTGACGGCTCACAGGTCCCTGGCGGGGTGGTGGTGCGGCGGGAGCCGCGTCGCCACCCCGTTTGCTTTGACCGAAGGTCGGTCATCCGTTCGAGGAACGGTACCCAACTCGTACATGTGTTCGATAAACTTTCCGTATGGCTTCCTGGTCGCAGTTCGCCGTCGCCGCGCCGCAGCTTGCGGCGTCGATCCACGCGCTGGTCCATCAGTACGGTCCCGGCCTGGGCTACCTGGCGACCGTTCGGCCCGACGGCGGCCCGCGGATCCACCCGGTGTCGCCGTTCATCACGCACGACGGCCTGTTCTGCTTCGTCATCGACTCGCCGAAGCGCCGTGACCTCGAGCGCGACGGGCGGTATGCGCTGCACTCATTTCCTCCCGAGATCACCGACGACGAGGCGTACGTGTCGGGCCTGGCGCGGTTGGTCACCGATCCTGAACGGGTGCAGCGTTACGCCGCGGAGATGCGGGCGGAGCCGCTGGTCGACTGGCGGCTCTTCGAGTTCAGTATCGATGTCGCCATGGTCGTGCGTCACTCCAGGCTGGCCGGCTCGGCCGCTCAGGAGAGGTCGCTGCATCACCAGATCTGGCGCGACCCACGGCAAACTGTCGGATGCGAGGTGCACTGAGGTGGCCGAGTCGGTTAGAGTAGTGGCCGCTCCGTTTGCGGGTGTAGTTCAATGGCAGAACATCAGCTTCCCAAGCTGACAGTGAGGGTTCGATTCCCTTCACCCGCTCTCTTGCTCGAAGGCTCAGGTCAGGGACATGATCCCGGCCCGGGCCTTTGATGTTTCCGAGGGCCATTCGATCTCTACGGGCCATCTACGGGCCACTAGCTCGCCCGGGCCACTGCGCCGGCCGCCCCGTCGGCGGGGTCGTCATCGCCCTGGTCGTCATCGCCGGCCACTTTGTCATCGTCTCGCCCAGTGCCTTCGCGATCGCCCGATCCGCCGCGCTCGTGGCGTGCTGGTAGATCAGCGCGGCGTCCGGGCTGGTCGTGGCCCATTCGCGCCATCAGGTCCCGCAGGCTCGTCTCGGTCGCGGCCGCGAGCGTGTTCCCGGTGTGGCGAAGGTCGTGGAAGTGCAGACCGGGACGACCGAGCTCCGCGACGGTCGCCGGCCAAGGCTGACTGGGCCGAGCGGGATAGTCGCTTCTTGTCGGCGCGGCGGGGGGAGACCTGCTGACCCCGCCGTCGGACAACCGCTACTTTCACAAGGCTCGCGGGGATCCGGCAGCGCCCGGCCAGGGCGCCCCAACATGGTCCACAAGCGACCCTCTGAAATAGATAAACCAAACGCTGTGCGTAACAAGATAATTACGAATCGACGTATGCCAGTGAACCTTTAGGTTGTCTTTGGTAAGGCGTTTGGGCTCCTCCGAACGGTCGGACATCGAAGGACAAACTGCCCGGAGTTGCCGCTCGGAATTGACAGCGCGCAGAGGGCGCTCGATACGGTCGCTGAGCCCAGTTGTCTAGCGGAGGGTAGGACTTTGGCCGGCAAGCACGCCCGCGGGCGTAGTTCACGACCGTCCAGAAGAACTGTTCCTCTCCTCGCCGGCGTCGCCGTCGCCGCGGTGGTCACGGGCACCAGCGTCGCCGCGCTCGGGTGGGGCCCCTCGGCCCGGGACACCCGCGCCGATGCGGCCCAACTCGTATCTGCGGACCGCACGCAGCAGCGTGCCGACCGCAGCGTGCAGCGTCTCGCGTCTCCCGAGGCCATTCCGTCCACGACCCCGTCCGCGACCCCATCGGCGACGCCGACGGCGGTGCCGAGCAGCGCCTCGCCCTCGGTCACGGTGCCGGCGCCAACGCCGTCGAAGGCGGCCAGCAAGGCGGCGCCCAAGCCCCCGTCCGGTGGCGGCGCGGTGGTCGGCACCGGAAGCTGCCAGGCCTCGTTCTACACCGATGAAGGTGGGCGTACCGCGAACGGCGAGACCTTCCACACAGCGGACTTCACCGCCGCGCACAAGACGCTGGCGTTCAACACGAAGGTACGCGTGACCAACGTCAGCAACGGCAAGTCAGTGGTGGTCCGGATCAACGACCGCGGCCCGTTCGTCTCCGGCCGTTGCCTCGACCTGTCCCCGGCGGCGTTCAACACGATCTCCAGCACGAGCGCCGGGGTCGCGACCGTCAAGTACGAGGTCTTGCAGGGCTAAAAGCCCGTTTCATTCCTATTCCCGCCATCGATTGGTACTCCGGCCGAATGTGTGATCGGTTACCGCAACCCCGGATGGCATGCTGATGGCCGTGGCGACCAAGCTGCGCGTGCCGGGACGGCGTCCGACGAGCCGCGAGATGATCTCCGAAGGCCGCGTCGGCCTCGGGGCGGCGCTTGCGCTCATCGCACTGGTCTCGCTGATCCAGCTGCTTGACGCTGCGCAGGGCCGCCACATCGGGGTCCTGGCCGCCGCGCCGATGCTTGCCGCGGCGCTCGCGTCATGGCGGCAGGCGCTTGCGGTCGGGGTCGTAGCCACCGGGATGGGCGCGCTCTTCTCCGTGCCGGACGCCGCGAACCCCAGGTTGATGCTTTCGAACTTCGTGAGCGTGGCCCTGATCGTGTTCGGTACCGGTATCGCCGCCGTGGTCGGTCTCTACCGGCAGCGGCAGGCCGAGCGCTTCATCGAGCTGTCGAAGCTCGCGTCGGTAGCCCAGAGCGCGGTGCTGCGGCCGCTCGGCCCGCAACTCGGACAGTTGTCGATCGCTGCCCGGTACATCTCCGCCAGCGCCGCGGCGGACATCGGCGGCGACCTGTACGAGGCGCTGGACACGCCCTACGGCGTACGCATGATCATCGGCGACGTGCGGGGCAAGGGGCTGGACGCGGTCCGCCTTGCGAGCATCGTCCTCGGCTCGTACCGGCACATCGCGTACGAGCGAGCCGATCTGCGTGCGATCGTCGCCGACCTCGACCGGGCGGTCGCCCGCAGCGTGGGTGACGAGGACTTCGTGACGGCGGCGCTGGTGGAGGAGCGCGGCGGAACGTTGACCATTGTCAACTGCGGGCACCCGCCGCCGATGCTCCTGCGCCGCGGCGAGGTGATCGAGCTGACGCCGCCCGTGTCCGCGCCGCCGCTCGGGTTCATGCCGGTGGTTCGGCCGAGGGTGGAGCGGTTGGAGCCCGGTGACCGGCTGTTGTTCTATACCGACGGCCTGGCTGAGGCTCGCCGTGACGGCGAGTTCTTCCCGACCGCTGGTCGGGCGTGGCGCCTACTGGGGCACGGTACGGTGGCCGACGGGCTGGCGTCGTTGGAGAGCGCGTTGATTGAGTGGGTCCGCGGTCAGCTCGACGACGACATCGCGCTGGTGCTGATGGAGTACGCCGGCGCGCACGGGCCGGCCGATCCGCTGCCCCGGTGGGAGATTGGCGGCGCGAGTTCGCCCGCGCTCACCTGACGAGGAGGTCGGATGCGCCCGCGACGCCATAGGCGGGCTTCGATACCCTCGCTGCCCGGTGACGGCCGGTGTAGATGTAGGTGCGCAGCTGCTTCGGCGCGAACATCGTGTCCATCCACTTAGCGAGCATGTTGATCTCCTTCGTGCGGGCATGGAGCGCGTCCATTTCGGGCTTAAGCCGCATCTCGCGCAGCCACAGCGCTATATGCCCCACTCTGGATCAGTTAATCCTGTGATTGTGTTCACCGCCTGCGACGCCTTGCCGATGCTTACTGGCGAGTAATACAGTGACTGTTACTGGCTGGTAACATAGGCCAGCAATCATTCGTCACGACCGAATGACCGCCGCCGCTGCGAGCTGCGAGACGGGAGAGACCAGCGAGATGAGCCACTACAAGAGCAACCTGCGAGACCTCGAGTTCAACCTGTTCGAGGTCTTCGGCACCGAGAAGGTGCTGGGCACCGGACCGTTCGCCGACGTTGACGCCGACACTGCTCGCAGCATCCTGGCGGAGGTGGACCGGCTCGCGCGCGAGGACCTCGGCGCAAGCTACGCCGACGCTGACCGCAACCCGCCCGTCTTCGACCCGGCGACGCACACCGCGCCGCTGCCGGAGTCGTTCAAGAAGTCGTACAAGGCGTTCATGGACTCCGAGTTCTGGCGCCTCGACCTCCCGGCGGAGATCGGCGGCACGCCGGCGCCGCGCATCTTCTGGTGGGCGCTCGCCGAGATGGTGCTCGGCGCGAACGCGCCGATCTGGATGTACGCCTCCGGGCCGTCGTTCGCGAACGTTCTGTTCCGCGAGGGCAACGAGCGGCAGAAGGCGTGGGCCAGCCTCTTCGTCGAGAAGCAGTGGGGCTCCACGATGGTGCTGACCGAGCCCGACGCCGGCTCCGACGTCGGCGCCGGCCGCACCCGCGCGATTCCGCAGCCCGACGGCAGCTGGCACATCGAGGGTGTCAAGCGCTTCATTACCAGCGCCGAGCACGACATGAGCGACAACATCGTCCACTACGTGCTGGCCCGTTCGGTCGGCGTGGAGGGCGCGGGCGGCCCCGGTACCAAGGGCCTGTCGATGTTCATCGTGCCGAAGTACCACTTCGACGACGAGACCGGCGAGCTCGGCGAGCGCAACGGCGTGTTCGTCACCAACGTCGAGCACAAGATGGGCATCAAGGTCTCCAACACGTGCGAGCTGACCTTCGGTGAGCACGGCACCCCGGCCAAGGGCTGGCTGCTCGGCGACGTGCACGACGGCATCCGCCAGATGTTCCTGATCATCGAGAACGCCCGGATGATGGTTGGCACGAAGGCGATCGCGACGCTGTCGACGGGCTACCTCAATGCGCTCGAGTACGCCAAGAGCCGGGTGCAGGGCGCCGACCTTCTCAACAACACCAAGACCGCGCCGCGCGTGACGATCACCCACCACCCGGACGTGCGCCGCTCGCTCGCGCTGCAGAAGGCGTACGCCGAGGGCTTGCGCGCCCTGGCGCTGTACACCGCGTCCTGGCAGGACAAGTCCCGGCTCGCTGAGGCCGCCGGCGACGAGAAGGGCGTCCGGTACGCCGAGCGGGTCAACGACCTGCTGCTGCCGCTGGTCAAGGGGTGCGGCTCCGAGCGGGCGTACGAGCTGCTCGGCCACGAGTCGCTGCAGACGTTCGGCGGCTCCGGCTTCCTCCAGGATTACCCGATCGAGCAGTATGTACGGGACTCGAAGATCGACACCCTGTACGAGGGCACGACCGCCATCCAGAGCCTCGACCTCGTCTTCCGCAAGATCGTGAAGGACCAGGGCAAGGCGCTGATGGTCCTCGCGTCCGAGATCCAGGAGTTCGTGAGCTCCGACGCCGGCAACGGCCAGCTCAAGGAGGAGCGGGCGGCCCTGGCCACCGCGCTCGAAGACGTGCAGGGCATGCTCGGCACGTTCATGGGTTGGCTCACCGCGGCGCAGGGTGGCGACGCCCGCGAGCTGTACAAGGTCGGCCTGAACAGCCGTCGGCTGCTGCTCGCCCTGGGCGACGTCGTGGTCGCCTGGCTGCTGCAGCGCCAAGCGGCGGTGGCACTGGCCGCGCTGGCCCGCGAGGGCGTCTCCAACAGTGACAAGGCCTTCTACGAGGGCAAGATCGCCGCAGCGCGGTTCTTCGCCCGGGAGGTGCTGCCGCGCCTGGGCAGCGACCGCAAGGTCATCGAGGCCACCACGCTCGACATCATGGATCTGCCCGAAGAGGCCTTCTAACAAAATACTTTGCAGTTCCCGCCGGAACCGGCCGGTGACGAGTCCCCCTCGTCACCGGCCGGTTCTGTTCTGCGGTCGCTAGCCCCGTGCGGTCTCTAGGCCCGTGCGGTGTGCAGGTCCGTGAGCGGTGCGTTGCCCGGCGTCAGGTCGTGCCAGCCCCCGTTTACTCGGTGCACGGCGATTCCGCACGTCTGGAGTCCCTCGTCGAGGGTGGGGTCGAGCAGTGCTGACAGCATGGACAGCGGGGGGTTATGCCCGATCACCACGAGCGTCGTCGCCTCCGGCTGGGTCGAGCTGATCAGGGGGAGTAGCTCCTCTCCGATAACTGCCGTGTAAATTCCCGGTTCGTAGAGGACGGTCGTGTGGCTGGCCTCGGCGCCGAGAGTGCTCGCCAGAGCGTGCCAGGTCTCGCGGGCCCGGCGCGCTGGTGAGCAGAGCACGATGTCGGGCACGACCCGCTCATTGGCAAGCCAGCGACCGGCCGCCTCGGCGTCGGCTTGCCCGCGCGGGGTCAGTGCGCGCTCCATGTCGGCGTTGTGCTCAGGATGGGCCGCTTTTGCATGTCTCAGCAGCACCAACTTTCGATCGGTCATGGTCAGCCTGCCTGATTGGGTTTTCTCCGCGCTGGGTACCTCTTGAGTCAAGTCACCGAAAGACAGCCGGTCAAACGGTGACAAAGGAGGCTACCAATGGGAATCGGTGGGAGCATCTTCCTCATCGCCGTTGGCGCGATCATCGCTTTCGGGGTGCGCGACCAGAATCTCGGCCCCTTCGATCTGACCGTCATCGGCTGGGTGCTCATGCTGGCCGGCCTCGCCGGCCTGCTCATCACGCTGTGGGTGTGGAACTCGCGCCGGCGCCGCGTCGTCGCCGTGCCGCCGACCGTGTCCCCGACGGTGGAGCGCGTCGAGCGGCGGCGGGTTGTCCAGGCGCCACCGCCCCAGCAACGCGAGGTCATCGCGGAGGAGCGCTACGTGGAGGCGCCCCCGGAGCGGCACTACCAGTAGTTCCAACAGGTTCACCACAGCGCCGCTCGGGTGCGCTGTGGTGAACCTGTTGTTCAGGCATACAGGGCGAAGTAGATCGCGATGTGGTGGCAGATCGCCGCGACGAGGGTGCAGGCGTGGAAAAACTCGTGGTGGCCGAATACGGTCGGCCAGGGGTTGGGCCGGCGCAGCGCGTAGAAGACGGCCCCGACGCTGTACGCGGCACCGCCGGCCAGCAGCAGGACGAGGGTTGTGACTCCACCCTTGTGCAGAATATCGGGGAGGACGGCGATCGCCACCCAGCCGAGCGCGAGGTAGAGCGGCGCGGACAGCCAGCGCCGGCCGTTCGGGTACGCCATCTTCATGGTCACGCCGGCGATCGCACCGCCCCAGACGACGGCCAGGATGATCGTCGCCAGCTTCACCGGCAACAGCAGTACGCAGAACGGTGTGTACGTGCCCGCGATGAAGACGAAGATCATGGAGTGGTCGAGCCGCCGCATGATCTGGTAGCCGCGCTCCGACCACACCCGGCGGTGGTAGAGAGCGCTGGTGGCGAACAGGGCGCACACCGTGAGGCTGTAGATGAGGCAGCTCAGCAGTGGCGCCCAGCCGGGCCGGGTCGCGGCGAGCGAGCAGAGCACGATGCCGCAGACGGCAGCGACGCCGGCAGCGTACGCGTGCAGCCAGCCGCGCATCCGCGGCTTTCCGATGTCAACCGGCCGCAGCCGGCGAGCGGTTTCCGTGGTCACCGTTCCAGGTTACGGTACCGTAGGTTAGCTGGTCGCCGTGAGCTGAACCACGCTCGTCAATCGGTGTCAAGCCCGCGCAGCACCAGGGGTAGCCGTACCGCGCCGCCCGTGGCGACGCGTACCGGAACGCCCCAGTCCTGCCGCGTGAGATGACATGCGGCGTGCGCGGCGTCGGCGTCGCAGGTGGCGGCCTGCGCGACCACCTGCAGGACGCCTCCGGGAACGGCCTCCGAGATGACCAGCCGCCGGCGCAGGTCGCTGCCCTCGCCGGCCCCCTCGATGAGCAGGTCCGGCGGGGACGCGGACACCACCAGGCGGGTCGGCGGCCCGAACGAGTCGTCCAGCTTCTGCCCGGGCGCCGGCGAGAACACCACGTCGAGAACGATCTCGCCGGGCGCCAGGTCGGTGACCGGCCGCTTGGTACGGTGTCTCGCACCCTCGACCACGACCGACGCCGGATCCACGGCGACCAGGCGGTGCGCGGCCGACTCGACCACGTACACGTCTCCGCCGGCCGTCCTGACCAGGTCACTCGGCTCCGCCAGGCCGGTCGCGACCGTGGTGACCAGCTGCGTCGCCGGGTCGTAGCGGCGTACCGCGCCGTTGTAGGTGTCGGCGACCAGTACGGTCCCGTCGGCGAGAGCCAGCACGCCCAGCGGATGCTGCAGGAGCGCCTCCGCGGCCGGCCCGTCGACGTGCCCGAAGTCGAACAGTCCCTGCCCGACGGCGGTGTGCATCTCGCCGCCTTCGATCCAGCGCAGCGCGCTCGACTCGCTGTCGGCGATCCACAGTTTCGTACCGTCGGGTGAGGTCGACAGCCCTGACGGCTGCGCCATCCACACCTGGTCCAGCGGACCGTCCCGCAGCGCCTCCACGGTCGTGCCCGCGTAGACGCCCGCCGTCCGGGTCACCGGGTTGAACCACCACAGCTGGTGGATGCCGGCCATCGCGACGACGACCCGGTCGTCGAAGTAGGCCACGTCCCACGGCGAGGACAGGTCGACGGCGAGCGCGTCGTGGGTGCCGAAGTCGACCGTGCCGCGCCACTGCCGGCCGCTGCCGGCGACCGTGCACACCTCGCCGGTGTCCAGCCGTACCCCACGCAGGAGGTGGTTGACGGTGTCGGCCACGACCACGTCGTATCCGGCCAGTTCGGCGACGCGCGGCGGGAGCACGCACAGGCCGCTGGGCTCGGAGAACTCGGCCGCGCCCGGCTTGCCGTCGGTCCGCCCCCGCTTACCCGTACCGATGCGGCGAAGTTCGGTCTCCCCGTCGGTCGCCAACTCGACGAGCGAATGGTTCGCCGAGTCGGCGACCAGGAACGTGCCGCCCTCGAGCACGGCGGCCTTGCCGGGAAAGCGCAGCGCCGTGGGTGGTTCATTCACGAGTACGGTCGGAGCGTCGCCCCGGCGGAGCGTGCCCTTCGCCTCGTGGGCGGCGATGAGCTCGTCGAGCAGCCGGGCCAGGCCCTCGGCGTGCCCCTCGCCGGCCATCGACGCGACGACGTACCCCTCGGGGTCGATGACGGTCAGCGTCGGCCAGGCCTTCGCCGCGTACTCCTGCCACATCCGCAGTGTGGGGTCGTCGAGCACCGGGTGGCTCACGCCGTACCGCTCCACGGCTGCCGCCAGGGCCTGCGGGTCCTTCTCGTGTTCGAACTTCGGCGAGTGCACGCCGATGGTGACGAGCACGTCCGCGTACTTGTCCTCCAGCGGGCGCAGTTCGTCGAGCACGTGCAGGCAGTTGATGCAGCAGAAGGTCCAAAAATCCAAGATCGTGATCTTGCCGCGCAGGTCGGCGAGGGTCAGCGCCTTCCCGCCGGTGTTGAGCCAGGCGCGGCCCCGAAGTTCGGGGGCGCGTACGCGAGGGGTCTCCGCCATGGCGTCCAGTGTGCCGGAGGGCCGTCTCCGGCCTGATTCGGCCTGGTGCTCCAATCGATAATTTTCGATTAAGAGTATTTACTGTAAAGAGTGTTGCCCATAGCGTGGGTGGAACGGACCTACGCGAAGGAGCAGCTCCGATGCGAAGAAAGATCGCCCTACCGCTGCTGGCGCTCGTCGCCGTGTGCGCCTCTCTTACAGTGGCCGCCGCACCCGCCTCGGCGCATGGATACGTGTCCTCGCCGCCGAGCCGGCAGGCGATGTGCGCCCAGGGGCGCGTCGCCGACTGCGGCGAGATCGTGTACGAGCCGCAGAGCGTCGAGGGGCCCAAGGGCCTGCGTAGCTGCAGCGGCGGCAACAGCCGGTTCGCCCAGCTCGACGATCCGAACAAGGCGTGGCCGGCCACGTCCGTCGGCAACTCGGTAACGTTCAACTGGGTGCTGACCGCTCGCCACGCCACCAGTACCTGGGAGTACTTCATCGGCGGCAGCCGGATCGCCTCGTTCGACGACGGCGGCAGGCAACCGAACGCCACGGTCTCCCACGCGGTCAGCCTGGGTGGCCGGACCGGGCGGCAGATGATCCTCGCCGTGTGGAACATCGCCGACACCCCGAACGCGTTCTACTCCTGCATCGACGTGCAGATCGGCGGTGGGGGAGGCGGTAACCCGGCCCCGACTCCGACGGCGGCACCGACCCCCAGCCCGCGCCCCACGCCGACGGCCACGCCCGCGCCTACCTCCGCGCCCCAGCCGGGCGGCACCTGGGCGGCGGGCACCGCGTACAAGGTCGGCGACAAGGTGACCTACGGCGGTGCGACGTACCAGTGCCGGCAGGCGCACACCGCGCTGGCCGGCTGGGAGCCGCCGAACACCCCGGCGCTCTGGCTGAAGGTCTGACGGTCCCTGCGGACCCTCGCCCCCAACGGGTCGGGGGTCCGCGTCGCCCGCGTCCGAATTGGAGAGCCCCATGAAGCGCTACGTTCCCGCGCTGACCCTCGCCATCCTGCTGCCGCTCGCCGGCTGCGGCGCCACCTCGAGCGCGAGCGCTACCCCGAGCGCCTCGGCCACGCCGGTCTTCAACGCCACCGACGTGATGTTCGCGCAGATGATGGTCGCGCACCACGAGCAGGGGCTGGAGCTCGTCCGGCTGGCGGAGACCAAGGCTGTCCGCGACGACGTGCGTACGCTCGCTGCCGCCATCGACGCCACCGAGACCGATGAGGTCAAGACGATGGCCGCCTGGCTGCGGAACTGGGGGCAACCGCCGTCCGCCGGCCCGGGCTCGCACGCTGACCACGCCAACCACGGCGGGCAGCCGGCCGTGGGCCCCAAGGAGGTCGCGGACCTGAAGGCGAAGAGCGGCGAGGAGTTCGACCGCGAGTTCCTGAGCCTGTTCGTCGGCCATCAGCACGGCGCCACCGAACTGGCCCGGATGGAGACCGGTGAAGGCGTGAATCCCGGGGCGAAAGCGCTGGCCGAGCGCATCAACAAGTCCGGTACCGCGCAGATCTCGCAGATGCTCGGGTACCTCGGGAAGCCCTGATCAGCCGCAGCGCAGGCGCCCGTACCGCGAGTACAAGATCCTGATCGCTCCGGCGCGGCGCGGGCACCGGTCCGCGCCACAGGCCGCGCATAGCCCGGTGGCCGGCAGTCGTACGTGGGTGTCGAGGATCTGCTGAGCGCGCTGGACGATGTCCCGCCTGCTGTAGGACTGCCTCGGTGTGGGGGCCAACCACGCCGGCTTCGGTTCTCGCGGCCGCACCCAGCTCAGGAAGCGGTCGTACATTGCTGCGTCGAGGGGATGGCCGAGGTCGAGGACGGCGTCCATCATCTGTGCGGCCAGGTACATGCCGAGGCTCGGACGGGTGTTGGCGTACTCGGTGAGCAGGTCGGCGCGGGCCCCGAGGCAGGGCCAGTCTTCCCGGCAGGCGCGGCAGTGCCAGTCGGGGCGCTGGGGGAGATGGCTCACCACCTACCCCTGTTCGCCCGCCACCGACCGGCGACCGTCAGGCTGCCGGTCCGGCCGACGTTCGGGTGCGCTTCAGTGGGAGCGGTCCAATGTGGAGCGGGTGCGCTGGCCCGCGCCTTGGTGAACCGGTCCTGGCACGGCCAACGGAGGCCGCAGATGCACCAGAGCCAGAAGCGGCGCCGGTCGCGGCGGTGCATGGGCGCGTACGAAGTAGATCGTGTTTTCATCTGGTCTCCCTGCCGCTCGTCGGGAGTTCCGTTGGGGAGTTTTGCGGAGTCTCGCGGGAGTTTCGTGGGAGGGAGAGCGTGACGGCCGGCGCGCCGCCGGGGGACGACAGTCGGCCTGCGAATCCCAGCTCTGTGAAGCCGCCACGCTCTCGTCCTGGGAGCCCTCATCGTGCTCAGTCGTGTCGCGATAGGGATTGATCTCACTCGCTGCCCCGGCCGGGTACGCACAGATTGCCACGCAAAAACTGCGCGCGCAATTGGTGAGCGCCATCGAAGTTAACGAGTTGTGTCGGCTCCATCCGCGGCGGAGAATGGCCGCGCCACGAGGTGACCGAGGGAGACCGGCATGGCGGATGGGTCAACCGTCAAGCGGCGGCGGTTGGGGATGAGGCTCCGGGAGCTACGCGACGCGGCAGGGAAGACCCGGGACGAGGCGGCGGCCTACATGGAGGTGACCGCTCAGACCATCAGCCGGTTTGAGCTGGGGCGCGGCGGCATCCGGGCGAAGACGGTACGGGAGTTGTTGGACTTCTACGGCGTCAAGCCGGACGACCCGATCCGCGCGGACCTTGAGCAGATGGCTCGTGAGGGTCGTACGCGCGGGTGGTGGAGTGCGTACGCGAGCGTCATCGACAGTGGATACGCCACCTTCATCGGCTTCGAGGACAGCGCCGTAGAAGTCCTGACTCACGGGGCGCTGGTGGTGCCCGGCCTGCTGCAGACCGAGAACTACGCCCGCTCCGTCATTCACTCTGGGCGCCCCGACCTCCCAGCGGCGCAAGTTGACCGGCGCGTTGAGGTCCGGATGGAGCGACAGGGCCGGCTCGCGGAAGGGCTGCGCTTCTGGGCAATTCTCGATGAGGCGGTCATTCGTCGGGTCGTTGGCGGGCCTGCGGTCATGCGTGCCCAACTGGAACGGCTCGTCGAGGCCGCGCGGTTGCCGAACGTGACGGTACAGGTGTTGCCCTTCGCTGCGGGTGGCCATGCCGGGATGCTTGGCGCGTTCACGATTCTCAGCTTCGCCAGTGACCCTGAGGTGGTGTATGTCGAGGGCGCGACCGCCGACCAGTTCCTGGAAGGGGACTCCGCGCGCCCCTATACGCTGCACTTCAACGGCCTGCGAGCCGCCGGGCTCCACCCCGACGAGTCGATCCGTTTGATCGAGGAGGCGGCGAGAGTCTTGCGGTGACATGAGTACAGGGATGGGAGGCGGCGACCATGCCGCTCGACGAGAACTGGCGGAAGCCCAGCCGTTCCGCTAACGGTAGCGACTGCATGATTGTCCGGCGTGCCGAGGACGGGATGATCGAGGTCGGGGACGACAAGGTCACTGGCGGCCACGTGCTCCGGTTCACGGTGTCCGAGTGGGAAGCGGCGGTCGACGGATTCAAGCAGGGCGAGTTCGACCTCTGAGGACGGTCGCACCACGGAGTCCCCGAGGTCATTCTCGGGGACTCCATCGCCCGCCGGGCCTAAGTGCTCAAGGCGATCGACAAGAAGGAGGGCATGTGATGCAGAACGTTGCCCGTCCTGAGGTGTCCCACTACACCTACCGCGTTACGTGGTCGGCTGAGGACGGCGAGTTCCTCGCCACCTGCGCCGAGTTCCCGTCCCTCTCGTGGCTGGCTTCCTCCCAGATCGAGGCTCTACGGGGGCTTGAGGATCTGCTTCGTGACGTGATCGCGGACATGGAGGAGCAGGGCGAGCCGGTGCCGCAGCCATTCGCTGAACGTACATACTCCGGCAAGTTCAACCTCCGCGTCGGCGAGAGCCTGCACCGCGAGCTGGCTATCCGTGCCGCCGAGGATGGCATGAGCCTCAACCAGTACGTCCTACGGAAGCTCACCGCCACCTGTTGAACGCGAAAGGGCCCGACTCCCCGAGGGTGATTGGCGGGTCAGCGGACACGGTCAAGTGCGAGTACCGGGATCAGACGTACGCCCTTCGTCTTTTCCTCGTACTCCACGAAACCGGGATAGCGTCGCGCCTGCTCGGCGAAGACACGGGCACGTTCCTCGCCGGCCAAATCGGTGACGGTAACCGGGTAGGTGTCGGTGCCGACCTCGACGGTCGCGCGGCCCGCCGCGGTCAGGTTGTAGTACCAGTCCGGGTTCGTCGGAGCGCCGGCCTTCGAGGCGAACACGTAGATGCGGTCGCCTTCGCCGGGGAGGTACATCATCGGCGAGACGTAGTCGCGTCCACTTCGCTTGCCCTTGTGGTGAACGAGCACCAGCGGCGCGCCCTCGAACTGCCCGCCGACTCTTCCCTCGTTCTCGCGAAACTCGGCAATGATCTTGCTGTTCCAGTCGTTCGCGTCCGGCACGGATGCCTCCCGGATTCTGCGGTTCTGCGGGCTGCCTGCTCAGCTCGGCGCGCAAGCCAAGCATGGCATGCCGCCTGTCGAGCCGGAACTCCACCTATTTGTAGCTGATTTCCGGTAAATACCTTTTATGTCCATCGCCGGATGGGCGCTCAGCGATCTTCAGTCTGTTATTGAGCAGTCGCTCAAACTCTTCTACGCTCCACTTTGAGCAGTTGCTCAACTTGGTGGGAACGGGGGAATAACGTGTCGGAGTACGGAGGCGGCGGGCCGCTGTCGCGGCCGGGCACCGCAAACTGGATCCTGGCCGGGCTCATCGGTGTGTTCGGCGCGGTCCTGTTCGTGATCGCGGTGCGGAGCGGGCGGGGCGACAGTGCGCTGCTGTTCGTCGGGCTACCCGTACTGCTGGCCGCGGCGCTGGCCGTCTCGCCGTCGCGCACCACTCACGGTCGGGTCTTCCGGTTCACGACCGTCTTCCTGTTGCTCGCGGCGGTGGTGCTGCACGAGGGGGCCATCTGCGTGATTCTGGCGGCGCCGCTGGTCTACCTCGTCGCGCACGGCACGACGGCGCTGATCCGCTGGTGCACCCGGACGTCGGGGATGTACGCGATCCTGCCGGTGCCGCTGCTGCTCCTGGTGGCGGTCGAAGGCACCACCACCGCGTTGCGGATCAGCCCCGACCAGTCCGTACAGGTGGTCAGGGTTGTCGCGATGCCGGTCAGCGGAGTCGTCTCGCACCTCGCCGCGGGTCCACAGCCGACCCGGGTGCGGTCCGTGCCACTGCGGCTGCTCGCCGTGCCGATGCCGGAGCACGTGAGTGGCGGCAAGCTGAAGCCGGGCGACAGGTGGACGTTCGGGTACCACGGGACGTCGCACGGGCCCGGCGGGCAGATCGTGGCCGAGGTCCGTACGGCGGAGCCCGACCACCTCTCGTTCGCGTTCGTCGAGGACAGCTCGATCACGGCTCGCTGGCTCGCCTGGCAGCAGGCGGACGTCAGGTGGCGTGCCATCGATCCCCAGCACACCGAGGTACGGCTGACCGTGAACTACCGGCGGCGCCTCGACCCGTCGTGGTACTTCGGACCCTTGCAGGACGCCTTGATGCACCAGGGCATGGGGCACCTGATGGACACGATGGCGATGAAGTGACGCTCGTGCGTTACCTCTGTCTCGCGGTTCCCGTTGCGTTGACGCTCGTCGCCGCGAAGGTGGAACGCGAGCGCGGCGCCCGGGCCGCCGCGCTGCTGTCCTTCGTCGCGGTCGCCGTCGGGCTGGCCGCGCTGCACGACGTCGCACGACCGGCCAACTGGTGGACCTTCGCCCCGGTCGAGGGGGCGTTCCGGGGGATGCCCGTCGACCTGTGGCTCGGGTGGTCGGCGCTGTGGGGGCCGGTGCCCGTGCTGCTGCGGCGCGTCGTGCCGCTGCCGGTAGCACTGGGCCTGCTGCTGTGGCTGGACGCGGCGACGATGCCGGCGCTGCGTCCGCTGGTCCACCTCGGGCCGCACTGGCTGCTCGGCGAGGCCGTCGGTCTGCTGGCCGTGGCGCTGCCGGCGCAACTGCTCGGCCGCTGGTCTGCCGACCGGCGCCACCTCGGCGCCCGGGTGCTGCTGCAGTTGACGGTGTTCGCGGGCATGACACTGTGGCTCGTACCGACCGCGGCGTTCGAACTCGGCGACGGCTCCTGGGCGCGGCTGACCCACCTGTCCGGACGGTGGCTGTTCGTCATCGCCCAGGTCGGTCTGCTCCTCGCTGTACCGGCGTTGAGCGCGGTGTGGGAGTTCGCCGTCCGGGGTGGCGGGACGCCGTACCCGTGGGACCCGCCGCGGCGGCTGGTCGCCACTGGCCCGTACGCCTACCTCGCCAACCCCATGCAGGTCAGCGCCGTCACGCTCGTGCTGCTGATCGCGGCCGTGACCCGCAGTATCTCCCTCGTCGCCGCGGCGCTGATCGCCGTGGCGTTCTCCGCCGGGGTGGCGGGGCCCCACGAGCACGACGACCTGAGCAACCGGCTCGGGCAGGACTGGCACGAGTACCGGCGAAACGTGCGCGACTGGTGGCCACGGTGGACGCCGTACCTGCCCGGGACCCCGGCGGTGCTGTGGCTCGACGACGACTGCGGACCGTGCACCGCGACCGCGGGCTTCCTTCGACGCCGGCGCCCCGGTCGGCTGACCCTGGCGCCGGCCCAGGAGTACGAGCGGCCGCTGTGGCGAGCTCAGTACGCGGGCGGCGACGGCCACAGCGAACGGGGGGTGGCCGCCGTCGCCCGCGGGCTGGAACATGTCAACCTGGGCTGGGCCTACGTGGGCTGGCTGTTGCGACTACCCGGGATCGGCTGGTTGGCGCAGGTCGTGACCGACGCGATGATCGCGCCGCCGCACCTCGCCGGCCCGCCCGCAGCCCGTACGCGAGGAGAGGGATGTCCGACACCAAGCTTCGACTGCTCACCGGGGCACTCGCCGCCGTCCGGGAGCACGGCATCGCCGGCGTCTCCGCCCGTACCATCGCCGCCGCCGCCGGCGTGAACCAGGCGCTGGTGTTCTACCACTTCGGCAGCGTCGACGACCTGCTCGCCGCGGCCTGCGCCAGCAGCACCGCCGAACGCGTCAAGCACTACTCGGAGCGGTTCGCCACCGTACGGTCACTGCGCGAACTGCTCGACGTCGGTCGTGACCTGCATGCCCAGGAGCGATCGCTCGGGAACGTCTCGGTCCTCGCCCAGCTACTCGCCGGCGCGCAGAGCGACGAGCGGCTCGCCGGACCGACCGCCGATTCGCTGCAGCTGTGGATCGACGAGATCGAGTCGGTGCTGCAGCGCATCCTGGCCGGCTCCCCGTTCGCCGAGATCGCCGACATTCCGGGCCTCGCCCGTGCGGTCTCCGCCGCGTTCGTCGGCCTCGAACTCTACGAGGGGGTGGACCAGGCCGGCGCGATACAGGCGATGGCAGCCCTCGAACAACTGGCGGTTCTCGTCGAAATCGTCGACGACCTGGGACCCCTGGCGAGGCGGGCGCTACAAGCGAAGATCAACCGCGCGGCACGAGCGAGCTAACTCGCGCAGGTGTTGAGCATGCTCTGCAGGGCGCTCTTCTCCGCCGACTGGAGCTTGAGTCCCCAGCGGTACTTCGACCGGGTCCACATTTTCGCGTAGGTGCATCGGTACGACGACAGCGGCGGTTGCCGGGTCGACGGGTCCTGATCGCCCTTGGCCTGGTTGACGTTTCCAGCGGGCCAGGCCTACACGTTCACGCGCAACGAGCTCAACGACTCGGAGTTCGCCGGCGTGGTGTCCTCCCCGGACGGCAAGACACTGTTCGCCAGCGTCCAGACGCCGGGCATCACGTACGCGATCACCGGCCCCTGGAAGAGGGCCGAAGCGGCGTAGTCCGCCTGCCGGGTGGGGGTCACGTGGCTTCCACCCGGTTATGCCGCCTTGACGGGCTTGCGAGCGGCGAGTCGTTCGACGATGCCGAGTTTGAACCGCTCGTGGCGTTCGATGGTGAAGCCCATCGCCTGCACGTGTCGGATCGGCCGGCGGCGCCAGTGCTCACCCCCGAGCGGGACGCTCACCAGTTCGGCGAGCCACTGCGCGGCGCGGACCGGCCGTGACGCGGACTCCACGTGGTCGGCCAACAGGAGCAGGCCGCCGGGGCGGAGAACACGCGCCATCTCGACCAGTGCCTGCTGGTGGTGAGGGATCGCGCACAGCCCGAACGTGCACACAACGGTGTCGAAGGAGTCGGCGGAAAAGTCCAGGGACTGAGCATCGCCCTGGCGCAGGTCCACCGGGCGGCCGAGGTCGGCCGCCCGACGCCGGGCGACGTCGAGCATCGCCGGGCTCCACTCCACCCCGGTCAGTCGCGCCCCGTCCGGGTAGTGGGCAAGGTTGAGCCCCGTGCCGATCGCCACCTCCAGGACGTCACCGGTGGCCTGGGAGCACACCCAGTGCCTGGTGTCGCCGAAGAAGCGCCGGTCGGCGAAGGCCATCTGATTGTCGTAGGACCTCGCGTGCCGGTCCCAACGGCGGCGTAACCGCTCATCTCGGCCCGACGGGCTTGGCATCCGCTCACGCTACCGCCGTCAGCCCGCCGGGACCGGGTGGCCGCTCGGCTACTGCTGGTTGGCCGGCCGCAGGCAGAGCACGTCGTCGCTGCCGCCCTTGTTCGAGATGATGACGAACGGCTGGTTGGGGTCGGAGCAGTCCTCCTGCTTCTTGACCTTTTTGACGACCTTGTACGCGCCGCTGTCGGAGCAGGTGGCCTTGACCGCCTTGCTGTCGCTCTGCTTCACGCAGTCGTTGATCGCGAAGTTCGCGTTCGACCCACGCATGACCAACGTGACCACCGTGCCGACGGCGGCGAGCACGACGACCGCCGCCACCAGCGCGAGGATCAGCAGGAGGCGCTTCTTCTTGCCCTCGCCCTCCGGGGCGAACTCGTCGTCGCCACCGGATGCCGGATCGCTGTACCCCTGCGGCGCCTGGCCCTGGAGGTCGTAGCCGGGCGCGGGCGGACCGCTCGGCGTGCCGTACACGTTGGTCGGCATCTCGCGCTGCGGCTGGAACGGGGGAGCCGGGTAGCCGGCCGGGCTCTGCGGCTGGTAGTCCTCGCTCGGCTGGCCGTACTGCTGGTTCGGGTTGAAGGCCTGCGTGGGCTGGCCGTACTGCTGACCGTACTGCTGGCCGGGGTGGTACGCCTGCGGTGGCTGGCTGTACTCCTGGTCCGGGTTGAAGGCCTGCGTGGGCTGGCCGTACTGCTGGTCGGGGTGGTACGCCTGCGGTGGCTGGCTGTACTCCTGGTCGGGGTGGTACGCCTGCGTGGGCTGGCTGTACTGCTGGTCGGGGTGGTACGCCTGCGGTGGCTGGCTGTACTCCTGGTCGGGGTGGTACGCCTGCGGTGGCTGGCTGTACTCCTGGTCCGGGTTGAACGCCTGCGTGGGCTGGCCGTACTCGCGGTTGCGACTGATCGGCTGGGTCGGCTGGCGGTAATCCTGCGCGGGCGACCCGTAGGTCTGCGGCGGCGCGCCCGGGGGGAAGCCGGGTGGCGGTGAGACCGGAGCGTGTCCAGCCGCCGGCGAGACCGGGGCGTGTCCAGCCGCCGGCGAAACCTGGGCGTAGCCGCTGGCGGGCGAGACCTGGGCCGGTCCGGGCTGCGGCATGCCGGGAACCTGCGCCGAGCCGGCGGGCCGCGGTGGCACCGAAGCGCTGCCCGATGGCGGGGGCGTCATGTACCCCTGCGGCGACGGGCCGGCGGGCGGGAACGGCCCGGGCCGGCTGCTCTGCTCGGCCGGTGGGTTCTGCCAGTCCTCGCGCTCGCCGATCGCCGGCTGTGGCGCGGGGGGCTGCACCGACGCGCTTCCCCTGACCGGCGGTACCGAGGCGCGGGCACGAGCCGGGCTGCTGTTCTCGGCAGCGTTGGGCTCGTCCGGATCGGGCGCGGATGCCCAGGGTGAGCCCGCACCCGCGTGGCCCTCCGACGGCTCGTGGCCGCTCGGGTTGGCGTCGTGCGACATGCGTGCCTCCTCCTTCGCGTACCTGACCACCCTGGATCGCCGCGCGGCGACGGGGTCGCCAGCAGGATGGCAGTGCTCAACCTACCTGGCACACGCCATGGCCGGAGCGAGGGCGTGGCGATCGCAACCAAAAGCCGTCGACTCGGCGGGCATTCCCGGCCGGGTCGACGGCGGTCGAAGGAGAACGGTCAGCGGCTGGCGAGGTCCATCAGTTCGGCGCGGACGGCGCGCGACGGGATCTGGGAAAGGGCGCGCTCGATCGCTTCCCGGCGGCGGATCGCGGCGCGCCGGGCGCGGTACCGGTCAAGCAAGGTGCTCATGGCGTTTGCTCCAGGTAGTGCGGTGTGCGGTGAATCCATTAAAGCTGATTAACAGTTGCTGCTCTATCGATTGTTAGGTGATCTGCCGCACCGAGCGAAGATTCGAAGGTTTATGTGTCGTAGCGCCTGGGTTGCTAAAGGGGTGGCTGGTGCGAAAACGGCCCCCGGGGGTCGGCTGTGTGCCGAGCCCCGGAGGCCGTTGAGGTGCACGGGTGTCAGCCCCAGGCGAGTAGCGCCGCCTCCGGGTCGGACAGGAAGACGCCGATGTCCCGAAGGAACTTCGAGCCCAACTCCCCGTCGATGATGCGGTGGTCGAACGACAGCCCAAGGGTGGTCACCGGCCGTGGCTTGATCTTGCCCTTGTGTACCCACGGCATTTCCCGAACGGCACCGAACGCCAAAATCGCCGCCTCGCCCGGCGGCAGGATCGGCGTGCCGGTGTCGACCCCGAACACGCCGACGTTCGTGATCGTGAACGTGCCTCCGGTCATGTCGGCCGGCGACGTGCGCCCTTCCTTGGCGGTGGTGACCAGTGCGCTCATGGCATCGGCCAGTTCACGAAGGGTGAGCCGGCCGACGTCCTTGATGTTCGGCACGATCAGGCCGCGTTCGGTCGCCGCCGCGATCCCGAGGTTGACGTACTCCTTGACGACTATGTCGTCACCTGCCCACGACGAGTTGACCATCGGGTACCGCTTGATGGCTACCAGCACCGCCTTCGCGACCAGCAGTAGCGGGGAGACGCGTACGCCCCGCCAGTCGGGCAGTTCCCGCAGCCGGTCGAGAGCGCGCATGGAACGGGTCACGTCGACCGTGAGGAACTCGGTGACGTGCGGCGCGGTGAACGCGCTGGCGACCATGTTCGCCGCGGTGAGCTTGCGGACACCCTTGACCGGGATGCGCTGCTCCCGGCCCGGGCCGAAGCTCGGCGCGGCCGGCACCGCCGGGCGCTGGACCGCCTGCTGTACGTCGTCGCGCGTGATCGAGCCGTTCGGCCCGGTCCCGGTCAGCGTGAACAGGTCGACGCCGAGATCCTTGGCCAGCTTGCGCACCGGCGGCTTGGCGAGGGGCCGGTCCACGGTCGCGGCCGGCTTCTCCTGTTGCGGCGGAGCTGGCGCGGCGGGCTCGGTGACCCGTGCGCGCCGCTTGGCGGCCCCGTTCCTCGGCCCGTACCCGACGAGCACCGGGGTGCGCCCCCCGCCGGTCATGCCGGGCTCGACCATGCCCTCGGCCGGGGCGACCGTCACCGCGGCGAGCGACTCGGCCGACGGAGCAAGCTGGTCAGCCGGCCCCGCACCCGGGTCGGTGTCGATCGCGATGATCGGCGTCCCGACCTCGACCGTCTCGCCCTCCGCATGGAAGATGGCGCTGACCTGGCCGGCCCACTTCGCAGGGATCTCGACCGCCGCCTTCGCCGTCTCGACCTCGACGATCGGCTGGTTGAGCTCGATGGTGTCGCCGACGCCCACCAGCCACTTGAGGATCTCGCCCTCGGCTAGACCCTCGCCGAGGTCGGGTAGCGGGAACTCCTTGATTCGCGTCATCGTCACCACCCGAACGTCCGGTCTACGCCGTCGAGCACCCGGTCCAGGTCGGGCAGGAAATCCTCTTCGACCCGGGCGGCCGGGTACGGCGTGTCGAACCCGGTCACCCGCAGCACCGGCGCTTCCAGCGAGTAGAAGCAGTGCTCGGTCACACGGGCGGCCACCTCGGCGCCGATACCCAGGTTGGACGGCGCCTCGTGGACGACGACCAGCCGGCCGGTCCTGCGTACCGACTCGTACACCGGCCCGAGGTCCAGCGGTGACAGCGAGCGCAGGTCGATCACTTCGAGTGAGCGCTCGTCCTCGACGGCCGACGCCGCGTCCAGCGCAGTGCGGACCATCGGCCCGTACGCGACGACGGTGCAGTCGGTGCCGGCGCGCACGACGCGGGTGGCGTGCAGCGGGTACGACTCGGCGGAGGTGTCGACCTCGCCCTTCTCCCAGTACCGCCGCTTGGGCTCGAGGAAGATGATCGGGTCGTCCGACGCGATGGCCTGCTGGATCATCCAGTACGCGTCGCCCGCGTTGGCGCACGTGACCACTTTGAGCCCGGCGGTGTGGGCGAAGTACGCCTCGGGGGACTCGGAGTGGTGCTCGACCGCGCCGATGCCGCCGCCGAACGGGATCCGGATGACGATCGGCATCCGGACCTTGCCCTGCGACCGGTAGTGCATCTTCGCGACCTGGGACACGATCTGGTTGTACGCCGGGTACACGAAGCCGTCGAACTGGATCTCACAGACCGGCCGGTATCCGCGGATTGCCAGGCCCACGGCGGTGCCGATGATGCCCGACTCGGCCAGCGGCGTGTCGATCACGCGCTCCTCGCCGAAGTCCTTCTGCAGGCCGTCGGTGATGCGGAAGACGCCGCCGAGCTTGCCGACGTCCTCGCCCATGATGAGCACCTTGTCGTCGCGCTCGAGGGCGCGGCGCAGGCCGAGGTTGAGGGCCTTGCCGAGGGTGAGGGTCTCGGTCATCAGTGTCCACTCCCCTCGAACGACGCGAGGTAAGCCCCGAACTGCTCGCGCTGCTCGTCCAGTAGGGGCGAGCCCTCGGCGTACACGTGGTCGAACAGGCTCAGCGGCTGCGGGTCGGGCATCGCGAGGACCCGTTCGCGCAGGTGTACGGCCTGCGCCCGGGCTTCCTCGTCGACAGCGTCGAAGAACGCCGAGTCCGCCAACTTCTGCTTCTCCAGGAACGCCCGTACCCGCTTGATCGGGTCCTTGGCCTGCCAGGCCTCGACCTCGCTGGCGATGCGGTAGCGGGTCGGGTCGTCGGAGGTGGTGTGTGCGCCCATGCGGTACGTGTACGCCTCGATCAGCGTCGGGCCCTGGCCCTGCCGCGCATTGTCAAGCGCGTCGCGGGTCACCGCGTACACGGCCAGTACGTCGTTGCCGTCGACGCGGACCCCGGGGAAGCCGAAGCCGGCGGCCCGCTGGAACAGCGGTACCCGGGTCTGGCGCTCCAGGGGTTCGGAGATCGCGTACTGGTTGTTCTGACAGAAGAAGACGATGGGCGCGTTGAACACGCTCGACCAGACGAACGCCTCGTTGACGTCGCCCTGGCTGGTCGCGCCGTCCCCGAAGTAGGCGATGACCGCTTCGCCGTCCGGACTGCCGACCTTGCCGTCCTTGGCGACGCCCATGGCGTACCCGGTCGCGTGCAGCGTCTGGGCGCCGATGACGATCGTGTACATGCTGAACTTGAACTGATTCGGATCCCAGCCGCCCTGGTCGACGCCGCGGAACAGGCCGAGCGGCATGATCGGGTCGATGCCCCGGCAGTAGAGCACGCCGTGCTCACGGTAGGTCGGAAAGACCATGTCGTGTACGCGCAGTGCCCGACCGGAGCCGACCTGGGCCGCCTCCTGGCCCAGCAGGCTGGCCCAGAGCCCAAGCTCGCCCTGGCGTTGCAGGGCCGTCGCCTCGGCGTCGAGCCGCCGGACGACGACGAGGTCGCGGTACAGGCCGCGGTACTCCTCGTCGGTGAAGTCGACCGCGTACGTCGGGTGGTCGACCCGTTCCCCTTCGGGGGTGAGAAGTTGCACGAACTCCGGCGCCGGCGCGGATTTGGCCCCGCGCGTCGTTCGGGCCCGGGCTACGTCGCCCTTAGCCATCCGTATCTCCCTGTCGTCTCTCGCGTCGGCACGGGGTGGCCCTGCCGACCAGCGGATTGCAAGCTGGCGCGGTCGGCCCGGTCGGGGCGGCGCGCAGCTTCGGAAGTGGCGGGACTTCGCGGAACCCGTCACCTCCGGGAGCGACGACCCCGGAGCGTTGATCGCAGGGTATGCAAGCCACCGCCGGTGCCGTCGCCCTCAGCATGGCAGAATCGGTGACCATCGCCACAGTGTGGACCGGCGTTCTCTGGGCCTTATTAATCCTTAAGTCGGACAAACGTTCTCGTTTCGTACGGTCGGAAACTCGCCACTCTCACGCCGAGCCGTGGCCACATAGCGCATGTTGAACATAAGGGACTGTTCTTTAGACAGCTCCCGGGTCTCGGCCGGTTCGGCGTTTCGCTGCCTTCGGCATGGAGGCGCGCGCCCCGCACTGAAGGAGTCCACGCGTGTTCGCCCCTGAGCCACGCCAGATTGTGCGGCACCGTGCGCCCCGGCGCCGCTTCATGGAGATCGCCCGCCCGTACCCCGTCGTCGTCGCGGTACTTGTCACGCTCGCGTCTGTCCCGGTGCTCGCCGCGGCTCTAGCCGGATCGGAGTCGCTCCGGACCACGTCCGGCCCCCGCTCCCCGGTCCTGGGTGAGGCGTCGCAGGCCCCGGTCGTCGTGCCCGACGGGGGTGCTGCCGGGGCTGTACCGACTGCCGGGGCTGTACCGACCACGGGGTCATCGGCAACGGCGGCGATCTCGTCGGCCGACCCGGCAGCCGCGACCGAGCCGGCCTCGCGATGGGAGTATGGCCGTGGCGGCTCCGATGCGCGCCCCGGAGTGGCCCCGCGCAGGACGCCTCCGGTGCCACGGCCGACGCGCACCGGTGGCTCCCCGGCGGGTCCGCCGAGCAATCCGGCCCCGGGTGCTCCGCTGCCGGGTGCTCCGCTGCCGGGAAGTTCGTCGTCGGGAAGTCCGTCGTCGGGCGGCCCGCTCCCGGTTGTGCCTCCTATCCCGTTGCCGAGCCTGCCCGGCATCCTGTCGAACGCGCCCATCAGTTCGCTGCCGGTGGCCGGAGCCGGCACGGGCCTGACCAGCGCCGTAGGCGGACTGGTAGACATGCTGGCGTCATAGAGGGTGTCGCTGGCGCGGCAGCGGGGCGACGATGAGCGCATGACGCAAACTCTTCCGTCCAGGCGAGGGACGGCCGCGGTGGCGATCCGGGGCTACCGGCCGGCCGACCACAGTGCATGCCGGCGTCTGTGGGCCGAGTTGACGTCCGAGCACCGCCGGCTCTACCCGGCCAGCCAGCAGGTGCCCGCCGCGACCTCTCCGGCGGTGGGTGAGCTCGGGCTCGCGGCGACCGACGCCGACGCGGCGAGCGGTGCCGGCTTCGAGGAGTACCTGACGCGGCTGGATCTGTCCGGCATGTGGGTGGCCCAGCACGCCGACGAGGGAGTGATGGGGTTCGTCGGGCTGATCCTGCAGGGCCGTGCCGGTGCGGTCGACCCGGTGGTGGTTACCGCCGAGCACCGCGGCGAGGGCATCGGCCGGGCCCTGATCGGGCACGTCGCCGACCAGGCTCGCCGCCGGGGCATACGGGATCTGACGATCTCGCCCGCGCTGCGCAACCTCGAAGCGATCAGGTGTCTCTACCGGGCCGGGTTCCACGCGGCCGCGACGGTGACGCTCGCCCTCGATCTGACCGGACGTGACGGCCACTGGCGCGACGGCCTCGACCTGCACGGAGTCCCCTTCCGGTACTGACTCGGGGTGCGTCCAATACCGGATGAAGTACCCGACCACAATCGTCGACTACGGATCTGTGGACGAGCTGTCCACAGAACAAACTCGCTGTGTCGGTCATGGCCGCGACCGGGCCAGGCTCAACGGCTATGAGCTTTCCGACGTCACGCGTCACTCTGCACACACCGACCGATCTCCTGGCCGCCGTCCCGTATCTGCTCGGTTTCCATCCAGCGGACAGCGTGGTGGTCGTCGGCCTGGCCGGCACCCGGGTCGTCTTCACCGCACGCGCCGACCTGCCTACCTCCCAGGCGCCGCCGGACGAGGCCCTCGCTCTCGCGGACCAGCTGGGCGAGGTGCTCGCCGGTCAGCGCGTCGACATAGCCCTGATCATCGGTTACGGCGAGGCGGCGACCGTCACCCGCACCGTGTTCGCGCTGCGCGACGCCCTGCGGGGCTACGGCGTGGCAGTGGGCGAGATGCTCCGCGCCGACGGCGCACGTTACTGGTCCTACCTTTGCCAGTCGGTGCGGTGCTGCCCTGCCGAGGGCACCCCGTACGACGTGGCCGGCACCGAGGTGGCCGCCGCGGCCACGTACGCCGGCCGGGTCGCACTGCCCGACCGGGCGGCGCTGGAGCGCAGCCTGACCCCGACCGAGGGTGCCGAACGGGAGGCGATGGAGCGGGCCACCGAGCGGGCCGCGCGCGCCCTCACCTCCGAACTCGGCGAGGAAGCTGAGCAGGCCGGCCGCGGCGCCCCGGGTGACCCGGCCGGTGGCGGTGAAGACGACCCGGGCGACGGCGGCGAAGACGACCCGGGCGACAGGGACGGCCCGGTGAGAGACCGGCGCCGCGCCGGCGCGCGGGCGCTCACGCTGGCGGTGCGCCGCTACGCCGACGGCGGCCGGCTGACCGACGACGAGGTGGCCCGGCTGGCCCTGCTGCTCGTGCGCATCGACGTGCGCGACCTGTGCTGGGCGCGGATCACCGTCGCCGGCGATCAGCTTGAAGCGCACCTGCGCCTGTGGCGCGACGTGACCCGCCGCGCGCGGGCCGATCTGGTGGCGGCTCCGGCAACGCTGTTCGGGTATACCGCGTGGCGCTCGGGCGATGGGGCGCTCGCCTGGATCGCGGTGCAGCGAGCTCTGGATTCCAACCCGGCGTACTCGTTGGCGCTGCTGCTCGGCGAGGCGCTCGACCGGGCGCTGCCGCCGTCGCTGCTCGACGAGCAACCCGCGGACCAGCGCCGCCGGCGGCGTCGTCGAGGCCGGCCCACGCGCACCGGCTGACGGTCAGTCGGTGGCGATCCGCTTCTCGCCGGCGTACACGTTCATGCTCGACCCACGCAGAAAGCCGACCAGCCCGAGACCGGCCTCCGCGGCCAGTTCGATAGCGAGCGAGCTCGGCGCCGACACGGCGGCGAGCACTGGTATGCCGGCCATCGTGGCCTTCTGGGTCAGTTCGAAACTGGCCCGGCCACTGACCATCAGCACGTGCCCGGCGAGCGGCAGCCGGCGCTGGCGGACGGCCCACCCGACCACCTTGTCGACCGCGTTGTGCCGGCCGACGTCCTCCCGGAGGCAGACCAGCTCGCCCTCGGTGGTGAACAGGCCGGCCGCGTGCAGGCCGCCGGTGCGCTCGAAGCCGACCTGGCCGGCTCGCAGCCGGTCCGGCAGGTCGGCGAGCAGGGCGGCCGGGACGACTGTCGGGTCGGCGGCGACGTCGAAACGGGAGCGGGTGCGTACGGCGTCGATGCTGGCCTTGCCGCAGATACCGCACGAGGAGGTGGTGTAGAAGTTGCGCGTCGGGTCGGTCTCCGGCGCCGGGACGCCGGGCGACAGCACGACGTCGACGACGTTGTACGTGTTCGGCGCGTCGTCACCGGCGCACAGCTGGGCCGTGTACACGTCCTCGGCGCTACCGATGATCCCCTCGGTGAGCAGGAACCCGATCGCCAGGTCGATGTCGTCGCCGGGGGTACGCATGGTGACGGCGAGCGGGCTGCGCTTGGCCGGTCCGGCCGGGCCCACCCGGATCTCAAGCGGCTCCTCGGTCGCCACGTGGTCCGGGGCCCGGCGGATGGTCGGAGTGGCGCCAGCAGTGTCGATGCGGGTCACCGTGTGCCTGACGTTTCGGCGTGCCATTCGTCTATTCTGCGCACACCGGGACGCGGACATCATGATCGACCCGGCAGACTGGGACCGATGACAGCGGGGTACGCGGCGATAGTGCTCGCCGGAGGCGGCGGTCGTCGGCTGGGCGGGCGCGACAAGCCAGCGCTGCCGGTCGGTGGCCGGTCGATGCTGCACCGCGTCCTCGACGCACTGGCCGGTGCGTCGCCGCGGGTCGTGGTCGGGCCATCGCGGCCTGACCTACCTCCGGATGTTCGCCAGGTGCGGGAGCAACCGCCCGGCGGTGGGCCGGTCGCGGCTCTCGCCGCGGGGCTGGCGGCCCTGGACGCGGGCCCCGGACAGGGTGGCGGCGGTGACCCCGCGCTCGTTGCGGTGCTCGCCGCTGACCTGCCGTTCCTCACGGCCGCGGACGTCGACGTTCTCCGGCGGGCCGCGGCAGCGGGTGACCACGATGGCGCGGTCCTCGTCGACTCCGGCGGCCGGCAGCAGTGGCTCTGTGGAGTCTGGCGAGCCGATGCGCTCCGCGCCCGGCTCGCCGGTCTGGGGCCGCTGGCCGGGCAGTCGATGCGTATCGTCGTGGCCGGGCTGCGCCCGTGTGAAATGGACCGGCGCGAGGTCACCGGGCCACCGCCGTGGTACGACTGCGACACCGAAGACGACTACCGACGAGCAATGGAGTGGGGCGGGCATGAGTCAGCTCGATGAATGGATGGCCGAGGTACGCGGCGCGCTGGAACTGACGCCGGCCCACCCCGACGAGCACAAGCTCGTCCTCGACATCGCCCGCGATGTCGCCCACGGCGTGCTCCGGCCGGCGGCGCCCGTCTCCGCGTACCTGCTCGGCCTCGCCGTCGGGCGCGGGGCCGATCCGGTCACGTCCGCTTCCGCGATCAGCGAGCTCGCCGCCCGCTGGGCAGCCCAGCACCCGGGTGCCGACGAGTGACGGACGGGTGAGCACGGGCGGGCCGGAAGTGAGGGACCGGGGCATCGCGCGCCGCTCGGTAGGGTGGGGCCGTGGGGGACGGAGGAGATCATGACTGCTGAGCCCATGGACACGGCCGGCCCGCTGCCCGCGGAGGCGCTCCTGCTCGACGAGGAGGACACCAGCGCCGGCGCCGACCTGAAAGGCAAGGTCCGGGAGGCCTGGCAGGACCTCGCGCGGGCGTTCGCCGCGGTTCTTCCGCAACTGGCACCCGGAACCGTCCTCGACGTGACCCTCGACCCGACCGCCTCGGGCACGGGTGACGCGGTGTACGAGGTTCGGCTCACGGCCGGTGAGTCCGGCGAGCTGACCGCCGTGGCGGTCAGCAACGCCGCGCTGCCCGACGGGTACCGGCTCGACCGAACCGCGATCGGTGCCCTGGTGGCGCTGGGCTGGTCGCCGCCGGGTGTGGTCGAGGGCTCCGGGGACTACTTCGGCCTGCGGTTGCCCGCCTCCGACGCCAACCGGCTCGCGGTCATCGTCTCCCGGACGCTGCGCGACGTGTACGGGGCGCCGCATCCGGCCTTCCTCACCTACACGGCGACGGACCATGACGGTGCGGCGGTGCACGTCCCGCCGCTCGGTGCCGCGCGGCTGCTGGCCGCCGGCGACGCCGACGAGGAGGGTGACGAGGCCGCCACCGAGCGGGCACTGGCCCGGTTCGGCGACAAGACGGTCGAGCTTCCGCTCGCCGATCAGGTCGCCGCCGTGGTCGCGACGCTGCTCAAGACCACCCCGGACGCGCTGACGGTGGACCCCGACGGCGACATCGGCATCCGGGCGGGCTCCGCGATGGTCTTCGTGCGGGTACGCGACAACCCGCCGCTGGTCGACGTGTTCTCCCCGGTCCTCACCGAGATCGAACCGAGCCAGCAGCTCTACACGAAGCTGTCCGAGCTGACCAACCGGATGCCGATCGGCCGGCTGTACTGCGCCAACGACACCGTGTGGGCGTCCGTGCCCGTGTTCGGCCGGGACTTCCAGCCCACGCACCTGATGCTCGCCGTCCAGGTGATGACCGGGCTCGCCGACGAGCTGGACGACCGGCTGCACGGCGAATTCGGCGGCAAGCGCTTCTTCGGCGAGGGTGACAAGGCCGTGATCAAGGGCATCGACGGCGAGCGTACGGGCATGTACCTCTGACGAGCTCAGCCGACCGGCGGCGGTGACGCGGAGACCGAGTCGATCAGACGGGACAGCACGATCATGCTTCTCGTCGAGGTCACGAACGGCTCCGCGCGGAGCCGTTCAAGGGCCTGCTCGAGGTGGGCGATGTCGGCCGCGCGCAGGTGGACCAGCGCGTCGGCTTCGCCGGAGACCGTGTACGCACCCACGACCGCCGGGTCCTTGCGCGCCATCGCCGCCAGCTGCGCGGGACTGGTCCGGCCGGTGCAGAACAGCTCGACGAACGCCTCTGTCGTCCAGCCCACCGCCGCAGGGTCGATCACGGTCGTGAACCCTCTGATGACGCCGGCGGCCCGCAGCCGGTCGACGCGTCGCTTGACGGCCGGCGCGGACAGCGAGACCTTCGCGCCGATCTCGGCGTACGACGCGCGGGCGTCGGCCGTGAGCGACGCAATGATCCGTTGGTCGGTGGCGTCTATCTGCAACGAACAGCTCCTGCGGCGCAATAAGTTCGGCTGCTAGCGCCACTTTAGGGTACCTACCCTTAACGACGTGAACCCTGAGGAGCGGACGGCGCGCGGCCGGACCTACCTGATGTGCCCGCCGGAGCACTTCGCGGTGGAGTACGCGATCAACCCGTGGATGGACACCTCCGCCCCCGTCGACGCGGAGCTTGCCCTCAAGCAGTGGCAGTTGCTGCGCGAGACGCTCGTGCGCCTCGGCCACACCGTTCACACACTGCCGGCGCAGGCCGGCCTGCCCGACATGGTGTACGCGGCCAACGGCGCGTTCAGCGTCGACGGCGTGGTCTACGGCGCCCGGTTTCGGTACCCCCAGCGGTTCGCGGAGGCGGCGGCGCACCGGGCCTTCTACTGCGCCGGCAACTGGCGGTTCGTCGAGCCGACCGAGGTCAACGAGGGAGAGGGCGACTTCGCGTACCTCCCGGGGGCGTACGGCGGCCTGATCCTCGCCGGGTACGGCTTCCGCACCGCGCCCGCGGCGCACTCCGAGGTGCAGGAGGCGCTCGGGCGCCCGACGATTTCGCTTTTCCTCGTGGATCCGCGCTTCTACCACCTCGACGTGGCCCTGGCCGCTCTCGACGACGGCAACATCGTCTACTACCCGGGCGCGTTCTCCGACGCCTCGCAGCGCATCCTCCGGCAACTGTTCCCGTCGGCCGTTCTCGCTGACGAGGCCGATGCGCTCGCCTTCGGGCTCAACGTGGTGAGTGACGGGCGCAACGTCGTGCTGAACAGCGAGGCGAGCGCGCTGGCGGCGAAGCTGAGGGCGGCCGGGTACGTGCCGGTGCCGGTGGAGTTGTCGGAGCTGAAGAAGGGCGGCGGCAGCGTGAAGTGCTGTATCGCCGAACTACGCCCGTAGCGTCTGGTGATTTTTCGTCCTGCGCGGGAAGCAGCCGCACGACCTCCGCCGCCTGAGGAAGGAGCGTCGGGTCGTTGCAGACCGCTCCGGCAGCTGTCGCGCTCCAAAGCGTCGACGTTCCACCGTCGCGGCCGAGACTTCGCCCGTGGATCCGGCGGCCGGCCTTCGTGGCAGCGGGGCTCGGTGTCCTCGGGACGCTGTTTCGACTGGCTCTGGTCGCCGCCGACTATCCAGGTACGGACAGCGACGAGGCCACGGTCGGGCTCGGCGCGCTGCACGTGGCGTCCGGCCAGCACTTTCCGATCTTCTTCTACGGCCAGCACTACATGGGCACGATCCAGTCGTACCTGGCCGCACCGCTGTTGGTCCTCGGCGGCCCGTCGACGCTGCTGCTCCGGCTGCCGCTGATTCTTCTGTACGCCGGTTTCCTGGTCGCGATGTACCGGCTGGTCGCGGCGGTCTACAGCGCCTGGTTCGCCGTGCTGGCCGTCGGCGTGCTGTCACTGGGCTCCGACCGGGTGCTCAAGGACCAGTTGATCGCCCACGGCGGTACGGCGGAGGTGAAGCCCGCTGCCGCGGTGCTGCTCCTGCTGGCGTACGCGTTGGCGCATGCGCGCCGCTGGCACCGGGCCTCAGGGTTCTTTCTCTGGGGGTTGGTAACTGGCCTCTGCCTGTGGGAACACCTGGTGATCGTGCCGTACGTCATGGCCGCCGCCGGAGTCCTGGTGGCCTGCCGGGGTCGGGAACTGGTGGGCCGGATGGGCGGGTACCTGTGCGCCGGGCTCGTCGTCGGCGCCGCCCCGCTGATCGCGTACAACCTTCGCGCCAGGCCGGCACAGGACTCCCTTTCGATCTTCCTGCGCCAGAACGACGGGTCGCCGGTGTCGTTGAGCCAGCGCGTGGCCGGCGGAGCCCTGACGGGTGTGCCGCTCAGCACCGGCATGTGCGGTCCCGGCGCGTGCCGGCCCTGGCAGCAGGCCTGGGCGCCGGTGTGCCTGGCGCTGCTCGTCGCCAGCGCCGTCCTGGCGGTACGCGCCCTGCGGCGGACTCCTGGCGACCGGGCGCGTCAGCTCGTCCGGCTCGCGCTGGTGCTCGGCGCGCTGCTCAGCATCGTGGTGTACGCCCGCAGCCCAGCGGCCGGGCTCACACCCATGGAGAGCGGCCGGTACCTGTGCTGCCTGCCCGTTTCGGTGCCGGCGATCTTGTGGCCGCTGTGGCGGTTGGGCGTCGGGCGCCACGCCCGCACGGCGCAGGCGCGGCTCGCGATGTCCGGGCTCGTCGCGGTACTGGTCGCGATGTCGGCGATGACGATCGCCGTGGTGGTCGCCGCGGTGCCCGGTGCCCGGGCCGAAGCCCGTGATCAGCGGGAACTCGTCGAGACGCTGCGGGAGGCCGGCGTGCGGCACCTGTACGCCAGCTACTGGACCTGCAACAGGATCAGTTTCGGCAGCGGGGAGACGATCACCTGCGCGGTCCTCGACGACGAGCTTCACCCGGGACTCGACCGGTACCTGCCCTACCGGGCCGCCGTGGCCGCCGATCCCCGGCCGGCCTACGTGTTCGTCGCGAATTCGCCGCCGGACATCCGGTTGCGCGAAGTCCTGAGCCATCGCGGCATGCCGGACAGCCCGGTCCGGGCGGTCGGCCGGTACCGGGTGTACCAACCGGCCACCCGGATATCTCCGTGATCACCGAGAGTTTGCGGTGCCCTGACGCCCGAAACTCTCGGTGATCACGCGAAGGTGGGTCAGAGCAGTTCGAGGATGGTCGCGTTGGCCATCCCGCCGCCCTCGCACATGGTCTGCAGCCCGTACCGGATGCCGTTGTCGCGCATGTGGTGCACGAGCGTGGTCATCAGCCGGGCGCCGGAGCCGCCGAGCGGGTGGCCCAGGGCGATCGCGCCACCGCGCGGGTTCAGCCGGGCCGGATCGGCCCCAGTCTCGGCGAGCCAGGCCATGGGCACCGGGGCGAACGCCTCATTCACCTCGTACACGCCGATGTCGTTGATCGTCAGCCCGGCGCGCTTGAGCGCCTTGGCGGTGGCCGGGATCGGGCCGGTGAGCATGATGACCGGGTCGTCGCCGGCGACGGTGGCGGTGTGGATGCGCGCGAGCGGCGTGAGCCCGTGCGCGGCCGCCCACTCGCTGGTGGTGATGGCCAGCGCGGCGGAACCGTCGGAGATCTGCGACGCCGAGCCCGCCGTGACGACACCGTCGGACTTGAACGGAGTCTTCAGCGTGCCGAGCGCTTCCAGGGAGGTGTCGCGGCGGATGCCCTCGTCGGCGGTCACGCCGTCGATCGGGGCGATCTCGGCGGCGAAGTCGCCGGCGTCCGAGGCCTTCCCCGCGCGGGCGTGGCTTTCCAGGGCGAACTCGTCAAGCTGCTGGCGGCCCAAGCCCCACCGGGCGGCGATCATCTCGGCGCCGACGCCCTGGTTGAACGGGGCGATCTCGCCGTCGGCGTACCCCTCCTGCCCGGCGTAGCGGGCGCGGACCCGCTCGCCGAAGGGCATCCCATCGGCGACCGACGAGCCCATGGGCACCCGGGTCATCGACTCGACGCCACCGGCGATCACGAGGTCGGCCTGCCCGGAGATCACCGCGCCGGCGGCGAAGTGGACCGCCTGCTGGCTCGACCCGCACTGGCGGTCGACCGTGGTGCCCGGCACCGACTCCGGCCAGCCGGCCGCGAGGACGGCGCTGCGTCCGACGTTCCACGACTGCTCGCCGACCTGCGACACGCAGCCCCAGACCACGTCGTCGACGTCCGCCGGATCGAAGCCGGTGCGCTCCGCGAGGGCGGACAGGACGTGGCCGGACAGGTCGACCGGGTGGATGTGCGAGAGGCCGCCCTTACGCCGGCCTACCGGGGTCCGAACGGCCCCGACGATCACCGCGTCCCGCATTTGTTACTCCTCAGTAGGGTTCTTCGATGATAGCCCCAGGGGCGGCCACCGAGTCCACACCCGTGCCATCCTTGATCGGTGGAACTGCGTACGCCGTGGATGCCCGAGGAGGGCGCCGAGCCCGAGCGTCAGCGTGAGCTGCGGTGGCGGGTCAACCCACGGTTCACCGTGCTGAAGTTCGCCGTCGCGGTGCTGTTCGCGGTCGTCGCGGCGATGTTCGGGTCGGATCCCGCGGGCGCCGGGATCGCACTGGTCGCAGCGGCCGCGCTCGCTGCGTTCGGCCTTCGCGACCTGCTGGTGCCGGTGCGGCTGGCCGTCGACCCGACCGGGGTGACGGTGGCGAGCGGGTTCGCCGGACGGCGTCACCTGCCCTGGGCCGCCATCGACCGCATCCGCGTGGACGAGCGGCGCCGCCTCGGCGTGCGCAGCCAGCTTCTGGAGATCGACACCGGCGACTCGCTACACCTGTTCAGCGCGTACGAGCTGAGCGCCTCCTGCGAGGAGGTCGCCACGCTGCTCCAGGCGCTGCGGTCGCAGGCGACCCGTACGGCCTAGCCGGTGCGGTCGTTGCGCAATGCGAAGATCGCGATGTCGTCGCGCGGTGTCTCCAGCGAGAAGTTGAGCGTGGCGGCCCGCAGCCTGGCCGCGACCACGTCGGCCGGGAAGCCCGCGAGCGAGGACGCCTCCAGGCGAAGCCGTTCCACGCCGTACAACTCCGGGCCGCGGCGCCGCTCGGTGACCCCGTCCGTGTAGAAGACGAGCGTCTCCCCGGGGCCCAGCGACACCTGCGCCGGCGGGCAGGACACCTTCTTGAGTAGCCCGAGCGCGGTGCCGCACTCGCCGACGAGCGAGGTCCGGCCGTCCGCGTGCAGCAGGACGGGCCGGTCGTGCCCGGCCAGGTACAGCGACACGTCGAGCTGGCCTTCGGTGCGCGGTGTCACGGCGGCAAGGGCGAGCGTGCAGAAACGGCCGCCGCCCCGCTCGACCAGCGCCTCGTTGAGCCGCCCGATCGCCTCCGGCAGTGGCCGGCCGTCGCGTACGAGGGTCCGGGTGACCTCGCGGACCAGGCCGGTGACGGTCGCCGCGTGGACGCCCTTGCCGGAGACGTCGCCCACGACGACGAGCCACTGGCCGTCGTCGAGCCCGACGACGTCGTAGAAGTCGCCGCCCACGTCGACACCTTCGCCGGTCGGCACGTACTCCGCCCCGAAGTCGATGCCGTCGATCTGGGGCAGCGTCGGCGGAAGCAGCGAGCGCTGGAGCGCCTCCGCGACCCTGCGGCGTTCGGCGTGGATGCGGGCGTTGTCGATGGCGAGCGCCGCCCGGCGGGCCACGTCCTCGACCACCGCCAGCTCCTCGGGGTCCAGCCGGTGTGCGGCGCCGTGGCCGACCGAGAGAACCCCGAGCTGCTGGCCGCGCGCGGCCATCGACACCGCGTACCCGTCGATCGGCGCGGGCAGCGGGATGGCCGCGCCGACCTGCTGCGCCTCGCGCAGCTGCGGCACGGCCTCGGTGAGCACCCCGTGCAGCTGGGACATCGCCTCTTCGTCGGTGTGCGTCGCGGCGGCCAGCCGCAGCTCGCCCGAGTTGTCGACGACGTGCACCGCGCACCACCGCCCCAACCGGGGCACGACGAGCCTGGGAATCAGGGCGAACGTCAACTCCGCGTCGAGGGACTGGGCGAGCAGTTCGCTCACCTCGGCCAGGTAGGTCAGCCACGTCCGCCGCTGGGCGTCCGTACGGCGTAACCGTTCGTTCTCCAACGTCAGCGAGATCCGGTCGGCGGCGAGGTCGACCAGCGCGCCGGCGTAGCCGGCACTCGGCTGCGTGAGCGCCAGCTCGCCCTGCCAGGGGCGGACCAACCGCAGCGGTACCCGTACCCCGCCCTTGGCGGGCACCGGCGAACCATGCTCGGCGAGGACCCGCAGGCCCTGGCCGTCGCCCTGGTCGACGAGGACGGCCGCGCCGTCGGCCCCAACGGTCACGCAGAGTTGGCTCAGTAGTTGTTCACCCAGATCGACGATGGTGCCGCCGTGTAGCGACCGGCCACTGACCAGGAACGCCTGCAGCGCCTCGGCGCTCACGGCGTCCGCCCCGCCGGCTCCCAGCGCCGGCACCCGGGGGGCGAGTACGGGAGCCGTAGCCGCGGCGACGAGATCGGCCGCCAGCCCGTCCCGGAGGGCGGCCGGCTCGGCGTCGGCGTCGCGCTCCGTCACCTCGCCGGTCGACGTCACCTCGCCGGTCGACGCCGGTGCGGTGCCCGTGGCGCCGGCGGCCGCGTTGAGCGCCGCCACCCGGTCCAGCCGGAACCACACGCCCTTCCCATGCGGAAAGTGAAGAGTGCCCCAGTATGTGGCTAGTTGGTCGACCAGCAGCAGGCCGCGACCCCGCTCCTCGATCTGCTCGATCGGTCGGGTGGAGCCGTTCGGTGTGCCCTGGGCGCGGTTATGGGTGATCGGCCCGATGCGGAAATCCATCACCGTGACGGTGATGCTGTCCGCGTCCGCGGTGATGTCCACATCGAGCGCGGTACGCGCGTGCACCACGGCGTTGGTCGCCAGCTCGGTGGTGAGCAGCAATGCCTCATCGAGCACGTCGGTGAGGCCGACATCCGCCATGGCGGATCGAACAGCGGCGCGCGCCGCGCCGGGGGAGCTATGGTCGGCGGGAAGTCGAATACGCCGTACCACCTGAGCAGTCACATATCGCAGTCTCCACGCAGCGCCGGCAACAATCCAACCCGGGGCACTCGCTTCCGCTCGTCATCAGTACGAGCATTAGGGTGCGACTCAGATCATTTGGCCCTCCAGGAGGATCGCTATGACCGCTATCGACGAGGCGTCCGCTGTCGCCGCGGACGAGTCGGACGACGACCTGCTGGCGGAACTGGCCGAGGTTCTGAGTCGGGTCGGCGCCGGTGACTTCAAGCCCCGCCTGCGGCGCCGGACCGGTCTGGCCGGCGAGGTGTGTGACCGGTTCAACCAGGTCATCGACATTCAGCAGCAGCGCAACAGGGAGCTGCTGCGCATCCGCCGGGTCGTCGGCCGGGAGGGCCGGCTGACCGAGCGGATCGACGAGGAGCAGTTCGAAGGCGAGTGGGCGGACGGCGTCCGCGCGGTCAACGCGCTCATCGACGACCTGGGCCGGCCGACCACCGAGGTCGCCCGCGTGATCGTGGCGGTCGCCGAGGGCGACCTGTCGCAGAAGATGGCCCTGGAGATGGAGGGGCAGTCCCTCAAGGGGGAATTCCTCCGCATCGGCCGCACCGTGAACACGATGGTGGACCAGTTGTCGTCGTTCGCCGACGAGGTCACGCGGGTTGCCCGCGAGGTGGGTACCGAGGGCAAGCTGGGCGGCCAGGCGGATGTGCGAGGTGTCGCCGGTACCTGGCGTGACCTGACCGACTCGGTCAACACCATGGCCTCCAACCTGACCAGCCAGGTGCGGTCGATCTCGGAGGTCACCACGGCGATCGCCCACGGCGACCTGTCGCAGAAGATCACGGTGTCGGCAAAGGGTGAGGTCGCCGAACTGGCCGACACGATCAACTCACTGACCGACACCCTGCGGATCTTCGCTCAGCAGGTCATCACCGTGGCCCGTGAGGTGGGTACCGAGGGCAAGCTGGGCGGCCAGGCCGAGGTGCCGGGCGTCGCCGGTACCTGGAAGGACCTCACCGACGCCGTGAACTTCATGGCGTCCAACCTCACGGCTCAGGTGCGAAACATCGCCCAGGTGACCACCGCGGTGGCGCGCGGTGATCTCTCGCAGAAGATCACAGTTAGCGCGCAGGGTGAGATCCTGGAGCTCAAGGAAGCCGTCAACACGATGGTGGACCAGCTGTCGTCGTTCGCCGACGAGGTCACGCGGGTTGCCCGCGAGGTGGGTACCGAGGGCAAGCTGGGCGGCCAGGCGCAGGTGTCCGGCGTGTCCGGTACCTGGCGCGACCTGACGGAGAACGTGAACCAGCTCGCTGGCAACCTGACCAGCCAGGTGCGAAACATCGCCCAGGTCACCACGGCCGTGGCGCGCGGCGACCTGACTCAGAAGATCACGGTTGACGCGCGCGGCGAGATCCTGGCCCTGAAGCAGACCGTCAACACGATGGTGGACCAGCTGTCGGCGTTCGCCGACGAGGTCACCCGGGTTGCCCGTGAGGTGGGTACCGAGGGCAAGCTGGGCGGCCAGGCCGAGGTGCCGGGCGTCGCCGGTACGTGGCGCGACCTGACGGAGAACGTGAACCAGCTCGCTGGCAACCTGACCAGCCAGGTGCGAAACATCGCCCAGGTCACCACGGCCGTGGCAAAGGGTGACCTGACTCAGAAGATCACGGTTGACGCGCGCGGCGAGATCCTGGAGCTGAAGAGCACCGTCAACACGATGGTGGACCAGCTGTCGGCGTTCGCCGACGAGGTCACGCGGGTTGCCCGTGAGGTGGGTACCGAGGGCAAGCTGGGTGGTCAGGCGCAGGTGCGGGGCGTGTCCGGTACCTGGCGCGATCTGACCGACAACGTCAACTTCATGGCGTCCAACCTGACCAGCCAGGTGCGTAACATCGCGCAGGTTTCGGCGGCCGTGGCAAAGGGTGACCTGTCGCAGAAGATCACCGTTGCGGCGCAGGGCGAGATCTTGGAGCTCAAGGACGTCGTCAACACGATGGTGGACCAGCTGTCGTCGTTCGCCGACGAGGTCACGCGGGTTGCCCGTGAGGTGGGTACCGAGGGCAAGCTGGGTGGTCAGGCACAGGTCAAGGGCGTCTCGGGTACCTGGCGGGACCTGACCGACAACGTCAACTCGATGGGGTCCAACCTGACCAGCCAGGTGCGTAACATCGCCCAGGTCACGACGGCGGTCGCGAAGGGTGACCTGACCCAGAAGATCACGGTCGACGCGCAGGGCGAGATCCTCGAGCTGAAGAACACCGTCAACACGATGGTGGACCAGCTGTCGTCGTTCGCCGACGAGGTCACGCGGGTTGCCCGCGAGGTGGGTACCGAGGGCAAGCTGGGTGGTCAGGCGCAGGTCAAGGGCGTCTCGGGTACCTGGCGGGACCTGACCGAGAACGTCAACCAGCTCGCCGGCACGCTGACCACCCAGTTGCGCGCGATCGCGCAGGTGTCGACCGCGGTGACCCGCGGTGACCTCAGCCAGCAGATCACGGTCAAGGCCGAGGGCGAGGTCGAGGACCTCAAGGACAACATCAACCAGATGATCGTCACCCTCCGCGAGACCACCAAGACGAACGCGGAACAGGGCTGGCTGGACTCCAACGTGGCCCGGATCGGCGGTCTGCTGCAGGGCCAGCGCGACCTCGACGAGGTCTGCCGCATGATCATGGCCGAGGTGACCCCGCTGGTCGACGCCCAGCTCGGAGCGTTCTTCCTGTCCGAGTCGGAGCACGAGGGGTCGAACCTGCGGCTGACGGCGTCGTACGGGTACGCGCCCGACTTCGAGATCACCTTCGCTCCCGGCGAGGGTCTGGTCGGCGAGGCCGCGCTGTCGCGGCGCACGGTCCGGCTGGGCACCTCGGGGGGCACGGAGCGAATCGCGGTGCGCTCCGGCATCGCCAGCACACCGCCGGCCGATCTGGTCGTCCTGCCGGTGCTCTACGAGGGCGACCCGCTCGGGGTCATCGAGTTCGCGTCGGTGTCCCGCTTCTCCGATCTGCACCTGGCGTTCCTCGACCGGCTCGTGGTGACGATCGGCGTCGCGCTCAAGACCATCCTGGCCAACCGGCGTACCGAGGAGCTGCTGTCGCAGTCCCAGCGGCTGGCCTTCGAGCTGCAGGATCAGTCCGCTGAGCTGCAGCGCACCAACGCCGAACTGGAGGAGAAGGCGGCCCTGCTGTCGGAGCAGAAGGGCAACATCGAGATGCAGAACCGCGAGATCGAGATGGCGCGGCTCGGTCTTGAGGAGAAGGCGCAGCAGCTCGCCCAGGCGTCGCAGTACAAGTCGGAGTTCCTGGCGAACATGAGCCACGAGCTGCGCACCCCGCTCAACTCGATGCTCCTGCTGTCCCGACTGCTCGCCGACAACCCAGACCAGAACCTGTCGATCAAGCAGATCGAGTTCGCCAAGACGATCCACGGCGCCGGTTCGGATCTGCTCGTGCTGATCGATGACATCCTCGACCTGTCGAAGATCGAAGCCGGTCGGATGGACGTGGAGCCGGGCGAGGTGCAGTTCAGCGACATCCGCTCCTACGTCGAGCAGGCCTTCGCACCGCAGGCGGAGGAGAAGGGGCTGGAGTTCACCGTCAGGACCGATGCCGCCCTGCCGCCGGTGATCGTCACCGACGCGCAGCGGTTGCAGCAGATCCTGCGCAACCTGGTCTCCAACGCCGTCAAGTTCACCGACAGTGGGTCCGTCACGCTCCAGATCGGCGCCGGCCCCCAGGGCAAGGTCTACAGGATGCCGACGCTTGACGGCGCTCGGCAGGTGATCTCGTTCACCGTTGTCGACACCGGGATTGGGATCTCCGATGACAAGCTCAGCCTGATCTTCGAGGCGTTCCAGCAGGCCGATGGCACGACCAGCCGCAAGTACGGCGGCACCGGCCTGGGCCTGTCGATCAGCCGGGAGCTCGCGCGGCTGCTCGGCGGCAAGATCGAGGTTGCGTCGCGGATCGGCACGGGATCGACGTTCACGCTGTACCTGCCGGACACGATGCCGGGGGAGACGGTTCCCGCGGCGAGCTTCGCCCCGAACAGCCCGCTGGCGGTCACGCAGCCAATCCGCTCGACCCCGCCGTTGGTCCACATGACCAACGCGGCCGAGCCGCGGGTCAACTCTGCGGCGCGGCAGCTCGACGGGGCCACCGTACTGATCATCGACGATGACGTACGCAACGTGTTCGCCCTGACGAGTGCGCTGGAACTGCAGGGGATGACCGTGCTGTACGCCGACAACGGTGCGGACGGCGTACGCATCCTCGGTGAGCACGGCCGGGTCGACATCGTGCTGATGGACGCGATGATGCCGGACATGGACGGCAACGAGACGACCCGGCTGATCCGGCGTAACCCGCACTTCGCCGACCTGCCGGTGGTCTTCCTCACGGCCAAGGCGATGCCGGGTGACCGGGAGTCGAGCCTCGCAGCCGGTGCGAGCGACTACATCACCAAGCCGGTGGACCTCGACGAGTTGCTGGAGGTCATGGCGGCCTGGGTCAACGGCGACGGCCGCGCCGTATAACGTGCGAATCGGTACCGCCTCCGGGGGCGGAGGCTGTACCGACCATGAAAGGGAGTTCGAGTGACCGTCTCCACCGAGCGCCAGCCGGCGAAGGTATTGCTGGTCGACGACCGGCGCGACAACCTGATGGCCTTGGAAGCGATCCTGCAGGGGTTGCCGGTGCAGGCCGTCAGTGCCCAGAGCGGTGAGGAGGCGCTCAAGCACCTCCTCGTCGAGGACTTCGCGCTGATCCTGCTGGACGCCCAGATGCCGGAGATGGACGGTTTCGAAACCGCCCGTCACATCAAGCGGCGGGAGCGCACCCGGCACATCCCGATCATCTTCCTCACCGCCGCGGATCGGGATTCCCAGCTGGCGCTGCGGGGGTACGCGGTGGGCGCGGTCGACTACCTGTCCAAGCCGTTCGACCCATGGGTACTGCGCGCGAAGGTCTCCGTCTTCGTGGAGCTGTGGACCAAGACCCAGCAGCTACACGCGCAGGCGGAGGTGACCCGGAGCCGTGAGGCGGCCCTGCGCGCCGCCGGGGTGGCGATCGACGAGGCGTCGACGCTGCTCAAGTCGGCCGCCGCGACCGACGGGCAGATCGCTCAGGAGCAGGTGGAGAAGGCGGCGAGCCTGCTGGCGCGGGCGCGTCGCCGGCTGTTTTAGATCTCCGACCGGCTCAGGCGGTGGTCTCCTGAATCATCAGGGCGCCGCGGAGGCCGGTGATGTCGAGCACCCGTAGCAGGAAGTCGCCCACGTTGACCAGCACCAGAACGCTCTGGGCGAGCGACGCCTTGCGGCTGAGCACGACCAGCGTGCCGAGGCCCTGCGAATCGCAGAAGGTGACGCGGTGGAGATCGAGGACGACCCGGGGCGGCGCTGGATTGAGCAGTTCGCTGACGGTGGCCGATAACCGCGCGACGGTGGACATGTCGATCTCCCCGGCCAGTGTGACGAGCGCCTCGCGGGGGCTCTTCTCTACCGAGATGGATAGATCTGGACGTTCCACCCCGCCAGCCTAACCTGGTCGTCCTGCGCTGGCATCAAGTCGTCGCCGGCCCTAGCCCTGTGACGAGCGGCTATCACTGCCCGTAGTCCCACGTGAGGGGCGGAGGGGGCCCCGGTGGCAGAGGGCGTTTCGGCTGCCACAATGGTTGAGCCGTGACAGAGACATACCCGGCCGACGCGCCGATTTCCCAGGCCCTTTTCGACCGTGCCCACGCCATCGTGCCGGGCGGGGTCAATTCTCCTGTGCGCGCGTTCCGCGCCGTTGGTGGCACGCCGCGGTTCATGGTCCGCGGCGAAGGCTGCTGGCTCCATGACGCCGACGGGCGCCGCTACGTCGACCTGGTCTGCTCCTGGGGTCCGTTGATCCTCGGCCACGCCCACCCCGACGTGGTCGCGGCGGTCACCGAGGCCGCCGCGAAGGGCACCAGCTTCGGTACGCCGACTCCGGGCGAGGTCGACCTCGCCGAGGAGATCGTGGCTCGTACCCCGGTCGAGAGCGTACGGCTGGTCAACTCCGGCACGGAGGCGACGATGAGCGCCATCCGGCTGGCCCGTGGATACACGGGGCGTACGAAGATCGTGAAGTTCGCCGGCTGCTACCACGGCCACGTGGACGCGCTGCTCGCGTCGGCCGGGTCCGGCGTCGCGACGCTGGGCCTACCGGACACGCCGGGCGTGACCGGTGCGGCGGCCGCTGACACGATCGTGCTGCCCTACAACGACATCGCCGCGGTTGAGCAGGCGTTCGCCGAGGCCGGTGACAGCATCGCCGCGATCATCACGGAGGCAGCCGCCGGCAACATGGGCGTCGTCGCACCGCGCAACGGGTTCAACGCTCAACTGGCCGAGATCGCCCACCGGCACGGGGCCCTGCTCATTATCGACGAGGTGATGACCGGTTTCCGGGTCTCGCGGGCGGGCTGGACGGGACTGGACCCGGTCGACGCCGACCTGTACACCTTCGGCAAGGTCATGGGCGGCGGCCTGCCCGCTGCCGCGTTCGGTGGCCGCGCCGAGGTCATGGGCAAGCTGGCCCCGGCGGGGCCGGTCTACCAGGCCGGCACGCTCTCGGGTAATCCGCTCGCCTGTGCGGCCGGTCTCGCCACGCTGCGTAACTGCACCGACGAGGTCTACGACCGGCTGAACGACACGGCGGGTGTCATCAGCAAGCTCGCCTCCGAGGCGCTGTCCGCCGCCGGCGTCCCGCACTCGCTCTCGTACGCGGGCAGCATGTTCTCGGTCTTCTTCACGGATCGTGAGGTCGTGGACTACGCGGGTGCGCAGACGCAGAACGTCGACGCGTTCCGCGCCTTCTTCCACGAGATGCTGTCGCGCGGGGTGTACCTGCCGCCGAGCGCCTACGAGGCGTGGTTCGTGTCAACGGCGATTGACGACGCCGCGCTGGAGGTCGTCCAGGCGGCGCTGCCGCACGCCGCCCGCGCCGCCGCGGAGGCAATGAGGTGAGCGGCGCCACGAAGACCGTGGTGCACGTGCTCCGCCATGGTGAGGTCTACAACCCCGACAAGATCTTGTACGGTCGGCTGCCCGGCTTCCGCCTCTCCGAGCTGGGCGTGCAGATGGCGAAGGCGGCAGCCGAGTCGCTGGTCGGCCGCGACATCGCCCACGTCGTGGCCAGCCCGCTCGAACGCGCCCAGCAGACCGCCGAGCCGTTCGCCGCGCAGTTCACGCTGCCGATCGAGGTCGACGAGCGGCTGATCGAGAGCGCCAACCTGTTCGAGGGCAAGCGGGTGGCGGTCGGGGACGGGGCGCTGCGCCAGCCGCGCTACTGGTACCTGATGCGCGACCCGTTCACCCCGTCCTGGGGCGAGCCGTACGTGCAGATCGCGCAGCGGATGTACGCGGCCGTGCTCGCCGCCCGCGAGGCGGCCGAAGGGCACGAGGCGGTGTGCGTGTCGCACCAACTGCCGATCTGGACGCTGCGCCGGTTCGTGGAGCGCAAGCGGCTCTGGCACGACCCGCGCCGGCGCCAGTGCGCGCTGGCCAGCCTGACCAGCTTCCACTTCGAGGACGCTCGCATCGTCGGTATCGGGTACTCCGAGCCGGCGGCCCACCTCATCGCGATGTCCCCGGGCGCGCGGACGGCCAAGGGGGCGTGATGCGCCGCCTTGTCCTTCTCGTAGCCCTGCTCGCGCTGCTTGGCGGCTGCTCCTCGGGCGCCTCGTCGAGCGGGTCGGCGACGGCGAAGAGCGGGCAGACCGCGATCTTCGCCGTGGCCCAGCGCCATCCCGCGCCCAAGCTCGCCGGCGAGCTGCTCGAGGGTGGCAGCTACGACCTCAGCCAGCACCGTGGCGAGGTGGTCGTCGTCAACTTCTGGGCCTCCTGGTGCGGCCCCTGCCGGGCGGAGGCGCCGGAACTGGCGGCCGTAGCCGAGGCGACGAAGGACCAGCGGGTCTCGTTCGTCGGCATCGACATCCGTGACGACCGGGACAAGGCGAAGGCGTTCGTCGAGCGGTACGGCCTCACGTACCCGAGCCTGTTCGACCCGGCTGGGAGCACTGCGCTGGACTTCGCGAAGGTGCCTCCGACGGCTATTCCCAGCACGCTCATCGTCGACCGGCAGGGCCGTATCGCCGCCCTGTACACCAGGGCGCTGGTGCGTGAGGACCTGGAGTCGGCGGTCCGCAAGGTGGCGGCGGAGTGAGCTGATGGGCAACACCTTTGCGGGAATCGCTCAGTCCGGCCCGCTGCTGCTGGCCATCGGGGTCGCGGCGATCGCAGGCCTGGTGAGCTTCCTGTCGCCGTGCGTGCTGCCGCTCGTACCCGGTTACCTGTCGTACGTAACCGGCCTCGCCGGCGCGGACCTGGACAGCGCGTCGGTGAGCGGGGCCCGCCGCGGGCGGGTCCTCGCCGGCACGCTGCTCTTCGTCGCCGGGTTCGCCAGCGTGTTCGTGCTGGCCAACGTGCTGCTCGCCAGTGCCGGCCGGGCGCTGCTGCGCCAGCAGCGGCTCGTTGAGGTCGTCGTCGGGGTTCTGATCATCGCGTTGGGCGCCGCGTTCGCCGGCCTGATCCCCGGCCTGCAGCGGGAGTGGCGCATCCACCGGCTGCCGGCCGCCGGCCTGCTCGGAGCGCCGGTCTTCGGGGCCGTCTTCGCGCTATCGTGGAGCCCCTGCCTGGGCCCCACGCTCGGCGTGGTGCTCGGACTGTCCACCGTCGGCGGCTCCACCGGCCGCGCGGTGATCCTGGCCCTCGCGTACTGCCTGGGCCTGGGCCTGCCGTTCGTGGCGTTCGGGCTCGGGTTCCGGCGACTGCTGGGTGTGTTCCGGGCGATCCGGCGGCAGAGCATGTGGATCACCCGCGTTGGCGGTGTGCTTCTGATCATCGTCGGTCTGGCCCTCGTCACGGGTGGCTGGGTCGACTTCGTCAACTGGCTGCGGGCCACGGTGGGCGTGGGGGAGGTGAGCGTCTAGATGGTCGAGGTGGAAGCCCCGGCGGCCGACCGGGTCGATTCCGGGTCCCCGCTACCGCGCGGCAACGGCTTCGGCCCCTGGTTCGTCGCGCTGCTGCGCCGGGCCTGGCGGCAGCTCACCAGCATGCGTACCGCGCTGGTCCTGCTGTTCCTGCTCGCCGTCGCCGCGATCCCCGGCTCGCTGCTGCCCCAGCGCAGCATCAAGATCGAAGACGTCAACGCCTACCTGCGGAAGAACCCCGACCTGGGCCGCACGCTGGACCGGTTCTACCTCTTCGACGTCTTCTCCTCGCCCTGGTTCTCCGCGATCTACCTGCTGCTGTTCGTCTCGCTGGTCGGCTGCCTCGTGCCCCGGCTGCGGACGCACGTCACGGCGCTGCTGCGCCAGCCGCCGGACGCGCCCGCCCGCCTGAACCGGATGCCGGCGTACGCCGAAGGCCAGGCCCGCGAGGAGGATCTGCCGAAGCTGGCCGCGCTGCTGCGCAAGCGCCGCTTCCGGGTGGCGGTACGCGGCACGACGGTCAGCGCCGAGAAGGGGTACCTGAAGGAGACCGGCAACCTGCTGTTCCACTTCTCCCTGCTCGCGCTGCTGGTCAGCGTCGCGGTGAGCCACTGGTACGGCTGGCACGGCAGCCGAAACATCGTCGCGGGGCCGGACGGGCGGTTCTGCAACACGCTCCAGCAGTACGACGACTACGGGCTGGGCGCCCGGGTCGGCGCGGGTGACCTGCCGCCGTTCTGCATGCAGCTCGACCGCTTCGAGACGACGTACACCGCGAACGGCCAGCCGACGATGTTCCGCGCCTACGTGCGCTACTCCGACGGCCGGGGCGCGGCGGACAAGACGACCGAGATCGAGGTCAACCACCCGCTGCGGGTCGGTGGCGCCGGCGTCTACCTGCTCGGCCGCGGGTACGCGCCGATCATCCGCTACACCGACCGGTTCGGGAAGTCGCAGACCTCCATCCAGCCGTTCATCCCCAACGACGACAGGATGACCAGTTCGGGCGTTGCGACGTTCCCGGACGCCAACGTCGACCCGGCGACCCGCAAGCAGGACCCGAACGACCAGATCGGGTTCCAGGGTCTGTACCTGCCGACGATGTCGTCACACGACCTGACCATGGCGCAGTCGCTGCACCCCGACGAGCGCAACCCGCGGCTGCTGCTCGTCGCCTACCGCGGAAACCTCGGCATGGACGCCGGGCTGGCGCAGAGCGTGTTCACGCTGGACCAGTCCCGGATCAACTCCGGCAAGCTGCAGAAGTTCGACACGACCAAGGCGCTCAAACCCGGCGAGGCGTGGCCGCTTCCGGACGGTTCGAAGGTGGAGTTCCTCGGTACCCGGGCCTTCGCCACGATGACCGTACGGCACGATCCGGGTGAGATGTACGCGCTCGGGGCCGCCGTCTGCCTGCTGGTCGGCCTGCTGATGTCGCTGTGGGGCAAGCGCCGCCGGATCTGGCTGCGGGTCGACGGTGACCGCGTCGAAGCGGGTGGCCTGCCCCGTACCGACTACTCCGGCTTCCAGGCCGAGTTCGATGAGATCGTGCAGGCCGCACGGAAAGAGGGGACATTTAGATGAGCGCCCTATCGGATCAGTTGCTGATCGTCACGGTCCTGGCGTACCTGGCAGCGATGATCGGTTACGCCGCCGAGTTCTCCTTCGGTACGCGGGGAGTGGTGGCCCGGGCGGCAACCCGGGCGCGGGAACGGGAACTGGTGACGGTCGGCGGCCCTGCCGACGCTCCGGTGTCGCCCGCCCCGCCCGCCGCTCCGGTGCAGGAGACGCCGCGCGGTCGGGCGGCGCTGGTCGGGCGGCTCGCCGTCGCGTTGACCGCCGTCGGCTACCTGGCGCACCTGGCGACCATCGTCACCCGCGGCCTCGCCGCCAACCGGGTGCCGTGGGGCAACATGTACGAGTTCGTACTGGTCGTCTGCTTCGCCGGCGCCACCGCGTGGCTGGTCCTCTTGAGCCGCCGCCCAGCGGTGCGCCCGCTCGGCCTGTTCGTCACGCTGGCCGAGATCGTGATGCTCCTGATCGCCGGGATGCGGCTGCACACCGAGGCCGGCCCGCTAATGCCGGCGCTGAACTCGTACTGGTTGAAGATCCACGTGAGCGCCGCCGCGATCGCGTCCGGGGTCCTGCTCGTCGGCTTCGTCGCCGCTGTCCTGACGCTGCTCCGCCTCGGGCACGACAAGGGCAAGCGGAGCTTCCCGTTCACCCTGGGTCAGCGGCTGCCGGACGCGCAGACGCTGGAGCGGCTGACGTTCCGGGTGCACGCGTTCGCGTTCCCGATCTGGACCTTCGCGATCATCTGCGGTGCGATCTGGGCGCGGGAGGCGTGGACCCAGTACTGGAGCTGGGACCCCAAGGAGACCTGGTCGTTCATCTCCTGGGTGATCTACGCCGGTTACCTGCACGCGCGGGCGACGCCGAGCGTCAAGAAGACCGTGGCTACCTGGATCGCCATCCTCGGCTGGGCCACCATGATGATCAACCTGTTCGCCATCAATCTCGTGGTGACGGGCATGCACTCGTACGCGGGCGTCAAGTAACTGGCGTCAAGTAACTACAGCAAGTGCGGAGCGGCCCCGGGATTCCAGATCCCGGGGCCGCTCCGTGTTCGGCGCCAGCATTCCCTTGGGTCGAAGGAGAGGGATGGAGACCAATGCAGCTTGACGCTCTGCTGACTTATCAATAGGCCGTTGTGGTTACCAATTGACCACTCGCTGTTATCGCCGGGGTGGCGGGGAATCCGTCGGGAGCGGTTGCGAGACTTGACGCCATGGCGCGTGGCTTCCCGTACCCGGATCTCAAAGACTTCCTGAAGGCGCTCGACCGGGCCGGTGAGCTGCACCGGGTCAGCGCGCCCGTCGATCCGACCCTGGAGATAAGCGAGATCGTCACCCGGACCGTGCGGGCGGGCGGCCCGGCGCTGTTGTTCGACAACCCCGTGCGCGGGGAGATGCCGGTCGCCATCAACCTCTTCGGCACGGAGCGGCGGATGGCGATGGCCCTCGGTGTCGAGTCGCTCGACGAGATCGGCCAGCGCATCGGCGAGCTGGTAAAGCCGGAGCTGCCGGTCGGCTGGTCCGGCATCCGCGAGGGCCTGGGCAAGCTCATGCAGCTCAAGTCCGCGCCGCCGAAGCGGGTCAAGGACGCTCCGTGCCAGGAGGTCGTCTACCGCGGCGACGACGTCGACCTCGACCGGCTGCCCGGCCTGCAGGTCTGGCCGGGTGACGGGGGCATCTTCCACAACTTCGGGTTGACCCACACCAAGCATCCGGAGACCGGCAAGCGCAACCTCGGGCTGTACCGGCTCCAGCAGCACTCCCGCAACACCCTCGGCATGCATTGGCAGATCCACAAGGACTCGACCGCACACCACGCGGTGGCCGAGCGGCTGGGCCAGCGGCTTCCGGTGGCGATCGCGATCGGCTGCGACCCCGTCGTTTCCTACGCGGCGACCGCGCCCCTGCCCGGCGACATCGACGAGTACATGTTCGCCGGCTTCCTGCGCGGTGAGCGGGTCGAGATGGTCGACTGCCTGACCGTGCCGCTACAGGTGCCGGCGCACGCGCAGATCGTTCTCGAGGGGTACCTGGAGCCGGGCGAGCGCCTGCCGGAGGGCCCGTTCGGCGACCACACCGGCTTCTATACGCCGGTCGAGCCGTTCCCGGTGCTGCACATCGAGTGCATGACCATGCAGCGCAACCCGGTGTATCACTCGATCATCACCTCGAAGCCGCCGCAGGAGGACCACGGTCTGGGCAAGGCGACCGAGCGCATCTTCCTGCCGCTGCTGCGCATGATGATCCCGGACATCGTCGACTACGACATGCCGGCCGCCGGGGTGTTCCACAACTGCGTCATCGTCTCGATCCGGAAGCGGTACCCGAAGCACGCCCAGAAGGTGATGAACGCGATCTGGGGGGCGCACCTCATGTCGCTGTCCAAGCTGATCGTGGTGGTGGACGAGGACTGCGACGTGCACGACTACCACGAGGTGGCGTTCCGGGCGTTCGGCAACGTCGACTACTCACACGACGTGCTGCTGACCCAAGGCCCGGTGGACCATCTCGACCACTCCTCGTACCAGCAGTTCTGGGGCGGTAAGGCCGGCATCGACGCCACCCGCAAGCTGCCCGAGGAGGGGTACCACCGAGGGTGGCCGGAGGAGATGACGATGTCGCCGGAGGTCGTCGCGCGGGTGGACAAGCGTTGGAAGGAGTACGGACTGTGAGCGAGCGCAGCGAGCGAAATGAGCAGGTGGCACAGTGACGGTCACGGTCGAATCGCGCCCGGGTCGGGTGGGATCGTTCCTGCGCCTGGTGAAGGTCGAGCACTCGGTGTTCGCGCTGCCGTTCGCGTACCTGGCCACGCTGACGGCCATGACGATCCAGGGCCGGCGGGTGCGCTGGCTGGACCTGCTGCTCGTGACGATCGCGATGGTCGGCGCGCGGACGTTCGCCATGGCGGCCAACCGGATCCTCGACCGGCACATCGACGCGCGCAATCCGCGTACCGCGACGCGCGAGCTGGTCACCGGGGCGGTGAGCGTGCGGACGGCCTGGACCGGGTCGGTCGTCGCGCTGGTGGTCCTCGTGGCCGCGGCGGCGCTGCTCAATCCGCTGTGCCTGGTGCTGTCGCCGCTCGCCGTGGTGCCGCTCATCGTCTATCCGTACGGCAAGCGCTTCACCAACTGGCCGCACGCGATCCTCGCCCTCGCCCAGATGGTCGCGCCGGTCGGCGCGTGGCTCGCGGTGACCGGTACCTTCGCGGGCTCGTTCCCGGCGTGGGTGCTCGGCGCGGCCGTGGGCCTGTGGATCGGCGGCTTCGACCTGATCTATGCCTGCCAGGACGTCGATGTCGACCGGCGGATCGGGGTGCACAGCGTGCCCGCCCGGTACGGGGTCCGCTTCGCGCTGAACGCGTCGACCATCGCGCATGTGGTGACTTTTGCGCTGTTCGTCTGGTTCGGTGCGCTCGTCGGGCTGGGCTGGCTGTGGTGGATCGGCCTCATCGTCACCGCGATCGCGTTCGCGTACGAGCACGCCATCGTGTCGCCGACCGACCTGAGTCGGGTGAACCGGGCATTCTTCACGGCCAACGGATTCGTGGGCATCGTGCTGTTCGTGTTCGCGCTGGCCGACCTGGTGGTGCGGGGTGGCCTCCGCCTCTAGATCACGGCGTACCGTTGAGGCATGCGTCGACCGTGGATCGTGGGGGTGTCCGGGGCTTCGGGGACCCCGTACGCCGCCTCGGTGCTGTGTGCCCTGCTCGACGCCGGAGAGCCGGTCGACCTTGTCGTGTCCCGGGCTGCCCGGTTGACCCTGCTCGACGAGACCGGGCGGCCGTTCCGGGACGCGCACTGGAAGGACGACCTCGCGGCCTGGCTGGGCGGGCGCGACGGCGCCCCCCGCGACATATCGGGCGACGACGTGACGTACTGGCCGGCCGGTGACCTCGCCGCAGGGCCGAGCAGTGGTTCGTATCCGGCGCGGGGGATGGTCGTCGTCCCGGCGAGCACGGCGGCGTGCGCCGGCATCGCCATCGGCCTGTCCAAGGACCTGCTACAGCGCTCGTGCGAGGTCAACCTGAAGGAGCACCGGCCCGTCGTCGTGGTGCCCCGCGAAACCCCGGTCACCCGCAGCCACCTGGAGCACCTGATCGCGCTGCACGACGCGGGTGCGGTCGTTCTACCGGCGAGTCCTGGGTTCTACACGGCGGGCGCGAAGGCGTCGGCCGCGCAACTGGTCGACTTCGTCGCTGGGAAGGTGCTCGACGCCATCGGCGTGCCCCACACGCTGTTCACACGCTGGAACGGACAGTTGGGCGGGGGCCGCTAACGGCATGCCCCGCCCAACTGGTCGTACGTGTTACGCGCCCAGCGCGCCTTCGCCCTCCAGCAGTGCCCGCACCTCGGACTCGCGGAAACGCCGGTGCCCACCCGGCGTGCGGATGCTGCTGATCCGGCCAGCAGCGGCCCAGCGCGTGACGGTCTTCGGGTCAACGCGGAACAGTGCGGCGACCTCGCCCGGAGTTAACAGACGATCTCCTGTTTCCACTACCTTCTCCTTACGCCTGCGAAGGCTTCTCCCCCGAAACCCCTGCTCAAGCCCTCGTTGGGACGTACGTCCAATTAGAGCACTGCGAGCGCTCGGTGTCCGAGAATCAGAGAAATCGCACCTGTTGAGCAATTAGCTGCACCCACCGAGCAACCGACTAAGGTACGGGCCGTGGACGCTATCGACCGGCAGCTCGTCGAACTGCTACGAGCAAACGCCCGTCTGTCCTTTGCCGAGCTCGCGCGCCAGGTCGGACTGTCCGCTCCGGCCGTACACGAGCGCGTCGGCAAGCTGGAAGCGACCGGGGTGCTACGCGGGTACCACGCCGATGTGGACCCGGACGCGGTCGGGCTCGGGGTGACCGCGCTGATCGGCGTCGTACAGGACAGCAGTGCCGATATCGACGAGCTCATCGGCACCCTGAGCGATATGCCCGAGATCGAGTCCTGCTACTTCATGGCTGGCGAGGAGTCGTTCCTACTCAAGGCCAGGGTCGGCACGATCGCCGAGCTGGAGCAGCTCATCGTGCGGCTCAACCGGACACCGGGCGTCTCGCGTACCCGTACCGCGATCGCGCTGTCGACGAAGTGGGAGGACCGCCCCCAGACCCCGCGCGACCTGTCCTAGCGGGCGACTTCAGCGGGTTGCGAGCCCGGGGTAGCGCACGACATACCCGTTCTCGTCCAGTTCCAGGTCGGTGGTGAACGAACCCGAGGCGTACCGCACCCGCCCCGGCCCGAGCACGGTGTAGGTCTGCGGGTTGGCGATCACCGCCAGGCTCGGCAGCAGCACGAGCGCCGCGAGGACGTCGGCCGAGCCGCTGGTCAGCCCCAGCCGGCGCAGCGGCAGCGCGTTGGTCAGCGGCGAGTCGAACAGGTCGATGTCGTACGCGTCCGCGAGCCGCCCGGGATCCTCCGCGCCCGGCGGCATCGCGTTCGGATGGCCGGCCGCGGCGAGGTCGCCCTGCTCGGCGGTGGTCACCCGCCAGCCGTCGCCGGTCCGCTCCATGTGCAGCTTGCGCAGCCAGCCCCCGCCCTCGGCGACCGCGTCGAACCGGGTGCAGAACCAGCCGTCATCCGTGTCGAGCTCGTACCGGCATTCGTACTCAACCGTGCCGGCAGCGACGGCAACGCCGCGGGCGGTCAGCCCGCGGCGATCGTCGAAGATGACGTGCTCCGCGCCGCGAACGTCGGTGCGCTGCCACAGCAGCGTCCGCGGCAGCAGCGTCATGCCGCCAGACTAGCGACGGGGTGGGCCGCCCGCATGGCGAGCGGTACGCGCGCGGTCCCGGTCCCGATCCCGGTCGCGGTCGCGAGGTGCCGGCTTGTCGCGGTCACGCGGCGCGGAATGGCGGTACGGACGCCGCGACGACCGGGCTGGCCGCACGGGCTCCAGCACAACGGGTACGCCGCTGGGTTCGCGCGCCCCGGTCAGCTCGGCCAGCGCGGGGTCGTCGGACCGTACCCGGAGCTGGCCCGGCTCGATGCCGGCCTTCTTGATCATGATTGCGGTGCTCTTGCGCTGCCGCGGCAGGACCAGCGTCACCACGGTGCCGGCCTCCCCGGCTCGGGCGGTACGGCCAGCGCGGTGCAGGTAGTCCTTGGGCTCCTTCGGCGGGTCCACGTGCACCACGAGGTCGACCCCGTCGACGTGGATTCCCCGCGCGGCCACGTCGGTCGCGACGAGCACGTCGATTTTGCCCTCGCGGAACTCGGCGAGCGTCCGTGTCCGTACCCGCTGGGTCTTGCCGCCGTGCAGGCCGCCGGCACGGACCCCGACCTCCATGAGCTGGCCGACGAGCCGGTCGACGGCGAGCTGGGTCCGGACGAACAGGATGGTGCGGCCGGTCCGCGCCGCGATGGCCGCGGTCACCGCGAACTTCTCCTGCGCCGGGATGTGGAGCAGGTGGTGGTCCATCGTGTCGACGGCCGCGACCGCGGGCGACACGGCGTGCGTGACCGGGTCGGTCAGGAACTGCTCGACGAGCTTGTCCACGTCGTTGTCGAGGGTGGCGGAGAACAGCAGCCGCTGGCCGTCGGCCGGGGTCTGCTCGAGAAGCTCGGTGACCTCGGGCAGGAAGCCCATGTCAGCCATCTGGTCGGCCTCGTCGATCACCGTGATCTCGATGGCGCCGAGCGAGCAGGCGCCGCGGCGGATCAGGTCGCCGAGCCGGCCGGGGGTGGCGACCAGGACGTCGACGCCGCGCTCGAGGGCGAAGATCTGGCGGTCGTAGGGCGTCCCGCCGAAGGCGGTGACGAACCGCAGCCCGACGGCCCGACCGAGCGGCGCGAGCGAGTCGCTGACCTGCATGGCCAGCTCGCGCGTCGGCACCAGGATCAGCGCCTTCGGCCGGTGGGGCGCGGGCTTGCCGGTCTGCGCGAGGCGCGCCAGCGTGGGCAGCCCGAACGCGAGCGTCTTGCCGGAGCCGGTCTGACCCCGGCCGAGCAGGTCGCGCCCGGCGAGCGCGTCCGGGATCGCGGCCTGCTGGATCGGGAACGGCGTCATGATCCCGCCCACGGCGAGCTCCCGGACGAGGGCGTCGGGCAGGCCGAGAGCGGCGAAGGTGGCGCTGTCGGCCTCGAGGCCGGCGGGGGTGTCGAAGATGGATGGGTACGCGCTGAAGTCAGCGGACAAGAGAAACCTTCCGGAGTAAGAGCGGGGCGCTCCCCTCCGGCCCTGGCCGGTCAGCGCCCAGGCACGCCGCTATCGCGTGCGCTCAGTGAACGATCAAGACTAGCTGCATCGGACCGCGCAACCCCTAACGAGGTGGTGCGGCTCACGTGCGGCTGCTCGCCGGCGGCCTTGAGCGTCAGCGCCCCGTCATCATGCCAATCAGGGCATTACGGGCGAAGACGGCCGTCACAATGCCCAGTACCACCAGTACCGTCATGACGACCGTCATGATCACGACGACTCGGGTGGTTCGCGACTCCGGCGGCGGTGCGTCGGTACCCTGGCTGAGGATGTGGCCGGTCAGCGAGCCGGAGTACTCCAGCGAAATGGGCTGGCTCGTCACCAGACTGCCGCTGTACACCGTCCCGTGTAGAGGCTGCCGGGGTGCCCAGCCGTCGTTCTCGCCGGACACCGGCCCCGCCGCCCGCACGGACAGCGGCGTCTCGGCGATCGCCGGCGGCGGGGGAGGGAACGGCGGGACCGGGGCCGGGCCCGGCGGCACCGGTGACGGCGGCACCGGCGGTTGCGGCGGGATCGGCGGGCCCGGCTCCGGCTGCGGTGTGGGCGGCTCCGGCGGTACCGGACGGGGCGGCGTGGGTACCGGAGTGGGCGACGGGAACGGCGACGGGCCGGGCGGCGGCTCGGCCGGCTCGGGTGGCGAGACCGGCTCGGGTGGCGAGACCGGCTCGGGCGGTGACACCGGCTCGGGCGGTGACACCGGCTCCGGTGGCTCAGCCGGCGTCGTACCCGGTGCGGCGTCCTCGGCGTCGGTGCCGCCGGCGCGGTACGTCCGAGGCTCCGGGATGCTCTGCTTGGCCGCGTCGACGACGTCGTCCGAGGTCACCGGGGTGGCACCCGGTACGGTCGCGCGCGCCCGCGCCACGGTCGAACCCTCCTCCGCGGTCTCCGGCTGCGGTGTCTCGGCGGCCGGCCGCGGTCGGGGTGGTTCGAACGCCTTCCACGACGAGTCCGCCTCGGCGTGGCTCTGCCCGGGGATACGTGCCGGCAGGTCCGTGCCTGGGCGGTCCCGATCCGGGGTGGTCGTCGGCACCTCGCCGGCGCGATAGACGGTGGGGGCGGACCGCATCCCGTCGGGTACCGCCGCGGGTGGCGCAACGGTCGGGGCGCTCGCCCGCCCGACGCCCACCCGGTTGATTCGGGGGTCGGCCTCCTCAGCGTGATCCACTGCCGTGCCATCCTCACGTGCCGTGGCGGCCTCACGGTCGTCCATGCGTACCTCCCACGACTCCGCCCGAACGCTACGTCCGAAGTAAATGGAGATTCTCCGCATTTACCGTCCCACATTTGCGAACGTGATGCAGGAGGGGTAGGCGGAATGATCTTCCGGACGTCACTGTCGCCACCTGCGGCGGCCTTGCCTCGCTACGAGCTTGACGGGCTTGGATTGCCCGCTTTTGCGGAGCCGGAGGGAGTAGGTGCGGATTTGGAGGGTGAGGCGGACGGTGACGCGCTGGCTGACGGGGAAGAAGTTGTCGACTCCGACGGGGTCTGCGGCGCCGGGTTCGTCTTCGTCGTGCTCGGCGACGGGGGCGGCGTACTGGCGGGCGGTTCGGTCGTTGCCGGTGGCGCGCTGCTGGCCGGCGGCTGCGAGGAGGCCGGTGGGGCGCTGCTGGCCGGCGGCTGCGTCGTCGCCGCCGCCGGAGCCCGCGGTGGCGACGGAACCGGGCTGGTGGCGGGCACGGCGTCGAACACCCGGGTTGCCCGGTAGAACTCCGACCACCAGACCGGCGAGATCTTCACGACATCACCGGTCGTGGGGGCGTGGACCATGTACCCGTTCCCCACGTACATCCCGACGTGGTGGACCGTGTGCCAGTCGGAATTGTCGGTGGCGAAGAAGAGCAGGTCGCCCGGCAGCAGGCTGTCGACCTGCACCGGCTTGTTCCTCGTGGCCCAGTACTGGTCGTTGGCCACCCGCGGCAGGCTGGCGCCCACGTCCGGCTGGGTGTACGACCACAGCACCAGCCCAGAGCAGTCGAACGTGTTCGGGCCCTCGTGGCCGAAGATGTAGGTCGAGCCCCGCTTGCTGATGGCGTACTGGAGTGCCCGCTTCGCCTTCGGGTTGGCGTCCATGCCCTTGACCGCGGCGCCGATGTTCATGCCTGCCCCGAGGGCGGCCTGCTGCGTGTCGATGGCGGCCAGCTCCCGCTGGTACTCCACCGCGTTCTGGGTACGCAGGTCCGTCAGCGTGGCGGTGCGCTTGTCGAACTCCGCCTTCGTGCTGTCCCGCGTGCGGCTCAGCTCGGTTGCCGCGTTGGTCGCGGCCTGGTGGGCGGCCAGGGCGGCGTGTTCGGTCTGCTCTGCGTGTTCCAGGTCGCGGGCGGTCGCCTGACTTCCCGGTTGCTGCCCGATCCCGGGTGCGAGCACCGACAGCTCATGGAGGTCGGAGGCGTACGTGTCGAGCGGGCCGAGCGCGGTCGCTGCCTTGTACGCCTCGCCGGCTTCGTGGCTGACCCGGTCCCGCAGCTCGGACAGTTCTTTGCTCGCCTTCGTCCACGCGGCATGCGTGGCGTCGCCCGTACGTCGAGTCTCGGTGAGGTCCGCGTCGAGCTTGCGAAGCTGCTGGCCGGCCGTCTCCAGGGCGATACTCTCAGTCATGATCTGCCGACCGAGCGGTCCCGGCTCGGTCGCGGCGGGTCGCGCGTCAGCCGCGCTGCCGCCAGCGGTGGAGGTGCCCGGAAGCTGGACGGACCCGGCGACCGCCGGACGTGATCCGGCGTCCGGCACTCCCGGGGGCGCCGGATCGGCGTACGCCGGGCGCGCGACGAAAAGGCACAGCGCAGTGCAGACAGCCGCCGAAGCGACAAAAGGGCGTATGCCGGTCCGCAGAGTCCATCGGTGTGCCATCTAGCCTCCCCTTCCACAGGTGTCTACATGAACCGGTGGCGCTTGTGAACCCGGGAACGGCTAAGGATCGAAAGTTAACGCTGAATTCGACATTTAGTGTGGGAAGTGGCTACCCGCACCTCCGCTGCGGCCTGGCTGATCGGGCGACGTACGCTGGTTTTTCGGACCATCGCGCAGGGCAGCGGGGTCCGTGCGGATGCGGGAGGTAGATGTGGACGCTGGGCTCAAGCGCGAACTCGAGGCCAAGGTGTACGCGGGCGAGCGGCTGACCCGCGAGGACGGCATCGCCCTGTACGAATCCGACGACCTGGTATGGCTCGGACGTCTCGCGCACCACGTCCGTACGGAGAAGAACGGCGACCGGGTGATGTTCAACGTCAACCGGCACCTCAACCTCACCAACGTGTGCTCGGCGTCGTGTGCGTACTGCTCGTTCCAGCGCAAGCCGGGCGAGAAGGACGCGTACACGATGCGTATCGAGGAGGCCGTGCGCCTGGCCAAGCAGATGGAGGGCGAGCAGCTCACCGAACTGCACATCGTCAACGGCCTGCACCCGACGCTGCCGTGGAAGTACTACCCGCGCGTGCTGCGCGAGCTCAAGGCCGTACTACCGAACGTCAACCTGAAGGCCTTCACCGCGACCGAGATCCACTGGTTTGAGCGGATCTCCGGCCTGCCCGCCGACCAGATCCTCGACGAGCTGATCGACGCCGGCCTGGAGTCGCTGACCGGCGGCGGCGCCGAGATCTTCGACTGGGAGATCCGCCAGCACATCGTCGACCACAACACCCACTGGGAAGACTGGTCTCGTATCCACCGCCTGGCCCACTCCAAGGGGCTGAAGACGCCGAGCACGATGCTGTACGGCCACATCGAGGAGCCCCGCCACCGGGTCGACCACGTCCTGCGGCTGCGTGAGCTGCAGGACGAGACGGGCGGGTTCCAGGTCTTCATCCCGCTGCGTTACCAGCATGACTTCGTCGACTCGGCGGACGGGAAGATCCGTAACCGGATCCAGGCGCAGACCACCATGGCCTCGCCCGCGGAGTCCCTGAAGACCTTCGCGGTATCTCGGCTGCTGTTCGACAACGTGCCGCACGTCAAGTGCTTCTGGGTCATGCACGGGCTGTCGGTGGCCCAGCTGTCGCTCAACTTCGGCGTCGACGACCTGGACGGCTCGGTCGTTGAGTACAAGATCACCCACGACGCTGACAGCTACGGCACGCCGAACACGATGCACCGCGAGGACCTGCTCCAGCTCATCCAGGACGCCGGGTTCCGTCCGGTCGAGCGCAACACCCGCTACGAGGTGGTGCGCGAGTACGACGCACCGAAGTCGCTGGCCGAGCGCCGCTCAGTTCCCCAGCAGGTCTGGGCTTAGCCGGGGCGCTACGAAAGACGCTGGCGGAGGTCGCGTACCCTCAGTTGGGCATGAGTGAGACGACATTTCCGCGCCGCGACGCCGAGGGCCGCGTGCTACGCCTGGCCGAGCTGCTCGCATGGGTGGCGGTCGGCCTCGTTCTCGGTTTCGTGCTGCTGCTCCTGATCGACGGGCTTTCGAGCCTGCTCGGCCTCGGTCGCTTCGGCCAGCTCTCGGGCTGGCTCGCCGGCATCCTGCCGGTGTGGCTGTTCACCGAGGAGTTCCGGGCCTGGCGCGGGGTGCCCGCCCGGGCCGGAATGGCGCTCGTCTCCGCCTTGCTCGCCGGAACTTTGGGTTTTGCGGTGGCCGTGACGGTAGGGGACTGGCTGCCACCGCTGGGCTCGGGCGCCATTGGCGCCGCCATCAGTGCGCTTCTGTACGGAGTGCTCTGGTACATGGGGATCAGGTGGCTATCAGACAGGGGTGTCCCGCGGTGAATCCGATGCTGAAGTACTCGCTCGCCCGCGTCGGGTTGTTCGTCGTGGTCGCTGCGATTCTGATCGCGGTTCCGATCCAGCTCAACCCGCTGCTCAAGCTGATGATCGCGGTGATCGTCTCGGCGCTGCTCGCGCTGTTCCTGCTGCGCGGGATGCGCGACCAGGTGGCGCAGCAGATGGCCGGCACGGCCCAGCGGCGCGCGGACGAGAAAGCGCGACTGCGCTCGGCCCTCGCCGGCGATGGGGACCGCGCGGAGACAGTCGAGGACCGCAAGGACGGCGAAGAGCGCAAGGGCACGGACACCCCGTAACGGGGTCAGCCCACCGCCGGACCGCCGATCGTGGACCGGAAGCCCAGCACGGGAGCCATGATTTTGTCGGCCAGCACGCCGTAGGCGTGCTGAGCGGCGCTGATCGCCTCGGTGACCTCGGCGGCAAGCTCCTCAGGTGACAGTCCCATGGCGGCCGGTTCGATGTGGAGGCCGAGCACTCCACCGCCGGGTCCGGTACGGGCGCGTACCCGTCCCGATCGCGACGCGCCGCACGCGGTCGCCTCGGCGAGATCGGCCTGCATGCTGGCTATCCGTTCCACCTGACGTTGCGCATTCGCAGCGAGGGCGTCCAGGTCCATGGCCGCACATTAACCCCACCTGCCGGGTGTGACACGCGAGCCACGCCACCACGCGGTGATGCGCGGACAACCGGGCACCCGGCCGGGGTACCGAAGACGGACCTGTCCGGGTTCAAGCCGAACGCCGAGGCGATCGCCGGCCGCAACTCGGACCTCGTCGTCTCCAACGACCTGAACAAGATCGTCGACCAACTCAAGCAGCTCAAGATCAACGTGTACGTGGCGCGGGTGCTGCCTGGTGAGTACGGCCCTTTGGTGGTCCCGGTTCGGCGGTAGCGCGACCAACCGTTCAGCAGTCCTGCAGCGGGAGAACTCTTTCCGTTTGTGCACGAACGGATGAGATTTTTCCGGATTTGATCACCCAAATTGCTATAGCGTTACGCATCGAAGATCACTGCTGGCGGCTGCGTTGGCAATAACGGGAGAGTCGGATCAAATGACCAATATCGCGCCCAGCCGGCGTGGCTCGAGACGTCGCTACGCCTGGGCTGGACTCTCGACGGCGGTTGCCGCCGTCGCAGCCGTCGGACTCGCGGCGCCGGCCGCGGTCGCCAGCCCTCAGGTGTCGCCTGCCGTGAATCCACCTCCAGTTCCGGTCGCGCCAGTGTTCCCCCCGGTTTTCCCGTTCCTCCCCACGGTGGGTAAGACCACCACGTTGCAGGTGTCACAGCCCACGGCAACGCAGCGGCAGGTGAACATCACGTGGACCCAGGCAGGGGTGAGCTGGGGGTTCGGACCGCGGGCGTGGGAGGTCAGCATCACCCCACCGGCCGGCGCCACTCTGACCGCCACCACGTGTGCTGACCCTATCGCCGAAGCGGACATCGCCCCCACGGCGGCCAGTTCGGCCAACAACACGTGCTCGTTCACCGGTAGCGCCGATGGCACCTATTCCGTCACGGTCACAGCCCTTGGCAGTCCGGAGTCGGCGCCGGCCACGATCGACGTGGCGCAGGTCGCCGTGCCGGGCAAGCCGCAGCAGGTCAAGGTCCTGCCGGGACCGAACGAACTGGTGGTGTCCTGGCAGCCCCCGGCCGACCCGGGCAGCGGCATCGCGGGCTATCACGCCGAGGCCGTCATGGAGAACGCCCAGTCCACAAGTGGCGGTTGTGATACGACGACGGAGCTGACCTGCACCATCAAGGATTTGGTCGCCGGCAACTCGTACAGGGTCTACGTCAGCGCGATCAGCAACAAGAACGCCGACTTTTCCTCTGACCTTGCCGGGAGCGACCTGGCCAAGGTGCTGGCTCCGGTCACCAGCGCGCCGACTCCGCCGGCGTCGGTACCCGCGTCGGCCGGCAAGCTGACCGCGCCGAGTACCTCGGTGACGGCCAACCAGTCGGTAACGCTGTCGGGTACGGGGTACGCGGCCCACGTACCGGTCCAGGTCGTGGTGTACTCCACGCCGCAGGTGCTCAAGACCGTCACAACGGACGGTACGGGCGCCTTCTCGACCAGCGTCACGTTGCCGGCCGGGCTGTCCGGTTCGCACACCCTGGTGGCCGGCGGCGTGGGCCCGGACGGCGCGTACCGCTACCTGACCCTAGGCGTCACCGCCAGCGCGGGCGGTCTGCCGGTCACCGGCGCGGCACTGCCGAAGCTGATCGGGATCGCGCTGCTGGTCCTGGCGTTCGGTGTCGTGCTCGTCCGCCTCACCCGGCGGCGGCGTTTCGTCTAACCGCGCACGCCATACGGCCGCTCGGACCCGGCACACCAGCCGGCGCCCGGGCGGCCGTTGCGTTGTCGCTCAGAGCGATGCCACCAGTTCAGGGACCAGTTCCAGCACCCGGAAGGCCGCTCCCTGGGGATCAATTAGCTGCGCGTACATGCCGACGCCGATGTCGGTCGGCGTGAGCTGCACCTTCCCGCCCAGCTCAAGGGCGCGCCCCGCGCTCTCCGCGCAGTCCTCTACCAGCACCATGACAGTCCAATGTGCAGGGACCCCGGCCGGGAACAGCGGGCCGGTCTCGATCATGCCGGCCAGGGTCCGGTCCTCGCGGTACCACTCGGTGTAGGGCGTCCCGTCCGCGGTCTCCGCCGGCCGGTCGGACCACCCGAAAACGTTGCCGTAGAACGTTTTCGCACCGTCCGGGTCGCCCGTGGCCAGCTCGGACCAGCATACGGAGCCGAACTCGTTGGCCACCTGCGCGCCGGGGAAGCGCAGGCGCTGCCACACCCCGAACGCCGCCCCGGCCGCGTCGGCCACGACCGCGATCCGCGCGGCGTCGCTCAACTCGGCCGGCCCGGAGAGCACTGAGCCGCCGTTGTCGCGTACCAGCGCGATCGTCGCGTCCGCGTCGTCGGTCGCCACGTACGGCATCCAGCCCGTCGGGGCCGACTCGGGTACCGCCCGGAGGCCGGCCACCGCCTGGTCGCCCAGATAGAAGTTGACGTACCCGTCGACGGACGCGTCCCGCCAGGTCCAGCCGAACAGGCCGCCGTAGAACGTACGGCTCGCCACCGGATCCGGCGTGGAAACATCGGCCCAGCATGGTGAGCCTGCCGGATAGCCCCTAACCCGCATGGCTGACAATCCTCCGACATCTGCCCGGCAGGCGTCGACAGGGATGCATGAAATTTTCCTTATTGGCGTTGAGTTGCAATCGGCTCCGGTAGGGGCGCGTGGTGCAGAACGTCCAGTCTGGACACCGCGCGGGTCAGGACCACGTACAGCCGGTGCAGGCCGCGAGGCTCGGCGGCCACGATGTCGGCCGGCTCGACGACGATCACATGGTCGTACTCGAGGCCCTTGGCCAGGCTTGCCGGCATCACCGTGACCCGCTCGTCGTCGTCGGGCCCGCCCGCGGTCACGCCGGCCGCCGCCAACGCTTTCGCGAGTACCGGCACCGCCACGTCCGCCGCGATCACCCCGACGGAGCCATCGAACTCGGACGCCTCACGGACCGCCGTCACCGTTGCGCTCTCCAGGTCGGTCACCTGGCGTACCCGCAGCGCCCCGTCGCGCCGCAGCGAGACCGCTTCCGGTACGTCCACCCCGAGCGCCGGCAGCAGCCGGTTGGCCAGGTCGAGCACCACTTCCGGTACCCGGAAGCCGGTACGCAGCGGCACCACCCGGGCGTCCGGCTTGCCGAGGTGGGCGAGGGTGTCCCGCCAGTCGCGTGCGGCCCACGGCGCGGTGCCCTGCGCCAGGTCGCCGAGGAGCGTGACCGATCCGTGCTCGCTGCGGCGGGCGATCACCCGGCACTGCATCGGTGAGAGGTCCTGGGCCTCGTCGATGACGACGTGCCCGAAGCTCGGCACCCGGTCGATCAGGCCGGCCGCCTCGTCGACGAGGGCCGCGTCCGCGGCGGTCCACTTCGCGGACTTGACGGTGCGAGGGGGCTTGGCCCAGCGGATCGCATCCCGCTCGGCGTGGGTGAGGAGGTCGTCCGGCGGGTCACAGAGGACGTCGAAGACAAGCTGCTCGGCTGTGACGGCGGGCCAGACCGCGTCGAGGAACTCGACGACCGGCTTCGCCTTGCCCATGCGGCGCTGCCAGGCCTCGCTCGGCGACTCGCCGCTGGTGTACTCGGCCTGCCGGACCAGCATCGCGACCACCCGGGCGCGGACCCGCTCCCGGCCGATGGCGTACGGGGGAGCTTCGCGGCGCACCTCGTCGACGATGCGGCGCAGCGCCTCGGTCGAGATCCGCCAGCGGTACGACCCGTCCGGCACCATGAGCGGCTCGGTGGGGGTACGGACGCGGGCGCGCAGGGCGTTCGCGAGCACGGCAGCCATCCGGGCGTCCTGCTTGACGGCCGCGGCCGCCGGTTCGTCCGTGGCGCGGACCGGTACCCGGGCGACGAGGTCGTCGACGGTCGCCTGCTGCACGTCCAGCTCGCCGAGGGCCGGCAGGACCGCCGCGATGTAGTGCAGGAACGCCCGGTTCGGACCGACGATGAGCACGCCCGCCCGCTTGAGTCGCTCGCGGTGCAGGTACAGCAGGTACGCCGCCCGGTGCAGCCCGACCGCCGTCTTCCCGGTGCCCGGCGCGCCCTGGATGCAGATGGACTCGTCCAGCTCGGCGCGTACCAACTCGTCCTGCTCGGGCTGGATGGTGGCGACGATGTCGCGCATCGGCCCGACACGGGGCCGTTCGATCTCGGCGGTGAGGATCCGGCTGGCCGTGCCCAACTCCTCGCCCCGGCCGAGGTACTCGTCTTCGAAGCTGGTCAGCTCGCCGCCGGAGAACCCGAAGCGGCGCCGTACAGCCACGCCCTGCGGGTCGCTCGCGCTCGCCCGGTAGAACGAGCGGGAGATCGGCGCTCGCCAGTCGAGCACCATCGGTTCGCCCGCGTCGTCGGTCACATGCCGGCGCCCGACGTGGTAACGCTCGTCGTTCTCGAAGTTCAGACGGCCGAAGAAGAGCGGGGTGTTCGGGTTGTCGGCCAGTTCGGCGACCCGCCGCGAGAGGGTACGCCCCAGCGTCTCGGCGCTGTAGGCGTCACCGGCGACGTCCTCGCCGGTGACGAAGAGCGCCTCGGCGCGTTCGCGCATGCGCCGCAGCGCCGCACGGGAGGCGGCGAGGTGGGCGCGTTCGTCGGCCAGTTCGGCTTCTAGGGTGTGCAGGGTCAAGGGAGGCCACCTTCGTCGAGGTCGATGGGTGCCGCCTGCGTGTCCCACTCGGTGCGGGCGCGGGGACGTCCGTTTCGGTGCTTACACCTCGGCCGTCGAGCGGTGCTTCAGGCGCGCATGAGGGCGCGCGGAGGGGAAAGTGTACGCGGACGCAGTCGACCAGGCAGGCTATTTAGGTGACCGAGGAACAGCCTCCACTCCAGATCAGAGATCCACGGGTTATGCGGGCGCTGGCCCATCCGGCCCGGATGGCGATCATCGACGCGCTCGCGACCGGCCAGACCGGCACGGCGACGCAGTTCGCACAGGTCGTCGGGTTGTCGCCGAGCGCGACCAGCTACCACCTGCGCGCTCTGGCCAAGTACGGCCTGGTGGAGGAGGCGCCGAGCCGGGGCGACGGCCGGGAGCGGGTGTGGCAGCGTGCCCGTAGCGGGCTCCGCTTCGAGGCGGGTCCGAACGAACCGCCGGAGGTGTGGGAGGCGGGTCGGCTCCTGGTCGACGCGGTGCTCGCCCGCGACGAGGCGCAGGCCCGGCAGTGGATGGAGTCGGCCGACAGCGACGATCCCGAGTGGCATCAGGCTGCCCGGATCACCAAGATTCATCTGCTGGTCACGGCCGAGGAGCTGGAGAAGCTCAACGAGGCCGTCGACGAGCTGCTGAAGCCGTACTCGTTCATGCGCCGGCTCAATCCGCCGGAGGGCGCCCGGTCCGTCGTCGTCAACTATCGGGCGTTTCCGATCGATCGCCTCGCGTCGGGAGATCACCCTCAGTGACGCGGAGCTGATCGGACGGGTCTACGGTTGGGAATCGTGACTGCCGAGCAGCGGCCCAGAGTCGGGCACATCCAGTTCCTCAACTGCCTCCCCCTGTACTGGGGGCTCATGCGGTCGGGCGCACTGCTCGACGTGGACCTGTACAAGGACACGCCGGACCGGCTCAACACCGCTCTGGTCGCCGGTGACCTGGACATCGGCCCGATCTCGCTGGTCGAGTACCTGCGCAACGCCGACCAGTTGCTGCTGCTGCCGGACATCGCCGTCGGCAGTGACGGGCCGGTGCTGTCGGTCAACCTGGTGTCCACACTGCCCTTGGAGCAGTTGGACGGCCGCCGGGTCGCGCTGGGCTCGACGTCGCGTACCGGCGTCCTGCTGGCTCGCATGCTCCTCGCCGGCCGTTACCAGGCGAACCCGGAGTACTTCCGGTGCCCGCCCGACCTGACGGGGATGCTGCTGGAGGCCGATGCGGCGGTCCTGATCGGCGATGTCGCGCTGCGCGCGCTCTACGAGGCGCCGGGGCGGGGTCTCACCGTCACCGACCTCGGGCAGGCCTGGCGGGACTGGACCGGCCTGCCGATGGTCTTCGCCGTCTGGGCGGTCCGGCGTGACTTCGCCGAGGCCAACCCCGGCCAGGTCAAGGACGTGCACCAGGCCTTCCTGCGGTCGCGGGACCTGTCACTGCGCGAACTGGACGAGGTGGCCACCGCGGCGGCGCGGTGGGAGCCGTTCGACGCGGCCACGCTCGCCACGTACTTCCGCGCCCTGGACTTCTCCCTGGGGGCGCGGCAGGTCGACGGGGTACGCGAGTTCGCGCGGCGCGCGGCCGAGCTGGGGGCGGTGCCGGAACTGCCGGCCGACGGCCCGCAGTTCTTCAACGGCTGAGTTTCGAGGGCTGACCGGCCAGCCGCTGACCGTCAGTGGCTGGCCGTCAGTGGCTGGCCGGGGCCATCAGCTGTTGGGTGACCTGCTTGCAGGTATCGGCGCCGTACTGCTTGCCGAGCTTCGCCGGGTACCGGGTCAGGACGGACAGCACCCAGTCCGACTGGACTGCCAGGCAGTTGACGTGCCAGTTTCCGTCGTCGTACAGCAGAGTCCAACCGTTTTTGATCGCGGTGTCGTTGGCCATCTCAGCGGGCAGGGCGTCGATGATGCCCCACCGGCCGCCGTCGGGCTCCTCGTCGACGGTGCCGCGCACCTCGCGCATCTCGTTCAGTACCCAGTTCGTCCACTTGGCTCCGGCGGCCTTGCCATTGGCCACGCACTCTCCGAGCCGGACGGCGTCGCGCGCGCTGATCTGCGTCTTGCTCCACCACCCGTTGACCACCGTCGTCTCGGTGAGGCCGCAGGTGCTGATCATCCGTTTGATCGTCGTGCTGCGCCCGTTGACCTGGTAGATGTCCTCGGCGGCGTCGTCGTCGCTGTCGCGGATCATGCGGCTCAACTCGGCCAGCCGCTGGCTGGTGGGCTGCTTGGTTCCGAGTAGGCGCAGATAGTCAGCGGTCAGCCAGACCTTGATCATCGACTCGGTGCTGTTGATGCCCGAGATGTAGTTGGGCGACCCCGTGATCTTCCCGGTCTTTCGGTCGAGCAGGGCCCAGGAGGCAAAGCCCTTCACATCCAGGCTGACCGGGTGTGTCGTGAGCATGGGCCGTGCGGGCGGGGCCGGCTGGGCGGCGATCCGCAGGTTCCCGTGGCCCAGCAGCCGCCCGTCCGCCAGGATCGGCGCGGCGCCGGCCGGATTGTCGTTCAGCTGCAGAGCGTCGACCACGCGGGTGCGCAGGCTCGGTACTGCGGAGACGACGCCGACCGCGCCGAGGACAAGGGTGACCATCACGGCGGGCATGGTCACGCGGAGGCGCACAGAAAACTCCCTGGGCGTTGAGCGGGGGTGGTGCCACGGGCACCGGTCCATCGAGGCCGGTGTCCGTGGGCAGAGTAACCGACATCGCCCAGGTTCGGGCGACCATAGGCACTGGTTCGCAATGTTATGTCCTAATTGTTCGTGGTCTACCTCCCGTGCGGGAGCGCCGAAGCATTCACCTGAACGGGGTGGACCGATGGAAAGGTTGCTTGTTACAGCACGTTGCTAACAGCGCTGGCCGCTGTAACACTGATGGGGTGTACGGCAACGATTTCGCGGCGACCGGCGACGCTGGCGTCCCCGCGTCTGATGTCGCCGCGACCAGCGCTGGACGGACCCTGCTCGAGCAGGTCGAGGATGCCGAGCGTGAGTTGCGGTCGGCCTCCGAACGGTCGGTGGTCGGCGACGACCGGCTTCAGGATTACTTCGATGCGGTCATAAATGCCGACCAGAAAATCGAGCCACGCGACTGGATGCCCGATCCGTACCGGCTGGGCCTCATTCGGCAAATTGCCCAGCACGCGCACTCCGAGATCATCGGCATGCAGCCGGAAGGCAACTGGATCTCCCGCGCGCCGTCGTTGAAGCGCAAGGCGATCCTGCTGGCCAAGGTGCAGGATGAGGCGGGCCACGGGCTCTACCTGTACGCGGCGGCCGAGACGCTCGGCGTCTCCCGCTCCGACCTGGTGGATCAGCTGCTCACCGGGCGGCAGAAGTACTCCTCGATCTTCAACTACCCGACGTTGACCTGGGCCGACGTGGGCACCATCGGCTGGCTGGTCGACGGTGCGGCGATCGTCAACCAGGTTCCGCTGTGCCGCTGTTCGTACGGGCCGTACGCGCGGGCGATGATCCGCATCTGCAAGGAGGAGTCGTTCCACCAGCGGCAGGGGTTCGAGATTCTGCACACGCTCGCCCACGGCACGCCGGCCCAGCGGGCGATGGCCCAGGACGCGGTCAACCGCTGGTGGTACCCGTCGCTCGCGATGTTCGGCCCGCCCGACACCGCCTCCACCCACTCGGAGCAGTCGATGACGTGGAAGATCAAGCGCTTCTCCAACGATGAGCTACGCCAGCGCTTCGTCGACATGTGCGTACAGCAGGCGACTGTGCTGGGGCTGTCGCTGCCCGACCCGGACCTGCGCTGGAATGCCGAGCGCGACCACTACGACTTCACCCAGCCCGACTTCCACGAGCTGATGCGCGTGATCTCCGGCGACGGGCCGTGCAACCGGCAGCGCCTGGAGCATCGCCGCCGGGCACATGAAGAAGGCGCATGGGTACGTGAGGCAGCCGCGGCGTACGCGGCGAAGCGGGCAGCGAGGGAGCCGGCCGGTGTCTGATTCTCCGCTCTGGGAGGTCTTCGTGCGGCCCCGACGCGGCCTGGCGCACACGCACGTCGGTAGCCTGCACGCCCCGGACGCGGAGTTGGCCCTGCGTAACGCCCGCGACCTGTACACCCGCCGGCAGGAGGGCGTCTCGATCTGGGTGGTGCCGGCCGCTTCGATCGTCGCCAGTAGCCCGGACGAGAAGGACGCCTTCTTCGACCCGGCCGCGGACAAGGTGTACCGCCACCCGACCTTCTACGAGGTACCGGAAGGCGCGGGGCACATATGACCTCTGTGGACTACGTGCTCGGGCTCGGCGACGACGCGCTCGTCGCGGCGCAGCGGCTGGCGCAGTGGTGCGCGCGGGCACCTGAGCTGGAAGAGGACGTGGCCCTGGCCAACATCGCCCTCGACCAACTCGGTGCGGCGCGGCTGCTGCTCACGTACGCGGGGGAGCTGGAGGGGGCCGGCCGTGACGAGGATGCGCTGGCGTACCTGAGGGGCGACCGCGAGTACCGCAACTGCCTGCTCGTCGAGCTGCCGGAGCCCGACTTCGCGGTGACGATGGCCAAGCTGCTGTTCCTGTCGGCGTACCAGAAGCTGCGCTACGAGTGGCTCGCCGCCGCGGGGGACGAGCGGCTGTCGGCCGTCGCCGACAAGGCCCGTAAGGAGTCGGCGTACCACCTCGACCACGCATCACTGTGGACGGTCCGGCTCGGTGACGGCACGCCGGAATCGCACCGGCGCATGCAGGACGCCGTCGACCGGCTCTGGCCGTACACCCATGAGCTTTTCGAAGGCGACCACGCCGCGCTGCGCCCGCAGTGGCTGTCCCTGGTGACGGCCGTGCTGGACGAGGCGACGCTGACGCGGCCGGCCGACGGCGGCTGGGCGCCCGGCGGCGGCCGGCAGGGGCTGCATACCGAGCACCTGTCGTACCTGCTCGCCGAGTTGCAGGTGCTACACCGGGCGCACCCGGGGGCGCGCTGGTGAACGTCTACGACGTCGTCGCCGCCGTCGTGGATCCGGAGCTCCGCGTGGTGACAATCGCCGACCTGGGGATCCTGCGGGACGTGACGGTCGACGGGGAGCGCGTCACCGTGACCATCACGCCCACGTACTCCGGCTGCCCGGCGATGGACGTCATCCGGGCCGACATCCGGCAGGCACTGCGGTCGGCCGGCTACGCCGACCCCGAGATCGTCACGACGCTGCGCCCGGCGTGGAGCACCGACTGGATCACCGACGACGGCCGGTCGAAGCTGGCCGCGGCGGGGATCGCGCCGCCCGGCCCGTCCCGCGGGCCGATCGCCCTGACGCTCGGCGTACGCTGCCCGCGGTGCGGCTCGCCGAACACCGAGGAGCTGTCCCGCTTCGGTTCGACCGCTTGCAAGGCGCTGTGGCGCTGCCGCGCCTGCGCCGAACCGTTTGATCATGTGAAGGCCTACTGATGACCACCGTGACCATCAGGCGTCCGCAGCGGCGCCGGCCGGTCTTCCACGAGCTGCGGGTCATCGAGGTCCAGCGGCTCACCGACGACGCGGTGGCGGTCACGTTCGGGGTCCCGCCGAAGCTACGGGAGCTGTTCGCGTTCAAGGCCGGCCAGCACCTGACCGTTCGCCGGGTCGTCGACGACACCGACGTGCGCCGGTCGTACTCGATCAGCTCCACGCCACCGGATCTCGTGGAGCACGGCCGGCTGCGGATCGGTGTCAAGCAGGTCGCCGGGGGCGCGTTCTCCACCTATGCCCTGACCCTGCGCGAGGGTCAGACCGTCGAGGTCATGCCCCCGCTCGGCCACTTCACCACCGACTTCGACCCGGCCCGTACCCGGCACTACGCGGCGGTCGCCGCCGGCTCGGGCATCACGCCGGTGCTCTCGCTCGTCGCCACCGCGCTCGCCACCGAGCCGGAGAGCCGGTTCACGCTGTTCTTCGGCAACCGGTACGCCCGGAGCGTGATGTTCGCCGAGGAGCTGGCCGACCTGAAGGACCGGTACCCGACCCGGCTGCAGGTGGTGCACGTACTCTCCCGCGAGCCGCAGGGCGCCGAACTGCTCTCCGGGCGGATGGACGCCGACCGGTTGAATCGGCTGCTGGACGCGCTGCTGCCGGCCGACAGCGTCGACGAGTGGTTCCTGTGCGGCCCGTACGGCCTGGTCATCGACGCCAAGGCGGTGCTGGGGCGCAGGGGCGTCCCGGACGAGAAGGTGCATACCGAGCTGTTCCACGTCGAGGACGCGCCGATCCCCGCCCGCGAGTTACCCGCCGCGTCAGACGAAGTCGGCGCACAGGTCACGATCCTCCTGGACGGCCGTGCCTCCACCTTCACCATGCGCCGAGACGAGCGGATCCTCGACGCCGCGCTGCGGGTACGCGGGGAGTTGCCGTACGCGTGCAAGGGCGGGGTCTGCTCGACCTGCCGGGCGAAGGTCGTCGCGGGGGAGGTCGCGATGGCGCGCAACTTTGCCCTCGAACCGGCGGACCTGGCCGCCGGTTACGTGCTGACCTGCCAGTCCAGCCCGGTCACCGACGAGGTTCGAATCGACTACGACGCCTGACTGAGGAGGGCGTCCCGGTACCCCTCGTGGACGGTTACCGGGGCGCCCTCCTCAGCCACAGGGGACAGTTGCGGAGCACGTCACGTCACCGGGCACGGAGGTATTGCGTACCCTCAAGGCGTGAGTGGGAACCGGGAGCTCGACGACATCCTCCAGCGCGCGGCCGATGGTGGCCGGATCAGTCCAGAGGAGGCGCTGCTCCTCTACACCGATGCGCCACTGCATCCGCTCGGCGAGGCCGCCGACGCGGTGCGCCGCCGGCGTTACCCGGACGGCATCGTCACGTACATCATCGATCGCAACATCAACTACACGAACGTGTGCGTGACGGCCTGCAAGTTCTGCGCGTTCTACCGGGCGCCGAAGCACGCCGAGGGCTGGTCGCACTCTTTGGACGAGATCCTGCGGCGCTGCGCCGAGGCGGTTGCCCTGGGCGCGACGCAGGTCATGCTGCAGGGCGGCCACCACCCCGATTTCGGGGTTGAGTACTACGAAGAGCTCTTCTCGTCGGTCAAGCGGGAGTTCCCGGACCTGGTCATTCATTCGATCGGGCCGAGCGAGGTCCTGCACATGGCCAAGGTGTCGGGCACCTCGATCGAGGAGGCGCTGCGCCGGATCAAGGCCGCCGGCCTGGACTCGATCGCCGGTGCCGGGGCAGAGATGCTGCCGGCCCGCCCGCGTACCGCGATCGCTCCGTTGAAGGAGTCCGGCGAGCGCTGGCTCGAGGTCATGGAGACCGCTCACCACCTGGGCATCGAGTCGACCGCGACGATGATGATGGGCACCGGTGAGACCAACGCCGAGCGCATCGAACACATGCGGATGATCCGGGACGTTCAGGACCGTACCGGTGGCTTCCGGTCGTTCATCCCCTGGACGTACCAGCCGGAGAACAACCACCTCAAGGGCCGGACGCAGGCGACGTCGCTGGAGTACCTGCGGCTCATCGCGGTGGCCCGGCTGTTCTTCCACAACGTCGCCCACCTGCAGTCCTCGTGGCTGACGACGGGCAAGGACGTCGGTCAGGTGTCGCTGCACATGGGCGTCGACGACCTCGGCTCGATCATGCTGGAGGAGAACGTCATCTCCTCGGCCGGTGCCCGCCACCGCTCCAAGCTGACCGAGTTGGTCGAGATGATCCGCACCGCCGGGCGCATCCCTGCCCAGCGTGACACCCGGTACAACCACCTCAGGGTCCACTGGACGCCCGCCGACGACCCGACGGACGAGCGGGTGGTCTCCCACTTCTCGTCGATCGCCATGCCGGGTGGCGGCGCCGGGCGTTCGTTGCCGCTGGTGGAGACGCGTTAATCAGCACGCGGTCCTCGAATCAGCGCAGTTGGCGGCGTACTCCTGGTTTTGGCGCGGCGTCGGCGGGCAGTCACTGTGCCGCTCACCGACTAGTGCACCGCCACATAAGACCGGGAGCCGGCGTTCGGGTGCCGGCTCCCGGCCTGCCAACGGGCCCCCCGCGCGTCTTCACCGCCGGGGGCGCTGGCACAGTGTTCCCCGTGACACGTGCCAACCTGGACAAGCAGCCGCACGAAGTGGCGGCCATGTTCGACGGGGTCGCCAAGCGCTACGACCTGACCAACACCGTCCTGTCGTTCGGGCGTGACCGCGGCTGGCGTCGCGCGACCCGGCTGGCTCTCGACCTGAAGCCCGGTGAGCGGGTGCTGGACCTCGGCGCCGGCACCGGCGTATCGACCGAGGAGTTGGCGCGGTCGGGGGCGTACGCGGTCGGTGCGGACCTGTCCCTGGGCATGCTGCAGGCCGGTCACCAGCACCGGCCCGAGGTGCCGTTGCTGGCCGGCGACGCCCTGGCGCTCCCGTTTGCGGATGCAACTTTTGACGCGGTCACGATCTCGTTCGCTCTGCGCAACATTGTGGACGCTGACGCCGCGCTGCGGGAGATGGCCCGGGTGACGCGACCGGGCGGCCGGTTGGTGGTGTGCGAGTTCAGCCACCCGACCGTGGCCCCGTTCCGCACGGCGTACATGAGCTACCTGATGCGCGCGCTCCCTGAGGTGGCGCGGCGCGTGGCGAGCAACCCGGACGCCTACGTCTACCTGGCCGAGTCGATCCGGGCCTGGCCGGATCAGGCCGGCCTGGCCACCCGTATCGGCGCGAACGGATGGGGCAAGGTGGCGTGGCGCAACCTCACCGGCGGGATCGTCGCCCTGCACCGGGCCATCCGGCCCTAACTTCCGGCGCCCTGCGGCCCCGAATCAGTACCGGTGACAAAAAGTCATCGACATTAGGTCTGCCTAACAAGCGATCTGCACCACATCGGTTCTACACTTCACGCCGGGCACTTTGTGAAGACTTTCACGAGCGGCCGGCGGTAGGTCAACACGGGCCCAACGAGGCCGGGAGGTGGCTGTGAGCGACGCGGACGTCATCGTCGTCGGCGCTGGACCGGGTGGCTCCTCGGCCGCCTATCATCTCGCCCAGCACGGACTCAGGGTGCTGTTGCTGGAGAAGACCGAGTTCCCGCGGGAGAAGGTCTGCGGCGACGGTTTGACCCCGCGTGCGGTCAAGCAGTTGGTCAAGATGGGGATCGACACCTCTGAGAAGGCCGGCTGGCTGCACAACAAGGGGCTGCGCGTCATCGGCGGCGGTGTCCGGCTGGAACTGGCCTGGCCCGATCTGGCGAGTTTCCCCAACTACGGGCTGACCCGTACCCGGATGGACTTCGACCAGCTGCTCGCCACCCGCGCCAGCGAGGCGGGCGCGGTCCTCAAGACCGGCACCAACGTGACCGGTCCGATCCTCGACTCCTCCGGCCGGGCCGTCGGCGTCAAGGCGACCGCCGGCGGAGAGCCGGTCGAGTACCGCGCGCCGCTCGTCATCGCGGCCGACGGGGTCTCCGGGCGGTTCGCGCTGGCGCTCGGCCTCGCCAAGCGGGAAGACCGGCCGATGGGGGTGGCCGTCCGGCGCTACTACCGCAGCCCCGCCAAGCATGACGACGACTACCTGGAGTCGTGGCTGGAACTGCGCAGCAAGGAGCACCCCGAGAAGCTGCTGCCCGGGTACGGGTGGATCTTCGGGATGGGCGACGGCCGGGTCAACGCCGGCCTCGGGGTGCTCAACTCGTCGGCCGCCTTCGGCAAGACCAACTACCGCACGCTGCTCACCGACTGGCTGTCGTCCACGCCGGACGACTGGCAGCTGAACGACGAGGCCCACGCCGACGGTGGTATCCAGGGCGCGGCGCTGCCGATGGGCTTCAACCGGGTGCCGCACTACACCCGTGGCGTGCTGCTGGTCGGCGACTGCGGCGGCATGGTCAACCCCTTCAACGGCGAGGGGATCGCGTACGCCATGGAGTCCGGTGAACTGGCGGCCGAGGTGGCCGTTCAGGCCCTCGCCCGCCCGGCCGGTCCCGAGCGGGAGCGGGCGTTCGCTGCGTACCCCGCCGAACTGAAGGCGCGCTACGGCGGCTACTACCGGCTGGGTAACTGGTTCGTGAAGCTGATCGGCCACCCCGAGGTCATGCGGATCGCCACCAAGCACGGTATGCCGCACCCAACGCTGATGCGGTTTGTCCTCAAGCTGTTGGCCAACCTCACCGATCCCCGTGGGGGCGACGCCATGGACCGGATCATCACCGCATTGACGAAGGTGGCGCCGGCGGCATGACACCCCGACAGCAGGCGGTCCAAGAGCAGGAATAGTGTGAAGTCCCCTACGGGCCGGATCGGTGATCGGTAACACACCGAGACACGGACGTAGGGGCACCGGAACAGGGAAAGGACGGAGCAGGCTTCAGCCATGTCGCTCTCGGCGTACATACCCATCGTGGGGCTTTTGGCCCTCGGAGCCGCGTTCGCACTGTTCTCGGTGGCGATCGCGCCGTTCACCGGCCCCCGCCGCTACAACAAGGCCAAGCTCGACGCGTACGAGTGTGGCATCGAGCCGACCCCGCAGCCCATCGGCGGCGGCCGCTTCCCGGTCAAGTACTACCTGACCGCGATGCTCTTCATCGTGTTCGACATCGAGATCATCTTCCTGTACCCGTGGGCGGTGTCCTTCAACGCGCTCGGCCTGTTCGGGTTCGTGGAGATGGTGCTCTTCATCACGACCGTGTTCGTCGCGTACGCCTACGTCTGGCGGCGCGGCGGGCTGGACTGGGACTGATCATGGGTATCGAAGAGAAGCTCCCCAGCGGCGTCCTGCTCACCAGCGTCGAGAAGTTGGTGAACTGGTCCCGCAAGGCGTCGATGTGGCCGGCGACGTTCGGCCTCGCGTGCTGCGCCATCGAGATGATGGCCTCCGGCGGTGCCCGCTACGACATGGCCCGCTTCGGTATGGAGGTCTTCCGGCCGAGCCCGCGCCAGGCCGACCTCATGATTGTTGCCGGTCGGGTCAGCCAGAAAATGGCCCCCGTGCTCCGCCAGATCTACGACCAGATGGCCGAGCCCAAGTGGGTCCTGTCCATGGGCGTCTGCGCGAGCAGCGGCGGCATGTTCAACAACTACGCCATCGTGCAGGGCGTCGACCACATCGTGCCGGTCGACATGTACCTGCCGGGATGCCCGCCGCGCCCCGAGATGCTCATCGACGCGATCCTGCGGCTGCACGAGAAGGTCATGCACGAGCCGCTCGGTGAGAAGCGCCGCAAGCAGCTCGAGGCCATCCGCGAGCGCGAGGGTGCGCCGGTGGTCGAGCCCGGCGAGATGCCGTCGAGCTACCGCTTCAACAAGCAGCGCAGGGCGGAGTGGCTGAAGGCGTCCGCCCAGGGCCGCGAGGAGCAGCTGCGAATCCAGAAGTGGATGGAGGAGCGGGCGCGCATCGCAGGCACCGTGTCGCGCAAGAACGGAGGGTCTCGGTGAGCGAGCCAAAAGTACCGGTCGAGACCGAGCCCGAGGGCGCCTACACCGGCGCGCCGGCCGACTATCCGCCGTCCACCCCCGCGGGCATCGGCATGTTCGGGGTCAGCGGCTCCGGTGACACGTCCGGCTTCGGTGGCCTGGTCCGCCGGCGCAGCGTCGCCCTCGACACCCCGCGCCCGTACGGCGGGTACTTCGACGAGGTCGTCGACTCCCTCGAAGCCGCGTACCCGGGCTTCAGCGACGCGATCGAGAAGGTCATCGTCGACCGGGGTGAGCTCACCCTGCACGTCAAGGCCGAGCGCATCGCCGAGGTGTGCCAGGCCCTGCGCGACGACCTCGCGCTGCGGTTCGAGCTGTGTTCGTCCGTGTCCGGCGTCGACTACCTCGGTGGAGACGCCAAGCGACTGCATGCCGTGTACCACCTGACCTCGATGACCTACCGCCGCCGGATCCGGCTCGAAGCCGCCGTGTCGGCCGAGGACCCGCACCTACCGAGCGTAACCACCGTCTACCCGACTGCCGACTGGCAGGAGCGTGAGGCGTACGACATGTTCGGCATCATCTTCGACGGCCACCCCAACCTCACCCGGATCTTGATGCCGGACGACTGGGAGGGGTACCCGCAGCGCAAGGACTACCCGTTGGGTGGCGTACCCGTCGAGTACAAGGGCGCCGAGATCCCACCGCCCGACCAGCGCAGGAGTTACCAGTGACGAATACTGACTACGCCAGCGCGCGCGAGACGACTGAGGGCAAGGTCTTCACCGTCACCGGTGGTGACTGGGACGACGTCGTCAGCGGTGCCGACCCGCTCGCCGACGAGCGGATCGTCGTCAACATGGGCCCGCAGCACCCGTCGACCCACGGCGTGCTCCGGCTGGTCCTCGAACTCGAGGGCGAGACGGTCACCGAGGTCCGCCTGGTCATCGGCTACCTGCACACCGGAATCGAGAAGAACCTCGAGTTCCGCAACTGGACGCAGGGCAGCACGTTCGTCACCCGCATGGACTACCTGGCTCCCATGTTCAACGAGACCGGGTACGCCTTCGCGGTGGAGAAGCTGCTCGGGATCACCGACCAGATCCCGGACCGGGCCAAGACGATCCGGATCCTGATGATGGAGCTCAACCGGATCTCGTCGCACCTGGTGTGGCTGGCGACGACCGGCATGGAGCTGGGCGCGCTGTCGATGATGATCTACGGCTTCCGGGAGCGGGAGTACATCCTCGACATCTTCGAGCTCGCCTCCGGCCTGCGCATGAACCACGCGTACGTGCGCCCGGGCGGCCTGGCCCAGGACATCCCGGACGAGGCGATCGCGCGGATCCGCGAGCTCGTGAAGTTCATGCCCGACCGGCTGAACATGTACGAGGACCTGCTGTCGGGCAACGTGATCTGGCAGGAGCGCACCAAGGGTGTCGCGGTCCTCGACGCCGCCGGCTGCCTGGCGCTCGGCATCACCGGCCCGGTGCTGCGCTCCGCGGGGCTGCCCTGGGACCTGCGCAAGACCATGCCGTACGGCGGCTACGAGACGTACGACTTCGACGTGGTGACCAGCACCGACGCCGATGTGTGGGGTCGCTACCAGGTTCGGCTGAACGAGATGCGGCAGAGCCTGCGCATCATCGAGCAGGCCCTGGAGCGGCTCGAACCGGGCCCGGTCATGGTGGCCGACCGCAAGATCGCCTGGCCGGCGCAGCTGGCCGTCGGCGCCGACGGTATGGGCAACTCCCTCGAACACGTCGCCAAGATCATGGGGCAGTCGATGGAGTCCCTCATCCACCACTTCAAGCTGGTGACCGAAGGCTTCCGGGTGCCGTCGGGCCAGGTGTACCTGCAGATCGAGTCGCCCCGTGGCGAGCTGGGCGTGCACGCCGTCTCCGACGGCGGGACCCGGCCGTACCGGGTGCACTACCGGGAGCCGAGCTTCGTGAACCTCCAGGCGATCCCGGCGATGGCCGAGGGCGGCCTGATCGCCGACGTGATCGCCGGTGGCGCTTCGCTGGACCCCGTGATGGGCGGATGTGACCGATGAGCGAGACCTTTACCGAAGAGACCCGCGAGCGGGCCCGGGCCATCATGGCCCGCTACCCGGCCGGGCGGGAGCGCTCGGCCCTGCTGCCGATGCTGCACCTCGTGCAGTCGGTGGAGGGGTACGTCTCGCCGGACGGCATGGCGTTCTGCGCCGAGATGCTGGGCATCACCAAGGCTCAGGTCGCGGCGGTCGCCACCTTCTACACCATGTACAAGCGGCGGCCCGTCGGTGACTGGCTGGTCAGCGTGTGCACCAACACGATGTGCGGCGTGCTCGGCGGCGACAAGGCGTACAAGGCGCTCAGCGAGCACCTCGGCGTGGGGCACGATGAGACGACCGAGGACGGCAGGATCACGCTCGAGCACGCGGAGTGCCTCGCGGCCTGCGACTACGCGCCGGTCATGACCGTCAACTACGAGTTCTTCGACCAGATCGACGCCGACCAGGCGCTCGACCTCGTCAAGCAGTTGGAGAACGGTGAGCGCCCGCAGCCGACCCGCGGGCCGCGGCTGTGCACCTTCAAGGAGGCTTCGCTGCAGCTCGCCGGCTGGTCCGACGACCGGCAGGGCGCGGTCGGGGAGGGGCCGGCCGGGGAGCCGACCCTCGCGGGCAACCGGCTCGCCGAGCGGTTCGGCGTCACGGTGGCGGGCTTCGACCCGAACACCCCGATCAGCCGCCGCGAAGACAAGGGCTCGGGCCCCGGCAACAGCGTGCCGCCGTCGGCACCGAAGCCGGCCTCAGATGGCAAGCCCGCCGGTGACGCGCCGGCGGTTGGTAAGGAGTCCAAGTGAGCAACCCATCCCAGGGCGCTCTCGCCAAGCTCACCCCCGTCCTCACCAAGCGCTGGCTGTCGCCGGACGCCTGGAAGATCAGCATGTACGAGCGGCTCGACGGGTACACCGCGCTGCGCAAGGCGTTCAAGGCGCACCCGGACGAGTTGATCCAGCTGATGAAGGACTCGGGCCTGCGCGGCCGCGGTGGCGCCGGCTTCCCGACCGGCATGAAGTGGGGCTTCATCCCGCAGAACGACGGTAAGCCGCACTACCTGGTGGTCAACGCCGACGAGGGCGAGCCGGGCACCTGCAAGGACCTGCCGCTGATGATGGCCGACCCGCACTCGCTGGTCGAAGGCATCATCATCGCCGCGTACGCGATCCGTGCGAACTTCGCCGCGATCTACATCCGGGGCGAGGCCATGCACTCCGCCCGGCGGCTGCGCAGCGCGGTCGACGAGGCGTACCAGCGGGGCTACCTGGGCCGCAACATCCTGGGCTCCGGATTCGACCTGGACCTCGTCGTCCACAGTGGCGCGGGCGCGTACATCTGCGGTGAGGAGACGGCGCTGCTGGACTCCCTCGAGGGCTTCCGCGGCCAGCCCCGGCTCAAGCCGCCGTTCCCGGCTACGCACGGCCTGTACAGCTCGCCGACGGTCGTCAACAACGTCGAAACGATCTGCAGCGTGCCCTACATCGTGCTGGGCGGCTCCGCCTGGTGGAAGACGATGGGCACCGAGAAGTCGCCCGGCCCGAAGATCTACTCCATCTCCGGCCGCGTCGCCAACCCCGGTCAGTACGAGTGCTCGCTCGGCATCACCCTGCGCGAACTGCTGGAACTGGCCGGCGGCATGCAGGACGGGCACGAGCTGAGGTTCTGGACTCCGGGTGGGTCGTCGACTCCGCTGCTGACCGCCGAGCACCTCGACGTGCCGATGGACTTCGAGTCGATGGCGGCCGCGGGCACGATGCTCGGCACCACGGCGGTGCAGATCTTCTCCGACTCCGACTGCCCGGTCTACGCGACGTACCGGTGGATCGAGTTCTACCACCACGAGTCGTGCGGCAAGTGCACCCCCTGCCGGGAGGGCAACTACTGGATGGCGCACGTGCTGCGCCGGATCCTGTCGGGCGCGGGCACCCACGAGGACCTGGACACCCTGCTCGACACCTGCGACAACCTGCTCGGACGGTCGTTCTGCGCCCTCGGCGACGGCGCGACCAGCCCGGTGACGTCGTCGATCAAGTACTTCAAGCAGGACTACCTGGACTACATCGAGGGCCGCAAGGCTCCGATGTTCGGCGCCGGCGAACTGGTAGGTGCGCACTAATGACGTCCGTGGAAAAGGCCGCAGACACCGTCAAGCTCACCATCGACGGCATCGAGGTGGAGGCGCCGAAGGGCGCGCTGCTTATCCGCGTCGCGGAGCAGATGGGCATCGCGATCCCGCGCTTCTGCGACCACCCGCTCCTGGCACCCGCCGGCGCCTGCCGGCAGTGCCTGGTCGAGGTGGAGGGCCAGCGCAAGCCGGTCGCCTCGTGTACGCAGGCGGTCGCCGACGGCATGGTCGTCAAGACCCAGCGGTCGTCCGAGGTCGCGAAGAAGGCACAAGAGGGGATCATGGAGTTTCTCCTGATCAACCACCCTCTCGACTGCCCGATGTGCGACAAGGGCGGCGAGTGCCCGCTGCAGAACCAGGCGATGTCCACCGGTCGCCCGGAGTCCCGGTTCCACGAGCCCAAGCGCGAGTACGAGAAGCCGATGGCCATCTCCTCGCAGGTGCTCCTGGACCGGGAGCGGTGCGTGCTGTGCCAGCGCTGCACCCGGTTCTCCGACGAGATCGCCGGTGACAAGTTCATCGACCTGATGGAGCGCGGCGCGGCCGAGCAGATCGGCGTGTTCCGCGGCGACGCCGCGACGCCGGACGACGATGAGCCGTTCAACTCCTACTTCTCCGGCAACACGGTGCAGATCTGCCCGGTCGGCGCGCTGACCGGCGCCCAGTACCGGTTCCGGGCCCGGCCGTTCGACCTGGTCTCCACGCCCAGTGTGTGCGAGCACTGCTCAGCCGGCTGCTCGATGCGTGCCGACCACCGGCGCGGCAAGGTCATGCGCCGGCTGGCCGGTGACGACCCGGCGGTCAACGAAGAGTGGAACTGCGACAAGGGCCGTTGGGGCTTCCAGTACGCCAACGCCTTCGACCGGATCACAGCCCCGCTCGTACGCGACGCCAAGACCGGTGAGCTGCGCGAGGCGAGCTGGCCCGAGGCGCTGAGCGTCGCGGCCGAGGGGCTGGCCCGGGCGCGGGACAACGGCGGCGTCGGTGTGCTCACCGGCGGCCGGCTCACCGTCGAGGACGCGTACGCGTACGCGAAGTTCGCCCGGGTCGCCCTCGCAACCAACGACATCGACTTCCGGGCCCGGCCGCTGTCCGCCGAGGAGACCGAGTTCCTCGCGAGCTCCGTCGTCGGCCGGGTCGAGGTCACCTACGCCGAGGTGGAGACGGCCCCGGCGGTGGTGATCGTCGGCCTGGAGCCGGAGGAGGAGTGCCCGATCCTGTTCCTGCGGCTGCGCAAGGCGTGGCGCAAGAACAAGCTGCGGGCCATCGCCGTCGCGCCGTTCACCACCCGCGGGTACGCCAAGATTGGCGCCACCGTGCTGCCGACGGTCCCCGGCAACGAGGCCTCGGTACTCGCCGAGAGCAGCGCCATCCGCACCGCGCTCAGCGAGCCCGGCGCGATCCTGTTCGTCGGTGAGCGCCTCGCCACCGTCCCCGGTGGCCTCTCGGCCGCCGCGGACCTCGCCGCCGAGACCGGCGCCCGGCTCGCCTGGGTGCCGCGGCGCGCCGGCGACCGCGGTGCGCTGGAAGCGGGCTGCCTGCCCAACCTGCTACCCGGCTCGCGGCCGGTCAGCGACGCCGGCGCGCTCGGCGAGCTGACCCAGGTGTGGGAGATGGGCGACAGCCCCATGCCCACGGCGCCGGGCCGGGACACCGACGCGATCATCGCGGCGGCGGCCGCCGGTTCCCTGGGCGGCCTGGTGGTGGCCGGGGTCGAACCCGGTGACCTGGCGCAGCCCCGGTTCGCGGAGGAGGCCCTCGACCGGGTCGGCTTCCTGGTCAGCATCGAGCTGCGGCGCAGCGCCGTCGCCAATCGGGCGGACGTGGTCTTCCCGGTCGCGCCCGCCGTCGAGAAGGCCGGCGCCTACGTCGACTGGGAGGGCCGGATCCGCCCGTTCGACGCCGTCCTTCGCACGACGGCGATGAGCGACGCGCGGGTGCTGGACGCGCTCGCCGCCGAGATGGGTGTCCAGCTCGGCTGCGGCGACGTGCTGGAAGTGCGCCGGCAGCTTGCCGCCCTCGCGAACACCCGGACCCCGCTGCCCGCGCCGCCGCGCTTCCGGGCGGCCGGGGTGACCGTGCCGCCGGCCGAGCCGGTCGTCGCCGGTCGCCGGCGGGTCATCCTCGCGACCTGGCACCAGCTCATCGACCTCGGTTCGCTGCAGGACGGCGACGAGTACCTGGCCGGAACCGCGCGGCCGGCCGTCGTCACGCTCTCCAAGGCGACCGCTAGTGGCCTGGCCGTGGCAGATGGTGACCCCCTCACCGTCCGCTCCGAGCAGGGCGCGATCACGCTCCCGGCCATGATCGTCGACGACATGGTCGACGGCGTGGTGTGGGTGCCGACCAACTCGGCCGGGTCCACGGTCCGCCGCACGCTCGGCGTGACCGCAGGGGCCGTGGTCGAGATCAGCGCAGGAGGTGCCGAGTGACCCTCGCAGCCGGCTCAGTGGACCAGTTCGGCCACGACCCGTGGTGGCTGGTCCTCATCAAGATCGTTGGTATCTTCGCGTTCCTCGTGGTGATGACGCTCTTCACCATCTGGTACGAGCGCCGCGCCGTCGCGTACATGCAGGTGCGCCCGGGGCCCAACCGCAACGGCCCGTTCGGTCTGCTGCAGTCGCTGGCCGACGGCCTGAAGCTGGGGCTCAAGGAAGAGATCCTCCCCAAGCTGGCCGACAAGGCGGTGTACTTCATCGCCCCGGTCATCTCGGCCACCTGCGCGTTCACCGCCTTCGCGGTCATGCCCCTCGGCCCGAGCGTCAGCTGGTTCGGCCACATGTCGCCGATCCAGCTCACCGACATCCCGGTCGCGGTGCTGCTGATCCTGGCCTGCTCGTCGATGGGCATCTACGGCGTCGTGCTCGCCGGCTGGGCCTCCGGCTCGACCTACCCGCTGCTGGGCGGCCTGCGATCGAGCGCTCAGATGATCTCGTACGAGGTCGCGATGGGCCTGTCGATCGTCGCCGTGTTCATCCAGGCCGGCAGCATGTCGACCAGCGAGATCGTCGAGGCGCAGGCGCACGGGACGACCTGGAACCTGTTCGGCCTGACGCTCACCGCGCCGAGCTGGTACGCGCTGCTGCTCGTCCCGAGCTTCCTCATCTACTTCGTCTCTGCGGTCGGTGAGACCAACCGGGCCCCGTTCGACCTGCCCGAGGCGGAGTCGGAGCTGGTCGGTGGCTTCCACACCGAGTACTCGTCGTTCAAGTTCGCGATGTTCTTCCTCGCCGAGTACATCAACATGGTCACCGTCTCCGGTCTGTGCGCGACGCTGTTCCTCGGCGGCTGGCGGGCGCCGTGGCCGGTCACGATCTGGAGCCACGCCAACTCCGGCTGGTGGCCGGTGCTGTGGTTCACCGCCAAGGTGCTGCTCCTGCTGTTCGTGTTCGTGTGGCTGCGCGGCACCCTGCCCCGGCTGCGCTACGACCAGTTCATGCGGTTCGGCTGGAAGGCCCTCATTCCGATCAACCTGGTCTGGATCCTCGGCCTGGCCGGCCTGCGCACCCTGCAGAACTCCGCCCTGGAGAGCCGGATCAAGATGTTCATCACGGTCGCGGTGGTGCTGATCGTCGCGGCGGTCTGGGTGCTGTGGCCCGCCAAGGAGAAGTCGAAGGTGCCGACCGGCATCGAGGGCATCGACCCGGCCGGTCGCGTGGGCGGCGCCGAGGGCTTCCCGATGCCGCCGTTGAACCTGGAGGTCCCGCCGAGCCCGCGGGCCCCGCGGTTGACCGCCGAGCGCGAGCCCGTACCCGTCGGGCCGGCGACCGGCGACAAGAACGCCACCGAGCAGGAAGGCCGGTAAGTCGTGGGTGCGTTCACAGGCACGTTGAAGGGCTTCGGCGTCACCTTCTCGCACATCTTCAAGAAGGTCGTCACCGAGGAGTACCCGGAGAAGCGCAAGCCGGTGGCGCCGCGCTACCACGGGCGGCACATCCTCAACCGGCACCCGGACGGGCTGGAGAAGTGCGTCGGCTGCGAGCTGTGCGCCTGGGCCTGCCCGGCCGACGCCATCTACGTCGAGGGCGCCGACAACACCGACCAGGAGCGTTACTCGCCCGGTGAGCGGTATGCGGCGACCTACCAGATCAACTACGCCCGCTGCATCTTCTGCGGTCTCTGCATCGAGGCCTGCCCCACCCGCTCGCTCACCATGAGCAATGAGTACGAGCTGGCCCGGGACAACCGCAAGGATCTGATCTTCACGAAGGAGCAGCTGCTCGCGCCGCTGCTGCCGGGCATGGAGCAGCCGCCGCACCCGATGCGCCTGGGCGAGTCCGAGAAGGACTACTACGTCGGTGCGCTGGACAACCCGGGGATGTCGGTCGGGGCGGAGCGGGTCCGCAACTCGATGTCCGACGTCCCGGCGCGCGCGGAGAAGGCCCAGGCCGAGCAGTACGGGGAGAAGCGATGACCCACGAAATGGTCCTCGCCGCCGCTTCCGACGCGATGAAGGGCGGAGAGGCGGCGACCTTCTGGATCCTCGCGCCGATCGCGGTGATCGGGGCGATCGGTATGGTCTGGGCGCGCAACGCCGTGCACTCGGCGCTGTTCCTGGCCATGACGATGCTGTGCCTCGGCGTGTTCTACATCGTGCAGGCCGGGCCGTTCATCGGCTTCGCGCAGATCATCGTGTACACCGGCGCGATCATGATGCTGTTCCTGTTCGTGCTCATGCTGGTGGGCCGGGACGCGTCCGACTCGCTGATCGAGACGCTGCGCGGACAGCGGATGGCGGCGATCATCCTCGGCATCGGCTTCGCCGGTCTGGTCGGCACGGGCCTGTTCCGGGCCCTCGGCTCGGTGAACGCCGCCGGGCTGACCGCGGCCAACACCAAGCGCGGCGGGAACATCCAGGGCATCGCGGAACTGCTGTTCACCAAGTACGTCTTCGCCTTCGAGGTCACCTCGGCGCTGCTGATCACCGCGGCGGTCGGCGCGATGCTGCTGGCGCACATCGAGCGGCGCAAGGAAGACCGCAAGACCCAGCCGGAGCTGATGCGCGAGCGCTTCGCGCCCGGCAACTACCCGGCGCCGAAGCCCGGACCCGGCGTCTTCGCGACGTCGGACTCGGTCGCCACCCCGGCGCGGCTGCCCGACGGCAGCATGGCCGACCGCAGCATCTCCAAGATCGTGCCGACGCGCGAGCTCACGTCGGCTGAGGCGGCACCGAAGGGTACGGAGAAGTGACGGCCACGAATTACATCATTCTGTCGTCGATCCTGTTCACGATCGGCGCAGTCGGCGTGCTGATCCGCCGCAACGCCATCGTGCTGTTCATGTGCATCGAGCTGATGCTCAACGCGGCCAACCTGGCGCTCGTGACGTTCAGCCGCATCAACGGCACGCTCGACGGCCAGATCATGGCGTTCTTCGTGATGGTCGTGGCGGCGGCCGAGGTCGTGGTCGGGCTCGCCATCATCATGTCGATCTTCCGGACTCGACGCTCGGCGAGCGTCGACGACGCCAACCTGCTGAAGTACTGAGAGGGCTCCGGTGCAACCGACGACGTTGGCTGAAGCGGTCAGCTTCGCGTCCCCCACGGGCGCGCTGTCCAGCTTCTGGCTGCTCATCGCGATCCCGCTGGTCAGCGCCGCCATTCTGCTCCTGCTCGGCCGCCGCGCCGACAAGTGGGGCCACCTGCTCGGTGTGGCGAGCGTCGGTGTGGCGTTCGTGCTCGGCCTGGTCTACTTCTTCTCGCTGTCCGGCCTGAAGAACAAGGCAGTGTCGATCAATCTGTTCGAGTTCATGCCGGTGGGCGGGCTCAAGGTCGACTTCGGGCTGCTGTACGACCCGCTGTCCGCGGTGTTCGTGCTGCTGATCACCGGCGTCGGGTTCCTGATCCACGTGTACGCGGTCGGGTACATGGCGCACGACCCGGGCCGGCGACGCTTCTTCGGGTACTTCAACCTGTTCGTCGCGGCCATGCTGCTACTGGTGCTCGGCAACAACTACGTGATGCTGTACTTCGGCTGGGAGGGCGTGGGTCTCGCCAGCTACCTGCTCATCTCGTTCTGGTACCTGCGGCCGTCCGCCGCCACCGCGGGCAAGAAGGCCTTCATCATGAACCGCGTCGGTGACGCGGGTTTCGCGCTCGGCATCTTCCTGCTCTTCGCGACCCTCGGCACGGTGCAGTACGACGAGGTGTTCAACAACATCCACAAGCTTTCGGCGGGCACCGTCACGGCCGTGGCGCTCCTGCTGCTGCTCGGCGCGTGCGGTAAGTCCGGCCAGTTCCCGCTGCAGGCGTGGCTGCCCGACGCCATGGAGGGCCCGACCCCGGTGTCGGCCCTGATCCACGCGGCGACGATGGTGACGGCCGGCGTCTACCTGATCGCCCGGTCGCACCCGATCTTCGACGCTAGCGACGTCGCCCGTACGGTCGTCGTCGGGATCGGGGCGCTCACCCTGCTCATCGGCTGCGTCATCGGCTGCGCGAAGGACGACATCAAGCGCGTCCTCGCGTACTCGACCGTCAGCCAGATCGGGTACATGTTCCTCGCGGTCGGCCTCGGCGGCGCCGCGTACGCGCTGGGCATCATCCACCTGCTGGCGCACGGCTTCTTCAAGGCGGGGCTGTTCCTCGGCGCAGGATCGGTCATGCACGGCATGAACGACCAGACCGACATCCGCCGCTTCGGTGGCCTGCGCAAGTACATGCCGATCACCTGGGCGACGATGGGCCTGGGCTACCTGGCCATCATCGGGCTCTTCCCGTTCTCCGGCTTCTGGACCAAGGACCCGATCATCCTGGCCGCCTTCAACCACGAGGGCTGGCTGGGGTGGGTCCTCGGCTCGGCGGCGCTGCTCGGCGCCGGGTTGACCGCGTTCTACATGACCCGGCTGTTCGTGCTCACCTTCCACGGCCCCAAGCGGTGGACCGAGGACATCAAGCACCCGCACGAGTCGCCGAAGATTATGACGATCCCGCTGATCCTGCTCGCGGTCGGTTCGGTCGCGGCCGGTGGGCTGATGGCCACCTCGGTGGTCGGCTGGCTCGAGCCGGTGCTCGGCACGCACGAGGAGGGCCACGGGCACCTGGGCCACTGGACCGTCACCGCGCTGACCGTGGTGGTCGTGCTGATCGGCGCGGGCCTGGGCTGGGTGTTGTTCACCAAGGGCGCGGCGCTGCAGGAGCAGCCGGCCGGCCCGATCGTCACGGCAGCCCGTAACAACCTGTACGCGGACACCTTCAACGAGGCCGTCTTCGAGATGCCCGGCAAGTACCTGACCCGAGCGCTCGTCTACCTCGACAACCGCGGCGTGGACGGCCTGGTCAACGGGCTCGCCGCGGCGATCGGCGGCGGCTCCGGGCGGCTGCGCCGCACCCAGACCGGCTTCGTCCGGTCGTATGCCATGTCGATCCTCGGAGGTGCGCTGCTCGTGGTAGCGGCCATGCTGGCGGTGACGTTCGGATGAGCGAGCGTAGCGAGCGAATCGGAGATTCAGTGTTTGGCGAATGCATCGCCGAGCGAAGCGAGGCGATCGCATGAGCTTTCCTTATCTATCCGTGCTGACGGTCGCACCGGCCGTCGGCGGGGTCGTGGTGGCGTTGCTGCCCAAGGACAAGCCTGAGCTGGCGAAGCGCGTCGCGCTCGCCTGGTCGGTGGCGGTCCTCGGGTTCGCGGTCGCGATGTGGATCGGCTTCCAGGCCAACGGCCCGCGGCTGCAGTTCCGCGAGTCGTACCCCTGGATCCCGGCGTGGGGCGTGCGCTTCACCTTCGCCGCTGACGGCATCGCCCTGGTGATGCTGGCGCTGATCGCGCTGCTGGTACCGCTGGTGATCCTGGCGTCGTGGCACGACGCCGAGAACAGCCGGCGTTCCGTGCCGATGTACTTCGCGCTCATGCTCTTCCTCGAGAGCTCGATGATCGGCGTCTTCGCGGCCGCCGACGTCTTCCTGTTCTACGTGTTCTTCGAGGTCATGCTCGTTCCGATGTACTTCCTCATCGGCTCGTACGGCGGCCAGCGTCGCCAGTACGCGGCGGTGAAGTTCTTCCTGTACTCGCTGGCCGGCGGCTTGCTCATGCTGGCCGCGGTCGTCGGGCTGTGGGTCCTCGGTGGGCACACGTTCGACTGGGAGACCCTGCTCAAGGCGGACTTCAGCACCGGTGCGGAGCGGTGGCTCTTCCTCGGCTTCTTCCTCGCGTTCGCGATCAAGGCGCCGTTCTTCCCGTTCCACACCTGGCTGCCCGACGCCGGTGGCGCCGCGCCCGCCGGTGCGGCCGCGCTGCTCGTCGGCGTCATGGACAAGGTCGGTACGTTCGGGATCCTGCGGTACTGCCTGCCGCTGTTCCCCGACGCCTCGAAGTACTTCGCGCCGCTCGGGATGGCGCTCGCGCTCGTCGGCGTCGTCTACGCCGCGCTGCTGGCCATCGGGCAGAACGACCTGAAGCGGCTGGTGAGCTACACCTCGATCGCCCACTTCGGCTTCATCGGCATCGGCATCTTCGCGTTCACCACGCAGGCCGCCAGCGGCGCCGTGCTCTACATGTTCAACCACGGTCTCGCCACCGGCCTGTTGTTCCTGGTCGTCGGCATGCTGGTGGCCAGGCGGGGCAGCGCGCTGATCGGTGACTTCGGCGGTGCCGGCAAGTACCTGCCGGTACTCGCGGGGGTGTTCTTCTTCGCCGGCATGGCCTCGCTGGCCCTGCCCGGCACGTCGCCGTTCATCTCCGAGTTCCTGGTGCTCGTCGGCGTGTTCACGGTCAACAAGACGGTGGCCGTGATCGCCACGTTCGGCATCATCCTGGCCGCCGGGTACGTGCTGTGGATGATCCAGCGCACGATCCAGGGCGCCCCGAACCCGGCTATTGAGCAGGTCGAGGGCATGAAGCGGCCGATGTCCCTGCGGGAAGCGGTGGTCGTCACGCCGCTGATCGCGCTGATCCTGCTGCTCGGCTTCTACCCGAAGCCGGTGCTCGACGTCGTCAACCCGGCGGTCAAGGCCACGCTCTCCGATGTCGGAGCCAGCGACCCGGCCCCGACCGCGGGCAAGCTCACGGTCACCAAGGAGGCGGGTCGGTGAGCGACTCGTTCAAGCTGCCGAACATCGACTATGCGGCGCTGGCGCCGATGCTCATCCTGTTCGGCGTCGCGTGCCTGGGCGTGCTCGTGGAGGCCGCCTTCCGGCGTTTCTCCCGGGCCCGGATCCAGTTGCCGCTGGCGCTGCTCGGCGCGGTCGCGGCGCTGATCGTGGTGATCGCGACCGCCGACAAGCGCACGGTGACCGCCGGTGGCGCGATCGCCGTCGACGGGCCGTCGCTGTTCCTGCAGGGCTCGATCCTGGTCCTCGGCATCGTGGCGCTGCTGCTGATCGGCGAGCGCACCCTGGAGCGGGGCGGTTCGTTCGTCGCGCAGGCGGCGGTGACCGCCAACACCGAGGCCGACCGGGCCCAGGCCGCCACCGCGGAGGGCGCGAGCGAGGTCTACCCGCTGACGATGTTCGCCCTCGGCGGCATGATGCTGTTCTCCTCGGCGAACGACCTCCTGACGATGTTCGTGGCGCTCGAGGTCTTCTCGCTGCCGCTGTACCTGCTGTGCGCGCTGGCTCGCCGCCGACGCCTGCTCAGCCAGGAGGCGGCGATGAAGTACTTCCTGCTCGGTTCGTTCGCCTCGGCCTTCTTCCTGTTCGGCGTCGCGATGATCTACGGCTTCGCCGGCCGGGTCGACTTCCGGGGCATCGACGAGGCGATCGTCGGCTCGCCGGCGAGCCCGGTGCTGCTCTACGTGGGCCTCTCGATGCTCGCGATCGGACTGCTGTTCAAGGCCGCCGCGGTGCCGTTCCATGTCTGGACGCCGGACGTCTACCAGGGCGCCCCGACGCCGATCACGGCGCTGATGGCCGCGTGCACCAAGGTCGCGGCGTTCGGCGGCCTGCTGCGGGTGCTGTACGTAGCGTTTGGGCGGTCCCAGTGGGACTTCCAGCCCGTCATCGGCACGATCGCCGTCCTGACGATGCTCGTGGGCGCGGTCCTCGCGGTGACCCAGACCGACATCAAGCGGCTGCTGGCGTACTCGTCCATCGCGAACGCCGGATACCTGCTCATCGGCGTGGTCGCGCTGAACAAGGACGGCCTGTCCAGCTCGCTGTTCTACCTGGTCGCGTACGGCTTCACCGTGCTCGCCGCGTTCGGGGTCGTCACCCTGGTACGCGACGCCGACGGCGAGGCGACGCACCTGTCACGCTGGGCCGGCCTGGGCCGGCGGTCGCCCTTGTTCGCGGCCGTTTTCACGTTCATCCTGCTCGCCTTCGCGGGCATCCCGCTGACGAGCGGCTTCACCGCCAAGTTCGGGGTGTTCGCGGCCGGCGTGGAGAGCGGGCAGACCTGGCTGGTCATCGCGGGTGTGCTGTCGAGCGCGATTCTCGCCTTCCCGTACCTGCGGGTCGTCGTGCTGATGTGGCTGTCGGAGCCGGCGGAGAGCACGCCGAGCGTGTCGATACCGGGTGCCCTGACGTCGGCCGCTCTCATGATCGGTACGCTCGCCACGCTGGCTCTCGGCGTGGCCCCGACACTGCTGCTCCCCATCACGACGAAGGCAGCCGAGTTCATTCGCTAAGACGAACGACGGGGCACGGGGGAGCGGTGTGGGATTGTGATTGGCGTGGCGGGTACCGAAACAGAGCAGGCGCGAGCGTCTGTCGGCATTCAATTCGCCGACGCTGGCCTGGAGGCCGGCGTCGGCAGCATCCTGGCGGCTGTCGAGGATGAGCTGCGGCAGACCGTGACCAGCGCGGATCCGCTGGTCTCCGCGGCTGCCCGGCATCTGGTCGACGCCGGTGGCAAGCGGTTCCGTCCGCTGCTGGTCGCTCTCGCGGCGCACTTCGGCGAGCCGTCGGCGTCCGAGGTGGTCAAGGCGGCGATCGTCGTCGAGCTGACCCACCTGGCGACGCTGTACCACGACGACGTCCAGGACGAGGCGCCGGTGCGCCGGGGGGCGCCGTCGGTCAACTCCCGTTGGGGCAACGTCGTGGCGATCCTCACCGGGGACTTCCTGTTCTCGCGGGCCGCGAGCGCCGCGGCAGAACTCGGTCCGGAGGCGGTACGCATCCAGGCCGAGACGTTCGCCCGGCTGGTGCACGGGCAGATCGCCGAGACCTCCGGTCCCCGTGACGGCGAAGAGAAGCTCCACCACTACCTGCGCGTCATCGAGCAGAAGACCGGCTCGCTCATCGCGACCAGCGCCCGGTTCGGTGGGATGTTCGCTGGGGTCACCCCGGAGCAGGTGGCCGCCCTGGCGGAGTACGGCGAGACGATCGGTATCGCCTTCCAGCTCTCCGACGACCTGCTCGACATCGCCTCGGAGTCGGAGCAGTCGGGTAAGACGCCCGGCACCGACCTGCGTGAAGGCGTGCCGACCCTTCCGGTGCTGTACGCGCTGGCCTCGGACGAGACCGACGAGGCCGCGGTGCGGCTGCGCCAGCTCCTGGCGACCGGCCCGATCACGGACGACGCGCTGCACGCCGAGGCGCTCGGCCTGCTCCGCACGTCGTCTGCGTTCAAGCAGGCGCGGGAGACGGTCCGCTCGTACACCGAACGAGCCCGGTCCTCGCTGTCCGTGTTACCCGACGTGCCGGCGCGCCGGGCATTGGAGTCGCTCTGCGATTTCATCGCGGAGCGGACCGGCTGAGGCCATTCGCGGGCCATTCGCGTTTGGTTGCGCTGCCTGACCACCGGGCGGCGAGAGCGATCGTGAAGGATACTGACGGCCGGCGAGTTCACTCACGCGCACGACCGGAGTTACTGATACGACAGCCGTCGTTACGGTGAGCACGCCGAATGCGTACGGCGTGTCGTCGGCGTGTCGCGTTGAGCAATTGCCTTCGCGTCACTCACTTGCGGTATTCAATAGCCCTTTTGGTCCCTTCGCATCACCCTTTCGTTGGCCGAAAGGTTTCCCCCCGCCTGACCAATTTCATATGGTGTAAATCCTGTTGCTGCTGCGGCTGGGGAGGCGGAGCGGTGCGAGATCCACAGGCGGAGCCGTCGGATCTGATCCGCAGCGTGTCGCGTGCGCTGCGGGTGCTCGAAGCGGTGGGACAGTCCGAACGCGGGCTCACGGTCAAACAGGTGGCGCGGCGCTGCCAGCTCACCGTCGCGACCACCTACCACCTCGTACGCACCCTTGCGTACGAGGGGTACGTGATTCGTCGTGAGGACGGAACCTACGTTGTCGGGCTTGAGGTCGCCGACCGGTTCCGCGAGTTGGTCGTGGCGTTCCGGGGACCGGCAGTGGTCACCGAGACGTTACGGCGGGCGGCCGCCGAGACCGGGTACAGCCACCAACTGGCGCGCTTCGTCGGCAACCGGCCGACGATCACGGCCGTCGCCGAAGGACCACGCTCGCCGTACGTCGACGACCTGATTCCGGGCTTCGACGACGGCGCGCACGCGCTGGCCATGGGCAAGGCGCTGCTCGCGACGCTGAGCGCGGAGCAGCGGGCCAGGTTCCTCAAGGAGAGCGGCATGCCGGCGTACACGCCGCAGACGATCACGTCGGGAGAGGCGTTCGAGGCGGACCTGGCCGCGGGGGAGCGGCGCGGCATGCAGATCGAGATTAATCAGTACCGGAACGGACTCGCCTGCGCCGCCGTCCTGGCCGTCAACGACCGCGATCCCGAGCGCCGGGTCGTCCTGCAGTGCGCCCTGCCCGCCGGTGAGCTGATGACCTCGGCCCGCATCGTGCGTACGAGGCTGCTGTCGACCGCCGCCAACCTCGCCGACGCGCTCAAGGACTGACGCGCTCCCGCACCTTTCGAAGATCGTCGTTACCGGGGAGACTCCTCGGAGCAGAGGTGCGCGAGAACGTTTAAGGGAAGACGTGGAAATCTTTAGTCCACGTTGAACCTTCCTCGCGCGCGCTACGTGCTTATGGACAAGGTGGGAGGATGCCTGGCGTGGGCGACGAGGACGCCGATCAGCTACGCGCGCTGCACGCTGAGCATGGCGACGCGTTGTACGCGCACGCTCTCCGACTGAACGGGGGAGACCGACAGCGTGCGGAGGACCTGGTGCAGGAGACGCTGCTGCGAGCCTGGCAGCATCCCGAAGCACTCGATCCGACGCGCGGGTCGGTGCGGGCCTGGTTGTTCACCACGGCCCGCAACCTGGCGATCGACAACTGGCGGCGTCGGTCGGCGCGGGTCGGCGAGGTGATCACCGATGCGCCGCCGGAGCGGCCGATGGCGGACGAGACCGACCGTGCGGTCGACTCGTGGATCGTGTCGGAGGCGCTGGCCCGCCTCTCACCGCACCATCGGGAGGTCCTTGTGGAGTGCTACTACCAGGGTCGGTCGGTCAACGAAGCGGCCAGTCGCCTGGGCGTTCCTCCCGGCACGGTGAAGTCCCGTACGTACTATGCGCTGCGCGCGCTCAAGCTGGTCCTGGAGGAACTGGGGGTGACGTCGTGACGTGTGAGCAAGTGATCGATTCGGGCGCCTACGTCCTCGGCATCCTCGACCCCGAGGACCGGATCGCGTACGAACGGCACCTCGCGACGTGCGTGGTCTGCCAGCGGGAGGTCGCCGACTTCACGGGACTGCCCGACCTGCTCGCTCAGCTTGGCCCGGACGAGGTGGAGGCGATCGGGCGGAGCGGCGAGCGGCATGCGAACACGCCGTCGCGTTTCGAGGCCCCCGTCCCGGTACGGCCCCTGCCGTCGGTACCCCGGTCTAACCCGGCCGAGCAGTTCCAGCCGTACGGCAGTAGCCGGATGCCGCAGCGCGGCGGGCAGCGCCGCCCGAGTCGCTGGCGCGCCGTCGCCGCCGGACTCGCCGCCGCCGCGTGCGTGGCGTTCGGGGTGCTGATCGGCGCCCGGTTCATCAACGACACTCCGACCCCGCCGGCGATGGTTGCCATGCGCCCGGTGGCCGAGTCGGTACCGATCACGGCGCAGGTGGCGCTGACTCCGTTCGCCGGCGGCACCGAAGTGCGGATGCACTGCGTCTACAACGGAGGCGGCTCGGGGCCCCGCTGGTCGCTACACATGCTCGTGTACCCGAAGAACGGTGAGGCGCCCGAGAAGCTGTCCACCTGGACGGCCGGGCGCGGCGATGACCTCACCCTCTCGGCCGCGACCCGGTTCAGCCCCGCCGAGATCGGCAAGGTCGAGATCCGCAAGGGCGACAACTCGTCGTTGCTCGTGTACGAGCAGGCCTGACGCCGCCGACGAGGTTGCCGGGCTCAGACGGCGGTAGCCGTCGCGGCAACCTCCTCGGCCTCGCTCTCCTTGGCCGCCCGTTCGCGGGAAAGTCGCCGGGCGTTGCGGATCCCGTCCCACGTGAACACGGCGAGCGCCGCCCATACCAGGCCGAACCCGGCCAGTTGTGCCGGCGGCAGCGGCTCGTGGTAGATCAACACGCCGATGCCGAGTTGCAGGCTCGGGGTCATGTACTGCAGCAGGCCCAGTCCGGTCAGCGGGATCCGGTTGGCGGCACCGGCGAAGAGCAGCAGCGGGATCGCGGTGACCGCACCGGCGAGTACCAGCAGCGTCGTCTGCACGGCGGACACGTGCCCGAACGTGGACCGGTGGTGGCTGGCGAGCCACCCGAGGTAGGCCAGTGCCGGGGCGGTGAGCGCCAGCGACTCGACGAACAGGCCTTCCGCGGCGGGCAGCGCCAGGCTCTTCTTCAGCAGCCCGTACAGGCCGAAGCTCACCGCGAGGGTCAGGGCGATCCAGGGCAGCCTGCCGTAGTCGACGGTCAGGACGGCCACCGCGACCGCGCCGGTGGCGAGAGCGACCCACTGGGCCACCCGCAGTCGCTCGCGCAGTACCGCCACGCCGAGCAGCACGGTGACCAACGGGTTGATGAAGTAGCCGAGCGAGGTCTCGACGACGTGGCTGGAGTTGACCCCGTAGATGTACATCCCCCAGTTGACCGCGATGACCGTGGACGCGACGGCGATGCCGGCGAGGGTACGCGGGCGGCCGGCGAGAGACCGGAGAAACCGCCAGTTACGCAGCGCCACGAGGAGCAGGGTGACGAATGCGGCGGACCATACGATCCGGTGCGCCAAGATCTCAATCGGCCCGGCGGGCTTGAGCAGCTTCCAGTAGAGCGGGAAGAAACCCCAGATGGCGTACGCGAAGAACCCGAACAGATAACCGCGGCGCAGTTGATTCACGCGCCAACCGTATCGGTAAGGGGTGCCGGCTTTCCCGGTAATGACCGGCGACTGTGATCAGTCATCCCCTCCGTCGGGGACGACGAGGTTGAGCACCCAGCTGATCACGCTGACGAGCAGCGCACCGAGCACCGCGGTCGGCCAGAACTCGTCGACGTGGAACGGCAGGCCGAGGTTGCCGGAGATCCAGCTGGTGAGCAGGAACAACAGCCCGTTGACCACGAGAGCGATCAGGCCGAGGGTAAATACGTAGACCCCGCACCCGACCGTCTTGATGATGGGCCGCAGGACCGCGTTGACGATGCCGAAGATCGCGGCGACCGCAAGCAGAGTACCGATCTTCTTCACCGTGTCGGTCTCGTCGACGGTGATCCCTTTGAGGACCAGCGTCGATATCCACACGGCGACGGCGGTGACGGCGAGCCGGATGAGGATGCCCATGCCGGTGATCGTCGCATGCCCGTGCCAGTCTCGTGGGCCCGGACGCGCGATCTTCGCCGCGAACGTCGACCGGTCTAGCGGCTGATGCCGCCGATCAGTTGCTGTTCGATCGGGGTCGCCGACAGCAGCGTCCAGCGCAGGGTCTGCCGGCCCGCCACGACGCCGACCATGTCCGGGCGCACCCTGGGCAGGTTGCTCGCCAGTTGGTCCAGTCCCAGCCCGTACCCCGCGATCTCGGCCTCGGGCACTGACAGCGGCGGTAGCAGCACGAGGTCGGCCCGGGCGAGGATGTCCAGGTCGTGTGACGCCAGCTCGTCGCGGAGGACCAGTACGGCGCGCCAAGCGGCCTCCACCACGGGCATCGCCATACCGCCGACCGGACCGACGTCCACGATGACCAGCTGCGGCTGCAGCGGGGTCGCCGGCGGCAGCTCGACCGGCCGGTCGAGCGGGAGAATCGTCAGCGCGTTCCCGGCGCCGCCGATGGCGCGGTCGAACGGCTCCCAGGTCTGCGGCCGGCCGGTCTGCACCACCACCTGGGCACCGAGGGCGAGCGCCCGCAGTACGACGAGGTGCGCGTAGCGCACGCCGCCGAACAGGGCCGCCCGCGTCGGCTTCGGTCGGAACAGCCGGACGGTTGTCGGCTCGTCGCGCCGGTTGACGCCCATGACCAGTCCGGCAGCGGCCGTCGGAAGCTCCAGCGCGGCGAGGGCCTGTGGCGTCGCCCGCATGCCGGCGTCGCCGACCAGCGCGGCGTCGGCCGATCTGTCCAGCACGTCGGCCAAGCCGGCCGCGCCGGGATCTGCGGCGCCGCCGAGCGGAAGGGTCGCGGCCAGGCCGGCGAGCTGGGTGCCGTCGAGGCGCCGTGCCCGCGCACCTGCGGCCCCCAGCAGGCGCTGCAGCGCGCCGAGCGCCACCGTCTCGTTCTGCGGACCCGGAGAGGCGAGCCGGACCACCAGCTCGGCGCGTACCTCCTCGGCGTCCAGCCGCTCAGCGGCCAGTGACACGGTCGTCGCGGCGCCCGGCAGCGTGAGCATGCGGGTCAGCAGGCTCCGGCCGAGGTCGCCGCCGACGTCCGGCCAGCGGTGCAGCCGGAAGCTCACCTGGCGCAGCCTGCCGGCGCTCACCGCCGACCAGTCCTCCTGTAGCTCGGTCGCCCCGTCGAGGTGGGCCAGCTCCCCGAGTACGCGCAGGGCGGTGTCCGCGCTCAGCGCCCGGCACGGCAGCTCCTCGCGCGCGAGCCGGCGGCGCGCCCGCCGCACCGCGCTCGACAGTGCCAGTAGCAGCTCGGCCTCGGCGAAGCCGCCCGACCGGCGGACGTGGACAGCCAGGAACGACCGCTGCAGCGCGAGGATCCGGCCCTCGGTGAGCTGGCGGTACGAGGTTGCCGGCGAGCCCGAGCCGGCGCGCAGCGCGGGAGCCGGGAAGCCGGAGACGAGCAGCTGTAACCGGACCTGAGGCTGATCGGCGTTCGGCGCGGGCAGGAGCTCGGCCGGTGACGGGGCGAGGGGCGCCGCGTCGGCGAGCAGGGCGCTCGGGTCACCGAGCTCCAGCACCGCGGTCAGCCCGTACGCGTCCTCGATGACGCCGATCGTGGCCGCGTCGACCTCGACGCTGTTCACTACCGCGGTGGGCCGGACCAGGTCGAGCAGCGCGGCGGGGTCCGCACCGGCCGGCAGAGTGCCCCGGCGGCCCAGGTAACGCGAGCCCAGCGCCAGCCACTCGTACGCCCAATGTCCTTTGATCCGGCCGAAAGTGACGGCCAGGACGATCAGGCTCGCCGGTGATACGGCGATGAGCCACGGCAGGCCACTGCCCGCCGCGGCGAGCAGCACCACCACCGCGAACTCGGCGGCGACCACCTGACCGCTGTGCCACCGGAACAGCGTGCCGCGCTGGCGGACGCGCGCGGGCCTGGTGCCCCAGCCGGTCTGGGTTGGTTCGCGCGTACGGCCGGGCGGGGCGGCGCCTCCCGCGCCGACCGGCCATGCCGTCGGCTGTCCCATCGACACCGCTGCGACCTCCCGCCACATCGTCCGGGCGCTTATCGTAGGCTCGGCCGCCCGTCGTGTGGGGGCGCGCCCTACGGGGAGGGTCGATGCCATCGCGCCAGGATCAGCTGCACTCCTATCAATTCTCGGTGCAGCGTGTCGTCGCGGCCCTGGTCATGCGGGAGACTGATCCCGCTCAATCGCCGTTTCGGCGCGTCGCCGGTGCGACCATGGCCGGCGCCATCGTCGCCGTGCTCGCACTGGCGGGCGCGGCAGTGTACGGGATCTTCGCCGGTGGTTCCGGCGACTGGCAGACCGAGGGCCAGGTGATCATCGATAAGGACTCCGGTGCCCGGTACGTCTACTACAAGGGTGACCGGAAGCTCCATCCGGTCATCAACTACACCTCCGCGCTGTTGATCGCCGACGCGGCCCGCCCCCAGGTCGTGACCTGGTCACGATCTGCGATCGACAAGGCGACTTTCGGAGCTCCGATGGGCATCCCGGGCGCGCCGGACTCGCTGCCCGATGCCAAGCACCTCGCCAGGCCGCCCTGGACGCTCTGCTCGCAGGGGGCCGGGGACGCTTCAGGCGGCTCCGGCGCGGCCAATCCGCAGTCGGTGCTCTTCGTCGGGGGCGCGGCAGAGGTCGGCCAGCCGCTCGTACCCGCCCGCGCCGCCAGCCCGGGCGAGGGGATCCTCGTGTCCACCCCGGACGGCCGGCGCTACCTCGTGTACGACAACCGCCGGCACCAACTCGTGCAGCCCGACCTGGTGCTGCAAGCGTTCGTCTGGAGCACGAAACCGATCGTGCCGGTTTCGCCCGCGCTGATCAACGCGCTGCCGGCCGGCCCGGACCTCAAGCCGCTCTCGATCGAGGGTCGCGGCGCCAGGTCCTCGGCGTTGCCCGGGGGCAGGGTCGGGCAGGTGTACAAGCGCGCGAACGCGGGTGGCGCCGTCCAGCACGCCGTGGTTCTCGCCGACGGGCTCGCCGAGATCACCGAAGCCGAGGCCGATCTGCTCCTCGCCGACCCGGAGACGCCGCTCGGTCCGCGGGGCCGGGACAACGAACTGCCCGGCAACAGCCAGGTAGCCCCGTCCAGGACGAGGCTCGCCGGTTCCCCGCCGTTCGCGGTTCCGCCCACCATCCGGCTCACCGCCGGACCGGTGTGCGCATCAATCTCGGACGGGAAGGGCGCCAGCAAGGTGCTCGTCGACGCGAAACTGCCCGATCAGAGCGGTGCCGTGACCACCCAGGCGCGTACCGGCAGCGGCGCGTTGCTGGCCGATCGGATCGTCGTCTCGGGCCGGGGCGCGCTCGTGGAGGCGGTCGCCTCACCCGGGGCCCGCAGCGGAGCGCTGAGCATCGTTTCAGAGCTCGGCATCCGGTATCCGCTGGCAAGCCGGGACCTGGTGACCAAACTCGGCTACGCGGGCGTCACTCCGACTGCGATGCCCGCCGAACTCGTCGTGCTGCTGCCGGTCGGGCCGGCGCTGGACCCGGCGGAGGCGCGGCAACGTGCTGGATCCTGAAAACGCGGACGAAGTGTCTGGAGTGCCGGAAGTTATCCACAGGTTTCGACGTAGGGGCTGGCGGGAGATTGAGCCGTACCGCTACCGTCATCGGCGGTACTCATTGCCTGACCTAGTGGCTGAAGCGAGAAACGGGGTGAATTCGGTTGGCTGAGCAGACGCAGTCAGACGCTGGGGTGATGGCCCAGACTGCGAACAAGTTCCGCTCCACCAACAGCGACCTGACCAACATGCTCACGCGGCTCATGAACGAGCTGGACAGTCTGCGCTCCGGCTGGAAGGGCCAGGGGGCTCAAGCATTCGACAACGCCCGACTGCAGTGGCGCACCGACATGGACCTCCTGCACCGCGCCCTCGACGAGACGGCGGCCGCCATCGAGAAGGCCGGGACGTTCTACACCTCGTCGGACTCCGAATCCGCCAACCGCCTGAAGACGTTCCAGGGCGGCGCGACGGTCAAGCTGCCGCTCTAGGGAAAGGGGAGGCTTCAAACCATGGGCGAGCTTCTCGTGCACTTCGGTCAGCTGCAGGCGGCTGCCGGGCACATCGACACCGCGATCGGCGCGCTGCACAGCCAGCTGAGCGACCTCGACTCGGCCGCCAAGCCGCTGGTCTCGACCTGGAACGGTGAGGCCCAGTCCGCCGACCAGCAGCGCCAGCAGCAGTGGACGCGCGCGGCTCAGGATCTCACGCAGATCCTCCAGGGCATCAAGAAGGCCCTCGAAGAGTCCACCCAGGAATACATCCAGACCGAGAAGAGCAACACCAGCCTGTTCTCCGGCTGACGTCTTCAGCGCGATAACGGCGGCCCGGTGAGCTCACCGGGCCGCCGTTGCGCGTAGTTACGGTTGGGATGCGCGGCCGGTGCCCGGTCGCCAATCGCGCCGCCGCCCTCGCGGCACCACGACGGCGACGCCGACCACGACCAGGGCGAGAACACCCACTCCGCCGGCGAGTGACAGTGCGACGGTCCGCCGGCGGGCCGCCGCTGCAGCGGCAGCCGCCTCGGCTGCCGGGTCGCTCTCGAGCTGAGGAAGCGGGGGACGCTTCGGCGGCGCGCCCACGGCGAGCACACCGGTGACCGCACGATAGGGGTTGATCACTCCCTGCCCGTATTCCGGGCTGCCGGGTGAGCCCGCCGCCGGGTCCGCGGTGGCCAGCAGGCGGGTCGCGACCTGGCGAGCCGAGATTTTCGGCCCGTACTTCTGGATCACCAGCGCCGCTGTGGCGGAGACGAAGGGCGCACCGAAGCTCGTACCCGCGTAGATCTGGTAACCGCCGCCCGGCACCGCGGCCGGAATCTGATTGCCGGGTGCAACCAGATCAACCGACGTGCCCGTCTGCGACTGTCCGAACCGGACGTCGCTCTCGTCGATCGCGCCCACCCCGATGACGCCGTCGTAGGCAGCCGGATACGTCGTCGCGTCCTTCGGGCTGTTCGGATCGTGCCCGTTGCCGACGGCCGCCACGACAACGACGTCCCGGGCGATCGCCTCCGCGACCGCCGCCCGCACCTCCGGGCGGTCTTCCGTCAACACGAGCGACAGGTTGATCACCTTCGCGCCCCGGTCGACGGCCGCTCTGATTGCCCGGGCGAGGTCGGCCGGCGTACCCCGGCCGGTGTCGTTGCCGTTGACGCGTTCACTCGCCCGTATCGGCAGAATCGTCGCCCCGGGAGCGAGGCCGCGAAAAGGCGTGTCCGGGCTGGGCTGTGCGGCGATGAGACTGGCCACCGCCGTTCCGTGGCCGACGCAGTCCTCCTGCCCGTTTCCCGACGGTTCGAAAGCGTCCCAACCGGGGGCAACCCGGCCGCGAAGCTGGGGGTGTCGGGCATCCACACCGGAGTCGATGACCGCGACGACTACGTTCTTGCCGGTGACGCCGAGCGCGGTTAGCCGGTCGAGGCCCCAGCGCTGCTGCGCCCACGGCTGCCCGGCGATGGTCGGCATCCGCTGTTGCTGCGGCGCGACCGTGCAGGCGGCAGCCGCCGGCGTCGGCTCGTACGGCACCACGCCCAGCGTGGCCAGGGCAGCCGCGGCCGCGCCCGCCACACTCCTTCGTAGCCTTTGCCGTCGCATCCGACCCCCCGCTGGCATCCGTCCACCTCTGGCCGCCGGATGAGCATGTTATTCGGCCGGCATCCATCGGCAAAGACGCTCGTCGCTGCGCTGCTCGGAAACACCGGCCGGACACACCGTCGCGTTATTCGCCTCGAACAGGTATAACGATCCTCGATCGAAGCGCCGATGGTGGGCGTACATCGATCGTTGCGCTGTGAGACCTGCCCTCGCGTCGAAGTCCTTGTAGGTTAGGTGCGCAGCGCTACCGTCCGAAACCGACAAAGGGAGGTGGCCGTGAGCGACTGGGAGCCGGCCACCGAAGCCGAGGCCGCGATGCGCGCCGCCCTCCGCGCGGGTGACCAGGAGCATTACTTCCGGCTTCTGGCCCGCCTCGAGCTCGTCCTGCCGATGGATCCGGACACGTTCTCCGATCGCGCCCCGGTGGCCTGGGGCACCTGGGCCACCGATTCCCGCACCCACGTGCTCGCGTTCACGTCACCCGCAGCGCTCGACGCCTGCCTCGCCGAACACGCCGGCACGTTCCGCAAGCTGCCCTTCCACGAGTTGGCCGCCACGTGGCCCGACCCGGACTGGTGGCTCGCCGTCAACCCGGGCCTGCCGATCGAGGGATACCTCCCGCCCTGGTTCGTCACGCAGATCAGCCGCGGCGACGTGCGGCTACCCGGTCGTACGATGGGTGCCCAGGCGCGCATCGAACAGGCGACCGCGCTGCGGTCGCGTACGCCCGACCCCGCCGCGCTGCCCAGCGGGCCGGCCGCGAACGGCCAGCCAGGACGGAACGTCGGTCTGCCGCCGGCCGGCGGCGGTCTTCTCCCACGTGAGGGGCGCGCGCTGTCGCGCCGCGTCGAACTGCTCAGCCGGCATGGCTTCGGCGACCCCCGCCGGGAAGCCGCCGCGCGACCGGACAGCCGAGCGGTGGGGGCCGGCGCTCCGGCTGACGCCGTACCCGAGCACATCGGCGCGACCGAAAACGTGATCGCGCAGACCGAAGGTGACAGAACGTCCCACGGCTATGAGCCGGCCCGCGATTTCGGCGCCCCCTTCGGTACGCCGAATGGAGCGCCCATCGGGATGACCGAGGTGGCGACGCAGCCCGAAGTGCCGACCCGGACCGAGGCGGTGACGCAACAGGAGGAGACGCCGGCGGACCCCGTAGCAGCGACGAGCGACTTCACGCCGGCCAACCAGGTCGAGGAGAGCCTGCTCGAGGCCGCGGAGGAGGGCAGCACCGACAGTTTCCTGTCGACGCTGCTGCTGGCGAAGGTGCTTGTACCGGGAGCGCAGGATGCCGCCGTCGCCAACATCGACCAGTGGCACACCGAAGATATCGACAGTCAGCGGTATGTCGTGGTGTTCACCTCGACCGAACGGCTCACCCACCACCTCGGTGCGGACTCCCGGGGCACCTGGATCAAGTTCACGCAACTGATCAACGCATGGCCGCGCGAATCACTGTCCTTTGCGGTCAACCCCGGTACGCCCATCGGTGCGACCCTGCCCGGCGCCCAGATCGTCGCCCTCGCCACCTGGGCCGCCGGCGAGGGCCTCACCGGCGAGCAGCCCGAGCTTCCCGAGCCGGCCGCCACGCCGGATGCCCCGCTGCGCAGCAGCCTTCCGCCGCCGGCGACCGGGCCGGTGGTGATGCAGAAGACGATCGCTGCCAGCCAGGTGCCCTACTACCTGGAACGCGGCTACGACCGGGTCTCCGGCTTCGTGCACCGCGCAAGTGAGGTCGCGCACCTGCGTACGCCCCACGCGTTGTATGAGGCGCTCGGCCTGGGTTACGCGGATTCGCCGTTCGGCCCCGACGACGCCGAGGTGTTCGTAGTGCGCTGGGCGGCCCACCGGGGCAACCTCTACCGAATCCCGTACGGCGGTCAGAACGAAGCGGCGATGCACGCGATGCAGGGGTGGGTGATCGATCGTCCCCCGTTCCGCGGTAACGGCTTCGCACCGAGCGAGAGCCGGGACGTGATCGCTGAGTTCAAGGTCGACAGCGTACGGCTGCCGCACGGCGCGGAGCTGTGGCGGGTCGGCCGCGACGGTGACGAGAAGCTGATCGCCACGTTCGACGCGGACGGACCGGAGTGGCGGCGGGTGGGTGAGCAATGATCCGCGACGGATACGCCGCACGCTGGCAGGGCTGCGAGCACGAGGCGAGCCCAGACGGCGAGCAGATACGCATCTACCGGGCCAGCCCGGAAGACGGCTTCGAGGAGGTGCGACCCGGTCGGTTCCGGCGGTTCGTGCCCGCCGACGAGGTTGAGGAGCTGGTGTACATCCGTACGACCTGCATGTGGCGCGACGAGCCGTTCATCGTGCTGGCCGAGCACGAGTCCTGGCTGCGCGTCGAGTACACGGGTGGGCTCGCGCCGGTCGCCGCGCGGTTGAGCCTGGAGGAGTTCGATTTCGGCGTCTACCAGGGCTGGGTGCCGCGGGACGAGGTGACCGAGCTACGTGAGTACCGCGTGTAGCTACTCCTTCGCCCAGCGCAGGATCTCGCCGGCCACGAGGTGGGGGACTTCCAGGTGCGGGAAGTGCCCGACGCCGTCGAGCAACTGCCACTCGTAGCGGGCGATCACGTACCGTCCTGAGCCCTGGGCGGTGCGCGGCAGCACCGCGGAGTCCAGGGCACCGTGCAGGTGCAGGGTCGGGCTCACGATGGGCTGCTGGAGCAGCTTGACGAACCGGTACCCGTGCGGCCGCAGCACGGAGCGCGCCGCCCACCGGTACGTCTCCATCGCGCAGAACGCCGCCTGCGGGATCCGCATGGCGGTCCGGCACCGGCGCTCGTAGTCGTCGAAGTCTTCGCTGCGCTGCCACTCGGGCCCGGCCCAGCGCCGCAGGTACTCACCGACCAGGGCCGCGTTGTCGCGGGTGAGCACGTGCTCGAAGCGCGGCGCCTGGAAGCGCAGCATGGGAAGCGAGGCCGCGAGCTGTCCGCGCGGGTCGCTCGCGAGCGCGGCGCGCAACCGCAGCGGGTGCGCCGCGCTCATGACCACGAGACGGCGTACGAGCGTGGGGTGGAAAGCGGCTGTCGTCCACGCGATCGTGCCGCCGTACCCCGCGCCGACGAGGATGGCGCTGCGCTCACCGAGAGCACGGATCAGTCCGGCCACGTCGCCAGCCATGGTGTAGCCGTCGTAGCCGCGGGGTGGCTTGTCGCTCGCGCCGTACCCGCGCAGGTCGATCGCGACGGCGCGGAAGCCGGCCTCGGCGACCAGGCGTAGCTGCTGGTGCCAGCCCCACCAGAACTCGGGGAATCCGTGCAGGAAGAGCACGAGCGGGCCGCTGCCCGCCTCCACGACGTGGAAACGGGTGCCGTTGGCGCTGACGAAGCGGTGTCTCCACGGGCCATCGAGCAGCACGCAGGACTCGTCGACCAAGGCAGTCATGAACCTCAGCGTACGGAAAAGCTGCTACTTCGCATCCACGGCATGGACACTCTGCCCGATCGCCCCGCCGATCTAGGAGAAACGGTGATTACTTTGCCCGGTTTGTATTCATTTCTCCTAGATCGGCGAGCGGTGGATCAGTCCTCGTCGGACTTGCTCGACTGCATTCCGCCGGCGATCAGGTCCATCACGGCCGAGTCCTGCAGGCTCGTCACGTCACCCAGCGACCGGTTCTCCGCCGCGTCGCGCAGCAGCCGCCGCATGATCTTTCCGGAGCGGGTCTTCGGCAGTTCGGGTACGACCATGATCTGGCGCGGCTTCGCGATCGGGCCGAGGGTCTTCGCCACGTGGTCGCGCAACTCCTTGAGCAGCGCCTCGCCGCCGGCCTCGTCCTCGGGCACGCTGCCGCGCAGGATCGCGAACGCCACGATCGCCTGCCCGGTCGTCGGGTCGGTCGCGCCGACCACCGCCGCTTCGGCCACCTTGGGGTGGCTGACCAGGGCGCTCTCCACTTCGGTGGTGGAGATGTTGTGCCCGGAGACCAGCATGACATCGTCGACCCGGCCGAGCAGCCAGAGGTGGCCGTCGGCGTCGCGCTTGGCGCCGTCACCGGCGAAGTACATGTTCTCGAAGCGCGACCAGTACGTGTCGATGAAGCGCTGGTCATCGCCCCAGATCGTGCGCAGCATGCTGGGCCACGGCTCACGCAGCACCAGGTAACCGCCGCCGCCGTTCGGTACCGAGTTGCCCTGGTCGTCGACGACGTCCGCCGCGATGCCGGGCAGCGGGGTCATGGCCGAGCCGGGCTTGGTCGCGGTCACGCCGGGGAGCGGGCTGATCATGATCGAGCCGGTCTCGGTCTGCCACCAGGTGTCCACGATCGGGGCCTGGTCGCGGCCGATGTTCTGCCGGTACCACACCCAGGCCTCCGGGTTGATCGGTTCACCGACCGAGCCCAGGATGCGCAGCGACGACAGGTCGTACTTCGCGGGGATGTCGTCGCCCCACTTCATCATCGTGCGGATCAGCGTCGGTGCGGTGTACAGGATCGTGACGCCGTACTGCTGCACGATCTCCCAGAACCGGCCCCGGTGCGGGGTGTCCGGCGTGCCCTCGTACATCACCTGGGTGGCGCCGTTGGACAGCGGTCCGTACACGATGTAGCTGTGCCCGGTGACCCAGCCGATGTCGGCGGTGCACCAGTACACGTCGGTGTCGGGCTTGTGGTCGAAGACCGCGTGGTACGTCCAGCTCGTCTGCGTGAGGTACCCGCCGGAGGTGTGCAGGATGCCCTTCGGTTTCCCGGTCGTTCCGGAGGTGTACAGGATGAACAGGGGGTGTTCGGCGTCGAACGGCTGTGCCGCGTGCTCCGTGCTGGCCTGCTCGACCGTCTCGTGCCACCACAGGTCACGGCCGTCGTGCCAGGCCACGTCCTGCCCCGTACGGCGCACGACCAGCACGTGCTCGACGCCCGGGCAGCGGTCGACCGCCTCGTCGACGGTGGGCTTGAGCGCACTGGGGTTGCCGCGCCGGTATCCGCCGTCGGCGGTGATGACGACCTTGGCGTCGGCGTCGGAGATCCGGCTGGCGAGCGCGTCGACGGAGAAGCCGCCGAAGACGACGCTGTGGGTCGCGCCGATCCGGGCGCAGGCGAGCATGGCGACGGCAGCCTCGGGGATCATCGGCAGGTAGATCGCCACCCGGTCGCCGGCCCGCACGCCCAGCTCGGTGAGCGTGTTGGCGGCCTGGCAGGTCAGCCGGTGCAGGTCGGCGTACGTCAGGCAGCGGGTGTCGCCCGGCTCGCCGACCCAGTGGATCGCGGCCTTGCTGCCCCGGCCCTCCTCGATGTGGCGGTCAAGGCAGTTGTACGCCACGTTGAGCTGGCCGCCGACGAACCACTTCGCGAACGGCGGGTTGGTCCAGTCGAGCACCTGGTCCCACTCCTTGGCCCAGACCAGCCGCTGCGCCTGGGTCTCCCAGAAGGCGAGCCGGTCGGCCTTGGCCTGCGCGTACGCGGCTTCCTGGACGTTGGCGTTCGCGGCCAGCTCGGCTGGCGGCGGGAACTGTCGGGTCTCGTTGAGCAGATTTGCGAAAGTCTCGCTCATCGCGTCTCCTTGCTGTGCTCGCAGGCCGCGACAAGCTCGCTGTGCTCGCTCATTGCGCGGTGCCCCCTGGGCTCGGGTCTTTCGCCTTGCAGGCTAGTGGGGGCATGGCGGTCGGGGCGAGGGGCCGGGCCACGCATCTTCGAATGAGCGCAACTGCGCGCCGACCGGCATGCTGTTGCTCATATGTTGCCGTTCGGTGCCAGTTTCGAACAGCCCCGAGCAAAGATCGGTTTCCGGTACGGGATGAGAGCGCCCAGCACGGGGATGGAATCATCGCCAGCGTGACCAACCCCCTTGCCCCGCTGCTCGAACTCGCCGACGTGTCAGCCGCGCTCGACCACGCCCGCCAGGCCGCCGACGCGGCCATGCGCCACCGCGCACTGCGCCGATCGGGTGGCGAGGTCGCCGCTGAGGCGGGCCTGCGGTCGGCGGTTGCCAGCGCGGCCCTCGAAGGCCATGCGTACGAGCTGGAGCAGGTACGCGCCGGTGTGGTGACCGACCCGATCGTGCAGGGTGCGCTACGGGTCAGCGTGGCGCTCGACGGGCTGACCGCGACCTGGCAGCGATCACCGCGCCAGGCGCTGGCGCGCCTGCACGTACTCGCCGCGCGCGGGGTCGTCGACGAGGCGGAGTTGGGGCGGCCGGTGGCCGACCCGGCGGTGGCGGCGCGGTTGGATGCCCTTGCCGAGCTGGTCGCCGGCCTCGGGGACGGACAGCCCGGCAGCGCCCCGGCGCTCCTGCAGGCCGCGGTCGTCCATGGGGAACTGCTCGCGCTGCGGGCTTTCGCGGGGCCGAACGGAGTCGTGGCGCGCGCCGCGGGGCGGCTCACCCTGATGTCTGCCGGGCTCGACCCCCGGGGTCTACTCCCCGTCGACAGTGGGCATCGCGCGCGCGAGCCCGAGTACGTGGGGGCTGCCGGAGCCTTCGCCACCGGTACCCCCGATGGTCTGCGCTCCTGGTTTCGCCACTACGCGGCGGCGGTGGAGGTCGGGGCGGCCGAGCTCACCGATATCTGCACCGAGATATCCGGCTGAGCGAGCGGGGCGTTCCGCGGCGGCTCTGGTGGCGTCGCTCCGCGAGATGGCCGTCGGTGGCCGGATGGGGGCCCAGACCGGCACTCCCGGGCCTCCGGGTGGCCGTCGGCGCGTGCGTGACCTGCGTGGTCTGGGCGGCGTAGGTGACCTCGGACGCCGGCCCGGTCAGGCGCGTGCCCCTGGAGTCGGTGAGGACCGGCCTGGGCGCGCGGCGGTGGGGCGCCCGGCGGTCGAGCTGCGGCTGCGCGGTCGGGCTCTCCGGTCGCGGCCTGTCGCCGGCTCGCCGCCGCGGTGTGGCGGACGGCTTGGCGGTGCGCTCCGGCGCGATCATGATGATGCCCAGCGCCAGCAGGGACGGGATGCCGGTGGCGTAGGCCGCCAGCGGGTTTGACGAGGTCAGAAGCTGACCCGCGCCGACGGCGAGGATCATGCCGAGGATGCAGGCGCTAGCGCGGCGCCAGGACGGCAGACCTGCCTCGCACACGTATCCGATAGCCAGTGCAGCAGCCACCACATAGGTGATCAAGGTCAGCAGTGGGGCCACTCCGTCTCCTCGCCGAGAAGCATGCAACAGTGTCACGTTAGGTCGGGGGACCGACAGTTTCTGTCCCCCGGTTGAGCTGATTCCGGCGCAGTGCGGCCAGTTTGTCCGGGTATTTGTCTTGTCGGCCGCAGCGGTAGAGAGCTGTGCAAAACCGTCTGACGTGTCTCTCGCGGTGAGCGACAGGTCGATGGCGCCTCCGTGAAGCGCCGCTCCACGTCCAGGCCTTCTTTACGACTCGGGGGTCGGCTGATCACGTGCCGCCGCGAACGCGTCTGCCGGCTGGTCGTACGTCGGTGTTCGGTGGCTGTGCGTGAGCCCGTGCCCCGGCTCGTACGTCACTTTCTACGCTGGTCAGAGCCCTGACGCCAGTAAGCTACCCATATCCGATTTTCGTGGCGTAAGGAAATCGTTACTTTGCAAATCAGGTGAAGCGCCCGCGAGGGTGAATGTCGGGTCTGAGATCGTTACGCCGCCGCGGTGCGGGCTCGCCGATGGCGGCCGTACAGGATGAGACCGAGAGCGACACCCAGGCCCAGCCCGACCGCCGCTGCGGCCGCCGGAACCGCCGGACGCTGCCGCAGGCGGCGCATCAACGGGATGGGGTGGCGGAACGCCAGGACGGGCCAGCCCCGCTCGGTGGCCAGCCGGCGCAGCGCCCGGTCCGGATTCACTGCTGTCGGGTGGCCGACGGTCTCCAGTAGCGGCGTGTCGCTGATCGAGTCCGAGTACGCGTACGAGTCCGCCAGGTCGTAGCCGCGTTCGGCCGCCAGTTCGCGTACGGCGATCGCCTTGTTGGGGCCGGCGGCATAGAAGTCGACCTCGCCGGTGTAGCGGCCGTCGTCGACCACCATACGGGTCGCGATCACGTCGGTGATGCCGAGCAGCTCACCGATCGGGCGCACCATCTCGTCACCGGACGACGAGACGAGTACGACGTCACGTCCCGCTGCCCGGTGCTCGCTGATGAGGGCGGTGGCTTCCGCGTACACGTAGGGGTCGATCAGCTCGTGCAGCGTCTCATTGACGATCTGCCGGACCTGCTCGGCCCGCCAGCCTTTGCACAGCTGTGCGACGGCGTCGCGGATGCGGGCCATCTGCTGGTCGTCCGCGCCGCCGATACGGAAGATGAGCTGGGCGTACGCGGCTTTGATCATGTCTCGACGCCCGATGAGGCCATCACGGTAGAACGGCCGTCCGAACGCGAGCGCGCTGGACTTCGCGATGACCGTCTTATCGAGGTCGAAAAATGCGGCGCTGCGACCCACGGGCGGCAGTCTAGCCGTCCGCGTTCACTGTCTGCGATCGAATGTGCAAGCATTGACCGTCAGTATCTGAGTACATCGATCCAGTAGTTGCAGATAGTCGAAGCCGGCACTACTCGACGTGTGGCGGGCACCTCAGGCATGCTTATATTTGCGACAAGGTTTCGCGTCCTGGTCGGTATGTCCGTATCGGAACCTGCGCCCCAGACCCTCGGCCTTCACAACCCCCCGTGATTGCCGAGAGGGTTCGGCTCAACCCCCCGGAGTCGGACCCACGACGACCCCCGCCTCCCCCCGGCGGGGGTCGTCCCTTCTGTGGCGAGTCCTCCCAGGTCATGTTCGTGCAGGAAGCGCACCGGCTGTCCCCGGATCTTCCCCGTCGCCCGGATCTTTCAGCGGCCCGGAAGTCAGCGAAAAGTCAGCGGACGCGTCCAGGGCGTCCCGAACCCGGTCGTCGTAGTCGGCCGGGGCGTGCGTGTACCGGTTGAGCGTCGTCGAGGCTAGCTGGTGCCCCATCACGCGCTGGACGAACGTTGACCGGTAGGCCGTCGCTGACGAGCCAGGTCGCGTAGGTGTGATGTAGGTCATGGAAGCGGGCGGGGCCGCATCGGTGCCGGTACGGCACGTGCGCTGCGGCCTTGGCCCGAGTCCGCACTGATACGTCACCGCCTGTCGACGCGGTCGGACGCGACAGCTGTGACGGTTGGCGGTTACTGGAGTTGTGGCAGGAATTCGCGCCGGGCGAGGGCCGCTGTGGTCTCCGCGACCAGGGCGGCGATGAACGCGGTGATCGCGAGGAGGACGATCCAGGCCCAGACCTTGTACCCGACCGGCCTGCCATAGTTGACCCAGTGCAGCGCGAAGGTGGCCACCGCGGCGTATGGGAACGCGAACGACCAGAACGCAGGGCCGAAGGACAGCCTGCGGTACACGGGGACAAGCCGGATCTGGACGATCACGGCGAGCGCGGTGAAGCCGCCGAGAGCCAGGGCGACCAGGTCGACCCTGCCGTGGGTGATGGCCAGGTAGGCGAGGCCAGCCAGGGCGGGCGGCGCGACCTCGATCGCCAAGGTGGGCGTCAGCGGCGCGGGCAGCCGAGGGCGGAACATCAGCCGGGCCATGATGACGGAGCCGATGAGCAGCCACGACACGACGCCCAGGCCCATGAACGCGTGGGCGATTCCGGTCCAGCCGGCGAGGGCGGCGCCGATGGAGGCGATGAGGCCTCCGGCGACCGCGGGCAGGACGTAGCCGGAGTGCAGCCGGTCCAGGTCGAGGTCTTCGACGAGCCACTGGCCGGTCATCCACCCGGCCAGGACGGTGGTGGCGACGGCGAAGACCCCAAACAGCCATCTACCGGCGGCGAGGGCGTGCGGCATCAGGCCGATCGCCAGGAGCATGCCGACGATCGGGATCAGCGACACGAACGGTCCCAACGCCGGATCGGCCAGTTCGGCGCGCCAGCCGCCGCGCCGGCGCGGCACCTGCGAGAGGTACCCGACCACGAGCACCAGCCATACCGCTGCGGTGACGATGAACAGGACGCCGGCCACAATCGCGGGCGCCAGCTTCAGGAGGGCGGCGTATCCCCAGCAAGTAGCCAGGCCAGCCAGCCCGTACGGGATCGCGAACATGTTCGGAGTGATCCCAACCTGAGGCCGAGCCATCTGCGTGGTCATCCGCATCCCCCACAGCGAAGGCTGGTGATCAACATGCCTTCCGCGGACTCGCCGACCGGCCGTGGGCCGGGCGAAATCATGCCCCTGTCCGCGAAGTGACCAACTGGCCTGCTACCCCGTAGTCCCGTACGTTATCCGCCACGCAGGCCTGTACCGTGCCAGAACTCGACGCACGAGTGGCGAGCTGGCGTTTTACCGGACTGGCGGCTCATGCTCTTCGGGGTCCCGTGCGTCACCATTCCTGGCGTCACTACAACCGTCCCCGTCATGAACGGGTGGATGGTGCACAGGTAGGCGTAGCGGCCGGCCTTCGTGAACGTGAACCGGAAGGTGTCGCCGGGGTCCAAGGTGGGCGACTTGAACGCGCCACCCGAGGCGGTGACGGTGTGCGCAGCCTGGTCGCGGTTGGACCACGTCACCGTGGTACCAACCGCCACGGTGACCGCTGCCGGCGAGAATGCGAAGTTCTTGATGACAACCGAGGCGGTCGCCGCCGGCACTTGCTGACCGTGGTGGCCGGACGCTGCCGGCACGCTCATCCCCGCCATCAGTGGGGCCGTCACTGCTGGCGGCGGGCCAGCCGCCGGAGGGGGCGTGGCCTTGTCGGGCGCCGCGCCGCACCCGGCCACCATGGTCAGCAACACCGTCCCTAGCAGGGTCAGCACGGATCTCAGGTGCGTCATGGTCGTGTCCCCAGTTCCCCGGTGGCTCCGCGGGTGCGGACCCCTCGTGGCCCTCTCTATCCGCAGGCCATGCCGAGGAACGCCCGAGCCGTAAGGAGACCGGATTACGCCGCGCCGCCGCGGACGGCCTGCCGGCGATCCTGGAACCAGCAACCCGGCCAACGTCGAGGTGTATCGCCGCGCCGGCTGGGAGGTGGTGCTCGTCGTGACGGCCGAGCTATTGACCATCTGGATCATGTAACAGTCGACTGGCTGATTGCGGGCGGAACGGTGGACCCAGCGGCGATCGATTGACTTACCGCCGGTCTTCTGCGAACTCCCTAGCGTCAACGATCGCAATGTGCGGATCCATGCCGATGATGACTCGTCCCACGCTGTCCTCCTCGATCCCACCGAGCCGATGCCGGCGAGGAGGGCAGCGCTACTTCGAGCTGGGCAAACCCCTCTGGAGCCTCTCCGCGCCACGGTGACCGGCGGTACGCATGCCAGAAGAGAGCCACACCAACTTGCGGTGGGCAGCCGCGATGCGAGCGATCCCGCCGGTCACCTCGACCAAGCCTGGCCGGGCTGCGGTCGTAACACCAGTCAACAAGTAGCCGCGATCCGCGTTCGGATGTCGCAGATCAGTTGGCAGACGACTGTCGCGCATCAGTCGACGGAGGACAGCGCACTAGCCCCATGTATTGCCGAATTCGCCTGTGATGAATCAAGGCGGCGCGCTCTGGACCTCCGGCCCGCCGCGCACGCGCCGGCCGGCCGCACCGTGACAACTGACCATTGACCGGACAACGCACGGCAGGTTGCGCTCGTACGATGCGCCGATGACCCAGCAGACGAAGCGGCGTCCGCCGTGGCCGGTGTTCGCCGGCTTCCTCGGCTACGGGCTGCTGATTTGCGGGTGCACCCTAGGTGACGGCGAAGGTCCGCGTTACACCGCACACGTCACGAAGGTTTCCGCCACCGAGGTGTGCGTCGGCCCAAACGAGAGCTCTCAAGTCGAAACCTGCGGGTCCGTCCCATCGGGTCTCATGGACCTGCCGCACGTGGGCCAATGCGTATCGCTGTTCGCGCGCTTCTCCGATAGCGGTCGGAGACTCACGTGGACCGAGGCGAGCCTACGACGCAAGGTCGACGATTCGGAATGCCAGCGCGCTGGTTAGCTCGGCGTGCACGCCTGCCCCGACCACGCCAAGCCTCGCCGTAGGTCACGCGGATAGTGGCCGCAGTCAGGGCCAGGAGTTGTTGGTCGTCAGCAAAAAAGTCAGCGGCAACGCTGACAGCCGTTGGCAACCGATGACGTCGGACCCCTCGTGAGGTGCGCGAATGAGGGCCGAACGATCACGGCCGCCAACGGCTGACGACGTTCTACCGCCTCCCCCGGCGGGGGTCGTCCCTTTTCCCGACGGCACTATCGCGTCATGTTCGTGCAGGTACCGCACCGGCTGTCCCTGGCTCCTCCCCGTCATCCCGATCTTCGGGGGAGCCAGCAGTCAGCGACAAGCCGGCCCCGGCGCTGATCCGGCGGCAGCCAGCCGGCAGACCACGGGTTGACCACGCGATAGCTGGCTCAGTGGCCACCGCTGCCCGGTGGCGGAGTCGGAGGCGTGGCGCCACCCCTGAGGTCGATCTCGCCTCGGTTGATGACCCACGGATGGTTCATCAGACCGGTCGAGTTCTGATTCTGCGGCGGGCTCCATTTGTCGTTCCACGCCAGGAAGTACGTGGTCTTGGGGTACCGCTGTTGGATGGCGTCGATCCACTTCTTCCAGTCGAACGACCCGCCCGTCTGGTCGCGAGGGCCGGCCTCGGTGAAGGCGAACGGCTTGCCCAGGCCGAGCATTTGGTTGTACTGCGCGTCGAGATTCTTGACGACGTTGCCGTCGCCGCCGGACGGGTTGTCGGTGTAGCAGTCCAGTCCGACGACGTCGACCTTGTCACCACCCGGGTAGTAGTCGGTGAGGTTGCCGTTGCGGCTGCAGTCCGGCGCGTACACCCAGATCAGGTTGTCGAGCCCGCGGGTGTTGACCAGGTAGTTGTACGTGTAGTTCCACACGTTCTTGTACGTGTCGGCGTCCTGGTTGCCCCACCAGAACCAGTCGCCGTTCATCTCGTGGAACGGTCGCCACAGCACCACCACGCCGGCGTTCTTGAGATCGCTCAGGCCGTCGCCGATCTTGGTGAGCGAGTCCTGGTAGGCGCGGCCGACGGCGGTGCCGCTGTTGGTGAGGTCGCCGAAGTTGCCCAGCTTCGTGCCGAAGTTCCCGCCGGTCGGGCTCGGCATGTGGATGCCGACGCTGACCAGGCCACCGTTGTGCCACCAGTCCTTCAGCGTGTCGTTGCACGAGCTGTCGACCTGGGTGTTGGCGCTGTTGACCCAGTTGGCGTAGTCGCAGGCCAGCAGGCCAGGGTACGGACCGCTCTGGTTCTTGAGCTGGTTGGTCTGGTCCAGGTTGAACGTGCTGCCGCTGTAGCCGCCGAAGAAGCCGGAGACGACCCGGTTGTCGCTGCGGTGCTGAAGCTTGGACATCCAGTTGAGCACGTCGGACTTGCTGACCTGGCCACCCGGCGTGGGCGGGGTGCTGGTGGCGCCGACGCACTGCTGTCCGGTCGCGGTCGGATTCCAGCGGTCGTTCATGACAACGTCGCTGCCCTGGTGGGCGGATCCGAACCGGTCGCAGATCGTGTCCGCGGTCGGGTACGCGCCGATCGCACGGGGTGCGATGGCGAGGAGTCCAGCTGCGGTGAGCGCGGTGGCGGCCGTAATCGCTGCGCGCATACGGGCCGACCATCGGCGTCGATTGAGGATCACGTGCTCTCCCGGAGGTCGGTAAGGGGCGGCCTATGGTAGCGCTCCCAGTTACGAACCGACTACGAAGAGTGATAATTCCTGACGATACGAAGGGTTTCGAGGGTTTTACCCCCGAACTCTTAGTGATCACTGATCAGTGATCAGTCCGGGGTTCGGCGTACCTCGACCCCACCGCTGGCCCTGGAGGGTGTCCTGCGCTACCGGAGAGTTTTTCGGCCATAGCGGCGTTGTGCGCCTCCAGCAGGCACGCTCTCCTCGGCGTCATAGCGGGTGAGGTGCTCGGCGGCTCCGTCCCCGGGTTGGCCGAGCTGTCTACGGGTAGTTGCTCATTGCCCGGCGACTACGAGCGCGCAGGGGAGAAGCGAAAGTGGGAGGACAGAAGGCTGCGCCTCCGGATTGGGACGCCTGGCTTGATTGGGGCGCCTGGCTTGCGGGCCGGGAAGCGCTGAGCACGGGGCAGTTCCGGGGCGCGTTGACCTTGTTCGGCCCGCAGCAGGCGCGAGAACTGCACCGCAGGCTCGCCCGCTGGAGGCCAGCGTACTGGCCGTTGGTCCTCTCCTACCTGCTCATTGTGGTGGGTGACCTCTGGGCCAACGCCCCATCTGCCGGCGCGCTTGGCTGGCCGCTGACGGTGCTGTGGACGTGGCCCATCTTCACCACGCTCACCGGTATCCTCGGCATCCGGCGGACTCGCAAGGCACTGCGCGAGTCAGAGGCTCGGTGGTCTGGCCGCGGGCTGACGAGAAGCGAGCGTTTCCTGATCGTTGTCGTTCCTACCATCGGCCGGCACGACATCTACCCCGCGCTCGAGCGCTCGGTCCTGTCCTACATCGCCTATCTCCCCAGGTGCTTTCCCCGGCTCAGGATCGACATCGTCATCGACGAGGGCTGTGAGGCAACAGAGCGGATCGCCAGGCTGGCCGCCGGAAGTGAGCTGATAAGGCTTGTCACCGTACCGAGGCGGTATCGCACAGCCAACGGAACGAAATTTAAGGCGCGTGCCACCCACTACTCGCACGAGCTGCGGATCCGCGAGCATGAGGACTGCGACGACGTGTGGGTGCTGCACATGGATGACGACACTGGTGTGGGCCCGGATACCGCCCTGGCCATGGCCCGGTTTATCGAGGAGCAGGTTCAGGCTGGCCACGATGCCAAGCACCTGGCTCAGGGCATCCTGACGTATCCGCGCGAGTACGCAGTGAACACGCTCACCTGGCTCGCGGACTCGGTCCGGCCCGCCGAGGACGTCGGGCGCTTCTCGACCTGGACCGGCAGTGGCACGCCGCGCGCCGGCGTGCACGGTGAGTTACTGCTGGTGCGGGCCTCGATCGAGGCGACAATAGGCTGGGATTTCGGCCCTCGGAGCATTGTCGAGGACGCCCAGTTCGCAATGATCTTCAGTGCTCGCTACGAGGGCCGGAGCGCCTGGTTCGGCGGGCGGTGCTACGGCGCGTCGCCTGCCACCCTCCACGATTTCTTCCGGCAGCGCGAGCGCTGGTCCTGGGGCCTGGCGGGCCTGGTATTCAACCGGTCGCTGCAACTGCGAAACCGGCTGCTACTCGGATATTCGGTGATGTCGTGGGTTGTCGGCCCGATCACGAATGTCGGAGTAGTTCTGTTCCTGAGCATTCTCCTCGCTTCCAACACATCTCCGGAGATGCTCTTAGTCATTCCAGTCTGGGCGCTGAACATGGCCTACACGATCTGGATGTACTGGGAGGGCCTGCGGGTCAATGCCGGAGTATCCGGTGGCGGTCGGCGCAAGTGGTGGGAGCCGCTGGCCGTGATCCTGCTGATCCCGATCTTCGGGATGTTGGAGGGCCTCCCCGGGCTGCGCGGATTCCTGAAGTTCGCGCAGCGCGCGGAGAACAAGTTCATGGTCATCGCGAAGCCGTCATGATCATCTAAGTGAGCTGACAGAAGTTCCGTCCATAACCCGAGACGGTGTGGGGCGGAGGGGCCCAGACAAGACGGCCTTGTCGCCATATCAGATCAACTGCCGTCGCCTTGACCTATCCACAAGCACCCTCGCTGTCCACAGATCATCGAGTACGGGCGGCGCGGGATCGACCGGTGCGCGCAGGGTGGGCCGGTCCGTCCCGCCCCTCGATCCGTGGAGGCCGCCCGTGGCTTCTCGAAGCGCCACCGTCTCTGCTCCGCTCCGTCCGCTCCTGGTCACCGACGACCCGTACCTGCTCGACGAGGCGCTGCGACTCGCCGCCGACGCCCGGGTCGAGCTGGAGGTGGCGCCCGACGCGGTCGCCGCGCGTGCGCGCTTCGGCGCCGCACCCCTCGTCCTTGTCGGCCTCGGGGCGGCGCCGGGGTGCGTACGAGCCCGGCTTCCCCGACGGCCCGGGACCGTGCTCGTGGTCATGGGGCCCGTCGAGGAGCCGCCCTGGGAGGTGGCCGAGGCGCTCGGCGCCGAACACATCGCCGTCCTGCCGGCAGCCGAGCCGTGGCTGGTGGACCGCCTGGTCGACGCAGCCGGAGCGCCCAGGCCGGCCACGGTCGTCGCGGTGCTCGGCGGGCGGGGAGGCTCAGGAGCCAGCGTCCTGGCGGCTGGTCTGGCAGTGACGGCAGCCCGCGCCGGGCTTCGGGCGCTGCTGGTGGACGCCGACCCGATGGGTGGCGGGGCGGACCTGGTCCTCGGCTGGGAATCGCTTGATGGGCTGCGATGGCCCGCGCTTTCACACGGCTCCACGGGCGTTTCGCCGCCGGCGCTCGTGGACGCCCTGCCCAGCCGCGGTGAGCTCGCCGTGCTGTCCTGGGACCGGGGCGATCTGCTGACCGTTCCCCATGACGCGATGGAGGCCGCGCTCGCCGCCGGCCGGGCCAGCCGGGACCTCGTGGTCGTCGACCTGCCGCGGCGCCTCGACGACGCCGCCATCCTCGCACTGGGCTCTGCCGACCAGACCCTTCTCCTGGTCCCTGCTGAACTGCGTGCCTGCGCAGCCGCCGCCAGGGTTGCCGCTGTCGCCACCGCGCACACCAGCGCGCTCCGGATCGTCGTGCGGGGACCGGCCCCGGGCCGCCTAAAGGCGCGGGAGATCGCCCGGGCGCTGGATCTTCCGCTCGCCGGCACGCTCCGGCCCGAGCCCGAACTGGCCCGGGCGCTGGAGCGCGGAGAGCCGCCGGCCGGAACCGGCAGGGGACCGCTGGCCCTGCTGTGCCAACGGATCCTGGACGACCTCGACCTGCGTACGCGGGAGCCGGCGGCATGACGGTTGATACCGACGAGCCGGCCGGAGCGGCTTACGGTCCTGGCGGCGCGGGCGGGCTGATGGCCCTGCTCGCCCAGGCTGACGTGACCGACGTACTGGTCAACGGCAGTGAGGTGTGGATCGACCGGGGCCGTGGGCTGCAGCGGGCAGGCGTCTGGCTCGGAGCGCCGGCCGATGTGCACCGGCTCGCGCAGCGGCTGGCGGCAGCAGCCGGGCGCCGCCTCGACGAGGGCCGCCCATTCGTCGACGCCCGCCTGCCAGACGGCACCCGCATGCACGCCGTTCTGCCACCGATCGCTCGGGACGGGCCGTACCTGTCGCTGCGTACCCTGCGCCGGCGCGCGTTCACCCTGCCCGAACTCGTCGCCGCCGGCAGCCTCACCGCCGACGTGGCGGCGCTGCTCGCCGCGATCGTGGCCGCCCGGCTGGCCTACCTCGTCGTGGGTGGGACCGGAGCTGGCAAGACCACCCTCCTGGCGACTCTCCTGTCACTCGTACCGCCGCATGAGCGCATCGTCATCGTGGAGGACGCCGCCGAATTACGACCGGCGCATCCGCACGCGGTCGCCCTGGAAGCGCGGCAGTCCAACGTCGAGGGTGCGGGTGAGGTGACCCTGCGCGACCTGGTGCGGCAGGCGCTTCGGATGCGGCCGGACCGGCTGGTCGTCGGCGAGTGCCGCGGCGCCGAGGTCATTGATCTGCTGGGTGCGCTGAACACCGGCCACGAGGGCGGGGCGGGCACTCTTCACGCCAACAGTTCCGCAGACGTGCCGGCCCGGCTGGAGGCGCTCGGCCTGCTCAGCGGGGTGCCCAGGGAGGCGCTGCACGCCCAGATCGCCGCAGCCCTTCAGGTGGTGTTACAGGTACGCGCAGTCGCGACCGGCCGGGTGCTGGACGAGGTCTGCCTGCTGCTGCCGTCGACGGAGTCACGACTCGTACAGGCCGTGCCCGCCTGGCGCCGCGATCGCGGCGCCGGACCGGTCGCCCGCGCCCTCGCCGACCTGTTGGTACGCCGTGGCGTCGAGCCTCCACCGGTCCTATGGGCGGAGGCGTCATGATCCGGGCAAGGTCGGTGCGGCGACGCCTGGCGCGACTCACCGCCTCGCGGACGCCCCGGTCGGCGTGGACGGTCGGCTTCACTGCCGGGCCGCGCGCCACCGCCGCGATGCTTGCCGCCGCCGTTCTCGCTGCCGGCGTGGCCGGTGTCCTTGGGGGCGTGGTAGCTGCCGTACTCGCCCTCGGGTATGCGCTTCTCGCGCTCCGCGCGGTCCGTCGGGCCGTCCGAGAGCGGGTTGCCACCGCCGATCGCAGCGCGGCCCTGGACGTCATCGGGGGACTCGCGGCCGACCTGCGGGCGGGGGTCGCGCCGTCGGCCGCGGTCGAGGCGGCCCGCACCGCACTCGCCACGGATCGTCCGGACCCAGCGGTCCGGCTATCGCTGGACCGGCTGACCGCCGCCTGTGCAGTGAGCGAGCGACTGGGGGCGCCGCTGGCCGACCTGCTCGATCGCGTCGAGTCCGACCTACGCAGCATCGAACGTGCCCGGGAGGCCATCGCGGCACAGACGACCGGTGCCCGGGCCAGCACCGCCCTGCTCGCGCTGCTGCCCGTTGCCGGCGTCGGGCTCGGGTACGCGATGGGCGCGCAACCGGGTCACGCGCTGTTGCACACGCCGTCGGGTGCGGCCTGCGCGCTCGGTGCGCTGCTACTTCAGTACTGCGGCCTGAGCTGGACCGGCCGGCTGTGCCGCACGGCCGTGGACAGGGCGTCGTGACGGCGGGCCGGCGCCGCGTCCCTGGTAACCGGGGGCGTCGGCGCTTCACAGCGGAGCGTTCCCGGCCGGACCCGCGCATCGGTGCCGCCGCGGTCCTCGCGGGCGTCGCCACAGCCGGACTGCTCGGTGGATGGACCGGCCTGGCAGCCGGCGTGGCCGTGGGCACCGGCTGCTGGTGGGCCGCCCGTCAGTGGTCGACCGCCGGACGGGATGACCGCCAGGTCGCCGTTGACCTCCCGATCGCGGTCGACCTGCTGGCCGCCGCGCTTCGTGCCGGTGCGCCGCCGGCCCGCGCTGCCGAGGTCGTTGGCGAAGCGCTCGGCGGTCCGCTGGGCCGGCGACTCGAACTCGTCGGCACGGCGCTGCGCCTCGGTGCCCGGCCGGAGGAGGCGTGGGCGCCGCTGGCCGCGATCCCGGGCGGCGAGCGGGTGCGGCGCGCGGCCGTACGCACTGCCGCCAGCGGCGCCGCGATGACCGGCGCGCTCGGTCGGCTCGCCGGGGACCTGCGAGCGGCCCGAAGGGCGCAGGCCGAGGCGGCGGCCCAGCGACTGGGCGTACTCGTCGTGCTGCCACTCGGCCTCTGCTTCCTGCCTGCCTTTCTGCTGACCGGCGTGGTGCCGGTCGTCGTCGCCGTGCTCGGCGACGTCCTCCGATCGAGATGACGGGAGATCAAAATGAAGGTCCGCAAGCTCCTGCAGCGGCTGCGCGGCGACGCCGGCATGAACACCGCCGAGTACGCGGTCGGCACCCTCGCCGCGGTCGCCTTCGCTGGCCTGCTGCTCAAGGTCCTCACGTCGGACACCGTGCGGGCGGCGCTCGCCGCGATCATCCAGCGAGCGCTGAAATGAGTAGCCGAAGCGCCCGGGAGTGGGTGGCGATCAATCAACAGGGCAGACGAGCGTGGGTGGTGCTGAACGGACCCGGTGATCGGACGTGGCTGGTGTTGAACCGGCGTGGTGACCGAGGGTCGGTGACGGCCGAGTTGGCGGTCGCCCTCCCGGCGCTCCTGCTGTTGCTGCTCGCGGGTCTGACCTCGGTGAGCGCCGTCGCGACCAAGCTGCGCTGTGTCGACGCCGCCCGGGAGGCCGCGCGAGCCGAGGCGAGGGGCGAGCCGGGAATCGCCGCTGGCGAGCGTGCCGCTCCCGCCGGAGCTGTCATCTCGGTCGGTCAAGACGGTGATCTTGTTCGGGCGGCCGTCCGTATGGTCGTGCGTCCATTCGGTAGCCGGCTGCCAGGGCTGACCGTCGAGGCGTACGCGGTGGCCGCCCGCGAGCCGGACCAGGTGCCGTGAGCGGGACACCCTGGTTCGACGACCGGGGCTCGGCATCGCTGTGGCTGCTCGGCGTGGGGCTCGCGGTGCTGACCTTCGCGGGCGCCGTCGCCGCCGCAGGATCGGTACTGGTAGCCAGGCACCGGGCGCAGGCCGCCGCCGACCTGGGGGCGCTCGCGGGTGCGGTACGCGCGGGGGAGGGGGTGTCCGTGGCCTGCGAGCGGGCCGGCCAGATCGTCGCCGCCAACGGCGCCCGGCTCGTGGAGTGCCGGCTGGACGGGCTCGACATGGTGATCGGGGTGGCGGCCGACCCCGTGAGCCTCGGCCAGGTGGGAGGTCCGGCACGGGCGTGGGCCCGTGCCGGACCGGTCCGGTCCTGAGTCGCTGCGAGGGTCAGGCGCGCCCGGCCAACTCCTCCAGTACCAGGTCGAGCACCTTCACCGCGTCGTCCTTGCCCAGCGGATTGTTCCCGTTTCCGCACTTGGGCGACTGCACGCACGAGGGGCACCCCGACTCGCACCCGCACGAAGCGATCGCCTTTCTCGTCGCGCCCAGCCACTCCGCCGCGACCCCGAAGGCCCGCTCCGCGAAGCCCGCGCCACCCGGATGGCCGTCGTAGACGAAGACCGTGGGCGCGTCGGTATCCGGGTGGGCCGCGGTCGACAGGCCGCCGATGTCCCACCGGTCGCACGTCGCGACCAGCGGTAACAGGCCGATCGCCGCGTGTTCGGCGGCGTGCAGCGCACCCGGTACATCGGGGGCGGCGACTCCGGCGTCCGCGAGCGCGCCGGGCGAGACTGTGTACCAGACGGCGACCGTGCGGAGGCAGCGCTCCGGCAGGTCGAGCGGGCGGGTGTCCATCACCTCGCCGGTGCTCAGCCGCCGCCGCTGGTACGCGACGACCTGGCTGGTCACCTCCACCTCGCCGAGGAACAGGCCGACCGGGCCGGCGTCGACGTACGAGCGCACCGACAGCACCGACAGGTCGGTCACCTCGCGTGCGTGGGTGGTGAAGTCGGGCTCTTCGGCGTGTACGAGCGCGACGGCGTCGTCGAGGTCGAGGTCGTCGACGACGTACGAGACGCCCTGGTGCAGGTAGACGGCGCCCGGGTGGACCTGGTGATGCGCCGAACCGCCGTCGACGGTGCCGAGCAGCCGGCCGGTCTTCGCCTCGACCACGGCGACCTGCGCGCCGCCGGAGCCGCGCAGGTCGACCTCGGGCCGACCACGCTGGGTCCAGTACCAGCCGGTGGGGCGCTTGCGGAGCACGCCCGCCTCGACGAGGGCCGAGACCGCCGACTCGGCGACCGGCCCGCCGAACAACCCCAGGTCCTTGGGCGTCAATGGCAGCTCGGAGGCCGCACAGGCCAACTGCGGGCCCAGCACGTACGGGTTGGCGGGGTCGAGCACCGTCGCCTCGACCGGCCGGGAGAACAGCGCCTCCGGGTGGTGGACGAGGTACGTGTCGAGTGGGTCGTCGCGGGCCACGAGGACGCACAGCGACTCGCGGCCCGAGCGGCCCGCCCGGCCCGCCTGCTGCCAGAGCGAGGCGAGCGTTCCCGGGTACCCGGCGAGGATCACCGCGTCGAGGCCGGACAGGTCGACGCCGAGTTCGAGCGCGTTCGTGGCGGCGAGGCCGAGCAGCGAGCCGTCGAGCAGGGCCCGCTCCAGTACCCGGCGCTCCTCACGCAGGTAACCTGCGCGGTACGCGGCAACCTGCTCGCCGAGGCCAGGGGTCACCTCGTCCAGCGAGCGCCGGGCCATCGCGGCGACGACCTCGGCGCCCCGCCGCGACCGTACGAACGCCAGGGTCCGCACCCCGTGGGCGACGGTGTCGGCGAGCAGGTCGGCGGTCTCCCGCAGCGCCGACTTGCGGACCGGAGCGGCATCCTCGACGTCGTCGGGGGACACGCCGAGTCCGGTGACGGGGTCGAGCATCGGCGGTTCCCACAGCGCGAAGGTCACTCCGCCGCGCGGGGAGCCGTCCTCGGTCACGGCGGTCACGGGTACCCCGGCGAGGCGCTCGGCCGTGCCGCCCGGGTCACCGACGGTCGCCGACGCGAACGCGAAGACCGGTTCACTGCCGTACCGGGCGGCGATCCGCCGCAGCCGGCGCAGCACGTGTGCGACGTGGGAGCCGAAGACACCCCGGTAGGCGTGGCATTCGTCGATCACCACGTACGCCAGGCGGCGGAGGAAGGTCGTCCACCTGGCGTGGCCAGGCAGAATGCCGTGGTGGAGCATGTCGGGATTTGTTAGTACGAACCGGGCGTGCTGTCGGATCCACTCGCGCTCCTCACGCGGGGTGTCACCGTCGTAACTGGCCGGGCGGATGCCCGGGAGATTCAGGGAGGTCAGGGTACGCAGCTGGTCGGCCGCGAGCGCCTTGGTCGGGGAGAGATAGAGCACGGTGGCGCGTGGGTCGTCGAGCAGGCGGGCGAGCGTCGGCAGCTGGTACGCCAGCGACTTGCCGGAGGCGGTGCCGGTGGCGACCACCACATGCTGGCCGGAGTGCAGGAGATCGGCGGCTCGTGCCTGGTGGTGCCAGGGTGAGTCGACTCCCCGACTGTCGTACGCGCGACGCAGGTCCTCCGGCACCCAGCCCGACCAGCCGGTCCGCTCGCCACGCCGGGCCGGTACGCGTTCGACGTGCGTAAGCGGCGTCGCCTGGCGTCCTCGTATCAACTGATTCAACAGCTGGGCAGGCTCGGGCAATACGCTCGTCACGCCCTGCACTTTGACACCGTTCGGGCCTCGGCGTCCATGTGGCGTAAGCCGAATGGATGTGGTCGAAGGAGCGAATGACCAGGGACGCGTCGCCCACTCGACGACGCGATGGTTAGATGCCCGCAGGGACTTTGCGGTGCTGCACCGGCGGCACCACGGTTGAGGAGGTCCGCATGGAGTTGTCGCTGTCGACCCGCACCGTTGACGATCACACGGTGCTCGAGGTCGGTGGCGAGGTCGACGTCTATACCGCGCCGCGGCTGCGTGAGCGCCTCGTTGAACTTGTCGAGGCCGGTGCCCGCAGCGTGATTGTCGACCTGAGCCGCGTCGAGTTCCTCGACTCGACCGGACTGGGTGTTCTGGTGGGAGCGCTCAAGCGGCTGAGGGCCGCTGGGGGCACGCTGGCCCTGGTCTGCGGCCATGAGCGGTTGCTGAAGATTTTCCGGATCACCGCGCTCGACCGGGTTTTCGCGCTGTACGACTCGGTCGAGGCAGCCACCGCGGCGACGGGCGCTGACGCGGGCCAGTCGGCGTAGCGTGATGCCGACGGTACGCCTGTCGTTCTCGCCGGCACCGGCCCACGTGCGCACCGCGCGACTCGTCGCGGTCGCCGTGGCGCGCCGGGCCGGCGTGGCCGATGAGCTGCTGGAAGAAATCCGGCTAGCTATCGGCGAGGCCTGTTCGCGTGCGGTCGCACTGCATCGTTCGCAGGGCACGGACAGCCTTATCGACATGGCGATGAACAACGGTGACCGGTTCACCGTACGGGTTACCGACCGGGTCAGCGACAGCCCGGCGACGACCGATCCCGCCGCGTTCCTGGGCGAGGCGCCGGCGGCGGCCGAGGTGCCCGAGTCCCTTGCCGAAGAGGCCGTCGCCGCACGGATGGGGCTCACGCTGCTCGCCGGCCTCGTTGACGATCTTCAGGTCAACACCCTGGCCGACGGTTTGGGTACCGAGGTCAGCATGTCCTGGCCGGTCACCCGCAAGCCCACCGACGCCTGACCCACCGCGGGCACTTCGCGACGGGCGCATCGCCCGCTCACGGGTGCATCGCCCGCTCATCTGTCCTCATGATCCATTGATGACCGTTATGAACGGTGCTCGGGAGCGCTCCCATCCGAAAGCCGGCTAGCATGTTGGCGAAAATCGATGCGACATGGTGGTCGCCGGTGTGACCGGGCACACGTCGGGCGGCTAGAGTACGCGGGTCATAAGTGACATCCCGGTCCCGCACCTGGGCAGGAGTGGATGTCGGGACGCCCCGCGTGGAGACTGGACCGCTGGTGAGTCGCCTGCGGTACCTGTCACCTGTGCCTTGGTATCAGGAGGACGACGAATGTCCGCGCTCTATCTCGCCGAAGGTGGCGAGGTGACCCTCTCCAGTAGCAACCTGACCTACATCATCGTCGCCGCCGTCATCGCCCTGGTGGCGTTGGGTTTTGCGGCCGCGCTGGTGAAGGCGGTTCTTGCCACCGGTAAGGGCACCGAACGAATGCAGGAGATCGCCGGGGCGGTACAGGAGGGCGCTACTGCGTACCTGTTCCGCCAGTTCAAGACCCTCGGCATCTTCGTCGTAATTGCTGTAGTACTGCTGTTCCTGCTCCCTGTCAGCGACACGGGCGGCAACGACACGACGGTCAAGATCGGCCGTTCACTGTTCTTCGTCATCGGCGCGCTCTTCTCCGCGTTCATCGGTGGCGCCGGAATGGCGATGGCGACCCGCGCCAACCTGCGCGTCGCGGCAGCGGCCAGGGAAGCCACGGGCGGGCGGGAAACGGCGATGAAGATCGCTTTCCGTACGGGTGGCGTCGTCGGGTTCCTCACCGTCGGCCTCGGCCTGCTCGGCGCGTCGATCGTCGTTCTGGTCTACAAGAGCCACGCGCCTACCGTTCTGGAGGGCTTCGGCTTCGGCGCCGCCCTGCTCGCGATGTTCATGCGGGTCGGCGGCGGCATCTTCACGAAGGCCGCCGACGTCGGAGCCGACCTGGTCGGCAAGGTCGAGAAGGGCATCCCCGAGGACGACCCGCGCAACGCGGCGACGATCGCTGACAACGTAGGTGACAACGTCGGTGACTGCGCCGGTATGGCGGCCGACCTGTTCGAGTCGTACGCGGTGACGCTGGTCGCCGCGCTGATCCTGGGCAAGGCGGCGTTCGGTGAGGAGGGTCTGGTCTTCCCGCTGATCGTTCCCACGATCGGGGTATTGACAGCCATCATCGGCGTGTTCATCACCCGCCTGCGCAAGTCCGACCGCTCCGGCCTCGCCGCGATCAACCGGGCCTTCTACCTGTCCGCGCTGATCTCGGCGGTCCTGGTCGCGATCGCGACGTTCGCGTACCTGCCGAACACCTTCGACGCTCTGCACGACTCGCCGCTGGCGGCGAGCACGACGCGGAACCCGCAGGTGGTCGCGATCGTCGCGGTGGTCATCGGCATCGTGCTCGCCGCCGTGATCCAGGCCATCACCGGTTATTTCACCGAGACGGGCCGCCGGCCGGTCCAGGACATCGGCAAGACCTCGCTGACCGGCCCGGCCACCGTGGTGCTCGCCGGGGTGAGCGTCGGCTTCGAGTCGGCGGTGTACTCCGCGGTCGTCATCGCGGCCGGCGTCTACGGCGCGTTCCTGCTCGGCGGCGGCTCGATCACGCTGTCGCTGTTCGCGGTGGCGCTCGCCGGCACCGGCCTGCTGACCACCGTCGGCGTGATCGTCGCCATGGACACCTTCGGTCCGATCAGCGACAACGCCCAAGGCATCGCCGAGATGTCCGGCGACATCGACGAGAACGGCGCCCGTACGCTCACCGAGCTCGACGCGGTGGGCAACACGACCAAGGCGATCACCAAGGGCATCGCGATCGCAACCGCTGTCCTGGCGGCGACCGCGCTGTTCGGGTCGTACACCGACACCATCCGGACGGCGTTGGAGAGCGCCAACGTCGGTACGGGAATCGATCAGATCCTCAACGTGGCCAACCCGAGCAACCTGGTCGGCCTGCTGCTCGGCGCCGCGGTCGTGTTCCTGTTCTCGGGGCTGGCGATCAACGCGGTGTCCCGGTCGGCGGGCGCGGTCGTGTTCGAGGTGCGCCGCCAGTTCCGCGAGTACCCGGGGATCATGGACGGCACCCAGCGGCCGGAGTACGGCAAGGTCGTCGACATCTGCACCCGGGACGCCCAGCGCGAACTGATGACCCCCGGCCTGCTGGCGGTCTTGGCCCCGGTCGCGGTCGGCTTCGGCCTCGGGGTCGGTCCGCTGGCCGCGTACCTGGCCGGTGTGGTCGGGACCGGCACGCTGATGGCGCTGTTCCTGGCCAACTCCGGTGGTGCCTGGGACAACGCGAAGAAGCTGGTCGAGGACGGCCACTTCGGTGGCAAGGGCTCGGACGCGCACGCGGCGACGGTCATCGGCGACACCGTCGGCGACCCGTTCAAGGACACCGCCGGGCCGGCGATCAACCCGCTGATGAAGGTGATGAACCTCGTCTCGCTGCTCATCGCGCCGGCCATCGTGACCTGGAGCGTGGGCGACAACAAGAACACCCCGCTGCGGATCACCATCGCGGTCGTCGCCGCGTTGATCATCGTCGGCGCGGTCGTGTTCAGTAAGCGCAAGCCGATCGCCATGTCGGAAGCGGGCGAGCCCGGCGTGCCAACGGACAAGCAGGCTAGGGTCACCGCCTGATCCGTGGACGGAAGCAAGGTGCCCCTGCAGCACGAGTTCGTGCCGCAGGGGCACCTGCTTTCTTGGGCGGCACCGCACTCCATCCGCGGCGCTCTACGCTGGCGGCCATGACGATCACGCTGGCGACGGTGCCACTTGTGCGCCGCTTCGCGCCGTCATTGCTGGCCGTCGCGCTGATCCCGGGTCTCCTGGTCGCCTGCGGTTCGCGCGGGGGGTCCCCCAGCGCCGGCCACGGCTCCGGCGTGACGCCCGCCGCCTGGGCGAAGTCGGTGTGCACGGCGCTGTCGCCGTGGCGGGCCCGGCTCGCCACGCTCACCCAGGAGACGCAGGCCCAGCTGACCAGCGCGACCACGTCGGCTCAGGCCAAGCAGAACCTGATCGGGCTGCTCAGCGGCGCCGAGGCCGCGAGTGAGGCGGCCCGCCAGCGGGTCGCCGACGCCGGGGCGCCCGACGTCGACCAGGGCAAAGAGATCGCCGCCCGGTTCGTCGCCTCCCTGCAGGCCGCGCGCGACGCGTACGGACACGCCCGCAGCACCGTCAAAGACCTGGACACCGGTGACGCCAACGCGTTCTACTCGGCGGTGGCGACGGCCTTCGAAAAGCTTCAACACGAGTACGCGGCGAGCGCGCTGGAGGTCGACAAGCTCTCCTCGGCTCCGCTGCGTCAGGCGTTCAACGAGGTTCCCGAGTGTCACTAGGCAGGCAGTTGTCCCTATTCGGGGTGGAGGGGCGACCGGCGTCGCCGCTCGACTTCGAAGGGCTGCTGGCCGGGGCGGGCCAGGTGGTGCGGATGGGCGGCACCGCCCGGGTCTCGATCGTGGTCGACCAGCCGTGGCGGGCCAGGGCGCTGCTGGCCGAGGCGAGCGCACGGGGCCTCGCGGCGACCTGCGAGCGGGTGACCGGCGAGCGGGCGACCGGCGAGCCGGGAGGCGTGGACGGGCACATCTGCTTCCGCACCGCGTACTCGTCGGCCCTGGCGGCGCTGGGAGCGTCCTGGCTGCGCGGCGCGGTGAAACACCCGCCGCCGGGCTTCGCGCTGGACGGCCGGCGGCTGCGGCTGTGGGCGATCGCCGCGGGGGAGCGGGACGGAGCGTCCGCGTTTGCCCTGAAACTGGGTGTTTCGGACGAACCCATGTGGGGAGTGGTCGGTGCGGCGCTCGCCGCAGTCGGGCTGCCACCGGTGCTGCTGGGGCCCCGCGCGGGCGGCCCGGCGTATCGCATCGTCGGACGACGCCGGTTGGCCAGGTTGATCGAACTTGTCGGTGATCCACCTGCCGGTGTAACCGGTGAAAATTGGATCTGAAAGGACGACATGCCAGCAGGAAATCGGGTATGACTGGGCGTCCAACCGGTTAATCGGTGTACGGTGGCGCCGTCTGTCCCGTGACGCGGCCCCTAAACCGCTTTCCGGTTGGCGCGTTACGTTTGACAGTCATTCAGCCGACCGGCTGATACCCACGATCCGCAGAACACCACGGGGAGCGCCGTGCCCAAGTCCGCCAACGGAACGCGTCTGGTCATCGTCGAGTCACCGGCGAAGGCCAAGACGATCTCGGGTTACCTCGGTCCCGGGTACGTCGTTGAGGCGAGCCTGGGCCACGTTCGTGACCTTCCGCGTAACGCGGCCGACGTGCCTGCGAAGTACAAGAAGGAGCCGTGGGCGCGGCTCGGGGTCGATGTCGACAACGACTTCCAGGCGCTGTACGTGGTCAGCCAGGACCGTAAGCAGCAGATCGCTAAGCTGATCAAGCTGGCCAAGGAGGTCGACGAGGTCTTCCTCGCCACGGATGAGGACCGCGAGGGCGAGGCCATCGCCTGGCACCTGCTGGAGACGATCAAGCCCAAGGTGCCGGTCAAGCGGATGGTCTTCCACGAGATCACCCGGCCGGCGATCCAGGCCGCGGTCGCCAACCCGCGCGAGATCGACCGCGCGCTGGTCGACGCCCAGGAGGCGCGGCGCATCCTCGACCGGCTCTACGGGTACGAGGTCTCGCCGGTCCTGTGGAAGAAGGTCATGCCGAAGCTGTCGGCGGGCCGGGTGCAGTCGGTCGCCACGCGCATCGTGGTCGAGCGCGAGCGGGAGCGGATGCGGTTCCGCTCAGCGGAGTACTGGGACATCCGGGCGCTGCTCGCCATCCAGGAAGCCGCCGAGGGGGCTCGCTCGTTCAACGCCACCCTGATCGCCCTGGACGGCGACCGGATCGCCACCGGCAAGGACTTCGAGCCGACGACCGGCCGGGTCCGGCCGGGCGCCGGGGTCGTGCACCTCGACGAGCAGGGCGCTCGCGGCCTCGCGGCGCGCCTGGAGGGCCGCCCGTTCACCGTCACCCGGGTCGAGGAGAAGCCCTACCGGCGCCGGCCGTACGCGCCGTTCATCACCTCCACGCTGCAGCAGGAGGCGTCGCGCAAGCTGCGCTTCTCCTCCCAGCAGACGATGCGCACGGCCCAGCGGCTGTACGAAAACGGCTACATCACCTATATGCGTACCGACTCGGTGAACCTCTCCGAGGCGGCGATCTCGGCTGCCCGTACGCAGATCCGCGAGCTGTACGGCGACGTGGCGGTGCCGCCGCAGCCCCGCCGGTACACCGGCAAGGTCAAGAACGCGCAGGAGGCGCACGAGGCGATCCGCCCGGCCGGCGACACGTTCCGGACGCCCGGCGAGGTGGCCAAGGAGCTGTCGGCCGAGGAGTTCCGGCTCTACGAGCTGATCTGGCGGCGCACCATCGCGTCCCAGATGACCGACGCGGTCGGTAACTCGATCTCGGTTCGGATCAACGCCCTGTCGACGTCGAACGAGTCGGTGGACTTCGCGGCGACCGGTAAGACGATCACCGACCCGGGCTTCCTGCGTGCCTACGTGGAGTCGAGCGACGACGAGGACGCCGAGGCCGAGGACAGCGAGCGGCGGCTGCCGAACCTGGTCAAGGGTCAGGGCCTGACGGCCGAGGAGCTGGCGGCGCTCGGCCACACCACCCAGCCGCCGGCCCGCTACACCGAAGCGTCGCTGGTCAAGGCCCTCGAAGAGCTGGGCATCGGCCGGCCCTCCACGTACGCGTCGATCATGCAGACGATCCAGGACCGTGGGTACGTCTTCCGGCGCGGCCAGGCGCTGATCCCGTCGTTCCTGGCGTTCGCCGTGGTCGGACTGCTCGAGCGGTACTTCCCCCGGCTGGTCGACTACAGCTTCACCGCCAGCATGGAGGACGAGCTCGACGAGATCGCCGGCGGCGACGCGGCTGCGATCGACTTCCTGCGCACCTTCTACTTTGGCAGCGATCTCGGTGACGAGGGCTCGATCGCCCGCTCCGGTGGCCTGAAGCGGATGGTCACCGAGCAGCTCGGCGACATCGACGCCCGCGGGGTCAACTCGATCCCGCTCTTCGACGGCGTGGTCGCCCGCGTCGGCCGGTACGGTCCGTACCTGCAGCGGGGCGGCGAGGAGGACGGCGACCGGGTGTCGCTGCCGGACGGCATCGCCCCCGACGAGCTGACCCCGGAGAAGGTCGAGGAGCTGTTCCTCGGCGGTGGCGGTGAGCGCAAGCTGGGCGAGCACCCGGAGACGGGTGAGCCGATCATGATCAAGTCGGGGCGGTATGGCCCGTACATCTCGTCCGGCGACCGCAACGCCTCGCTGCTGAGCACCCAGTCGCCGGAGACGCTGACCCTGGAGCAGGCGCTGCAACTGTTGACGCTGCCCCGGGTGGTCGGCGTCGACCCGGACGGCGCCGAGGTCACCGCGCACGCCGGCCGCTACGGCCCGTACGTGAAGCGGGGCGAGGAGACGCGGTCGATCGAGTCGGAGTCGCAGCTGTTCACGATCGGCCTCGACGAGGCGCTGACGCTGCTGGCCGCCCCGAAGACGCGGGGCCGCCGGGTGGCCGCCGCGCCGCTGCGGGAGCTAGGCAACGATCCACTGACCGAGAAGCCGCTGGTGATCAAGGACGGCCGGTTCGGGCCGTACGTCACCGACGGCGAGACGAACGCGTCGCTGCGGCGCGGGCAGTCGCCCGAGACGATGACGATCGAGCAGGCCAGCGAGATGCTCGCCGAGAAGCGTGCCAAGGGCCCAGCGACGCCCCGCAAGGCGGCGAAGAAGGCGCCCGCCAAGAAGGCAGCCGCGGCGAAGTCAACGGCCACCAAGGCGACCACCGCCAAGGCAACGCCAGCAAAGGCGACGGCAGCGAAGGCGACGGCAGCGAAGGCGACCAAGGCAGCCAAGGCTCCGGCGAAGAAGGCCCCAGCCAAGAAGGCTGCCACCGACTCCTGATCCGGGACCAGCGCTTCAAAGATCCGCCCATCCTCATCCATCGAATCGGCTGTGGATAACCATGTGGATTGTGGATAACAGCTATCCACCATGTTGTGGATAAGTCAGCCGAAAATCCGGTCCAGGTACTCGTTCGCGAAGATCCGGTCGGGGTCGAGCGCGTCGCGGACGGCGCGGAAGTCCCCGAACCGGGGGGAGGCGGAAGCGAAGTGGGACGCCTCCCGGAAGTGCTGTTTTCCCCGGTGCGGCCGGCCGTCGAACCTCAGCCCAGCGCCTCGAACGCACGGAAGTACTCCTCGTAGGGCATGCCTGCGAACTGGTGAATGGCGCGGGGTGCAGAAGACCTCGTACGAGGGGCAGGGTCAGCTCGGTGACGATACCGAGCGTGCCGATGTTGACGGCGGCCGCGCGGAGAAGATCAGGCGAGGAGCATCGGATCATCTCGCCCGTGCCGGTGACGATCTCCATGTCTTCCACGAAGGTGGACAGGCATCCGAAACCCGCGCCCGTATCGTGGGTGCCGGTCGCCAGCGCGCCGGCGACCGGTTGGGTGTCGATGTCGCCCAAGTTGGGTAGCGCCAGCCCGTGAGCGGCGAGCACCGCGTTCAACCGGCGCAGCGTCATCCCGGCTTGAACGGTCACGAGGCGGGCGGTGGGATCGATCGAGACCAGCCCGGCCAACGCGCCGAGCTCCACCCGTACGCCGGAGGTGGCGGCGGTGGCGGTGAAGGAGTGGCCACTGCCCACGGCCTTGACGCGCAGACCGTCGGCGGCGGAGGTCCTCACCGCGGTGACGACCTCCGCGCGAGATCGCGGCGCAACAATTCGGGTGGCGGTGCTCGACGCGATGCCCACCTAGTTAGACCATGAGATGTGCGTCACAGCTATGTGGCTGCTCTTCATGTACGGCGGCCGTCAATGGAGAGGCTTCGCGATCAGGGCTGAGGGGGCACGCCGATCGTGGGGCTGAGTAGATTGACCGATTCGACGGAACGAGGGGGTGCATGCCAGTGGCAACATCGGCAACCACCAAGCCCGCGACCGACCGGGGCGCCGCAGGCCCGCTGCGTCGCGTGCCGGTGCAGGGTCGAAGCGTCGCGCGGGTGGCCCGCATGCTCGACGCCTGCGCCGAACTGGTAGACGAGGTCGGGTACGACGGGCTGACCACGACCCTGCTCGCTGAGCGCGCCGGCGTGGCGATCGGTTCCGTGTACCAGTTCTTCCCCGACAAGCGCGCGGTCGTCCAGGCGCTGACCATGCGCAATCTGGAGTCCTACCTGCAATTGTTGGGCGCCCGCATCGCGGAGGAGAACTTCGCGTACTGGTGGGACGCGGTGGACGCGGCGATCGACGGGTACATCACGATGCACCGCACCACTCCCGGTTTCCGAACGCTGCACTTCGGTGACGTGGTCGACGTTCACCTGCTCGACGACGAGCGCGACAACAACACTGTGATCGTCGAGCAACTCGCGGCGCTGCTGGTCGAGCGCTTCGGCATCACCTCGGGCGTGCGCCTGGAGCTTGCGCTCAGCATCGCGGTGGAGACCGCCGACGCGCTGATCAAGATGGCGTTCCGCCGGGATCCGGCCGGAGATCCGGTCGTGATCGAGGAGGCCAAGGCGCTGATTCGGGAGTATCTGCACCGACACGTGCGGTAAGTGGCGCACACCACATGCGCTGTCCGCGCTCTGCGGGGGCAGCGCATACTTGCGACGACCGGTACCCCACTGCTGAGGACTGGATCGTCACATGGGTAATACGTCGCCGCTGAGTGTCGGCATTGTCGGCGCGGGACGGGTCGGCGCGGCCCTCGGAGCCGCCCTCGCCGCCGCCGGCCACCAGATCATCGCCGCGTCCGGCCGGTCGGCCGCATCCCGTACTCGCATCGCTGAGCTTCTGCCCACCGCCGCGGTGCGACCCGCCGAAGAGGTCGCCGCCGGCACCCGTCTCGTCATCGTCTCGGTCCCCGACGACGCGCTTACCCCGCTCATCGCCGACCTGGCCGAAGCGGGCGCGCTGGGGCCCGATCAGATCGTCGCGCACACTTCGGGTGCCCATGGCCTCGGCGCGCTCGCCCCGGCCGTCGTGGCCGGCGCCGGGCCGCTCGCGCTCCACCCCGCGATGACCTTCACGGGTACGCGGTTGGACCTCGATCGCCTGCGCTCCGGCGTGAGCTTCGGCGTCACCGCCCCGGTCGACCTGCGCGCGTTCGCCACCCGGATCGTGGCCGACCTCGGCGGGGCCGTGGAATGGATCCCCGAGGAGCGCCGGGCGCTCTACCACGCCGCGCTCGCGCACGGCTCCAACCACCTCGTGACGCTGGTCAACGAGGCGATGGACCGCCTGCGCGACGCGGGCGTCACCGATCCCGCCCGCGTCCTCGACCCGCTGCTGCATGCGGCCCTCGACAACACGCTGCGCCTCGGCGACGCGGCGCTGACCGGGCCGGTGTCGCGCGGCGACGCGGGTACGGTCGCCCGGCACCTGGCGGATCTCGGCGCGAGCGCGCCCGAGTCGGTACCCGCCTACCTGGCCCTCGCCCGGCGCACCGCCGACCGGGCGGTCGCCGCCGGTCGGTTGCTGCCGGCGGACGCCGAACAGTTGCTCGACGTGCTCGCCCATAACCGTCTCGCCCATAACCGTCTCGCCCATGACTGTGAGGAGGCAACGGCATGAGCCGCGAAGCCGGTCCTGTCGTCGCACGTACCCGCGCCGAACTCGCGGCGGCCCGCGCCGGGATGTCGGGCACCGTCGGGGTCGTCATGACCATGGGAGCACTTCACGAAGGCCACGCCCGCCTGCTGCGTACCGCCCGCGAACAGGCCGACCACGTTGTGATGACGCTGTTCGTCAACCCGCTGCAGTTCGGGCCGAACGAGGACTTCGACCGGTACCCGCGCACCTTCGATCGCGACCTGGAGATCGCGGCGGCTGAAGGTGTCGACGTGGTGTTCACGCCGACCCCGGCGGAGATGTACCCGAACGGTGAGCCGGCGGTGCGGGTCAACCCGGGCCCGGTGGGCGAACTCCTCGAAGGCGCGAGCCGCCCCGGCTTCTTCCACGGCGTGCTGACCGTGGTCTGCAAGCTGCTGCACCTGACCCGCGCCGACATCGCGTACTTCGGGGAGAAGGACTACCAACAGCTCACGCTGATCCGGACGATGGTCCGAGATCTCGATCTTGGCGTCGAGATCTGCGGCGTGCCGACCGTACGTGAGCCGGGCGGGCTCGCCCTGTCCAGCCGCAACCGGTACCTCTCGCCAGCCGAGCGGGAGACCGCGCTCGCGCTGTCCCGCGCGCTGCGCGCGGGTGCGGTGGCGGCGGAGAACGGCGAGGACGCCCTCGCCGCCGCGCGCAAGGAGTTGGAACAGACTGCGGTCCTCGACGTTGACTATGTCGTGCTCACTGACCCCGAACTGGGGCCACCCCCGGAGCACGGCCCGGCGCGCCTGCTCATCGCGGCGCGGGTCGGCACTACCCGCCTCATCGACAACGCCCCGGTGGAGATTCATTAGATGTTCAGTCGGACCATGCTCAAGTCGAAGGTCCACCGCGCCACGGTGACCCAGGCCGACCTGCACTACGTCGGCTCGGTGACGGTGGACGAGGACCTGATGGACGCGGCCGACCTGCTCGCGGGCGAGCAGGTGGCGATCGTGGACGTGACCAACGGCGCCCGGTTGGAGACGTACGTGATCTCGGGACAGCGGGGCAGCGGCGTGATCGGCATCAACGGTGCCGCGGCCCACCTGGTACACCCGGGTGACCTTGTCATCCTCATCTCGTACGCGCAGATGGACGACGCCACGGCGCGCAGCTACCAGCCCCGGGTGGTGCACGTCGACGCCGGCAACCGGGTCATCGCCCTCGGCTCGGACCCGGCTGACGCGCCTGCCGGAATGGTCGACGGCCTGCGCCGTGGTGATCTCACCGCCACCGGCTGAGTCACGTATGCTCCGGCCGGGGCGTAGGCCCCGAGGGGAGTTTCACGGGTGCGAGGGAAGTTCGTCGGCGCGGTCCTGGGAGCGACCGCGGCGCTGCTGCTCGCCGGCTGCGGTGGTCCACCGCCCGGCGTCGACGGCAACCTGACCAACAACTGGCCGGCGCTGCCGGAGCCGACGCTGCCCGTACCCCCCACGTTTGCCTGTTACGACGTGGCCGACCTGTCGCCGGGGACGCCGAAGCTCCCGCCGCCCGTCGACTGCGGCGCTCGGCACACCCTCGAGACCGTCCACGTCGGTACTTTCGCCGGTGGTGACGCCGCGACCGAGGTGCCACCGCCAGCCGGTGGCCAGGCGCAGCAGAAGGCGTACGCCGACTGCACGACGGCCGCGAACAACTGGGTGGGCGGCGACTGGCGTACCGGGCGCATCGGCCTCGACCTGGTCCTCCCCACGCCCACGCAGTGGGGCGCGGGTGGCCGGTGGTACCGGTGCGACCTGATCGAGTTCGCCGACCTCGACTCGTACACCGTGGCCGCCCGTACGGGCAGCCTGAAGGGCGCCCTGACCGGCGCCCGGCCGCTCGCCCTGGGCTGCTTCAAGGTCACCACGAAAGTCCAGGACATCGACTCGATGGCCGCGGTGGACTGCGCGACCGCGCACAACAGCGAGTTCGCCGGGGTCTGGCAGGCGCCGCCGGGCACCTACCCGGACGCTGCCCAGCGGGAAAAACTCCAGTTGGACGGCTGTCGGAGCGTGATCGCGGCGTACACCGGCGTGCCCAACGACGACAAGGTGCGCTACCGGGTCGGGCAGATCACGTACGGCTTCGGCAAGGCGGACTGGGACCTCGGCAACCGGGGCGCCCGCTGCTACATCTGGATGCAGAACAAGAACTTCACCACGTCGCTGAAGGGTGCGGGCGTCGGAGCCCTACCGATCAACGCCGTGTGACCGGTCGGCGCCGGGTAAGCGTCAGCGCCGCGCGCCCCCCACGGATCGCGGCCGTCGCGTACCCTGCCGGGGGTGCGTAAGCGCTTGATCTTGTTGGCCGCTGTCACCGTCGCGGTCGTCGGAGTCGTGGGTGGGGTCTACTGGCTGACTCTCCCGGAGAAGGTCAGTGCGGAGCGGCCCAAGGGCACCCCGGCCGTCGGGTCGTGCTGGAACGTCGACGAAGGCCATGCCGCCGGTGGGTTCCCCTGGCCGGGAGCGCCGGTGGCCTGCACCGCGCCGCACACCGCCGAGGTCTTCCTGGTCGGGCAGGTCGACCGGGAGTTGGCCGCGAAGGCTGCCCGCAGCAAGGGCGACGACGCCAAGGTGCAGCAGGCCCTGATGTACGCACAGGCGCGCCGCGGCTGCCTGGCGGCCGCTCCGATGTTCTTCGGTGGCGACTGGCATGCCAGCCGGGTCCAGGTCGTCGCGGCCTGGATCAAGCCGGCGGGATCGGGCTTCTTCGGCTGTGCCGCCGTCGAGGCGGTGGGCCCGGCGAGCAAGCGGTTCGTCACTCGTACGGGCAGCCTGCGCGAGGCGTTGAAGGCGGGCGGACTGGGAATCGAGTGCGTGGCCCGCGACGGCGACAACGGGATGGCGTACACGCCGTGTGACCGGCCGCACGACGGGGAGTTCACCGGCACGTACACGATCACGCCTCCGAACGCTCCGTACGACGCGGCGAAACTGGGCTCCACGGCGACCTCCGGCTGCGCGGGTCTCGCCACGAGCTACGTCGGCGCGACCCGCACCGACCTGCGCGCGGCCTACGTCGGCCCGACCAGCGCCAACGACTGGCTCGGCAGCGACCAGACGTTCGCCTGCTACGCGATGGTGGCCGGCGCGGAGAAACTGCGTGGCTCGGTGAAAGGCATCGGCGCGGGTCCGCTTCCGCGCTGATCGGACACGTGATGTTCACTGTCGACATGGATCTTCCCGCTCTTCCTCCGCTGGCGCCCAGGCTGCAGGCTCCGCAGCCTGGGTGGGCGGAGACCACCGACGTCGTCGTGGTCGGCTCCGGCGTCGCGGGGCTGACCGCAGCCCTGCACCTGCGCGAGGCAGGACTGCACGTCACCGTCGTCACCAAGGTCAACATCGATGACGGGTCGACCCGGTGGGCGCAGGGCGGCATCGCCGCCGTGCTCGACCCGTACGACACGCCGGCGGCCCACGCGCGGGACACCCTCGTCGCCGGGGTCGGGCTCGGTGACCCGACCGCCGTCGACGTGCTCGTCAACGAAGGGCCGACGAGGGTACGGGAGCTGATGCGCTGGGGGGCGGAGTTCGACCGCAACCCGGATGGTTCCCTGATGCTGACCCGCGAGGGCGGCCATCACGCCAACCGGATCGTGCACGCGGGTGGTGACGCCACGGGGGCCGAGGTGCAGCGGGCGCTGCACGCGGCCGTACGCCGGGACCCGTGGATCCGCCTGGTCGAACATGCCCTGGTCCTCGATCTGCTGCGGGACGGCGCGGGTCGGGCCTGCGGCGTGACGCTGCACGTGCTCGGGGAGGGCACCGAGGAGGGGGTCGGTGCGATCCTCGCCCGCGCTGTCGTGCTGGCCACGGGCGGCATGGGCCAGGTGTACGCGGTGACGACCAACCCGGTCGTGTCGACCGGCGACGGCGTGGCGCTCGCGCTGCGGGCCGGGGCGACGGTTACCGACCTCGAGTTCGTTCAGTTCCACCCGACGGCGTTGGTCACAGAGACTGACGCCTCTCAGCAACCCCTGGTCAGCGAGGCGCTGCGGGGAGAGGGGGCGTACCTGCGCGACGGCGACGGCAAGCGGTTCATGATCGGCCAGCACGACCTGGCCGAACTGGCCCCGCGCGACGTCGTCGCCAAGGCCATCCACCGGGTGATGCTCGCCGAGGACAGTACGAACGTGTGGCTGGACGCGCGCCACCTCGGCGCGGAGTTCCTCGAATCCCGCTTCCCGACGATCATGACGAGCTGTCGCGCCGCCGGGATCGAGCCCACGACGGGACTGATCCCCGTCGCCCCAGCGGCGCACTACGCCAGCGGCGGCGCGCGGACCGACCTCCACGGTCGCACGTCCATCCCGGGCCTGTACGCCTGCGGCGAGGTCGCCTGCACCGGCGTGCACGGTGCGAACCGGCTCGCCTCCAACTCGCTGCTGGAGGGCCTCGTGTTCGCCCGCCGGATCGCCACGGACATCGCCGGCGACCTGCCGGCGCAGCGCGACCCGGTGTTCGAAGACGTCCGACAGTGGGCGGTCGACTCGGCCGTCCGCCGCCCGCTCCAGCAGGCCATGAGCCGGGGAGCGGGGGTACTGCGAAGCCAGGACTCGCTCGCAGACGTCGCCGCCACCCTCACCCAGCTGGGGGAGCAGCGGGCCCGGCCCAACGTGGCGAGCTGGGAGGCGGCCAACCTGGTCACCGTCGCCGCCGCGCTCGTCGCCGCCGCGTCCGGCCGCCGGGAGACGCGTGGCTGCCACTGGCGGGAGGATTACCCCGCAGCCGGTGAGGAGTGGCGAGGGCACCTGCTGGCGCGGGTGACGCCCGCCGGTGCGTTGATCGAGGACTGGGAGCCGATGCCATGAGCGACGACCTGCTCAATCCGGACGCGGTACGGGAGATCGTGCGCCGCGCGCTGACCGAGGATCTCGGGCCCGACGGCCTGGACGTCACCAGTGTCGCCACGATCCCGGCCGACCAGGCCGACACGGCTGAACTGATTGCCCGCGCCGACGGCGTGGTGGCCGGCCTGGCCGTGGCGGCCGTCGTCTTTGACGAGGCCTCCGCCGGTACCGTGAAGGTGCTGATCAAAGAGGCCGACGGCGCGCGGGTGGCCCGTGGGGATGTCCTGGCCACCGTGGCCGGGCCGACCCGGGCGATCCTGACGGCCGAGCGCACCGCCCTCAACCTGCTGTGCCGCATGTCCGGGGTGGCGACGCACACCCGGGCCTGGGCCGACGAGCTGGCCGGCACGAAGGCGCTGGTCCTCGACACCCGCAAGACCACGCCCGGCCTGCGGATCCTGGAGAAGTACGCGGTACGCGTCGGCGGCGGCACCAACAAGCGCATGGGCCTCTACGACGTTGCCATGATCAAGGACAATCACAAGCTGGCGGCCGGTGGCATCGCGCCGGCCTTCCGCCTGGTTCGCGAGGCCTTTCCCGACGTGCCGGTACAGGTCGAGGTGACGACGGTGGCCGAGGCGGAGGAGGCGGTCGAGGCCGGCGCCGACTTCCTGCTCTGCGACAACATGGCACCCGACCTGCTGCGGTCAGTCGTGGCGGCGGTCGGCGACCGTGCCGAGCTGGAGGCAACCGGCGGCCTGACCTTGGACCGGGCTCGTGAGTTCGCCGAAACCGGCGTGGACTACCTTTCCGTTGGGGCGTTGACGCACTCCTCGCCCATCCTCGACATCGCCCTGGACCTGCGCCCCCGGAGTTGACGTCCGTGCTGCTGTGTATCGACATCGGTAACACCAACACCGTTCTCGCCACGTTCGAGGGCGAGAAGCTGGTGCACTCCTGGCGCACCAAGACCGACGCGCGGGACACCGCCGACGAAATGGGCCTGCTGTTCCGCGGCCTGCTCGCGGGGGACGCGGTACAGGTCACCGGGATCTCCGCCTGCTCCACGGTGCCGGCGTCACTGCGATCGCTGCGCACGATGCTGTCCCGTTACTACGCGGACGTGCCGACGGTGATCCTTGAGCCGGGCATCCGCACGGGCGTCCAGTTGGCGACCGACAACCCCAAGGAGGTCGGCGCCGACCGGGTGGCCAACACGCTCGCGGCCTACACCCTCTACGGGGGGCCGGCGATCGTCGTCGACTTCGGTACCTCCACGAACTTCGACGTGGTCAGCGGGAAGGGCGAGTTCCTCGGCGGGGTGCTCGCCCCCGGCGTGGAGATCTCCATCGACGCGCTGGCCGCCCGCGCCGCCCAACTGCGCAAGGTCGAACTGGTCAAGCCGGTTCGGGTCATCGGCAAGAACACGGTCGAGGCGCTGCAGTCCGGCGTGGTGTACGGCTTCGCGGGGCAGGTCGACGGCATCGTGCGCGGGATCATGTCGGAGATCGGCCCGGTGGAGGCCGTGGTCGCGACCGGTGGCCTCGCGCCGATCGTGATCGGCGAGTGCGCCACGATCACCCAGCACGAGCCGATGCTCACCCTCATCGGTCTGCGGATGATCTTCGAACGGAACGTGTCAGCCTGAGCGGCGAGCCCGGTATGCGCGGGTGACGTACGGCAGTTCGAACTCGTCGCGCCCGGCGAGCTCAGGGTGGGTGGCGCACAGGTCGTGGATGGCGGCGTCCACGGCGGCCCGCTTCGCCGGCTTCGAGGTGAGGTAGAACGACCTGGACCGGACCAGCTCGAGCAGGGTCTGCGGGGTATGCGTCACCGAGTGCCGGAAATCCGCCCGCTCGAGTTCGCCGAACAGCGGCCCGAGTGGCTTGACCCGCTCGTCCGCTCCGGGGTCCTCGATGATCTCGGACAGCGCGGCGACCCACGCCACGCGCTCGTCCCGCTCGTTCCACACCGGCCCGAACACGCCGCCCGGCTTCAGCACCCGGGCGATCTCCGGGTGCGCCAAGTCCTGGTCGAACCAGTGGTAGGCCTGCCCCGCGACCACCGCGTCCACGGCGGCGTCGGGTAGCGGGATCGACTCGGCCGACCCGTCCACCGCCTCAGGCGCGCCGCCCGCCGCGTTCAACCGCTGCCGCATGCTCGAATCCGGCTCCACGGGAATCACCTCGTAGCCCAGCCCGGCCAGTTGCCGGGAGAGGATTCCGGTACCCGCGCCCAGGTCAACGACGGTGAGCGGGTGATCGCCGAGGATCCACCGGATCGCGTCAGTCGGGTAGCGGGGCCGGATGCGGTCGTAGAGGTCGGCGGCCTGACCGAAGGACCTGGCCCGCGTCGGCAAGATCGAGGGGTCCACGGATTAAAACTACCGGTAGCGGCGTTGAGTAGGCTCGGTGACGACGAACGACCCGAGCATTGAGGGAAAACCGGTGACCGACCAGCCCGTACATATCGACGCCGACGACGACCTGCCGGAGCAGATGCGGGTTCGGCGGGAAAAGCGTGCCCGCCTTCTGGAGACCGGCCGTGAGCCTTACCCGGTCGGTTTCCCCCGGACGGCGACCCTCGCGGAGATCCGTGAGCGCTTCGGCGACCTGCCGACCGACACGGCCACCGGCGAGAAGGTGGGTGTCACCGGTCGCGTCATCTTCATTCGCAATACCGGAAAGCTCGCGTTCGCGACGCTGCGCGCGGGTGACGGGACGGAATTGCAGGCGATGCTCTCCCTCGACCGGGTGGGTCAGGAAGCCCTCGACGACTGGAAGCGCCTGGTCGACCTCGGCGATCACGTCGGAATCGAGGGCGAGGTGATCACCAGCCGACGTGGTGAGCTGTCCGTGCTCGCCGACCGTTGGGAAATGACAGCGAAGTCGCTGCGCCCGCTGCCGGTCGCGCACAAGCCGATGAGCGAAGAATCCCGGGTGCGGCAGCGCTACGTTGATCTGATCGTGCGGCCCCAGGCGCGGGAAACCGTGCGGACAAGGGCGACGGTTGTCCGGAGCTTGCGCGAGTCATTGCACAACCGTGATTATCTCGAGGTCGAAACCCCGATGCTGCAGCTCTTGCACGGCGGCGCCGCGGCACGGCCTTTTGTTACGCGCAGCAACGCGCTGGACACGGATTTGTATCTCCGGATCGCCCCGGAACTTTTCCTGAAGCGGTGTGTGGTCGGGGGCATCGAGCGGGTCTTCGAGATCAACCGAAACTTCCGCAACGAAGGCGTCGACTCCTCGCATTCGCCCGAGTTCGCGATGCTGGAGGCCTACCAGGCCTATGCCGACTACAACACCATGGCGACCATGACCCGTGAGCTGGTTCAGGAGGCCGCATTCCGGTTGAGCGGCTCGCACGTGGTGCGTCACCACGACGGTACGGAGTTCGATCTCGGCGGCGAGTGGCGCGAAGTGACGCTTTACGGCTCGCTTTCCGAGGCTCTCGGCGAAGAGGTCACCGTGGAAACCCCGATGCCACGGCTGATGGAATTCGCGGCCAAGCACGACGTGCCCATCGACCCCAAGTGGGGCCCCGGAAAGCTCGCTGAGGAGCTCTTCGAGGCGCTGGTCGTGCCCGGCCTCATCGCGCCCACCTTCGTGCGTGACTACCCAGAGGAGACCAGCCCGCTGACCCGCGCCCACCGTGAGGTGCCGGGGCTGACCGAGAAGTGGGACCTGTACGTGCTCGGATTCGAGCTTGCCACGGCCTACTCTGAGTTGGTCGACCCGGTGGTCCAGCGTGATCGCCTGGTGGCCCAGTCGCTGCTGGCGGCAAAGGGCGACCCGGACGCTATGCAACTCGACGAGGACTTTCTGCGTGCGATGGAGTACGGAATGCCGCCGGCTGGCGGTATGGGGATGGGAATCGACCGGTTGCTGATGGCCCTCACCGGCCTTGGGATTCGCGAGACAATCCTGTTTCCGATCGCACGGCCAGAGTAATTTTCCACACCCGTTGACGCTGTGCCCACTTCTTGAGTTATTGTTTTTGCCTAAAGGCGGGCGCGTACTTTCGGAGGGAATACTCGTGGCCAAGCGAACAATCCACGTGCTGGTCGACGACCTGGACGGCGGCGAGGCCGAAGAGACCGTCAAGTTTGCGATCGACGGCATTCAGTACGAGATCGACCTGTCAAAGAAAAACGCCAACAAGATGCGTGAAGCCCTCGCGCCTTATGTCTCCGCCGGCACCAAGGTCGGCAGGGGTGGCGTGCTGGCCGGCGGCCGCTCCGCGAGTCGCATCCGTGGTGGCGGTGACCGGGACCAGAACAGGGCGATCCGGGAGTGGGCGCAGAGCAAGGGGATCAAGGTCTCCGATCGCGGCCGGATCAAGCAGGAGATCGTCGATCGGTACAACGCCGAGGCTGGCCACTGATCGGACCGCCGCGTGCCCGCATCACCCCCTGAGAGGGCGGGTGATGCCCGGCGAGCGGGCCGGCCAGCCTCCCTGACCTGATGTACTTCGGGCCCCCCGGCCTTCGCCGGGTGGGCCCGATTTCGCTCTGCGCGTAGCGCTTTGGCCTGCGGGAACACCCGTTTAGGTGTTTCTGTTGTGCTTTAACGTCGCGTAACCAGCCATTTTCGGGGGTACGAGTCTGAGTGCCGACGTGTCCGACGGGTTCCCGTCCGGGCGCACCGGCTGGAACCGTCGCCCCGCGGCGATAGAGTAAGTGCACGGTCACGTCGGATCTCGTCTGGTCGACAGCCAGGTGCGACGGCGGCACGGCACATGAGGGAGCAGGAATGTTCGAGCGGTTCACCGACCGAGCACGGCGCGTGGTTGTCCTGGCGCAGGAAGAGGCCAGGATGCTCAACCACAACTACATCGGCACGGAGCACATCCTGCTCGGTCTCATCCACGAGGGTGAGGGCGTGGCGGCCAAGGCTCTCGAGAGCCTCGGCATCTCGCTGGAGGGTGTGCGTCAGCAGGTCGAGGAGATCATCGGCCAGGGACAGCAGGCGCCCAGCGGGCACATTCCGTTCACGCCGCGTGCCAAGAAGGTTCTGGAGCTCTCGCTTCGCGAGGCGCTGCAGCTCGGTCACAACTACATCGGCACCGAGCACATTCTGCTCGGTCTAATCCGCGAGGGTGAGGGCGTCGCCGCCCAGGTGCTGGTCAAGCTCGGCGCCGACCTCAACCGGGTTCGTCAGCAGGTCATCCAGCTGCTCTCGGGTTACCAGGGCAAGGAGCCAGCCGCTGCGGGTACCGGTGCGACCGGCGAGGCCGCCCCCTCCACGTCTCTTGTGCTCGACCAGTTCGGGCGCAACCTCACGCAGGCTGCCCGCGAGGGCAAGCTCGACCCGGTCATCGGGCGTGAGAAGGAAATCGAGCGGGTGATGCAGGTGCTCTCCCGCCGTACCAAGAACAACCCGGTCCTCATCGGCGAGCCCGGCGTCGGCAAGACCGCCGTGGTCGAGGGCCTTTCCCAGGCGATCGTCAAGGGCGAGGTGCCCGAGACGCTCAAGGACAAGCAGCTGTACACG
>NZ_JAATVW010000039.1 GCF_011947225.1 Planosporangium flavigriseum | reverse complement strand
TACCTACAGAACTGTCTAAAGCCTTTTCCCGCACCCCTGCGCGCAGCTACGGGTGCGCCACCTGTTCGACCAGGCGGTAATCGCGGTCGACGGTGTCGTCGATGGTCACCGTCACCCCGGGGTCGGCGGCAGAGAAGAGCGTTCCTTCGTGCTGAACGGCCGCCGCCGCCCACGCGAGCGCCGACCGCAGGGCCTGCGCGCCGCAACCTCCGGCGGCGAGGAAGCCGGCGAGCAGCGCGTCACCGGCGCCCACGGCGCTGACCACCTGAGCCACCGGTGCGCGACCGTGCAGCGTGCCGTTGTCGTCGACCAGGATCGCCCCGTCGGCGCCGAGGCTCGCCAGCACAGCCCGGGCGCCGCGCTGTCGCAGGACCTGGGCAGCGTCGACGACGTCACCGAGTGTCTGAAGCGGACGATCCACTACCTCGGCCAGCTCATGGGCGTTCGGCTTGACGAGGTCCGGCCCGGCGGGGAGCGCCGCTCGCAGCGCGGGTCCGGAGCTGTCCACCGCCACCCGTACGCCGCGCCGGCGGCCTTCGGTCACCAGGCTCGCGTAGAAGTCCGCCGGCACCCCGGCAGGGAGACTGCCACAACCGGCGAGCCAGCTGGCGCCGTCCGCCTTCTCCAGCGCGGCGCCGGTCAGCGCCGCCACCTCGGCCTCGGTCAGCTGAGGTCCGGCCTCGTTCACCTTGGTGACGGTGCCGTCCGGCTCGACCAGGCTGATGTTGCTGCGGATGTCGCCGGCGATGGGAACGGCCATGCTCAGGACATCGGCATCGCGGAGCATCGCCTCGATCTGCGTACCCACGGGGCCGCCTACGGGCAGGACGTTGATGACCTCGTGGTCGTGCGCGCGCAGGGCGAGCGCCACGTTGACGCCCTTGCCGCTGGGTTCGCTGCGGGTACGCCGGCTGCGGATGACCGCGCCCCGGGGCAGCGCGTCGACGAACACCGTGCGGTCGACGCTCGGGTTGGGCGTAACAGTGATGATCATGCCAGCTCCACTTCAAGGCCGGTGGCCCGCAGGGCTTTCAGGTCGGCGTCGGGTAGCCCGCTGTCGGTGATGAACAGGTCGATGTCGGAGAGGTCCGCGTGCTTGCAGAGGCTGACCGCACCGACCTTGCTGTGATCGGCCAGCAGGATCCGCTGACGGGCGCTGGTGAGCATGAGGCGCTTGATCGCGGCCTCGGCGTGGTCCGGCGTGGTCAGCCCGCGCTCGGCGGAGACCGCGTTGGTGCCGAGGAACGCGACGTCGACGTTTATCTCGCTCAGCGCGCGGGCGGCCCAGTCGTCGACCCCGGCGAGCGTCAGCGGACGCACCCGGCCGCCGAGGGTGACGACGGTCAGTCTGGGTCGGGTGATCAGCGTGAGGGCGATCGACAGCGAGTTGGTGTAGACGGTCAGTTCCCGGTCGGCCGGGAACAGCTCGGCGAGCCGCGCATTGGTGGAGCCGGCGTCGATGAGCACGCTGCCGCTGGTGGGCAGGTGGGCGAGCGCCGCCGTCGCGATGCGGTTCTTCTCCTCCGAGTAATAAGTACGGGTCGACACCGCGGGCTCGAAGGAGAGCTGCTCGACAGGCACCGCGCCGCCGTGCACCCGGCGCAGCAGGCCTTGCCGTTCGAGCGCGATGAGGTCCTTGCGCACCGTCTCCTTGGTAACCCCGAGGCGGTCCGCGACGTCAGCGGCGTCCACCCGGCCGTTGGCGCGTAGCTGGGTGACGATCGCCTGCTTGCGCTGCGCGGCGTACGGGGTGCGCTCGGACGCGGTGGACTCGCTCATGCCTGCTGCTCCACGGGCGGGAACTGCTCCGGTCCCGCGTAGACACCCGCGGCGATGCCGGCCAGGAGCGCGGCGCCGCGGGCTCCCGCCTCGGGGACGTCGGGGGTGCGCAGCGGGCCGAGGACCCGGCGCTTCACCTCGAGGAGCGCCTGGCTGCGCGACCAGCCTCCGGTGACCACGAGCGCCTTATGGCTGCCGACGACCGCGGACATCGCGGAGTGGACCTGGTCGGCCTGTGCGGTGACCGCCTCCAGCGCCGCGCGCCAGAGGTCGGCCGGGTCGACGCCGCCGGCGATGCCCGAGATGTGCAGGGCCTCGTCGTCCACGCCGCTGACGACGAGATCGCGCGGCTCGCGGGTCAGCGCGACCCGGTCCAGTGCGGCGACATCGACCGAAGTGCGGCCGAGCAGCTTGAGTACGCGCTGCAGCGCCAGGCCGCCCTGCGTGCCGCCGAGCAGGCACCAGTGGTCGGCCAGCACGTGCCAGCCGACGGTGATCCCCGCCTTGGCCAGCGCCCCGACGGCGGCGGTGTCGATGACCCCGGCCGGCACGGTCCGGACCAGCGCCTCGGCGGTGCCGCACGAGTCCAACTCGTCACCCGGCCCGGACGCGCCCGCCCCGACGGTGGCGGCCTGGTGGTCATGGCCGCAGACGGTGAAGACGGCGCCGGTCAGGCGCTCGATGCCGACGCTTTCACTGACCGTGCCGAGCGGCGTGCCCGATGTGACGAGGTCGGGCATCAGGGAGCGGTCGGCGCCCGACCACTCCAGCGCCTCCGACCACCAGTCACGCGCGTTCAGGTCGAACCAGCCGGTACGCGACGCGAGCGACTGCTCGGCCGACTCCTCGCCGCCCAGTCCCCGCACGATCCACTCGGCGACGTTGAGCCGGCGGACCGCCTCCTTCGTCTGCGGGTGGTGCGCCAGCAGCCAGCGGTGCTTGGTGAGCGACCACTGCCCACGCAGCGGCAGGCCGGTACGGGCGGCGAACTGGTCCTCACCGAGGGCCGCGGTCAGGTCGGCCACCTCGGTGCCGTCGCGGGTGTCGTGCCAGGCGATGACCGGCGCGAGCGGCTCGCCGCGCCCGTTCAGCAGTACGCCGGACTCCCCCATGCTCGTCACGCCCACCGCGACCACCGGTCCGGGCGGAGCGGCCCCGACCGCCAGCCGCAGCGCTTCCCGGGCCGACGCGAGCAGCGCACGTGCGTCCATCTCCGCGCCGTGCGCGGTGGTGACCCACGGGGTTACCGCCTTGCCCTCGCTGACGGGTCGGCCGTCGGTGGTAAACACAACGGCTTTGCTCGTGGTGGTACCCACGTCCAAGCCGACGAGCAATGGTTCCATGCACCCCACCTTCGTGTTGCGACCCGTTGCCTTGTTGCGAGTCGGTGGATATCGTTGCGTTTCGTTGGTGGGCTGTCAACACCATCGAGTCTGGATTTCGGTCGCAGGGCGCCGCGCGCCCGTCACTTCGGAGGCAATGCATGCCGCTCGTCAGTACCCGGCAGATCGTGGATGAGGCCCGAGGCAAGGGCGTCGGGGTGGGCGCGTTCAACGTCATCACCCTTGAGCACGCCGAGGCCATCGTCGCCGGAGCCGAGCAGGCGGGCGCGCCGGTGATCCTGCAGATCAGCGAGAACGCGGTGAAGTTCCACGGTGGCCGGCTGACCCCCATCGCGTCCGCGGCCGCGGCGGTCGCCCGCCTCGCGACCGTGCCGGTCTCGCTGCACCTCGACCACGTCGAGGACACCGCCCTGCTGCACCAGGCCGCCGACGCCGGCCTGAGCTCGGTCATGTTCGACGCCTCCAAGCTGGACTACGAGGCCAACGTCGCCGCCACCCGCGCGGCGGCGGAGTGGGCCCACGAGCGCGACCTGTACCTGGAGGCCGAGCTGGGTGAGGTCGGCGGCAAGGACGGCGCGCACGCGCCGGGCGTGCGGACCGACCCCGGTGAGGCGGCCGCCTACGTCGCCGCGACCGGCGTCGACGCGCTCGCCGTCGCCGTCGGCAGCTCCCACGCCATGACCACCCGGACCGCCAAGCTCGACCACGGGCTGATCGCCGACCTGCAGGCCGCCGTGCCCGTACCGCTGGTGCTGCACGGCTCGTCCGGCGTCGCCGACGACGAGCTGCGCAGCGCGGTCGCCGCCGGCATCGTCAAGGTGAACATCGGCACGATCCTCAACGTCGCCTTCACCTCGGCCGTCCGCGACACCCTGCGCGATCCCGACCTGGTCGACCCACGCAAGTACCTCAAGCCGGCCCGTACCGAGATGAGCGCCGTCGTGCAGCGCCTGCTGACGGTACTGACGAGCAACGGAGTCGGCCCGGCCGCCTGAGGCCGGGCGCTGGAGGTCCTGTCTAGCGTCCTCCTGGGGACGCTTGACAGGATCCCAACGAATTGCAACGATCCCCATCGGTTCGCAAGTTCGTTCGCAAGAAGCGCCGGTCACGGGGCTTCTTGCGGGCAGGTTCCCTTCCAGCGGTCTGCACCGCGGCGGAGGGCACAAGCCGCACAGGAGTGGTTGGGTTGGGTTCCAAGCAGGACCATACAGACGTCTTGATCGTCGGTGCGGGAACGTCGGCCGGAATCGCGGCCAAGCACCTGGCCGAGGCGGGATTCACGGTTGTCTGCCTTGAGCAGGGCACGTGGGTGGACCCCGGCAACCTGCCCGGCAACAAGCCCGAGTACGAGATCCTGGGGGCCGGAAACTGGCACCCCGACCCGAACGTGCGCGGTCGGCGCGAGGACTACCCGCTCGACCACAGCGAGGCCGACCTGCCGGTCTGGATGTACAACGGCGTCGGCGGCTCCAGCGTCCTCTACGGCGGCATCTGGGCCCGCGCACTGCCGTCGGACTTCCGGGTGCGCAGCCTCGATGGGGTGGCCGATGACTGGCCCATCTCGTACGACGAGCTCCTCCCCTACTACCAGGCCGTCGAGCGCGAGATGAGCGTCGCCGGCGAGGCCCACAACCCGGCCTACCCGCCCGGCTTCGAGCCGCCGCTGCCGGCCGCGCCGATCCACCGGACCGGCCAGATCATGGCCGAGGGCATGAACAAGCTCGGCTGGCACTGGTGGCCCGGCACCAACTCCATCCCGACGGTCAACCGCGCCAGCGGCGAAGGCCAGTGCGTCCGGTATGGCGTCTGCCGGATGGGCTGCCCGGAGGCGGCCAAGTCCTCCACCGACGTCACGCACCTGCGCGACGCCGTGGCCCTCGGCGCGCAGGTCGTCACACGGGCCCGCGTCGCCCGGGTGACCCTCGACGAGCACGGCCGCGCCAACGGCGCCGTGTACTTCCGCGACGGGGTCGAGCACTTCCAGTCCGCGTCGCTGGTCATCATGGCGGCCGGCGGCATCGGCACTCCCCGCCTCCTGCTGATGTCGACGTCCGAGCGCTTCCCCGACGGCCTGGCGAACTCCTCCGGTCTGGTGGGCAAGCGGCTGATGCTGCACCCGTACGGCGCGGCCGTCGGCGTGTACTCCGACGACCTGGAGAACTGGCTGGGCCCCGCCGGTGAGCACATCGGCTCGATGCAGTTCTACGAGACCGACCCGTCGCGCGGCTTCGTCCGCGGCGCGAAGTGGTCCCTGCTGCCCATCGCCGGCCCCCTCGAAGCGGCCGAGAAGTGGACGCACCCGCTGAGCCTGGCCGGCGAGGAGATGTGGGGCGACGGCTCCGCCGGCAGGATGCAGGACTTCGTCCGCATGCTGCAGTGGCACGTCATTCCGGAGGACCTCCCGGAGGAGACGAACGCCGTCTCGCTGCACCCCACGCTCACCGACTCCGACGGCCTGCCGGCGGCGAAGGTGCGCTACCGGGTCGCCGAGAACACCCGCAAGATCGTTGACTTCAACCTGGCGCGGGCCCTGGAGGCACACCAGGCCGCCGGCGCCACGAAGTCCTGGGTCGCCGGGCGCAACTTTATGACCGGGCACAACACGGGCACCGCCAAGATGGGCAACGACCCCGCGACGTCGGTTGTGGACCGCTTCGGGCGTACGCACGACGTACCGAACCTGTACATCATCGACGCGAGCGTGTTCACCACGTCGACGGGCGTGAACCCGACCGCCACGATCTGCGCTCTGGCGAAGCGCACCGCGACCTACATCGCGTCCAACGCGCGGAGCCAGGAGGTGGCGTCGTGACCGTCCTGAACCTGTCGGACGAACTGGGTGACGCCTCGCGGGCTCGCCTCGCCGAACTCGCCGACGTACTGATCCCCGGCGGCTCCGGCCTCCCGTCCGCCAGCGCCGCCGACGTCGCGGGCCAGTGGATCAACCGGGTGCTGGCGGCCCACGCCGGCCTGGCCGAGGCGGTCGCCCAGGTCCTCGCGATCCCCGGCGCGCCGGACGAGGTGCTGCGGAATCTGGATCGCGAGGCCTTCGAGACCTTCGCCTTCGCCGTGGCCGGTGCGTACTTCATGAACCCCACCGTCCGCAACGCGCTGGGCTACCCGGGGATCGCGCCGCGCAGGATGCCGTCGGCCGAGGGGGAGGCCGAGTACTACCTCGAAGACGGGATCCTCAACCCGGTCATCGAGCGTGGGCCCATCTATCGCCAAGCCCCGGCGTGACCATATCGGTGATGATCACCACGTTCACAGAGGGCAACTCTCCTTTCACCGAAAGGTAGGGTTGCCCTCAGCCGTCGAGGTGTGGCGTCAGGCCCCTCAGTACGGAATGTTCTCGTACGTGCGCACATGTCCAAGCGCACCCAAGTGGAAATGAGCTAGATGTCTTCGCTGCGGTCGGCGCCCGCGTGGCTGTCCCCGAAGGTCTTCCGTACCGAGGTCCTGGCCGGCCTGGTCGTCGCACTGGCCCTGATCCCCGAGGCGATCTCGTTCTCGATCCTGGCCGGGGTCGACCCGCGGGTCGGGCTGTTCGCCTCGTTCACGATGGCGGTCACGATCGCCATCTGCGGCGGCCGGCCAGCGATGATCTCTGCGGCGACCGGCGCGGTCGCCCTGGTGGTGGCGCCGCTGGTGAAGTCTCATGGGCTGGACTACCTGATCGCAGCGGTCATCCTGGGCGGAGCCTTCCAGGTCATCCTCGGCGCGCTGGGCGTCGCGAAGTTGATGCGATTCATCCCACGCAGCGTGATGGTCGGGTTCGTCAACGCGCTCGCCATTCTGATCTTCTCCGCGCAGATCCCGCACCTGGTCGGCGTGCCGTGGCTGGTGTACCCGCTGGTCGCCATCGCCCTGGCCATCATCGTGCTGCTCCCCCGGCTCACCACTGCCGTCCCGGCGCCGCTGGTTGCGATCGTCGCGCTCACGGTCTTCACGGTGGCCGCGGGCGTCGCCGTGCCGACCGTGGGCGACGAGGGCAAGCTGCCCGACAGCCTGCCGGCGTTCGGGCTGCCCGCGGTTCCGTACACCTGGCACACGCTGCAGGTCATCGCGCCGTACGCACTGGGCATCGCGCTCGTGGGGCTGATGGAGTCGCTGATGACGGCCAAGCTCGTCGACGACATCACCGACACCCACTCGAACAAGACGCGTGAGTCCTGGGGCCAGGGCGTCGCCAACATCGTCACCGGGTTCTTCGGTGGCATGGGTGGCTGCGCCATGATCGGCCAGACGATGATCAACGTGAAGGTGTCGGGCGCCCGTACCCGGCTGTCGACGTTCCTCGCCGGCTCCTTCCTGCTGGTTCTCGTGGTCGCCCTCGGCGACATCGTCGCGAAGATCCCGATGGCGGCCCTGGTCGCCGTGATGATCATGGTGTCGGTGGGGACGTTCGACTGGCACAGCATCACCCCGGCCACCCTCAAGCGCCTGCCGCTCGGCGAGACGGCGGTCATGGTCGCCACCGTCGCCGTGGTCGTCGCCACCGGCAACCTGGCCATCGGCGTCATCGTCGGCGTCATCGTCGCCAGCGTCATCTTCGCCCGCCGGGTCGCCCACCTGGTTGAGGTCACCAGCGTGCTCGACCCCGAGGGCGGCACCCGCATCTACTCGGTCCACGGCGCGCTGTTCTTCGCCTCCAGCAACGACCTCGTCAGCCAGTTCGACTACGCCGGTGACCCGCCCAGCGTGGTGATCGACCTGTCAGGCGCACACATCTGGGACGCGTCGTCGGTGGCCGCGCTCGACGCGGTTTCCCTGAAGTACGCCGACCGAGGGAAGAGCGTCGAGATCGTGGGGCTGAACAAGCCGAGCGCCCGGATGCACGGGACGCTCGCCGGCCAGCTCAACGTCGGCCACTGACACCGGCTGATGCCGTGACCGGCGCGCAGGCTTCGGCCCGCAGCGCCTTGACGCCGCAGCGACACTGCATGATCACCTCGCTGCCGACACACCGAACCTAAATGTCGGTTTTCTCCTGCTTGGCTTGGTAACGTGCCGCCCATCAGAGTTCACATCTGTACTGTGACTCGCCGGCTGCCAGAGGAAACGCCGAACGTCCGTCGGTTCGATACCGACGTCTCGTCAACGCGGAGCCGCCTGGTTGGCCGAACCTACGGAGGCCCTCCGTGATCGAGAACCGGATGAAGGATGGCGTCAAAATGATGCTCAACGGGATGAAGACTCCGGACATCACGGTCTTGGAGCCTCCGCTGGCCTCGCTGGAGCCCAGCCAGCCCAATCACGCCCACCCCAGTCACCACGGTCACCCCACCCAACCGAACCAGCCGACCCACCCCAGCCAAGCTGTGCAGGTGCTGGCGATGGCCCAGCGCACGGCTGACGAGCATGTCCAGACCGCGCAGCGGCGTGCGGACCACATCCGTGCGGATGCGCTTGCGGCCGCCGAGCAGATCGTCCACGACGCCGAGGTGCACGCGCAGAATCTGCGGCGCGAGGCGGACAAGGTTCTCGCAGACGCGCGCGCGTTGAAGGAGCAGGCGGCTCGGGATGCCCAGGCCCACGTGGAGGAGGCGCAGCGGGATGCCGACTCAATCGTGTCGAAGTCTCGGGCGCAAGCGGTGGCGATTGCGGGCAAGGCGGAGGAGTACTCCCAGGAGCTGAAGCAGCAGGCCCAGCGGCGCTACGACGACCTCGTCGGCACCCTGGCCACCAAGCGCGAGGGACTACAGCTGCAGATCGAGGCCCTGGAGCGGTTCGACCGCGAGTACCGGGCGCGGCTGACGTCGTTCATGCAGAGCCAGTTGCGTGCTCTCTGGGTCGACCAGCCGCAGGTGGCCGGGGAGTTCGATGCCCCCGGCGCCGAGATGTCAGACGAGCCCGTACAGCCGGCGCAGCGGAACTCCGAGGCGCCGAGCGCGTCCATCTCGGCATCGCGGCGGAAGCAAGAGCCGGCATCCGACGCCGCGCTGGCCGCGGTCGACTACTGAACGCCCGGGCGGAGTGCTCTCCGCCCGGGCGTTCGCTGATTACCACCCACCGTCGTCGCGTACCCGCGGCTGCAGCCGGCCGAAGACGAGGGTGCCCACGGCCTCCTCGATGGTCGTGCCGAGGAGCCACTCTCCGCCCTGGTCAAGAGCGAACACCCGGCCGTGCTCGTCGATCGCGAGGATCGACCGGTCGGGCCCCTCATCCCCGATGGGGCACAGCCGAGCACCGAGCACCCGCGCGAAGCTGTCGAGCGTCTCGCGACAACGCGGCACGTAGAACCCGATGTCGAAGCGGTCGACCAGATGGTTCTCCCCTGGTTGGCGGCCCTTCCAGGTGACCCCGCCGTACCGCATGAGTGCGTCCCACGCTGCGGGGAACACCTCGGGCCCGCCCTCGTCCCGCAGTTTCTGTACGGCCTCCTCGAAGACCTCCACCCTGAGGTCCGCCCGGTGCGGCGACTCCGGGTCCTCAAAGGTCACCAGGCTGCGCAGCTCCGGCACCAACCCGCTGGAGTAACACCCGTAGTAGAGGGTTATGCCACGCTCGGCCGGCGCCGACGGAGGTGGGCAGGGAATGTCGAAGTGCCGCAGAGCGGCCGTACAGGATGCGCAGGCCGTGGCGGGGGTGGCGCCTAGGTCGTCCGCCTGCTCCCGTACGTGGAAAAGCTCGACGACGGCCGCTCCCCGGCCGAGCAACTCTCTAGCACCGGGGAGGTCGATCAACGGCCGGCCGCTCGCGACCGCCACAGCGTCGTGCTCGTGGAGCGCGTCAGAGAGCATGATCAGTTCGGCGTGTCGTTCAACGCCTCGGGTTAGCTGGTTGGCGGGTTGAGCCGCCAACCACTCCCGTACCAGGCGGTGGTGGTTCAGCTCCTGGTCACCCTTGGCCCCGAACGCGCGCCGCAACCTGCGGTCCCGCAACGGCGTCAGGTGGGCGGCGACCGTAGGCGCGGGAAGCCGGCCGGCAGTCCGCCGCCGGATCTGCGCCATCCGGTCCACCGTCGACGGTGCGGCTGGTTTCCGGTGCACCCGCTGCCGGTGCATCTCCGCCACCTGCTCGATCGGCAGCACCGGATACATGGTGAACGCACCGGTACGCCGGTCGAGGACGGTACGTCCGCCGGAGCCGGGGTCGGGCATCGTCGACGGAAGCTCCTTGAGCCAGAGGACGAATCCCTCGTCGAACTCGTGCAGCATCGGCGTCACCTCGTACCCGAGGCTTTCGCTGGCGCGCGCGGCCCAGCCGGCCGCCACCCGTTCGGCGATCTCCCGCGTTAGCACGCGCCCCCCTTCGGTCCGGTCGGGAACCGGCCCAACATATCGGGCCCCGTCTACCTTGCGTGACCCGCTATGTTGCTTCCTGTCGATGCGATGGGGAGGCGGGCGATGGTGCGGGCGTCGGACCGGGATGCGAATCGGGCGCTTCAGGAGAGGTTCGCGCAGGTCCACGAAGAGTACGCGCATCTACGGGTCGGCCTGGGCGAGCTGCAGCAGCGACTGGCCCGGCTGCAGGTGTCGGCGTCGTCCGACGACGGCACGGTGACGGCCGTGGTCGGCCCGCGCGGGCATCTGGTCAGACTCGAACTGGACCCGCGGATCTATCGGGAACCGGACGCGGTGGTGCTGGCCTCGCGGATCACCGAGACCGTGCAGCGCGCGACCGCCAAGGCCGCCAGCGAGACGTCGGCGCTGCTCGCCGACTACCTGCCGGGTGACAGCGCGGCGATGAGCATCATCCGTAACAACGACTTCGGCGCGGTCCTCAAGCGCCATGACGGAGAGCTGGCCATCGACGATGACTCCGACGGCGCGCGTGGGGGCCGCGATGCCCGGTAAAGCTGCGCTGCCCGGCACAGAAGTACGGCTGGACGCACCGCGCGCCGAGCGGGCCGGCGCAAACCTCGCGCACGCCGGCACCGAACTGGCGCGGCTGCGGCAGGGTATCGGCGCAGAGCTGGAAGCGGCCGGCGCCGCACGGCCGTGGGGCAGCGACAGCCTCGGCGCAGCCTTCCAGAGCAACTACGACACGTACGCGCCACGCCTGCTCGCGGCGTGGGCGAGCCTCGCGTCCCAGGTGGAGAGCCTGGGCTCGCGCGCGATCGTCTCGGTACACAACGCCGTCGAGACGGACGCCGCGAGCAGCCGCCGGATGACCGAGATCTGACGCCCCCGCAATGCAGCTGCCGTCTCCTATTCCGCACCCGCTCGAGTTCCTCGACCCGCCGGGCTGGATACGTGAGGCCTTGGAGTGGGTCGTCGGGGTCGACTGGCCCGAGGGTAACGAGAAGCTGGTCTGGGACACCGCGGACCTGTGGTTTGAAGCCGCGCAGCACCTGGTCGAGCCGTACCGGTCGGCGAGTTCCGCCGCCGCTGAGGTGGTTGCCGGCTGGGGCGGCCTGGACACCGCCGTCGCCGCCGCGTTCAACGAAGCGTGGGACGAGGTCGGTGGCAACGACGAGGCCGCGCTCGCGGCCCTGTCGAGCCTCGCGCACGGCCTCGGCGAGCTGATCGAGTCGTGCGGCTGCGACATCCAGGCCGCCAAAATCGAGACGTACGTCGAGCTCGGCCTGTTGCTGATCGAGCTGGCCGCGCTCGGGGTCGCCGCCGCCTGCACGTTCGGAGCGGCATCGGCGGCGGCAGGCCCGGCCATGTTCGCCACCCGGATGGCGATCCAGCAGATCTTCAAGCGGCTGATGATGAAGCTGCTGCGCAAGACCCTCCACGGAGGCGCCGAGGAGGCGGCCGAACGGGCTGCCAAGGTGGCGAGCAAGCGCGGGGTGGCGTTGGCGGCGCGCACCGGGCGCCACGCCCTGGAAGAGGGCCTCGAAGAGTTCGCGGTCGACTACGGCACCCAGAGCTACCAGATCGGCGAGGGCCGCCGGGACGGCTACGACTCCCGGTCGCTACTCACGTCATTCGCCGCTGGGGCGGCGGGCGGTGCTGCGGGTGGCCTGGCCGGGCTGGGGCCGAGTGCCGAGTCGGCGCTGGGCCGCTTCGGCGAGCACATCGTCCGTGGCGCGGCCGGCGAGGTGCTCGCCGAGACCGGCGCCTCGATCGTCACCGGCCAAGGCCTGCCGGACGCCAGCAACCTGGCCCGGTCTGCCACCTCGGGAATGGCCAGCGGCGGCATCCAGCACGCGCACCACGGTCTCGACCACAAACTCGACGCCCAGATGGCCACACTGACCGGCGACTTCGGCGCTCCTGTTGTGTCCTCTCCCCCATCAGCACCGGTAGGAACGGGTCACGCGGCCGGCTCCGCAGGTGACCCGGCGGCAACGCCCCCACAGCCGGCGGCCCAGCACACCGCAGCCATGAACACCGCAGCCATGAACACCGCGGTCGTGCCGGAGCCGACCGGGTCTGCGCCCTGGACGCAGCCGAGCAGTGGAGCAACCGGGCCGAATACCTCGTTGTCAGCGTTGGCGGCGCTCTCCCCCGACGGCCCCCACACACCCCACGTACAGGCAGCCCTCGATCAGCAGCCGGCGACCGCGACGGTCGTACCGGCCGGTGGCCACGTTGAACCGCAGGTCACTCTCACGAGTCACCCGGCGCCCGGGTCCGGGTCCGGCGACGCTTTGCCATCCTCGGGGCAGCAGCCAGCGGCGTCCGGCAGCGTGACCCCGGCCAGCAACACGACCGCCGCCTTCGGCGCACCTGTCAACGTCGCGGCCGGACCGTCGGCGTTGCCCACCACGGCGACGCAAACGCCGGGTGCGTGGTCCGCGTCTTCGCCGACCACGCCCACCTTGCCGCCACCGTTGGAACAGCGGCCGTTCCCGCCGGCGCTTGATCCCGCCCTGTCCCGCCAGATCGGCGACGAAGCCGCAGCGACCTGGAACAGGGGGCGCACCAGGGGCAACTGGCACGAGTACGCGGCCGAACGGCGCCGGACACAGCCCGACGACGAGCGACCCGACATCGTCACGGTCAGCGACGAGGCCCACGCCTACCTCAACCGCGAGGTGCTGCCTACCGTCCAGGGCGGCGTGACCACGGGCAACCGGTCGGCGCTGGCGGGCACGGACGGTCCGCCGGTCGAGGCCACCAGATCGTACGGACAACGCGGCGGCCATCGCGAACCGCTCGCCTACGACCAGTGGGCCCTGGAGCAGGCGATGCCCCGCGACGCGCACGGCAACGTCGTCCGCTGGGCCGACGTGGAGCAGCCCTGGTTCCAGCTTGCCAACGACGGAGGCTTCGAGGCGGATCCGACCCGGGGCCTCAACTGCGTCGACGCCGTACTGTCATTCTTCGACACCTGGGCGCACGGCCGCCCCCGGGTGGCCGCTCCCCGCACCTTCGACGCGTACGCCCACGCCGATCCCGACCAGCCGGTCGGTGGTGAACGCGGCGGGCTCCTGCGGGCCCAGCGCACGCTCAGATCGCAATTCACGACCGTGTACACCGAGACGACGGCGACGTACGACACCCCGCAGGCGATCTACACCGAACGGATGGCGGAGATCAGCCGGACCCTGGAGGTCGCCGGCCCCGGATCGTTCGCCATGATCGTCAACACCTGGGGGCTCGGCGGGGCCCACGCCTGGGCCGCCGTCAACCAGGACGGCCGGATCAAATTCGTGGATCCGCAGAACGGGTTCGTCTATCACGGGCCGCTGTTCGGTACAGAGGGCACCCACGGCGGTGTCAACCGCGTCGACGTCATCGTCCTCGACCCGGACGGTCGGCCGCTGCACGTGACTCCCGACGACATGCGGCAACCGCTGCGATCCTGGGAGGCGAGTGAGCCCACTGGCGCCGATCCGGAAGTGGCTACGGCTCTCGCGGTCGAGTGCCGTACGCCCAACGGATTGGTCGACGAAGCAGCGCTGGCCCGGTTCATCGAGAGCGTGCCCAAACTCGATGTCGACGGACCTGGCGGCACCGTTGGCGCTCTCAGCCGCTTTACCGCCGACGCCCTCGGGATCGCGGGCGCGCGGGTCCTGCCCGTTGACGGAGGACCGGGTAAGGGCCAGTCCGGTGCGCCGGTGTACTTGGTGACGGACGAATCCGGCCAGTTGGTAGCGGTGTCGAAGATCTTCCCGGCGGTCGAGCAGATGGTCCGGGAACTGTCAGCTCTCGACCGGCTGGGCGCCGACGAGTTCCGGCATTTCGCGGTGCCCCGGGCGAGGGGTGCCGCCGTGCTGGAGACGCCAGGCGGTGTGGCTGGCGCGCTGGTGATGTCGGTGGCGCCCGGCCGCAGCCTCTTCGACCTCCTCACCGATGTTCCGAAGCCGGGATCGCCGGACCGCCCGAAGGCGCTGGCGGAGTTGAAGCAGGCGGTGGCGGACACCGCCGTGGCCTTCGCCGAACTACACAGCCGACCGGCGGGATCGGGCGGACCGGTCGACGCCGGCTTCCTGCGGTTCAACCACGGCTTGGCGCAGCAGCAAAACGCGGCGCTGGCGGCGCACCGAGCGATCCTCGAGGAGATGGAACTGGACGTCGACGGCCTGAGCCGCCGCGTCGACGCGGCGGTCCAGGCCGTGATGGCTGAACCCGGCGGTTCGACCGTGATGCACGGCGATGCCCACCCCGGCAACGTCTTCTGGGATCCCACCCACGGAGTTACGTTTATCGACACCCCGAACTGCCACTTCTCGTTCGACGACGCGGGACGGCCGATCGGATCGCCGGCCAGGGATATCTCCAACATGGTGGAACGGCTGGCCCACTTCTCCCGCGAAGCCGGGTTCGAGTGGACCGAGATCACCGACCTCCAGACGACGTTCCTCGAGGTGTACAGACAATCCGATGGTCCGCGAATACCGGATGCGGCCGACACGGCCTTCACGGTGAAGTTCGCCGTCCGCGACATCCTGGAGACGCTCACCGCCCTCACTGAGCCAAACGTAGAGCCGCAGGTCGTTCAACGGCTGCAGCTGCAGCTCGAAGACGAGATCGCGCTGCTGAGGCGGGCACTAAGGTGGGAGCCGTGAGCTGGGCCGGCATGCAACCTCGATCGTCGATGACGTCGGGTCCACCCGTGACGCCGCTCTGGTCGGCACCGCTGCCAACTCCTGGTGGCGGTTCAGTAGTCGTGGAGCCAACCGGAGGCTGTGCCGTAACCACTCCCGGATCGGTCTCCGCGTACGCGTCCGATGGGCGCCCGGTCTGGAGCCCAGCTCCGGCCGGTGACGCTCGTGGCAAATTGCTGTTAGCGGCCGATGGTGTCCTCGTGCGTATTGAAGGTGGGTCGGTCGTCGTTCGCGACCCCCGAACAGGTGCGGTAATCAGCTCGATGGCTGCTCCGATGAGCTCCACCCTGGCCATCGCGCCCTGGGGAGAGTTGCTCTACTCGCAGGTGGCTGCTGACCGCACGGCGGCGGTGCGCTGCATCAGCCGCACGGGACAGCACCGATGGCAGGTCCCCCTGGACCCTTCGGCGCTTATCGTGCACGCGCCGTTCGGAGTGGGTGACGCGGTCGTCATTCCCCGCCGCGGCGCCCTGTGGGCGTACGACCGCGACGGCGAGGCGCTGTGGGTGGCCGACCCTACCGGCGTCCGAGCCCCGCACGCGGCGGACGACGACCGCCGCTCGCCCGATGAGACCTTCCGGCTTTCGGATATCCCAGCCCGCCTCGACGCCAACCGGGTCATCATCGAGTTGGAGTGGTACTCCGGCCGAGGCCTTTACCTGCTCGACGGCGCGGCTGCCACGATCACCCCGATAGCGGTCCCCAGTCCGGTCATGGGCCCACACGCCGTCCTGCCGTGGGCACCCACCGAGTTCCGGGTTGTCGGCCTCGGCAGCCGGGTCCAGGTGAGCCAGGTGCAGGCGGAGCATCCGGTCGTGGCCATCGAGCCGGGTGGAGCCGAAGCTTGGCGACACGGATTGGTGGCACGGGCGGTGTCCTTGTGTCCCACACCGAACGGAAACCTCATCGTCGCCTCAAGCCCGGAGCCCAAGCGGTGGCGGGACTACCACAAGTGGTACGACCTGTCCGCTGAGACCTTCGTCCGTTGCCTCGGACCGGACGGGTCGGAGCGGTGGACCTGGTACGCCCCGGGGCTACTCACACACCTACCGGTCGTCACCCCGACCGGGACCGTCTACGTCGGGTCCGAGCAGAGATTGTGGGCGCTTCAAGACCCGAGCTGACCTGCGACATCGCCGACCGGGTGCGCCGGCTGCCGATGTCAGACTGAGAGTTGTGCGGATCAGTCGGTACCTCCTCCGCCACCGGGCGGCCGGCAGCCACGAGCGGGACCGGTTGGCGATGGCTCGACTGCTGCGCTTCTTCCGCCGGCGCGACGGTCGGTGGCGGACCCCGACGGGAGAGGCCTGGCAGCCGGCGCTCGCCATCGAGGCGGTGATCAACGCGTACGAGCGTACTGGCGACACCGGCTACCGCGACGTCATCGAGCGATCGTTCGCCCGCTACCGCGGCCGGCGGTCGCACTTCTATGACGACGACGGCTGGTACCTCAACACGTGGGTACGCGCCTACGACGTGACCGGGGACCCAAAGTACCTCGACGAGGCTGAGGCGCTCTTCGCCAAGCTGACCCAGGGCTGGGACGACGTGTGCGGCGGAGGTCTGTGGTGGAACGCCGACCGCGGCTACAAGAACGCCATCACGAATGAACTGTTCCTGCTCGCCGCCGCACGGTTGCACCGCCGGGCCCCGCGCGGGACCGGCCCGGGCAGCTACCTGGACTGGGCCTTGCGCGAGTGGGAGTGGCTCAGCGCGAGCGGCATGATCAACGCCGACCATCAAGTCAACGACGGCCTGGACACCAACTGCGCCAACAACGGCGGCCCCACCTGGACGTACAACCAGGGCGTCATCCTCAGTGGCCTGGTGGAACTGTGGCGGATCACCGGCGACCGCGGGTACCTGGCGCGCGCCCAGCAGATCGCCGACGCCGCGATCACCACGAGCGTCGACGCCGATTCGGTCCTGTGCGAACCGCGGGCGGTCGGTGCGGACGGGTATGTCTTCAAGGGGATATTCGCTCAGGGCCTCGCCCGCCTGTACCACGCCGACCGCGACGGCCGGCCCGGCTACCGGGCATTCCTGGACACCAACGCAGACCGGCTATGGCACGCCGGCCGCGGCCTGCGCCACGGCTTCGGCGTGAACTGGGCAGGGCCACCGGGCCGGGCCAACGCAGCCACCCAGACCGCGGGAGCGCTGCTGCTGGGCTCGATCGCGCTGCTGGACGCCGGCGGCGAGGCAGACCCCACCGTCCGATCCAACCCGGCCTAGACATCCCACGCCTGGAAGGTGATGTGTCCTAGGTCACAATCACTTACCCTACGGGCAGTCCCGACGATTGCACGGTGTGAAAAGTTGCATGGACTTTTTACTGACCGGGCCAAGGATGGACCGGCAAAAGACTCAACTCAAGGAGGAAAACCATGGGTCTTCGCATTAACTCCAACATCGCA
>NZ_JAATVW010000038.1 GCF_011947225.1 Planosporangium flavigriseum | reverse complement strand
CGGAAGCCAGTCGGTTCTTGGGGCGATCCCGGAGGATCGACTTCCGCCGGCCGCGACCGCCTCGATCGAGGTCGATGTCGCATTCTTCGACGACCCGGGCGACCGCAAGGCAGACCAGGTCGATGGTGCGCGGCTGATGCCTCCGCTGGATGACCGATTCAACGCGCGCCGGGGTACCTATCGGATCATGTACCGAATCGACGACAAGACCCGAACCGTTACGGTCGTGGACGTTGATCACCGACGCGACGTGTACCGCACCTGAACCTTCCCGGCGGTGCTCCGGCCCACCCCACTGGGCTTGGCCGGGCGGGCGAGGCTGGTCAGGCGCCCAGGATGGAAACTTCGTACTTCTGGAGATCAGGGTCTCTGGTCACGAGAGTGAGGTCCTCGTACTGCGCCTGGGCCACCAGCATCCGGTCGAAGGGATCGCGATGGATCATCGGGAGTCGGCCGGCGGCTATGGCGTGCACTGATCTGATCGGCAGATCGGCGAACCCACAGTCGCGGACTCGCTCCGCTAGGTCGGCCGGCTCCTTGAGCTTGCCGAGCGCCTGCTTGATCGCGATCTCCCAGATCGTGGCAGGGCTGACGTAGACATCCGGTTCGCTGTCGATCAGCTGCTTGATCTCGTCCGACAGTGTCGGGTCGTCCGCCAGCCACCAGATGACGACGTGGGTATCCAGAAGGAGTCTCACTGCGCCAAGCCGAAATCGCGTGCGACGGACTCGTTCACCTCGGGCGAGTCCCAGTCCTCAGCGACGACGAGCTTGCCGCGTAGGGATCCGCGTCCACTGCGGTGCACCTTCCGGGTCAGTGGAATTACCTTCGCGACCGGGGTGCCCGCCCGGCTGATGATGATCTCTTCGCCGTGTTCCACCCGGTCGATGATGCGAGACAGGTTGGTCTTGGCGTCGTGAATGTTGAACTGTGCCGTGGCGTCGCTCGACATGTGGAACCTCCTTAGCTAAGAGGTTAGTCCACTGGTTGCGAGCTAGCTAGGTCGCCTGCTGCACACCCGGCGCGCGGACGGCGGCGAGATGGCCGAGATCGATCGGATCCTGCTCACGGCGGGCCGTTGGGACGGCGAGCTGATCCACCTGCGCTCCGACGGCACCTCTATCACCGTGTCCAGTCGCCAGGCGCTGCGTCGGGACCCTGACGGTACGCCGACCGCCATCCTCGAAACCAACACCGATGTCTCCGCCCGGGTGGCCGCCGAACGCGCGCTGGCCGACCGCGAGGAGCGGTTCCGTACCCAGTTCGAGCTGGCGCCGATCGCGCAGGCGGTGGGGCGGCTGGACGGGACCATCACCGAGGTCAACGACGCCTACTGCGCGATGGTCGGGCGAAGCCGCGAAGAGCTGCTCGGTACGAACTACCGCGACCGGGTCCACCCGGATGTCCGGGCCGACGACCTGGCCCACCTCGCCAACCTCTTCGCCGGTGAGTACAGCAGCTACCAGCGGGACAAGCGCATGGTGCGGCCGGACGGCGGTGTGGTCGAGGTGAACTCGTACATCAGCCTGATTCGGGACGCCGAGGGGCGGCCGCAGCCCGTCGTCGCCCAGCTCAAGGACATCACCAGCCGTCTCCAGGCCGAACGCGACCGCGACGCGGCCGCGGCCGAGCTGGCGCAAAGGAACGCTCAGCTTGAACGGTCCAACGTGGAGTTGGAGGCTGCCAACCAGCTCAAGCTCGACTTGATGGGGATGATCAGCCACGAGATCGGCACGCCGCTGACCGACGCCATCGCCCAGGCCCTCGCCACCGTCGAGATCGACATTCCCGTCACCGGCGCCGACAAGCTGGCGGCCCTGGTCAGCCCCAGCCACCTGCAGCATATTCTGATCAACTTCCTGACCAACGCGGCCAAGTACGGCGGCGGGGCCACCGCCGTCCACGTCAGCGGCGACGGCGTCGACGTCGACATCCGGGTTCGCGACAACGGCCCCGGCGTGCCCGAAGAGCTACGCGACGACCTTTTCGAACCGTTCACCCGCGGCACCGACAGCTCCGCCCGCGCCAACGGGACCGGGCTCGGGCTGTACATCGTCCGCAGCCTCGCTGAGGCCAACTCCGGCCGGGTCTGGCACGAACCGCGGAGCCCCCAGGGCAGCGACTTCACGCTGCGGTTGGCCCGCTCGCCCCGCTGAGGTCTTACCACTCGCCATCGCGACGGCGGACTGGCAGCCTTGGGGCCATGACTGACAACCGGGCAATCGTCTGGCCGGTGCTCCGGTACGCGGGTCAGTGAGCCACCGGGGGTGCCGGGCATCTCGGCTGTCCTCAACGTACGGAACGAGGCGGCGCACCTGGCGCACTGCCTGGCGTCCTGCGTGGGTGTCGACGACATCGTGGTCGCCGACATGGAGTCGACGGACGACACCGTGGCCATCGCGATGGCGGCTGGCGCTCGCGTCCTACGGCTGCCCAACGCCGGCTACTGCGAGCCCGGCCGGCAGCCCGCCATCGACGCCGCTGCCGAGGAGTGGGTGCTTCTCATCGACGCGGACGAGCGGTTGTCCGACGGCGGCGTGGCGCACCTGCGGGCGCTGGCGGCGGTGGCGGGTCCGGACATCTCGGCGTTCCGCCTGCCGTTCCCGACCTACCTCGGACCGCGGTTGATCCGCAGCACGGGCTGGGGGCTCGACCGGGAGCGTCACCCGCGCTTCTTCCGCAAGTCCCACGTCACGTGGCCGGCGGAGATCCACGCGCTACCTCGCTTCCGGGCGGCCGTCGTCGACCTGCCCCCTGACGTCGACGTCGCGATCAAGCACTTGAAGTTCGATTCGCTCGAGCACGCGATCGCCAAGTTCAACCGGTACACCTCGGTCGAGGCCGACGAGCGGCGGGCGGCGTCGGCGACGTCCACGCCCACCCAGGCCATCACGGACGCGGTCGCGGAGTTCCGGCGGCGTTACTCGCCGGAGGAGGACGGGTCACTCTCGCTCGCCCTCAGCATGGGCTTCTTCATGTACCGATTTCTTACGCACCTGAAGACGATCGAGCGCGCTGGTTGGCCTGCCGCCGGAGTGCCCGACAAGCAGTCCATGCAGCGGGCGTGGGACGCCTTTCTCGGCGCTCTGAACGAGGCCGAGCCTGAGCGCTGACGTCGTACGATCTCGGCATGACGGGGTCGGTCGGTACCGTGGACGCCGTGATCGGACAGCCGGCTGCGGTGCTGCGCCCGTTCGGCGCGACCGTCGTGGAAGGACTGACCGATACGGGCTACGGGTCCCGCGGCTTCACGGTCCGTGACCCCGAAGGGGTGTACTGGAGCTTCGGCACCTACCCGGGCGAGTGAGCGCCGCGCGTGGCTACAGCGTGGCAAGGGCGTCCAGGTCCAGCGGCGTTCGCGAATCGCTGCCGTCGCTGCGGTAGACGTAGGTGGTGCCTTCGTCCTGGACGACGTAGGTCTCGATGTTGTTGCGCGACCAGTACATGATCATCAGCTCGTACCGTTCGGCCAGTCGGACCAGGGTCTTGAACTCGGGCACGTTGACGACCGGCCGCCCGGCGGGAGTGGGCATCGGGTTCACCCGGACCAGCAGGGATCCGTAGCGCTGCCGGATCTTGGCGGTCTCGCCGCCCGGTTCGGACCGGCGAAGGACGAGGACGAAGACCAGCGCTGCCAGCAGGATGCCGAGTGCGAGAACGACGGACAGGGTGCGGGCGGTGGCCGCCGTCATGATCGTGTGGCCCGACAGCCCCAGGGTGCGCGGTACGAGGACCGGTTGTCCCGGTTTAGCGGTGCCCTTGACGATGAGCTTGTCCGAAGGACTGGCGAGGGATAGCTGGAGCGGCGTGAGGATGAGCTTCAGGGACGGCGCGAAGGTCGCGCCGTCGGCGGTCGTGACCCGCGGCTGGATCGCGATGGTCGCCTGGCCGGGCGGCAGCCCGATGGCGGCTGCCGCAGCCGATGCGCGGGCGTCGATCGCATCCAGGTCGAGCGGGATGACAGCGTCGTAGCTCGTCTGTGTGAAGACGGTGGTGTCGACGAGCGGCAGGGTCGTGTGCCAGCCGTTCCCGGCAGAGATCGCGGCGTCGACGACCATGCTGCCGGGTTCACCCCGGTAGGAGATGTGCACGTCGACGCGGCCGGCCAGTTTGCGGAACACTGGCTCCGGCGACGTGACGACGGTGCCGTCGTACGCGGGGGTGCGCGGAACTTCGGCGGAGTAGGCGAAGGTTACGGACGGGGCGGTGCGCTGCGGCGCAGGGATGAGACGTTGCGCTGGTCCGGCCCAGGCCAGGGCGGCGAGTGCCACGTCGAGCACTGCCGCGACGGCGATGACGATCGCGCCGACCTGCAGGAGGGTACGCGCGGAGGGTCGCGGCAGGCTCATCCGGCCGGGCCGTTTGGTGCTGCGTGACATGGCGGTTCTGTTCCTCCTCCCTCTTCGCTGCAGGACGATACGACGGGTCCGGACCGCGGTTCCGCCGCCCATCACCAGGACGAATGCGATCAGTGCCAGGGCCGGTGGGGTGGTCAGTCGCTGGAGCCAGCGGCCTCCCTCCGGGATGTGCACTCTCGCGCGGCCGATCAGATCGCGGCTGGTCGGCTCGACCGGGTCGATCGACTGGTTGTGGTCACCTTTGAACACGTAGCCGTTCGCGTCGCCACCGATGATGCGGTGCAGCACGACAAGGTCACGGACGGTGGGGCTGTGGTAGGCGACGATGTCGCCGAGATGGTATGAGGACGCCTTGGTGACGATCACCATGTCGCCCTGGTGGTAGGTGGGCTGCATGCTGACGCCGTGGGTCACCACGATGGCGACCCGTTCGGTGGCGAATGCACCGGCGACGATCGCCACGACGCCGACGAAGGCGGCGACGGCGAGGTACCGGAAGAATCTGCGCATGCTGGCCCCGGGCTTCAGAGTCCGCCGTTGGAACGGCCCACCGCTTCAGGCGGGCCGTTCCAACTCACGGTCAGGCGACGGTGACTTTGAGGCTGGTGATGCCCGTGGTAGCCGTTTTGGTGTCGGCACCTGCGGCGTACGTGCACGTCGAAACCAGCGTCGCCGTGTTGGTGCAGGTGAACGTGCCGTTGTTGCCACCAGTGGCTTCCGCGGTCACGGTCTTGCCGTCCGGGACGGCCGCGAAGGTCAGCGTGATCGAGTCGACCGCGGTCTTGGTGTCGTCGGTGAAGCCGTAGGCGATTTCGCTGAGGTCCGCGCCGTCGACGGTCTGCGAGATGGAACCGCCGACGAACTGCGGCGCAGCGGCGGTACCGCTCGTGGCGAGACCGGTAGCGGTGAAGGCCGAGCCGGACGCGGCGATGATGCCGGCGACGGCAAGGCCACCAGCGACCTTGAATGACTTACGCATTGGTGCCTCTCTCTGTCGTAGCCCAGCCACCCTCGCCGGGCAGGCGATGTTGACGCTGAGTCCTGACGTGCGTCAGGTGGCTCAGGGCACAGGACGTTAGATTCCTGCACCGACGTGAAAATTGGCATCGTGTGCAAGATCTTGAGGATTTTGCTGCGCGACCGCGGTTGCTATTGCGTTGCGGGTCAGGAAGAACGTCGGTGCCGCGTCGGCCAGTGGGCGAGGTGGACAATTCCCGGAGTGGGGATCGAGCGTTACCGACGGTGAAGAAAAACCGGCCCGCTCGAACCGCGTTTGATCACCGTCCGTACTCGTCGATGGCAGAGTGGCGAGTGTTACGGGCGCGTGACGGTAACTCGTCGTATACGATGATCCACCGGTACCGTCGAGGCCGGAATCAATACCGGCTTGCCGTGCTCTGCCGCGGACACGTTGTGCACCTCTGGAGGACCGTGTGGCAATTCGTGAGAAGCTGGAGTCGGTCTTCGCTGGCGTCGTGCAGCGCAATCCCGGTGAGAAGGAGTTCCACCAGGCCGTGCGCGAGGTGCTCGACAGTGTGGCTCCCGCGCTGGCCCGTCACCCTGAGTACGCCGATGCGAAGATCATCGAGCGGATCTGTGAGCCGGAGCGCCAGATCATCTTCCGGGTGCCGTGGGCGGACGACCGCGGCGAGGTGCACGTCAACCGGGGCTTCCGCGTCGAGTTCAACAGCGCCCTCGGTCCGTACAAGGGTGGTCTGCGGTTCCACCCCTCGGTGTACCTCGGCATCATCAAGTTCCTCGGGTTCGAGCAGATCTTCAAGAACGCGCTCACCGGCATGCCGATCGGTGGCGGCAAGGGCGGCTCGGACTTTGACCCGAAGGGGCGCTCCGATCGGGAGGTCATGCGCTTCTGCCAGAGCTTCATGACCGAGTTGTACCGGCACATCGGCGAGCACACCGACGTGCCGGCGGGCGACATCGGCGTGGGCGGGCGGGAGATCGGCTTCCTGTTCGGCCAGTACAAGCGCATCACGAACCGGTACGAATCCGGCGTGCTGACCGGCAAGGGGCTGGCGTACGGCGGCGCGCAGGTACGCACCGAGGCCACCGGGTACGGCGCGGTCTTCTTCGCCGAGGAGATGTTGCGCACCGCCGGGGAGAGCATGGACGGCAAGCGGGTGGTGGTCTCCGGCTCGGGCAACGTGGCCATCTACGCCATCGAGAAGGTCCACCAGCTGGGCGGCACCGTGGTGGCGTGCTCGGACTCGTCGGGCTACGTGCTGGACGAGAAGGGCATCGACCTGGAGGTGCTCAAGGACCTGAAGGAGGTGCGGCGCGGCCGGATCAGCGAGTACGTCCAGGCGCGGCCGCACGCGACGTTCGTGGCCGGCGGCAACGTGTGGGAGGTGCCCTGCGAGGTGGCGATCCCGTCCGCCACGCAGAACGAGATCAGTGCGGAGAGCGCCGCCGCGCTCGTGGCGGGTGGCTGCGCCGTCGTCGTGGAGGGCGCCAACATGCCCACCACCCCGGAGGGTGTGCGGGTCTTCGAGCAGGCGGGCGTGCGCTTCGCGCCGGGTAAGGCCGCCAACGCGGGTGGCGTGGCGACCAGCGCGCTGGAGATGCAGCAGAACGCGAGCCGCGACTCGTGGACGTTCGAGCACTCCGAGCAGAAGCTCCGGACGATCATGCAGGACATCCACGCCCGGTGCTACGCCACCGCCGAGGAGTACGGCATGCCGGGCAACTACGTCGCGGGAGCGAACATCGACGGGTTCCGGCGGGTCGCCGATGCGATGCTCGCCCAGGGCCTGATCTAGCTTTTCCCACCCGGACGGCTGCGGGCGGACTCCGGTTCGAACCGTGCGGCGACGCCGTACGTACCACCGGATACGACGTCCGCAGCTGGCCGGGCGATGTCGCGGTAACACTGCCCCCGCTTGACCCGGCCGCAGGCGGCGAGGGGAAGGCGGCGACGGTGCGAGTGTCGGTGGTCATGGGCTGCGCCGGGGTGGCTGTGGTGCTGCTGGCGTTCGGCGTGGTGGCCCCGTACGGGTCGATCTCGGCCTCGACGGCGCGTTCCCGCCTCGCTTCCGACACGGCCGCAGCCGCGGCGCAGCAGCCACTGTTGCGGCCGCGTCCGGTCTCCTTCTCCTCGCCCGGCTTCCACTCATGGGCGCTGCTCAACACCCGGACCGGGAAGATCACTGGCTCGGACAACTCCACCGCCATCAGCGACACCGCGTCGATGGTGAAGGCGTGGCTCGCGGCGGACTATCTGCGGCTGGCGGCGCAGCGCGACGAGAAGCCGACCGCCGCCCGGATGAACGATCTCAGCATCATGATCCGTGACAGCGACAACGACGCCGCCGAGCGGATCTACCGGCTGAACGGCGGTACCGCGTCGATCCAGCGTCTGATCCGCGTGTGCCGCCTGACCCAGACCAGCGCGGTACCGGGCCTGTGGAGCGAGACCAGGACGTCGGCCCCGGACGCGGTGCGCATGGGCGGGTGCCTGGCCGATGGGCGGGCCGCCGGACCTCAGTGGACCAGGTGGGTGCTGACCGAGATGCGCCGCGTGCGCGGCGACGGACGCTTCGGCATCATCAAGGCGCTGCCCGCCGCTGCCGCCGCGACCACCGCCATCAAGAACGGCTGGCTTCTCCGCGACGACGACGGGCTCTGGCACGTCAACTGCCTCGCGATCGGCGACGGCTGGGCGCTCGCCGTCATGCTGCGCTACCCCGGATCGCTGGGCTTCGAGCACGGGGGCACCGTGTGCCGATCGGTCGCCACGCAGCTCATGGATCCCGCCGTGGCCACGGGCGCCAGTCAGAGAGCGGCGGCTCAGGGCCGTTAGGTCGAGATAGTGACACCGTTGACAGCGAAGGCGCTTAACGGTTGGTTGGATCCCAGCGACCCCCATTCACTCAATTGGCAGTGACCGCTGCCGATGCGGGTATAACGGTGTCGAGGAGGGGGAACGTGTAGTGCTGACGTTCGCGCTTCTCTTCGCCGTATCCGCGATCGGATCGATGGTCGCCACCGCCATCATGTGGCCACGACGCCGGACGACCCCCGCGGCCGGGGCGATGACGCTCGCCCTGATGGGTGTGACCTGGTGGTCGGCCGTGAAGATGGGCTCGGTGCTCGCCCCCACCCTGGAGTCGAAGCTCGCTCTCGAGACGGCGATCTATCCAGGAGTCGGCGCCATGGTCGCCGCGATGTTCTGCTACACCAACGCAATGGCCGACCGGGCGTGGACGCTGTCGCGCCGGACCGCGCTCCTGCTGGTCATCGAGCCCGTGCTGTCAGTGGTCATCGCGCTCACCAACCCCTGGCATCACTGGTTCTACGCGAGCGCTCAGCTCATCGGGTCGCCGCCGGTGCTGGCACCGCGGCCAGGATGGGCCTTCTACGCGCACACCGCCTACTCCTACACGCTCCTCGCCTTGGTCATCATCGTGATGGTCCGCTCGTTGGTGCGGGCGCCTCGGGCCTATCGACGTCATTTCGCCTGGCCGCTGGTCGCCTTCCTGCCGCCGCTGGTCGGCAACGTCGTCACGGTGCTGTTCATGAAGGAGGGGAAGACGGTCGGTCTGACCCCCATCTTCTTCACCATCACGGCCGCCGTGTGCTGCTGGGCCCTGTTCCGCCAGGCGCTTCCCGATCTGGTCCCGGTCGCCGGACGCCAGATCCTGGAGACCATCAGCGACGCGGTGATCGTGATCGACCGGTCGTGGCGCGTACTCGACGTGAACCCCGCCGCCAAGCGCCTGATCCGGCGCCTCCAGCCGACAACGTCCGGCACGATCGTCGGGTTGTCCGCGCGGGATGTCCTGGGTATGGATTGGGCGCTGGCCGCGGACTCCGAGTCGGAGTACGTGATGACCGCCGCTGACGGGGCGCGGGTCGACCTCAATATCCGGCACAGCCCGTTGTACGACAACAGCAACAACGTGATCGGCTGGGTGCTGGTGGCGCACGACGTCACCGAGCGAAATCGCCAACGGCACGAACTGCGCGTCACGAACGAAGAGCTCCGCCAGCAGCTGCTGGCCGTGGAGCAGTTGCGCGCCGACTTGGCCGAGTTGGTCACCCGCGACTCACTCACGGGACTGCACAACCGCCGGTACCTGATCGACGTGCTGGAGCGGGAAGTGGCCCGCGCCCGTACCGGTTTTCAGCCGCTCAGCGTCGTAATGCTCGACATCGACCACTTCAAGCGGGTCAACGACCGGTACGGCCACGCGGTGGGCGACGAGGTCATCACCGCGACCGCGCAGCGCATCGTCGCCTTGATCGAGGAGGGGGAGACGGCCGCCCGCTACGGCGGGGAGGAGTTCCTCCTGGTCCTACCCGGCTGCACGGCGGAGCGTGCGCGGAAACGCGCCGAAGCGCTGCGGGAGATGTGCGAAAGGTCGCCGCTGCTCATCGGCGGTGAAGTGGTGATCTCCACGATCAGTGCCGGCGTCGCGGAGTCCCTCAGCTCGGACGGCCCGGCCGCGCTGATCGACGCGGCGGACCAGGCGCTGTACGTGGCGAAGACCCTCGGGCGTAACCGCGTCGAGATGGCGCGGATGTCGACGGCCACCACCTAGAACCGTAAGGCGACGCTTGCTCGGCGGGCCGGTCGCGCTGCGGCGTGGGACGATGACCCTCGTGGCCAAAACCCGGCGTACCAGGCGGGGTGCTGGCGTTGGCCGCACCGTGGTCGGCGACGGGCCCCGGGTCGACGATGGCGACCTCGCCAAGTTGCTGGAGATGTTGGCCGCCGCTGGGGTGTGGGAAGACGAACTGCTGCGGACGCTCGACCGGCCCGACGGTACGGAGCAGATGCTGCAGCGGCTGGTCGAGGCCGGGCTGCTGCCGTCGCGGGAAGAGTCCTTGGCCGGGCTGATGGCCATGTGGAAGCCGCTGCTGAAGCCGGGCTGCGACCCGTGGAGCGCGGAACTCACCGGACTCGAATTTCTTGCGATGGCGCGGGAGGTCGCGGCGACCGACGACGACCTGCCCGACCTGCTCGACAGCCTGACCTCGCAGGCCGAGGAGCACGGCGGGCCGGAGGCCCTGGCGATGGTGCGGGTACTCGCCGTCGTCGGCCCCGTGCGGGTACGACGGACGGCGGAGAAGATCGCGGACTGCCTGGTGACGGCCGGGCTCCGGGACTGTCCGTGGGTTGACGGGCTCGGTGCGCCCGAGGTCGGGCCGTGCTTCGGGTACACCGACAGCGCCGGGGCGCAGGAGGGGCTGGCTGCCGCGTTCGCGTACGGCAGCCGGCCGCATGCGCTGGTCGTACTGATTGATCATGAATTTGGTGGCGGGGTCAAGGACTGCTGGCCGACCGACCGCCCCGACCTGGTCCGGGCCGACTATCAGCGGGCGGCCAAGCGGTACGGGCTGACCTTCCGCGACTACCCGCCGTCCGAGGCGCGTGCCATCCTGGACCGCGCGCTGCGCAAGCGGCCCTGCCCGGTCGCGCCCGACCAGGTCGAGGACGTCCGGGACTACCTGGAGCTACTGCGGCTACGGACGGCGCTGCTGCCCGAGGCCGAAAATGCGGAGCGCGGCCCCTCCCGTACGGCCCCGGCGACCGGGGCGACCGCTGTGCACCGCGTCAAGGTCACGCTGCTCGGTGCGCGCCCGCCGGTCTGGCGCCGCCTCGAACTGCCGTCGACCATCACCCTGCGCCGCCTGCACCAGGCGATCCAGGCGGTATTTGGCTGGGAGAGTGGGCACCCGTGGGTGTTCGAGACGCCGGCCGGCGCATACGGCGTCGCCGACCGCGCGCTGGGGCGCCGCAGCGCGCGGGCCAAGCGGCTGGAGGAGGTCGCGCCGCGCGCCCGCGACCTGATCTATTACGTGTACGGCTGGCGGCACGAGATCCTCGTCGAGGGCGTGGCCGTCGCCGAGCCAGGCGTGGCGTACCCGCGCTGCGTGGCCGGCCGCCACGCCGTGTCCGGCGGGTTCGACCTCGACGAGGCGAATGCGGCGCTGGCGCGGCTGTCGGGAGTACTCGTACGCCCGCCCTCCCCATGATCCTGAAGGCTTCGGGGCGCTATATAGCCCCGCAAAGTCTTCAGGATCATGAGGAGCCGCGGGTCAGACCCGGAACTGGCCGACGATCTGCTGCAGTTCGGTCGACATCTGAGCCAGGTCGTTCGCGGCCCGGTTGGCCTCGGTGACGCCCGTGCTGGTCGACTCCGCGGCGGCGGCGACCCCGGTGATGTTCTGGGCGATGTCCGTGGCCCCGGTAGCAGCCTCGGCGACACTGCGCCCGATCTCGCTGGTGGTCGCGGTCTGCTCCTCCACCGCGGAGGCGATGGTCTCGGAGTATCCGTTGATCTTCTCGATGACCTCGGCGATCTCCCGGATCGCCTCGACCGCGGCGCCGGTGTCACCCTGAATGGCCTGGATACGGTGTGAGATGTCCTCGGTCGCCTTGGACGTGGCCTGGGCCAGGTCCTTGACCTCGCTGGCGACCACCGCGAACCCCTTGCCCGCGTCGCCGGCGCGGGCCGCCTCGATGGTGGCGTTGAGGGCCAGCAGGTTGGTCTGCTCGGCGATTGAGGTGATCAGCTTGACCACGTCGCCGATCTCAGCCGAGGACTCGCCCAGCTTGGCGATGGTCTCGTTGGCCTGCTCGGCGACCTTCACCGCACCCTGTGCCACGTGCGCGGCGTCGGTGGCGTTGCTGGCGATCTCCTTGATGGAGGCGGTCATCTGCTCGGTGCCGGCCGAGACCGTCTCCACGTTGCGGGAGACCTGTTCGGCAGCGGCGGAGACGCTCTCGGCCTGGGTACTGGTCTCCTCGGCGCTGCCGGCGATCTGCTGGCTGACCGCCGACAGTTCCTGGGACGCGCCGGCGAGGGTCTCGCTGCTGGCGCCGATGGTGCCGATGGTTTCGCGCAGTCGGTCGGTCGCGGCGTCCAGACCGGTCGCCATCCGGCCGATCTCGTCGCGGCTGGACACCCCGGCCGAGCGGGTCAGGTCACCGGCGGCCAGCCCGTCGACCACGTACGAGACGCGGCCCAGGGCGGCGATGATGTTACGGGCGACGAACAGGCCGAACGCCACCGCCAGCACCAGGCCGATGGTCAGGAAGGTGATCGTCGTGGTGCGGGCGCTGTTGTAGGTAGCGGTGGCCTCGTCGCTGCGGCGCTTGGAGTCGGCCTGCTCCCGGGCGATAAGGTCGTCAACGAGCTTGAAGGCCTTGTCGGCCTCCGCGGCGAGGACCGTGTCGCGGACCCGCTCGATGGTGACGGAGTCGTTGCGCCGGCTCGCATCCATCATCTGCTGCTTGTCGCGCTGGTAGTCCCCCCACGCCGCGCGCAGCTGGGAAACCAGCTCCGGTGCCACCGACTCCTTCTCGTACGTGGAGAGCTGGGTCGCAAACTCCGCGTCGTCGTCCTTGATGACCTGCTCGAACTTCGTCATGCTCGCGTCGGTAGTCGAGATCGCGTGGCTGAGCACGTCGCTACGGGTCTGGCGCATCGTGATCGCCAGGTCGTCGGCGTGCTGCTGGGGCACGAGGCCCGAGTCGTACAGCGAATTCGCCGTGTCGTGGAGCGTCGACATCTTAGCCAGTGACAGCACGCCCACGCCGCCAGCGGTGACGGCCAGGATCGCGATCACCAGCATGATCTTCGTGTTCATCCGCCGGTTGGCCACCCAGCGGCCGAATCCGCCCAGCGCCGACCCGCCAACCTTGTTCGTTACAGCCATTAGCGTCTCCCGCGTTACTTCAGCGATGCCCGAAGCGTCAGCGGGGACAGCCCTCCTCGCCAGCGCGAATTTGTCCGTTGGATCGGCCGCTTCGCACTGGCGATAAGCAGAAAACTGTGCTGTTACATAATAGACTTATGTTATTACGTTTAATGAAAATTTGCGATGCGGGAATATGGGACGTATTAGCCGCTGAATAAGTTGCTATTGGGGCATTTGAGGGGGACGAGTCGACGGCATCGGTGGGCGGGGCGCCTGCTCGGGACCCGTCCACCGATGGCTCGACTACCGGTCGAACTCGCCGTCCTTGACGCCGCCGACGAACGCCGCCCACTCGCTCGGGTTGAACGTCAGCGCCGGGCCGGACGGGTCCTTGGAGTCGCGGACCGCGACGACGCCGGGGAGGTTGTCGGCCACTTCTACGCACTGGCCGCCACCGTTGCTGCGGCTGCTCTTGCGCCACCGGGCGCGGGACAGGTCGGTCATGGCGATCGGAACTCCTTTGCTGTCGCTGCGATGAGCTTCTTCGACTGTGGCTCGGTGAGGCAGGACGGGGCGAGGTTGGCCCACACCTCGTTGTAGGCCGCGATCTCCTGCGGCTTGTCGAGGTAGAGAGCGCCGGTGAGCCCTTCGCTGTAGACAGTGGACGGCTCGGGGTGGGCGCCGTTGGTGGGGAAGTCGAGGATGACGAACGACCCTCCGGTCATCGCGGCGTGGTGCAGGCCGGCGCTCAACGGCAGGACCCGGACGGAGACGTTGGGCAGGTCGGCGACTTCGTTGACGTGCCGTAGCTGCTCGGCCATCGCGGCGTGCCCGCCAACGGGGCGGCGGAGCGCGGCCTCGTTCACCACGACGTCGAGTTGTGGTGCCAGCGGGCGCTTTCGGGTGAGCAGGGTCTGGCGTTCGAGGCGCACCATGACGCCGCGCTCGATCTCGGCATCCGTCATCTCGGGGTGCGCGACCCGGAAGACCTCCCTCGCGTAGGCCTCGGTCTGCAGGCTTCCCGTGATCAGTTCGGGCTCGTACTGCCGGATTCGACTCGCGGCGCTCTCCAGCCCCACGTACAACTCGAACCACACCGGGATGACGTCGCCGTACGAGTGCCACCAGCCCTTGGCCTTGGTCTCCCGCGCCAGGCCTATCAGGACCTGGGTTATCTCCGGTGCGGCACCGTACACCTTGCACATTGCTTCCACGTCGAGCGCGCGCATCGAGGTCGCACCGCTCTCGATACGCCAGATCTTGGGAGCTGACCACTCCAGCTCCTCCGCGGCGGCCTTCACGGTGATCCGTGCTTCCTCGCGGAGCTCCCGCAGGTAGCGGCCGAGCTGTCGCCTTGGGACCGTCGAGCCAGGATCGATCGCCACCGGTGCTCCTTTGTCGGTCACTACATACCGGGTGCGATGCACGCTCGATATGTAACTCCATCGTCGGCAATAGCGCAATGACATTAATGTTCACGATATAAACGCGTCAATTAAGTCACGCCGTAATATTGCATTCTTGTATCCTCGTCGCCACCATGAGCCGATGGGGCGTGGCGGTCGGATGATCCGCGGTATTTCGGCCCGCCAAGGCCCGGCCGTCACGCCCCGCTCAGGAAGAGGTGAAGGCCATGGATGAGGCCGATATCGCGCGGATCAAGCGGTCGCACCGGGCGAGCGTTCGCTGGATCGGTACGCGCGTGATCGTTGGCTGCTCGTGCGGAGTTGATCGCTACCCGTGCGAGCTGCGCCGAGCGGCGGAGGAGGCGGAGCGGAAGTGACGTCACTGCATATACCGATCCGTCCGGCCTGGATCTGTGCGGGCTGTTCGCAGGAATGGCCGTGTCACACCCGGCGGGCGCAATTCCTGGCCGAGTTCGAGCGTGCGACGGTGTCGCTGGGATTACTGATGGGTTCGCATTTAGTGCAGGCGTCCCAGGATCTTCCCGCCGCGCGGGCGGGGGAGTTGTACGTCCGTTTTCTCGGGTGGATAGGCCGGCCGCCCCGGCGCGACAACCGAGGCCCATGGATCGACCGGGCATGATCGGTTGGTGCGGGCGGCGAGGCTAGCTCAACCATGACCACCCGTGGAGCGAGTTCGTTGCTGACGGAGTCAACACCGAGCTCCCCGGTGCGTTCGTCGGGGCGCTGCCGATGATCGTCCACAATCTGCAGGCGCAGCCTGGCCAGTGCGAGAGCTGGCCGCTGGCGTGGGGAGTGGTGTACCCCGTCCTGCTGGTGATCGCAGCCGTCGGTGCCGTCGGGGGACTCTGGGCCGTCCGCCAGGTAGCGCGGCTTGCGCTGGTCCTGGCCGGAGCGATGATCCTGCTCGCGTACGCGACCAGCGAACCGGCTGGAGTGGTGCCCACGACGAGTGTCCGGTACCTGAGCCCGTTGATGGTCTGCGTGCCGGTCGTGCTGTGGCCACTGTGGTCGGCGGTCAGCCGCCGGACGATCGTCGCCGGCGCGTGACCGAGGTCGCCGGCTACCGCATCTACCGTCCCAGCACGCCGCTCGGCGTGCCCGTCCGTGAATAGGGCTACTGGCGCAGTACCGTGAGGAACCGGCCGACGGCCGCCTGCAGGGCCTCGGCCATCTGCGACAGGCCATCGTCCATGCGGCCGGCGCCGTTCGCGCTACGCCGTCCTTCGGCGGCCACGGTGATCCCGTCGACCATGCTCTCCATGTCGCGCATCGATTCGAGTACGGTGCCGATGGCGCCGACCACCTCGTCGGTCTGGCCCTGGATCCCGGCGACCTGCCGGCTGATCTCGTCCGTGGCGCTGGCCGTCTTGTCGGCGAGTTGCTTGACCTCGTTGGCCACGATGGCGAATCCGCGGCCGGCCTCGCCGGCCCGAGCCGCCTCGATCGTCGCGTTGAGCGCCAGGAGTCGGGTCTGCGCCGCCACACTGTTGATCAGCTTGACGATCTGCTCGATCTGCGCGGACGACTCGCTCAGTTGCCGGATGACGTCGGCGGAACGGTCGGCTGCGACGACGGTGGCGCGCGTTGAGTCGGCCAGGCTGCCGGCGGAGGCGCTCAGCTCGGTGGAGGCCGCGGCGACGTGCTCGGACATCGACATCACGGCCGATTCGAACTCGTCAGCGAGGGCCCGGCGCTGATCGGCGGCCTGGTCCAGGGTCTCGGCGCTGCGCTGGATGGCGACGCGGGCCTTGTCGATGGTCGCCGCGCCCTGCCGGAACGTGCCGGGCATGCCGCGAAGCAGGAAGCGACGGTAGTAACGGCCCTCGCTCGCCGCGCCGAGCGAGGCGGTGGACTCCCGGACGAAGGCGTCGGTGAGGTCCAGCAGGTGGTTCAGGCGGTGCCGAGCCCGGGCGACATCGGCCACCTCGTCCTCGCCGGCGAGCCGGGGGAGGCGGACCTCCAGGTCACCGGTGGAGACCTGCGCGCAGAGGGCGGCGATCGCTCGCAGCGCCTCCCGGTACATCTCGACCTCGTCGTTGCCGTGCGCCGCAGCGCGCCGGCCGGCCTTGAAGATCCCGCTCATCGGGCCACCTCTTCCGGTTCGAGCGACCAGATGAACTCGTCGTAACTGGCTGCCTGCGACTTCACGATCTCGTCGAGCAGCGCGGCGGACGCGGCCACGGCGTCACGGGTACTGGAGTGGCGGCGCTCCTCGGCCAGCAGTCGCTCGTATGCGGGCTGGATCTGGGCGAGCGCGGCGCGGTGGGGCGTGCGCCGGTTGGAGTGGAATCCGACGATCTGTCCCCTGGCGGAGAACGTCGGTGTCACGTGGGCGAGGACCCAGTAGTGTGCGCCGTCGCCGGCCAGGTTGAGGATGTACGCGAAAATCTCGTTCCCGGCCTGGATGGTGTCCCACAGCAGCTTGAACACGGCGCGGGGCATGTCCGGGTGGCGGATCAGGTTGTGCGGCTTACCGATGAGCTCCTCTTCGGAGTACGCGGAGACCCGGACGAAGACGTCGTTGACGTAGGTCATCCGGCCCCCTACGTCGGTCTTGCTGACGATCACCTCGTCGTGTGAAAACGTGCGTTCAACCCCGCTGGCACGCACTGACGTCTGCCGCACTGTTACCCCATTTTTCGTCCTGATCTTCACACCGGTATCGGCCAGTGGGACCGGGATCTGTGGGAAACGGTGCGGCGTGGCGCAGACCACCGGGTCAGCGGGCGAGCAGGTCCTCGACCTCGTCCAGCGTGGGCGGCTGGGCGCCCTCGCGCGTACAGGCCAGGGCGGCCGCCGCGACGGCGAACCGCAGCGCTTCGGCCAGGCTGGCGCGGTCGGAGATGCCGGCCGGTAGCCCGACCCGGTGCAGGAAGGCGGCGGTGAACGTGTCACCGGCGCCCACGGTGTCGGCGACGTCGACCGGGATGCCCGCGGCGCGTACGGGATCCTGCCCGCACGGCACTGCGACCGCGCCGTCCGGTCCGGCGGTGACGAGGACGAGTGACAGGTCGTGCTCGTCGATCCACCGCCGGGCGACGTCGAGCGCGTCCTCGCCGGGGTACAGCCAGTCCAGGTCGTCGACGCTGGCCTTGACGACGTGGGCGGCGTCCAGCCAGGCGCGGACCTCGCGGCGGTAGGTCTCGCGTTCGGGCAGCAGGGCGGGCCGGACGTTGACGTCGTAGATGACCGTGGTGTCGGCGCGGTGCGCGGTGATCCACTCGCGTAGGACGGCGGCGCCGGGCGGCAGGATGCTGGCCAGCGAGCCGATGTGCAGCCCCAGCGTGCCGGGTGGCAGGTCATCCGGCAGTTCGTGGGCCGACCACTGCCAGTCGGCGGTGCCGTTGACGTAGAACTGGTAGTCCGGACCTCCGCGCTCGTCGAAGGCGACGACGGCGAGTGTGGTCGGCTCGCTGGCCGCCACGGCGAGCCGGAGATCGACACCGTTGTTCGCCAGGTACTCGCGCAGTTGCCGGCCGAAGTTGTCCCCGGACAGCCGGCACACCAGGGCGGTCGGGGTGCCGAGTCGGGCCAGCGCGACAGCCGTGTTGGTGGGGCCGCCCCCGTACGCCGCGCGCCAGGTGGCCGGGGGACCCGCGGGCACGAGGTCGATCAGCGCCTCGCCGCAAACCACGAACATCGCGTCCCCCTCGTATCGATTTCTTTCGTGGATTTTGGACATCTGGCGGTACCAGTTTCCAAGATCGTTGTTCCTACCCACCAGCCAGTGTCCACAACTGAGTGCCGTCCGTCGGGTCGTACCCGAGCCGGAGCGCCGTGTCCGCCGTCAACCGCGCGGCGAGCGCCTCGGCCGTCGGCCCGGGGTCCGCCGCGGGTACGACCGCCACCGCCACCGTGCCCTCGTTCAACAGGTCGGCCAGCAGGTCGCAGTCGGCCGCGCGGAGCCGCGGGTACGCGTCGACGTGCACTGTGGTGAGCCGGAACCGGGGCAGCCGGGCGTTCAGGGCGGTAACCAAACGGTACGGGGCCAAGGTGCCGGCGCCGGACGGCGGCATACGCGGACGGCACCGCGGCCACCA
>NZ_JAATVW010000037.1 GCF_011947225.1 Planosporangium flavigriseum | reverse complement strand
TTGGCGGCGGGCACCGAGATGCCGACCCCGCCGCGGGTGTCGGCGCCGTAGCGGGCCTTCTCCTTGGCGAGGTCGAGCGGGCGGATGGTGCTCCGGCCGCTGCGGGCGGCGTCGTCGAGCAGTTCGGCGGGGATGATCCACACGACTTCGAATTCGAGGCCGTCGGGGTCCTTGGCGTACAGGCTCTTGGTGGTGCCGTGGTCCGAGGCGCCGACGAGCGCGTCGTGCTCGGCCAGCGTGCCGGCGACGCGTTCGAGCTCGGCGAGGGTGTCGACCTCCCAGGCGAGGTGGTAGAGCCCGACCCGGCCGCGGCCGGCGTCCGAGGCCTTCGCGTCCGCCCCGACCTGGAACAGGCCGAGGTCGTGGTCGTTGGTGGAGCCGGGCGCCTGCAGGAACGCCGCGCCCGGGAACGACATGACGGTACGGAAGCCGAGGGCGTCACGGTAGAAGGCGACGCTGCGCTCGACGTCGCTGACGTAGAGGACCGCGTGGTTGAGACGGTGGACCGGCATTCCAGCCTCCTTATGTTGAGAGTTCAATCAACATAGCAGTTGGTTGAACTCTCAACAAGTACGGTATTGTTGCCTGCATGGCCGAACCCCGCTGGCTCGAAGCCGACGAACAGCGCACCTGGCGCGCCTTTCTCGGCGCCACCCAACTGCTGTTCGACCGGCTCGACCGGGAACTGCAGCGCGATGCTGGCATACCTCATGCGTACTACGAGATCCTGGTGTGGCTGTCCGAGTCGCCCGAGCGGTCGCTGCGCATGAGCGACCTGGCCCGCCGTACCCGCTCGTCACGCAGCCGCCTGTCGCACGCCGTGGCCCGACTGGAGGAGCGCGGGTGGGTCACCCGGCGCGACTGCCCCACCGACAAGCGCGGCCAGATCGCGACCCTGACCGACGACGGCTACGCGGCGCTGACCGCGGCGGCCCCCGGCCACGTGGACGGCGTACGGGCGCACCTGTTCGACGCGCTCAGCCCCGAGCAGGTACGCCAGCTGCGCCAGATCAGCGAAGCGATCATGCGTCCGCTCGCGGCCGACGACACCGCCGTCACAGCTCCACCACCAGCGGACGGTGATCGGACACGGTGACATCCGGTGTCGCCACCGCCTGCACCGGCGGCAGCGCGTCGCCACCGCGCGGGTCAAGCAGGATGTGGTCGAACTGCACCCGCGGCGCCGGACTCGGGTAGGTGGGCCGGCGAGCCAGCATCCACCAGCCCGACGCCACCGCCGCCATCCGCCCCGGAATGTTGAGATCGCCCAGCAGCAGCCGCGGCGCCGGCAGCGTCCGCAGTGCACGGATCGCGTGCCGTAGTTGGCGCACGTTCCACCCGGGGATGAACGACAGGTGGGTGGTGGCCACGGTCATCGGCCCGACCGGACCCTCCACCACCGCGGCCAGCAGCACCCGCGGCTCATCGTCGAGCAGGATCACCCGGCCCGCCGGGCCCGGCACGTACACCGGGGTGCGCATCCGCGCCGTCGGCAGCCGGGCCACCCGCCACGACAGCATCGGCCAGCGCGTCGCGAGGGCCACCCCGTAGTGCGGCTCGCCGACCCCGGCGTCGGTCGCCGTGACCGTACGGAACGTCTCGCCCGGGGTACCGATGACCGCCGGGGCGAACCGGTGCGCGGCCCGGCCCCCCAACGCGCCAGCGGCGAGCGCGGCAAGATCCACCCCGCCGCTGCGCGGCTGGTCGCGGTCGACCTCCTGCATCCCGAGCACGTCGGCGTCCAACCCGGCGACCGCCTCCCGGATCCGGTCATGATCCACCCGGCCGTCGTACAACGACCGCCCGTGCATCAGGTTGAACGTAGCCAGCCGCACCTACGGCAACGATATGACGCGCGGCGCTCGCCCGCCCAGCTGGACGGCCCGTCGTGATCATCCCCGGCCGCGCCCGTGACGTCCCAGCTTGGCATGATGGGGCCCATGCAAGTCTCCGCGCGTGGCGACTACGCCGTACGGGCAGCCCTCGGCCTCGCCGCCGCCTACCCGGCCACAGTGTCCGCCCAGGCACTGGCCGAAGAGCAGTCCATGCCCCGCAAGTTCCTCGAAGCGATCCTGGCCGACCTGCGCCGCGCCGACCTCGTGCGCGGGCTGCGCGGCGCCGACGGCGGGTACGTGCTGACCCGACCGCCCTCCGACATCAGCGTCGGGCAGGTCCTGCGGGCCGTCGACGGCCCGCTCGCCGCCGTGCGCGGCGTACGCCCCGAAGAGGCCAGCTACGAAGGCACCGCCATCCACCTCCAGCAACTGTGGGTCGCCGTCCGCGCTGCGGTACGCAACGTGCTCGACGAGGTCAGCCTCGCCGATCTCGTCCGCGGCCGGCTGCCCGCCCACGTACGCCGGCTGACGGCGGCGCCGGAGGCCTGGCAGCCGCGTTAGCCCGGCACACCGACCGCCAGCCGCTCACCGAGGTACTCGCTCAGTCCCACGCTGAGCAGCCGGGCGACGTACTCGTCGACCAGGTCGTGCGACCCAACCAGGTGGCGCTCCAGCGCGACCAGCCCCGGCCCGGCGACGACCGCCCCCAGCTGGCCGAGCAGCTCCCGCAGGTGCCGTTCGGTGGCCGCCGCCTGGGCGGCCTCGTTGGCCGTCACGACGGTCACCGCGGGCACGCCGGCCAGCCCCGGCCGTGGCAGCCCGTCCAGCAGCACCTTCAGCACCCCGACCGTTGAGCACCGAGGTGACATCGCTATAGGTGCCGCGCTGGCGCACGAACCGCAGCCGCAGCTGCTCGTAGGCCGGGGCCGGGGCAGCGGGCACGCCGGCGGCGGCGCAGGGTACGGGCGGCCCAGCCGATGAACGGCTCGTAGTACGGGTGGTAGACGCACTCCACGTCGGCCGGGCTGAGGGCGGCGATCTCGTCGAGCAGCCAGACGATGGCGGGCCGGCCGTCGACGGGCTGGAACTCCTTCGGCAGCACGTGCGTCCACTCGCCGACCCGGGTGCCCAGCCCGCCGGCGGCGATGACCACCTGGGCGCTCATCGCCGCATCGGCCTGCTCAGGCCGGGCGAGCGCGTCGGCCAGCAACAGCGTGTTGAGCACGACCAGCCGCACCAGCGCGGTCACGGTGTCCGGGTCGTCGTCGGGCAGGCGCCGCAGTCATCGCGTGCAGTTGCCGGTAGCGGGCCGGATAGTCCCACCGGGTATAGAGGTCGCCACGTACGAAGGAGCTGACCACGCCGAGCGGACTGCGGGAGGCCACGACCAGCGGCGCGTCCGGCAGCAGCCGCAGCAACACCTCGACGGCGAAGAACAGGTTGGTCTCCTTGACCACCTGCCGCACCGGACCGTACTTGCCGGCGGCGAAGGTGACCAGCCAGTGCCGGCCGAACGGGCCGAGGTCGGCGTCGACCAGCTCGTCCAGGCACACCGGGGCCGGGTTGCACGCCGACAGCGGATGCGTGGCGTCCAGCTGCTGGCGCAGCGGCTCGTTGTACTGGCCCCACCACGCCGCCAGGGTGTCCGACAGCCAGTTCGACCCGACCCGTTCGCTGGTGCCGACCAGCAGCAACGGTGTGACCAGCACGTCCCCGCGCTGCGCGGCGGCGCCGCGCATCACGGCCAGCCGCATTTCCTAGCCCGGGTTGATGAATGGGGCGTACAACGGCGTGCCAACGGTCGACTCCTCCCCCGGAACCGACCGGGCCGTGCCGCGTAGCGGCTTTTATGCGGCGTGGCGGTAGCCACGTCGGCTAGGGCATCCTAGGACGCTAGGTTACGGGTATGGAGCTTTGGCAGTGGTCTGACCGGTAAATGCGGGCTGTCGGAATCGGCGGCCTACGCAGCACGCTCACGGTGGTGTGAACATCTGCTGCTCGGGCTGATCGCCGAGCCGACGGCACCGCCGGTCCAACTCCTGCGCGCACCTGACCCGCCGCGCCGCTGGCCGAGGACGTCCACCTGCAAGCCCAGTCCTAGGTGGGCGGCACGGAGATCCCGGCGGACGCGGCGAAGGCACCGGCCGTCAGGAACTGCAGCCCCTGACCCGGCGGATCGAGCGGCTCGAACGGCACACCGGCATGAACCCTCAGTGCCGGACGCCCGCTCCCCCTCCCTTCTCTGTGCTTTAGGCGTGGTGCGCTGGCGCACCACGCCTAAAGCGTCCTAGGACACTAGGGTCTGGTGGGTGCATCGGCGCTTGTTATGCCCCCGATACGCTGAGAAGCAGCCGCAGTCGACAGGGGGTACTCGGTGGCGCATCGAAGCAGCGGCGACACGGCCACGCCCTCGGCCGGCGCGGCTGGGCGGATCACCGAGGCGGTACTCGACGGCGGCTCCGCGATGTGCGGGGCGTACGCCGCCGCGCTCCCCGGGGCCCGCGCGTCCGTCCTGTCGCGACTGTGGGGCGCTCTCACCCGTGAACCGATCCCTGGCGTGACGGGCGTGGCCCGCGAGGCTGGCGACGTCGTCGTCACCGTTGCCGACGGGCGGCGGCTGCGCGGACCGGCCCCGGCCGCGCAGCCCTTCGCCGCCGTACCCGACGGTCTGACCCTGATCCTCGACGGCGCGCCCGTCCAGGATCCCGGCGATCTCCTGGCAGCGCTCAACCTGCCCGGCCACGCCGACCGGCTGCGCGTCGAAGTGGAAAATTCCGTCGCGAACCTGGCCCTCGCCCGCGCGGCCCAGCCCGAGCCCGACTGCGGTCCACCGGTCCTCGAGCGGCTGACCCGCCTGGACCCGGCGGCGGCCGTCGCGTACGCCGAACAGCTCGTCGTCGACGGGCACCCGCTGCACCCCTGCTGCCGTACCCGGCTCGGCCTCTCCACCCAAGAGGTCCTCGCCTACGCCCCCGAACACCGTCGCGTCGTCGACCTGGCCGTCGTCGACGTGCCGGCCGACCGCTGGGTCAGCACCGGGGCGGGCCTGCCGCCCCGCCTGCTGGTACACCCCTGGCAGCGCGACCACGTCCTGGGCAGCCATCCGGGCCTGCGCCCGACCGGCGACACCGTCCCCGCGCGTCCGCTGATGTCGTTACGCACCCTCGCCCCGGTCGCCGAGGCCGGTTGGCACGTCAAAACCGCTGTCGACGTACAGATGACCAGCGCCGTCCGCATCGTCTCCGGCGCGGCCATCCACAATGGACCCGCGCTGTCCGCCCTGTTGACGGAGCTCGGCGACCTCGGGCTGGAGGTGCTGACCGAGGTCGCCGCCGGCGCGGTGCTCGTCGACGGCCAGCCCAGCCGCAGCCTGGCCATGGTGCGCCGGCGGGCGCCTCGCGTACACGCCGGCGAGGTGGTCCTTCCGCTGGCCGCCCTGGCCGCCCGCTCCCCCGCCGACGGGCGGGCGGTCGCCGTCGAGGCCGTCACCCTCGGGTACGCACACGACCCGGCCGGGTTCTTCACCGACCTCGTCAACCTGCTGTTTACACCGTTGACCGCCCTCCTACACCTCGGCGTCGCGCTCGAGGCCCATGGTCAGAACATGTGCGTCGTGCTACGCCAGGGCCGGCCGGTCCGGCTGGTCTACCGGGACCTGGGCGGGGTGCGGGTGAGCCGCCGACGGCTGTCCGCACATGGGTTCTCCGCGCCGCCGCTGCGCGGCGACCTGGAGAGCGACGACCCGGCGGTCCTGCGTACGAAGCTCGCCGCGGCGCTGCTGTCGACCGTCATCGCCGAAACCGTCGCCGTGCTCACCCGCGAGTACGGCGAGGACCCGGCCCGGCTGTGGCGGATCGCCGACCGGGCCCTGGCCGACGCGTACGCGGCCCTGCCCGACTCGGCCCGCGGCGATGAACAGGCCCTGCGTACCGGCGCCTGGCCGCTGAAGGCGACGACCGCGATGCGGCTGGCCGACGACCCGCTCGAAGACCGGTGGACCTGGCACGACAACCCGCTTGAGGCACGATGACGACAGGCCCCATGACGAAAAGCCCGACGACGGCCGTCACGCAGACCGCGCTGGACACCGCCGTGGCCTCGGCGCGGGCCCAGCTCGCCGACGTCGCCCCCGACCTGCGCGCCGGCTTCGACGACGCGCTTCCCCTGGCCGTACACACGGTCGCCCGCCGGCTCGTCGGCGCCGCCTGCCGGGAGGACCTCGCCGGCCTGCGCGACCCGGCGCGGCTGGCGCTGATCGCCTCGCACGTGGACCGGCACGCCTTCGACCGTACCGAGACGCGGCAGGTACGCGACCCGGTACGGACACTCGCCGAACTCCCGGAGCGCATCGGCGGTCAGGACCTCGCGCGGGAGCTGGCTGACGCCGCCGTCAACCTGGCGCTCGCGTACGCCCGGCGGCCCGCGTTCACGGCGGCGACGTCGACGGGCGCGCGCGACAGCCTCGAGCTGGCCGCCGGCCTGTCCGCCGACGACCAGACCGTCTTCTTCGAACGGCTCTCCACCGAAGGGCACAACCTGCACCCGTGCGGGCGTACCAGGCTGGGGTGGAGCATCGCCGACGCGCTCGCCCACGATCTGGAGGCCGCCAGTACCGAGGTCGGCTTCGTCGCGATCCGCCGTGACCTGCACCTCGGCGACGACGTCGGCGAGCTGCTCGGGGTCGCGGACGCGCCGCGAGGGTACGCCGTACAGCCGGTCCACGCGTGGCAGCGCGACCGGGTCGTACGCCAGCGGTACGCCGACCTGCTCGCCGCTCGAGCCCTGGTGCCCCTGGACGGTCCGGTCCTCACCGGATCTCCCACCGCCGCGCTGCGCACCGTGCTGCTCGACCCGCTCCCGGGAACGCCCCGGCGCTACCTCAAACTGTCGCTGGACATCCAGGTCACCTCGACCCGGCGCACGATCTCCGTGGCGAGCACCCGCAACGGCCCGACCCTGTCGGCACTGCTGCACCGGCTACTGGTCGGTGAACCGCGGCTGCTGCTGCTCAGTGAGGAGGCCGGCGCCGCCGCCCGGGTCGGGCCGCGCCAGCGTGACCTGGCCGCGATCGTGCGTCGGGGGCTCGACGGCCGGTTGGAGCACGGTGAAGTCGCCGTGCCCGGCGGGGCGCTGTACGCGACGTCCCCGGTCACCGGCCGGACCGTGGTCGCCGAGCTGGTCGACCGGTATGCCGCCACTCGGCGGCTGATCGATCCGGCCGGCGGCCGTCGATTGACTGATCCGGCGGGAGCCGCCGCCGCGTTCCTCGCCGAGTACGGCCGGCTGCTCTTGCCCCCGCTGCTGCGGCTGGCCACCCGCCACGGCATCGCCCTCGAGGCGCACCTGCAGAACTGCATCCCCACGTTCCGGGACGGGGTGCCGCACCGCATCGCCCTGCGCGACTTCGCCGGCCTGCGGCTGTACCAGCCGCGGCTGGCCGCCAGCGGCCACGACATCGCGCTGTGGCCCGGCTCGGTCATCACGGCCGCCGACGCCGACGTGATGCGCGCCAAGCTCGGGTACACGGCGCTGCAGGCCCACCTCGGGGAACTGGTCGTGCGGCTGGTCGCCTCGCACGGCCTGGACGAGGACGCGGCGTGGCGGTCGGTACGCGAGATCGTCGACGAAACCTATGACGAGCTGCGCCGCGACCCGGCCGTGGCCGAGGACGCGACCGACGACCACCGGTTCCTCACCGCGCCGCTCGTCCCGCACAAGGCCCTCGTACGGATGCGACTGGCCGGCAGCGGTGACCTGTACGTACCCGTCAGGAACCCACTCCGATGATCCCGCCTGATGTCCTCGCCGCGCTGCGCGACCAGCGGCGCCCGGTGTGCGCGTACGTCTACGACCTGGACGTGGCGCACCGTACGGTCGACGCGGTGCGCGCCGCGCTGCCGCCGGGCGCGCTCCTGCTGTACGCCGTGAAGGCCAACAGCCACCCGGGAGTCGTCGCCGCCCTCGCCCGTCACGTCGACGGCCTCGAGGTCGCCTCCGGCGGCGAACTGGAGCTCGCCGCGGGCACCGGCGCGTCGACCATCGTGTTCGGCGGGCCGGCGAAGACCGACGCCGAGTTGTCCGCCGCGGTCGCGGCCGGCGCCCTGGTGCACGCCGAGAGCCTGCTGGAGCTGCGCCGGCTCGCTGCCGTCGCCGGAGGCGACCGGGCGGGCGCAGGCGCCGGTGACCGCTGCGTACGAGTCGCGCTGCGGGTCAACCGGGCGGGCGTGGACCTCGCCGGCAGCCACCGGATGACCGGGGTACCCACCCAGTTCGGCATCGACGAGGCCGCGCTCGGCGATGCTGTCGCGCTCGTTCGCGAGCTGCCGGCGCTGCGGCTGGTCGGGTTCGGACTGCACGCCGTGTCCAACAACCTCGACGCGGTCGCGCATGCGGCGTACGTCGCCGACGCGCTCGACTGGTCCGTCGCCGCCGCCCGGCGGCTTGGTGTACCACTGGAGTACGTCAACGTCGGCGGCGGGCTCGGCCTCGACTACGCCGGGGACAAACGGTTCGACCTCGATGCGCTGCGCGCCGGGCTGGCCGGGATGCGGGTTCCGCGCGGGGTCACGCTCGCGTTCGAGCCCGGCCGGTTCCTGGTCGCCTCCGCCGGCTGGTACGCGGCCGAGGTGCTCGACCTGAAACGGACCCACGGGCGGTGGTTCGCCGTGCTGCGCGGCGGCACCCACCACTTCCGGCTGCCCGCCGCGTGGGGCTACAGCCACCCGGCCGTGGTCGTACCGGTCGAGGACTGGCCGTACCCGTTCGAACGGCCGGAGGTCCGTGACGCGCACGTGGACGTCGTCGGTGAGCTGTGCACCCCGCGCGACGTCCTCGCCCGGGAACTGCGGGTCGACCGGCTGCGAGTCGGTGACGTGCTGGTGTTCGGCAACACCGGCGGGTACGGCTGGGACATCTCGCACCGCGACTTCCTGCGCCACCCGTACCCGCAGATCGTCCTCATCGGAGAGTGACCGGCGCTGATGCGTCTAGGATGAGCCGTCATACATGTGTTCGATAAGTCTGTATGCTAACCACATGTCCAGCGCCGCGCTGCAAGGTTCGCTCTTCGACGCCGTTGAGACGGCCGGCCTCGGCCCGCTCGACGCGATCCGCCGCACGACGCTGAGCCGCGGCGCGTGGATCGACGTCCTGCCCGGCTGGCTGGCAGGGGCGGACAGCCTGTTCGAACGGCTGGTTGAGCGGGTGCCCTGGCACGCCGAGCGGCGCCAGATGTACGACCGCGAGGTGGACGTGCCGCGACTGCTGAGCTTCTACGGCGAGGGCCGGACGCTGCCCGACCCGGTCCTGACCGAGGCGCGCGCGGCGCTCAACGACCGCTACGCAGCCGAACTCGGCGAACCGTTCCGTACGGCGGGCCTGTGCTACTACCGCGATGGCCGCGACAGCGTCGCCTGGCACGGCGACACCATCGGCCGCGGCGGCACCGAGGACACCATGGTCGCGATCCTCTCCGTCGGCGCGGCGCGCCCACTGCTGCTGCGCCCCAGAGGCGGCGGCGAGACGATCCGGTACGCCCTGGGCCACGGCGACCTGATCGTCATGGGCGGCTCGTGCCAGCGCACCTGGGAGCACGCCATCCCGAAGACCGCAAAGCCCGTCGGCCCGCGCATCAGCATCCAGTTCCGCCCGCGCGGCGTGCGCTGAGGCGTCGCCAGTCACGGTGGGCGCTCTGGAGCCGAGGGACTCGGACCCGTATCACCGTCCCGCAGGGGCCGGCCGGCCGCTCGTCGCACCGATCGCATCACTCGTCGCTTTAGGTGAACCACTCGTCGCACACCGCTGACCGAGCGATTCTCATTAACGCCCCTCAATGGCACCGTCTAGGGACCGTAGTGATCACTTACCTCCGGTCGGCGCCGTGGCGGCGCCCCACCTGGCCCGCGCCGGCCTGGTAGCCCTCGACCGGCCTACCTCCAACGAGTCCCACCCTTACGCCCCATCCGGATCCGGGTCGACCGCAACACAGCCACCTCCGCATGACGGGATCGCAGAACTGCGCTGCCCTTTACCGCCCAACCCCAGGCCAAGGAGCGTGTCACCCGTGTGTGAAACCGATCATCTCGAGTCCTCGGGCTTCAGCCGCCGAGACATGTTAGGGCTGCTCGGCGCGGCCGGCGCCGGGCTCGCCGTCACCCCCATCCTGACCGCGGATCCGGCCCTGGCCGCCGCCTCGGACCTCGCCCTCGACCCGAAGACGCAGCCGGCCGACCCCGGCGACTACGAAGCGCCGACGAAACTGGCGGTCGACTCGCCGGCCAAGGACACCGCGATGTCCTGGATCGACCGCCACTCCGACGACATCGTCGGCCTCAATGACCGGATCTGGGAATTCGCTGAGCCCTCACTGGCCGAGTGGAACTCGTCCTGGGCCGAAGCGCAGTTCCTGCAGGCCAACGGATTCCAGATCCAGTGGGGGGCGGGCGGCATGCCGACCGCCTTCGTCGCCACCTTCAGCAACGGCACCGGCAAGCCGGTGATCGGGTTCAGCGGCGAGTACGACGCGCTGCCTGGACTGTCGCAGGAGAAGGGCAAGCCGCAGCACTCCCCGCTGGTCTACAACCATGACCCGTACGCCCCGACCTACGGCTACGGCCACGGCTGCGGGCACAACTCCCTCGGTACCGCGGCGGCCGCCGCGGCGGTGGCCACCGCGGTGGCGATGCGGTCCCGCCGCCTCGACGGCACGATCAAGTTCTTCGGCTCGACCGCCGAAGAGCAGCTGGTCGGCAAGTCGGTATCGGTGAAAGCCGGCGTCTACGACGGACTCGACGCCTTCGTCGACTGGCACCCGGCCTCCAGCAACAGCACGGGTTGGGGTTCGACGAACGCCATGTACAGCTACGCCTTCCACTTTCTGGGCACCGATGGCCACGGCGGATCCCCACTGGGAACGCGAGCCACCCAGGACGCCGTCACGGCGATGTCGATGCTGACGGAGTTCCTGCGGGAGAGCGACCAGGCGCCCAGTTCGCGGATGCACTACGCGATCCGGCAGACCGGACAGGCGCCGAACGTGTTTCCCACGCTCTCGAGCATCTGGTACTTCGCCCGGGAGGGGAGCCCGGCGCGGGCGAGGATCCTGATGGACAAGATCATCAAATGCGCCGAGGCGGCCGCGATGGCCACCAGCACCCGGCTGCAGTACCAACTGATGGCCGGGGTGTGGAACCAGCTCGGCAACAAGCGCGGCGCCGAGTTGATGCACGCCAACATGGTGCAGGTCGGCCCGCCGGCGTTCGCGTCGGCCGACCAGGAGTTCGGCAAGGCGCTGCAGCGGTCGAACGGAACCCCGGAGACCGGCTTCGCCGACAAGATCAGTGAGCTGAAGCCGCCGGCACCGGTATTCATGGGCGGCGGCTCCACCGACGTCGCCGACATCAGCTGGCGGGTACCGACGATCTCGATGGGTACGGCACACCAGCCGGCCGGCACGAAGAACCACTCGTGGCACCACACCGCCACCGCCGCCTCCCACGCCGGCCACCTGACCACCCTCGCCGCCGCCAAATACCTCGCCGCCACCACCGTCGACCTGCTGACCCAGCCGAAGATCGTGGCCGAGATGAAGGAGGAGTTCGCCCGCCGCACGGCCAAGATCCAATGGAAGAGCCTGCTGCCCGACGGCTACCAGCTGCCGCTGTACGAGCCGCCGAAGTGGTTCCTGGAGCGGACCCGCCAGGCCTGGCCACCGCGGGGCGTCACCTGGCCCCCGAAGCGGATCGTCTCGACCGAGACCGCGCCCGACCTCGGGCCGGAGCTTCCGCCGTCGAACCTGCCGCCACTGGAGTAGGCCCCTGGCGCAAAAGGCGGCTACGCGGGCGGAAGGACCCGAGTGACCTTCCGGCCGCGTAGCCGCCTCGTTCCCCCTTACGGGACGTGCCTGCACCGAGGCAGGCGTCGACCACCAACGCCCGCCTACGATCAGGCACTCCGGGAGGTCACCGGCTAGGGCAGCCGCCGGTGGTCACCCGGTGCGGGCACGGAGTGCGGCCGCAGGTCGACCGGCTCCGTACACCCGCACTGTAAACAGATCCGGCCCGATTCCTCCAGGCTTCGCCCGGTACCTAAGGCTTTCTTATGGTTGCACTGAGCGTGCGCTAAACCGTTACCCGCTTACGGCACCAGATAGCGGTCGAGCAGCAGGCGCAGTTGGCCGTCGAGGTCGTCTTCGTCGAACCCGTCAGTCATCGTCCGCAGGGACACCACGAACCCCTGCGCCGCGAGCAGCACACCGCGCGCCAGCAGCGCCGGATCGCCGGCGCGGATGGAGCCGTCGGCGGCGCCCGCCGCGATGGCGGCCGTCACCATGGCGAGCATCTGGTCCTGGCTGCGGCCGCGCCGGTCGACCAGGTACGGCAGCAGGATCTCCGGGTCCAGTTCGACGATGCGGCGAAACACCGGGTGCTGGCGCAGCGCCCGGGCGGCCGCGACGATCGCGGCCACGAGGCGCTGCCGTGCGGAGTTTCCTCCCCCCGCAGCCCCGTCCTCGCCTGCCGCGACGGCCATGGCGGTCTGGGTCAGGGTGCCCCACTCGCGGGTCATGAGGTCACCTACCAGGGCGGTCATGTCTGGCCAGCGGCGGTAGATGGTCATGCGCGAGACCCCGGCGCGGCGCGCAACGTCGGTGAGGGTCGTGCGCCGCAGCCCCACGGCCAGCACGCCCGCTCGGGCCGCATCCAGCAGGGCGTCTTCCTCGGTTCGCGAACCCTGCTTATTGAGGCCGGACGGCTTGTTACAACTAGACGTCACATGTAACAGTGTAACCCATGGATGGCTTGACCGCTGATGGAATGAGCGCCGCACACCGCTGGGGAGACCCGAGCCGCGCCGTCACCCTGCCGGACGGCGTCCGCACGCTACTCGCGTCCGCCCTGGGGGTGCGCGAGCCACACCCACCGGCAAGCGTCGCGGCGCTGCCGCCGCCCGGACTCTCCGATCGAGCCCTGCGCGCCCTGGAAGCGGCCTGCTCCCAGGTACGCACCGACGACCAGGCCCGCCTCGCCCACGCCGCCGGCATGTCTACTGTGGACCTTTTGCGGCTGCGGGCCGGCGACGCGGCCGACGCGCCCGACGCCGTCATCGCACCCGCCGATCACGACGAGGTAACCGACGTCCTGGCGGCCTGCGCCGCGCACCGGATCGCGGTGGTCACGTTCGGTGGCGGCACCTCCGTGGTGGGGGGCCTACGGGCCAGCCGCGACGGGTACGCCGGAGTCGTCGCTGTCGACCTCGCGAGGCTCGGCCGCCTGCGCCACCTCGATCCGGTCTCGCGTACGGCGACGTTCGAGGCGGGGGTACGCGCGCCGCGCGCCGAGGAACTGCTCGCCGAGCAGGGCTTCACGCTCGGCCACTTCCCCCAGTCGTTCGAGCGCGCCACGATCGGCGGATTCGCCGCGACGCGGTCGTCCGGGCAGGCGTCGTCCGGCTACGGCCGGTTCGACCAGATGGTGGTCGGCCTGCGGGTCGCCACCCCGAGCGGCACGCTGCACCTCGGGCGCGCGCCGCACACCGCCGCCGGACCGGATCTACGGCAGTTGTTCCTCGGCTCCGAGGGCGCCCTCGGCGTCATCACCGAGGTGACGGTGCAGATCCGGCCGACCCCGCCGGCCCGGCGCTACCTGGGCTGGCGGTTGGCGGACTTCGCGGCCGCCACCGAGGCCGCGCGCGCCCTGGCGCAGGACGGGCCGCTGCCGGCCGTACTGCGCTGCTCCGACGAGCTCGAGACGACGGTGAACGCGGTCAGCGAGGGCGCATCTGCTGACGGCTGCTTGATGATCACAGGCATCGAGGGTACGGAGGACGAGGTCGCCGGCGTGGCGTCGGCGCTCACCGAGCGGCTGGCGGGCCTCGGCGGGCAGCCGCTCGGCGAGGAGCCGGGGCAGGCGTGGCTGCGCGGCCGGTTCGCGGCGCCGTACCTGCGCGACGCGCTGCTCGACGCCGGCGCTCTCGTCGAGACGGTGGAGACCGCGGCGTTCTGGAGCGCGCTGCCCGCCACCTACGCCGCCGTACGCGACGCGCTCGCCACGAGCCTGGCCGGCCAGGGCACCCCGCCGCTGGTGCTGTGCCACATTTCCCACGTGTACTCGAGCGGGGCGTCCCTGTACTTCACAGTGGTCGCCGCTCAAGCCGACGACCCGGTGGCGCAGTGGCAGGCGGCCAAGGCGGCGGCCGGGGACGCGATCGCGGCCAGCGGCGCGACCATCACCCATCACCACGGCGTCGGCCGCGACCACATCCCCTGGTACCGCGACGAGATCGGCCACGAAGGCGTGGCCGTGCTGCGGGCCGTCAAGCGCGCCCTCGACCCGGAGGGCGTGCTCAACCCCGGCGTCCTGCTGCCGTGAGCAGTACTTCTCTCTCAGCTGATCGGCGCGCCCGGGAACTGGCGGAGCTCGCCGACGGGCGGACCGTCGACGTGCTCGTGATCGGGCTCGGCGTGACCGGCGCCGGGGTCGCGCTCGACGCCTCGTCCCGCGGCCTGTCGGTGGCCGCCGTCGACGCCCACGACCTGGCGAACGGGACGTCCCGGTGGAGCTCGAAACTCGTCCACGGTGGACTGCGCTACCTCGCCGCCGGCGAGCTGGGGCTCGCGTACGAGAGCGCCGTCGAGCGCGGCATCCTGATCGATCGGACGGCGCCGCATCTGATCAGGCCGCTGCCGTTCGTACTGCCACTGACCACACCCGCCGGACGGACCGGTGCGGCGGTCACCCGGCTGGGGCTTCTCGCCGCCGACGGCTTGCGCACCGCTGCCGGTACGCCCCGGTCCGCGCTGCCCGGCAGCCGGCGTGTCAGCAGCGCCGAGGCGCGCCGGCTGTTCCCGGCCATCCGTACCCGCGACCTGCGCGGCGCCCTGGTGTACTGGGACGGCCAACTCGTCGACGACGCCCGCCTGGTCGTGGCCCTCGCCCGCACCGCCGCCGGCCACGGCGCCGCGATCCTCACCCGGTGTCGGGCCGAACCACCTCGTGGCGGGATCGTGCCGCTCGTAGACGTCGTGTCCGGGCGGCGGTTCGAGATCCGGGCCCGAACGGTGGTCAACGCGGCCGGGGTGTGGGCCGACCGGATCGACCCCTCGGTACGGCTGCGCCCGTCCCGCGGCACCCACCTGGTGCTGCCAGCGCGCCTGCTCGGTAATCCGACGGCCGCGCTCACCGTGCCGATGGCCGGCGCCCGCAACCGCTTCGCCATCGTTCTTCCGCAGCCCGACGACCGGGTCTACGTCGGGCTGACCGACGAGCCGGTCAACGAGCCGGTGCCCGACGTCGCCGTGCCCGATGCCCCCGTGCCCGACCCGGGTGAGATCTCGTTCCTGCTGGAGACGCTGCGCGGCGCGCTCGACACGCCGGTCGGCGCCGACGACGTGGTCGGCGCGTTCGCCGGGCTGCGTCCGCTGCTCGCCGGCGCGGCGGAGCGCACCGCCGACCTGTCGCGCCGGCACGCCGTACGCACCTCACCGGACGGCCTGGTCACGGTGGTGGGCGGAAAACTCACCACGTACCGGCGGATGGCGCGCGACGCCGTCGACGCCGCGGTGGCGGTGGGGCGACTGCGCGCCGGCCCCTGCCGTACCGCGTGGCTCCCGCTCGTCGGCGCGGGGTCTACTCGAACCCTGGCCGGCGTCCCGGCCCGGCTCGTGGCTCGCTACGGCACCGAAGCGGCCGCGGTCGCCGCAGTCGCGAATGAGGACCCGGCGCTCCTTGCGCCGATCGCCGACGGCATACCGGTGACCGCGGCGGAGGTCCTGTGGGCGGCGCGTCACGAGGGCGCGCTCGACGCTGACGACGTGCTCGACCGGCGGACCCGGATCGGGCTCGTACCCGCCGACCGCGAACGCGCGCTGCCCGCCGTCCGCGCGCTCCTCGCCAGCGGTACGTGAGCGAATACGTGCCGCCCTGGACACCGCCGCCCCCGGCCCGCTCCGCATCGTCAGCCTCTGCGCCGGCCAAGGTCGTAACCTGCTCGACGTCCTCGCCACCCATCCTCGCCGCCACGACGCGACCGCGCGGCCGGTGGAGTTCGATCCCCGCAACGCGGCCATCGCCGAACAGACCGTCCGGGCCGCGGGCCTGTCCGGCGTCGAGGTACGCGTGGGCGACGCCGCGCTGACCGACCGTACCGGCAAAGCGCGTTGAAAACGGCTGTAAGTCCTTCTTAAGTGCCTTCTCGCGGTTCGCCGTCACGGCATAGGTTCTCCGCGGGGCTTCTGCCGTCCGGCCGAACCCCGACCCGCCGGGTGATACGGCGGCGTTCCAGATTGGAGGCCGATCCCGTCTTGTTCACAGACCCGATCATCCCGTTGACGATCGTGACCGTGTTGGCGTGGTCGGCCATCATCGTTTGGAAGCTACAGCGCAGGCAGCCGGCGTACGGCGTGAACCGAACCGCTCAGCGCGGCCCCGCGCCCTGGGCGCGCCGGTTCCGCGCCGCCCCGCAGTGGGAGGACGACTCTTGGGAGTGGGACGAGGACGCCCGAGGCAGAGACTTTCGGGATGAGGACCTCCGGGACGAAGTCCCCCCGGGCCGGGGTGGCCGCCGACCGTACGACGAGCGCCCGGCGTACGACGACCGGCCGCGCCGGCCCTTTCCCGGGGTGGAGCGGGCCGACCATGCCGAGGTCGAGATCAACCCGGGCAAGTGCATGCGGTTCGCGTTCTGCGAGCAGGAGGCGCCGGAGGTCTTCAAGCTCGTCGGCGACCGGATCGACTACAAACCGTCCGTGCCGGCCGAACACGTCGCGTCCGCCGACATGGCGGCAAAGATCTGCCCCGCTCGCGCGATCAAGATAAAGATGCCGGGTACGAAGCCCTACCTGCCCCAGCCGCCGGTCGACGACGACGAACGGCGGCCGGTGCGCCGCTGAAACGCCGGTTCACTTCCCGCCACTAGTGATGCTTCGCCAGGATAGAAGGCATGAGTAGACGGGTGACGGTGTCCCTTCCCGACGAGGTCGCCGAGCGGCTTGAAAAGCTACCTTCAAGCCAGGTGTCGGCGTACGTGGCGGAAGCGCTGCGGCGGCGGCAGGCATCCGATGAGATCCGCACCGCGCTTCAGCTGGCGGGCAACACCCGCGAGTACGCCTACGATCCGGAAGGTGCCGCGCGGCGCCTCAGCGAGGGGCGTGTCCCCACAGACGTGCGTAATACTGCCGTCGCCGCGCTCGCAGCGGAACTGGGCCGCCCGGTCGACGAGGTACGCACGGAACTCGCCCAGTGACCGCCACCTGTCAGGTGTTCGACACCGACGCGCGAAGGCGGCCCCTGGTTGGGGTCGCCTTCGCTGTGCTTCATTGCATCTCCGGTCAGGACTGGTCGAACTCCCCGGCCACCGTCCGCCTCGACGACGCGCTGACGCAGATCACCACCGACGGAATGCTGCTGCGCAGCCTGCCCAACCCGGCTCATCGCCGAGGTGGCCCGCACTGCCACGAAACCGATCGCCCGGTTCAAGGTCCGCAAACCCGAGAAGCCGCGAAGTACAGCCCGATAGCACCGGCAGCACCTGCGGAGTCAGCTGACGCGGCGATAGCGGATGTGGGTGGTCAGCGGTGAGTGAAGCACCTCGGCGGGTTCGAAGCCGAAGGATTCCACACCGTCGAAGATGCGCTCGCCCGAACCGAGCAGGACCGGTGCGATGTCGAGGGTGAGCTCGTCGATCACGCCGGCGATCAGTGCCTGTCGGACGGTCGAGGCCCCACCGGCGATGTCCACGCCATTGTCCCCGGCGGCCTGGCACGCTGCGGAGTAGGCCGCGTCGAAGCCCTCGGTGACGAAGTGGAAGGTCGTCCCGCCGTCCATCTCGATCGGGTCATGTCCGTGATGGGTCAGCACGAACACCGGCGCGTGATACGGCGGTTCGGGGCCCCACCACCCGGTCCATTCCTCATCCCAGTCCCCGCGGATCGGGCCGAACATGTTCCGACCCATCACATACGCACCCCGCGGGCGCATGAGCCACTCGTTCGCGACCTTGTCGGCATCGTTGGCTCGCGGGTCGCCGATGTGCCAGCCGTGCAGCTCCTGCCCCCGCTTGCCCAGGGGGTCCGCGCGGCTCTGGTCCGGCCCGGCGACGAAGCCGTCCAGCGAGATCGACATGTGGCAGGTGGTGTCCGGCACCGCGAACCTCCTGAGTGATTGCGACCTGCAAGCGGCCGTGCGGACCCTAGCAGGTGATGGCACCGGGGAACGAGGACACAGCTCGACCAACCTGGCGGTGGGGCCAGTTACCTCCGTCCAGGTGGGGCCACTCAGGGTTGACAAAATTAACCGGCTTCGGCCGATACGCTTCACGTTGCATCGACCCAAAATTTCTAGCCGGAGCTGTTACGGATCATCTGACCGCGGTCCGTAACGCATCAACTGAAGCCCGACAGCTGCGCATCCTCCGTGCCAACGACGCGGTGAGTACTGTCGCGCTCCGCTGGGATGTCGATGCCGCCGACGACTGTCCGGCGCTCGGGAGTATGGTTCGTCGCGCTGGACGGCTCGGCACCGGTCACGCCGCCTACGTTGCACTGCCGAAGGCAGCTGGTGTAGTCACCTCACGCGCCCATGAGATCCGGGCGGTGCTCGGCGACCGCTGGCACATCCGAGAGGTTTGACGTTCTCCCCGCCCTAAAGGACGGGGATTCCCTCCACGCTGCGCGCGGAACGCGCGGCGTCCGGGTGGATTCCTGCTTCCCGACGCGGTGCCGGCACGGGTGCCGGACTTACCTGCGCTCCACAGGCGTTTAGA
>NZ_JAATVW010000036.1 GCF_011947225.1 Planosporangium flavigriseum | reverse complement strand
TGGGCGAACCGGTTGGCGCGGTATCTGGTGGGGCTGGGGGTGGGGCCGGAGCGGGTGGTGGCGTTGGTGTTGCCGCGGTCGGCGGAGATCGTGGTGGCGCAGGTGGCGGTGGTTAAGGCGGGTGGGGCGTATCTGCCGGTGGATCCGGATTATCCGGTTGAGCGGATCGCGTTCATGGTGGCCGACAGTCGGCCGGCGGTGGTGTTGACGTTTGCTTCGCTGGTCTCGCGGGTGCCTGTTGTCGAGGGCGTGGCGGTGGTTGCGGTGGATGACTCTGCTGTGGTTGGGGCGGTGGATGCGCTTCCGGACCGGGCGCTGTCGGATGCGGACCGGTTGTCGGAACTGTCGGTGGATCATGCGGCGTATGTGATTTATACGTCGGGGTCGACGGGGCGGCCGAAGGGTGTGGTGGTCACGCACCGGGGGTTGGCGAGTTTCGCTGTGGCGGAGGCTGCGCATTATCGGGTGGGGCCTGGGGATCGGGTGTTGCAGTTTGCGTCGCCGAGTTTCGATGCGTCGGTGTTGGAGTTGTGTGCGGCGTTGGGGTCGGGGGCGGCGTTGGTGGTGCCGCCGGCGGGTCCGTTGTTGGGCGAGCACCTGGTGAAGGTCTTGGACCAATATGGCGTCACGCATGCGTTGATTCCGCCGGCGGCCCTGGCCACGGTCGACACCGCGAAGCGGTCTGCCGGAGTTCCGGACGGTGATCGTGGGTGGGGACGCGTGCCCGGCGGATCTTGTGGATCGGTGGGCTGCGGGCCGGCGGATGATCAATTCGTATGGGCCGACGGAGTCGACGGTGGTGGCGACCTGGAGTCGGCCGCTTGAGGTCGGTGGTGGGGTGCCGCCGATCGGGGTGCCGATCCCCAACACCCGTATCTACGTCCTTGACGACCGCTTGCGGCCGGTGCCGGTGGGGGTGGCCGGGGAGTTGTATGTGGCCGGGGTGGGGCTGGCGCGGGGGTATCTGGGCCGGTCGGGGTTGTCGGCGGAGCGGTTCGTGGCGTGTGCGTTCGGCGCCCCGGGGGAGCGGATGTATCGCACCGGGGATGTGGTGCGCTGGCGCCCGGATGGCCAGGTGGAGTTTCTGGGCCGGGCCGATGATCAGGTCAAGATCCGCGGCTTCCGCATCGAGCCCGGTGAGATCGAGACCGTCCTGACCGGCTTTCCGCAGGTGCGGGAGGCCGTCGTGGTGGCCCGCGAAGACCAGCCTGGGGTGAAACGTCTGGTCGCCTACCTGGTGGCCGCCGGTGATGACCGGCCGACGGTCACCGAGCTGCGTACGCTGTTGGCGGAGCGGTTGCCCGCCTACCTGGTGCCGCAGGCGTTCGTGGTGCTCGACGCGCTGCCGATCAGCGCGAACGGCAAGCTCGACCGGCGCGCGCTGCCCGCTCCCGACCCGGCAGCCACCGCCGGTGACAGCGGTTACGTGGCCCCACGCACCGGCACCGAACGCGCGATCGCCGAGATCTGGGCCGACGTTCTCGGCCTCGAACGGGTAGGCGTGGCGGACAACTTCTTCGAGCTCGGCGCCGACTCCATCCTGACCATCCAGGTGGTCGCGCGGGCCCGCCAGGCCGGCCTGGGTCTCACCACCAAGGACCTGTTCATGTACCAGACCATCGAGTCGCTGGCGCCACGGGTCGCGCTGGCGACGCCGGTGTCCGCCCAGGAAGAGCCGGTCGCCGGCCCGGCGCCGCTCACGCCGATCCAGCACTGGTTCTTCCAGACGCACCCGGTGAACCCGCACCACTTCAACCAGTCGATGCTCATCGAACTCACCGAGGACGCGGACGAACAGGCCCTGCGGTACTCCCTCGAAGCGTTGCTCGCGCACCACGACGCGCTGCGGATGCGGTTTGACCGCGCTGATGGCGAGTGGCGGCAGTACAACGCGCCGGTCGAGCCGGCGGAGGTCCTGCGGCGGCACGACCTGTCCGATGTGGAGAACAAGGAGCAGCCGGCGGCCATGGAGAAGGTGGCCGACGACGTCCATGCGAGCTTCGACCTCGGGACGGGGCCGCTGCTGAAGGCGCTGCTGTTCGTCCTCGGTCCCAAGCGGGCGCCATTCCTGTTCCTCGCCGCACACCACCTCGTCGTCGACGGCGTCTCCTGGCGGGTGCTGCTCGACGACCTGGACACCGCGTACCAGCAGGTGACCAGAGGCGAGGAGGTACGTCTGGGTGCGAAGACCACGTCCTACCGGGACTGGGCGCAGCGGTTGGCCGAGTTCGTGGCGGACGGCGGGCTCGACCGCGAACTGGAGTACTGGACGGGCATCGCGGACGTCAGCACGCCGACCCTGGAACCCGTATCGCCAGGGTCTTCCGCGCCCACCCAGATGGTGTCGGTGTCGCTCGACGCCGGGGACACCGACGCGCTGCTGCGCGCCGCGCCGACCGCCTATCGCACCCGCATCAACGACGTGCTGCTCACGGCCCTCGCCTGGGCCCTGGCCCGGCGGACGGGGCGCAGCCGGGTGTCGATCGAACTCGAGGGCCACGGCCGGGAGGACATCCTCGACGGGATCGACCTGTCCCGTACCGTCGGCTGGTTCACCACGATCTACCCGGTCGCGCTCGACATTGTGCCCGACAACGACCCCGATTGGCGGGCTCTGGTGAAGTCGGTACGCCGGCAGCTGCGCACGTTGCCGGGCAACGGATTCGGGTACGGCGCGCTGCGCTATCTCGGCCCACCGGAGGTACGCGACCGGTTGGCGAGCGGCCTCGCCGGGCCGCAGGTATCGTTCAACTACCTCGGCCAGTGGGATGCCCGCTCGCAGGAGCCCGCAGGCAGCCTGTACCGAGCCGTGCACGGCTCGTTCGGGCAGGACGCCGACGCCGGAGACCGGGGCTCGCACCTGCTGGACATCACGGGCGCGGTCCAGTCCGGCCGGCTGGAGTTCTCCTGGTACTACCAGCCCGACCGGTACGACCAATCCGCCGTTGAGGCCATCGCCACCGACTTCGCCGACGCGCTGCGGCGCATCGCGCAGGACTGCCGGGAGTCGCTGTGACCACCAGTACTTCCACGACTACTTCCACGACGACCTCCTTGGGGCGCAACCGGAACTACCGGCTGCTGTGGAGCAGCCAGGCGCTGTCGGAGTTTGGCTTCAACGCGGCGGCGCTGGCCTTCCCGCTGCTGGTGCTCGCGGTGACGAATTCGGCGGCCGCGTCCGGGCTGGTCCTCGGGACGATCGCGGTGGCGCAACTCGTCGCCGGGCTGCCCGCGGGGGCGCTCGTGGACCGCTGGAACCGCAAGAAGGTCATGCTCGTCTGCGAGGCGGCGCAGGCGCTCGCGGCCGCGAGTCTCGTCGCCACGGTGTGGTGGGGCGTCGCGACCGTCGCCCACATGGTCGCGGTGGCCGCCGTCATCGGAGTGTGCGCGGCCCTGTTCCAGCCGGCGGAGGAGGCGTCGCTACCCAACCTCGTACCGGCGGAGCAGCTGTCGACGGCCGTCGCGATGAACTCCGCGCGGGCCTCGCTCGGCCACCTGTCGGGCACCGCGGTGGGAGGGTTCCTGTTCGCGGTGGGGAGGGTCGTGCCCTTCGCGGTCGACGCGGTGACCCACACGTTGGCATTCTTCGCCCTGGCGTTTGTGCGTATGCCACCACGTGAGGTGCGCCCGCAGCCGGTGGGCCGCCTGGGCCGCGAGATGGTCGACGGGTTGCGCTGGGTGTGGCAGCACCGGCACATCCGGGTGACCGCGCTGTGCGCAGTCGTCCTCAACGTCTTCTTCAGCTCGTTCTACATCATCGTCATCGTGCTGGCCCAGCGAGGGGGCGCGCCGTCCGGTGAGATCGGCGTGATGGCGGCGATGCTGGGGGTCGGTGGCGTCGTCGGCTCCCTGGCCGCGCCGTACCTGCACCGGATGCTCAGCCCGTACGCGTCGATCATCTCCGTGTTCTGGGTGCTGTCGGTGCTCACCCCGCTCGCAGTCCTCACCACCAGCGGCTACGTCATGGGCGCGCTGTTCTTCGCCATGGCGCTGCTGCCGCCGACCGCGAACACCGCCATCGCCACCCGGCAGCTGCTGCTGACCCCCGACGAACTGCGCGGGAGGCTCAGCAGCGTGCTCGGCCTGCTCGTCGGCGGCGCGTCCGCGCTCGGCCCGATGCTGGGCGGCGTCCTGACCGAAGTGCTCCCGGGCAATGTCGCGATCCTGATCTGCGCCGGTGGCGTCACAGCCGTGACGCTGGTGGTCACGGTCAGCCCCACCCTCCGTACGTTCCCGCGGCAACAGGCCACCCAGGAGGCTTCGGCGACCGCCTGAACCACCCCCGTTTGAACCACCCGCCCACCCCACGACGCAGATCCCACAACCGAAAGGAGACAGCGAAGATGGACGACAACGCCAGGTACCAGGTACTGCGCAACGACGAGGACCAGTACTCGCTCTGGCTGGCCGACCTCGAGGTGCCGGCGGGCTGGCACCCGGTCGGCAAGGAAGGCACGAAGGACGAGTGCTCGGCGTACGTCGACGAGGTGTGGACGGACATGCGGCCGCGCTCGCTGCGCGAGCGGATGGACAGCGCCGCGCAGTCCTGATCGCGGGCGCCTCGCCGCCGGGAGCCGCCGGGGAGCCGCCGGGGAGCCCCCAGCGGCGAGGCGCCCGACTCGCTCACGAAACCAAACCAGAAAGGAGGCGCTGCGATGCAAGGCAGCGCGCAGGTACGGGCCGGTCGCACCCCCGCGGCCGCCCGCTGGCTCGGCAGCAACTGGCAGGACGCGGCCGACGGCGCGACGATTGCGCTGTTCTGCTTCTCCCACGCGGGTGGCGGTTCTGCGTTCTTCCGTCCGTGGCGCGCGGCGCTCGCGCCGGCCGTGGACGTACGCCCGGTCCTGCTGCCGGGTCGGGAGTGGCGGCTCGACGAGGTGCCGTACCGGCGCATGGAAGACCTGGTGGAGCCGCTCTGCGTGGCGCTCGAACCGCACGTGGACCGCCCGTACGCGCTGTTCGGACACAGCATGGGCGCCGTGATCGCGTACGAGGTCGCGCGGCGTTTCACCGGCGCCGCCCGGCGGGCCCCGATCTGCCTGCTGGTGTCCGGCCGCCAGGGTCCGCGGGCCGCGTCCAGTCGACGGCTGTTGTGGGAGTTGCCGGACAACGAGTTCGTCGCCGGGGTCGGACGGCTCGGCGGCACGCCGCCAGAGGTCCTCGAACACCCGGAACTGCTGGAGATGTTCCTTCCGGCGCTCCGGGCCGACTTCGAGCTCAGCGAGAACTATCAGCCGCTCCCCGGCCACCGTCTCACCTGCCCGGTCGTGGCGTACATGGGCACGGAGGACGCGGAGGTGGAACACAGCGGCCTGTTGCGCTGGTACGAGGAGACGGACGGGGAGTTCGCTCTGCGCGTCTTCGCCGGCGACCACTTCTACCTGCGGGGCGGCCGGCCCGACGTGCTCAGCGCGGTACGCCAGGATCTGCTCCGCGCCGCGGCGCTGCAAGCCGTCCAGCCGGCTCAACGGTAGAACTCAGACAGTCGCGGTCGCGGCATCAGCGGCTGTGGAGGTGGCGGCCGCCATCGACCTGCGGTCGAAGACCCGCCATGTGGCGGCGGTGACGGCGGCGGCGACGACGAAGCCGATCCAGTACGGCGCCGTGAGCCCGAAGTGGGTGGCGACCACGCCGCCGAGCACCGCGCCGAAGGCGGTGCCGCCGGCGGCGAGGAACAGGTAGGCGCTGTTGACCCGGCCGAGCATGGCCGCGGGCGTCAGCCGCTGGAGCAACGACATCGTGACGATCATCCACAGTGAACCGTGTACGCCGAACAGTGCCAGGATCGCTCCCACCGCGATCGGGCTGGTCGACAGCGCCATGGTGAGGTGGAAGAGGGTTTCGACGACGAGCCCCACGCGCAGCGTCACGCTCGCGGTGAACCGCCGGACCAACCGTTCGCCGACGAGCGCGCCCAGCAGCCCGCCGGCCGCGAGGGCGGTGAACAGCGCACCGTAGCCGACCGAACCGAGGCCGAGCCGCTCCGTGGCCAGCAGCACGAGGATCGACATGGCCGCGGTGAGGGTCACGTTGAGCAGCCCGATTAGCACGGCGAGGGTACGCAGCAGCCGGTGCGCGAGCAGCCAGCGCACCCCGGTGGCGATCTCGCTCCACAACGAGGCCCGCTCCGCCGCAGGCGCGCCCGGCGCCTGCCCCTCCCGGTACGTGCCGGGCAGCAGGCTGAGCAGCAGCGCGCCGACCACGAACGAGCCCGCATCGAGGAGGAACGGCGCCGCCGCCGCGGCCGCGAAGAGCAGCCCGCCCAGCGGGCCAGCGATCATGTCGTGGACCACGGTACGGGCGGCGCTGAGCCGGCCGTTGGCGCGTTCGAGCAGGTCCGGCTGCACCACGGCCGGCAGCATGGACATGCTTGCCGCCCGGAACAGCGTCTCTCCGGTACCCAGCAGGAACAGCACGGCGTACAGCAGCACCACGCTTTCGCGGTGCAGCGCTACGGCGACGCCCAGCACGCCGATGGTCACCGCGCGGATCCAGTCGACGACGACCATGACACGTCGCCGGTCGAGCCGGTCCACCAGCCCTCCGCTGAGCAGCGAGAACAGCAGCCAGGGCAGGGTCGCGGCGAAGGTGGCGCCGGACACCACGAGAGGGCTGCTGGTCATCGACGCGATCAGGAGCGGCGCGGCGACCATCGTCACCCCGTCGCCCAGCCCGGAGATGGCGCTCGCGGTCCACAGCAGGGTGAACCGGGGGCCGAGTTTGGCGACGGGCGAGGCATCCATCGGCGGGAACGTATCAGTACGCCCGCGGTGACAAGACACATTTACCGTCGCGCGGAGCGTGGGTGCCGCCGGGTCCCCGGTGGCACCCACGCTCCGGTCGGCGGCGTCGCTAGCCGTGCCGGGCGAGACGGGCGCCGTGGGCCTCCGCCATCGTGGTGAGCTTCTCGAGTTCGGCGTGGAACGCGTCGCCGATGGCGCGCATCTGTGCGCTGGCGCCCTCCATCTGGGTGGTGGCGCCGGACATCGCGGCGAGGATGCTCCGGCCCAGCGCGGCCAGCCGCTCCGACTGCTCCCGGTCGGCGTTGTACTCGACGCCCGCCCGGGCCCGGTACGCGTGGGCCGCCCGGTCGGCCTCCTGCCGGGCCCGCCCGACGATCGACTCGGCCTGGGTGCGGGCGTCAAGTTGCATGGCGCTCGCGTGGGCCTGGGCGTCGGCGATGAGCCGGTCGGCGTGGGCCTGGGCGCGGACCAGTACGGTGATCGCCTCGTTGGACATTTCCCGGGCCCGGTCCTCCTCGGTCGCCATGCCCTGGTTGCGGAAGTAGTTCCGCAGCCGGTGCACCTCGCTCTGCGCCTCGGCGTACGCGGCGGTCCAGCGGTCCACCTCGCCGGCGACTCGGCCGAGGAACAGGTGGACCTCTTCCGGACGGTAACCCCGCCGGCCCAGCGGTGTTTCCCGGAACGTCTGGTGGCGGATTCGCTCCGCGGACAGCGGAATCCAGCCGCTCGTGTCGTGATGGGTATGGTCGCTGTTGTCGCCGTACCCGGTCATCGGGTCGGCACCTCCTCGAACTCTGTGACTACTCTGCCCCTGAATACTGTGTCCGTGACCGCCCCGCCGGCCTTGGGGCGGTACGGCTCGTTGCTGAAGTCCTCGCACCGGATCTGCTCGGCCGGGATGCCCCCGGCGAGCAGCCGCTCGCGGGTCGCCGTGGTCATCGCCGCCGACCCGCACACGTAGACGTAGCGGTCGTCCCACCGGCCCAGCCGCATCGCCACGTCCCCGACCGCGCCTCGCTCACCGGCGTACCAGGGGTCGTGGGACAGCGCCGGTACGACGGTCAGCCACGGCAGGTCCCGGGCCATCGACGCCAGGGCGGGAAGATCATAAAGATCAATCTCGGTACGGGCGCCGAAGAACAGCGTCACCTGCCGCCGCCCACCCTCCGCTGCGACCTGCTCCACCAGCGCCTTCAGCGGGGCGAGCCCGGTGCTGCCAGCCAGCAGCAGCAGATCGCGGCTTGCACCGGGCTCGAGGACGAGCTGCTGGCCGACCGGCGCCCCGAGCTTGACCGGGTCACCGGGTTGCAGGCCGTGCACGATCGCCGTAGATACCTGCCCGCCGGGCACGGCCTTGATGTGCAGTTCGATCAGCCCGTCGAGCCGAGGGGCGCTCGCGGGGGAGTAGTAGCGCCACAACCGGGGACGGTCGGGGATCTCGACCGCGCACGACTGGCCCGCCACGTACGGGTACGGCAGGTCGGGGCGCAGCCGCAGCACGGCGATGTCCAGGCCGCGCCGCTCGTGGTGGACGACCCGCGCGGTCCAGTACGCCGGGGTGGAGGTCGCCGCCTTCTCCGCCGCCTCGACCATCACCTGGGCTATCAGCTGATAGGCCGCGGTCCACTCCTCGGCCAGCTGCGGTGTCCACGCCTCGCCGAGGAAGTGCGCGAGGGTGGCCAGGAGCGCCTCACCGACCTGGGGGTAGTGCTCTGCGCGTACGTCGAACCGCCGGTGGTCCCGCCCGAGCCCCTGGACGAACGGCACCACGGCGTCGAGCTGGTCCACGTTGGACACTATCTGGCCCAACGCCGACACGAGGCGATCCCGTTGGGCCGCCATCGACATGGGGAACATCGCCCTCAGGTCTGAGTGGGCGGTGAACAGCACGGCGTAGAAGTAGCCCGGCACCGCGTCGCCGTGCCGGGCGACCTGTGCCCAGCTGCCCTTCAGTGCGGCCGGGTCCATCACCCGGCCCGACTGGCGAGCTGGACGGCGTCCGGCTCCACGCTGCGGACGATCTGGCCCCGGCTCGCGGCGAGCACCTCACCCACCGCGTCGATGACATCCCGCGGTGCGTGCGCGATCAGAAGGGCGGCGGTCAGATAGTCCCCGACCAGGGCGTAGTGCTCCGCCGTGATGCGTAGCGGGGCGTGGGCTTCGGCGAGATCCCGCCCGCCATACGCCTTCGGGCCGCCGAGCACCTGCGACAACAACGCGGCCATGTGCCGTTTCTGACTGGCCAGGTCGACGTTGTCGAAGTACCCGCGCAGCCGTTCGTCCTCGATGACCAGGACGTACAGCCGGTCAACGACGGATCGCACCGTCTCGGCACCGCCGATGCGCTCGTACATCGACTGAGTCGGGGTCAGTACGTCTATAGCCGCGTTCATTGTTGTCCCGTTCCTTCCCTCAGTGGTGTCCCGCGGATGGGCATTTATCGCACGTTGAGCTGGACAGCCAGCTGTCGCTCGTCGTCGTACCTGAAGTGGCCAGGCGGCGGCATGTTCACAGGGAGATGGGCCTCGTGCTGCGGGCCTTCACGCTGGTGGCTCGTGTACCGATGGCTCTTGTACTGGTGGCTCTTGTACTGCCAGCCCCCGCAATCAATCCCCATCGCACGGTAGCGGTCTCGTGACCGTAGGGCGACCCTTCGCCGCCGACATTTCGCGCCGCGTTTGCCGCGTCATGCACATCGGACGATGGACGCACCTCTTGTGGCGCCCCGCGATATGGCCTATACCTGCACCGGCACCGCCCCACGTTCGTAGAACACGTGGTCGAGGGCGACCGTGGCGGCGCCGAGGAGCCCGGCGTGCTGCCCGAGGGTCGACGGCTCGACGGTGACCTTGTCGCGGAGCACCGAGCAGATCTTGGTGCGGGTCGCCGACAGTGCCCGGTTCAGGACCTCTTTGGGAGCGGTCGCGAGGATGCCGCCGAGCGCCACCCGGGTCGGGCTGAAGACGTTGACGTTGAGCGCGATCGTCGTGCTCAAGTGGTCGGTGAACTCGGCCAGCAGGTCATCGGCGATCTCGTCGCCGGCGCGCCTAGCGGCGTCCAGGATGTCCAGCACGCCCCGGTGCTGACGCCGGGCGCGGGCCAGCACCGGGCTGCGCCGCGCCCCTTGCTCGACCCGGCTGCGCAGATAGGACTCGGACAACACGGCTTCCAGGCAACCGATCGAGCCGCACCGGCAGCGCGGCCCGTCGTCGGAGACCTGGTGGTGTCCCAGCTCCGACACGCCGTGCGCGCCCTGCCGGAACGGTTTACCGTCCACGACGAACCCGAAGCCGACGCCCTCGCCGATGTGCACGTACAGCAGGTTCTCCGCCCGCTGCCCCAGGCCGTACCGGGCCTCGGCCACCGCCATGGCCCGCACGTTGTAGTCGACCACGGTCGGCTTGTCCAACGCCCGCTCGAACCGGTCGGCGACGTCGATGTCGTCGCGCCACCCCAGTGCCAGCGACAGTACGCAGCGGCGCCGTGCGGGGTCGACCGGTCCCGGCACTCCCACGCCGATCGCGACCATCGTCCGTGCGGCCGCCTCGACGATGTCGGTGGCGGCGGCCACCGCGATGTCGATGACCCGCTCGGCCGGCGCGCCCCGTTCGAAGGGGGCGCGGGCGGCGCGCGTCACTAGGCCAGAGAGATCGGTCAGGCCCAGTCGGACCTCGTCGGTGCGGATGTCCACGCCGAGGAACATGTATCCGTGGCGGGACAGCGTCACCACCGAGGCCCGCGGCCCGCGGCGGGCGGGGCGGTAGGTCCGCGGGATCGACTCGGTCAGGTACCCCTCGCTGGTCAGATCGGTGACGATCGACGATACGGTCGGGATGCTGAGTCCGGTCCGGCCGGCCAACTCCCGGCGGGATAACGGCCCCTGTTCCGTCAATAGTCGCAGCAACAGGCCCCGGTTGTGCGCGCGTACGTCTTCCGGTAGCCAGGAGCGTCGATCCACGCGGGGCCTCCCCAACGCCGGCTGCTTCAGGACGCGTGCACTGTAGCCACGGCAATACGTTGCGTGGAACAGGAACCTTGCGTGAGGAATGGCACGTTCCCCTGCCCCTAGGGGAGCCCCCATTCGCCTATCGGCAGGCGGGCCCCGGATGGGCGGCCGTTCAAGTGATAACGATCGATCTTTAGACGGATTGCTCGTCTGCGCAGCGTTGCCCTGTGCCGCACCCCATGGGCGAGGACCTGCGGGAGCTGTTCACCGCGTGGCTGGTCACGCTCGGCCGGTCCGTCGCTTGTACGTGGGCCGACCGGTCCCGTGTTCAGCGCGGGGAGCCGAAGTCCTGCGTCCATAATGGAGTACTGCCCTGCCGGGCCAGCCCGATGCCGATGTTGCTGAACCGGCAGTTGAGGATGTTCGCGCGGTGGCCCGGGCTGTTCATCCACGCCGTCATCACCGCCGTCGCGTCCCGTTGGCCCTTGGCGATGTTCTCGCCGACCGCCGAGAAGCGGTACCCGGCCCTGGTCACTCTGGTGCCGAGGTCGACGCCGTCTGGCGTGGTGTGGGCGAAGAAACCGCGGCTGGCCATGTCGGCGGAGTAGGCCCGGGCCGCGGCGGTGAGCCGGGCGTCGACGGTGAGCGCCGGGCAGTTGGCCTTGGCGCGTTCCTGGTTGACCAGGGTCAGCACCGTCGCTTCGGCGGCGCTGTCGCCGGTTGCCTGTACGGCGCCGGAAAGAGGAGTGGAGCCAGCCGACCCAGTGGTGCCGGCATTCGGTGCGGCGCCGCCCGCTGTCCGAGCGCTGCCGGCAGTCTGCGCGGCGCCGGGCTTCAGAGCTGTGCTGGTGTCGGCCGGCTGTGCGGGGGAGAACCCCTGGTGCAGTACCCGTGCCGCCGGTCCGGACGATGCGGGCCCGCCGACGGCCCCCGTGCCCGTCGACGGTAGAACGGAAGCCGCGGAAGCCGCCCCTGCTCCCTGTGCGGCCGTCGTGCCGGTGTACCCATCGACCGAGGCCGCGGTGGCGTCGATGGCGTCCGTCTGTGCCGTGCGGTGGCCCACGACAAACGTGCCGACCGTGGCCCCGAGCGCCACGGCGACGACAGCGGTCATCGCGGCGGTTATCGGGCGCAGCCTAAGACGGCGGCCGGGTGGGACGTGTGGTGGCGGATCGGCTGTCAATGGTGGCGTCAATCCACGTACCGACGCGGGCTTCATGCGGGGTGCGGGCAACGCACAACCTCCGGTGGACCGGATCACGGACCCGCCGAGCGTAGATCGCGAGAATATGGCTGGGATGCGTACTTATGCGAACTTAACGGCTAATTAAGCTGCACCTGCAGATCAGCGCGGGCTGGTTGGGCCCGTCAATCAGTGGAGGCTGGGCTCCGTCGCGACCGCCGCACGGGCGGGAAGACGACGGTCGCGACGGAGCTTGGGTCCGGCCGCGTACACCGGCAGGAGTGTGCGCGAGGGCCGGACGATCGGTGGACGGTTAGCGGGAACCGGCGATCATGGTCGCGGGTACGCCCCAGCCGTCCCGGTCAGTTGTTGGCGCGCGTGCTGTTCGTTGCCGCGGTGTTGCCCGTTGGGTTGTTGCCCGTTGGGTTGTTGGCTGGGGCGGCAGCCTTCCTGCCCTGCGGTGTGATGGCGAACCACGCGTTACCCACGCCGTGCCCCTTGGTCTCGCCCGGTGCCGCGTCACCGGCGTACCGATAGACCGGCCAGCCGCCGATCGTCACCTGGCGGGTGGCGTCCTCAGCCCGCACGACGGTGCCGACGAGCGCCGGGTCGATGCCCTCGATCCGCAGGTCGCTCGTGTGCATCACCGGTAGCCACTTCATCCAGCAGTCCTCCATGCAGTTGCTCTTCGGTGGCCTGGCGGTGTCTTTGTCGTACCGGTACAGCGTGTAGCCCTCAGCGTCGACGACCACGGTGCCTATCTGCGGCAGGGCCTGGGCCCGTAGCACGAGCGTGCCCTGCACATTGGCTGCTGGCAGGGGGCTCGCAGGCGCGGCGGTGGTGGTGGGATCCGCGGACGTGCACGCGGTGGCGGACAGGATGGTGGACAGCGCCACGGCAACCAAGATCACTCGGCGCTCGGTCGGTCTGCGCGCGGTCACTCGGCCCACCTCGGGAGCTCCTTCGTCGAGTGGTGTGTCGGTCAAAGGTACGCACACTCCCCGCCATCGGTTCAACCCCGTGAATGGGATGGCGGCCGGAAAGTCTCGACCAAATCCTTGAGCCGCCACCTGCCTCCGTGCGTATCTACCGTCGACAAGCCACGCAAGGCAACGGAGGTGGTGGCGGTGGGCGACGTGAATCCTGCGGTGGAAGCGCGCCTCGACGGTTCGTGCCGGCACTGATGGGCCGAGGCGCGACGCACGGTAGGCGCAGACAGGACGACGACGTCGAGCTTGCCGCGCGTGAACGCGACGAGGAACTGGTCCAGTCGCTGTACGCCGAACACGCCGAGGGCCTGCTCCTGTACGTGCTGCGGCTGACCGGGGGCGATCGTCAACGCGCCGAGGACGTCGTCCAGGAGACGCTGCTGCGCGCGTGGCGTCATGCGCATGAACTGTCGGCGAGTGGGAGGACTTCGCTACGCCCCTGGCTCGTCGCGGTCGCCCGCCGGATCGTGATCGACGGGTACCGCAGTCGCAAGGCCCGGCCCCCGGAGACCGACGACGCGCCGCTGGCGACCGTCGCGACGGCGGACGAGACCGAGCGGGTACTGCAGTTGCTGGTGCTGGCGGACGCCATGCGGGGGCTGACTGCCGCGCACCGCGAGGCGGTCTTCGAGACGTACTTCCGCGGTCGCACCGTCCAGGAAGCCGCCGAGACGCTGGGCCTGCCCGTCGGCACCGTCAAGTCCAGGGTCTATTACGCCCTCCGGGCGCTCCGCATCGCACTCGAGGAGCAGGGAGTGACGGCATGATGACGCCCGAGGAGATCCACCGGGACGTCGGCGCGTACGCACTGGGCATCCTCAACCCACGCGACAGCGCGCGCTTCGAGGACCACCTGATGGTGTGCCGCTCGTGCCCTCGTGAGCTGGCCGAACTTTCATCGGTGGCGGCCCTCCTGTCGCAGGTGGACGCGGAGAGCCTCGTCTTCGCGGAGTACTCCGGCCGCGATCCCGGCCGGGCCGAGGCGCTGGTTTCGGCGGTGCGTACCGATCGGCGTCGGGCCAGGTCGCGCCGGGCCTTGACCCTCGCCGCGTGCCTGGCGTTCCTGATCGCCGGTGCCTTTGCCGCCGTTGGCCTGGGTCTTCGGCCCGTCGGGCTGCCCGGTCCGCAGCCCCTGACGGCAGCGGCGCAGAAGTTGCACGCGATCGACCGGTTCACCGGCACGGAGGCCACCGTGCAGTTGGCACCGAAGCGGTGGGGGTCGCAGGTGACGCTGCAGGTGGCCCGGGTCGACGGGCCGGTGCGGTGCCGACTCGTGGCGGTCTCGAAGACCGGCCAGAGCGAGGTGGTCATGGGCTGGAGCGTCCCACCGGGTGGGTACGGGACGGCTACCCAACCGGATCCGCTGGTCCTGCATGGAGGGACCGACCTCCAGCCCGGTGACGTGTCCCGCCTCGAGATACGCACGGTCAACGGCAACCTGCTCGTGAGCGTCCCGGCTTGACAGCATCTCCGGATAGCCGAGAGTCAATGAATGGTGACACAGTGTCCTATTCGGAGAGATCCGTAAAACCTCGTGAAGGCGGAACATAAGTACGCCTTAAGTGCCTGTCCGGACAGGTAGCCGACGGCCTAGCTTTTCGGGTGGGTCGAGCAGCCGCCGGCCACCAGTGGTGGTCGGCGGCACCCTCGCCAACGAAGACGGCAACCACGACGGGCAACCACGACGTCAGGGAATGGTGGCAATGGTCAAGCCGGGGTTTGAGCGCTCGGGAAAGCGGCGTTCGTGGTCAAGCCGCTCATCGTCGAGGCTTGTCCTGTTCGTGGCCGCCGTGCTCGCGGCGTGGACCGCCGGTCCGGCCGCCACCGCGGTGGCCGCGCCGAAGCCAGCCGCTGCCGATCTGCGTGCCGCCGCTGTCCGGCCCGCCGCCCTTCAACCACAGGCGCCGCAGCCGGACCCGTTCAACGGCGCCATCCCCGGCGACGTCGGCAACGGTAACGGCCTCCTGCCGCCCGCCAACAACCCGCCCGGCGCGGGCGCAATCGTCGAGACCGCGCTGCCCGGCGCCAACACGACCCAGACCCGGTTCGGCACCATCGACGACGTCGACCGGCTGTTCCTGGTCAAGGTCCGGCAGGCCGGCCTGTGGGAGCGCCCCACCGGCCTCATCGCCCAACAGTTTGCGGCCAGCGAGCGGGTCAAGGAGATCGGCCGGATCATGGCCGAGGACCACAAACAGCTCGACGAGGAGTGCCGTTTCGTCGCCGGCCAGCTCAACGTGGCCCTGCCCGACCAGCCGTCGGCCGAGCAGCAGGCCTGGATGCGGGAGTTCTGGCCGATGCGGGGACACGACTTCGACGTGACGGCCGTCAAGTGGTTGCGCTTCGCCCACGGTGGAGTCTTCTCGGCGATCGCCTCGGTACGCGCCAACACCCGTAACGAGATGATGCGCCTGTACGCGGAGCGCGCCAACCTCATGGTTAACAAGCACATGTCGCTGCTGGAGAGCACCGGCCTGGTCCAGTACGACAACCTGCCGCACGCGGCGATCGGCGCGCCGGCCGTGGCGCTGGCGGCCGCGACCGCCCCGACCCCCAAGGACGCGAACATGTTCCGGTTGCCGGTCGTCGCGCTGGTCGTCGTCGCGGGCCTGCTGGGCCTGGTGAGCATCCGCCGCGTCGTCCGCGGCTTATGAATCGAATCCGGTCCGAGCCCATCCCCGCCCACTCTCTTCGAAAGTGAGGTCAGCGGCGTGTTCGTCGCAGACGCCCATTGCGCGGTTGTGATCGCCCCGGACTGCACCGCCGCGCAGAGCGTGCACCTGGTGGCACACACTGCGGGCTTCCTCGGGTACATCCTGCTGTGGATCACCGTGATGTGGGGGATGATGCTCGGCCGCGGTTGGGCCATGACCCGCTTCAAGCACTCGCAGTTGTACGCGACGCACATGACGTTTGCGCTGATCGGCATGACGCTCGGCTGGGGGCACGCCTTCATCCAGCTGGCCAACCCGGTAGGCACCGTCCGCCTGATCGACGAGTTCATCCCGTTCGCCAACGGTCGAGACCCGATCGGCATCGGCGTCGGTGTGATTGCGACGGAGATCATGACGGCGTTGCTGATCTCCATGCCGCTGCAACGAAAGTTGGGGTACAGCCGCTGGCGGGCGCTGCACTCGCTCGCGTACGCGTCCTTCACTCTGCTGGCCGGGCACGTGCTGTTGTCCGGATCGCACGTCGGTCCCCTCTTCGTCAAGATCCCGGTCGTCCTGATGTGGCTGAGCACGGTTGTGTTGTGGCTCGGGGTCTCCAACTGGGCGCTCAAACGCAAGCGGACGATCACCGACCGGGCCAGCAACCGGATGCGCGGCCAGATGGCCGAAGTCAGTGTGGACGCCGGCAAGTGTGCCCGGTTCGGCTTCTGCGAGCAGGAGGCGCCGGCGATCTTCGAACTGCGCAGTGACGGCAGGCTCGGGTACAAGTCGACCATTCCGCCGGAGGAGATCGAGGCGGTGGCGCGGGCAGTCAAGGTCTGTCCGGCCCGGGCCATCAGGATGAACCGGGCCGGTTCCCGGGTGTACATGCCGAAGAACGAAACCGTGGAGACGGCCGGGGAGGGGCGGGCGGAGACGCTCGCGAACGTGACCGGCCTTCACCGCCGTGGAGGTAAGTGACGCATGCGTCGCCCAAGACAATCGAGTCGCGCGGGGCTGTCGATGGCTAGGCGGTCGATAGCGTACGGCTGGTCGGACCGCATCCTGGTCATCGGGGGTGGACCGGCAGGTATGGCGGCGACGGAGGAGCTGCGCCGCCAGGGCTTCGCCGGCGACATCACGTTGCTGTGCGATGAGCCGGACGCCCCGTACGACCGGCCGGCGTGTTCCAAGAGCCTGCTGACGGGGCATGCCCGCCCCCAGGACGTCCGGATGCCGATCGACGGCTCGCTGGAGGTCAACTGGATGCACGGCCGCCGCGCGGTCGAGATCGACATGCGCCGCCGGTCGGTGTTGACGCAGACCGACGAGGAGTACCCGTTCGACGGACTCGTCCTCGCCACCGGCAGCTACGCGTCCCTGCCCAAGGGCTGGCCAGCGGGGCCCGGCATGCATGTCCTGCACAGCGTGGACGAGGCCTGGCAGCTGCGGCGGGACCTGCGCAACGCGGAACGGATCGCGATCGTTGGCGGCGGCATCACCGGCTGCGAGACCGCCTGCGCCGTACGCGAACTCGCCCGCGAGGCCGTGATGATCGACCCGAAGCCGTACGTGATGGGACGCGCCGTCGGTGAGCCGGTCGGGTACCTCATCGCGGAGGAGCACGCCCGTTTCGGCGTCGAGATGCGACTGGGGCGCCGCGTCAAGGAGGTCGAGCGCCGGCGCGGACGTTGGCGGCTGCTGCTCGACGACGGTTCGTCCGTGCACGCCGACATCGTGGTGGCGACCCTGGGGGAGAAGCCGGACACCGACTTCCTCGAAGGCGCCGGCATCGACATCTCCCGGGGCATCCTGTGCGACGAGAGCCTGCGGGTCGTCGGTACCGAGGGCGAGACCGTCGAGGGCGTCGTCGCCGCGGGCGCCGCGGTACGTTGGCCCAATCTCCTGTACAGCAACGAGCCGATGATGGTGGGTCAGTGGATCGCCGCCGTCGAGATGGGGCACGCCGCGGCCAGGACACTGCTCGCGGGTGACCGTGAGATGCCGCCGGTCGGGATCGTGCCGCGGTACTGGACACTGCAGAACGGCCTGCGGGTCATGGTCGCCGGTGACTTCAAGCCCACCGACCACATCGTCATGACCGAGATGCGCCCGGGCCGTAAGGACACTGCCAGGGCAGGCGTCATGGCCAGCTACTACCGCGACGACGAGCTGGTTGGCCTGATAGCGGTGAACGCGGCCCGCGCGTTCACCGAGGTCACCCGCGCCATGCTCATCGACACCCCGGTCCGGGTGGCGCCGAAGCCGAAGAGCCAGCCGGAGAGCACGCGTACCGCTTCCCGACGCCGACTTGCAGCGGTCAGCTAGGCGTTATGGTTCCTGGCCGTCGTACGGTTCGGGCTGCTCCCAGAGCCAGCCGAGAAACCGTCCGTACAACTCGCCCACCTCACGGTTGGGCAGGTCCGCGCAGCAGTCCATGAAGTGGCCGCCTATGATCAGCCTGAGGGATACCGGCGTACGGTCGAACTCGGCGAGCAACTGGTTGCGGCGCGTCGGGCACGGCCACGGCGCGCCGCAGCCGGCGCACACCCAGTTGGGCCGGATGGGGATGTGGACGTTCACCCGGGCCAGTGCCCGGGGGAGTCGGCGATGAGGGCTCTCAGGATGGCGCACGGCCATCGCTCGCCGCACCGGCATGTCGGGCGGAGTCTCCGCCATGACCACCTCCGTGTGTGCCTGCGGCGAAGCGCCGCCCGGTAGCCCTCGGTGTATGCGGTTGGCATTGCACGACCTCTCGCAACGCTGGGGAGCGCAGCGACCGTGGGGAGGTAGGATCGCGGCCGCCGCGCCCCGGTACGTGGAGCCGGATAGCCCGGCGAGGAGTGGGCGCGACATGACCCACATGCACGGTTCCTCCCCGCCGGGGGTCTGCACTCCGACCGTCGCCGCAGCTCTCGACAGCGGTACGGCGACGCTGGCGGTTCACCACGCTGACAGAGCCACGCTGACAGCACAACGCTTCCATGGAGGTTTTACTCGGAAGCGCAAATGCGGAACGTACGTGGTTGCTTGGCAGCGCTGCGGGCGGAACACTGAGCGGGCTCATCAATCAGGAGGTTGACGTGCCCAGGCCTACTGGTCCGACCATCGCCCGATGGCAGCTCGGACGTGAGCTGCGCCGGCTCCGTGAGGCGGCAGGGATCGCCCACCGCGAGATAGCCGAGGAACTCGGTTGCTCCGAGTCGAAGATTTACAAGATTGAGTCCGGTGACGTCGGGATGGGCCGCCCGGACCTACTGGTGATGCTCGACCATTACGGGCTGAAGCCGGGTACCGATGACGAGACGCGGGCGACCCTTCTCGACTGGCAGAAGCAGGGCAAGGAACGTGGTTGGTGGGCCAAGTTCGGACAACTGCCGAACCCGTACTCGATGTACATAGGACTGGAGTCGGCGGCGACCGCGGTCAAGAACTTCGAGTTGGCGGTCGTGCCCGGTCTGCTGCAGACCGAGGACTACGCCCGCGCTGTCATCAGCGCCACCTGCTCGCAAGACAGCGAAGACGAGATCGAACGAAGGGTCCAGGTTCGGCTCGCACGGCAGGCATGTCTGACTGAAGATCCTCCAGCGGCCTACTGGGCGATCATTGACGAGGGTGCCCTGCATCGGCAGATGGGTGGTAAAGAGGTGATGCGGGCCCAGCTCAGGCACCTGATCGAGATGAGCAAGCAGCCCAACGTCACGGTTCAGGTTTTGCCCTTCTCCGAAGGTGCGCACCCCGGCACGCTGGGATCGGTCATCCTGCTTGAGTTCCCTGAGGAGGTGCACTCGCCCGTCGCCTACGTGGAGACGTACGCCGGGGACGTGTACTTGGAATCCGAGGCTGACCTCCGTCGAGTTACCCTCACCTATACCCACATGCACGCGGCCGCTTTGAGCGTCACGAAGTCCCGTGAGCTGATCGCGGCCGTCGCCAAGCAGATGGCGTAACGGAGGAGGAGGCGCGACGGTGGATCTGTCTCGCGCCGTATGGCGGAAGAGCACCAGGAGTCAAGGCAACGGGGCCTGCGTCGAGGTAGCCGACCTCGCTACGGCCGTAGCCGTCCGTGACTCGAAGGACAAAACCGGGCCGGTCCTGGTCTTCACCCCGGCCGAATGGCACGCCTTCGTCGAGGGTGCCAAGGCCGGGGAGTTCGACCAGTCCTGACCGGACACCCAACGAAGCACAGCGAAGGCGACCCCAACCAGGGGCCGCCTTCGTGTTTGCGGGGGCACGTACCTCGCCGGTGCTACCGAGATCGTCCGC
>NZ_JAATVW010000035.1 GCF_011947225.1 Planosporangium flavigriseum | reverse complement strand
GATCCCCGAACACCTCCAGCAGGTGATCTTCGAGCAGTTCTTCACCACCAAGGAGGTCGGCAAGGGCACCGGTCAGGGGCTCGCGCTGGCCCGCAACGTGATCGTCGACGGGCACGGCGGCAGCATCGAGGTGCATTCCACGCCGGGGGAGGGCACCGAGTTCGTCCTGCGCCTGCCCATTGACGGAAAGCATCCGGAGCAGCCATGACCAAAGCCCGCATCCTGTTCGTCGACGACGAGCCGCGAATCCTCGACGGCTTGCGCCGGTCCCTTCGTGGCAAGCGTGGCGAGTGGGATATGACCTTCGTGACGAGCGGCGCGGAAGCGCTCGACCTGCTGGCGGAGTCACCTCATGACGTCGTCGTGTCGGACATGCGTATGCCCGGTATGGACGGCGCGGAACTGCTCACCCACGTAAGCGTTCGCCACCCTGAGGTCGCTCGCGTCGTCCTGTCCGGTCACACCGAGCAGGAGGCGGCGATCAAAGTTGCGGTGGCCGGTCACCGCTTTCTGACGAAGCCCTCTGACGCGGAGAACGTGATCGCTGTCATCGAGCAGCTCACGTACCGGACGTCGAGCACACACGGCGCCGAGGCGCGGCGCATAGCCGGTGCCGTCCGCGCCCTGCCGACCCTGCCGGCGCATGTCGACCGGCTCACCGCTGTGCTCGGAGCGGCCGACCTCGACATCTCCGACGCGGCGCAGGCCGCCTTCCACGACGTGGGCCTCACGGCCAAGTTGCTGCAGTTGTCGAACTCCGCGTTCTTCGGTGCCCGCGCCCGGGTCGCCTCGGTCGAAAGCTGCCTCAGCGCGCTCGGCCTGCCCACCTTCCAGGCGCTGGTCAACGCCGGTCAGGTGCTCTGGTCGTCGACGCAGTGGGGGCCGGACGTCGAACGGGACCTGGGGATCATGTGGCGGCACGCCGTGGCCACCGCCCACCTGGTCGGGTTCATCGCCTCGCCGGCGAACCGGCCGTTTGCGCAGGCCGCAGCGTTACTCCAGCATGTCGGCCGGTTTGGGTGTCTCACCGCGGTCGGAAGTGACTCAGAAGTCACCATGAGTTTGGCGGCGACGGACTTCCAGGGCGTGCCCTACCTGGACATCGGTGTCGAACTGTTGCATTTATGGGATCTTCCGTACCCGATCGTCGCGGCGGTGGCCGAGCGGGATCTTCGCCACCGGCCCCCGTCGTCGGGTCTCGGTGTGTCGGCGGCGGTCCGGGTGGCTCACCTGCTCATCCAGCAGACCGACGCACGCTACCCGGATAACGACACCCACGACGACGAACTGGCCGAGCTCCTGGCGCATCCGCAGTTGGAGCCCTACCCAACCGACTGGCGGAGCGCCGCACAGGAAGCATCCGCAAAAGCCGAACAGTGGTCCATTGGTGAGTGACGGCGACCGCAGTTAGACCGAGCCACGTAGAAACCGAGCCACGTAGAAACCGAGCCAAGTAGAAACCGAGCCAATGAGAAGAGGACTCGATGGCGCAAATCCTGATAGTTGACGACGAACCGGCCATTCGCCAGCTACTTACCGACGTGCTGGAGCTGGACGGTCATGAGGTCCGGGCGGCGGCGGACGGACTGGCCGCGGTGAGCGCGTTCGAGGCGCTCCGGCCGGACTGCGTCGTGCTCGACCTCATGATGCCGGGCCTCGACGGTTACGGTGTACTCCGCAATATCCGCGGCCAGGATGGCGACCCGGTACCCGTGATCATGCTCACCGCGGCCGCCGACGCGGAGTCCGCCTCGCGGGCGTGGGCGGACGGCGCCGACTACTACCTGGCGAAGCCGTTCGGCGCTGACGAGGTGCTGTACCTCATCCGGGGGCTGCTGCGGGAGCGTATCCCGACCGCCGAGGTCTAACCGCCCCCGTGGACGGGCAAGAAATTACTCCCCGTTTCCACTAAGGAACGCTCTGTAGTGGGCGATAGACGCTTAGCAGTCCGTATCGGGACTGCTGGAACAACCGGGGAGGTGAGTTCCAGAAATGGGACCGAGCTTGACCCGCGCGGCGGACGGAAAGGCGCCGCCGCGCTTTAGGCGGGTCGCAATGGTGGCCACGGCAGCTACAGCAGTCGTGGCCGCCATGCTGCCCGCTTCAGTAGCGAGTGCGAGCGCGCCCAGTGGGGCGTGGCAGGACGTCGTTGTGACGGGCGTGAACGCGGACGGTGCGGCCAAGGCCGTCGCGGCGGCCGGTGGTCGCGTCCTGACATCTCTGCCCGTGGTGAACGGTGTTGCGGCGCGACTGCCGCAGGGTGCTGTACTGAGCCCGGAGTGGGTGGTGGCGCCGCAGCGAGAGCTGAAGCTCGCCGCCGCGTCCACGACGGACGTCAACGGCGCCGTCTCCACGGTGCGGGAGACGTTGGGCCTGGCGAAGGATGGCAACGAGGGCCAAGGCGTCACCGTTGCCGTCGTCGACACCGGTATCGCCGATGTGCCGGATCTCGCCGGCAAGGTGACCCACGTCGACGTGACCGGTAAGGGTGCCGGTGACGGGTTCGGCCACGGCACGTTCATGGCCGGCCTCATCGCCGGTTCGGGCGCGTCGTCCGGCGGTGCCTACCGGGGTGTGGCCCCGGGCGCAAAGCTGATCGACGTGAAGGTCGCTGACGCCGAGGGCAGCACCGACCTCATCACGGTGCTGCGCGGTCTGCAGTGGGTCAGTGAGCACGCGCGCCAGGTGCAGGTTCTCAACCTGTCCCTGTCGTCGTACAGCCCGCTGCCGTACCAGATCGACCCGCTGACCCAGGGCCTCGAGGCGCTGTGGCGGCGTGGCATCACGGTCATCGTGCCCTCGGGTAACGAAGGCTCGAAGGCCGGTTCGGTGACGTCGCCGGGTACCGACCCGGTGCTGCTCACCGCCGGTGGTATCGACGAGTCGTACACCGCCAGCCGCGGTGACGACGTGGTCGGCGAGTGGTCGGGCCGCGGCCCGACCTGGCAGGGAGATGCCAAGCCGGACCTCGTCGCTCCGGGTGCCCACCTCGTCAGCCTGCGTTCGCCGGGCAGCGTGGTGGACACGTCCAACCCGCAGGCGCGGATCGGCAACGGCTACTTCCGTGGCTCCGGTACGTCCATGGCGACGGCCGTCACCTCCGGTGTCGCCGCCGCCGCGCTCGCCGTCCAGCCGAAGCTCCGGCCGGACGCGGTGAAGAGCCTGTTCACGAGCACCGCGTACACCGCTCCGGGGCTGACCCGGGCCGCGGGTGCCGGTGCGGGTGGCCTTGACGCCGCCCGCGTGCTCGCCGCGGCTCCGAAGTGGCCGACGAGCAAGGCCAACACGCAGTCCGACCGGGACACCGCCGCGATCGTCCGTGACGCGGACCGGTGGGCGGCGTTCGAGCAGGCGCTGCTCGCCAACGACCGGGCCGCCGCGTACGCCGCGTGGCAGAAGCTGAGCCCGCAGTCCCGCGAGTGGGCGGGCCGCGCCTGGGCGCAGCTCGACCCCGCGACGCGGGACTGGGCGGGACGGGCCTGGGCCGGTCGCGCCTGGGCGTCCGGTCCCGACGGTACGGCCGACGAGTGGGCCGGTCGGGCCTGGGCCGGTCGCGCGTGGGCCGGTCGGGCCTGGGCCGACGTCAACTGGGCCGGTCGGGCGTGGGCTGGTCGGGCGTGGGCCGACGCCGACTGGGCTGGCCGTGCGTGGGCCGGTCGGGCGTGGGCTGACGTCAACTGGGCCGGTCGGGCCTGGGCTGACGCCGATTGGGCCGGTCGGGCCTGGGCCGGCGACGACTGGGCTGGTAGGGCCTGGGCCGGCGCCACCTGGTCCGGGCGGGCCTGGGCGTGGCTGTCCCAGTGACCACTGAGGTCGCATCGGGCACCGGCCGCCAGAGGGAGACCTCGGCGGCCGGTGCCCGGCGCACCTGGTACCAAGATCCGATCAACCGCCGGGTCGCGGCGGTCATCCTGCTCGGCCTCTGCCTCGCCGCGCTCGTCGTCGCCTGGTTCCCCGAACGCGTCGGGGTGCTGCATGAGAATGCGATGCCCACGGCGTGGCTGCTTCCCGCACTGATCGTTGTGACGTGCATCGGCGAGCTGACCGTGGTCCGGCTCCGGCACGGAGAAGCGGTAGAGGAGCTGACTCTCTGCGAAGCCGCGATCATTGTCGACGTTCTGCTGTTGCCGGCCCGTGAGGCGCTGATCGCCGCTGTACTGGGCCTGCTGATCGCGAGCATTCTGCAGCGACGGCCCTTGGTGAAGGCCGCGTTCAACCTCGGGACGTACACGGCGGCGAGTGCTGCCCTGATCGTCGTCGCGCACGCCGTCGCCGGCACTCCCGGGCACGTGACGGTCTGGGTGGTCGCCGGTGTGCTGCTGGGCACTTTTGCGTTCACCGCGGTCAACCTGTTCTGCCTGGCCCAGGTCATCGGGGTCGTCAGCGGCGTACCGCCGATGCAGGTCATCCGTTCGGAAGCCCGGCTGTCGGCGTACATGGCCATCGGCACCGTGGCCACGGGCCTCCCGGCCGCCGAGATCGGGCTCCACACTCCGCTGCTGTTGCCGTTCATAGCGATGCCCGCCCTCGCTGTCACGTACGCCTACCGTGCCGCGGCGCAGGAGGCGGACGAGCGGGCCCGGTCGGCGTATCTCCTCCAGCTGTCCCACGCCCTCGCGGAGCGCGAGGACGTGGTGCGGCGATTCCTGGTACTGGTTCGACAGGCTTTCGACGCCGATCGCGCCGTCGTCGTCCTCGATGAGACCGGCGAGGCGCAGTTCGTGGACGCTGCCCTGCCCACCGAGCTTTCGAGCGAGCCGATCCCGGCTCACCTCAGCAGACTTCAGAAGCTTGACCGCCCGCAGCTCATTGCGGAGGACCTGCCGCCGGACGTTCGCCAGATGCTGGCCGTCCCGTTGGAAAGCGACGGCCACCGGCTCGGTATCGCCGTCATCGCCATCAGCGAGCGGCACCGCGGCCGACTGTCCACACGTGACCTCACACTGCTGGCGTCGCTCGGCAACGCCCTCGCGGCGGCCATGCGCGGTGCCGAGCACCTTGACCAGTTGGTCCAGGAGACCAGCAAGCTCCACGCGGTCGTGGAGCAGTCCACCGAGGGCATTCTCATGCTCGACGGCGATGGCGTGGTCCAGATGTGGAGCCGCGCGTTCGCCGAACTCACGGATGTGACAACCGCGGAGGCGACCGGTTGTCGGCTCGCCGACCTGCTTGACGTACCCGATCCGGAGGAGCGGTCCCTGCTGCTCCCGGTGACGCTTGCCAACCCGCAGGCGGTGGTCGAGCTGACGATCCGCCGCCCCGATGGGGAGCAGCGCCGGCTCCGGCTGGCCCACTCGGCCGTCTTCGCTGACGGGGCCCTCGTGCGTGACGTGGTGGTCGTGCGTGACCTGACCCGCGAGTACCGCACGGAGCGGCTCAAGTCGGACTTCATCGCGACCGTGTCGCACGAGCTACGCACGCCGTTGACGCCGATCATCGGATACCTCGACCTGCTGCGTTCGCGCGGCGAACAGATGCCGGCCGACAAGCGCAAGAAGGCCATCGACCTTCTCGCCGACCGCGCCTCCCACATGTCCCGGCTCGTGGAGGACCTGCTGCTCGCCTCGCGGATGGGCGACGGTACCGGCGATGTGGCGCTGCAGGTGTCCATGGGGACGCACGACCTCACGGCGATCATCCGCCAGGTCGTCGACGACCTCGACTCGTCTCGCATCAAGGTGGCGCTGCCGAGTGACCCGGTACCCGTCCTCTGCGACAACGGCCGGGCGCTCCAGGTGGCCACCAACCTCGTCGGCAACGCGCTCAAGTACTCCCCGGCGACCGAGGAGGTCCAGGTGAGGATGTGGCTCGAGGACGACCTCGTACACGTCGACGTGGCCGACCGCGGGCGCGGTATCCCAGCCGACCAGCTGGAGAAGGTCTTCGAGAAGTTCCACCGCGTCGAGGACCCGATGACCATGAGCACCGGCGGTACCGGTCTGGGGCTGTTCATCGCGCGTCGACTGGCGCAGGCCATGGGCGGCGATGTCAGCCTGACCTCGACCTTGAACGTGGGCTCGGTCTTCACCCTCACCCTCCGGCGCGCCCAGCCGGCTGAGTCCTAACAGAATTTCCAGGAGGTTCCAGAATGACCGCTTTAAGGGACTAAGGATCCTTCTGTACGTGACGATAGAGAAGCTGACTTCGCGGCGCATATGGGCCCGCGGGTGCGTGAGAACAGGAACTGCGCATGACGCCCAAGTCCCGGGTTCTGTGTTTGGACGATGAGCCGTACGTTCTCGATGGACTCCGGCGGCACCTACGCGCGCACTATGACGTCGTGACCACGACGCAACCCCAGGAAGCGCTCGAACTGCTGGCCGACGGCGGGGACAACCCGATCGCGGTGGTCGTCTCGGACATGCGGATGCCGCAGATGACCGGGGTGGAGGTTCTGGAGCGGGCTCGGCAGCTCACGCCCGAAACCACGCGGATCCTGCTGACCGGGGACGCCGACCTGCACAGCGCCGTCGCGGCGATCAACCAGGGCAACGTGTTCCGTTTCATGCTCAAGCCCTGCCCTCCGGAGGACCTCCGCACGACGATGGCTGCGGCGTCGGAGCAGAACCGTCTCGTCAGGGCCGAGCGGGAACTGCTCGAGGCGACGCTGAAGGGCTGCGTCGACGCGCTTATGGAGACGCTGGGCATGGCCCAGCCCGCGCTGTTCAGCCGGGCGGGCCGGCTGCGGCGGCTGGTGGAGCGGGTGTGCCAGAAACTGGGCGTCGAGCACGCGTGGCAGATCGAGATGGCAGCCCAGATGGGTGAGATCGGCGCCATCACACTCCCGCCCGAGGCGATCGCCGGCCTGGAGGGCGGGACGCCCGGAAGCCCCGCCCAAGCCGAGATGTTGGCGAGCCTGCCGAAAGTCGCTGACGGTGTGCTCGCCCGGATTCCGCGACTGGAGGCGGTACGCGAGATCGTCCGCCATCAACTGCCGACCGACCGTAACCCCATCGTGGCGTTGCACCAGGACGCCCCCGATGGTGCCCGGTTGCTGCAGGCCGTACGGGAGTACGACGCGCTCGTCTGGCGCGGAATGCCGCCGGACCTCGCGGTGGCCACCCTGTCGTCCCGGAAGATCCACGATCGGGACCTGCTGCTCGCGCTCGCCGAAGCGGGCGGGCTCCGGGTGCCGAGCGAGGCGGTACGCGAGGTGGAGGTCGACGATCTGAAGATCGGCGATGAGCTGGCCAACGACGTGTACAGCGCCAAGGGCATGATGCTCGTCTCCCGGGGCCAGGTCATCACCGAGCGGCTGCTCATCAGGCTGCGCAACTACGAGACGACCACCGGCCTGCAGGGCCGCATCCTCATCGTGGATCTGTTGGGCTGAATCGAAGCCCGTACCGTTCCCCGTATCCCTGCCGTTCGTCCGAGCTCACCAGTTCGGTGATGGCGGAGACGACCGCATCGGGCTGGATGTCGGCCATGCAGCCCGGCCCGTCCGGCGACAGTGGACACTGGGCCTGCCACCAGCAGACCTGCTCGGTGATGGAGGTCGGCTGCCGGTACGGGCAGTGCGGCATGCCCTGCAGATCGATCCCGGTGACGGTGCCGGTGCCGGTGCCGGTGCCGTTGCCGGCGCTCATGCCGTTGCCGGCGCTCATGCCGGTGCTGATGCCGTACCGCCCGGCCCAGGTCGGGCCGAAGAGCCCGACGGTACGGGCACCCGCGGCGGCGGCCAGCCGGACGGGTCCGGTGTCGCCGCCGACGACGACGCCGCCGCGCGCCGCGACGGCGTGGAAGCAGGCGGCAAGCTGCCGCAGCGTGCCCTTGGGCAGAACAGCGACCTGGTCGCCGGCGACCGGAGCCACGCCGAGGACCGGATGGCCGCGCCGGGCCAGGATGGTGGCGAGCCGGTGCCAGTACGGCCGCGGCCACAGCTTGACCGGCATGCCGGCGTCGGTGACCAGCACGACCGGCGGCTGCGCCGCGGACGGCACGAGCGCTGTGATCGTCCGCTCGCCCTCGGCGATCTCCGCCGGCCGGAGTCGGACCCGTGGTGCCAGGCCCAGATCGCCCTGGCCAAGCAGACCCTCGGCGTGCAGGATCCGCAGGTAACGGTCGCCGACCCGTTCGTCCGGGGGCGGCCGGCGCCACAGGTTGGTGACGCAGCGGGCGCCGGTCGCGGTGAGCAGATCCGGGATGCCGTCGTACCGGGTGGTGGTGATGGCGAGGTCGGGGCGCCGGACCGCGACCGTCTCGGCCACCGCCTCCCGCTCGGCCCCGGGGCGCCCGTGCCGTGGCGTGCGCACCTCCGTCACGTCCGGGTCGTGCCGGACCAGGTCGGCGCCGGGCTCGTGGGTGAGTACGCGCAGCGCCGCCCCGGGGCTGCGGCGGGCCAGCGCGTGGATCGCCGGGAGCAGTATCAGCAGGTCACCGAACCCGCCCAGCAGGTCGACGACGAGGATGTCGCTGTAGCGCTCGCACCGAGAAGGCTCAGCCATCGTGTGACCCCAGGACGGCCTCGTACAGGGTCCGGTGCGCGGCGGCCACCCGGCCCCAGGAGTGTCGGAAGGCCAGCCGGCGACCCCCATCGGCGAGCCGGCGGCGCAGGGCGGCGTCGTCGAGCAGCCGTGCGACGGTCCGTTCGACGGCCGCCGCGTCGCGCCGTGCCGGGATCACCGCGACGGTCTCCCCGTCCCGCAGTTGGGGATCGGGCTCGTCGGCGGTGGTCACGGCGGTGGGCACCCCGTGTGCGAGGGCGGCCAGCACCGCGCCGCTCTTGGTGGTGACGCCGGCGGTGAACGGCAGCACGGCCGCGTCGGCGGCGTGCAGCACCTCGGAGACCTCGGCGGCCGGCACGTGCCCGGTGAACGTCACCGCGTCGGCCACCCCGTGCTGGCGTACCAGGTCGTCGAGTTCGCGCCGGAACGCCCGTGCCGCCGGCTCGGGCAGCGCCTGCGAGGTGAACCCGCCCACCACGAGCAGGTGCAGGTCGGGACGGGTTGCCCGCAGCGCCGGCAGGGCCGCTATCGCATAGCGCAGCCCCTTGACGGGGTGGACGAATCCGAAGAAGGCGAGCAGGCGCGCGTCCGGCGCGAGGCCGAGGCGCCGGCGTACCCCGTCCCGGGCTCCCGGACCGGCCGCGTGGCCGCCGGTGAAGTGGTCGTCGACATTGGGCGCGAGGGGCACCTCGGTCGGGCACTTCCCGGTACGCATCCGCAGGCGGGTGGCGTGCTGCTGGTTGGAGACCACGACGGCGGCGCTCGCCGGCACCAGCCGGCCGGTCTCACGGTCCCACAGCCGGGCCCGCTCCAGCGGGCGCCAGACCGCCGCCGGCACCCAGCCCGGCGCCGACCACCAGCCGTACTCGTGCACCGTGGTGACCAGTGGCGTCGTGGGGGGAAGGAGCACGGGCAGCACCCCCAGCACGCCGGTGAACCGGTACGCGGCCGGGGCGAACTGCACGTGGACCAGGTCCGGGCGGTGGCGCCGGATGGTGGCGGCGGCGGAGGCCGTGGCGGGCAGCCACCCGGTGCCCCCGGGGCGTACGGGTACCGGTAACGCCTCCACGTCCACCCGGGCGAGGACGGTCATGAGGCGATGGACGTAGTCGCTGACCCCGTCGTGGTCCGGTGAACCGGGACCGTGGACCATCGCCACCCGGACACGACGACCGGTGGGCATGCCGAACCTCCTTCCGTACCGCACCGACAACGCTCGATCAGCACCAAGCTCGACCGCCCTTCCCACCCAGAGGCGGTCGTAAACGTTTGTCGCCGGACTCCAGGGGTACGGGCGGCACGGCCGTCGTCGGGGGAGTCCGGATGGGACAGTTGCGGTTCCTGCTCGTCGGCACAGCGCGCTCCGGTACGACGTTGACCCAGCGAATCTGTTGTGAACTCCCGGGCGTCGCGATGCCGCCCGAGACGCATCTGCTGCAGTTGCTCGCGCCGGATCTGCTCACCAGGCGGCGGTTTCCGCTCGCGGCCGGCGAGGTCGTCGACGAGTTGCTCCGGTTCGAGGCGCTGCCGACGTCAACCGGGCTGAAGCTGGATCACGAGCGGGTGCTCGACCTGGTCGGTCCACGATGCGACTCGCTGTTCGCGCTGTTCGAGGCGGTCGTGGTGGCGCTGTGTCCACCGCAGCCAGATGGCTCGGTGTACGGGGAGAAGACTCCGGAGCACCTGCTGTGGTGGCGGGCGATGACGGCGGCGAACGAAGCGCTGCGCGTCGTCGGGGTCGTACGCGACCCGCGGGCGGTCGCCGCGTCTCACCGCGCGGTGCCCTGGGGCATCCGGGACGCGGCCGAACTCGCCGAGGAGTGGGCGTTCGACCAGCGCCAGCTGGCTGGGGCCCGCCGTCGGCTCGGGCCGCGGCGCTGCCTGATTCTTCGGTACGAGGACCTCGTGGCCGCCCCGGACGCTGCCCGGGCGCGGCTGGGCCGGTTCCTCGGGGTGCCGGTGCCCGATGAGCCGGTGCCCGATGAGCCGGTGCCCGATGAGTCGGTCAACCCGAGTCAGGGCATCGTCAGTCAGGGCATCGTCAGTCAGGGCATCGTCGGCTCCTGGGAGTGGTGGAAGAGCCGGGCCTTGCAGCCGGTCACCACCGACCGGACCGAGGCGTGGCGCGAAGGTCTCAGCTCGGCCGAGGCGGCCGTCGTCGTCGCGGTGGCGGCGCCGGAGATGGCGAGATTCGGGTACCTGACGGGTACTGACCGGCGGCGGTCGCGGACCGGGCCCGGTGACCGGGTTCGCGACCGCCTGGCCGCACGATTGCGCCGGATGCGCAAATGGGAGGCGCTGAGTCAGGCGGCCACCGGTCGGTGACCGTACCGCTGCCAGGAACGCTGAGCCGGAGGCGCCGGGAAGGTTTCCTGACTGGTCGGTTGCGTCTCATCCGCCGCGGCCTTCGCCTGCAGCACCGCGCGGGCAAGGTTGGTGAGGGCGAGGCCGGCCAACTCGTCGGCCGTGTCCTCGTCGAGATGGTCGACGAACCGTCGCCGGTCCTGGGCGCTGTCGAGGCCCTCGCCGGCGGCTTCCCACTCGCCCATGGCGCTGAGCACGTTGCGCAGCTCCGCCACGTCGCCGAGCAGTGTCGGCCTTCTGGTCATGTGTGCACCTCCTGCCACCATCGGCGTCGCGGGGGTGGCTGCCGTCACTCCCGGCGCCACGATCGGGTGAACGCCCCCAGCTAGACCCGGCTGGGTCAAGGGAGAGCAGGCCGCGAATTCGATTCGGTTTCGGCGCGCTGTAATGGGTAGACATCGGCCACATGATGGACCGGCCGCGGATCGGCGTGATCATCCCGGCGTACAACGAAGAGGCCACCGTGGGAGAGGTGGTCGAGGCGGCCAGGGACTCGCGGCTCATCGACGACGTGGTGGTCGTCGACGACGGCTCTTCCGACGACACCGGGCAGGTGGCCGCAGCAGCCGGCGCCCGGGTGGTCGCCGAAGGGCACCGCGGCAAGGGGCAGAGCCTGCTGGCCGGTGCCCGCGCCACCGACGCCGACATCCTGGTCCTGCTCGACGCCGATCTCATCGGCCTGCGCTCCGACCATGTCGCGAGACTGATCCGCACCGTGGCCGACGGGGACGCAGCGATGGCGCTCGGCCTGTTCGACCGGGGGCCCCGGCTCAACTGGCTGTTCCTGCGGGTGTTGCCGCGCCTGACCGGGGAGCGGGCCCTGCGGCGTGACCTGCTGCTGTCGTTGGATCCGGTCGACGCGCGGGGGTACCGGATCGAGGCGGCGCTCAACTCGTACGTCGCCCAGCGGGGCGGCAAGGTCCGTGCGTTCGTCCTCGACGGGATGTTTCACCGCACGAAGGAGGAGAAGGAGAACATCCCGCTGGTCGGCTTCGCCCGCAAGGTGGGCATGCTCAGCGTCGCGATGTGGGAGTACTTCGCGTACCGGCTGCGACGGCTGGACTGAACGTCATCTCGCCCTCGGACTCCGTGGTCGACCACTGCGGATCGAGCGCCGGGGCGACCAGCCGGCGAGACATCCCGTGCCAGTTCCAGGCGAGGGTGGGCCGCTCGTCCCGCCAGGTCAGCCGGTAGTCCAGCTTGCCACCGTGGACCGGCGCGTCGAGTATCTCCAGGTCGGCGCCGTACCACTCCCGGGGCAGCAGCGACAGCACCGCCGTGCGCCGCTCCGGCAGGTCGTTGACCAGCATGATCCGTACGAAGCTGAGGAAGTCCGCCGCGGCCCAGCCGTGGTGGCCGTCGCCCATGCAGCCGCCGCCCGTCTGCGGGTGAATCGCCTCGGGCCACGTGTACGTCGACATCGCCGCGTCAAGCATCCAGCGGAGCCGGTCCCACGCCACCGGATCGTCCGCGAGCAGTTCGACGAAGGCCAGTTGAAGCGTCAGGTAGGTGCCGAGGCCGGTGTGGGCGATCGCCTGGTAGAAGGCGGGGCCGAGGGTGAAGTGGTCGCGGATGAGCTCCACCGTGCGCTCCACGATCGGATCGTCGGCGTCGAGCAGCCCCAGGGGGTAGACGGCGACGAGCGATCCGATCATGCCGGCGTCGACGCGGCGGTTGGGCCCCGCCGGCAGGTACGGGCGCGGGGACTCCCGGGTCGCCCGATGAATCGAGGCGAAGATGTCCGCCCGGAACCGGTCCGCTGCCGTCCGCCAGCGCCGGGCGTCGGTGACGTTCCCCATCACGTCGGCGAGGTACGCCGCGTCGCACAGCCCCCGCAGGCACCAGAAGTTGTCCCAGTAGTAGACGTCGTACGGGCCGAGGTGCTCAGCGGAGACCCCCGGCGGCAGCAGTCCCGGATCGCGCTTGACGTCGTTTCGGCCGCGTGCCCGGTGCCGGGTCCGCTCGATCCAGTCCGCCCCCTTGCGTACGGCGGGCATCAGTTTTGTCAGCCGGGGCAGGTCGCCGGTGAACCGGTGGTGCTCGGCGATGGACATGATGGCGGCACCGTTGGCGTCCCACTCGTGCCACTGGCTGTAGAAGAATCCGTCGTGCCGCTGCCGCTCCGGGTAGGTGTCGATCACGTCGGCGGATTCGTCGTGGAAGCCCCATCGGTCGAGGGCCAGCAGTTGGTAGGCGGCGTCCCGGAACCAGAACCGGTGATAGGTCAACGGCCCCGGGGTGATGCTGCCCGGGTCGTGCAGGACCAGTTGGTACGTCCGGTTGGCGTCTACGGCCTCCTGGAGCCGGTCGTCGGGCAGGCGGACGTGCATCCCGCGGTCGAGTACCCGCTGCCACCGCTGAGCGGCGTCGCCGGCGTCCGGCGCCTCGCGTACCACGACGGAGACGTTCCGGTCCGGTTCGGCCGCGGGCGTCGGCGGCAGCGGCAGCAGGACCCGCCGGGTGTCGGCCGGCCCGAGCTGGTAGCTGACGGTCGCGGTGGCCAGGCCGGCCGGGTCGTGCGTCTGCATCGGCCGGAAGTTGTGCGCCCTGCCCTTGGTGAAGTGGTGCAGGCAGTCGCCCTCGTGGAAGGTCGAGACGGCGACCCGCTCGGGCCGATCGCACAGCACCACGCCCCGCTCGCCGTCGACCATGATCGAGTTGGCCGTCACCTTGATGTCCTCCACCACGGCGAGGCCTTCCGGGTTGTACGGGCGCAGCGCGAACGCCACCGTCAGCGTCCGGTTGGTGTTGTTGGTGATCTCAAGCGCCACGTACTCGTGGTCACGCACCCGCGTCGCGTACACCCCGGCCACGGCCTGCCCTCCGCCGGGTAGCTCGACCCCGGACCGGACGCAGCTACCCGCCGCGTCGGGCCACTGCGTCAGCCGGTGGCTACGGCTCGGCAGTACCCACGAGTCCTCGTCGCAGATCCACCAGTCCACCGACCAGCCGTCGGGCGTCATAGTGACCAGCCCGGCCGGGTCGACCACCGCTTCCCATGCCGACAGGGGGCTGCCGACCGCGGTCCAGTTGCGGTGGGTCACGTTCGTGAGGAACGGCAGGTGGCCGCGGGGCGTGAACGAGGGATCCGTCGGGTCCAGTTGCCGCTCCAACCAGAACGGCCACAGCCAGTCCGGCCGGATCTGCGGCGCGGCGCGGGTCCGGATCGCCCGCGCCAGGGTCCGCGCTCCGACCGGGATCATCTCCGTCGGCGCCCTGATCTCGAAGCGCTCACCGAACCGTTGGAACGTGGTCAGGTGTCGCAGGACGTCCTCGCCGATGTGGAACCGCCGGGCGAGGCGACGCAACACTGCAGAGCGCCAATCCGCCATGACGGTGCCCTACCCCGGTGGCGGCAGAGGACACCCCGGTGTGATGGTTCCGCTCGGATGGACAGGAATATGCGGTGCTCGAGACCGTGCTTCGGCCGCTCCCGATCGTCCTGGGCATGGCGGGTGGATGCCTCCTGCGCAAGGCCGGGGTCGCTGGGCCGCGCGACGGGGGCTTCCTGCTCAGGCTCGCCTTCACCCTGTTCATCCCGGCGCTGCTGGTCACGTCCCTGGCCACGGTTGATATCACCGGAGAGCTCGCCATCTTCCCGGTGGCGGGGGTGCTGGCGGTGTCGACCGGCTACCTCGCCGGCGTGCGCGTGCCCGCCCCGATCGCCGGTGCGGTCGCCACGTTCGGCTCCGCCGCCCCGATGCGGATCTTCCTTGCGCTCGGCATCCTCTTCGAGCCGCCGGACAAGGGGCTTCGGAGAGCGGCTCTGATCGTGGCCGTACGCCTGGTGACCGGCCTCGCCGTCGCGGCGCTCATCGTGCTCGTCCTCGGCTTGACGGGCGTCGACCGTATGATCGTGCTGCTTCTCGGCGTGGCCCCGGTCGCGTTCAACTCGGTGATCTTCGCGTCGCTTGAGAACCTCGACGTCCGGCTGGCCCTGACCGCGCTGTCGCTGTCGCTGGTGGCCAGCCTGATCCTGGCGGTGGTGGTCACCCTCGTAACGACCTGAAAGGGCGCACGTCCGGGTCGATGGGTTTGACGGGCGGCAACGGGGGAACCAAACACCGACTTGTTGACTGTTCGACTGGATCGTGTATGGCGGGCGTTGACGCCTCCCGGCGTCGGGGCGAAGGCATCGCCCGTCCGGCAGTTCAGCCCCTGCCGGGCCGCCTGAAGTCGCCGCTTCAGCTGGTTTGCCTCCGCATTCCCCGCTCCTGTCTGCCGTTTGCGCTACCAGATTCCGGCGATAGGAGAGTGAGATGCACCTGCCCAACGGCGCCCACACCATGAGCCTGCAGACCGCGACCGCGACCGCGACCGCCCGGACGGCGTGCGGACGGCCGCTGACCCGGCGGAGCCTGCTGACCGTGGCGGGCCTGGCCACGGTCAGCGGGGCCCTTTGCGGCACCCAGACCGTCCACAACGGACAGGCTCGGGCGGCGGACCGCCGGCGGCCCCCGATCACCACCGGTACGCCGGAGCCGCAGGTGTACGACGCGCGTGAGTATGGCCTGGCCGGCGACGGGGTCACCAACGACCAGCCGGCGCTGCAGGAACTGGTCAACACGCTGGGTGACGCGTACGCCGCCGACGGCCTGGGGCGGGTCATCTACTGTCCGCCCGGTAAGTACTCCATGCGGGACGCCGGCACCGTGTGGCGCAGCGGAGTGTCCCTGACCGGGGCGGGGCCCGGGGTGACGAAGTTCATGCTGTCCAACGCGGGCAACCGCGCCGCTGCCGCGCCGCTGGCGTTCTTCACCGAGGTCCAGCACGGTGCCAGTCGCGAGAACTATGTTTCCGACTGCACGTTCGCCAACTTCGAGATCGACGGCTCGGGGGTCGAGTTCCTCCGGGGGTACAACGTGCTCGCCAAGGGCCTGGGACTGCAGTACGTGCTGCGGGGCCACTTCCGTCAGCTGTACATCCACGACACCGCGGCCAGCGGGCTCGGCTGTGACTTCCTGCAGGACACGGTCATCGAGGGCGTCACCGTCGCGCGCTGCGGCCGACTGAACTCCGGTAGGAACATCGGCGGGTCCGGATTCGGCATCGGCATCGGGGGCTGGGGCCCCGTCGAGCGCCTCGTGATGGCCGACTGCGCCGCCGTCGGCAACGGCGCGAACGGCTTCTTCGTGGAGTTGCAGCAGAGTTGGTGGGCCCCCACCCGGGGCATCCGGATCGTCGGTTGCCACGCCGAGGACAACTTCTACGGCATCTCCGACTGGGGCGCCGACGGCATGATCGTGTCCGCCTGCACGATGACCGGCAACCGCGCGGCCGGGTACGACATCTCGGCCCACGGCACCACCAAGGTCGGCGGGCGCAACGGCATCGTCAGCGACTGCGTCATCGACCGCAACGTCCGCCACGGGCTGGTCGTCGGCAACACGCCGGGTCGGTACACGTTCCGCGGCAACCGCATCACCCGCAACGGCTGCTACGGGTACTGGGGGTACAACGTCCGGGGCGGCGACCAGCGACCCGCCGGGCTGATCGTCCTCGATGACAACGAGATCGGCAACAACGCCCTCGACGGCGTCCGCATCGACGCCGTCACCATCGACACCACCCTGAGCGACAACCGGGTGTTCGACAACGGCCGGCGGGCGGAAGGGCCGACGGCAGGGGGAGGGCAGGGCGTCTCCTACACCGCGACCTCCGTCGTGGACACCGGCGCCGGCTGGCTTCCGGACGGGCACCTGGGCAAGAAGGTGAGCGTCGGCGGCCAGCAGGCGGTCGTCACCGGCAACAGCGCGACCCGACTGGACCTCGCCCCGCTGCGCCCCGGCGCGACGGCGGCGTGGATCGCCGGTACGCCGGACGCCGGTACCCCGTACCGCCTGCCCGGCACCCCCGAGTCGCGCGCCGGTCTCACCCTGGACCGCCCGACCAGCAGGCCGACGATCCGGGGCAACCGCATCTGGGACGGCCAGCGCTACCAAACGCAGACGTACGGCCTGTGGATCACGGAGAGCGGCACCTGCACGGCCGGCTGGGTCGCGGACAACGACCTGGAGGGCAACGCGGTCGCGGCGGCCCGCTTCGACACCCTGCCCGTCGGCGGCAGCTGGCGCGACAATCTCGGCGTCGACAATCAAGCTGACCGGTGACGCTTTACGATCTTGTACGTGGCGGGAATCGACGACAACCGGGTCATCACTGTGCTCTGTGCCAGCGTGGGCGACCGCCCACCGCACCTGCGGGCGGTCGAGGAGCGCGTGACGGTCCGCTACTGCGACGCCGACGGCCTGCAGGACGCCATCCGCGGTGCGCACGCCCTCCTCCTGTGGGACTACTTCTCCGGCGCCGTCCGCCAGGTCTGGGATCACGCGGACGCGCTGCGCTGGATCCACGTGGCGGCGGCCGGGGTGGACAAGCTCCTGTTCGACGAGCTCATCGACTCCGACGTCGTCGTCACCAACGCCCGCGGCATCTTCGACCGGCCCATCGCCGAGTTCGTCCTCGGCTCGGTCCTCGCCTTCGCCAAGGACCTCCACGGCAGCCACGACCTGCAGTTGGCCCGAGCCTGGAAGTGGCGGGAAACCCGGACGGTGGCCGGCGGCACGGCGCTGATCGTGGGTACCGGGGCCATCGGGCGGGAGACGGCCAGGTTGCTGCGCGCCGTCGGCATGCGGGTACGCGGCGCCGGCCGCACCGCCCGGGACGACGACCCCGACTTCGGTACGGTCGTCGCCAGCGCGGACCTGGCGGACCACGTCGGCTGGGCCGACCACGTCGTCGTGGTCACGCCTCTGACCGAGGCGACCCGAGGTCTCGTCGACGCGACCGTATTGGCCGCGATGAAGCCCACCGCGCACCTGGTCAACGTCGGACGCGGCCCCTGCGTCGTCGAAGCCGACCTGATCGCGGCCCTGAACGCCGGCACGATCGCGGGCGCGTCGCTGGACGTGTTCTCCACCGAGCCGCTGCCCACCGACAGTCCGCTGTGGGACCTGCCCGGTGTTGCCGTGTCCGCGCACATGGCCGGCGACGCCGTCGGCTGGACCGACGCGCTCGCCCACCAGTTCGTCGACAATGCGCTGCGCTGGTTGGACGGTCGGGACCTCGTCAACGTCGTCGACAAGCGGCTCGGCTTCGTGCCGGCCCATCCCGTGCCGGCCCATCCCGTACCGGGCCAGGACGTATCGAGCAACGACGCTACGCCGGGGCGGCGGGGGGAGCGTCCGGCGTACTAGGCTCGCCGGCCATGGGAGTCGAGGTGAGCGGGCGCGGGCGGGACACGGGCGTGGCCTGGGGCGTCGCCGCCGTGCTCTGCATAGGGACGGTTCTCTACGCCTGGCTGGGGCACCCGACCGCTACCGACCGCGCGGTGTTCGGGCGCCCCGGTTCGCTGGCGGTTCTGGTCGTGGCGCTTCTCGCCGCCGTCGCGGGCCTAGTGGTCGCCGCGGCGCGGCAGGGCCCGTCGGCCGGTCTGCGGCGGGGGGTCGCGATCCCGGTAGCCGTGGTGGCGGTCGGCGTGATCGTGGTGGCGGCCGGGAGCCTGCTCGCGCCGAAGCACGCCACCGATTTCGTGGCGGGCGTGCTGTTGCTCGCCGGGGCTGTCGCGATGGAGGTCGTGGCGGTACGGGTCGGGCGCCGGCGGCTGCCGCGGGGATAGGCGAGGATGAAGCCGTGGCGGACGACATCATCGACCAGCTTCACGAGCTGCGGCGGTACGCCGCCGGTCTGCGGGATTCCATCGTGCGGGCGCAGAGCAACGCGCCGCAGCGGGCCGAGGGGCGAGACAGCAGCGGTGCCATACGGGCGGAGCTCGGCCCGGACGGCGTGCCCGAGTCGGTTTTCGTGGACGCGGACTGGTCGCGGCGGCTCGACGCGGCCCGGTTCGGCGCCGCGGTGGTGGAGGCGTGCCAGGCGGCCGCGCGTGAACGGATGGCGCAGTGGTCGCGCGCGCTGGACGGCCAGGACTGGCGGTCCCGGGCCGACGGACTACGCGGCGATGAGCCCCGACCGGACACCGACCCGCTGCCGGCCGGAGTACGGGACGCGGTGTCGGAGGTCAGGACCCGTCCGATCGACGAGTTGGCCGAGGACATGATGCGCGCGTTCGACGGCGTCGGGGAGCTCGCGGCCGCCTCGCCCCTGCTGGTTACCGGCGCGGGCGCGAGCGGCTCCGGTCGGCTGGTGGTGACCCTGTCCAAGGCCGGGCTGGTCTCCTGCAGCGCGGAAGCCCGGTGGGTGAGCCAGCAGAGCGGGTCGATGCTCACGACCGCGCTGAGCGAGGCGCTCGCCGCCGCCCGCGGCGACCTCGCGCGAGCCGCCGGAGCGCCCAACCCGGCCGCCCAGCTGGACCAGCTGTTCGCGGAGGCCCTCGCGATCCTCGCCGACCAACAGCGTCCGACCGACCAACAGCATCCGACCGACCACCAGCGTCCGACCGACCAACAGCATCCGACCGACCACCAGCGTCTCCCCGGCTCCTGAGAGGACCGTCGCCCATGCCGCCACCGAGCAAGCAGGAAGTCCAGGTCGCGACCGAGTCGCTGCGCGCCGAGGCGACCCTCTGGTTACACCAGAGCGAGCAGTTGGCGGCCATCGTGGGCAAGGTCGAGGGGCTGCGGATGAGCCGGCTGGAGGCTGGGATCTTCCAGCTCGTGGCGTCCGCCTACGACAACGCGGTGGATCAGCTCACCGTCCGATGCCGGGAGGGCCAGCAGCGCATGACGGACGTCGCGGCCACGCTGCGCCAGGTCGCGGACACCTACGACGACGAGGAAAGCAAGAACCTGCACCGCTTCCGCGACCTCTACTGAGCCTGGGGAAGACAGCATGGGATTCAGCACCGCACAGTACGAAGCCACGATCAACAAGCTCAGCTCCGGCCTCGGCGAGCTGTTGGGGAAGCTGCAGGAGGTCGGCCCCACCGCGCAGGCGGCGGCCAATCGCTGGTACCTCCCGCAGAGCGTGGCCGACGACATCATCTGGCTCGGCAAGAAGATTCTGGAGCTCGGCTCCTGGGTCCTTAACAAGATCGAGGAGCTGCTCAAGGGCGCGGCCGCACCCGTCGTGATGTTCAGCAACGCGATGGACTGGCAGGACATCCGAGGGCTGGCGACCGGCGTGGCCGGGCAGCTCAAACCCGAAGCCCTCAGTGTCGAGCGCGCCTGGCACGGCCCTGCGGCCGAGGCGTATACCAGGCAGATCAAGCCCCAGTCGGACGCGGCGGCGCGGATCGGCGCTATGGCCGACAAGACCGCAACCGCGTTGACCGTGTGCGCCGTGGCCGGTCTGACGTTCTACGTCGCGCTCGGCATCATCCTCATCAAGTTCATCGCGGCGACCATCACCGCGCTGGCGGCCATCGGCACCGCGGTCTTCTCCTGGGCCGGCGCCGCTCTCATCGCCGAGGAAGCCGCTGTGAACACCGGCCTCATCATCGCCGCGGTCAGCGCCCTCGTCGCCGTGCTCGGGGCCCAGGCCTCGCAGATGGTCGTGCTCCACGGCGAAGCGGTCGACGGGAGTACGTTTCCCGGCGGCGCCTGGCCCGACGCCGTGCCCGGCCGGTTCAGCGACGCCACGGTGGCCGACGGCGACGCCGACTGGTCGCTGCGGCACTGACGAAGTCGCTACGGCACTGACGAAGTCGCTACGGCACTGACGAAGTCGCTACGGCACTGACGAAGAGGAGA
>NZ_JAATVW010000034.1 GCF_011947225.1 Planosporangium flavigriseum | reverse complement strand
GCTCGGGTAAAAGCGGTACTTGAACGCCCGCTTCACGGCCCTGGACATGGCCCACAAACTAGCGCACTACGAGTGAACCTTGCGGTGACACGCGGGTAGACGCCTATCCGCCTTGGCGGCGGATCGGCTTTCCCTGCCCTGCTCCGCAGGCGTGTCCGTTTCCTCCCCGGCCTGAAGGCCGGGGTATCCACGGAAGGGATCCGATGACCCGGCCCATGAGCCGGGGCGTGATCCGGGGCGTGCTCCGGGGCGTGCTCTGACCGCCGGGCTGTCGCCCGACTCTACGATGTCGAATCCGTCGCGCCCGGGTGAAGCCGTGCCCGGGTGGAATGGCGCCGGATTGCCGCAGGCGTCCCTGGTCGCGCGAGTATCCACCGCTGCTCGGACCGCCCGTTCGCACCGCGATTCCAATGACAGAAAAAGGCAGCCAACGTGCCGTACCAAAATTCGCAGTGGCGCCTCGAATTCATTCCACTCTTATTTCTTCCACCGCGAGCCGGCGCGTTGTATTGTTCATAGCTATCGACGGCAGCGAATCACGGCCGCGCCTCATCCGCAGCTTGACCTGGCATCCGAACGGCACGAGACACGGCCCTACCGCCGTGATCCAGTCGTGATCCACTGGATAGCCGACACGGTTTGGCACAGCGTTTGGTTCAACAGAAAAATATAAGTCTCGATTAAATGATGCTTTGGAACTTTAATTCTTTCGACCGCGCTTGACGCTTATCCGAACGCGCTTTTAGTGTCCATTCTCGGAAGCTACGGTGTGGACTCGTCTCGATGTGAGTGGGCGCATGCCGGCGCGGCCCGCGGAACATGCGAACCCCGCACAACCCCTCGGACGACGCCAACCCACTGCGCCGCCCCGGACGCGAAGGAGGAAGTAGCCGCTCATGTACCGATCGGCACAACGGCGTGGATCTCCCAGCCGAAGCAGGAACAGGCGGATCGCCGCGGTGGCTACCATCCTCGTGGTGTTCGGCGCCCTCGTCACCGTGACCCAGGTGTCCAACGCGGCCTCGCGGCGCAACAACCTCGCCGCCGGGGCGACGTGCGGCCCGACGGCCCCCGGCGCAAACGCACCCAACGGCCAGGACGTCACCGTCACCCAGCAGAACGGCCGCAACGTCCGCAACCACTGGGGCGACGGCCAGCAGCCCAACCCGGGCTGCCAGCAGAACACACCCCAGGCGCAGCCGGTGAACTGCCCGACGGTGGCCGACAAGCTGCCGGCCGTACCGGCAGCGGCGAAGTCTGAAGTGGACCAGAACCTGGCCCAGCTGGACGCCCAGATCGCCGAGGCCAACCAGCGGCTGGCTTCGAGCCAGGGCCAGGGCGGCCAGAACTTCGTCAACAACGCGATCCTGGGCCCGCTCAAGGACAAGCGAACGGCGACCCTCAGCCGGATCGCGGCGGCGATCGGTCGTGCCGGGGGCCAGCAGAACAACGCCGCAGCTCAGCAGAACAACGCCCAGAACAACGCCCAGAACAACGCCCAGAACAATGCCGGGGCACCGGCGAACAACCTGGACAACCTGGCTGCCTGCACGGTGAACGCGGCGAACAACAACGGCGCGATCAACGGAAAGGCCAACGGCGGCCGCAACAACGGCGGCCGTAACAACAACGGCGGCCAGAACAACGGCGGTAAGAACGCCAACGGCGTGAACGACCCGAACAACCTCGGCATCCTCGCCAACAGCTGCAACGGCGGCAGCAGGCTGCAGGCGCACGACGGCTTCCAGAACGGCAACCGGTGCGTCGGCACCGACATGGGCGAGGTCGCCAACGCCGCGCAGAACCCGTCGCTGTTGATCACCCAGGCCCCGCAACAGGTACGGGTCAACCAGCCGTTCACGCTCCGGGTCAGCACCCGCAACCTCATCCGCGACCGGTTCCTCGCCGCGGCCAAGGGCGGGTACTACGTGGAGATGTCGCTGCTGACCGCGCAGGGCCTGACCCGCGGTCACTTCCACACCGCCTGCCGGATGCTCGACAGCACCCAGGTCGCGCCCGACCCGGCGCCCGCGCCGGCGTTCTTCGTCGCCACCGAGGACGGCGGCGGCGGGGCCAACGCCGACCAGATCGAGATCCGGGTGTCCGGGCTGCCCACCAGGGGTATCGCCCAGTGCGCCTCATGGGCGGGTGACGGCAGCCACCGCATTCCGATGATGCAGCGGGCCAACGAGATACCGGCCATGGACGTGGTTCGCATCAACGTCAACTGACCAGAACGAGAGCCCACGCGACGGGGGCACGGACGAGCGGTCCGTGCCCCCGTCGGCTCAAGTACGAGGAGCAGGTTCCATGAATCGCAGCTGGCGCGCCGCGACGTTGACCATCGGCGCCCTCGCCGGGGCCGTCGCCTTCGTGCGGCCCGCCGCCGCGGATGTCACCGTGACGCCGTCCGCGGCCATTCGGGGCGGGCCCGCGAGAGTGGAGTTCCACGTCCCGGAGGAGCGCCCCGGCGCGTACACCACGAAGGTGGAACTGGTGGCGCCGGAGGCGACGCCGATCGCCGAGATCTACCCCATGTCCGTGGATGATTGGGCTCCGACGATCACCACCCGGAAGCTTGACCAGCCGGTCGAGCTGATCCACGGTACGACCACAACCGAGGTGCCGGCCTCGATCACCTGGGTCCGGTTCGGCGACGCCCCGTCCACTCCGGTCCAGCCAGCAGCACTGGCAGTCTCCCTGGGGCCGATGCCGCAGGCCGACCGGGTCGCGTTCACGGTCGTGCAGACCTACTCCGACGGTACGGTCGTGCGGTGGAGCGACTCTCCGGACACCGGTGGCTCCCAGGCGCAGCACCCCGCGCCGGTCGTCACGCTGATCGACCCGGAACCTGTTGCGGACAGCGGCAACTCCGCCGACGGCAGCGGCACGGGCGGCAATGGCCCGAACGGTGTCCGCTGGTCCGCCCTGCTCCTCGGTCTCGTTGCCGCCCTGGGCATCGAGGGCTGGACGATCCTACGGGCCGTACGCGGTCACTTACGCCCGGCGGCGGCCGTGGGCTCCGAAGGGAATCACCGCTGACCGGACGACGGAGACATTTCCGTCCCATCCGCGGTCACTCACGCAGACGTGCAGGTACAGCCCACCGGCCGGGGACCGTACTCCCGTCACGGTGATGAAGTACGGGCGTCCGTCCTCACCCATGAGCAACTGCTCGGCGGAGCGCCCCAGGCATGGCCCCAACTGTTCAGCGGAGCCACCGGACAGTACGTTCAGGTACGCCTCAGCGATCGCTACCGCGACCCCCTGGTCAGTAGGCGTGTTGTCACTCGCCACCCGAACCTCCTGATGTCGCAGGTCGTCGTCCACCTTCTAGCGGTGAGCGCCCCATCGTCCGACGAGGACGCGACTGCCTTTACCTTCCATACCCGATGGTCAGCGAATTCATCCGCCTCGACGTCCACACGCGCTGACGACCGTCGGCAGCGTTCGCCGCCGCCACCCCGCCCAACACGACTCCGACCGCTGCGGTTACGCCGACGCCGAAAGTAACTGCCCGTCGCATGTCGTCCCCTGCCAGGTTCACGTACGCGACGAGCGTGCGCGGCGACCCACTAGCGAAACACTGCGCTCTGGTTAATACCCGACTAAGGCTGAGCGCGCAGACCGCATTCGACCGGCGCTGACATGTCGATCCACAAGAACATGTCGATCCACGAAGAAGATGAAGAAGATTCGGCGGGTGAAGAGATTTCTGTCTACACAAAAAGCACGATCGCTGTCGCCGACACGTCCGGCCTGCCGGAGCTGACGATTCAGCTGCTCTTCCGCGGCTGCCGGGAATTGCTGCGCAACGTCCTCAAGCATGCCCGCGCGACCGAGGCCACCGTCACCATCGCGGTCGAGCCGGCCGAGGTCACCCTGATGGTCACCGACAACGGCACCGGCTTCGACCCGTAGCGGCCGTCCGACGACCCGGACCGCCTCGGCCTACGACCGCTCACCGCGGCGGTAGCGGATGCCGGCGGTTCATTGCGCATCACCACGGCACCTGGCGCGGGCACCACAGTGGAAATTTCGATAGCGCACCGAGCCGCACAGCATGATCTGGACCTCGCCGCCGACCGGAATCGCGCTGAACGATCACAATCACCGGTTAGACTCGGAGCCCTTGAAGGGGAGTAGTCCTTCGCCGGTCGTCGACATGCTGGATCCTGCGGGCTCCCGGTGGCCGGGCCGCCTAGGTGGGGTGGACGAGACCTTCGACCCATTGGTGACGTGTGCGTCGCCGCGGGGCCGAGGTCTCCGCGTTTCCAGAGGTTTCGATCCCCGCGTGTGGCGCGGGAAGGATTTGTCGGCTCCCCATGATTCATTTCGTATTGCTGATTGTGTGCGCGGCAGCCATCTACCTCGCGTGTGAGTGGTTCGTCAACGCCGTGGAGTGGCTCGGCCAGCACCTGAAGGTCGGCCCACTCGCCGTCGGCACCATCCTGGCGGCGTTCGGCACCGCCCTGCCCGAAAGCGTCGTCACGCTCGTCGCCGTCGTGTTCGGCACGAGTGACGCCCAGAAGGACATCGGCGTCGGCGCCGCGATGGGCGGCCCGTTGGCGCTGGCCACCGTCGCGTACGGCGTGACCGGCTGGATGATGCTGTCCCGGCGGCGCCGCACCCTCGCCGACGCCCGGGCTCGGGCCGAAGCATCAGTGCCCGCCAGCGGGGCGGCCGCTGGTGGGGCGAGCCCAGCCAGTGGGGCGAGCCCCGCCGCCGGCGTTCCCGACTCCGACGTCGGTGACCTCGTCAAGCTCGCGCGCGACCAGCGCTGGTTCCTGGCGATCTTCATCGTCAAGGTCGGCCTCGGCCTGGTGGCGTTCGCGTTCAAGCCGTGGCTCGGGCTGCTCTTCTTCGCCGCGTACGCCGTGTACTTCTGGCGTGAGATCCGCGGTGGCGGCGGGGAGCACGGTGACGGCGAGGACCTCGAGCCGCTGCTGCTGCAGCGCCGGCGAGCCAAGCCGGCGACCTGGGCGGTCGTGACCCAGACCCTGGTCACTCTGGTAATCATCTTCGCCGCGTCGCAGCTGTTCGTGCATCAACTCGACGCCATCGGACCGATGCTCGGACTGCCGGCGGCGGTCACGGCGCTGCTGCTGTCACCGATCGCCACCGAGCTTCCCGAAATCATGAACGCCATCATCTGGATCCGCCAGGGCAAGACTCCGCTGGCCCTGGCCAACATCTCCGGCGCGATGATGATCCAAGCGACCGTCCCCAGTGGCCTCGGCCTGCTGTTCACCCCGTGGCGTTTCGACGCGACGCTGCTACTGTCCGGCATCGCCACCATGGTCGCGATCGTGTACCTGCTGTTCCTGCTTCGCGCCCGGAAGTTCAACGCGAAGACGCTGTCGTTCGCGGCGGTGTTCTACCTCGGCTTCGCTGCCGCGCTGATCCCCGTCCTCGGCTGACCTGGGGTCCACCCGTTCGGAGATGGTCCGGGCCGGGCCCCGCCCCGTCCCGGACCATCTCCGGCGTTCGGTGCAGGTCAGTCCCGGCGGGCGCGGGCGGTGGCGATGTCGCTCGCCAACTCCAGCAGTTTGACGTGGTCGACCGCGGGCGGACACAGGTTCCTGGCAATCGCGGCGCCAGCCGCCGTCCGGCCATCGACGTGCTGCCGGTTTCTGTGCTTCAGGCGATTGCCGAGGCGGTCGTCCAGGTCGGTTTCAGGTCGGAAACCGCCCGACGGTTCGGCGTTGAGCGTGTGCCACGGTGAAGGTTGCCGCTGTTGGTGCTTCACACCGGCGTGGGTAGGGGCCACACCGACGGCGGGAGCGAGCGCTGCCCCTGCCGCCGTCAGCGGCGTCCAGCGCAGGGGCGTCCAGGTTCTTCTTCTGTTCATTCAGCTGCCTTTCTTCGTCGCGGGCCGCCCTTCGGCCGGCCGGTGGCGCCTGTCGTGGACCTGGCGGAGCGACTACGGACAGGCCGGGCGCGATGACCGACGCGAGGGTGCTTCGCGCGCTGCCGGTACCAGTGGCTGGCCGGAAAACAGCACAGCAGTCCGCGTCGCTGCTCGACACCCGTGCGCACAAACCCGGCACGCCCGACCGCCGGCGCCGCACGATGCAGCCTGTTCAGAGTATCGATTTCCACCAGTACGTTTTGCCCGGCGACGGGTGTCCGCGCATCGGGTGCGCACAGGTACCGCACGCCTGCCGCACAACTACGCCCCATCCACGGCCATCGTCCTTAGGATGGTCCGTGACGGCTCCACATCGGCACTGATGACGGAGGTCCACGTGGTCGCCAGCGGTGACCGCTTCACCGAACCGCAACCACAGGCAGCGACACCGATCGAGGCGCCGCAGTGTCTGGCCGATGAATTGCGACGGCGACGGTTGGAGCGGGGCTGGTCGCTGCGGCGGGCGGCCAACGAGATGCGGATCAGCAGCAGCAGCCTGCTGGACTACGAGAAGGGCAGGCGCATCCCCGCCGAGGACCTGATCGGGGTCTTCGAACGCACGCTCGAGCTTCCGGTCGACGCCCTGCAGCGCCTGCGTCGCGAGGCGCTGATCGAGCGGGCGCAGGCAAAGACGCCGGCGGCGGCAGCACCAGAAACATCGCCGCCGGAGACGTCCCCCCGTCGACAGGGCGTGTTCGCCGATCGGCCGCCCTGGCGTCGCCTCGCCGAGGCGATCCTGTGTGCCTTGATCGGCGCCGCGGTGACGCTTGCCGTACAAGCGCTCTTCCACAAGCGGCAGGGCACCGTCGCGGCACCGTCCGTGTCATACTCCGCCCTACCCACCCGGCAGGTCGCCGACGACCAGGACCCCCATGAGACAGGGTGCGATCGGGACGGTACGACCATCGGGGTCAGCGACGTGGTCGTCGCGCAGCCGTACCGGCTGGTCGTCGCCCAGGTCGTCGCCAGGTACTCGCCCAGTTGCGCCGCCATCTGGATGCGCTTCGAACCCACCCGGGCGCTTGACCGGCTCGCCCCGAACGCGCGCGTCACGCTCCTGGCCGAGCGACCGGCCGACCATCGAGGCGTGACGTTCAGCGGTGACTACGTCGGCGTTCCCCTGTGGAGCAACATGCTGCTGGCCAGGCCGGGATGCGTCATCGGCACGCTGCAACTGTCCGACCCGGCGGTAGCGCCCGGCGCCGCGGCCAGCACCTCCTGCCTCAGCGGCCCGTCGCCGACCCCCAGCCGACCGCGCTGACCTGCGCCGGCGGGCGGCGGATCACGGGTGACGGACGAACGCCGTCGCGTCCGAGAAGTCGGCGCGGACGGCGGGCGGTACCGCGCCGTCCACCTTCTCCATCGTCCACTCGCTCTCGAACTCGCTGTCCGTACCCGGCCGCCACCAGCCGTGGGCGGTGAGCTTGCCGCCGGTCCGCGTGAAGGTCAGCTGTACTTCTCCGGCGTCGTCGCCGGGCCGCCGGGTCGGCGCCTCGCTCCACCAGCCGGTGAACGTCGAGCCCCGCAGCGAGCCGATCATGCGCCCGCCGTCACGGCCGTACACCACCCGCATCTCGGCCGCGTTCACCTGGACGTAGGCGTCGCCGTACTCGCCGCTGACCCAGTGCCCGGCGACCTCCCGTACCGTGACCGGAGCCTGGCTCACCGTCGGACTGGCGGACTCGCCGGTGTCCTCCACGTACTCGAATCCGTCACCGGACCCGCCACAGCCCGTCATGAGGATGAGCAGCGTGGCCGCCGTCAAGGCGGCGACAAGCGTTCGACGCGGCACGGTAGGTCCTCCCTCGGTGTCCGGCCTCTCCCCTCAGATACGCAGCGATCGCGATTCCCGCTCAACGGATCGCGAACCGTTCCGCCCGTTGCCCCGTACTAGGGAACGGGCGATCCGACTGGTAGCCACGGGAGGCAAAGTGATCGAGGTAAGCAGATTGGCTGTCGAGTCGACCGGCGTCGGCGTCGTACGGTCCGCTGGCGAGTACAGGCTGATCGCGACGCGAGGGGTCGACAAGGGCACGCATCTGTTCGACATCGAAGGGGAGCTGGCCGACGCCCCGAGTCGGTACACCGTCCAGGTCGGTCTCGGGCTGCACGTCGACCTGCCGCACCGGTTCGGCGTCGAAGACGTCCTGGACCGGTTCTTCTGGCGGTTCATGAACCACAGCTGCGAGCCCAGCGCCGTCATCCGTGGCCGCCAGGTGTTCGCCCTCGGGCCCATCTCACCCTGGCAGGAGATCACGTTCCACTACAACTCCACCGAGTACGAGATGGCGGAGCCGTTCGACTGCCGGTGCGGCAGCAGCCGGTGTGCGGGACAGATCCGGGGATTCCGGTTCCTGGACCGGTCGGCGAGGGAACGGCTACGGCCGTGGCTGGCTGATCACCTGCTGTCCATCCTGGACGGGAAGGTGAGCGAGCCGTCGGCGCGGGCCGTGGAGCCGCTGTGTCGCTGACCGTCGAGTGGCTGCGACCGGTCGCCCGCCAGCCCTCGGTCCTGCACGAGTTCTTCGAACAGTCGGCGCAGCGTTGGCCCGAGGCGGTCGCCGTCGACGTGCCGCCCGGGGTGGGCCGACCGCACCGTACGCAGACCTCGTACCGGGAGCTTCAGCGGCGCTCGGACACGCTGGCGTACGCGGTCTTCGAGGCCACCGGCGGCGTCGCCGGCCATATCGTCGCCATCCTCGCGCCCCGCACCACCGCGGACCTGTACACGGCCCAACTCGCGGTGCTCAAGGCGGGTTCGGCCTTCGTCTGTGTCGATCCCACGTTCCCGGACGAGCAGGTCAGCCACATCCTCCGGGACTCGGGGGCCACCGTCCTGGTCACCGACTCCGAAGGCCTTGAGCGGGCGCGGCGGACGTCGTACGTGGGGACCGCCGTCCGGCTGGATCGCCCGCTCCCGGGGCTGGGCGTGCCCATCGCCGTCCCGACATCGGCGGAGAGCCTGGCGTACGTCATCTACACCTCCGGCACCACCGGCCGGCCGAAGGGCGTGATGATAGGGCATCGCAGCATCGCCAACCTGGTCGAGTCCGATGTCTGGGAGTTCGGCCTGGGCCCCGGCGACCGGGTGGCGCAGGGCTCGTCGGCCGCGTACGACTCGTCGGTCGAGGAGGTGTGGCTGGCACTGGCGTCCGGGGCCACGGTCGTCGTGCTGGACGACGAGACGGCCCGCCTCGGCCCCGACCTGGTGCCGTGGCTACGCCGCGAGAAGATCACCGTGCTCTGCCCGCCGCCCACGCTCCTGCGCGGCACGGCGTGCGACGATCCGGGGACCGAGCTGCCGGACCTGCGGCTGCTGTACGTGGGTGGCGAGGCGCTGACCGACGACGTGGCGGAGCGGTGGGCGCCCGGACGCCGAATGGTCAACGGGTACGGGCCGACCGAGTGCACGGTGACGTGCCTGCGCGGTGACGTCACCCCCGGGCAGCCGATCGCCATCGGCCGCCCGGTCCCCGGGATGCGCGCCTGGGTGCTCGACGAGAGCCTCATTCCGGTTCCGGACGGCGAGCCGGGCGAGCTGTGCATGGCCGGCGCCGGTCTCGCACTGGGCTACCTCCACCAGCCGGAGCTGACCGCGGCGAAGTTCCCCGACCTTCCGCTGCTGGGCCGGGTGTACCGCACCGGCGACCTGGTCCACACCGGACCCGACGGCACGCTCTTCTACCACGGCCGCATCGACTCCCAGGTCAAGCTGCGCGGGTACCGGATCGAGCTGGAGGCGGTGGAAGCGTGCCTGGCGCGCTGCGCGGGAGTACGCGAAGCGGCCTGCACCGTCCAGGGCGAGGGCGCGGCGCAGACGCTCGTCGCCTTCGTGGTCGCGGCGGACCCCGCGCGGCCACCCGACCCCGACGAGCTGAAGGCCCAGCTGCAACGGTCACTCCCCGGTTACATGGTCCCGTCGCTGATCGGCACGGCCACCGAGCTGCCGCGGGGCACGAGCGGCAAGCTGCGCCGGAGCGACCTGCCTGAGCTCAGCGTGCGGGCGGGGCAGCGTACGGTCGAGGTCGCGGCGCCCCGGGGCGCGGTCGAGCGGGCGATCGCGGCGGCGGTCGCCGCGGTGCTCCCGTCAGCCGGCGGCCTCTCGGTCGACGACGACTTCTTCACCGACCTCGGGGGCAGCTCGCTCCAGGCGGCGATTCTCGTCTCCAAGCTCCGGGCCGACCCCCGCACCGAATCGATCACCGTTCGTGACGTGTACGGAGCCCGGACGATCCGAGCGCTTGCGCGGCGGACCGCCCCCGCACCGGCGGAACCGGCGCCGGTCACGCCGGAGCGGCCCACCGGCGATCGGGCCGCCGGGGACCCGGCCCGCGTCACCGTCGCCCAGTCGGCCTGGCTGCTGCTGGAGCTGCTCATCCTGGCGCCGCTCGGCTACCTCGCGGTCTTCCGTCTCCTGCCGTGGCTGTCGGAGCAGATCGGCCTGGTGCCGCTCATCCTGCTGGCGCCCGTACTGCTCGCCGTGGGCGGTCTGGCCTGGACTCCCCTGTCGATCCTGATCACCGTCCAGGCGAAGAAGATCCTCATCGGCCGGTACACGCCGACGCGCGTACCCGTCTGGAGCGACCGGTACGTGCGCATGTGGATCATGCGGCAGGTGGTCCGGATCGTGCCGTGGCGCGCCATCGCCGGGACGGAGTTCCAGTGCATGGCCCTGCGGGCGCTCGGCGCGCGGATCGGTCGACGCGTCCACCTCCACCGCGGGGTGAATCTCCTGCAAGGCGGCTGGGACCTCCTCGACCTCGGCGACGACGTCACCATCGGCCAGGACGCGTCGATCGGCCTGGTACGCCTGGAAGAAGGGCACGCCGTCATCGGCCCCGTCACCCTGGACGACGGCGCCACGCTGGACGTACGGGCCGGCGTCGGCCCGCACACGCGGGTCGGGCGCAACTCCTGGCTGTCCGCGCTCTCGTCGCTGCCCGCGGGCGGCGTGATCCCCGACGGCGAGACGTGGGACGGCGTACCCGCACGGCCGGCCGGACCGGCTCCCGAACCTCCGGCGGTGACCGCGAACGGCAGCTACCTCTCGCCGGTACTGCACGGCATCGCGATGATCATCATCGACGACCTCCTCCGGACGGTGCTGGCCATCCCTGCCCTGCTGGCGGCGATCGCGTTCGTCGTCGGGTTCGACCTCACCGTCGACTCGCTCCTGGCCGCGCTGGCGCACCCGGCCGCACACCTCGGAATGCTGACCGTGGCGGCGGCGCTGTCGTGCGTGGGGCTCGTCGGCATGCTCGCGGTCGAGGCGGTCGTGGTCAGGGCGCTCGGCACCGTCGGCGAGGGCGTCATCAGTCGGTGGAGCCCGGCGTACATCCGGGTGTGGCTCAAGACCGGCCTGGTCGACTCGGCGGGCACCTGGCTCTCCGGCGGTCTGTACTGGCCGGTGTGGCTGCGCCTGTCCGGCATGAAGGTGGGGCGCGGCTGCGAGATCAGCACCATCATCGACGTGGTGCCGGAACTGGTCCGGATCGGGCCCGACACCTTCTTCGCCGACGGCATCTACCTCGGCGGCCCCCGGATCCAGCGCGGCACCGTCGCCCTGGCCGAGGTTCGCCTCGACGCGAATACCTTCCTCGGCAACCACGCGGTGGTCCGCGGCGGCCAGCGACTCCCCGAGAACATCCTGATCGGCATCGCGACGGTGGCCGACGACCGCGTCGTGCGCCCCGGCACCTCATGGTTCGGTCACCCGCCGTTCGAGCTACCGCGCCGCGAGATCGTGGCGGCCGACCGTACGCTCACGCACGAGCCGTCCCGCGTACGCGTCGTCAACCGGCTGTTCTGGGAGTGGCTGCGGTTCACCCTGCCGGTCGTCCCACTGGTGACGTTCGTGGCCTGGGTCGCCGCGATGTCGGCAGCGGAGGCGGCCCTGCCGTTGCCGGTACTGCTCGCCGTCGGCGCCGCGGCCATCGCCCTGGCGACCGCGGCAGCGCCGTGCCTGTTCGTACTCGCGCTGAAGTGGGCGCTGCTGGGCCGGGTCCGGCCGGGAACCCACCCGCTCTGGTCCTGCTGGTGCAGCCGCTGGGACTTCCTCTACGTGGCGTGGGGGTTCATCGCCGGTGGAGTGCTCGCGTCGCTGGAGGGCACCCTCCTGCTTGCGGTGTACCTGCGCCGGATGGGCATGCGCATCGGTAACCGGGTGGTGTTCAGCGAGGGATTCGCCCAGGTCGTCGACCCGGACATGCTTCGGATCGACGACGACGCGACCGTGAACGCGATGTTCCAGGCGCACACGTTCGAAGACCGCGTACTGAAGATCGACCGGATCCGGGTGGGCCCGGGCGCCACGCTCGCCGACGCCACGGTCCCGCTGTACGGGGCCGACATCGGCGCGAACGCATACGTCGCGCCGCACAGCGTGGTCATGAAGCACGAACGGCTGCGGGCGGGGCTGCGCTACGAGGGTGCGCCGACCAGAAGGGAGCAGTAACCCCCCTCCGTCAGCATCGAAGCTGGTTACAGTACCGGGATGTTGATCGCGCGTGTTGTACCGGTCATCGCGGCGACAATGGTCCTCGCGATTCCGGCCATACCGGCCCCGGCCGCCGCGGCGGGGCCCGTCCCCGACGTCGCGCCCGTGCTGACCTCGACCCCGTTCGCCGCGCCGCCCGGCCAGCGCGTCACGCACACCATCACGGTCTCCGGGACCGGCGCCGGCACCCTCGCGGCGGTACGGGTCACGTTCACGACAACGATCGACCTGGACGGCGTCACGGCGAACACGACCGTGGGTAGCTGTCCGATCGTCACCCCGCTCACAATCGTCTGCGAACTCGGCAACCTGGACTTTTCGGGCGCAAGCCCGTCAGACGCGGCGGCGACACCGAAAGTGACGATCGCGGGTACGGTCCACGCGGCCGCCGCGCCCGGGACGCTCGTACAGAACCTCGTCAACGTCACCTCGGCGACGCCCGACGGCGTGCCGGCGAACAACGTCGCGAGCAACGCCTACCTGGTGCCGGGCGGCAGCGCCGCGCCCGTCGGCGCGTCGGCGGGCCCGTCCGCGCAGCCACGGTCGTCATCGGACAGAGCTGCGGCGCGCGGGGTGAGCCCGCTGACGGCCGTCGCTGTGCTCGCCCTCGCCGCGCTGGCGGTGGGCGTCTTCGTCGTGATCTGGCGGCGGCGGTCGTCGTCCGGGAAGTCGTCCTCCGGCCCGTCATCGTCCGAGCCGACGCCGACCGGCGACGAAAGTGATGATGACGTGTGACACAACTGTCGTCGGGGGAGATATAGAGACAGGAAGCTCTCACCACGTGACCTGCACGGGGACTGGACTATGGGATTCAAAGCTATGGGATTCAAAACCATAAAAAGTCCAAAATGGTACATAGGCGGTGCGTTATCCGTGGCCGCGACAGCAGCGCTGGTCGCGACGGCGAGCCTGCCCGCGGGGGCGGAACTCCCCCTCCCACCGCTGCCCGGCCCGGTCGTGCTCCCGCTACCCGTCCCGACACAGCTGCCGAGCCTTCCGGCGCTGCCGCCGGCCCCACCGATCATCAAGCTGCCCGCGCCGCCCGCGGCCAAGCCCAACCCGGTCAACCCGGCGGCCTCCGGCGCGCCGGTGCCGGGCCAGCCGGCACCCGCCCAGCAGGCACCCGCCCAGCCGGCGCCGCAGCCCAGCCCCGCTGCTCCGGCGGTAACTCCCGGCACGATAGCGGCGCCCGACGCGGCAGCCGCGATCATCGCCAGCGATCCGGGCGCCGACCTGTACCCGCAGCTACCTGTCGACCCGGCCACGACGCCGCAGTCCCGCCTCGCGGCCCGGCTCGACGAGGTCAACCACCGCGCGCAGTACCTGCAGAACATCCTCATCCGGACCAGGTCTGATCTCGCTGTCGCGCAGAGCCAGCTCGGTGCGGTTCCGCCGCTGGTCACGCTGCTCACTGACGGGGCCAGCACTGACGGGGCCAGCCCGGCACAGCCCGCTCCGGGTTCGGTCGGCACCGCCGAGGGCCGGGTGCTGGCGCTCACCTCGGCGATCGACTCCGGCCGCGCCGAACTGGCACGCCGACAGACCGAGGCCCTTGACCTACAGCGGCAGGTCAATGCGTACGCGGCCCAGGCGGTGTCGACGACCGCCCCGGCAGTGGACAGCCCGGCCGGCTACCGCGGCGGGAAGCTGCTCAAGCCGGTAGGCGGCCCGATCACCAGTACCTTCGGCAACCGCCTCGACCCGTACTACCACGTCTGGCAACTCCACGCCGGTATCGACATCGGCGCACCGGCCGGCACCCAGATCCTCGCCGCGGCTGCCGGCCGGGTCGTCCAGGCCGGCTGGTCGGGCGGGTACGGCAACTACACCTGCATCGACCACGGTCAAATCGACGGCCACCGGCTGACCACCTGCTACGGCCACCAGCAGAAGCTGCTGGTCGCCCCGGGGCAGCAGGTCAGCGCCGGGCAGGTGATCGGCCTGATTGGCTCCACCGGCGCCTCCACCGGGCCGCACCTGCATTTCGAGGTACGCCTGGGCGGGCGCCCGGTCGACCCACAGCCCTGGATCTGACAGCCCTGGATCTGACAGCCCTGGATCTGACAGCCCTGGATCTGACCGCCCTGGATCTGACCGCCCTGGATCTGACCGCCCTGGATCTGACGACCCGTCCGCGCCACGGCCCTGGTCTGATAACCGCCTCGGGTAGGGTTCGGTACAGCAGCGGCGATCAACGCCGCACAGGGAGTTGATGGTGGGGCGCGAACAGGCACGGTGGCGGCTTTCTGCCGTACTGCTGTCACTGCTGCTCGCATTCGGCGCCACCGTGCACCATGTCGCCGGCCACCAGGTCGCCGGCGCTGGACGCCCCGGCTCGACCGACGCCCGTCCGACGCCAGCGGCCGTGCTGGTCGCCGACGTGGCGCCTGCGGCTACGGCCAACGGCACTCTGCCGGAGCAGGCGCGGCTGGTCACCAATCGCGGCCACGGCGCGGCGCTGCTCTTCATGGTGGCGATCGCCGCGGTCCTCGCGGTACTGCGCCGTCCCGGTCGCTGGTTGTTGTGCGCTCCGCCGGAGTGTCCGATGCCCGCCGCGGTGGGCATCCCGGCGTTCCGTGGCCGGGCCCCGCCGGCGCCCCTGCGCGCGGTCTGACTACCACCAACACCTGACCGCCAGCGCTTCTCGTTTTCTCGCCTCTCGACGGCAGGACAGCACTGACGCGGCCGTACCGCGCCACCGCCTGCGCTGTCGCGCGCCCGCCGGCTGTCGAGGGTGCGTCCACCGTGGCTTCTCGTACCTCCCTGGAGAATTCGTGACTGTTCTTCTTGTCCTGACGTTTGCCATGGTCGCTGTCGGCTTGTATCTGATGGCCGGCATGCTCCGCCGCGACGAGCCGGCACTCGGAATGATCGGCTTGATGGTCTTGCAGATCGCCGGGTTCGTCGGCGCGGCCTACGGAGTGCTCGGCAGGATCTGACCCGCCCTCCCCATCCGCCATACCTGAAAGGAACTGCCATGGACGTTGAGCGCACGCCGTTGCCCGGCATCGGGCTGCGGCACGTCTTCGTGACCCACCGGGGTCGCCGTCTCGGAGTCGTCTCGCATCGCGACGGTCGCCGGGATCTGGTCGTGTACCGGCGCGACGATCCGGACAGCGCCGCCGAGACGCTCGTGCTGACCCCGGAAGAGGCGAACGGACTGGCTGAACTGCTCGGCGCGGCACGCATCGTCGAACGCCTGGCCGAGTTGCACCGCCAGGTCGAGGGGCTGGTCAGCGAGCAGATCCCGATCACCGCCGGCTCGCCGTACGACGGGCGCAGCCTGGGCGACACGCGTACGCGTGCCCGTACCGGAGCGTCGGTCGTGGCCGTGGTCCGCGACCGCGAGGTCATCGCCAGCCCTCGGCCCGACTTCGTCTTCCACGCCGGCGACGTGGTCGTCGCGGTCGGCACCGCGGAGGGCACCGCCGCGGTCGCCACGATTCTCACTGACGGATAGGAGCACCCATGCACGGATCTCTGCTACTGGTCGAACTGGGTGCGGTCCTCCTCGGCCTCGGTCTGCTCGGCGCCGTCTCGGTACGGTTCTCCATCTCCCCGATTCCGCTGTACCTGCTGGCCGGGCTCGCCTTCGGTCAGGGCGGGATTCTCCCGCTGGGCGCCAGCGACGAGTTCATCTCCGCGGGCGCCGAGATCGGCGTGATCCTGCTGCTGTTCACCCTCGGGCTGGAGTACACGGCGGGCGAACTGGTCGGCACGCTGCGCACGTCGGCCGTACCCGGGCTGGTCGACCTGGTCCTCAACGCCGCCCCCGGGGTGGCGGTCGCGCTCCTGCTCGGCTGGGGCCCGATCGCCGCCGTCGCGCTCGGCGGCATCACGTACGTGACGTCCTCCGGCATCACCGCCAAGGTCCTCGGCGACCTCGGCTGGCTCGGCAACCGGGAGACCCCGGCGGTGCTGTCGCTGCTGGTCTTCGAGGACCTCACGATGGCCATGTACCTGCCGATCCTCACCGCCCTGTTGGCCGGCGCCGGCCTGCTCGCCGGCTCGGTCACGCTGGCCATCTCCGCCGCCACCATCGGAGTCATCCTGCTGGTCGCACTGCGCTTCGGCTGGGCGGTGGAGCGGTTCGTGGCCAGCCCCAGCGACGAGGTCGTCCTGCTGAAGGTGCTGGGGCTGACAGTGCTGGTGGCCGGGGTCGCCCAACACCTGCAGGTCTCCGCCGCCGTCGGCGCGTTCCTGGTCGGCATCGCACTGTCCGGGCCGCTCGCGCACACCGCCCGCGAACTGCTCAGCCCGTTACGCGACCTGTTCGCAGCGGTGTTCTTCGTGTTCTTCGGACTGCACACCAACCCCGCGGACCTGCCGCCCGTCTTCGGCATCGCGGCGCTGCTCGCCGTCGCGGGCATCGCCACCAAACTCGCCACCGGCTGGGTCGCCGCGGCCCGTCTCGGCAGCGCCGTCACCGGGCGGCTGCGGGCCGGCGCGGCGCTCCTGCCGCGCGGCGAGTTCAACATCGTCATCGCGGGCCTGGCCGTCACCGCCGGCATCAACCCGCGCCTCGGCCCCCTCGCAGCGGCGTACGTGCTGATCCTCGCCGTCGCCGGCCCCCTGCTCGCCCGCGCCGCCGAACCGCTGGCGCGCCGGTTACGTCGGCCACCCCGGTCGCCGGCCCCGGCCGGGCCGGCTGCCCCATCGTGAGCGGCACGTTCACATGGTGAGCTGAACGCAGCAGGCGCCGGGACGGGGCTCCAGCCGAGCCTCCACATCGGTGAGACCGCTGCCGTCGACAAGGCCGGCGAGGAACGCGTGGTTGAGGCCGCACACCAGGCCGGTGTGGCGGGCGGCCAGGACATGGAACGGGCAGTTGCGCAGCAGCACCCGACCAGGTTCGGATTGGGGTTCGAAACCGAGAGCCGCGAGCGCGTCGACGATCCCGGCGTCGGCAGCGCGTACCTGGGCACCGAGGTCGCGCCCCCGCTGCCGGGCGTGGCGGTAGGCAGCCCGCTCCGCGTCGGCGGGGGCGTCGACGACGGCATCGGCGAGGATCTCGGCGATGAGTTCGTAGCGACGTTCGGGAATGGTGACGGCCACGCCGTCACCTGCCAGCTCGTAAACCTTGGGGGTACGACCCCGCCCGCGGGGCTGGTCGGTCGGCGCTTCGTAGCGCGCGCGCAACAGGCCCGACTCGACCAGCTTGTCCAGATGGAACGCGGTCAGGTTGCGGGACATCCCCTCGGCCTCGGCGGCCTCTTCCCTGGTCACCGGATGGCCGGCGCGACGGACGTAGTCGTACAACGCGCGTCGAGACTGATCGACGAGCGCCGCTATGGCCTTCCATCGATCCCCCACACTTCGGCCCCCCGTACTCACGTCGCCAGATTATCACCAACGCACGCTATTGAAATTTGCGTCGGCCCGGTGCAGCATGGCGATTACCGCCAACACGGATTGGCGAAAATGACGGGGGTGCTCGAGTGCAACCCATGGATCAGGCCAAACATCCGGTCACCGCGCTGGCCGGCCCGTACGGTCACCCACTGCATCCGGCACTGGTAGCGGTGCCGATCGGCGCCTGGATCGCCAGCTTCATCTTCGACCTCGCCTCCCACTTCGTACGCGGGCCGCAGTTTCTGACGCAAGGGTCACGGTGGCTGATCGGCATCGGCGTCCTCGGGGCGCTCACGGCGGCCATGGTGGGATTCCTGGATCTGTTCGCGATTCCCACCGGCACCCGGACGCATCGCACCGCACTGGTGCACATGTCGATCAACCTGGTGGTCACCGCCGCGTACGCGGCCAACTTCGTCGTCCGGGGCAGCCCGGCCGCTGGCGGTCCGGTCGGCTGGGGCCCGCTCGCGCTGTCGGCGGCAAGCCTGGCGGCGCTGGCCGTTGCCGGCTACCTCGGCGGTGAGCTCGCCTACCGGTACGGCGTGCGCGTCGCCGACGAAACCATCCAGGCAGCGGGCTACCACACTCCCACCCCATACCGAGAGACTGCGGACAAGGAGAACGTCTGATGGGTATCGCCGCGCTTATCACCTGGTTGGTCACCGCCGTCGGCGGCTTCGTCATGCTCGGTATCTGGATCTCCCGGGGCGGTCACCGGCCGGGCAACGGCAGCCGGATGGCTCCCGGCATGGTGTTCGGCCACTTCGCCCTGGCCGCGATCGGCCTGGTGCTGTGGATCACCTACCTGGCTGTCGACAGCAACGCTCTCGCCTGGGTCGCGTTCGTGGTGCTGCTACCGGTAGCGCTGCTGGGCTTCACGATGCTGGCCCGCTGGCTCCCGGCGCGCCGTACCAGCACGGCCGAGTCCAGCTTCCCCATCCCGGTGGTAGCCGGCCACGGCCTGTTCGCCGCCGTCACGTTGGTCCTGGTCGCCCTCACCGCGCTCGGCGTGGGAGGCAGCTGACGTGAGCGTCACGCCGCTTCGTGTGAAACATCAGCACCCCCGCCGGGACCCGGTTGCCGCCGAACACGCGGCAGCCGCGTTCCTGACCGCGCTCGGCATGGACCTCGACACCGACGGGCTCGCCGCCACTCCGGCCCGGATGGCCCGTGCCTACGCCGAGCTGCTCACCCCCCGCGAGTTCCAACTGACCACTTTCGACAACGACGAGGGCTACGACGAACTCGTGCTCGCCCGGGCCGTCCCGATCCGGTCGGTCTGCGAACATCACCTGCTGCCGTTCACCGGCGTCGCGCACGTCGGCTACCTGCCTGGCGACCGTATCCTTGGTCTGTCCAAACTCGCCCGCGTGGTGGAACTGTTCGCCCACGGCCCCCAGGTACAGGAACGCCTTACCAAACAGGTCGCCGACTGGCTGGCCACGCATCTGCACCCGCGCGGGGTCGGCGTGGTCATCGAGGCAGAGCACCTGTGCATGACGCTTCGCGGTGTCCAGGCCGTCGGTGCCACGACCATCACGTCCACCCTGTTGGGCACCCTGCGCGACGACGCCCGCTCCCGCGCGGAGTTCTTCACCCTGGCGGGAATCGGCCCACGCTAGGCACGATCGACCACAGCACGATCAACCACAGCACGATCAACCACAGCACGATCGACCACACAAGGGAGACGCGCGATGCCGGTAGATGACACGTTCGTGATTGTCGGAGCGGGGCTGGCCGGAGCGAAGGCTGCGCAGACCCTGCGCGATGAGGGATTCGACGGCTCGATCGTTCTGGTCGGGGAAGAATCCGAACTCCCCTACGAGCGACCACCGCTGTCCAAGGGCCTATTGCTGGGCAGCAGCGAACCCGACAGCGTGTTCGTACACGACGCGGGCTGGTACCCAGACCATGGCGTCGAGCTACGCAGCGCCACCCGGGTGACCGGCATCGACCGCGTCGACCGCCACGTCCGGTTGGCCGGCGGCCAGCGCATCAGCTACGACAAGCTGCTACTCACGACCGGTTGCACACCCCGCACCCTGACCATCCCCGGCACTCAGCTCGACGGCGTGCTGCAGTTGCGCACCCTTTCGGACAGCCGCCGCATCGCCGCCGCGCTGGTGGACAACGCTCAGCTCGTGATCATCGGGGCCGGCTGGATCGGTCTGGAGGTCGCCGCGGCCGCTCGCCAACGCGGCGCGACCGTCACCGTGGTCGAGATGGCCGAACTCCCACTGCAACGGGTACTCGGCGACGAGATCGCCCGCACCTTCGCCGACCTGCACCACGCCCACGGCGTCACCTTCCACTTCACCACCCAGGTCCGGGAAGTTCGCGGTGCCGGTCGGGTCTCCTCGGTACTCCTGGCCGACGGCACCGAACTGCCAGCTGACACCGTCGTCGTCGGTGTCGGGGTGCGCGCGAACACCGACCTCGCCGAGCAGGCCGGGCTCACCGTCGACAACGGCATTCTCGTCGATGCGTCCCTGCGTACCAGCGACCCGAACATCTACGCCGCAGGTGACGTCGCCAACGCCTACCATCCGCTGCTGGCCCGCCACATCCGCGTCGAGCACTGGGCCAACGCTCTCAACGGCGGCCCGGCCGCCGCCCGCGCCATGCTCGGCCAGGAGGTCAGCTACGACAAGCTGCCCTACTTCTACACCGACCAGTACGACCTGGGCATGGAGTACACGGGGTACGCCCCACCCGGCGATTTTGACCGGGTGGTCATCCGCGGCGAGCTGGCCAAACGCGAGTTCATCGCCTTCTGGACCGCGAGCGGGCGGGTGCTCGCCGGCATGAACGTCAACGTCTGGGACGTCGTCGCCCCGATCCAGCGGCTCATCCGCGAGGGCCGCCCGGTCGACCCGGTGCGCCTGGCCGACCCCGACACTCCACTCGAGGAGGT
>NZ_JAATVW010000033.1 GCF_011947225.1 Planosporangium flavigriseum | reverse complement strand
GCGCGCCGAAATACGCGCGCGAAAAAAGTTGGCGCGTCGTGTCGATTCCGCGGCCCCTCGTTCGACGTGTTGGTAGAGCGGCCACGGCGGCCAGCTCCCGACCGAAGGAGACACGGCGATGCGAGTCATGGTTCTGGTCAAGGCGGACACGAACACCGAGGCGGGCGCCAGGCCCACCGAGCAGCAGCTGGCTGAGATGGGCAGGTACAACGAGGAGCTGGTCAAGGCAGGCGTGATCCTCGCCGGCGAGGGCCTGCACCCGAGCTCGAAGGGCGCTCGCGTCCGGTTCTCCGGCGCCGAGCGGACCGTGGTCGACGGGCCGTTCACCGAGGCGAAGGAGCTGATCGCCGGCTTCTGGCTGTGGCAGGTGAAGTCGATGGAAGAGGCGATCGAGTGGGCCAAGCGCTGCCCCAACCCGACCGGTCAGGAGTCCGAACTCGAGATCCGGCCGGTGTTCGAGGCCGCGGACTTCGGCGACGAGTTCACCCCCGAGCTGCGCGAGGCCGAGGAGCGCCTGCGGGCCCAGGTGGCAGAGCGGCAGCAGTAGGGGGCGCACCCCCCGCTGTGGTTTAGTCGGGTGCTGTGACCGACACGTACCGGGTGATCGACGCGGTCTGGCGGATCGAATCGGCGAAGCTCATCGCCGGTCTCGCGCGGATCGTACGCGACGTCGGTCTTGCCGAGGATCTCGCGCAGGACGCGCTCGTTGCCGCGCTCGAACAGTGGCCGGAGTCGGGCGTCCCGGATAAGCCGGGCGGCTGGCTCATGGCCGTCGCGAAGCGTCGCGCGGTCGATGCGCTGCGCAGAAGCGCGACGCTCGACCGCAAGCACGAGCAGCTGGGCCGCGAACTCGAGAGCCGGCAGCAGATGGACGATCTCGACGCCGCTATCGACGACGACGTGGGTGACGACCTCCTGCGCCTGATGTTCGTGGCCTGCCATCCGGTACTCGCGGCCGAGGCGCGCGTGGCGCTCACGCTCCGCCTGCTCGGGGGGCTGACGGCCGAGGAGATCGCGCGCGCGTTCCTCGTCCCGGAGCCGACCGTCGCCCAGCGAATCTTCCGCGCGAAGCGGACTCTCGCCGCCGCGCGGGTACCGTTCGAGGTCCCGACCGGCGCCGAGCGCGCCACCCGACTGTCCTCGGTACTCGAGGTCGTCTACCTCATCTTCAACGAGGGCTACGCCGCGACCGCCGGTGACGAGTGGACGCGGCCGGCGCTCTGCGACGAGGCGCTCCGGCTCGGCCGGGTGCTGACCGCGCTCGCGCCGAAGGAGCCGGAGGTCCACGGCCTCGTCGCGCTGATGGAGATTCAGGCGTCGCGGTTACGGGCACGTACCGGGCCGGCGGGGGAACCGGTCGTCCTGCTCGACCAGGACCGGGCGCGCTGGGATCAACTCCTCATCCGGCGCGGTCTCGCCGCGCTGGAGCGCGCCGGGGAGGCTGGCCCGCCGTTCGGCCCGTACACCCTGCAGGCCGCGATCGCGGCCTGCCATGCGCGAGCGGTCGCCGCAGCGGATACCGACTGGGTGCGGATCGCCGCGCTGTACGAGGCGCTCGCCCAGCTCACGCCGTCGCCCGTGGTGGAGCTCAACCGTGCCGTCGCGCTCGCGATGGCGTTCGGCCCGGCGGTGGGCCTGGAACTCGTCGACTCGCTCGCGTCGGAGCCGGCGCTGCGGGGCTACCACCTCTTACCGAGCGTGCGCGGCGACCTCCTCGCCAAGCTCGGCCGCCTCGGCGAAGCGGGTGCCGAGTTCGCGCGGGCAGCGTCGCTGACCCGCAACCGCCGCGAGCGGGACCTGCTCCTGGCGCGGGCGGCCGCGTGCGAGGTCGAACTCGAACGCGGTGGGAGGCCGGCGGCTGGTGGCTGAGGTGTCCGCCAGCCTCCCGGGTCGTGGTCAGCCGACGCGTTCGATGACCACGCGGCGGATCAGGAACTTTCCGGGCTCGCGTACCTGCTCGAACGCTGCCGTGTTCAGCAGCGCGCAACTGCCGGACACCTCGGTCACCGGCACGATGACGGACTTGTTGTTGTCCAGGTTGGTGATGCGCAGCGTGGTGCCGAGGGGGAAGGTGCCGCTGGCCGCGCCCGGAGCGCCACCGAGTCCGTTGGTGGTCACCGTGTCGCCCTGGCAGACGACCTGACCGGCGCCGGCGTTCCCGGTATTCCCGGCGTTTGCTCCGTTGCCGGGGTTAGCGGCGTTGCCGTTGCCGGGGTTAGCGGCGTTGCCGCTGCCGGGGTTAGCGGCGTTGCCGTTGCCGGCCTTCGCTCCGTTGGCGGCGCCCGCCTTCGCGCCGCCGGTCAGCGCCTGGCCCGCTGCCTGCGCTTCCTGGCCGCAGAACGTCTGCTGGAACGCGTCGACGTTCTCACCGCGCGACAGGCGCGCCTGTACGCCCTGGCAGAGCGACGTGACCTGCTTAGCCGCGCCGTCGCCGTTCTGGGCGTTCACGGTATTGGCGAAGCGCTCGCGCTGGCGGCAGTGGAAGGCGAGGTTGAAGTCGAGCGTCGCGTCGCCCTTGGCGGCGCGGGCGTTGACCGCCTGACACGTCGCGCTGTTCTGCATGGCCGGCTGTTGCCCGGCAGCCCGGGCGGCCTGGCGTGCGTTCTCCAGGGCCTGGAACTCCTGCTGGTCGCACTGGATCGCCTGGGCGACGTTGACGTTGCCGCCCGACGCGATCTGCTGGTGCACCGCGGCGCAACCGGCCGCACCGTTGCTGGCGCTGTTGTCGGCGGCGAAGCTGAAACGCGTACCGGCGATCAGCAGACCGACGGCTACCCCGGCGACGGCGATCGCCATCACGTGTTTACGTCGCATCCGCGACTCCCTCCTGCGGAAAGGCTCGATTGCCCGTCCTCACCAGAGGGGTACGTAGCGACGGTTAACAAAGTTCACCGAAGCCAGAGCCGGGCCGGGCGGAGACCTCCGCCCGGCCCGGCTCAGCGGTCCGGTCACCGCGTCAGTTCTGCTCCTGCCCTGAATCCGCCGGTGCGGCGTCGAGTACCTCGGCCAGGTGCTGTGCCCGTCGACGGCCCAGCTGCTGCACCTGGGTACGGCAGCTGTACCCGTCGGCCATGACGATCGCGTCCTCCGGCGCGCCCTCGACGGCGGGCATCAGCAGGCGCTCGGCGGCAGCCCGCGAGACGTCGTAGTGCCCGTCCTCGAATCCGAAGTTGCCGGCCAGGCCGCAGCAGCTGCGCTGCATCTCGGTGGTGTCGATGCCGGCCCGCTTCATCAGTCGCTCGTCGGCGTCGAATCCGAGTACGGAGGACTGGTGACAGTGGACCTGGCCGACCGCGGGCCGGTCGACCGCGGGCGGCTGCCAGTCCGGGGCGAAGCGCTCGAGCGCCTCAGCGAGGGTGAAGACGTTGTCCCGCAGATAGTCGGTGAACGGCGTCTCGCCGAGCACGGAACGCGACTCCGACCGCAGCATCGCCGCGCAGCTCGGCTCCAGGACGACGATGGGCAGGCCGGCCTCCGCTGCTGGGGCCAGGGCCCGCGCGGTCCGTTCGAGGACCCGCTTGGCCACCCCCAACTGCCCGGTGGAGAACCAGGTCAGGCCGCAGCACACGCCGCCGTCGGGCAGCTGCGGGGCGAGGCCGGCCTTCTCCAGCACGCTGAAGCCGGCCTTGAGCACTTCCGGCGTCATGTGGTTGTTGAAGGTGTCCGGCCAGAGCACCACCGGCTGCCCGGTGGAGGTGCGCTGGGCGTTGCGACGCTTCCGCCGCCGGGAGGAGACGAACGACCTGGCGAACGTCGGGATCTCCCGGTTCGGGTCGATGCCGCCGAGCCGCTTGATCAGGCCCTGCAGGGGGGAGCCGGTCAGGGCGTTGACCAGCTTCGGGATGCGGGAGGCGATCCGTGCCGACAGCGGCAGCCACCCCATCGACAGGTGGTTCATGGGGCGCCGCCGGCCCTTGTAGTGCTGGTGCAGGAACTCGGACTTGTAGGTCGCCATGTCCACCCCGGTGGGGCAGTCCGACGAGCAGCCCTTGCAGGAGAAGCACAGGTCGAGCGCCTCGAGGGCCTCCTTCGACCGCCAGCCGTCCGTGACGAACTCGCCGTTGACGATCTCCTGGAGGATGCGCGCCCGGCCGCGGGTCGAGTGCTTCTCGTCCCTGGTCACCTGCCAGCTGGGGCACATGACCGTGGCGATGTCGGAGCGGCACTTGCCGACGCCGACGCAGCGCCGCACGGCGCGGCCCAGGTCGCCCTGGTCCTCGGGGTAGTGCAGGACGGGCAGCGCGAGGTTGGCGCGGCGGGTGTAACGGAGGTTGGCATCCAGCGGCTCCGGGTCCACGACGATCCCGGGGTTCAGTACGCCGTCCGGGTCCCAGACCCGCTTGAACTCGCTGAAGGAGGTCATCACCTCACGCGGGTACATGCGCGCGAGCAGTTCGGAGCGGGCCAGGCCGTCGCCGTGCTCACCGGACAGGGAGCCGCCGTGCGCGGCCACCGTGTCGGCGGCGTCCTCCATGAACGACCGGAAGACCTGGACGCCCCGCTCACTTACCATGTCGAAGTTGATCCGGACGTGGATGCAGCCCTCGCCGAAGTGCCCGTAGCTCACGCCGCGCAGGTCGTGCTTGCGCAGCAGCGCGCGGAATTCGCGCAGGTACGAGCCGAGGTTCTCCGGGGGTACCGCGGAGTCCTCCCAGCCCGGCCAGGCCTCGCCGCCGGTGGTGTCCCGGGTGGCCAGGCCGGCGCCGTCCGCCCGCAGCCGCCACAGCCGGGCCCGCTCCGCCGGGTCGGTGACGACGCTGGCGCTCGGCCCGCCGGGCCGACCCGCCCCGACGTGCGCCACCAGCGCCTGGGCGCGCGCCATCGCCTCGTCGGCGGAGTCGGCGCCGAGCTCGACGAACAGCCACGCCGTGCCTTCGGGCAGGTCAGGGGCGGAGCCGAAGGCGGTGATGGCGACCGCGAGTAGTTCGGCGTCCCAGCCTTCGACCGCGAGCGGCGCCTGGGTGAGGATCGCCGGCACGTTGTCGGCGGCGGCGATGTCGTCGCGGTACCCGAGAATCACGAGGATCCGGGCCGCGGGGATCGGTACCAGGCGCACCGTCGCGCCGGTGACGATCGCGCACGTCCCTTCGGTGCCCACGAGGGCCTTCGCGACCGACCGGCCACGCTCGGCGAGCAGGTTCTCCACCCCGTAGCCGGAGACCCGGCGGCTGTACGAGGACAGGTCGGTGCGCCAGGTCTGGCGGTACCGGCTCTCCAGCTCGTGCAGCCCGCGGAAGATTTCGCCCTCCCGGGTGGGCAGGGTGAGCTTGTCCTGCCACTCCTGGGCGGAGTACTCGCCGACCGTCAGTTGCGTGCCGTCGGCGAGGACCAGGTCGAGCGACTCGACGTTGTTGGCGGTGGTGCCCCAGGCGACCGAGTGCGTACCGCACGCGTTGTTGCCGATCATGCCGCCGAGGGTGCAGCGGCTGGCCGTCGACGGGTCGGGCCCGAACGTCAGGCCGTACTTGGCCGTGGCCCGGGTCAGCGTCGTCAGCACCACGCCGGGCTCGACCCGCGCGGTGCGGCGGTCCGGGTCGATCTCCAGCACCCGGTTCATGTGCCGCGAGGTGTCCATGACGACGCCGGGGCCGATCGAGTTGCCGGCGATCGAGGTTCCGCCGCCGCGCATGGTCACCGGTACGCCGGCTTCCCGGCTGAGCCGGAGCGTGGTGACGATGTCCTCGGTCGTGCGCGGGAAGACCACGCCGACCGGGATCCGGCGGTAGTTCGACGCGTCCGCGCCGTAGATGGCCCGAGCTCCTGGCCCGAAATCCACGTCGCCCGCCACGTTTGCCGCGAGGTCGCGCGCCAACGCTTCCTGGACGTGCTGAGGTGGCTGCCCGGTCTCCGGAGCCGTCCGCATCGGTAGCATGTTACGTACGATACGCCGCGCATCACTCCGTTGTCGCGCGACTGGCGGTGGCATACTACGTACGGTGGACCTGTCATGGGCTCCTATGTATAGGTATCACCTTTAAAGTATCGCGAGAGCGGCGGGTGAGCGGCCGGTCGTGCGGGCCACTAAGCGGCCCACCTGTTCCAACCGGAAGGTGCTGGGCGTGAAGAAGGTCCGGGTCGAGGGCAGCCTGACCGGCAAGGTCGGTGAGGCGCTGCGGTCGGCGATCCTGTCGGGTGAGCTCGTCGCCGGGCAGCTCTACTCGGTCCAGGATCTCGCGGAGGTGCTGGGGGTCTCCCGGACGCCGGTGCGCGAGGCGCTGATCAGGCTCGCTTCCAAGGGCATGGTGCAGTTCGAGCGCAATCGGGGGGTGCGGATCCTGCAGAGCACGCCCTCGGACCTCGAAGAGGTCTTCGAACTCCGGATGCTGCTCGAGGTGCCGGCGGCCCGGCTGGCGGTCGCCCGCATGCGCGATGACGACGTCGTCGAGCTGCGCAAGTGCTTCGACGGGATGATCAGCGCGGCCGATGCCGGCGACGAGAGGTCGCTGATGATGCACGACCGGCGCTTCCATGCGGTCATCCTGTCGGCGGCTGGCAACCAGCGGTTGACAGCCCTGGTCGACAGCCTGCGCGACCTGGTTCTGACCAGGGGAGTGACGACCGCGGGCACCTCGCGCACCCTGCACGACATCGCTAACGAGCACCTGCCGATCGTGGAGCGGTTCGAGGCCCGGGACGCCGATGGCGTCGCCAGCGCGATGCACGCGCACGTCCTGCACACCGCCCGACTCCTGATCAAACAGGAGTTCGACGCGAGCACGGACACCGTCGACGCGTGGGCGGCCCAGGTGAGCCAGGTGCTCGGCGAGGCATAAGCCCGCCGTTCGGGCGTTCACGCTCGCCGTTCGGGCGGTTTACAGGGGTACCTTCCCCAGATACCGTCGCCGTACCTCCTGATGCTGGTCGTCCGCACGCAACCCCGTGCCCTGTCTGAGTTGCCAGCCCTGTCATCAGGCGTCGACCACGCCGCCAGCCGCTGGCCAGCCCATCAGTCGCCGACCGTGTTATCCGACCGATAGCGGTCGGTAATCAGACGTATCCACAAAGGTATGACGTCTGATCATTTTTTTGGCCGATGCCGGGACATTTCGATCCGTAGCCGTTGACACGTGGCATGCCACATGCAACGCTTCACGCGCTCCGATGAGATCACGGTCTCAATTCCGGTCCTCTGAAGAGCGTCCACACCCCGAATGACCAGGGGCTTGGGAAACCCTCGCGCGGCACGGCGGTGCCGCGTCCGTTCGAGAGGCTCCACGCGTAGTGAACACAGGTGCGGCCACGGGTTCGGCCCGGCACAGGGCTGACAACGCGGAACCGGTTCTCGCCTTCCGGGGCGTCGAGAAGCGGTTCGGCGCCACACTGGCGGTCGACCACATCGACCTCGACGTACACGGTGGACAGGTCCTCGCGCTGCTGGGGGAGAACGGCGCCGGGAAGTCCACGCTCATCAAGATCCTCGCCGGTATCTACCGGCCCGACGGTGGTGAGATCCGGGTCGGTGGCCAGCCCCTTGACGCCACGACCCGGTCCCGCATCGCGTTCATCCACCAGGACCTCGGGCTCATCGACTGGATGACCGCCGCGGAGAACGTCGCGATGGTCAGCGGGTACGCCCGTGGGGCCGGCCGGCTGATCAACTGGCGCGGCACCGCGCGCAAGGCGGAGAAGATCCTCGAGGTCATCGGTGGCGACATCTCGGCGGACGTCCCGATCGCCGAGCTCAGCCGGACCGACCGGTCTCTGGTCGCCATCGCGCGCGCCCTCGCCCTCGAGGCGGACGTGCTGGTGCTCGACGAGCCCACCGCGAGCCTGCCCATCGCGGAGGTGGAGCGGCTCTTCGATGTTCTGCGCACGCTGAAGAGCCGGGGCACCGCGATCATCTTCGTGACCCACCGGCTCGACGAGGTTTTCAAGATTTCCGATCGGATCGCGGTCATGCGCGACGGTCGGCTGGTCGGCGTCCGGGAGACCGCGGACACCGACACCACCGAGCTGATTTCGCTCATCGTCGGCCAGCGGCCCGTCGAGATCACCCGCTCGGCGTCGACCGCCGGCACCGAGACGGTGCTGCGGCTGGAGGGCGTCGGCGTGGGCTCGGCCGGACCGGTGTCCTTCGAGGTCAAGGCCGGCGAGATGGTGGCCCTGACCGGGCTGCGCGGTGCGGGCCAGGACGTCGTCGCCCGGGCGATCGCGGGCCTGCGCGAGGTCACCGAGGGCTCGATGGAGCTCAAGGGCAAGCCCGTGCGGTACCGGTCGGCCCGGGACGCGATCGACGCCGGCTGCGCGTTCGTCACGAGCAACCGGCAGGAAGAGGCCCTGGGCATGGACATGTCCGTACGGGAGAACCTCTTCCTGAACCCGGCCCTGTCCGGCCGGCGGCTGTTCAGCGGGCAGCGGGCGAGCACCGAGCGGATCAACGCGGAGCGGCTGGTCGAGCGGTTCCGGGTACGCCCGGCCGAGACCGAGCGCCCGGTGAGCACGCTGTCCGGCGGCAACCAGCAGAAGGTCGTCATCGCGCGTTGGCTCGACGACGCTCCGCCGCTCATCGTGCTGGAGGAGCCGACCATCGGCGTCGACGTCGGCGCCAAGGCCGAGATCTACAACCTGATCGACGAGGCCCGGCAGCGAGGACACGCGATGGTGCTGGTGTCCACCGACTTCGAGGAGGTCGCCAAGACCTGTTCGCGCGCCTTCGTCTTCAACCGCGGCCGGATCGTCGGCGAGCTCCGTGACGGTGCGGTCACCACGCAGGAGCTGATCCGCTACGCGTCCGCCGAGCTGACAGCACCGATCTCAGAAAACAAGCACAACAAGGGAGAGCAGTCGTGACGACGGCGACAACGCAGGCCGGGCGGAAACCGGGCCCCATCACTGCGGTGCTGCACCGCCTGCCGCGGTACGGCCTGGTGCTCGTCGGGATCGTGCTGGTGCTGGTCTTCTCCGCACTGCGCCCCGACAGCTTCCCGACCGCCGCGAACTTCGACGCGATCGTCGGCAACAAGACGATCGACGCGTTCCTCGCGCTCGCGGTGATGGTGCCGATGGTCACCAAGAACTTCGACCTGTCGTGCGGGTACGGCATGGGCCTGACCTATGTGCTGACCATCAGCCTGCAGACCAAGTTCGGCCTGCCTTGGCCGGTGGCCATCCTGATCGTCCTGCTCGTCGGCCTCGTCCTCGGTCTGGTCAACGGACTGCTGGTCGAGTTCGGACAGATCGACTCCTTCATCGCCACGCTGGGTACCGGTACGGTCGTCTACGCCATCACGCTGTGGCACACCAAGGGCCAGCAGGTCACCGGTGACCTCGCGCCCGGGTTCCAGAAGGTCGACAGCGCCAAGATCCTCGGCCTGCACGCGCCGACGTTCTACCTGATCATCGTGGCCGTCGTGATGTGGCTGGCGTTCGAGTTCCTGCCGATCGGCCGCTACCTATACGCGGTCGGCGCCAACCGGCGGGCGGCCGAGCTCAACGGCATCCGGGCCGGCCGGTACATCATCGGCGCCTTCGTCACGTCCGGCCTGCTCACCGCGGTCGCGGGTGTCCTGCTCGCGTCCCGGCTCCAGGTCGGTCAGAGCAACGTCGGCCTCGACTACCTGCTCCCGGCGTTCGTCGGCGCTCTCCTGGGCTCGACGACGATCCACTCCGGCCGGGTGAACGTCTGGGGCACCGTCGTCGCCGTCGCCGTCCTCGCTATCGGCATCTCCGGGATTCAACAGCTCGGCAGCTCCTTCTTCGTCGAGCCGCTGTTCAACGGTCTCACGCTCATCGCGGCCGTCGGCTTCGCCGGCTACACGGTCCGCAGAAAGGTGCGTGTGCGACGCAAGCAGGAGGAGGCGCTGCACCGCCAGTCGGCGGACGCCCCGCCTGCGGTGCCCGCCAACTAGGGCACGCCTGCCACCTGCAAGAACTCCACCATCCTGATGAAGGAGAACTGATTTATGGCAAGAAGGAACGCTAAGGCGGCGCTCCGGGTGCTGCCGGTGGCCGTGGCCGCGGGCCTGGCGCTCGCCGCCTGCGGCGGTGGCTCGACGGCGTCCGACAGTAGCGGTGGCAGCACCGACGCGGCCTACCTCGCGGACGTGAAGGCGCAGGTGGAGAAGTACACCGCGCACACCACGAAGTGGGACGGGCCGACGAGCGGACCGCAGGCGGCCAAGGGCAAGACGATCGTCTACGTCTCCGCCGACCAGCGCAACGGTGGTGCCTTCGGCGTCAGCAAGGGCGTCGAGGAAGCCGCCAAGGCGCTCGGCTGGAACGTCCGCGTCCTCGACGGCCAGGGCACGGCCGCCGGCGCCGGCTCCGCGCTTGACCAGGCCATCGCGCTGAAGCCGGATGGCATCGTCCTGGGCACCGTCGACACCGTCCAGGCGAAGACACAGATCGACCGGGCCAACGCCGCTGGCATCACGGTCGTCGGCTGGCACTCCGCCCCGGACCCCGGGCCGGTCGCGAGCCCGAAGTTGTTCGCCAACATCACCACCAAGGCCGAGGACGTCGGCAAGGCGACCGCGCTCATGGCGATCCACGACTCCAACGGCAAGGCCGGCGCCGTCCTGTTCACGGACTCCGTCTACGCCATCGCCATCAAGAAGTCCGACGCGATGCGCGACACGCTCAAGCAGTGTGGCGGCTGCACGGTCCTGGAGACCCAGGACACCCCGCTGTCGGACACCGCGGCCCGCATGCAGCCGCTGACCTCCAACCTCATCAGCAAGCACGGTACGAAGTGGACGTACGGCCTGGGCATCAACGACCTCTACTTCGACTACTCGCTGGCGGCCGCCCGCTCGGCTGGCAAGCAGCCGTCCGGTCCGCTCAAGTTCATCTCCGCCGGGGACGGCAGCGAGTCGGCGTTCCAGCGGATCCGCAACGGCCAGTTCCAGATCGGTACCGTCGCCGAGCCGCTGAACCTGCAGGGCTGGGAGTGCGTCGACGAGCTGAACCGCGCCTTCGGCGGTCAGCAGTGGAGCGGCTACACGCCGGGCGTCCACCTGGTGACAAAGGAGAACATCAAGTTCGACGGCGGCCCGGACAACCGGTACGACCCTGACAACGGCTACCGCGACCAGTACAAGAAGATCTGGGGCGTCAGCTAACAGAACGACGCCGTTGGGGCTTGCGCGACAGGCGCGAGCCCCAACGGCTTCCCACGGCAAAACTTCCTGCGGCAATACGGAAACGAACAGTCGGTGGCGATGCCGCCGTGCATGGAGAAGGTGCGATGAACGTCCAGAAGCAGCGGAACATCGAGGTGCTCAGCCACACCGACCAGGGTGGCCGCGCCGACGGGCTGCAGATCATGGTCACGGACGGCTACGCGTACGTGGCCCACATGTTCAGCGGGGGATTCTCCGTCCTCGACGTCAGGGACCCCCGGAACCCGAAGACCGTCCGCCACGTACCGGCCCCGCCCAACACGTGGTCGATCCACCTGCAGCAGCACGAGGACCTGCTCCTCGTCATCAACGCGGTCGACCTGTTCAAGCTCTACACCGACGAGAGCGAGTACTACGGCGGCAACATCGGCGACAGCTACCACCGCATCCCCAAGAACTACGCGGCCGGCCTACGCGTGTACGACATCTCCAAGCGCGACGAGCCCCGCGAGATCGGCTTCATGCCGGTCGAGGGCCTCGGCCTGCACCGGATCTGGTACGTCGGCGGTCGGTACGCGTACGTCTCCGCGCACGTGGACGGCTACATCGACTACATCTTCATGGTGATCGACATGTCCGACCCGACCAAGCCGGTCGAGGTCGGCCGCTGGGCGCTGCCGGGCATGAACGCCGCCGCCGGGGAGACCCCGAGCTGGGGCGCCGACCAGCGGTACGCGCTGCACCACGGCCTGGAGGCGAACGGCATCGTGTACAGCGCCTGGCGCGATGGTGGCCTGGTCCTGCTCGACGTCAAGGACCCGACCAAGCCCGAGATGCTGTCGCACCTGAACTGGAACCCCCCGTTCGGCGGTGGCACCCACTCCTGCCTGCCGCTGCCGAACCGGGGCCTCGTGGTCGTGGCCGACGAGGCGGTCGCCGATGAGTGCGCCGACGGCGTCAAGTACACCTGGGTCGTCGACGTCCGCGATCCGCGCCACCCGGTGACGATCTCGACGTTCCCGACGCCGGACGAGGACGACTACGCCACCCTGGGCGGCCACTTCGGCCCGCACAACCTGCACGAGAACCGGCCGGGGTCGTTCCAGTCGGACACGCTGATCTTCGCGACGTACCAGAACGCCGGTGTACGGGTGTTCGACATCTCCAACCAGTTCCGCCCGGAGGAGGTCGCGTACTTCGTCCCCGGGCCGCCGGAGAAGATGTTCGACACCCGTCCGAACCGGCCGAAGGTCGCCCACTCCGCCGACGTGTTCGTCGACCCCAACGGCGTCATGTACCTCAGTGACTGGAACTGCGGTCTCTACATCCTTGAGTACAAGGGCTAGTTGTGTGACCCGCGGCCGGTGGGGTGTGGCTCCGCCGGCCGCAGTCGTGCCCACCTACTGAAGCACTGTCGAACGTTGAGCAACGGGGGACTGGTTTGCCTCTCGCGATTTACGCCCTGGCGGCAGCGGGGTTCGCCATCGGCACGACGGAGTTCGTCGTCGTCGGGCTTCTGCCGAAGATCTCCGCTTCGCTGCACGTCGCCGTGTCGACGGCCGGCCTGCTCGTGACGGGCTACGCCGTGGGCGTGGCCCTCGGCGGCATCCTGCTCACGCTGGCGACCCGCCGAGTGCCGCCGCGGCGGCTGCTGATCGCCACGATGTCGGTCTTCGCGCTGGGGCACCTGGTGATGGCCGTCTCGCCGAACTTCGCCGTGCTGCTCGTCGCCCGGTTCGTGACGGCGTCCTGCCACGGCGCCTTCTTCGGCGTGGGCGCGGTGGTGGCCGCGGAGCTCATGGGACCGGAACGGCGGGCCCAGGGGATCTCGTTTATGTTCGGCGGCCTCACCGTCGCGACCGTGGTCGGTGTGCCGGCCGGCACCCTGCTCGGCCAGGTCGCCGGCTGGCGCGCGCCGTTCCTGGCCATCGCGGTGGTGGCGGCCGGTGCGGCAGTCGCCGTCTCGTTCCTGGTGCCGGCCTCCGATGCCGCGGCCGGTCAGGAGGCCTCGACCGGCATCCCGCGGAGTAGCCGACCGGCCCTGGTCGCGGCCCTGGTGACGACCGTGATCGGCTGGGGCAGCCAGTTCGTGATCTTCTCGTTCCTGTCGGAGTACCTGCTGCGGGTCACCCACTTCAGCATCGGTGGGGTGACGGCGATGCTGCTGGTCTTCGGGATCGCTAGTGCGATCGGCAACGCGCTCGGTGGCCCGTTCGCCGACCGGATGCCGCGCCTCGCGCTGCCGATCACCTTCGGGACCCTGGCCATCGTGCTGACCGCCTTCGCCGCGCTCGGGCATCACCGGATCCCTACCGCGGTCACCGTTTTCATCTGGGGCATCGCCGGGTTCGCGCTGATCCCGGCGTGCCAGTCCCGGGTCATGGCGGCCGGGCAGGGGAGCGTGCTGGCGTCGATGTTCAACATCGCTGCCTTCAACGTCGGCATCGCGTCCGCGTCGGCGCTGGGCGCGCTCCTGGTCGACCACGGCCACCTCGGTGCACTACCGCTCGTCGCGTCGGCTCTCGCGGCGATCGCGATCCCGGTCTCGCTGGGGTGGCTGCCCGCGCCGGCGCAAGCTGTCCCCGCCGGGGCGACGACCGCCCGGGCCGGCGGCGTCGGCTGATGCGCTCCGAGCATCGATGACGGAAGCGGCCGCCGCACGATCGGATGTCGTGCGGCGGCCGCTTTCGTGACGACTACTGGTTGTCCGACTCCACCGTCGCGGCGTCCTTGATCATGACGTACGTCTTGCGCATCTTCTCCTTGATCACCCACGTCCCGCGCCAGCCCATGGGCAGCACGAGCAGGGAGCCGGGGCCGATGTCGGCGCTCACCCCGTCCTCGCCCACCACGGTGCCGGAACCGCTCAGGATCGTGCAGATCTCGCTGTAACCGTCGCGCGAGGCGGTGAACTCACCGGGGTCGCACTCCCAGATACCGGTGGAGGTGGGGGCGGTGGACTGCCACACGCTCAGCGTCGACTCGACCTGGCCCGTCAGGCTCGTCGGCTTGGGCTGAGCGGGGGGCAGCTGCGCCGTGTCGGTGACGACATGCCGGAGGCTCGTCTGCGGGTTGGTCACGTTGGTTCCCTTGCTCTCGGTACTAGACGGTTTGTACTAAATTTTCGGTTCTCAGTGGAGCAGGTTCAGCCGTTGACAGATCAGCGTCCCGTGATCATATTTGCCACGCGCGCGATCCTGCTGGTCGAGGGGAGGTCCCGCGCGTACTCGCGCCGGTCGGCGGACCGGTAGAGGGCGTACATCGCCTGGACGCCGAGCCACCGCAGCGGCTCCGGCTCCCACGGCCGTACCCGCCGCCCGACCCACGGCAGCCGGGTCAGTTCGGTGTCTCGGCGCAGCACCAGGTCGGCGAGCGTACGGCCGGCGAGGTTGGTGGTCGTGAGCCCGCTTCCGACGTAGCCGCCCGCCGTGCCCAGGCCGGTGGCCTGGTCGAGGTCCACGGTGGCGCACCAGTCCCGGGGCACCCCGAGCACCCCGCACCACGCGTGTGCGACCGGGACATCGCGGACGGCGGGGAACATGTCGTGCAGCAGCGCGGTCAGCGCCTCGATCGTCCACTGCTGCGTCGCGCCGCGGTCGTCGGTACGAGACCCGTAGCGGTACGGGATGCCCCGGCCGCCGAGCGCGATCCGGTCGTCGGCGGTGCGCTGCGCGTACATGTACGCGTGCGCGAAGTCGCCGAGGAGTTCGGCGCCGTTCCACCCGATCTGTGCTTTCACGTCGGCCGGCAGTGGATCGGTGACGATCAGGGACGAGTTCATCGGCAGCCAGTTGCGCCGCTGGCCCTTGATGGTGGCGGTGAACCCCTCCAGGCACCGCAGGACGATCGGCGCCCGTACGGTGCCCCGGTCGGTCCGTGCGGTCCGCGGGCTGATCTCGGTGACGGTCGTCTGCTCGTAGATCGTGACGCCCATCCGCTCCACCACGGCGGCGAGGCCCTGCACGAGCTTGGCGGGCTGCACCCGGGCGCAGTGCGGGGAGTACATGCCGGCGAGGACGCCCTCGACGACCACCCGGGCGTCGAGCTCCTCCCGGTTCAGGAAGATGAAGTCGTCGGGGCCAGCGCCCCAGTCCCGTTCGAACGTCAGGCTCTCGTGCAGTCGGGCGACCTGCGCCTTGTTGCGGGCCACGTACAGCAGCCCGTCCTTGACGATGTCGGCGTCGATGCCTTCGGCGTCGGCCACCGCGATGACCTCGTCGACCGCCTCGCGCATGGCGCGCAGCAGATCGGCGACGCCCTGACGTCCGTGGGTCTTCGCGTAGCCCGGGCGCGACCCGGCCAGCTCCGACGACAGCCAGCCGCCGTTGCGGCCGGACGCGCCGAAGCCGGCGAACTCCTTGTCCAGCATGACGATCCGCAGATCCGGCTGCTCCCGCTTCAGGTAGTAGGCGGTCCACAGCCCGGTGAGGCCGGCGCCGACGATGCAGACGTCGGCCTCCCGGTCGCCCGGCAGCGGCGGGCGGTAGTCCGGGAGCCCGGTGCTGGAGTACCAGAACGACACGCCACCGTTGGGGACGCTGCCGCTGCTGTGCCCCTCGGCACGCTTCATGTCGTTGGCCATCTAGTGCACTCCAAGGTTCGTGGTCGGCGCAGTGGTGGACGGGCCGGTGGACAGGACCGCGGCGTGCTCCGCGCGGAAGGTGAGCCACACGTCGTCCCCCGGGCGACTGGCGCTGATGTCACCGGCCGACTCCCGTACGAGAACCTGGCTTCCGTCCGGGAGGTCGATCGCGAGCTTCCGTGAGTTGCCGAGGTAGATCTCCTGCCGGACGCGGCCGCGTACCGCGTTGTCGGCGGTGGGTTCCGCCCCGTCGGTGGGGACCAGCCGGATCCGTTCCGGCCGTACCACCAGCGCGGCCGGCTCGCCGCTGCTGGCGTTGCCCCGCTGCGCGCGAAGCGTTCCGCCCGGGCTGTGTACGCCGTAGCCGCCGCCGGAGCTGATCGCCTCGCCGTGGAAGAGCGAGGACTCGCCGAGGAACTGCGCGACGAACACCGTGCTCGGCCGCTCGTACAGGTCCGTGGCGGTGCCGATCTGCTCGATCCGCCCGTCGTTGAAGACCGCGATCCGGTCGGACAGCACCAGGGCCTCGTCCTGGTCGTGCGTGACGTAGACGAACGTGGTGCCGAGTTCGGCGTGGATGCGCTTGATCTCCAACTGCAGCGTGTCGCGCAGCTTCTTGTCCAGCGCGCCGAGGGGCTCGTCCATCAGCAGCACCCGTGGGCTGTACACCATGGCCCGCGCGAGCGCGACGCGCTGCTGCTGACCGCCGGACAGCTGCGCCGGCCGCCGGTGCCCGAGGTGGGCGAGGCCGACGGTCTTCAGCGCCTCGGCGACCAGCCGCTGCCGCTCCGCCTTCGCCACCTTGCGCTGGTGCAGCGGGTAGGCGACGTTGTCGGCGACCGACATGTGCGGGAACAGCGCGTAGTGCTGGAAGACCATGCCGATGTTCCGCTTGTACGGCGGCAGCGAGTGCACCGGCTTGTCGTCGATCAGCAGCTCGCCCTCGGTCACGTCGACGAACCCGGCGATCATGTTCAACGTGGTCGTCTTGCCGGAGCCGCTCGGCCCGAGCAGCGTGAGAAACTCGCCCGGGCGCGCTTCGAGGTCGATGGCGTCGACCGCCGTCGCGTCGCCGTAGCGCTTGGTCAGTCCCTTGAGAGTGATCGACGCTCCGTGGGCGGAGAGGTCAGCGGACACGGTTCCTCCGAGCAATGTAGACGGTCGCCGTGAGCGTGGCCACGGTGGTGAAGGCCAAGATGAGCGTGGCCGCGGCCGCGATCGTCGGATCCGTGTCCCGGGTCACCGACGAGTACATCTTGACGGGCAGGGTTTGCAGGTACGGGCTCTGGATGAACAGCGCCATGACCACTTCGTCGAAGCTCGTGACGAACGCGAACAGCGCGCCCGACACCACGCCGGGGGCCACCAGGGGCAGGGTGACCTGCCGGAACGTCGACCAGCGGTTCGCGCCACAGATCGCTGCCGCGTTCTCCAGGCGCCGGTCGAAGCCCTGCAGGCTCGCCGTCACCGGGATGACCACGAACGGCAGCGCCAGCACGCTGTGCGCCACGACGAAGCCGAACGTCGTCCCCAGCAGTTGGGCCTTCAGGAAGAGCGCGTAGAGGCCGACCGCCACCACGATGACGGGCACGATCATCGGGGCCAGGACCAGCCCCCGGACCGCCTGCTGCCCGCGGAACTTGGACCGGGTGAGCGCCACCGCGGTCGCCGTCCCCGCCGCCGTCGCGACGAGCGCGACCAGCAGCCCCACCTTCACGCTGGACAGCAGTGCGCCCGTCCAGCTGGGGTCGTCGAAGAAGTTGCCGTACCAGCGCGTCGACCAGCCGGTCGGCGGGAAGGCGAAGGACGGCTTGTCGGTCAGGCTCAGCGGGATGACGATCAGCGAGGGCGCGACCAGCCAGAGCGCGACGAGGGCGCAGAAGGCCGCGAGGACGAGCCGCCATACCCGTACGGAAATTTTGGTCACGACGTCGCGTCCTCCGCCTGTCGGGTCTGCCGCCTGGCCGCGCGGCGAATCGAGAGCATCAGTACGGCCAGGATGGCGAAGGTGGCAACAAGAAGAACAAGGCCCATGGCGCCCGCCCGGCCCCACTGCAGCAGCCCGCTCACCTGGGTGTAGATCTGCTGGCTGACCAGGGCGTCACTCGGCGAGCCCAGCAGCGCCGGCGTCACGTAGAAGCCGAGGCTGCTGATGAACACCATCAGGGAACCGGCGCCGATGCCGGGCAGCGACAGCGGCAGCCAGACGCGGAAGAAGGAGGTGATGGGCCGGGCGCCGAGGCTCGACGACGCGAGGACCAGGCGGCGGTCGATGGTGCTCATCACCGCGTACAGCGGCATCACCAGGAACGGCAGCAGGATCTGGCTCATGCCGATGATGACGCCGACGTTCGACCGGATCAGGTGGAGGTTGTCGAGGCCGATGCCTGCCAGGGCCCGCTGGATCGGCCCGTTGTCCTGCAGCAGGATGACCCAGGCGAACGTACGCACCATGAGGCTCGTCCAGAACGGCACCAGAACGAGCAGCGTCAGGACGGCGCGCAGCTTGGGGCCGGCGGCCACCATCGCGTACGCGTACGGGTAGCCGAGCAGCAGGCAGACCGCCGTCACCTTGGCGGCGGTGGTGAACGTCCGGACCAGTACCCGCCGCTGCGTCGCGTCGCCCAGGTACCAGGTCAGGTTCTCAAGTCCGGGGTGCGGATCGGTGAACGTCCGCACCAGCATGATCGCCAGCGGTACGACGAACACGCCGATCAGCAGGATGATCGAGGGTGCGAGGAGGGCGAGGCGGCCCCATCGCTCGGATGGGGCCGCTCGACCGGCTCCGACGCCTGGACGCGTGGACTGCGTGAGAGCGTCGATGACTGCCATGAAGGATCCTTAGCTGTCGAGTCAGGTCAGCCGTTGAGCCAGTTCGTGAACGCGGTGACCATCGCGTCGTGGTTCTCCGACCACCACTTGTTGTCGACCTTGAACATGTCCTTCTGGCGCTCCGACGTCGTCGTCAGGTAGGACCTGGCCAGGTCGTCCTGGTTGGGCTTGGCGTCGGTGTTGATCGGGCTGTACGAGGTGAGCTCGGTCAGCTTCGCCTGCTGCTCGGCGCCGAGGTAGTAGTTGATCGCCGCCATGGCGGCCTTGGGGTTCTTCGCGCCCTTCGGCACGACGAGGTGGTCGGCCAGGGGCATCCACTGGTTCCACATCGGCTTGTACGGCGCGCCGTTCTTCACCGCGGAGTACGCGCGGCCGGTCCACAGCAGTTCCATGTCGACCTGCTTCGACTCGAGGTACTGCTGCGCCTGCGCGCCGGTGGTCCAGAACACCAGGTCCTTCTTGATGGACGACAGCTTCTTCAGCGCCCGGTTGGTGTCGATCGGGTACACCTTGTCGGGGGCCACGCCGTCGGCGAGCAGGGCACCTTCGAGGACGCCCTGGTCGACGTCACCGGTCGCGCCCTGGATGCCGCGCTTGCCGGGGAACTTGGCGGTGTCGAAGAAGTCGGCCCAGCTCGTGGGCGGGTTGGCGCCGTACTTCTCGGTGTTGTAGACAATGACCAGGCCGTAGCTCATCGCGGGCACCGAGCACTTGTCGGTGACGAGGCCCGCGGGGATCTTGCTGGTGTCCACGATGGACGTGTCCAGCTCCATGAACAGCTTGCCGCACTGCATGCCGGCGAAGATGTTCGTCGTGTCGATGACGTCCCAGGTGACGTTGCCCGCCGACACCTGCGCCTTGATCTTGGAGTTGTCGGTCGGTCCGTCCTGCAGGATCTTCGCGCCGGACTCCTTGCCGAACGGCTCCATGGCGGCCTTCATCTGCCCGTCCTGGTAGATGCCGCCGTAGGACACGAAGCTCAGGGTCGTGCCCTTGAGGGCGTCGGCCTTGACGGTGCCCGCCTTCGCCGGGCCGGAGCCGAGGTCGGGGTCGCTGCCGTTGCCGCTGCCGGAGTTGCTGCCGCCGCCGCACGCGGCGAGCAGCAGTGCGGCGGCGACGGCGCCGCCGGTGATCAACGCGCCGCGACCGCGGCCGTTCGTCAGCCTGTGCATGACGGTCTCCTTCGAAATTTGGGTGTACCGGGTCGAGCCAGGTGCGTAGGGAGACGGTGTGCAGTCCGTGGCGCACCGGGGTGGTCGAGGGGGTGGCTTGCGCGCCGGTGGTTAGGTGGCGCCCGCGGTCGGCGGGCTGACGATCCACAGCACCTCTGTCGGGTACGCGCTCCTGTTGCGCACGGTGTGCGGGGTCGAGGTGCGGTACTCGGCGCTGTCGCCGACGTCGAGCGGGTACTCGGCACCGGCCAGTTCCAAGGTGGCGCAGCCGGAGACGACGACGATCATTTCCTGGGCGTCCCCGTGGGTGAACGCCTCGCTGGCGTCGCCGCCGGGTAGTAGTTCGCCGGCGTAGACCTCGAGGTTGCGTAGCGGCTTCTGGGACAGCAGGTACTTGGAGGTCAGGTTGCTGGCGTGAATCACGGGCCGCTCCGCCCGCCGCAGGACCTTCGGCCGGTTCGCGTCTTCGGGGGTGAAGAGGTCGGGCAGCGTCATGCCCAGGCCACCGGCCAGCTTGCGCAGCGTGCCGATGCTGGCGTTCACCTGGCCGCGTTCCAGCTGGCTGAGGAACCCGGGCGAGGTCTGGGCCTGTGCCGCCAGCGCGCGCAGGCTCATCCGGCGCGCCTCCCGGAACTCGCGGATGCGCGCGCCCAGGGACTCCTCCGGCGACGACTCACCGCCGAGCGGCGCGGCATCGTCGAAGTCCATGCGAACACCCCGTTCCATAACAGGGCCTGAACGCTTTATGACAACGAACATTGTGTTCGTTGGATCACAACGTAAGGAGTAGTGACCAGACGCACAAGATATAGATCTGGCGATTCTTTACCGGCGGCCGGCCCGCGCCTTTTCTTTCGGGGCCCGTTACGCCGCCTGAAGTTATCTTTAGGTGTCTATATCTGCTGTTCGCGCCGGGTCTACGGTTTCCTGCGCGTCGGTTGCGCCATGAGCGGACCGGCGGATGACGACGGTCGTGCACGGCCGCCGTACGGGAGCCGGGGCGGACGACGCGCCGCTGGACAGCGGAGGACAGGAAGATGACACTCAGGTTCGGCCGGCATCGTCGCCCGTTGCGGCGCCATGAGGTGCTGCTCGGCGCCGCGAGCGCCGTCGCCGTCGTCGCGGCGATAGCGCTGATGGGTAACGCGAGCGCCTCGACCGCGACCGGTGAGATCCGCGCGGCCGGCGCGCCCAACGCGGTACGCGGCAGCTACATCGTCGTCTTCAAGGACGGCATGGTGCCGCCGACCGCGGTGGACACCACCGCGCGGGGCATGGCGACGAAGCAGGGTGGCGCCGTACGGCAGACCTGGGCATCAGCGGTGCGCGGCTTCGAACTGCGCGCGACCGAGAAGACGGCCCGCCGGCTTGCCGCCGACCCCAGGGTGGCGTACGTCGAGCAGAACCAGGTCGTCCGCGTCCTCGCGACGCAGCCGAACCCGCCCTCGTTCGGGCTGGACCGGGTCGACCAGCGCGGCCTGCCGCTCGACGGTGCGTTCACCGCCCCGTCCACCGCGGCGAACGTGAACGCGTACATCATCGACAGCGGCATCCGGATCACCCACGCCGACTTCGGCGGCCGGGCCACGTTCGCCTTCAACGCCGTCGGCGACGGTATCGACACCGACTGCAACGGCCACGGGACGCACGTCGCCGGTACGGTCGGCGGCTCGACCTTCGGCCTGGCCAAGCGGGTGAAGCTGTTCGCGGTGAAGGTGGTCGACTGCAACGGTGCCGGTGACATCGCGGGCATCGTCAACGGCGTCAACTTCGTCACCCGCAACGCGATCAAACCGGCCGTGGCGAACGTGAGCCTCGGCGGCGCTGCCAGCGCCACGGTGGACCGCGCCGTGAACGCGTCGATCGCCTCCGGCGTCACGTACGCGATCGCCGCCGGCAACGAGAACCAGAACGCGTGCAACACCAGCCCGGCTCGGGTACCCGCGGCGATCACCGTCGGCGCGACCAGCCAGGCCGACGGGCGCGCCAGCTTCTCCAACTTCGGCGCCTGCCTCGACATCTTCGCCCCCGGCGTCAACATCAGGTCGGACTTCGCGAACGCCGACAACGCCACCCAGACGCTGAGCGGCACGTCGATGGCGACCCCGCACGTGACGGGGGCGGCGGCGCTCGTGCTCGCGCTGAACCCGAACTTCGCCCCGCAGCAGGTACGCGACAGCCTCGTCGGCAATGCCACCCCGAACGCGGTCGCCAACGTGGGTAACGGCTCACCGAACCGGCTGCTGTTCGTCGCCCAGAACTGACGAGCTGCCGAACTCACTATCCGCCGAACTCACTATCCGGTGCCGCCGCGCTGCAGCGCGGCGGCACCGGCCTTCCGCCGTGGACGCCGCCGTACGGAGGAAAGCTTCGCCATCACGCGGGTCGCCACCATCCAGTACGCGATGCCGACGGCGAGTGAGGCCAGCACCGCCAGCAGCGAGTGGTTCCAGTAGAGGTGCGGGTACACCTGCCAGTGGGTCAGGTAGATGTACAGCGAACTGCTCGCCGGCACCGCCGCTGACCTTCCCCCCTCCACGCCTTCTCCCGGACCGCCT
>NZ_JAATVW010000032.1 GCF_011947225.1 Planosporangium flavigriseum | reverse complement strand
TGACGCCGGAGCATGCCCACAACCTATGAGCGAGCAGATAATGGCTGATGGCCGACGGCGGCGTCACGTACGCCAGTTCACGGGGTAAGTGGGTCCTCCTGGCGACCGTGCTGGGCTCGGGGCTCGCCGCCATCGACGCGACCGTGGTGAGCATCGCGCTGCCGGCTATCGGTCGCGACTTCCACGCCGGCCTGACCACGCTGCAGTGGATCGTCACCGGATACACCGTCACGCTCGCCGGCCTGCTGCTGGTCGGCGGCGCGCTGGGCGACCGGTACGGGCGGCGCCGGGTGTTCGTGGTCGGCGTGGTCTGGTTCGCCCTCGCCTCGCTCCTGTGCGGCCTGGCACCCAATGCCGAGCTCCTCATCGCCGCGCGGGCGCTGCAGGGGTGCGGCGCCGCACTGCTGACCCCGAGCAGCCTGGCCATCATCCAGGCGACGTACGTGCCTCAAGACCGGGACCGGGCCGTCGGCGCCTGGTCCGGCCTGGGGGGTCTGGCGGTCGCGGCCGGTCCGTTCCTCGGCGGCTGGCTGGTCAGCAGCGTCTCCTGGCGGTACATCTTTCTGATCAACTTGCCGCTCGCCGCGGCCGTCACCTGGGTCTGTCTGCGGCACGTTCCCGAGACGCGGGACCCTACGGCGACCGGCCGCATCGACGTGGCCGGCGGGCTGCTCGTCACGCTCGCACTGGTCAGCCTGACCTTCGGCCTGACCGAGGGGGCGCCCCTGGGCTGGACCTCACCGGCGGTCGCGGGCGCGCTGGTCGCCGGGGCGGCGCTGCTCGTCGGCTTCGTCGTACACCAGCGCCGTACCGCGCACCCCCTACTGCCGCTCGGGCTGTTCGCCAACCGGCGGTTCAGCGCCACCAACGCGGTCACCTTCATCGTGTACGGGGCGCTCGGCGCCGTGCTGTTCCTGCTGCCGATCCAGTTGCAGCAGGTCAGCGGGTACAGCCCGCTCGCCTCCGGTACCGCGCTGCTGCCGGTCACGCTCATCATGCTGCTGCTGTCGCCCGGCGCCGGGGCGCTCGCCAGCCGGATCGGCCCGCGGCCCCAGATGGCTGTCGGCCCGCTCGTGGTCGGCGCCGGCATCGTCCTACTGAGCCGGATCGGGCCGGGCGGCGACTACCTGACCGAGGTGCTGCCGGCCGTCGGGGTGTTCGGGCTGGGGCTGTCCATCACGGTCGCTCCGCTGACCGCGACGGCGCTGGGATCAGCGCCGCCGGAGCGCTCCGGGGTGGCATCGGCGGTCAACAACGACATCGCCCGCGCCGCCGGACTCATCGCGATCGCGATCCTGCCGGCCGCGGCGGGAATCGGAGAGCTGACCTATCTCCACCCGACGATGTACTCGGCCGGGTTCCGCACGGCCTGTTACATCGCGGCCGCCGCCTGCGTGCTCGGCGGTCTGCTCGCCGCCGCGACGATCGGCCCTACCGAACGACGTCCGGAGCCCGCCGCAGCACCGGCAACTCCGGAGAGCGCACACGGGCATCCGCCGTTCCACTGTGGACTCGATGCCACTCCCCTGACATAGCGCGTTCGACGCGCCGGGCAGTGAGCAACATAGTCACTGCCGCCACCGGGGCGGACACCGGAACCTCCAGATCGACGCCGCGGTGAGGGCGAGCCGTATTGTAGTGCTCCAGATAGCTGGCGAGGACCCGCTGCAGGTGCTGCCGATTCCAGATCAACGTCCAGTCCAGACACTCGACGCGGACGGTGCGCACCCACCGCTCGGCGTATGCATTGACCTTCGGCGCTCGCGGCGGAATCTTGACCGTACCGACACCGGCCGCGGCGAATACCGCGTCGAACGCCGAGGTGAACTGCGCATCGCGGTCGCGGATGAGGAGAACCGCTATCTCCACGTCCTTCGCGTCGGGTTCGAACCCAGGCCGACCAGATCCAAGACGCGTCGGACGATCACGAACGCCAGCGTGCGGACCACCATGAACGACAGCCTGCCGGGATTCCCCTCCTCCCTGCTCACAGGACTGACGCTGAGATGGCACCCTTCAGGGTGCCGTACGCCGCACCCACGTCGAGGGGCAGCCGCAGCCGTTCCTCGATGGCCTCGGCGAGGTCGCCGCCTACGACGCACTCCTCGACCGGCCCGCGGCACTCCTCATAGAACAGGATCCGGTCGCCGTAGGTGTGCCCCGCGTTGCGGCGAGCCGGCTGGCCGGTGACCCGGCTGAACAGTGCCTCGGCCGTGGCCAGTGCCGCCCCACGCCCCCCCCGATGTCACCGGCGGCGAAGTCGTCGCGCAGCCAGGCGAGTCGGACCAGCACCTGCTGGTGAGCGGGGACCTGCGGATGGCCTGCAATGTCGACGAACTGCAGACCTCGTACGCCGACGGGCCCCTCGCCGTCGAGGTGACAGTCGCCTGAGCGCCCCACCGCCCACCCCACCGCGCCGCCCACCCCACCGCGGCACCTCCGAGGCACGAGAGGGTGATCGGTCAGTGGTGCGCGCTGTCGCCGTGACCTACCGGCGACGCGCTACCGCGACCGCGAGGATGATGATCACTCCCCGGACCACCTGCTGCTGGCTGACGTCCAGCCCGGCGAGGATGAGCCCGTTGTTGATGAGACCCATCAACAGCGACCCGAACAAGGAGCCGATGACCGCACCGCTGCCGCCGAACAGGCTGGTGCCCCCGAGAATCACCGCCGCGATCACGGACAGCTCGTCGCCGGCGCCCCACTGGAAGCGTCCGGACTGGAGCCGTCCGGCGTAGAGCATTCCGGCGACGCTGGCGACCACCGACGACACGACCAGCACGGTGAACTTCACCCGGCGGGTGTTGATTCCGGTGAACTCGGCGGCCACCCGGTTGCCGCCGGTAGCCAGCACTCGCCGCCCGAACCCGGTCTTGGTGAGCACCACGGCGCCGACCGCCACGAAGACGACCGTCCATACCAGCAGGACGGGGAGGCCGGCCACCGTGCCCGAGCCGAAGATGTTGTTGAAGGCGTCGTTGAGGATCGGCTGCGGCGCCGAGGAGGTGATCCACATGGCCACGCCCGACGCGATTCCGAGCATGCCGAGCGTCACGAGGAACGACGGAATGCCCAGCAACGTCACCAGACCGCCGTTGAGAACGCCGACGGCGAGCCCGAGAGCGAGCCCCGCAAGCACTCCGGCCACGGGGCCGGAGTCCTTGATGCTCATCGCCGTCACGACGCTGGCGAGGCCGGCCACGGCGCCTACCGACAGGTCGATCTCGGCCGCAGCGATGACAAACGTCATCGCCACTGCCATCACCGAGATCGTCGCGGTCTGCCGGAAGATGTTGAGCAGGTTGTTACCGGACAGGAAACCACTGCCGTGAAGCAGCACCGAGAAGAACAGGAACACGAGCACGAACGCGATGTAGATGACGTAGGCGCGCCAGTCCGAGCGGCGCACCAGGTCCACAAGGGGCGGTCGTCGACTGGGCGACGCGGCCGCCGGCGGCTCCGACGGGGTGGGTGGCGATGCGGTCGGTGCGGTCATGGTTGATCACACTCCCTGGATGGCCATCTGAAGGTGCTCCTCGTCCGGGATGTCCCGCCGGTCCAGCTCCCGGTCGACCGCTCCAGCGCGCAGCACCACGATCCGGTCGCTCACCGCGAGCAGCTCGGGTAGCTCTGAAGAAATGACGATGATTGCCCTGCCCTGATCGGCGAGTTCCCTGATAGTGCTGACGATCTCGCTCTTCGTGCCCACGTCCACGCCGACCGTCGGCTCGTCCATCACGAGCACGGTCGGATCAGTGGCCAGCCACTTGGCGATGACCACCTTCTGCTGGTTGCCGCCGGAGAGCAGGCGCACCGGTCGACTCGGGTTCGCCACCCGGATCCGCAGCTGCTCTATGAGCGAACGGGCGGTACGGCCACCCCTGCGGTCGTCCAGCAGCGGCCCACGGCGCAGTCCGGGCAGCAGCGGCAGCAGCAGGTTGTCACGTACCGAGTGGTCGAGCACGAGCCCTTGCGCGCGGCGGTCCTCAGGGATCAGCGCGAGTCCCGCGGCGATCGCCGCGCGCGGGCTGGTGAGCTGGACCTGCCGCCCGTTGACGAGCACCTGCCCCGAGCGCACCCGATCGATGCCGAACAGGCAGCGGGCCAGCTCTGTGCGGCCGCTGCCCATCAGGCCGGCTAATCCGAGGATCTCTCCACGGTGCACGGTCAGGGAAACGTCACGGACCCGCGGACCGGCGCTGACGTGGCGCAGCTCCAGGATCGGGGTACCGGACCGGTCCACCGCGCGCTCGTGCCAGACGAGCGCGTGCTCCATTTGGCGCCCGATGATGTGCTCGATGAGCTGCGCCGGGCTCACCTCCGACAGCGGTGCGGCGATGACCCTTCGGCCGTCACGCAGCACGGTCACCCGGTCGGCGACCCGGTAGACCTCCTCCATCCGGTGGCTGATGTAGATGATGGAGATGCCCGCCGCTTTGAGTCGTCCGACCAACGCGAACAGGGCTTCGACCTCATGCTTGGCGAGGCTCGCGGTCGGCTCGTCCATGATGAGCACGCGGGCGTCCTGGGCGAGCGCCTTGGCGATCTCGGTGAGCTGCCAGTACGCGGTGCTCAGCGAGCCGACGGCGGCCCGAGGATCCAGTTCGGCGCCCATGTGCGCGAACAGTTGCCGGGCCCGGCGCACCGACTCGCCATCGTCGAGCAGACCGCCGCGGTGCCGCGGTTCCCGGCCGAGGAAGATGTTCTTCGCGACGCTGAGCGTGGGTACGAGGCTGAATTCCTGGAAGACCATGCCGATACCGGCGGCGCGGGCGTCGTGGGTGGACGTCAGGCGCACCGCCTGGCCGTCCACCACGATCTCACCGCTGTCCAGCGAGTACACGCCCTGCAGGATCTTCATGAGCGTCGACTTGCCCGCGCCGTTCTCGCCGAGCAGGGCGTGCACCTCGCCACGGCGCAGTTCGAAGTCGACGCCGTGCAGCACGGGCACGCCGTTGAACGCCTTGTGCACCCCGCGCATCCGCACGGCATACCCGGTGTCCTCGGCCACGCCGGTCATCGAGTCAGCCCGCGTCCCGGACCGGCACTTCGACCCACTGGCCCGACTGCGCCGAGTCCATGATCGCGTCGCAGATCAGCGCGACCTGGTAGCCGTCACCGAAATCGGGGCTCACCGGCGTCTTATCCACGATGCCCCGGAACAGGTCGTAGGCCTCGATGATTTTGGTCTCGCCGTACCCGATTCCCAGCGCCGGAATCGGCCACAGGCCTTCGCCGTACGGATGCGACGGCCCGGTGTAGACGGTACGGAAGCCACGCCGGTCGCCCGGGTCGCTCGCGAAGCACACCTGAAGCTCGTCCCGACGCTCGTAGTTGAACGTGATGGAGCCCCCGGTGCCGTGAACCTCGAACGTGAGGAAGTTGTTGCGCCCGTACGCGTTGCGGGTCGCCTCGACGGTGCCGACCGCGCCGTCCGTGAAGCGGAGCATGGTGATCAGCTCGTCGTCGACGTCGACCGCGGCTCGCGGCGCGTCCGACATCCGGTCGGCGGCGCCCAGCTTGTCCAGGCCGCCCTGGGAAACCGGCCGCTCCGGGATGAACGTACTGAGCATCGAATTCACCGCGGCCACCTCACCGACGAGGTACCGGGCGATGTCCAGCACATGCGTACCGATGTCGCCAAGCGCGCCGGAGCCGGCGATGGACTTCTGGAACCGCCACGACAGCGGCGAGTCCGGATCGGCCGACCAGTCCTGCAGGTACGTACCTCGGAAGTTGAGGACCCGGCCGATCGCGCCCTCGTCGATGTACTTCTTGGCAAGCGCGACCGCCGGAGTACGCCGGTAGTTGAACGCCACCATGTGCACGACGTCGGCTCCGCGCACCGCCTCGTACATCGCGGCCGCCTCGGCACCGGTGCGCGCCAAGGGCTTCTCGCAGATGATGTGCTTGCCGGCGGCCGCAGCCGCCGCGGCGATCTCGGCGTGCAGGTGGTTCGGAGTCGCGATGTCCACGAGGTCGACCTCGGGATCGTCGATGACCCGACGCCAGTCGTCGACGGAGCGCTCGAACCCGAACCGAAGCGCTGCCTCGGCTGCCAGGTCAGCGCTCACATCGGCGATGACGGCGCGTACCGGCATCGCGGGCACCGGCCAATAGAACATCGGCAGCGCCGCGTAGGCCAGGGAATGGGCCTTACCCATGAAGCCGGCTCCAATGAGCCCGACGTTGACGGTACGCACCGCGTCTCCTCTTCGCCTGGTTTCGGGTTACTTCTTGAACGAGTTCACGACATCGGCCGGCGCCGGCTGGTGGTACACCTGCTGCCAGGCATCGAGAACGTTGCTGTGGTCCACCGGCAGGGCGTTGAGCGCGACGTAGGCTGGCGCCTGCTTGCCGAGCAGCCCGTAGGCGGCCAGATTCGCCTCGGTGACACCCTGGTCGAACGGGCGCTGCGCACCGAGGCCCTTGACGAGGGAGTCCTTGGCCAGCGCAATGGCCACGTTGGTGCCCAGGTCCTCGGTCGTGATGACCAGGTTCTGCCGCCCCGCGGCGCGCGCCGAAGCCAGGACTCCTTCGGCGGGTACATCCCAGACGGCCCAGATGCCGGAGAGGTCGGCGTGCTTGGTGAGCATCGCGTTCGCGGCTGCCTGTGCGTCACCGGCGAAGTCCGGCCCGGCGATGCCCTTCTCCTCGACGATCTTTATGTCCGGGTACTCCTTCTGGATCGTCGTCTTGAAGCCGTCGTAGCGCTGCTTGGTGACGAAGAAGTCGGCCTCGTGGAAGATGACACCGACGGTTCCCTTGCCACCCAACGCTTTCGCCATCTCGTGCGCGGACACGACGCCGTTTCCGTAGTTGTCAGCGGAGACGACGCTGACGTAGTCACTGCCGGCCTGCATCCCGTTTGGCACGTTGTCCATGAAGACCAGCTTCACGCCGGCCCGCGTGGCGGCCTGGTACGCCGAGGCGGTGGCCACCGGGTCGGTCGGGATCGACACGATGATGTTCGGCTTCTGGGTCAGCACGGTCTCCAGGTCGGAGACCTGCTTGTCCGGCTTGAAGTTCGCGTCGGTCACCGCGACGACGGAGATGCCCAGCTCCGCGAAGCGGCTCTTCAGGCCGGCGATCTGTGCGGTGGACCAGTCGTTGCCGCCGTAGTGCATCACGATGGCCGCCTTGGCGTTCATGGCTTTGATCCTGGCGAGCTCATCGTCGGTGAGCTTGACGTCGCTCGCCGGCGACGGGGTCTCGCCGTGTGGCCCCTTGCTGAGGACGGCCCCGGTAGTGATCTGCTTGAGCGCATCCTGCGCCTTGGTCACCGCCGTGTTGTTCGCCGAGCTACCACTCGAACTGCCACTGCCACTGCCACAGCCGCTGACCACGAGTACAGCAGCCACCGCTGTCGCGAGTGTCCCGGTCGTCAAACGCGTACGCTTCATGCGCTTCATGCGCTTCAAATGCCTCATGTGCTTCTCCGAAGCAGGCCGCGTGGTGCCGCGGGAGTGGATACGGGAGTCAGCGCGAAACGGAGGAGTCCAGCAGTGCGTCGAGGTACGCCTTGCTGATCCGGGCCGCCTCGCGCGGGTCGCCGTCGTAGGAGTCCAGCTCGACGAGCAGCCAGCCGTCGTAGCCGGCCTCCTGAACGGCCGCCAGAATGTCGGGGAAATCGAGCGCGCCCTGGCCGAGCGGCAGGAACGCAAACGGTTCCGGCCGGTAGTCCTTGAGGTGCACGTGTTCGATCCGTTCCGGGTACTGCCGGATCAGCGCGGCGGGATCGCCGCCGCCGGCGGCGAGGTGCGCGGTGTCCGGGCAGAACCCGATCCGGGATCGGGTCATGATTCTTTCCAGCTCGTCCGGGCTCTCCACGATCGTGCTCAGGTGCGGGTGGTAGCTCGCGTTGAGCCCCTGCCGCTCGGCAATGTCGACCACCGTGTCGAGTGACTTGCCGAGCCGGTCGTAGTCCTCGTCATCGGTACCGGCGGCCCGGCGGGCACCGCCACCGACCACGAGCTTCTCCGCCCCGAAGAGCGCGGCCAGCTCCGCCGCACGGTTCACCCGCCACAACTCGTCGGGCAGGCTGTCGGCGTAGATGAAGTTGGCACCGGTGTAGACGCTGACCAGGGTCAGCCCGGTTTCGTGGAGCAGCTCGCGAAGCACCTCGGGCCGGTCGGCGAAGTCCGCGACGTTGCCGTCGAACAACTCGACGCCCTGGTACCCCTCCGCCGCGATGTCGCGCAGAGCGCGCTGCATGTCGCCGTTGGCTCGGTAGAAGAGGTCCTTGACGCTGGTGACGCCCGTGGGTTCGCCGACGACGCCGCCCCAGGTGATCGAGTGGTACCCGAGCCTCATGATCCTCGCCCCCTTCTTCGCGGTGAGTCGTATCTCATGCCCGTCATCCGCAGAAGTCAATGGCTTGACAGACTAAAGTTGACTCTCCTCAGGAAAAAGGGATCGGTCCTTCACGTGGGTAGCTCACCGCAACGGAGCGCGCCAGCAGGGCTCCCGCTGCTCCCGCTGGTCGCCCCGACCCTGGCCGCCACGGTCTGCAGCCTGCTCGCTCTCTCGGACGACGAGACGGCGGCGTGACGGGCTCTCGTACACCGCCGACGACATACGGGCTGGGTCCATCACGCCGTAAGCCGGCGCAGCGGATCCGGGCGGCGGCCGATCAGTTAACCTTGCGCTCGCGGCCGGTCCAGTACGGCTCGCGGAGCTTGAACTTCTGGATCTTTCCGGTGGCGGTGCGGGGCAGCGCGTCGAGGAACTCCACCCGCTTGGGACACTTGTAGCCGGCGAGGTAGCCCCGGCAGTGGCTGATGATGTCCTCGGCGGTGAGCGGGGTTCCGTCGGTGACCACCAGCGCGGTGACCAGCTCGCCCCACTTGTCGTCGGGTATGCCGATCACGGCGGCCTCCCGGACCGCCGGGTGGGAGCTGAGGGCGTCTTCGACCTCGATCGATGACACGTTCTCACCGCCGGTGATGATGACGTCCTTCTTCCGGTCGGAGATCGTCAGGTACCCGTCGGTGAACGTGCCCCCGTCGCCAGTGTGGAACCAGTTGCCAGCCTGTACGCGGGCGGTCTCCTCCGGGTTGTCCCAGTAGCCGTCGAGGTTGGTGTTGGATCGGGCCAGCACCTCACCGTCGGCGTCGATGCCGATCCGCGTGCCGAGGGCGGGCGCCCCGGCCCGGCCGAGGAGGCGGGCCTGCTCGTGCGGGTCGAGGTCGGCCCACTCGGCGCGCATGCGGTTGACCGTCAGCAGCGGTGAGGTCTCGGTCAGGCCGTAGATCTGGATGAATTCCCAACCCAGTTCGACGCGGACCCGTTCGATAGTGCGAGTGGGTGGCGGAGCGCCGGCCACCACGATTCGCACCCGGTCCCGGCCGGGGATCTCCCCGTCCCAGGTCGCCGCGGCGTCCAGCGCGGCGGTGACCACCGCAGGCGCGGCGCACAGGATGGTGACACCATGCCGGTCGATGCGGCGCAGGATCTCGGTGCCGTCGACCTTACGCAGCACGATGTGCCGGCCACCGAGACCGGTCACCGCGTACGGCATGCCCCACCCGTTGGCGTGGAACATCGGCAGGGTGTGCAGCAGCACGTCGTTGTCGGACAGCGTGGTGTGCAGCCCGAACGTGACGGCGTTGATCCACAGGTTGCGGTGGGTCAGCTGGACGCCCTTGGGGCGGGCGGTGGTGCCGGAGGTGTAGTTCAGCGTCGCGGTGGCGGATTCGTCGCCCGCCCAGGGCACCGGGTCGGCCGTGCTGCCGAAGACCTCGTCGTCCTCCTCCCCGAGTACGAAGACGTGCTTGGCGGTGACCGTGTCGAGCAGGTGCCGCAGCTCGGGGTCGACCAGGAGGACCTCCGCGCCGGAGTGCTCGACGATGTACTTGACCTCGGCGGCCGACAACCGGAAGTTGACCGGGACGAGGATGCGGCCCCAGCCGGAGACGCCGAAGAACGACACCAGCAGGCGCGCGGCGTTGTGGGACACGATCGCGACCCGCCCGCCGACCGGTAGGCCGAGTGCGTCGAGGCCGGCGGCCTGGGCCCGGGCCAGCCGCGCGACGTCGCGATAGGTGAGGGATCCCCATGAGGGGGCGGGCTGGTCGGGCTCGTCGACGACTGCGACGCGGTCGGGGTACACCAGCTCCGCACGATCGAGAAAATCGCGTACGCCCAGATCGAAGAACACGTGACGATCCTTTCGCTCGCTGAACTGGCCCGATAATGACCGGTCCGCGCCCCACCGGCTACCCCCCAAAACGGTGGGCCTCGCGATGGTTGCCCGACGGGGCGTACGACCGAACGCATCGGCGGGCATCTCTCCGCTTCCTAGGATCAGCTGTGATGTGACCCGCGTTCCCGCAGTGACCTGAAGAAATGGGTACGCCACACCCCTTGGCACCCACAGCGCGCGCGGGCGGAGCGCTCACGGCTTGACCCTTCCGGGTAGCGAGCTCATCGCTGCCGCGTCGGCTCGCGCCCGCGGGGTCCTGCTCGACGGCGCCTCTGATCGGAAGGCGTGCACCACGTCCTGGGGTGTGGCGAAGTACGCGTCGCTGCCGATCAGCTGCGTGATGCCGTAGCGGTCGAGCTCTGCGCGTACAGGGTCGAGGACCTCGGTGAGGATCAGCCGCGCACGGGCGGTGGCAAGCTCGTTGTGGATCTGGCGCAGAGCCGCCGCCGCGGTGAAGTCGACGTCGCTGATCGCTATGCAGTCCAGGCAGAACCAGCGCGGCGGGTCGGGTGCGGCCAGGCAGGCGTCGACCTGGTCGACGAGCCGGCGGGCATTGGCGTAGTACAGGGTGGCGCCGAACCGGTAAATCACCAGTCCTTCGACGGTGCGGGCCTGCGGGGTCGGTGGCACGTCGATGAACCGGCCCTCGTCGGTCGCGACGACGACGGCCGTATACGGCGCGTACGTGTGGCGCACGTGATCGATGACGGACGCGACGACGGCGAGCACGATGCCCTGCTCGACGCCGACGAACACGACCGTGACGGCGGTCAGCAACGCGATCAGGAACTCGTCGCGGCGCATGACGAAGAGCTGGCGCATCCCCGAGACATTGATCAGCTGCAACCCGATGAGGAACACGACGGTGGCGAGTACCGCCAGCGGTAGGAACGTCAACGGACCGGTCAGGAACAGCAGCACGAACACCACGACGACGCTCGTGGTCAGCGCGGCCAACTGGCTGCGGCCGCCGGCGCTGTCGACCATCTGGGTCTGGGTGGGGCTGCCGTTGACGACGAAGGTACCGGTGAAGGCCGCGGCGATGTTGGCCGCGCCCAGACCCACCAGATCGGCGTTCTCGTCGACGGTCTCGTCGTACTTGGCGGCGTACGCGCGGGACGTCGCGAAGCTCTGCGCGACGATCACCACGAAGCATGCACCGGCGAGAGGCAGCAGCGCCGCCGCGTCGTGCAGCGACAGCGCCGGCGGGTGCAGCCCCGGCAGGCCCCGTGGAACCGGGCCGACGACGGTGACGCCGCGGGCCGGCAGGTGTAGCAGGCGGCTGGCGATGATGGCACCGACGATGGCGATCAGGGCGCCGGGGATTCGGCGGGTCAGCAGGCGAAGCCCGACGACCACCGCGATGACACCCAGCGAGACAGCGAGGGTGGGCAGACTGGTGCGCCCCAGCGCCCGGACAGTGGCGACGAGCCTGCCGATCACGCTGTTCCCGCTGGTATGCACGCCGAGCATGTCGGCAAGCTGCGCGGCGGCGATCTGGACGCCGACGCCGGTGAGAAACCCGATCAACACGCTGCGGGACAGGAAATCAGCCAGGAATCCCAGGCGGATCAGGCGGGCCAGCAGCAGCAGCGCTCCGGAAAGCAGCGCGACCAGTCCGGCGAGCGCGACATAACGCGGCGAGCCCGCTGCCGCTCGGCCGGCCAACCCGGCCGCCAGCATCGCGGCGACTGCGGAATCGGCACCCACGACGAGGTGGCGGGAGTACGCGAGCAGCGCGAACATCGCCATCGGAGCGACCATGGCGTATAGGCCGGTGATCACCGGCATGCCGGCGATCCTGGCGTAGCCGAGGCTCTGGGGAATTCCAAGCGCGGCCAGCGTGACGCCGGCGACGATGTCAGCGGCGATGTGCGATCTGTCTGCCGACAGCAGGCCCCGCATCAGATGTAGCGGTGTGACACCGGGCCGCATCGCGTCACTGTCGGCGGGGCGCGGGGTTCGCGCCCCGCCGGAGGTCGCCATGACACTTCGCCTTCGCGGGTCGGGTTCCCTTCAGTTGCTCCTGGTATCCGCTACCTACCCGAAGAGCGGCCGACAACCCGCAGGCCTGCGGGCCGCGGACACGAGGCTGCTCAGGTCGGCCGGTCGTTCGACGAGCTGGTCGCAGACGTACCGGCCCCGCAGCGGTATGGATCCGGTAGTGCCCGTCGGCGCGCGGCCTACGGGAACAGCAAAGACAACGCCGGCGACAAGCCGATGAGTCTTTTGGGGATCGCCCGTCGTGGGCGAAGCACCTTCACCCGTCGGGCTCACAACATTGCCGTGATGGGGAACTCGCGCAGCGCGTGTGACTGTTCCGCCGGCCCGTCGAATTCGTCACTGGTCAAATACGTGAAAGCAGCACCTCCCACGCAAATCAAGATCGTAGTCTACGAAAGGATGCACCCCCTTATGACTTCTCTCGCCCCACGCCGCGGCCGACAGCTCACGGAGCAACGAGGAGGACGGGGCGGACGAGCCGCCGGCGACCCGATGACCGACCTCCAGAACCGGATGGGCGACCTCCTCACGAGCTTTTTCACCGACCCCTTCCTCGCGGGTCCGCTGGCACCCGCGGTCGTTCCGGTATGGGTGCCGCCGTTCGACCTCGAGGAGACCCAGGACGCCTACCTCCTGGAGATGGACCTTCCCGGGGTACGGCCGGAAGACGTCAACATCGAACTGATTGGCGGCGACACCCTGCGGATAACGGGCAAGTACACCGCGCGCGAGCGCACCGGCACGATGCGACGCCAGGAACGCCGCGGTGGCGCAGCCGCCCGTGGCGGCGAAGGCGGCCGCGAGGGCGCCGAATTCGAGTACGACGTGATCCTGCCCGGTGAGATCAACGCCGACCAGATCGACGCCACACTGGAGTACGGCGTGCTGACCATACGCGCGGGCAAGGCACAGCCGCAGGCGCGCCGCATCCAGGTCAAGGCCGGCGCCGAAGCCGGTGGGACCGCCGGCAGCCAGAGCCGGGTCTCGCCCGGGAGCGCATCAGGCCCGGGCGCGAAGAGGTAGCACCGCACCGGGGCGACGCCGCACCGCACTCCCCCGCCGACGCGCAGCCCTGTTCCGCCTGGCCGCGGCCGCACCGGCCGCGGCCGGGACTGTGGTGGTCCGAGCTGGCTGTCGATGTGATCGTCGAGCCGGTCCGAGACCTCACTCACGGAGCGACGAGATGCCGATCACCCGAAGAAGGTGGCGTAGAGCAGGTACACGTTGAGCACAATGATCACCGAGGCGATACAGCCCGTCACCGCGGTGGTGACGGGCCGGTTGACGAACGATCCCATGATGTCCGAACGCCGGGTGAGCAGGACCAGCGGCACGAGCGCGAACGGGATACCGAAGGACAGCACGACCTGGGAGACCACCAGACTGTCGGTGGCCGGCAGGCCGAGTCCGAGCACCAGCAGCGCGGGCAGCATGGTCAGACCGCGTCGGACGAACAGCGGGATACGACGGCGGACGAAGCCCTGCATGACCACCTGCCCGGCGTAGGTGCCCACACTCGACGAGGACAGACCCGAGGCGAGCAGCGCCACCGCGAATGCCAGCGCGGCCCCACCGCCGACCATGCGGCCAAGCCCGGTATGCGCGGCCTGGATCGAGTCGACGTTCAGCCGGCCGGTGCGGTTGAACAGCGAGGCCGCGATGAACAGCATCGACAGGTTGATCAGGCCGGCGGCGCCGAGCCCGATGAGCACGTCGAGCCGCTGGAAGCGCAGCAGCTCGCGACGCTCGGAGTCGTCGCGGCAGAACACCCGGGACTTCGTGAGGGCGGAGTGCAGGTAGACCACGTGGGGCATTACCGTCGCCCCGATGATGCCCGCGATGATCAGCAGGCTGTCGGTGCCGGCGAAACTCGGGACCAGTCCCGCCGCGATTCCGCCGGGGTCGGGCCCCACCCGGGCCAGGTCGTAGGCTAACCCGAGGAAGACGATGCCGAGCAGTCCGCCGATCGCCAGCTCGAAACGGCGGTAGCCGCGCTGCTCCAGGGCCAGGATCGCGAACGCCACGACCGCCGTGATCACGCCGGCCGGGAACAGCGGCACGTCAAAGAGCAGGTTCAACCCCACCGCGGCGCCGACGAACTCCGCCAGATCGGTGGCCATCGCGATCAGCTCCGCCTGTACCCACAGCCCGCGCGACACCGCCCGCGGAAAGTGTTCCCGGCACAGTTCCGGCAGGTCGCGTCCGGTGGCGACGCCGGTCTTGGCGGACAGGTACTGCACCAGCATGGCCATCAGGTTGGCCGCCACGATCACCCACGCCAGCGTGTAGCCGAACTTCGCGCCGGCGGAGAAGTTGGTCGCGAAGTTGCCGGGGTCGATGTACGCGACGGCCGCGACGAACGCCGGCCCGAGCAGCGCCACCATGCCTCGGATCCGTCCGCGCGAGCGCAACAACCGAAGCGTCGGCTCGACTGACCGCGGGGACTCCGCACCAGCCGCAAGCGGCGTCTGCAGTACGGAGTCCCCCGCCACCGGGCCCATTCTCAGCCGACCGACGGGCCGAGCCCGAGCGACTGTGGCGTACTGGAGTCGGGAGACGGTTGACGCAGTCCCTCGTCGAGTGGGCCGAATTCGGTCATGAGCGCGGCGCTGCCACCCCAGGGCGTCTGCTCCTCGGCGATCAGGGTATTCGTGGTGAGCAGCAGCCCGGCCACTGACGCGCCGTTCTGCAACGCGGAGCGGGCCACCCGCAACGGATCGATGATCCCCATCTGGATCATGTTTCCGTAGCACCCTTCCAGGGCGTCGAACCCCTCGTCCGGGTCCAGCTGTGCCATCCGGGCCACCACCTCATGTCCGGCGTACCCGGCGTTGGCGGCGATCAGGTACGCGGGCTCGGTGAGCGCGCGGCGCACGATGTCGACCCCGGTCGCGTAGTCGCCCTTGACCTGCAGGTCATCCAGCGCCCCCTCGGCGTGCAGCAGGGCGGCTCCGCCGCCGGCGACGATCCCCTCGGCCATCGCCGCTCTGGTGGCCGACAGCGCGTCCTCGACGCGGTGCTGCAGCTCCTTGAGTTCGGCGTTGGTCGGCGCCCCGACCTTGATGACGGCGACCTTGCCCGACAGCGATCCGATCCGCTCGGTGAGCACGTCCTCGTCGACGCCGAAGGTGGCCCGCTCCAGCTCCGCGCGCAGTTGGGTGATGCGGAACTCGACGCCCTCGCGAGCCCCGCCGCCGCCGATGATCGCGGTCCGGTCGGCGGTGACGCGCACCTGCGCGGCCCGGCCAAGCTGTTCGATGGTCATCGTCTCGAGCGTGAACCCGGAGTGCCTGCTGTACACGGTGCCGCCGGTGATCGCGGCGATGTCCTCGAGCTTGTGCAGCCGCCGGTCACCGAAGCCGGGGGCCTTCACGGCGACGCACTGGAAGACACGGTTGACGTGGTTGTGCACCAGCATGCTCAGTGCGGTGCCCTCGACGGTTTCAGCGATGATCACCAGCGGGCGGGGCGCCCGCATGATCTTGTCGAGCAGCGGCATCAACTGCTGGACCTTGGAGATCTTCTCGCTGCACAACAGGATGTACGGGTCGTCGACGATCGCTTCGAGGCTGGCCGGGTTGGTGACCATGTACGGCGACACGTACCCGTTGTCGAACTCGAAGCCCTCGACGAAGTCGACGCTCATCCCGTGCACCGCCGACTCCTCGACGGTGACGATGCCAGCGTCGCCGACGGTGTGCAGCGCTTTCGCGATCACCGCGCCGACCGTGTCGTCGTCGTTGGCCGAGATCGCGGCGACCCGGGCGTAGTCGGCTTCGGTGGCCACCGGGTGCGCGACGCTCTGCAGGTGCTGCACCAGTCGGCCGACGGCCAGATCGATGCCCCGCTTGACGAGCACCGGGTTGGCGCCCTTACCGATCGCCTTCATGCCCTCCCGCACGATCGCCTGGGCTATCACCGTGGCCGTGGTGGTGCCGTCACCGACGATGTCATTCGTCTTGATCGCGGCTTCCTTGACCAACTGGGCGCCCATGTTCTCGAACTGATTGCGCAGATGGATCTCGCGCGCGATCGTCACGCCGTCGTTGGTGACCACGGGTGACCCGGTGATCTTCTCCAGGATGACGTTGCGCCCTTTGGGGCCGAGCGTCGACTTCACCGCGTCGGCCAACTGGTCCACACCCGCCAGCAGCAGGTCGCGGGCTTCCGCAGCGAAACGTAGTTCCTTGGCCATCGGTCCTCCTGGGCGTGGGGGTGTCTGATCCGGCTATGGGACGAGGATGGCGCGGCCGCGGACCCGACCGGCGTCGAGATCTCCGAGCGCCTGCGCCGCGGCGTCCAGTGGGTACGTCCGGGTGTGCAGGGTGACCTTCCCCGTCTGCGCCAGGACCATGAGCTCGGCGAGATCGTTGTAGGTCCCGACGATGTTTCCGACGATGTTGCGCTCGGTCGAGATGATGTCGAGCGTCGGTACGGTCAGGGTGCCGCCGTAGCCGATGACGAAGTACGAACCGCCGCGGCCGGTCATCGCGAAGCCGTCCTGCTCGGCGCCCTGCTCGGCGACGAAGTCCAGCACGACGTCCGCGCCGCCACCGGTGAGGTCGTTGACCGCGTCGACCTGGCCGCCGTCGGCGACGACCGTGTGGTGGGCGCCCAACTGCTCGGCGAGCTTGAGCGCGTCCGGGTTGCGGTCGATCACGATGATCCTGGCCGCGGTCAGCGCGGCCACGCACTGGATGCCGATGTGGCCGAGCCCGCCCGCGCCGATGAGCGCGCAGGTGGTGCCGGGGTGAAGCAGCGGGATCGCCTTACGGACCGCGTGGTAGGCGGTGATGCCGGCGTCGGCGAGCGCGGCGACGTCCTGCGGCCGGGTCCGCGGGTCCAGCTTCACGCAGGCCCGCGCCGACGTGAGGAGGTACTCCGCCATCCCGCCGTCGTGCGAGAGCCCCGGGAAGCTGCTGTCGCTGCAGTGCATGTCGTGGCCCGCACGGCAGGCCCGGCACAGCCCGCAGGTCGGCGTCGGATGCAGGATCACCGTGTCACCGACCTGCACGTTGGTCACCGCGGATCCGATCTCGTGGACCCAGCCGGCGTTCTCGTGCCCGAGGGTGTAGGGCAGCGCGGGGTGCATCGCCGCGTCCCACTGGCCCTCGATGATGTGCAGGTCGGTGCGGCACACGCCGGCGCCACCGATCTTCACGACGACGTCGAGCGGACCCTTGACGGTGGGCTCCGGCACCTCCTCGACCACGGGCTGCTGGTGGTACCCGTGCAGTCTTACGGCCTTCACGTCTCCTCCTCGCCTTCTCCTCTGGCGTGGTACCTGTGCCACAACATGCCGCGACAGATGCCGGCGTTGGCGTCCACGCTGACCCGCGTGGTGCGGGCGCGCCGCAGGTGCAGTGGTACGGCGTCGTCGCCCACCCGCGCGCCCGTCCCGGGATCGATCAACAGCAGGGCGTCGTCGCCGGCGGGCAGGCCCAGCTCGGCCCGCCGCTGCCGCAGCCGGTCGAGCGCCCGTGAGGGGGGCACCTCACCGAGGGTCAAGGTGACCAGCGCCGCCGGTTGGACACCGGCGGCGAGCAGCGGCCGGCACACCTGGTCGGTGCCTGCCATCACGGCTTTCCGCAGAAAGTCGGCGCGCAGCTGGTCCAGCTCGGCGACTGCCTCGCCGTCGAAGGACCGCACGAACCCGGCCCGGGCGGCCACCCCGCCGTTGATCGTCTCGGCGGCGAAGTGGTCTTCGAGCACCACCTCGACGCTGCGTACCCCGTCCACTCTGGACACCGCGTCGTAGGCATCGGCGACCATGAGGAAGGCGAAGTTGGGCGCGCAGAAGTAGGTCGGCAGCCGCAGCCGTACCTGCGCGGCGCCGCCCGCGGAGATGGTGCACGACGCGACGAAGCCGAGCGACGTGATCGGCTCGTCCAGCTCCGGGTCGCGCACCGTCTCCAGCGCGGCGAGGATCTGTGCCTCACCACTGAGGATCGTGCTCATGCCCGCGCGACCAACTGGGCGTCGTCCTGCGCGGCCGGGGTCCCCTCCCCCGGTTCGAGGCGGCACTCGGCCGGGACCTCGATGCCGTAGAGCTTGGCCGCGTTCAGGCCGAGGATCTTCTTCTTAGTCGCCGTGGTGACGCGCGGGTAGTCGGAGAACTCGTCGCTCGGGTAGTCCCAGTCGACGAAGCCCTCGACCTGCCACCTCGGTTCCCAGATCCCGTAGTCGCTGCCGAACGTCATCTTGTCCTCGCCGACCCAGAACAGCAGCTCACCCATGACCTTGGCGAAGAACTTCGGCCGGGCGTGCATCAGGCCGCCGATCACGACCGACAGGCCGGCGTACACGTTGGGCTCCTGCGTGGCCATGAAGCAGAAATCCTCGATGCGGGGCAGGCCGACGTGCTCGACGATGAAGTTCAACGCCGGGAAGTCGGTCGCCGCGTGGTCGACGTCGGCGACATCGAAGGCGTCCTTGTCTAGCGGCCAGATCGTCGGGCCCTTGTGCACGTGGATATTCGTGATCCCGAGCTCCTGGCACGCCTCCAGGTACCGGTAGGCGTCCGGGTCGGTGAGCTTCCACCCACGGGAACCCTGCCGCCACTCGGCGGTGTACAGCTTCACCCCTTTGCACCCGTACCGCGAGACGTTGGCCCGGAGCGTCTTCAGGCCGGCGTCGCCCTCGCGCGGGTCCCACCGCGTGTTGAGGATGAACTTCCCCGGGTACTTCTCGGCCAGGATGGCGTTGCGCTCCGTGGTGTTGAAGCCCTCGGAGTACCACTCCTTGAGGTACGTCGGTTGGAAGACCGCCACGTCCACGTGGCCGTCGTCGAAGACGTCCTTCATGAGGTCGTCCTCGGAGTACTTCTGGAACCTCTCGATCGGCCAGTGCGTTTCGGCCGGCCCGAGCGACTGGTAGGCGTGGAAGCATTCGATCCAGCCCTTGGCGTAGTTCTCGGCACCCTCCACCCAGTTGTCCGGGGCAGCGTTCCAGTAATGCATGTGGCTGTCGACCACGAAATATTTCTCGCCGTCCTTTTCGTACACGGTGCCTCCTCGTGGACCGAATCCGTTGTCAGCCTGTGATCGCGGGTGTCAGTTCGATCCGGCCCGCAGGTCGAAGCCGATGTAGTCGGCCGCGTCCTCGGGGTTCGCGAACAAGATCGTCCGGTCGTCTTCGTGGATCATCCGGCCGTAGTGCGTGGACATGTTCTCCTCGAACTCGGCGGCGTCGAAGTAGCCGGGCTCCTCGCCGAGCGCCTCGGAGATCTCGTCGTAGACGACGTCCATCCGCCGGACCGCGTCGACGCGGATCATCGACGGCAGCGGCGTCACCCGTACGTCCGGCTTGCTCTTCATGACCTCGGCGACCACGACGCCGACCTGGTTGTTCATCAGCGTGAAGCCGCACATGTTGGACGCCGTGTTGTCGGCCTTGAAGGGGCTCTCCGCCGTCTTGAAGATGGTCACTGCGCCAGCTCCTTCGGTGTGTCCAGACCCAGGTCGGAAAGAATGCCGCTGAAACGGCTCTTCGCACGGTCCAGGCCGTCCTCGAACCGCGGCGGCTTGGCATCGGGCTGCGACCACAGCGGCTGCAGTGTGCGGGCCGCCTTGATGGCCTGCGACACCCAGTCGGACAGCCACCGCTGCATGATCGCCTTGTTGTGGTCGGCAAACTCGCGGTCATTGGTCAACAGTTCGAACATGGCCTTCGTGTACCGCAGGTCCCGTTCGGCGTAGTCGTACTCCCCCGCGCCCACGACGGTCGGCGTGACGAAGTCGCCGTTGCGGGGCGCCGCGTGCTGCACGAGATGGCTGCGGAACAGCTCGCCGACCAGCGGCTCGAAGACCACGTTGGCCGCGAAGACGGCCTCGCACCAGTCGTCGACAGCCGTGAGCGCCTCGGCGGTCTGGCGCACGCCCTGCCATGCCGGGTCACTGTCCCAGGTCTCCACGTGCGCCTTGCCGTCGAACCCGTCGATCTCCTCGCTGAGCGTCAGGTTGTACAGCGCGAGATCCTGCGCGGCCCTGATCAGGTGCATGCTGTTGACCGAGATCGCGTTGTTGTGCATGTTCGTGGGCGCCCGCCGGTTGGCGTTGGCGAACAGGTACAGGCCGAGCCCGTGGTCGACGTGCATCCAGGCGCCGACGTTGCGCTCCACGAACCGCACCCAGTTCGGGTTCCACTGATCGAACGCCTTTGACCGGCGGGCCGCCTCGATGTTCTGGTTGACCTGCCGTACCACGTTGGAGTTGTAGCGGTACAGGGTGAGTTCCCACTCCTCGTTGGGGTCGCGGAACTCGTGCCAGCCGTGTGCCGGCCAGTCGTAACCCTTGCCACCGGAGCCGGGTCCGCGCTTGGGCACCGGCCGGTCGGAACCCCACGCCTTGAGCGTGGTCCATTCCAGCGGATAGCCGCCGCGGCCGTCGGAGAACCCGTACAGCCAGCCCTGGCTGAGATAGTGCCTCGGGTCGGGCTGGACCTCGACGGTCACGTCCTCGTAGTGCGTCTGCTTGCGCTTCTGTGGGGTGTAGTAGTTGAACCTGCGCGCGGTCGAGTCCGGGAACTCCTTGGCGCCGGCCTCGGCATCGGTGAACACCGGCTTCGGTACGCTGCGTTCAGTCGCTGTTGTCATCAGGTCCGTCCCTCACTGCTTGTCGGGGTCACCTGTCGTCGTGAACTTGTCGTAGTAGATGCGTTTCTCCGCCACCCCCAGCGCGGCGAGTATCGGCACGGCCGCCTCCACCATCGGCGGCGGTCCGCAGACGTAGGCGTGCGCGCCCGTGAGATCGGTCTCGTACCGCTTGACCACGTCGGTGACGAACCCGACGTCGCCGTTCCAGTCATCGCCCTCGGCCGGCTCCGACAGCGCCGGCACGTACCGGAAGCCCGGCAGGGTCTCTTCCAGGGACTGCAGCTCCGGCTCGAAGCACAGGTCGCGGCGGCCCCGGACGCCGTAGTAGTAGGTGGCCCTGCGCTGGATTCCGCGCTCGGCCATGGAGCGCAAAAGCGACAGGATCGGCGCCATGCCGGCACCGCCGCCTACGAAGATCAGATCGGCGTCGTAGCCGTCGCGCAGGGTGAAGACACCGAACGGCCCCACCAGGTCGAGGCTGTCGCCCACGGCGAGTCGGGTGTCCAGGAAGTGCGAGAACAGCCCGTCCGGGTACACCTTGATGATGAACTCGAGCCGACCGTCGTCCTGACTGGACGTATTGGCCATCGAAAATGATCGGGTCTGGCCAGTACCGGGGATGGCGATGTCGACGTACTGCCCCGGGAAGAACTTCAGCTCCCGTGGTTGCACCAGCCGCAGGACGAGGCGGCGGAGGTCATGGGTGACCGCTTCGACAGCGACCACCTCGGCCACCGCCTGCTGGATCGGCAGCCCCGAGCGGATCATGTCCTCGTCGTAGTTGATCAGCTCGATCCGCACGTCCTCGTACACGTGCGCCCGGCACAGCAGCGTGAAGCCCTCCTCGCGCTCGTAGTCGGGCAGCGCGAACGTGGAGTACTTGTCGAGCTCGATGTCGTCGCCGTCGAGGACGAAAGACTTGCACGACGCGCACTGCCCTTCCTTGCAGCCGTGCATGAGCATGATCCCCTGCTCCGCGGCGGCCCGCAGGACGGTCTGGTCCTCGTCGACTTCGATCTCGATGCCGACCGGTTCGAACCGGACGACGTGCTTGTCAGCCATGACTGCCTCGCAGATGTCGCGGTGCTGGCGTGGGCGGGAGGACCCGAAGTGCGCTTCGGGTCCTCCCGACCCCCTGTCCGCCTGCGCTCAGGCGTCCGCGGGTGCGGGCCGGCCGCCGGGACCGCCGCGCACGTAGTTGGCGTGGAACGCTTCCCGCTCCTCGGGTGTCATCTCGTTGAGCAGCACGTTGGGGCTCTGCAGCGGCGGCATCCGGCGCAGGTGGTCGAGCGTCCACATCTTCTTGGGGTCGAGGTTGAGATGGGGCTGCGCCACCAGCGTCTTGCCGTCGTCGCGCACGTACCCCATGTCGGTCACCACGTCGGCCCAGTTCCAGCCGTGGTACAGCGTCTCCCACTCCCGGGCCCCGATCAGCTGGCCCATGTTCGGCGTCTGCCGGCCCTGGTAGGTCGGCCGGAACGCGGTGACGTCGGTCCACCGGCAGGCCTCGTGACAGTAGGTGCGCACCTGGCCGTCGACCTCGTCGATGACCATGTCCTCCCGGACCAGGCAGGGCACCATGCACGTCCAGCAGCGGTGCGGGTACTGGTAGTCGACGTCCTCGGCCACGATCGGGTGGTGCCCGTTCGGCGTCGACAGCCGGTTGTAGTTCTCCCACCACTTGCCGTACCGGTCATACCAGCCCGGGTACTTGTACTCGAACCACTCGAAGTCCTTGTCGGTCATCGGGTCGATCCGCCAGTAGTTGGCCAGCCAGCCGGTGGAGAAGAACTGCGCCACCTCGTGCACGTACCCCTTGTTCCAGATCTGGTTCCAGGACTCTTCGATGAGGTCGTGCGGAATGACCAGCCCGTACTTCTCCAGTGGCACCAGGTAGCTGCGGTAGTAGTCGTCGTAGATCCACCGCCGCCACATCTCGGCGTAGCTCTCCCGATCCTTACGGCGGTCCTTGGTTCCGTACTCGATGAACGTGCCGATCGCCGCGTCGACCACCCGGTGGTTGTTCCACCAGGCGTAGCGCAGGTCGCGCTCGAGCAACTGGTGGTTGCCCTCGTCGGCCAGGGCCATCAGCAGCGTCGCGTACCCGTTGCTGATGTGCCGTGACTCGTCGGACTGCACCGAGTGGAACACCGTCGGCAGCAGGTAGTCGCCGTTGGCTGCGGCCTCGGCCGGCATGGCCACGAACAGCGTGTTGGTGAACGCTGTCTCCGCCACGATCGTCAGATAGATGCTCGCCGCGGTGATCGCGTCACCGGTGATGAAGCCTTCGGCGAACTGACGGCCGATCGTGCCGCAGTAGTCGTTCTGGAAGTTGCGCAGGCTGTTGTTGAAGCCGGCCGGATCGATGTAGTTGTTCATGTACAGGCGCTTGAGGTTCTGCTGGATCGTCGAGTGCCGGACCTCGTCGATCATCTGGATCGCCTGGCCGTTGTGCAGCTCCGGGTTGGGAACCGTGCGGAACAGCAGCGGCATGGCCCGGGCTGCCGAGATCTCGGGCAACGGGATGATCGAAAGGAACAGCTTCTGCCACTCCAGCCAACGCTCCTGCACCTGGCGGAACATGTTCCCGCGGATCGCGCCGTCCGAGGCTCCGTAGACCCGGTGGTCCTTCTCCTCCTGCATCGGGAAGTACGACCGTAGGACCTGCTTGAGCGGATCCTTCTTCTGTGCCTTCTGGAAGGTGTAGTCGGTTCCGTACTGCGACACCGGCTCGTGGTACAGCGGCTCCCAGGACAACTCCTGGATCTTCTGGTGTGCTCTCGCCACACTCTGACGACTCATGATCACTCCTCACCCGTCAGTCGGGTCGGCTGAGACCACCTGCCTGCAGCCTTGATCGTCTTGTCCTGCCGTCGCGCCCCACCGGCCGGTCCGCTCTCGCCGAAGACAGCGGCCCGGATGTCGGCGAGATGCCGTCGCACGTCATGCGAAACCTGACGGTTGCCCTCCGCCGCCGGTTCGATTCCCAGCGATCGCAGCAGGTCGGCTGCCGGGCCGCCCGGATCGCCCCGGTCCCCGAGAACGGGGTGCAGTCCCTGCTGAGCCAGGTGAGCAAACACCAGATTGACGATGCTCCACGGGTTGTAGGTCTCATCCCGTGCTCCACCCGGTGGATCCATCGGTCACCTCTCCGGAGTCTGTGAGCCCCGTCCGCGCTCATCACATGGCATCAGGAGCAAATCGGCGGTCTCAACATGAGACATAGGCCGGCAACTTTGCGCCTACGTTGTAACCACGACGCAACCTCGGGCGCCGGACCGCGGGCTTGCCCGGCCCACGACGGGCGTTCCGGGAGGCAAGGGGGGCGCCATGTCGTCCGCATCTACCTACCCGCCGAATCTGAGCAACGACCGCCGACTGGCCGAGATCCGGGAGCGGTTCCTGACCGCCGAGTCGGTCGAACCGAACGAGGTGCGCAACACCATCCTGGCGTCGTGGTGGCGCTCCCGGCGGTGGAATGTCGCGGCCGATCACATCGATCTGGCGTACGTCCGCGACCCCGAACTGGACAGCCCGCTGACCCGAAGTGCCCTGCCGGTGCTGCGGCATCTACGCGAACATCTCGACGGGCAGCCGATCAGCATCATCCTGACCGATGCGGCCGGAGTGGTGCTCACCCGGCTCGCGGCCGACCACGATCTCGACCGGCACCTCGACAGCGTCCAACTCGCGCCGGGCTTCAGCTACGCCGAGGGGTCGGTCGGCACCAACGGAATCGGCACGGCCCTGGAAGGTGGCCAGCCGGCGCATGTGTTCGGCCATGAGCACTATGCCGAGAATCTCGAGAACCTCGGCTGCGCCGGGGTGCCGATCCAGCACCCGATCTCCGGAAAGACGATCGGCGCGGTGGACCTGACCTGCTGGCGCAAGGACGCCGGCCCATTGCTGATCACCCTCGCAAAGACCACCGCCGACCAGATCAGGCAGGCTCTGCTCACCGACAGCGGTGTCCGGGAGTTCGCCCTGCTGCGGGAGTATCTGCGGGCCTGCCGGCATACCGCCGGAATCGTGTTCGCCCTCAACCACGACGTGGTGATGATGAACGAGTACGCCCGGCAGGTGCTCGACCCGGCCGATCAGACAATGCTGCTCGGGCAGGCCGCCGAGATGCTGGCCAGCCGCCGCCCCAGCCCGATCGTGACGGAACTGCCCACCGGCATCAAGGCGCGGCTGTACTGCCGGCCGGTGAACGCCGACGACGTCCTCGCCGGTGGCGTCGTCCACGTGAAACTCGTTGAGCTGGCAAAATTACCGGCCGGCGACGCCCGGGTGGCGCCGACCTTCCTGCCCGGCCTGGTCGGCTCGGGGCCGCTGTGGCTACGTGGATGTCAACGGGTCGACGCCTGCTATGAGGCCGGCGAGTGGCTCGCGTTGGAGGGCGAGCAGGGAGTCGGCAAGATGGCTGTGGCGCGAGCGGTGTACCGCAAGCGCAACCCGACCGGCCGCTTCCACGTCCTGGACGCCGTCGACGCGGCGTACCCGGACTGGCTGGTGCAGGCCCGCCGGGAGCTGCTCGAGACCGAGGGCAGCCTGGTGATCCGGCACCTCGACCGGCTCGACGATCGACGATTGCAGGCGCTGTCGGCCGCATTGCGATCAGCTCACGCCACGGGCCGGCAGCGGTCGTTGTGGGTCGTGGTCACCTTGAACCGGCGACACCAGACCGGCGATCCGACCGAGTTGCTGCGGCTGTTCCCCAGCACCATCGAGCTTCCGCCATTGCGCCATCACATCGAGGACCTGCATGAACTCGTACCGTTCTTCCTCGCGAAGTTCAGCCACGACGGTCAGCTGGCCTGCACCCCGGAGACGATGCAACTGCTCCTGCGGTCGAGCTGGCCCGGGAACGTCGAACAACTCCGGCAGGTGCTCAGGCGGGTCGTCCAACACCGGCGTACCGGATTGATTCACCCGGACGACCTGCCGCCGGAGTGCCGCACGGTGAGCCGCCGCCTGCTCAGCCCGATCGAGTCGATGGAGCGGGACGCCATCGTGCAAAGCCTGCTCGACTGTGAAGGCCACAAGGCCAAGGCAGCCCGATCGCTGGGGATGTCCCGGGCGACGATCTACCGCAAGATCCATGAATACGGGATCGTCACCCCGAGTAACGTACCGGGCCCACGCCGTTCCAGTTAGGAAAGATGGCTGGGGGTGTCGGTAGCCCCCTGACCGGCCCCAGCAGGGGCGGGCACCGTACGCCACCCCGGCCGCGTCGCTGAGGTGGTCGAGGAACCACAACCGCTGCTGCTGCGGCGCCGGCACGTGAACACGGCAACCGTGTCGCCGGGGCCGACCCCGGCCGCCGTCAGGCGCCGGGCGAAATCTTGTTCTGCGGCTACATCCGCAGGCCCATGGTAGATCCTCCTGGACCGTCAGCATCACCGTAGGCGGTGCGTCACCGCTTGGAGAGGAGCTTGTCCGTCCACAGCGGACGACAAAAAGCAAGGGCGAGGAGAACACCCACTCCCTGCCACTCTCACCATATAGCGCACCGGGGGCCTTGCGGCAAGACCCGGGTCGTGCCACAGAATCTCCGACCGAAGCCAGAGCCTGCGGAAATCAGGGATTCGCGAAGTACATGCGCCTTGGTCTACGTATGGGTCTCGTGGGACGTCGAACCGCCGGCGGGACTCGCGGTGCGGTTGCGGGCACTCGGCGCGGAAGTGCGGGTGTGCGGGTGTGCGCGCCGCCGGACTGTGGGGAGCATCTGTCCGAGAAACAATGGGGGTTTCATGATTGACGTGATCGTCGCCGGGGGCGGGCCCACCGGCTTGATGCTGGCCTGCGAGTTGCGGCTACACGGCGTGCAGGCGCTCGTGCTGGAGAAGGACGCCGAGCCGATCAAAATTGTCCGCTCGCTCGGCCTACACGCGCGCAGCATCGAGGTGATGGACCAGCGCGGTCTGCTGGAGCGGTTCCTCGCGCACGGCCAGCAGTACCCGCTCGGTGGTTCCTTCGCCGGCATCAGCAAGCCGCAGCCGGACCGGCTGGACACCGCACATCCTTACATCCTCGGCATCCCGCAGCCCGTCACCGATCGCCTGCTGGCCGAGCGCGCCACCGAGCTCGGCGCCGAGATCCGGCGCGGCTGCGCGCTGGTCGGGCTGAGCCAGGACGACAACGGGGTGACCGCCGAGCTGGCCGACGGCACGCGGCTGCGTTCGCGCTACCTGGTCGGCTGCGACGGCGGCCGCAGCACGGTGCGCAAACTGCTCGGCGTCGGCTTCCCCGGCGAGCCCGCCAGCCTCAAGTGGCTGCTGGCCGAGATCGAGATATCCGCGCCGGCGGAGGAGGTGGCCGCGGTGGTGGCCGAAGTCCGCAAGACCGACCTGGGGTTTGGCGTCGGGCCCGTCGGGGCCGGGGTGTACCGCGCCGTCGTGCGCGCCGAGGGGGTGGCCGAGGACCGCATGGTCCCGCCGACCCTGGACGAGCTGAAGCAGCGGCTTCGGGCGATCGCCGGCACCGACTTCGGCGCGCACTCACCGCGCTGGCTTTCCCGCTTCGGTAACGCCACCCGGCTGGCCGAGCGCTACCGGACCGGGCGGGTGCTGCTGGCCGGCGACGCGGCGCACATCCACCCGCCGATCGGCGGGCAGGGGCTCAACCTCGGCATCCAGGACGCGTTCAACCTCGGCTGGAAACTGGCCGCCGCGGTCAACGGCTGGGCCCCGGAGGGGCTGCTGGACAGCTACCACACCGAACGGCACCCGGTGGCCGCCGACGTGCTGGACAACGTTCGTGCGCAGGCCGAGCTGATATCTCTCGAACCGGGTCCCCAGGCGGTGCGCCGGCTGCTGTCGGAACTGATGGACTTCGAGGACGTGCGCCGGTACCTGGTCGAGAAGACCACCGCGATCGGGGTCCGCTACGACTTCGGCGAGGGCCACGAACTGCTCGGCCGGCGGCTGCGGGATGTCGGTCTGAAGCGGGGGCGCCTCTACGAGCTGATGCACGGCGGCCGCGGACTGCTGCTCGACCAGACCGGCCGGCTCTCGGTGGCGGGTTGGGCGGATCGGGTCGACCACGTCGTCGACGTCAGCGATGAACTGGACGTGCCCGCCGTACTCCTGCGGCCGGACGGCCACGTGGCGTGGGTCGGTGACGATCAGCAGGATCTGCTCGGCCAGCTGCCACGGTGGTTCAATACCGGCGGCGCGCGCCGGTCGCCTTTACTTCGACACTGCTGAGGTAGCCGGGTACCCGGCTCTCACGTGTCGGGGTCGGTGCAGGATGGGCGTATGCGTCTGGTGTCGTTGCTGCCGTCTGCGACCGAGATCGTCTACGCGCTCGGCCTCGGCGACGACCTGGTCGGGGTAACGTTCGAATGCGACGAGCCGCCGACGGCGCGGGTCGACAAGACGGTCGTCGTGGGCGGCCGGGACACCCGCGGGATGAGCCCCGGCGAGATCGACCACTACGTCAAGACCCGGATGGCGGCCGGCGCCGACCTGTACACCCTGCACGCCGATGCCCTGGCCGGTCTCTCGCCGGACCTGATCCTGACCCAGGACCTGTGCCGGGTGTGCGCCCTGCCCGCCGGGCACGTCTCCGACGCTCTGGACTACCTCGGCTGCCGGGCCGACGTGCTGTCGCTGGACCCGCACACCCTCGACGAAGTTTTCGACACCATCCTCGCCGTCGGTGCCCGCACCGGTGTGCCCGGCCGGGCCGAGAAACTGATCGCCGGCCTGCGAGCCCGGCTCGCGGCGATCGCTTCGGCCGTCGCCGGGCGGCCCAGGCCACGAGTCGCCGTCGTGGAGTGGGTCGATCCGCCGTTCACCGCCGGGCACTGGGTACCCGACCTCGTCCGCGCGGCCGGTGGCGAACCGGTCGCCGCCCGCCCCGGCGCCCGGTCGGTGGAGACCACCTGGCCGGAGTTCACCGACGCCGCACCGGACGTGGTACTGGTCGCGCCGTGTGGCTTCCACCTCGACGGCGCCGCGCAGCAGGCCCGCACCGTCGCGCCGGAATTTCCCAGTACGCCGGTGTGGGCGATCGACGCCGACGGCCTCGTCGTGCGCCCCGGCCCCCGCCTCGTCAACGGCGTCGAGGCGATCGCCGCGATCCTGCACCCTGACGCCGTGCCCGAACCGCCCGAAGGCGTCATCGCGCGAGTGGCGTAACCCACCGGGGCGGGCGACGACCAGGACGCCGGGAGGCCGGAGGCTGGGCAGCGACGAAATGTTCTCGAGCAACGCTGCCAGCTCCCCAGTGCAGGGCTCAACCCTCCGCTGTCGCCTGTTCGACGTCGCTGCCGCAACATGAACCCACATAACATCGAGGCTCAACGATCAGATAGCCGGTTTGCTTTGTCCCGCCGGTGTGCTTCGACGCCTACCAGGGCCGACTACCCACCGCCTGCACTGTGACTGCTGTACCGCGCACTGATGTGATCAG
>NZ_JAATVW010000031.1 GCF_011947225.1 Planosporangium flavigriseum | reverse complement strand
AGCAGGAACCCCCTGGGGTGACCCAGGGAATCCCCGTCCTTTAGGGCGGGAAGGATTGTCAATCGTCGATCGGGCGCAGCGGGTCGAGTTGCCGGATCAGCCGGATCGCCGCCTCGGTTATCGTGTTCGCCTCCCGCTTGGTCGAGCAGGTGGCGATCTCGCGCCCGGCCTCGCCGATGACCGTCGTGAGCACGGCGACGGTGACCCGGTCGACCGGGTCGGCGCCCGCGCCGAGCAGGACCGCGTTCTGCCGTACCCACTCGCGGCCCCTGGTCCGGCGGATCAGTTCGAAACCGGGTGGCCCGTCGCCGTCCATGAACAGCCGCGCCAGGTCGCGACGCTGCCAGGAGCCCTCCAGGAAGGCCCTGGCTCCGGCGATGAAGAGGTTCAGCGGATCCTCCTCGCCGCCGGCGCGGGCCTTGGCTACGGCGCTGGCCGCGCTCTGCTCGTGGGTGGCCTGGTGGTCCTCCCACAGGGCGAGGAAGAGTTCTGTCTTGCCGCCGAAGTGGTGGTACAGGCTGCCGACGCTGGAGCCCGCGCGCTCCACCACGTCGGCCACGCTGGCCTCGGCGAAACCCTTGTCGGCGAACACTTCGCGGGCAGCCTGGAGCAGTGTCCTGCGGGTCTCGGCCGTGCGGCTCCACTGCCAGGCGTTGATGCCCGACTTGCCGGTCGTCTTGCGCGCCATTGGACCTTCTCGTGGTGTCGGTGCGGCTGCGACGCGTGCGCGCCACCACCGTGCGCGACCGTCGCTCCGCGCCATTATCGAGCATTCGGTAGCGAGGGTCGCCGCTCTTGACACATTGATGTCGATGGAGCAGTCTCGATGCATTCCTAGAGCGGAGTTCTAGAAATCTCTCCATCTCCGGCCATGGGGCCGCGTTCGTGCCGTCCGATTGGAAAGGACGTCCGCCGATGGTCGACTTCTCCCTCAGCGACGAGGAACGACAGATCCGCGACACCGTCCGGTCCTTCATCGCGAAGGAAGTGCTGCCGCTGGAGCCGGAGGTGCTGCGCAACGAGCGGTCCGGCGCTCCGGCGATCGCGCCCGACGTGCTGACCGACCTACGGCGCAAGGCGCGCAAGGCCGGGTTCTGGGGGATCAACACCCCGGAGGAGTACGGCGGGATGAACCTCGGTCCGATCATGTCGGCGATCCTGGTCATGGAGACCGGGCGCACCTTCGTCCCGTTCAGCTTCGGTGGCAGCGCCGACAACATCCTGTACGAGTGCAACGACGAGCAGAAGCAGCGCTACCTGATCCCCACCATCGAGGGTGAACGGCGCTCATGTTTCGCCATCACCGAGCCGGGCGCGGGATCAGACGCGCGCAACATCCGCACCCGCGCCGTCCGCGACGGTGGCGACTGGGTCATCAACGGCGAGAAGACCTTCATCACCGGTGGCAACGAGGCCGATTTCGTGATGGTCTTCGCCGTCACCGACCCGGCCAAGGGTGCTGACGGCGGCGTGACCTGCTTCCTGGTCGACCGCGATATGGGGTGGGCGTCCGAGCCGATCCCGACGATGGGCCAGTGGGGCCCGGCGTCGCTGGTCTTCGACGACGTCCGGGTGCCGGCCGCCAACGTGCTCGGCGCGGTCGGCAACGGCTTCCCCCTGGCCATGCGCTGGATCGGCCAAGGGCGCTACCTGATCCCGGCGCGCGCCATCGGCGCGGGCGAACGGATGCTGCAGATGGCCATCGACTATGCCAAGATTCGCCAGTCGATGGGGCGACCGATCGCTGACTACCAGGCGATCCAGTGGCAGATCGCCGACTCGCAGGTGGAGATCGAGTCTAGTAAGTGGCTCACCCTGTACGCCGCGTGGCGGGTACAGCAGGGCCTGGACGCCCGGCACGCGTCGTCGATCGCCAAGCTGCACGGCGCGGTGATGGCCAACCACGTGGCCGACCGGGTCCTGCAGATCCACGGCGGCATGGGGTACACCAAGGAGCTGCCGATCGAGCGCTGGTACCGAGAGCTGCGGCTGCTGCGCATCTTCGAGGGCACCGACGAGATCCAGCGCCGCACCATCGCCCGCAACCTGCTCAAGGGCCACGCCCGGCTCGGCGGGATCGCCGAATGAGCGCGCGGCGAATGAGCGCGCGGCGAATGAACGCGCGGCGCCGAGCGGCCATCGTCGGCGTGGCCGAGTCCGCCGTCGGCGAGACACCACACCTCACCGTGCTGTCCCAGCAGGCCATCGCGAGCCGGGCGGCGCTCGCCGAGGCCGGCCTGCGCCGCGCCGACGTCGACGCGCTGTTCGTCGCGGGCAACTGGTCGTGGGCGCCGGCCCTCGCCCTGGCCGAGTACCTGGGCCTGCAGCCGCGCTACCTGGACGGCACGAACATCGGCGGCTCGTCGTTCGAGGCGCATCTCGGGCACGCGGCGGCGGCGATCGAAGCCGGGCTGATCGACGTCGCGCTCATCGCGTACGGCAGCACCCAGCGCAGTGACCGGTCACGCAACGCGCCCCGCCCGGCGACCTTGGGCGAACAGTTCGAACGGCCGTTCGGGCTGCCGCTCCCGGTGGGTGCTTACGCCCTCGCCGCCAACCGGTACCTGCACCAGTACGGCGTGCGCGGCGAGCAGCTCGCGGAGGTCGCGGTGAGCGCCAGGGAGTGGGCCCGGCTCAACCCGGACGCCTACCACCGGAACCCGCTCACCGTCGACGACGTGCTGGCCTCACCGATGATCTGTGAGCCGCTGCACAAACTGGACTGCTGCCTGGTGACCGACGGCGGCGGCGCGGTGGTGGTCGCGGCGGAGGACCGCTGGACCGACGTGGCGACCCGCCCGGTGGTGGTACTCGGCTACGGTGAGACCACCACCCACCACACGATCGCCAACATGCCCGACCTCACTGTGACCGGCGCGGCCCAGTCGGGGTCGGCGGCGCTGGCGATGGCCGGCGTCACGCGCGACAACATCGACCTGCTGGAAATTTACGACTCCTTCACCATCACCGTGCTGCTGACGCTGGAGTCGCTCGGCTTCTGCAAACCGGGGGAGGGCGGGGAGTTCGTCAGCGGCGGCCGTACCGCTCCGGGCGGCTCGCTCCCGATGAACACCAACGGCGGCGGGCTGTCCTACACCCATCCCGGCATGTACGGGATCTTCCTCCTGATCGAGGCGACCCGGCAGCTGCGTCACGACTACACCGACCCTCGCCGCCAGGTCCCCGACGCCGATCTCGCCCTCGTGCACGGCACCGGCGGGGTGCTGTCGTCGACCGCCACCGTGGTGCTGGGAAGGGGCTGACAACCGTGGTCCACATTGTCCCCGACGCGGAGACCCGGCCGTTCTGGGCGGCGATCGCCGCCGGTGAACTGCACCTCCAGCGCTGCGACACCTGCGGCACGGCGGTGTTCTACCCGCGTGCGGTCTGCCCGCACTGCTTCACAGGCACGCTGAGCTGGTTTCGGGCCGCCGGCACCGGAACCGTCCACGCTTACACGGTCGTCCATCGCGCCTTCGGCGAGTTCGCGGCGCAGGTCCCGTTCACCGTGGCACTGGTCGACCTGGACGAGGGCGTGCGGATGCTGACCCGGATCGTGGGCGCCCGGCCCGACGAGGTGCGCATCGGAGCCAGGGTCCGGTTGGAGATCACCCGGCTCGGCGACGGCGCCGGAGACGAGAATCCGGCGCTGCCGTGCTTCCGGCTGGCGGAGCAGGCATGAGCGGGTCGCTGCACGCCCTGTTCAACCCCCGGTCCATCGCGCTGGTCGGCGCCACCGACAAGTCCGGTTGGTCGCTCTCCACCTTCGACAACCTGCGCCAGTACGGCTTCGCGGGCCCGGTGTACCTGGTCAACCCGCGTACCGAGGTGGTGCACGGCCAACGCGCCTATCCGAGTCTCGCCGCCGTCCCCGGCCCGGTCGACCTCGCGTACGTCATGGTGCCGACCCCGCTCGTGCTGTCAGTGCTGCAGGAGGGGGCGCGGGTGGGCATCCGCAGCTACGTGATCCTCACGGCGGGCTTCGGCGAGACCGGCGAGCAGGGGCGCCAGCGTGAGGAGGAGGTGGCGGCCTTCGCCCGCTGCCACGACCTGACGGTACTGGGACCGAACGGCAACGGGTACATCAACGCGGCGGCGAATGTCACGCCGTACGGGCTGCCCATCCCCGCGCCGCTGCTGTCCGGTCCGGTGGGTGTCGTGTTGCAGAGCGGGGCGCTGGCCAGCTCGATCCTCGCGTTCGCCCAGGCCCGCAACATCGGCATCAGCCTGCTCACGTCGATGGGCAACGAGACCCTCGTGTCAGTGACCGACGTGGTCGACTACTTCGTCGACGACCCGGCGACCCGGGCGATCGCGCTGTTCCTGGAGTCTGTGCGGCGCCCGGTCGAGTTCGCCCGAGTGGTCCGGCGCGCAGTCGCGGCCGGCAAGCCTGTCGTCGCGCTGAAGATCGGTTCGAGCCAGCTCGCCTCGACCACCGCGCGGGCCCACACCGGTGCGCTGGTCGGCGACGACGACGTCGTCGACGCCGTGTTCCGGAAGCTCGGTGTCGTCCGGGTGCGCTCGCTGGAAGACCTGATCATCACCGCTGGGCTGCTCGGGGAGGTCGGCCCGTTACCGGGCGGGCGACTCGGCGTGGTCACCCCGTCCGGCGGGGCGTCGGAGATAATCGCGGACCGGGCCGAGGATGAAGGGCTGGACCTGCCGCCGTTCACGCCCGAGACCTGCGCCAGGCTCACCGCGATCCTGCCGGAGTTCGCGACCGTGCAGAACCCCCTCGACGTCACCGGATACGTGGTCGTCGACCGGACCCTGCTCACCCGGGCACTGGAGGTCGTCGCCGAGGACCCCGGCGTCGACGCGGTACTGCTGCTGTCCGATCTGCCGCGCCAGCCGCCCGCGGATCCGGCCCCGATGCTGGCGCTCTACGAGGCGACCGCCGCGCGGATCCGCACCGCACCACGGCCGGTCGTCGTGGTCGGCAACGTGCTGACCGACATCACCGAGTACGGCCGCGCGGTGCAGCGACAGGCGAACTACCCGCACGTCGTCGGCGGCATCGAGCACGGCATGTCCGCGATCGGCGCGGCGGTCAGGTGGTCACAGGCGGTGCGGGCCGACGGGGACCCGGCGCGGCCCGATGCACCGGCCCCGATCGTCCGGGGCGCGAGCACCGGCACCTGGGTGGAGCATCAGGCCGCCGCCTTCCTGGCGGACAACGGCGTTCCGGTCGTGGCCGCGGAACTCGCCCCAGACGAGGACAGCGCGGTCGAGGCGGCGGCGAAGTTCGGCTACCCGGTGGTGCTCAAGGCCGTCGCGGACGGGCTGGCCCACAAGAGCGACGCCGGTGGTGTCCGGCTCGCGCTCGCCGGCGCCGACGACGTGCGCCGGGCCCACCGGGAGGTCTGCGCCGCGCTGCGAGCACGCGGGGCCACCGGGGTCAGCACTCTCGTGCAGCCGCACCGATCCGGCGGGGTCGAACTGCTGGTCGGCGTGGTACGGGACCCGGCGTGGGGCCCGGTCCTCGCGATCGGGATCGGTGGCGTGTGGGTGGAGGCGCTACGTGACTCCGTCCTGCGACTGCTGCCCGTCGACCGGGCCGACGTCCGGCGGGCGCTCGGTGAGCTCCGCGGCGCCGACCTGCTGCGTGGCGCGCGCGGCGCCGAACCGGCCGACCTGGACGCCCTCGTCGACGTGATAGTCAAGGTGGGGGACCTGGCGGACGGGCTGGGGGACCGGCTGGAGGCGCTGGAGATCAACCCGCTGCTGGTGTGCGGCTCGCGGATCGAAGCGCTGGACGCTCTGGTCACCTGGCGCGGGTGAAGGGCGGCCGCCCCGCACCCGCGTGCCGTCCTATTTGGCGTCCGCGCCAGCCGGGTACTCCTTGGCGAGGTCGGATACGAACGGGGCGCGTACCTCCTTCAGCCCGCCGGGCAGGGCCGGATCGGGCTGGGCGATCCCGCTGGCCGTCGTCGACGGCTTGCCGGGCTTGCTGAAGTCCAGCGGCGGGAAGACCCCGCCGGTGTCCACCTGGCCGAGCTGACGGAACGCCTTCGCCATGCCGTCGCGAGTGAGATCCTTGTTCTGGCACGCCTTGCGGACGATCTCGACGAACACCTTCGCCGCGCCGTACCCCGAGCCGACGGAGTAGCTCGGCTTCTCGTTCGGGTACGCCTTCGTGTACGCGGCCAGCGCGGCCTTCGGCCCGGGCCGGTCGGCCGACAGGGGTGCGACCGTGCTCGACCAGAGGAAGTTCGCGCGCAGGGCGGGGCCGGCCGGGGTGTCGAGCAGGCTCTGCGTGAACGTCGGGTTGTTGCCGACCAGGGGGACCTCCAGGCCCACCGACTTGGCGACGGCGGCGACCGACGCGGTCTGCTTGGGCGACGTGGTGAGCAGGACAGCCTTGACGCCCTCCGCCTTCAGCGAGGTGACGTAGCTGGCCATGTCCTCCTCGGTGGCCTTCACCTGCCGCTGCACCAGCTTGAGCCCCAGCTTCTCGGCGGCGTACCTGCTGCCGGCGAGCGCGCTGGCGCCGTACTCGCCCTCCTGGTAGATGTGGCCGATCGCGTCGCCTCTGGCGAGTCTGCCCTGCTCGGCCAGGTACGCCACGCCGTTGACCAGTTCCAGGTCGTAGGTGGCCCCGGGTAGCACCACGTACGGGTTGGCCAGCAGCGCCTGGGCGAACGTGGCGGGCAGCGTCAGTACCTTGTCCCGCGTCACCGACTCCGCGAGCGCCGCGTTGATCGGGGCACCGAGAATCTGCAGGAACGCGAGCGAGTTCGGCTCCATCGACTTGTACAGGGTGACGGCCTTCTGCACGTTGTACCCGTGGTCGGACACCTGGAACTCGAGCTTGCGGCCGCAGACCCCGCCGGAGTTGTTGACCTCGGCGCGCACCAGTTCGCCGACCTGGACCAGTTGCTTACCGATGGGGGCGAACGGCCCGGACATGTCGGTGAGCGCGGCGAGGGTGATGGTGTCGGCGGTGACGCCGGGGCCGGTCCTGACCCCGTCCGTGCCGGTCGCGCCGCCGGACCTGGTGGCCTTGGTGCTGCATCCGGTGGCGACGAGCGCTACCACCGCGGCGACGGCGACGACGCGTAAGGCGTTTTTTCTCATGTGGACTCCTGGAGAGAGGGAACAGCGGGACCGAGCCGGGCACGCAAGCGGCGGCCCAGCCCGGCCAGGCCGTCGGGCTGGATGAGGATCACGAGAACGACCGCGGCGCCGTAGCAGAAACGCGCCAGCACGGCGGCGTCGACGCCGCCGGAGCCGGCGTCGGCGACCAGCGGCAGCACGCCGCTGTACCGGGCCAGCACGATCGGCAGCAGGGTGACGAACGCGGCGCCGGTCACCGCCCCGCCGACCGACCCGAGCCCACCGATGACGATCATGGCGAGGAACTCGACCGACAGCAGCAGGCCGAAGTAGTCGGGGACGACCCGGTCGAGGGCGAGCGCGCTGAGGACGCCCGCCGCGCCGGCGAACATCGAGGAGACGACGAAGGCCGTCGCCTTGCTCCGGCGTACGTCCACGCCGAGCACGGCGGCCGCGACCTCGCTGTCGCGGACCATGCGAAGCGCCCGCCCGGTGCGCCCGCGCAGCAGGTTGCGGGCGATGACACCGGCGCCTGCGAGGGCGACGAGACCCAGGTACCACAGCCGTTCGGTGGCGCCGAACGGCACTCCGGCGACGGTCACCGGCGGTTCGGAACCGGTGACGTCGAATCCGGCGAGGGTGAACATCGGGGTGTCCCGGCCGTTGAACCCGCCGGTCACGCCGGTGAGGTTGTGCAGCAGGTGCTGGCCGACGAAGACCAGCGACAGGCTCGCGACGCCGAGGTAGATGCCGCGCAGGCGGCTGGCCACCGGGCTGAACGCCAGTCCGAGCGCGCCGGTCACGGCGATCGCGAGGGCCGCGCCGAGCGCCGGTGGCAGGCCGAGTCCGAGCGTCGCGGCGCCGGGCTCCCCGCTGAAGCAGGCGTACCCGTAGGCGCCGACGGCAAGGAAGAACGCATGGGCGAAGGACAGTTGCCCGGCCGCACCCACCAGCAGCGTCAACCCCACCGCGCCCACGGCGGCCGCCATGGCGACCAGGCCTGCGGACAGCCAGAATCCGTCGACGTACAGCGGCAGCGCGAGCAGGACGATGACCGCGGCCACCCAGCCGGCCTTCGGCATCAGCCGGTTCAGGCGGTCAGACACGACTGAGCTCCCTCGTGCCGAACAGTCCGGTCGGTCGCCACAGCAGTACCGCGATCATGACGGCGTACGGCGCGACGTCGCCGAGCCCGCGGCCGAGGAACAGCAGCTGCTCGGAGTACCCGGCGGCAAGTGTCTCGGCGAGCCCGATGACGAGCCCGCCGACGACCGCGCCGCTCAGCGAGTCCATCCCGCCGACGACGACCGCCGGGAACGCCCGCAGCGCCGTCGTGCTCGCCGTCGCGCTCAGTCCCGGGCTGGGGAAGGTCGCCAGGAACAGCCCGGCCACGGCCGCCAGGACGCCCGCCACCACCCAGGCCACCATGCTCACCCGGCCCAGCCGGATACCCATCAGCGAGGCGGCCTCGGCGTCCTCGGCCGCCGCCCGCATCGCCACGCCCCAGTCGGTGTAGCGCACGAGCGCGGCGAACGCGACGATCAGGACCAGGGCCACCGCGATCGCCGCCAGCCTGGACACCGGGAACGTGAACCCGGCGACCCGCCAGGTGTGGTCGAGCCACGGGTCACCCATGTTCAGCACCTCGGTGCCGACCCGACGGGCCAGTTCGGCGCCGAGGACGATGTCGACGCCGATCGTGACGATCGCGAGCGCGGTGTGGCTGCGCCGGCGCAGCCGGCTCACCAGCAGGCGGTCGATCAGCAGGCCGACCGTTGCCGCGGTGGCCAGGCCCGCGGCGACGGCGGCGGGAAAGCCGATCCGGCCGTGCGTGGCCGCGATGACGTACGCGCCGAGCATCAGCATCGATCCGTGGGCGAAGTTCACCACCTCGGTCGCCTTGAAGATCACCACGAAACCGAGGGCGATCAGCGCGTAGATCGAGCCCAACGACAGGCCGTTGATCACCAACTCGACGAGGTTGCTCACGCCGGCTCCTTAGTGGACGAGGGTGCCCCGCCCAGATACGCCTCCACCACCGCGGGATCGGCCGCCATGGCCGCCGGTGAGCCGTCGAAGATCCGCCGGCCGAAGTCGAGCACCGTGACCCGGTCCGCGATGCGCGTGACCATCCCCATGTCGTGCTCGACCAGCACCACCGTGACGCCCAACTCGGTGCGGACCCTGAGGATGACGTCGGCCATCTCCGCCGTCTCGGCCCCGTCCATGCCGGCTACCGGCTCGTCCAGGAGCAGCAGCCGGGGCTCCATCGCGAGCGCCCGCGCCAGCTCCAGGCGCTTGCGCAGCCCGTACGGAAGCAACGCCGCCGGCCGGTCCAGCGCCGCTGACAGGCCCAGGAAATCGGCGATCTCCCGTACGCGGGTCCGGTGGCGCCGCTCCTCCCGGGCCACGGACGGCAGCCCGAACGCGGTGGCGGCCAGGCGCGGGCGCATCAGGTGGTGGCGGCCCAGCATCAGGTTGTCCTCGACCGTCTCGGCGCCGGACACCTCGATATTCTGGAACGTACGCGCGATGCCGAGGCGGGCGATGTGGTGCGGTCGTAACCGGGTCAGCTCCCGGTCGTCCAGGTACACCCTGCCGGCGTCCGGCCGGTACACCCCGGACAGCACGTTCAGGCAGGTCGATTTACCGGCGCCGTTCGGTCCGATGACGGCGTGGACCGTGCCCGGCTCCACAGTGAAGGAGACGGCATCGAGGGCGACGAGCGCGCCGAACCGTACCGATACCTCGTCTACCCGAAGCGTGCTCATGCCGGCCGCCGCTCGGTCCCGGACGCCTCGCGCTCGGTCGGGGTCGCCTCGTGCTCGTTCCAGGCTGCCTCGCCGAGGTACACCCGGCGCATCTCCGCCGAGCCGGCAAGCTCCGCCGACGGGCGCTCCAGCGCGACCCGCCCCAGCGCCAGGACGTACGCGTGGTCCGACACCGCCAGCGCCATGGCCGCGTTCTGCTCGACCAGCAGCACGGACGTCCCCTGTGCGCTGATCTGCCGTACGACGTCGGCCACCTGCGTCACCACCCGGGGGGCCAGCCCCAGCGACGGTTCGTCGAGCAGCAGCAGGCGGGGACCGGCCATCAGGCCACGGGCGATGGCGAGCATCTGCTGCTCCCCGCCGGAGAGTAGCCGGGCGCGCTGGTCGCGCCGCTCGGCCAGGCGCGGGAACGTCGCGTACACCCGCTCCCGCGCGGCCGTGCGGGACCGGCGGTCCCGCGCTCCGATGGCGCCGGCCCGCAGGTTCTCGTCCACCGTGAGCCGGCCGAACACCCGGCGGCCCTCCGGCACTCCGACCACGCCGGCCGCGACGATGTCTGCCGGGTCGCGCCGCGCCAGCCGCGCGCCGTCGAAGGTGACGTCTCCGGCGTCGATACTCCCGCGGTGCAGCGGCAGCGTGCCGGACACGGCGCGCAGCAACGTCGTCTTGCCGGCGCCGTTGCTGCCGAGCACCGCGACGACGCCGCCCGCGGGCACCGCCAGCGACACCCCGCGCAGGGCCTGCACGGCTCGGCCGTAGCGCACCGAGAGCTGCCGGATCTCCAGCATCGGCGTCCTTCCGAGATCGATGGTCACCTGATCGAAAACCGGCCGGAAGGCGAAATCAAAGACGAGGCGTCACCCACCCCATAGGCCGAAGCTATGGATCAGGTGCGCTGATGCAGCAGTTTCAGCAGCGCCCGGCTGGCGGGCGACAGCGCACCCGGCCGGTGGACCAGCGCGAACCGGCAGACCACCGGTGGGTCCAGGGCGCGTACGACCGCGCCGCCACGGGCCGCCTCGTCGGCGTACCACCGGGTCAGGAACGCGGCGCCGGCGCCGGCGAGGACCATCGGTACGACGGCCTCCCGGTGCCGGGTCACCGTCGCGCGGCGCATCCGCACGCCGGCCTCGGCCAGCGCCGCCAGTACCGTGGCGCGCAGCGCGCTGTGACCCTGGATGCCGATCACCGGTGCGTCGTGCAGCATCCGCAGCGGCAGCGGTCCGTCGGGGGCGGGCGTGCCCGGCGGCAGAACGGCGCACACCTCCTGTTCGCCCAACTCCCGCACAGGCAGCCCGAGGTTCGGGAGCGGCAGGTAGGTCAGGGCCAGCTCGCAGCTGCCCTCCCGGACCAGCCGGGCCAGCTCCTCGTCGTCGCGGGGTTCCAGCAGGCGCACCGAGATGCCGGGGAAGCGCCCCCGCAGCGTGGCGATGGCCGGCGTGAGGGGGTCTACCGCCAGTGCGGCGTGCGCGGCGATGTCCAGCCGGCCCGTCCGCAGGGCCGCCACCGCGGCGACGGCGGTCCGGGCGGCGGCGGCGTCCGAGACGACCTGCCGGGCCGCGGCGGCCAGCGCCGTTCCGGCGTGGGTGAGGACCAGACCGCGCCCGGTGCGGTGGAACAGCGCCAGGCCGAGGTCGCGCTCCAGGGCCCGGATAGCCTGCGACAGGGACGGCTGGGCGATGCAGATGGCCCTGGCCGCGCGGGTGACCCCGCCGTGGTCGACCACCGCGAGGAAGTACTCGAGCTGACGCAGGTCCACCGGCGGCCCTACCCGGTCGCGCACCGGGTGCGGGCGTGCGCGACGAACGCGCCGGCGGCCGTCGACAGTGGACCGGGCCGGTGGACCAGCCCGTACGCCTGCCGCAGCGGCGGATCGGTCGGCCGTACGACGGCGCCGCGCCCGGCGGCGGCCCGGGCGGTCTCGCGGGGCACGAAGGCCGCGCCCGCGCCGCCCAGGACAAGTGGCACGACCGCTTCGCGGGGACCCGCCTCGACCACCAGGCGGGTCCGGATGCCGTGGTCGCGCAGGGCCCGCTCGACGAGGTCGCGCTGCCAGCTGCCGCGGGGTACGCCGATGATGTCGGCGCCGTGCAGCCGGGTCAACGGCGCCGGCCCGTCCGTACCGACGTCGGTGCCGGGCGGGAACGCCAGCCACAGCTCCTGTACGCCAAGTTCGACGACGTCGAGTCCGAGGCGCGGTAGCGGTAGGTGGCTCAGGCCCAGCTCGCTGTGCCCGTCGCGGATGAGGACGTGCAGACCGTCATCGACGTCCGGCTCGTCGATGCGTACGAAGATGTGGGGGTTCGCCCGCCGGAACGAGCCGACCAGCGACGCGCCCGGGTGCACCGCGAGGACGGGCACGGTGACCAGGTCGAGGGTCAGTTCAGCGCACTCGCCACGCGAGTCCACCGAGTGCCGGACGGCCGCGATGCTGCGCAGCATCTGGCGGGCCGGCCCGACGAACGCCTTGCCCGCTGCGGAGAGCACCACCCCGTGGGAGACCCGGTGGAACAGTTCGGTGCCGAGTTCGCGCTCGAGCGCGCGCACCGACTGCGACAGGGTCGGCTGGGCGACGTCGAGCGCGGAGGCGGCCCGGCTGAACCCGCCGTGCTCGACCACCGCGAGGAAGTAGGAGACCTGCCGTACGTCCACTGCGTTCCCGATGCCTGACATAGCTTCCGGTCGATACGGATGCTACCGGCACATGAGCCATTCCCGCCTACTCAGGGGAGCTTCGCTCGGCCTGTACCCGGCGCCAGTGGTAGGCGTACAGGGGGCCGGAGATGAGCAGCAGCGTGCCGGAGCCGACCAGGCCGAGCACGGCATCCCGCCGCTGGGCGTCGAGCGCCACCCGCTGCTGGCGCTCCTGTTCCGCGCGGCTGACCCCGGAGTCCTTGCCGGGCACTTGCGCGCCGTAGTACGCCGGGGCCGGATAGAGCAGTTCGACCGCGTTGCGGACCAGGCTCACCGCGGCGAAGATCGAGATCACCAGCGTGATCAGACAGACCAGATACAGGTACACGTTGCGCAGGGTCAGACGTTCATGGCTCGCCATGGCGACTCCCTCCACGGGCCAGCGATCCGGCACCGGCGCTGCAGCCATCATCCCCCTCGCGGTCGGCGCGACACCGGGGCGGGCGCTAGCGTTTGGACGTGGACATCGCCGACGCAGAGCAGGTGGCCGCGTCGCTCGCGGACCGGATCAGCAAGCTGACCTTCGTCGACCAGGACGTCGACGAAGTCACGGCGCTGCTCGTGGAGGCGGTGGCGGCGTGGGGAGCGGAGCAGGGCTGGCGGGTGTACCGCAGGGCACCCAGCGTCATGCCGCTTCCCGCCCCGTACGAGCACCGTCATTCGATCCTCGACGTGGCCTGTGCCCGGCCCGTCGGGGCGCCGATCGTGATCGAGGTCGACCGCTCGGACCGGCAACGCTCGGTCGACAAGCTCCTCGCCGAGGCCGACGCCGGCCGGATCCCGCTCTGGCTGCGGTGGGGTAGCGGCGGCTTCGAGCCCCCGCCGCTGCCGGTCAGGATGGTGACCTGCGAGGTGACGTCGAGGCGGGGCCCTGCCGGGCGGGGACGGCTGCACTCACGGCTGCCGGAAAGCCACCGGCCGGCCCCGGAGCACACGGCTGTTGACGCTCGCGCCGAGGAGCAGGGAGACCTGTTCTAGCCGGTGGCGGTGTCCGTGCTGATCCAGGTCGGGTGGGTACTGACGAACTCCTCCATGGTGTCGGCCGCCATGTCCTTGAGGAGTTGCAGGCTGTCCGGTGTCAGGGTCTCGTACGCGACGCCGTCGATCGTGACCGGGTTGAAGGCGCCGCCGTTGGTTTTGATCATCATCAGGTTCTCCGGCTTGACGTCCTTCAGTGTGAAGATCCAGTCGGTGACGCTGACGTTGTTGTTGTAGAACGTGACCGCCTTGCCCACCGACTTCAGCACCTTGTTGACCTTGACCGGGTTGGTGATGACCCCGGTGCTGGTCGTCTTGTGCAGCACCGCTTTCAGGAACTGCTGCTGGTGGCGTTGCCGGCCGTAGTCGGAGTCGCCGTTGGCGAGCAGGTCGCGCTGGCGTACGTAGTCGAGCGCCTGCCAGTCACTGAAGTCGTGCCAGCCGACCTCGTACACCTGCGGACGCATGTTCGGCTTGAGGCCGCCGGGCCTGCCGTCGGGGTTGATGGTGTACGGCACCCCGACCTCGCCGGTCTTCACGTTGGTGCCGATATGGATCGAGGTCACCTTCTCGTCGACGTACATGCGTACCCCGCCGATCGCGTTGACCAGGTCCTTGAATCCGTCGAAGTTGACGATCGCCGCGCCGTTGAACTTCAGGCTCCCCCCGGAGAGGTCGCTGATGGTCTCGGCGAGCAGGGCGAGGCCGCCGTCGCGGCCGCCGCCGTTCTGGTACCCGGCCTGGAACGCGGCATTGATCTTGTCGGTGCCGCCCGGGTATCCGGTCTCCCTGTGCGCGGGAATGGTGACCCGGCTGTCGCGGGGGATGGATGCGAGATAGACCGCGTCGTGGGTGACGGGAACGTGGGCGACGATGATGGAGTCGGCCCGAGGAACGTCGGTCCGGCCGGAGCCTTCGTCGATGCCGACCAGCAGGAGATTGATCGGGCCGTGGATGGCGTTGCCGGTCGCGGCCGCGTTGCCGAGGCCGCCGGCGTGGGTGAGGTCGTCGGCGTAGTGGACCAGCAGGAGCTTGCCGGCGACGAGCGAACCGCCGCTGAGCACCATCAGCAGCGCGCCGGCGCCGATCGCCACCCGTGCCCATAACGGGGGACGCCCGGCGCCGCCGCGATCTGCCTTGCTTCGCGCTACCCGGCCCACGCCAGCCTCCCGTACGTCGCCACGTCAATCTACAGACGTAACGAGACCCCGGCGCGGCTGTGTTCAATCATTCAACCCCTTAGAGCGGGTTGCGCGCCCGCTTGACCTCGCTGAACTGCGGCACGCCTGCCAGCAGGCGCAGCCCCTCGAACAGCCGGTCGGCCTCGTCGCCCGCCGGGATCGGCGCCAGCACCGGCCCGAAGAAAGCGGCACCGCCGTCGAAGGCGGTCACCGGGCTGCCGGTCTCGGTGCCGACGCGCGCCTGCGCCTCGTCGTGGCTGGTACGCACGGCCGCGTCCAGCGCGGTGTCCTCGGCGGACGCCGCCAGGTCCGCGGGCAGGCCGGCGTCGGCGATCGCCCCGGCGAGCGTGGCCGCGTCCTTGGCGGTGTCCCGGTCGTGGATGCGCTCACCGAGGGCGGTGTAGAGCCGGTCGACCGCCTCCTGGCCGTGCTTCTGATCGGTGGCCGCCAGGACGCGCAGCGCGCCCTTGCTCCACTCGAAGGCCGGCCGGTACTCCTCGGGTACCTCCTTGCCCTCGTTAAGGACGCTCAGGCTCATCAGCCGCCACCGCACCTCCTCGCTACGGCGGGCGGCCACCTCGCGGATCCAGCGTGAGGTACGCCAGGTGAACGGGCAGATCGGGTCGAAGTAAAAGGTCACACTCACGGTCAACATCATGCAACCGTCACGCTTCGGCGACCAGTGCGGGGTGCCGGGGGTCATCGACCCGGACGACCACATCGGCCAGCAGCGCCGGATCGACCTCGTCGGCGTACCGCGCGTACGCCGGCAGCGTCCAGCGGTCGGCGTCCGCGGTCCGGCGGGCGAGGGCGGCCGGCGACGTCGACAGGTGGACGACCAGGTCCAGGGGGAGCCCGGTGCCCAGGAGCAGGGCGCCGCTCAGGAGCAGGATTCCGCCCTCCGGCACGCTCACGTACCCGGCCCGGGTCGCCCGGTCCATCGCGGTGTCCCAGAGTGTGGGCAGGATCCGCCCGGTACCGGCGTCCCCGAGGGGGTCGAGGACCTCCCGGGTGAGGCCGCGGACGTCGAGCCAGTCCTCGTAGAAGGCGTCCGGATCGGTGCGGCCCCGCTCCAGCCGCAGCGAGGCCGGGCGCAGGAAGTCGTCGGCGCGTACCCGCTGGACCGGCCGCCCCCGTACCCGCAGCGGCGTGACCAGCGCGTCGGCCAGGTCGTGCGGGCCGGTGGGCGGCGCCCCGTCGATCGCCACCCGCAGCCACCGCCCGTGAGGTCTGGCGTCGATGACGTCGGTCAGCTCCTCGACGAGGACGTCGGGTGAGACAGGTCGGACACGCACCTGTTTACGGTACGGTCAGGACGATCTTCCCGCGGACGTGGCCGCCCTCCAGCAGCCGGTGTGCCTCGGCGGCCTGCTCGAGTGGGAACTCGTGGCCGACCTCGACCCGCAGTCGGCCGTCGGTGGCCAGGTCGCCCAGCGCCTTCAACTGGCCGCCGTTGGGGCGCACGAACACGTACCGTCCGCCCTGCTCCTTGACCTTGGGGTCGACAACCGAGACGTGCCGGGTGGCGGCGCGTACGAGCGCCGGGCTCTGTTCGAGCGCCGTGCCGCCCACGTAGTCGGTGACGGCGTCGACCTTCCCGTCCACGCCGACGACGTGGGCGACCCGGTCGGGCAGGTCCGGACCGTACTCCATCGGGTAGGCGCCCAGGGAGCGGATGAAGTCGTGGTTTGGCAGCGAGGCCGTGCCGATCACGCGAACCGCGCCGAGCGCCCGCGCGATCTGGACCGCGAGGTGCCCGACCCCGCCGGCTGCGGCATGTACGAGGACCACGTCGCCCGGGCCGACGTCGACCGCGTTGAGCGATTGGAGCGCGGTGAGCCCCGCCAGGGGCAGCCCGGCCGCCTCGGTGAACGTCAACGCGTCCGGCTTGAGGGCGCAGGCCTCCTCGCGGACGCGGACCAGTTCGGCGTAGGTGCCCCACTGGATGTGGTCCTTTCGGGCGTACGCCATGACCGCGTCACCGACGGCGAACCGGGTCACGGCCGGGCCCACGGCGGCCACCTCGCCGGCCACGTCCCAGCCGGGGATCAGCGGGAAGGCGTACGGGAACGCGTCCTTCAGGTAGCCGGCCCGGATCTTGTAGTCGACCGGGTTGACCCCGGCGGCGCGTACCCGGATCACGACCCCGTCCGGCCCCGGCCCGGGATCGGGCAGTTCCTGCAGGTGAAGGACTTCCGGACCGCCGAATTCGGTCAGTGCGACAGCTCTCATGAGATCCGCTTACCCCGTCGAGGCGCGGATCAACAGTGCGAGCCCGCGGCCGTCAGAGCTCCCGGCCGTCAGAGTTCCCGGCCATCGGAGGCCAGCAGGCAGATCGCGAGCAGGCGGACCACCCGCCAGTCGCGCACGGCCCAGTCGATCGAGGCCGGAAACTCCCAGCCGGCCTCCTCGGCGGCGTGGATGAGGCCCTCCGTGTAGCCGGCGAGCGCCACCGTGCTGGGCGCGGTGCGGCCGTCGCCGAGCGCGTCCCGCACCTCGGCGGCGTGCTGGTCCACCTCGGCCAGCAGCCGCGGCATCCGCCGCATCGCAGCGGCACCGGGCGTGCCCACCTCGTCAATCAGCAAGCGCAGCAACTCCCGCGACGCGCTCAGCCGTCCAGGTACCGCAGATCCCTCGTACATGCCCCTCATGTCGGCCGTCGTTGCGCGCGGTGAACCTTTGTGACCGGACGGAAACCGTGAAGCACCGCACATGATCACTTGCCTGTCGGGTAGCGATCGGGCGGGAGGTGACAGCCGATGAGACAGGACGCCTCGGTCACCTTCGTGGGGAACGCCACGACCCTGCTGAGGCTGGGCGAGTTCACGCTGCTGACCGACCCGAACTTCCTGCACGTGGGGGAGTCGGCCTATCTCGGGTACGGATTCTGGAGCCGCCGCCGTACCCAGCCCGCCATGGACATCGACGAGCTTCCGGACCTGGACGCGATCGTGCTCTCGCACCTGCACGGTGACCACTTCGACCGGGTCGCCAAGGCCCGGCTGCCGCGGGCGCTGCCGATCGCGACCACCCCGTCGGCTGCGGGCCGCCTGGCGCGGACCTGGCGGTTCCGCGACACCATCGGCCTGCGGACCTGGCAGAGCGTCGACTTCCACAAGGGCGACCAGCGGGTACGGGTGACGTCGGTGCCCGCCCAGCACGGGCCGAACGGGATCCACCGCCTCATGCCGGAGACGATGGGGGCCGTGCTCGACTGGGAGGTCGCCGGCGAGCGGCGGCTGCGGTTGTACCAGACCGGCGACACCCTGTACCGGTGGTGGCTGCGCGAGATTCCGGAGCGGCTGCCCGACATCGACGTCATGCTGATCCACCTCGGCGGCACCCGGGTCCTCGGGCTGCTGCTGACGATGGACGGCGAGCAGGGCGCCAGCCTGGTCGACCTGGTCGAACCAGCGCTGGCGGTGCCGATTCACTACAACGACTACACGGTGTTCCGCTCGGGGCTCGGTGACTTCCGCGACGCGGTGCGCCGCCGCCACCTCGACCACCTCGTACGCCCGGTCTCCCGGGGCGACACGATGGATCTCACGGCGGCTGTGCAGCAGCCGGCGCAGCGGTGAGGGTGCAGCCCTGACCGTCGAGCCCTGACCGTCGAGCCGTGACCGTTCGTCACGCCCGGGTGACCGTTCGCCGTGCCCGCCTGGCGGGACGCTCTGGTGGGGACTGGGCCCCGCGACCAAGATGACGCTATGAACGGCACATCCAGCACCGGCTCCACCCGTAACGGCACATCCAGCACCAACTACCGCGAAACGTACGAGCGCAGCATCACCGACCCGGCGGGCTTCTGGGGCGAGGCGGCCAAGGGCCTCGACTGGTTCAGCCCGCCGGGCCGCGTCCTCGACCGGGACCGGGAGCCGTTCTACCGCTGGTTCCCCGACGGGGTGCTCAACGTCTGCCACAACGCGCTCGACCGGCACGTCGAGGCCGGTGCCGGTGACCGGGCGGCGCTCATCTACGACAGCCCGGTGACCGGGAGCGTCCGCACGTACACGTACCGGGAGTTGCGCGACGAGGTCGCCCGGTTCGCCGGAGCGCTGAAAAACCTGGGGGTCGAGTGCGGCGACCGGGTCGTCGTGTACATGCCGATGGTGCCCGAAGCGGCGATCGCGATGCTGGCGTGTGCCCGGCTCGGCGCGGTGCACTCGGTGGTCTTCGGCGGTTTCGCCGCCCACGAACTGGCCGTGCGCATCGACGACGCCAAGCCGGCGGTCGTCGTGGCGGCCTCGTGCGGCATCGAGGTCAGCCGGGTGGTGCCCTACAAGCCGCTACTTGACGCGGCGATCGAGGAGTCGGCGCACAAGCCGCGGCACTGCGTGATCTTCCAGCGCCCACAGTGCCCGGCCGACCTGGTCGAGGGGCGCGACCTCACCTGGGACGACGCGGTCGCCGGCGCCGAGCCGGCCGAGTGTGTGCCGGTCGCCGCCACCGACCCGCTCTACATCCTCTACACGTCCGGCACCACCGGCCGGCCCAAGGGCGTCGTGCGCGACAGCGGCGGCTACGCGGTCGCGCTGCACTGGTCGATGTCGAACATCTTCGACACCGGGCCGGGCGAGGTGATGTTCACGGCCTCCGACGTCGGCTGGGTCGTCGGCCACTCGTACATCGTCTACGCGCCGCTGCTCGCCGGGGCGACGACCGTCCTGTACGAGGGCAAGCCGGTCGGTACGCCGGACGCCGGCGCGTTCTGGCGGGTGGCGGCGCAGCACCGGGTGCGGACGCTGTTCACCGCGCCGACCGCGTTCCGCGCGATCAAGAAGGAGGACCCCCAGGGTACGCGGATCGCCGACCACGACCTGTCGAACCTGAGGCACCTGTTCCTCGCGGGGGAGCGGCTCGACCCGGAGACGTACGCGTGGGCCGGCGAGCGGTTGGGCGTGCCGGTCATCGACAACTGGTGGCAGACCGAGACCGGCTGGCCGATCGCCGCCAATCCGCGTGGCCTGGAGCCGTTGCCGACCAAGCCGGGCTCGCCGTCCGTACCCGTGCCCGGTTTTGATGTCCGCGTGGTCGACTCGGCCGGCAACGACGTCCCGGCCGGCGCCGACGGCGCGATCGTGATCCGGCTGCCGCTGCCGCCCGGTTGCCTGCCCACGCTGTGGGGCGACGACGAGCGCTTCGTCGCCTCCTACCTGTCGGCGTTCCCCGGTCACTACCTGACCGGCGACGGCGGTCGCTTCGACGCCGACGGCTACCTCTACGTCATGGGCCGCACCGACGACATCATCAACGTCGCCGGGCACCGACTGTCCACCGGCGCGATGGAGGAGGTCCTCGCCGCGCACCCCGCCGTGGCCGAGTGCGCGGTCATCGGGGTGGCCGACGGGCTGAAGGGTCAGGTGCCCCGCGGGTTCGTGGTGCTCAAGGCCGGGATCGACGCCGTCCCCGACACCGTCGCCGCGGAGCTCGTCGCGATGGTCCGCGACCGCATCGGTCCGGTCGCCGCGCTACGGCAGGTCGACGTCGTGCCGGCGCTGCCGAAGACGCGCTCGGGGAAGATCCTGCGCCGCACCATGCGCGGGATCGCCGACGGGGCGGCCGAGCCGGTGCCGTCCACGATCGACGATCCGGCGGTCCTCGATGCGCTGCGCCCGGTACTCAGGCCTGGTTCCTAGGTGGGCGGGGCGACCTGACGGGTGACCGCCCGGCAGATCTCGGCGCCGTGGGCGAGGCCGTAGCTTGCCGGGTAACGGGTGAGCACGGACAGCGTCCACCGGTCGGTGACGCCGAGGCAGTTGACGTGCCAGGTGCCGTCCGACCATTTCGTCCAGCCGTTCTTGACCGCGGTGTCGGGCCGTACCTCGGCGATGCCGAAGCGGCCCTCGCCGCGGATCTGGCGCATCTCGCTGAGGAGCCAGGCCGTCCAGCGGGCGTTCGTGGCCCGGCCGTCGGCGATGCAGTCGCCCAAGCGTGCCGCGTCGCGGGCGGAGATCTGCGTCAGGCTCCACCACCCGTGGTACACCCGGGTGTCGGTGAGCCCGCAGGTGGAGATCATCCGGTTGATGACCGCGTCGTTGCCGCGGCGCAGGTACAGCGTCTCCGCCGCCTGGTCGTTGCTGTCGCGGATCATCGTGCGCAGCAGGTCGGTCTCGGCCGGGCTCGGCGTTTTGCCGCCGAGCCCGTTCAGGTAGTCGGCCGCGATCCAGGCCTTGACCATCGACTCGGTGGAGTTGGTGCCGGCGTCGCCGCCGGTGACGAATGTGCCGGTACGCCGATCGAGCAGCGCCCAGCTGATCCAGTCGCCGGGGCCGCGGTTGACGGTCACACTCCCCGCCGCGCCCGGGGTGGGCGCAGCGGGCGCCGGTGTCGGGGTCACGCTCGCCGCCGGCTGAGTGTGCGCCGTCCCGCCGGCCGGGCGCCACGACTCCGCCTGCCCGGCGGTGCCCCCCGGTGGGGTCTGGTTCGCCTCGGGCAACTCACCGCCCAGGGCCTGGAACGCCCCGGGCGGCTTGGCCGTGCCGGATGAGTCGAGGGTCTGCAATCGGTGGACACAGCCCGCGGCGATGAGCGTGGCGAGCAGGGTGACGCTCAGGGCGAGGCCCGCCGGCTTGCTCGACCTCGCCTCGCGGGCCGTCGCTTTCGGGGCCGTCGTTCGGTTGGCCGTCGCTTTCGGGGCCGTCGTTCGGTTGGCCGCCGCTCGTGTGGCCGTCGTTCTCTCGGCCGTCGTTCTTCTGGCCGGCGCCGGCTGACGGCGCGCGCTGTTGGAGCGTGCGCCGCTGGAGCGTGCGCCGTCGGGGCGTGCACCGCTGCTGTACCGCGCATTGCTGGACATCGCGGCGTCACGTTAGCAGCGGTTGGGGGCAAACCGGATGTTTTTCTCTATTGTGGCAAAGCGTGTCGTGATCGTGCTGCGTCGCCCTGGGTCGGGGTGCGCGCGGCCGCAGGGGGTACTGCCGATCGCGGGGGCTGTGGCTTCGCACAACTGTGCACTGCGCGGCGGATTCGCTATGTCGCGTTCCTGTGGCCCGGTACCTATATGAACCACCAGGTCAAGGGCTGGGCGTGCGTCATGTCCATCAATGTCTCGGCGCGGGGCGGCACATTTTGTGCAAGATGGCCGATCGGATGTGGCTACCCTGACCGTTTGTGGGGGACTACATGGACGTTCGTAACCGCGACATCGGCCGGAGGGTTGGGTACTGGCGATCGCGGCGGGGGTTGACGCGACAGCAGTTCGCCGACCTGGTCGACCGGTCCATCAGCTGGGTGGACAAAGTGGAGAGCGGGCAGCGCGGACTGGTCCGCCTGCCGATGCTCGAGGCGGTGGCCAATGCTCTGCAGATCGACGTCGCGGCGCTGACCGACGACGACGCGGCGCGCAGGGCGGCCGAAAGCCCCGATGCGGTGGAGGTGTGTGCCATCCGTGACGCGCTCTGCTCGTACAAGGTGATCTTCGACGGTGCGGGAGAGGCTCCCGACCCGGTCAGGTTGCGCAGGCAGGTCGACTACGCGTGCGCGGCCTGGCTGGCGTCGCACCTGACGACGATGGGCAGGGTCCTGCCCGGGCTCATCGCCGAGTCGCAGCGCGCCGTCGCGACGCTCGACGGCTTCAACCGGGTGGAAGCGGCGCGCCACCTGGTGATGGCCTACCGGCTCGCCTCCTCGACGCTGCTCAAGCTGGACACGATCGAGCTGGCGTGGCTCGCCGCGGATCGCGCGATGCTGACGGCCCGGAGCGTCGGCGACACCGTCTGCCTCGCCCGCGCCAGCCGCTGCGTCGCTCGTGCGCTCGCCTGCCTCGGGCAGCCCCGGGATTCCCTGGACGTGCTGATCGCGATGGCCACCCGGATGGAGCCTGAGCTCGCCTCCCAGGATCGGCAACTGCTGTCGATGTACGGGATGCTGCTGTTGCCCGCCGAGATCGCCGCTGCGCAGAAGGGCGACGTCGACACCGCGCTGACCATGCACCGCAGAGCCGAACAGATCGCCCGCCAGTTGGGCCCCGGTTACTGCGACCCGGTCAGCGCGTTCGGCGTCACGAACGTCGCGCTGCACCGGCTGGCCGCCCTGGTGAGGATGGACGAGGGTGGTCGCGCGGTGACGTACGCGCGAACCATCGAGCCTCAGTCGCTGGCGCGGCTGCCGCGCGAGCGGAAAGCGACCTACCTGCTCGACATGGCTGAGGCGCACCGGCAGTGCCGCCAGTATCCGGAGGCCGCCGCCGCCGTCGTACGGGCCGACCAGGTGGCGCCCGAGGAGGTGCGCCGGCGCCCGGCAACGCACGCGCTCATCCGGCGGCTGCTCGATGTCGCGTCCGGAGAGCCCGCGCTGCTGCTGCGTCGACTCGCCGACCGGGCCAGCGTCGCTACCTAGCCGCTGCTCGCGGCCCCTACTTGCGTCGGCCGAACATCATCCGCATCGCCGCCAGGAGCAGCACTGTACCGACGACGATGCCGAGCAGTCGGACGCCGCCGACGGCGGTGAACTCGGGGGAGGCGAGCAGCGTCAGAGCCATACGTCAATACTTGCACCCGAGTGGAGCCGGCAGGAGGCACGCCGGTTCCACTCGGGGTCGTACATTCTCAGACGGACCTCTGCTCAAACGCCTCTTCGGATCGACGCTCGGTCTCCTGCGGCTTGAGCAGCACCTTCACGGTGCCTTCCTTCTTTTTCTGGAAGTTCTCGTACGCCTTGGGCGCCTGGTCGATCGGCAGCCGGTGGGTCGCGAAGTGGTCCACGCCGAGCGGATCCTCGTCGGTCAGCAGCGGCATGATCTCGTCGATCCAGGTCCGCACGTTCGCCTGCCCCATCCGAAGCTCGACCTGCTTGTCGAAGATCTGCAGCATCGGCAACGGGTCGGCCAGGCCGGCGTACACGCCGATGACGGATACGGTGCCGCCCCGCCGCACGGTGTCAATCGCCATGTACAGCGCGGCCATCCGGTCCACGCCGGCCTTCTCCTGCAGCTTGTTGAGTAGGTCGCCGGGGAGTCCGGTGCCGAGCTTCTCGGCGAGCGTGGTCCGGGGCGTGCCGTGGCCCTCCATGCCGACCGCGTCGATGACGGAGTCCGGTCCGCGACCGGCGGTCATCTCCTGGATTTTCGCCACGATGTCGTCGTGCTCCTTGAACTCGACGGTCTCCACGCCGTTGCCGCGCGCCCGTTCCAGCCGCTCGGGCACCAGGTCGACGCCGATGACCCGCTCGGCGCCCCGGTGCATGGCGACACGCGTGCACATGTCGCCGATCGGGCCGAGCCCGAAGATCGCTACGCTGCCGCCCTGGGGGATCGCCGCGTACTCCACGGCCTGCCACGCCGTCGGCAGCACGTCCGACAGGTACACGTACCGATCGTCCGGCGGCCCTTCGGGCACCTTGATCGGCCCGAACTCCGCGTACGGCACCCGGAGCAGTTCCGCCTGCCCGCCGGGCACCTGCCCGTACAGCTTGGTGTACCCGAACAGCGCGGCGCCCATCCCGTACTCTTTGACCTGGGTGGTCTCGCACTGGGTAGGCAGGCCTTCCAGGCACATGAAGCAGTGCCCGCACGCGATCTGGAACGGGATCACCACCCGGTCGCCCGTCTTCAGGGTGTTGATCCCCGGCCCGACCTCCAACACGTCGCCCATCGCCTCATGGCCCAGGACATCGCCCGGGGTCATGAACTGGTCCATCATCTCGTACAGGTGCAGATCGGAGCCGCAGATGCCGGACGACGTGACCTTGACGATGGCGTCTTCCGGCTCCTGGATCGACGGATCGGGAACGGTCTCGACGCGAACGTCCCGTTTCCCGTGCCAGGTGACTGCCTTCATCGCCGCTTCCTTCCCGGTCTGATGGGGCGGCGTCCAACTACCTCCCTCTCGGGCGGCGTTCAACTGCCCCCGGAGTCCAATCGGTCCCTGGCAGTGGCTACCCCTCAGGGATCAGGCGAAACCGGGCGTCCGGCCATGATCGGGGACCATGATCAGGGAGCCGATCGGGTCAGGGGACCAGCTCGCTCTTCGGGTCGTACAGCGCGCGGGTCACCGGGAGCCCGTGGCTGCGGACCAGGCCGGCGAGGGTGACCGCATCGCGGATCGCGGCGCCGCCCGGGTCGTTGTTGAAGTACACGTACACGTTCTCGTCTTCCGAGAACGTGTCGGCGATCCGGTCGACCCAGGTGCTCAACGCCTGCCGGCCGTACGAGGGGCGCGGGCGCGCACGCCCTTCGTGCAGCCGCAGGTAACCCCAGTCCGCCGTCCGCCACAGCGGGGTCACGGGCCGCCCGAGCCGGTCGGCCCAGCACAGCGCGGCGCCCCGGCGAGTCAGCGTTTCCCGGATGCCGGGTGCCCACCACGACTCGTGCCGGGGCTCGACCGCCACCCGCACGTGTCCCGGGAACTCCGCGAGGACCGCGTCGAGCAGACCGGCGTCGGCGCGGAGGGTCGGTGGAAGTTGCAGCAGGACCGGGCCGAGCTTGTCGCCGAGGCCGGCCGCCCGGTCGAGGAAGCGGGCGACCGGCTCGTGCGGTTCGCGCAGGCGCTTGATGTGGGTCAGGTACCGGCTCATCTTCACGCCCACCACGAAGTCGTCCGGCGTGCGCCGCCGCCAGTCGGAGAACGTGTGGCGCTCCGGTAGGCGGTAGAACGCGTTGTTGACCTCTACCGTGGCGAACCGGGCCGCGTACCACTCCAGCCACAGCCGCTGTGGCAGGTCTCGCGGGTAGAACCGGCCCCGCCAGTCGCGGTACTGCCAGCCCGAGGTTCCCACCAGGATCACACTGTGCGGCGTACCCCGTTCCGGCGGTGCCCAGTCATGCCTGCCGCTACGTGATGCCGCCGCTACGCGGACGGGCGGCCGGAGTCCAGGTCGGCGGAGGAGCGGCCCGGTTGGGACTCCGCGCACGGTGCGAGGTGCGCGATCGCGCCGGTCAGTTCGAGCGCGCGCCGCACCGCGCCGGTCGCGTTCGTCACGACCAGTACGCAGCCGTTGCGACTGGTTGTTCGGTATGCCCGGTTGAGCGCGGCGATGCCGGTGGAGTCGATGAACAGGAGACCGCCAAGATCAACCTCGATCTGCTCGATCGACTCGCTGGAAGGCTCGTCGGTCGGTTCGGAGGTCGGCTCGGAGGTCGGCTCGTTGGCCGGCTCGGAGGTCGGCTCGTTGGCCGGCTCGTTGGCCGGCTCGGATGTGGCGAGCTGGCACAGCATGGTGCCGAACGGTCCGGCGGTGGTCACGTCCAGCTCGCCTCCGGTTGTCACCGACACCCTCCGGCCCGCACGGTTGACCGTATAGACGAACATCATCGGCTCCTCCAATCCACGCTGATTGTCGGCATTGGCATTTTTCGCTACCGTCGGCCGGTCCGCATTCGCTGCCGTCGGGGTGACGCGAACGAGCCCTGCGGTGGTGGGTGGTTTATAAGGTTTTTCCAAGGATCGTGCGGCAGGATTGCGGCGCACATTCGCCGCACCGGACAGGAGGCCATCGTGCCCGAGTTTGTCAATGGGCTACCTTTGCACGCGCTGGTCGTACACGCTGTCGTGGTTCTGCTGCCGATTGCCTGCCTCGGCGTCATCGCGATCGCGCTGCGCAGTTCGTGGCGGGCCCGGTACGGCGGCCTCGTCGTCTTGGTCACCACGGTGGCCACCGCGGCCGTTCCGGTCGCCACCGAGAGCGGCGACAACCTGGTACGCCGGCTCGGCGACCCGGGTGAGCACGCGGAGCTCGGCGATACTCTGCTCTGGTTCGCGCTGCCGCTGCTCGCGGCGGCCGTGGCGCTGTACGTGCTGCAGCGGCGGGTGGCGCGAGCCGACATACCCGCTTCGCCCACCGCCGCAGACCGCCCTCGGGTCGGAAGCTCCCCGCTCACCCTCTTCGTCGCGGGCGTCGCCGTCGTCATCGCCGGGGCGAACCTGGTTCAGGTGTACCGGGTCGGTGACAGTGGGGCCCGGGTGGTGTGGCAGGGCGTTCAGAACACGCCGGCCCAGGACCGCTGACGCGGGTCCCGAGCTGGTTCCGCGGCCGAATTACCGGCGCGCCGATCTCTAGGACGTCATGATCCGATCGGCTATCTGCTTGGCGGTGTTGCTCGGGATGGCGAAGCCCACGCCGATGTTGCCCTCGCTCTGACCAGCGGTGGCGATGGCGGTGTTGATGCCGACCACCCGTCCGGCCCGGTCGACCAATGCGCCACCGGAGTTGCCCGGGTTGATGGCCGCGTCCGTCTGGATCGCGTCCGTGATGGAGAAGAAGGTGCCGGCGCTCCGCGCAGGGCCCCGCAGGTCACGGTGCAGCGCGCTGACGATACCGGCGGTCACCGTGCCCTGGAGGCCGAGCGGACTGCCGATCGCTAATACCGCGTCGCCGACCTGGACCTTCTGGCTGTCGCCGAACGTGGCCGCGGGCAACCCGGACACGCCGTTCGCCCGGACGACCGCGACGTCGTGCGCGGTGTCGGTACCCACGATGCCGGCCGTCGCCGTCCTGCCCCCAGCGAAGGTCAACTGGACCGTACGGCCGCGGGCCATCGATACCACGTGGTTGTTCGTGAGCACGTAGCCGTTGGTGCTCAAGATGACGCCGGAACCCTCGGCCGTCCCGGCGTCGATCGAGACGACGCTCTGCTGTACCGCCGCCGCGACGCGCGCCAGGGAGTCGCGGTCCACGACCCCGGCTGCCGGAGCGCCGACGCTCGCGATGATCGAGTTGGTGCCGTCGAGTCGGTGCGCCAGGTACCCGCCGGTCACGCCGGCGCAGAACGCGAGCACGATCGCGGCCAAACCGGTCACGATGCGTGTACGCCACCTGCCCCGCGGTGTGGCGGCCATCGGCACACTCGGGTACGGCTGGTCGGGGATCCATCGTGGCAGGGAGCCGATCGGTGGCCCCGGGCTAGGGGTGGCCGAGTGCGCGGGCCCTGCCTCGGGCCCGTCCGGGACGGGTTCGATGGGGGTCATAAATTCAGCGTTGCTCTGTGGCCTTTGCGAGTGCTGAAGGGGGACTGGGAGGTCGCTGAGACTGCGTGTGTCCGTTACGGTGAATTCATGGCGGTTGTGAAGATCAACGCGATCGAGGTGCCGGAAGGCGCCGGCCCGGAACTGGAGCGCAGGTTCGCCGACCGGCACCGGGCGGTCGAAGGCGCGCCCGGGTTTCTCGGTTTCGAGTTGCTGCGGCCAGTGAAGGGCGAGAACCGCTACTTCGTCTACACCAGGTGGGAGAGCGAGGAGGCCTTCCAGGCGTGGGCGGGCAGCGGGGCCCGTCAGGCGCACGCCGGGCAACGGGAGCGGCCGGTCGCGACCGGTGCGACCCTGCTCGAGTTCGAGGTCGTGCAGCACGCCGATCCCGACGCCGGCGTCAGGCTCGCGACCGAGTAGGCGACTACCGGGTAGCGGCTACCTCGCAGGCGTCCGTAGCTGGGCGGTGACGCTGCGGCAGATGTCGGCGCCGTAGGCGAGGCCCAGGCCTTCCGGGTACCGGGTGAGCACGGCCAGCACATACTCGTCGACAACGGCCAGGCAGTTGACGCGCCACTCGGCGCCGACCACCGTCCACCCGTTCTTGATCGGGATGTGGGTCGCCACCGGCGTCGGCAGGGCGTCGACGATGCCGAAGCGCCCGTCACCGCGTACCTGTCGCATTTCGCCAAGCACCCAGCTGGTCCACTTCGGGCCGGCCGCGCGCCCGTCGGTGATACAGATGCCCAGCCGTACGGCGTCCCGCGCCGATACCTCGGTGCGGGACCACCAGCCCTCGGCGATGGACGTCTCGGCCAGGTCGCACATGCTGATCATGCGCTGTACGACGGAGTCCGCACCGTTCTGCTGGTAGATGTCCTCGGCGGCGGAGTCGTCGCTGTCGCGGATCATCCGGCTCAGCTCGTCGAGCCGGTACTGGTCGGGCGCCCCGTCGGGTGGCAGGCGCCGCAGATCGTCCGAGGCGATCCAGATTTTGATCATCGACTCGGTGCTCGTGGTGGTGTCGGCGGAGTTGGCGGAGCCGTACATCGCGCCGGTCGAGCGGTCGAGCAGCGCCCACGAGAAGAAGCCCGGTACCCAGACGCGGACCGGCGCGGGACCCAGCAGCGGGGGAGCGGATTTGCTCGCCGTGCTGAGGGTGGGCGCGGGTCCCGCCCTTGGCCGCGCGCCATGGGCGAAGCGCAGAAACGGTCCCGGCAGGTTACCGGACTGGCCGGTGCCGGCGATGCTCGCTGACGCCGTAACCGCCCCGAGCGTCACGGCGGTCGCCCACGCGGTGAGGGCGAGAGCGCTGAAGGCCGTGCGAAGGCGCACTGGAAGGGGTCTCCTCGGTAGGCCGTCGGCGGTGTCCAACTCCAGCGTCCCTAGCCGGCGCGCCGACCGTCACCCGGCTGACACTTGGAACTGGCCGGGACTGGCCTTGGAATCCGCCGTGAACCCGCCGTCGGTACCAATATAACCTAGCATCCTAGGATGCCGTAGGGAGTGTGGCGCGGCGCGCACGGCCCACAAAAATGGCCGCCGTGCGGGCGCGACACGGGTGTTCCCCGGCGCCCGCACGGCGGCCATTCCCCAGGTCCCCTTAACCCCAAGGGGGAAATCGTGCGTTGCACCCCGATCATCGGCGGCCACCCGCCGCGGTTGAGGGTTTTCGGCGGTCCGTGCTTCTGATCCGCATGAAGGCCGCGGTGTGGTTGAACCAGACGACCGCTCAGATCATGCGGAAGTCGGCCATGTCGAACCCGGGTGCGACGACGCAGGTGACGAGTACCGGCTCGTCGTCCATTGGCGCGGCGGACTGCCAGACCCCGCCCGGTACGACCGCCTGCGGACGGTAGTGCGCCTCGACGCGTGGTCCGAGCGCCATTTCGACGACGTCGGCGCCGGGCGCGTCGCCCGAGCCGGCCAGGCGCAGCGCCAGGCGGCCGCCACGGTGCCACAGCCACAGCTCGTCCGAGCGCACGGTGTGCCAGCGGGATTCTTCGCCGGGGTGCAGCAGAAAGTAGATGGCGGTCGCCACGGCGCGCGGCCCGCGGTAGCCGGGGAAGTCCGCCTCGATCGCGCTTCGCCAGGTCTGCCGGTACCAGCCGCCCTCGGGGTGGGGAACGAGGTCGAGTTGCTCGGCCAGCGGCGGCCGGCGCGGCGTCGTCATCGGGTCAGGTTAGGACGGATACGCGAAGG
>NZ_JAATVW010000030.1 GCF_011947225.1 Planosporangium flavigriseum | reverse complement strand
GATACCGCCGCGACGAGGCTGGTGGGCGCACCGATCGGCCGCAGGGCGGATACCGCCGCGACGACCGCGCCGGCGGCCCGCCCCGAGACGAGCGGCGCCCGCAGTGGCGGGACCGTGAGGGCGGAGAGCGGCGGCCGGCGTACGGGGCCGGCCGGGACACAGGCGGCCGGCCGCGTACCGAGGACCGCGGTGGGCGCCCGACGCGACCCGGCGGCGAACGGTTCGGCGGGGGACGATTCGATGACCGCGACCGCGGAGCGGGTCGGCGCTATGAGGAACGCGGCGGCGAGCGGGGCCGTCCGGGCGGTGGGTACCGCGACCGGGATGATCGCGCACGCTACGGCGACCGGGATCGGGGGTACCGGCCGGACCGGGAGCGCGGCTACGGCGGCGACCGTGGCCGGGGGGACCGCCCCGGTTTCCAGGATCGTGGACCCCGGCCGGAGCGCAGGGACGACCGCGGCCATCGTGACGACCGCGGCCATCGTGACGACCGCGAGCAGCGGGGCGGGTTCGGCGACCGCGAGCAGCGGGGCGGGTACCGCCAGGAGGGTGGTTCCCGTCAGGCCGGATTTGCGCGCCGGGAGTACGGCGCCGGCTCCGAGGAGAGGGGCGGCCGGCCGACCGTCGAGCCGACGCCGCTGCCGGAGCGCGAAGAGCCGGTAGACCTCGATGCCGCCCGCTCAGCACCGGGCGCGGTGGAAGAGCCGTCGGGCGACATCGTTGATGTGGCCCCGCTCGAGCAGGGGATTCCCGAGCAGCGCGAGGCCGCCGACTTCAGGGAGCGGCGCGACGATCGGCGGGACCGCGGACCGCGTGGCGACCGTGACCGGGGCTTCCGGGACGACCGTGGACCGCGGGCGGATTGGCGCGATGAGGATCGGCGGGGCGGTACCGACCTGGCACCGGAGCTTCCGGAGGACATCAGTGCGCGCGATCTCGACCGGGACGTACGCGAGGAGCTTCGCAGCCTGAAGTCGACGGACGCCTCGATGGTCGCTCGTCACCTGGTCGCCACGGGCCGGCTGCTCGACGAGGACCCGGAGCTGGCGCTTGCGCATGCCCGCGCGGCCCGTCGGATCGCACCGCGCATCGCCGCGGTACGTGAGGCGCTGGGTCTGGCCGCGTACCACAACGGGGAGTGGCAGCCTGCGATCGCGGAGCTTCGCACGTTCCACCGGCTGACCGGACGGCAATCGCATCTCGCGGTCATCGCCGACGCTGAGCGGGCCCTGGGACGTCCGGAGCGCGCCATCGATATCTACCGCACCGCGGATCGGTCGAAGCTGGCTCCGGAAGAGGCGGTGGAGCTGCTCATCGTGGGCGCGGGTGCGCGGGGCGACCTCGGCCAGCGCGACGCAGCCGTGGCGATGCTGCAGGTCCGCGAGCTGACCTCCGCGTCGCGGGAGCCGTGGGTGGCGCGGCTGCGGTACGCGTATGCCGACGCGCTGCTCGCGGCCGGGCGCCGGGACGAGGCGCGGGAGTGGTTCGGTCGGGCGGCGGACATCGACGAGGACCTGACCACCGACGCGGCCGAGCGCCTGCTCGAACTCGACGGTGTGGTGCTCGAGGACCTGGACGCGGAGTTCGAAGACGAGGCGGATGAAGACCTCGAGGCGGATGAAGACCTCGAAGCGGACGAGGACGAGGACCGCGACGAGGACGAGGACCGCGACGAGGACGAGGACGAGGACGAAGACCTCGAGGACGAGGTCGCCGAGAGCGACATCGAGGCGGAGGACGAGCGCGCCGCCGAGGCCGAAGAGCTGGACGACGAGGATGAGGACCGGGAGTCCAGGATCGTGGCCCTCCGGGACACCGACCGCGAGGACGACAGGCGGTGAGCGAGGCGCTCGTTGACGGGTACGACCTCGTCATCTTCGACCTGGACGGGGTTGTCTACCTGGGAGAGCAGCCCGTTCCCGGTGCGCCGGAGGCCCTGGCGAAGCTGTCCGAGCGGGGCACGCCGCGGGCGTACGCGACGAACAACGCCTCGCGCCGCGCCAGCGAGGTAGCGGCGTTGCTGTCGACCATCGGCGTACCCGCGCAGGCCGACGAGGTGACGACCTCGGCGCAGGCCTCCGCCGCCGTCCTGGCCGGGCGGCTGCCCGCAGGCAGCCCGGTCCTCGTGGTCGGGTCGCCCGCGCTGCACGAGGAGATCTCCGAGGTGGGGTTGCGCCCGGTCCATCGGGCCGACGACGCTCCGGTGGCGGTCGTGCAGGGGTACGGGCCGAAGGTCGGCTGGGAGCAGTTGGCCGAAGCGTCCGTGGCCATCCGGGCCGGGGCGAGTTGGGTCGCGACGAACATCGACCGGACCCTGCCGACGCCGCGCGGGCCGCTGCCCGGCAACGGTTCACTCGTCGCCGTGCTGGTCACGGCGCTGGGCCGGCAGCCGGACGTGGCGGTCGGCAAGCCCGAGCCGACGCTGTTCGAGCAGGTGGCGCGAGCACGCGGGGCACGCCGGCCGCTGGTGGTCGGGGATCGCATCGACACCGACATCGAGGGTGCCCACCGGGCCGGCATGGACAGCCTGCTCGTCCTCACCGGGGCGCACGGGGCGGCGGACGTGTTGAGCACACCGCCGCAGCGGCGGCCCACGTACCTCGCCGCCGACCTGAGCGGCCTTTTCGCGCCGGCGGACGAGGTGCGGGTACCGCCGAAGGAGAGCACCTGGCGGGTCACCGACGGCCGGCTGTCCGGCAGCGGCGACCCGATCGGGGCTCTGCGCGTACTCGCGGGGGCAGCGACCCCGGACGGCGCGCCCGTCGCCGACGGACCCGACGCCGAGCGTGCGCTGCGCGCCCTGGGCCTGGCGTGACGGAGCCTCGCGTGACGAACCCTCACATGACGATGACGGCGGCGCCGTTGACCCGGTCGGCCTCGAGGTCTTCGAGGGCCAGCGCGGCGTCGTCGAACGGGTAGGGGTTCACCCGGACGTGTAGCCGGTGGTCCTGCGCGAACGCGAGGAACTGCCGGGCGTCCTCGCGGGTGTTGGCGGTGACGCTGCGCAGGGTCCGCTCGTAGAACAGGTGCCGTTCGTAGTGCAGCGGCGGCACGTCGGTGAGGTGGATCCCGGCGATTGCGAGGGTTCCACCCCGGTCCAGCGCGGCGAGCGCAACGGGCACCAGGTCACCGACCGGCGCGAACAGGATGGCCGAGTCGAGCCGCTCAGGTGGCTCCTCCGTGGCGTCACCCACCGACGTGGCACCAAGTTCAAGGGCGAGCTCCTGGTGCGCCACCGAGCGCGTCAGGACGTGCACGGAGGCGCCCCGCGCGAGCGCCACCTGCATGGCCAGGTGCGCCGACCCGCCGAAGCCGTAGATGCCCAGCCGCCCGTCGGGCGGCAGGTCGGAGCGGAGCAGTGCCCGGTACCCGATGATCCCGGCGCACAGCAGCGGCGCGAGTTCGGTGTTCTCGTACCCCTCGGGAAGCTGGTACGCGAAATCGGCCGGCACCGTCGCGTAGTCGGCGTACCCGCCGTCTGCGTCCCAGCCGGTGTAGCGCGACTGGGGGCAGAGGTTCTCCCCGCCGCGCTGGCAGTACGCGCACACGCCGTCGGTGTGCCGCAGCCAGGCGATGCCGACGCGATCGCCGATGAGGAAACCCTGTACCGCGTCGCCGACCGCGGCGACCGTGCCGACGACCTCGTGGCCGGGCACCACGTCCGGCTTGTGGACGGGCAGGTCACCTTCGGCGATGTGCAGGTCGGTCCGGCACACCCCGCAGGCGTGCACCTGCACGAGCAACTCGTCGGGCGCCGGGGACGGAACCGGGATGTCGGCCAGCCGCAGCGGGCCGGTCCCGATCGGGCCGGGGCGGTGGACCTGCCAGGCGCGCATGACCCAAGTCTGCGTCCCCGCCTCAGAGACGGCTATGCGGACTGCCCGCGGACTCCGGCTGATCGGATGCCGGTGGCCGCTGCCGGAAGGGCCAGGCGGGAGGCGAAGCGGCAGTCGTGTCGCGACGGCCACGGCGGCCCAGCTCGGCGGTCTCCTGGTCGAGGTAGAAGTTCGGCCGCTGGTCGGCCTCGTGGTAGTACCGGTGGAAGACCGGGGTGGCTGCGCCCGATAGCGGTGGCACGATCCAGGTCCAGTCCGCGGGCGTCTTGCGGCCGGCGCGCTCCTCCTTGGCGAGGTGGTCGAGGAACCGGCGCGATTCGGTGTGGTGGTCGCTGATGCGCAGTCCGGCGCGTTCGAACGACCACAGCACCGCCCGGTTCAGTTCGACCAGGGCGCGGTCCCTCCACAGGGTGGTTTCGCTGGAGGTGTCCAGGCCGAGCCGGGCGGCGACGACGGGGAGCTGGTCGTAGCGGTCGGGGTCGGCGAGGTTGCGGGCGCCGATCTCGGTGCCCATGTACCAGCCGTTGAACGGTGCGAGCGGGTAGCTGACGCCGCCGATCGACAGGCGCATGTTCGAGATGGCGGGGACGGCGTGCCAGCGCAGCCCCAGTTCGGCGAACCACGGGTACTCCGGGTGGGCCAGCGGCACCTCGACGATGGCGTGCTCGGGCAGGTCGAACAGGCGCGGACCGCCGAGCGGCGACTCGAGCACGAGCGGGAGTACGTCGAAGCGTTCGCCCTTGCCGCGCCAGCCCAGCGCCGTCACCGCCTCCGTGAACTCCGCGTAGCGCGGGTCGCCGACGACCGAGCCGTCGGTGTTGCGGTAGCCGGCGTAGCGGATGAGCTGCTCGTTCCACAGTCGTACGGCCGGCATTTTGCCCGGGTGCGCCGGCGCGAAGACGGAGATGACCGGTCGGATGCGGCGGCTGCCAGGGGCGTCACCGCGGTTGCCACCTGCGACCTCGAGGTGGCGGACCAGCTCAGCGAAGACGCCTTCCGGCGTGCGTACCGCGCGCAGGTCGCGCACCAGCAGGCTGCGCCAGTACAGGCGGCCGATGCAGCGGCTGGCGTTGCGCCACGCAATCCGCGCACCGTACGTCAGCTCATCCGGGGTGTGGACGTATGTCCCCGATTCGGCGATCTCCTGGCGTACCTGGGTCAGGCGGTGACGAACCGGCCCGAGTTCCGGGTGCTCGTCATGGAGCAGGCACAGGAACTCCTCGGCCTCGGACGGATCGACCAGTGCCTGCGAATCCCAGGCTGGAGCAGGCTCGTCGCGGTATCCGGGTATGCCCACTCGTGCCTCTCCCCACTTTCGGTTGATCGAGAGAGCACGGTCGCAGAAGGCAGTGCGGGGGTGTCGCACACGCTGTGCGATGTGACCCGGCTACTGGATCGTCGCTCCGGCGTACCCGTCGAACGTTTCCGGGTCCAGCCGGTCCACTGGCCCCGCGGTGGCGCAGGATCGCCCGTCCATGAACGGGCAGACCTGCGGTCGCGCTCCGGCTGCGGTCCGGCCGCAGCGGCCCAGCTCGGCGGTCTCCTGGTCGAGGTAGAAGTTCGGCCGCTGGTCGGCCTCGTGGTAGTACCGGTGGAAGACCGGGGTGGCTGCGCCCGATAGCGGTGGCACGATCCAGGTCCAGTCCGCGGGCGTCTTGCGGCCGGCGCGCTCCTCCTTGGCGAGGTGGTCGAGGAACCGGCGCGATTCGGTGTGGTGGTCGCTGATGCGCAGTCCGGCGCGTTCGAACGACCACAGCACCGCCCGGTTCAGTTCGACCAGGGCGCGGTCCCTCCACAGGGTGGTTTCGCTGGAGGTGTCCAGGCCGAGCCGGGCGGCGACGACGGGGAGCTGGTCGTAGCGGTCGGGGTCGGCGAGGTTGCGGGCGCCGATCTCGGTGCCCATGTACCAGCCGTTGAACGGTGCGAGCGGGTAGCTGACGCCGCCGATCGATAGGCGCATGTTCGAGATGGCGGGGACGGCGTGCCAGCGCAGCCGGAGCCGTGCGAACCACGGGTACTCCGGGTGGGTCAGCGGGACCTCCACGAGGACCCGCCTGGGTAGGTCGAACAGGCGCGGACCGGGCAGGGTCGACTCGATGACCAGCGGGAGTACGTCGAACCGGCTGCCCTTGCCGCGCCAGCCCAGCGCCGTCACCGCCTCCGTGAACTCCGCGTAGCGCGGGTCGCCGACGACCGAGCCGTCGGTGTTGCGGTAGCCGGCGTAGCGGATGAGCTGCTCGTTCCACAGCCTTGTCTCCGGCGGTCTACCTGGCCGAGCCGGCGCGAAGACGGAGATGACCGGCCGGATGCGGCGGCTGCCAGGTGCGTCACCGCGGTTGCCACCTGCGATCTCGAGGTGGCGGACCAGCTCGGCGAAGACCGCTTTCGGGGTACGTACGCCGCGCAGGTCGCGCACCAGCAGGCTGCGCCAGTACAGGCGGCCGATGCAGCGGCTGGCGTTGCGCCACGCGGTCCGGGCTCCGAAGGTCAGTTCTGTCGAGGTGTGTGCGTACGTGCCGGACTCGGCGATTTCCCGGCGGACCTGATCCAGGCGCGGCCTTACCGGGCCCAGGGTCGGGTGTTCCTGATGGAGCAGGCACAGGAACTCTTCGGCTTCGGCTGGGTCGACGGTCGCCGTAGGGTCCCACGTCGGGGCGGAAGGTCCGCGGTATCCAGGTGTGCTCATGTGCGCCACCACCCCGCCCACACTTAAAGTAAACGTGCCTGCACATTTAGTAGTGTGACCATGTCGGGCGTGTTACGCGACCTTGGACGTCGACCTTGCGCATAGTTTGACATCAATGTGATGAGCGGTTGTGCTTCCGCCCGGGTGTAATGGACCATCGACCAGCCGCCGGCGCCGGCGGGGGTGGTCACCGCGATCGCGAGCTACAGCAGCTTGCGCAGCTTCATAATGTCCATCAGGCTGGCATCAATCTTGATCCGGCCGCTGGCCCACGCGGACGCCGCACTGAGCTTGCCCTGTACGAGCGCGACCAGGTCGTCGCTCGCGGCCGTCAGCTTCAGCTTCGCCTTCGGGTCGTCACCCTCCTCGACATCGTGGATCTGACCGCCGCTGAGTCGAGCGCGGAAGGCGACGCCCAGGTCGGGAATCTGGCAGCTCAATGTGCGGTCGAAGTCGAGCTTCGCCTTGGCGGCATCCGCGTTGGCCGCCATCCGCTGCGTCAGGTGCTCCAGCGCCGCACGGCACTCTTCAACGCTTGCCATTTCCCAACTCCCGAAATGTCTGCCGAGTTCTTGGGCACGCTACCGCAAGCCGTATGTACCTCGCCCGGTAGCGTTGCAGCCGCCCCGGTAGCGTGGCATCAGCATGGTTGCCCAGACTGTGGTGGAGGGAGCGCACGATGCGGCAGGAAGCGTGGCGGGCCTACCTGGAGTTGGCGCTCGGCCTGACCGACCAGTCGCGGAAGAAGGCGACCAAGGCCGTCAAGCAGGTGCTCGGCAAGGGCGGTGCGACGGCAGAGCAGCTACAGGACCTCGCCGATGAACTGATCAAGACCGGCGTCGCCAACCGGGAGGCCATCACCAAGCTGGTACGCGCGGAGCTGGACCGCGCGTTGAGCCGGGTCGGCCTGGCCACCGCGGAGGAGGTCACCGAGCTGACCGCGCGGGTTCGCCACCTGGAGGCGGAGCTCTCGGCCGCGCACGCCGAGGCAGCTGAAATGGTCGCGTCGGCGCCGGCGGTCGCCGTCGCCGTCCCGGTGCCGGCGGAGCCGTTCGGTGGCGACGTGGAGGCGCGTATCACCGAACCCGTGGTGGACGAGTACGCCGCCGCTGAAGCGCTGGAGGCCGTGGTCGCGCTCGAGGAGACGGCCGCGTTCGAAGAGGCGGCCATCATCGTGGAGTCGGCCGCTGCGCAGGAGGCCGCTGCGCCGCATGCCGCTGCGCCGGGTGCCGCGGAGCCGGCGGCACCGCGCGGGCGGGCGGCGAAGAAGGCGGCCAAGAAGACCGCTGCCAAGGCGGCGCCGGCCAAGGCCACCGCCGAGGCCGAGCCGGCCAAGAAAGTAGCCGCGAAGAAAGTAGCCGCGAAGAAGGCGGCCGCGAAGAAGGCGACCGCCCAGAAGGCGACCGCGGAGACGGCAACGGGCCGGAAGGCCGCCGAGCCGGCCAAGAAGGCGGCCGCCAAGAAGGCCGCCGGTCGGACCGAGGCTGCCCCGGCCAAGAAGGCACCCGGACGGAAGGCCACCACCGGTCGCGCCCCGGCCAAGAAGGCGCCGCCGAAGAAGGCGCCCGCCCGTAGGGCAGCCGGTGGCTCCAGCGGCGGGGGAGCCGGCGAATGAGCGAACCGATGAAGCCGTCCGCATTCGACCCGCGGCGGCTGGCCGGCCTGGCGTCGCGGCTGGCCCCGCAGTCGGACGACGCACGAGGCGCCGCTGAGACCACCGGACCGGCCGGGCAGGCGCAGCTCGAAGCTGTCCTCGCCGAACTCGAGCGGGCCGCGCAGCTGCCACCGGATCAGCAGATCTCCGTCTACGAATCCGTACACCGCACGCTGCAGGAGACCCTGCGCTCGATCGAGCAAAGTTAGGGAGTCGCGCAGCGTCATGGCGCGTCGTATCCGACTCGACGCCGAACTGGTCCGTCGAGGTCTGGCCCGATCCCGGGAGCAGGCCGCCGCCCTCATCGAGGCCGGCCGTGTCGAGGTCCGCGGCACAACCGCACATAAGGCCGCCGCACAGGTCGACCCCGCGGACCCGGTGCGGGTGACCGGTGGCGACGCGCGCTCCGAGTACGTCTCGCGCGGCGGGCACAAGCTGGCCGGCGCGCTCGAGGCGTTCGTTCCCGAGGGGCTGACCGTCGAGGGCCGGCGCTGTCTCGATGCCGGCGCCTCCACGGGCGGCTTCACCGACGTGCTGCTGCGCGCCGGAGCGGCCGAGGTCGTCGCCGTCGACGTCGGGTACGGGCAACTCGCCTGGCCGCTGCGTACCGACGAGCGGGTACGCGTACTGGAGCGCACCAACGTGCGGACGCTGACCCCCGAGGCGATCGACGGTACGGCCGATCTGACCGTCGCCGACCTGTCGTTCATCTCGCTGCGGTTGGTGCTGCCGGCGCTGGCCGCCTGTACTGCGCCGGACGGCGATCTGGTCCCGATGGTGAAGCCGCAGTTCGAGGTCGGCCGGGAGCGGGTCGGCGCCGGTGGCGTGGTGCGTGACCCGGAGACCCGTGCCGACGCGGTGCTCGACGTGGCCAAGGCCGCCGCCGAACTCGGATTCGGCGTGGCCGGCGTCGCGCGGAGTCCGTTGCCGGGGCCGTCGGGCAATATTGAGTTTTTCCTCTGGCTTCGCCGTGGCGCCCCGCCGGTGAACCAGGAGACGGTGCGACGCGTAGCGGGTTGCGGAGGTGCTGAATGAGCCGCGAGGCGCTACTGGTGACGCACACTGGACGTCGGTCCAACTTCGAACCCGCTCGTACGGTCACCCGTGACCTGCTGGACGCGGGTTTCAACGTGCGGGTACTCGCCGAGGAGGCGGCCGAGCTCAACCTGCCGGGGGTCGAGGCGGTCTCCGGCCCGTACGCCGCCGACGGCGTCGAGATCGTCTTCGCCCTGGGCGGCGACGGGACGGTGCTGCGCGCGGCGGAACTGGCCCGCCCGTTCGGCGCCCCGCTGCTCGGCATCAACCTCGGGCACGTGGGGTTCCTCGCCGAGGCCGAGATCAGCGATCTGGACCTGGCCGTGAGTGACGTGGTGGCCGGCGAGTACGCCGTGGAGGAGCGCCTCACGCTCGAGGTCGTCGCGGAGTGCGACGGCCAGATCGTGGCCCGTTCGTGGGCCCTCAACGAGATCAGCATCGAAAAGGGCGCCCGGGAGAAGATGCTGGAGGTACGCGTCGACGTCGACGGCCGGCCGCTGTCGCGGTACGGCTGCGACGGCGTGGTCGTGGCGACGCCGACCGGCTCCACCGCGTACGCGATGTCGGCCGGCGGTCCGGTGGTCTGGCCGGAACTGGAGGCGCTGCTGCTGGTCCCAGTCAGCGCGCACGCGCTGTTCAGCCGGCCGCTGGTGACCGCACCGACATCGACGATCCAGGTGACGGTCGACCCGTACACGACGTTCGCCTTCATGGCCTGTGACGGGCGTCGCACGTTCGATCTCGAGCCGGGCTCCAGCGTGACCGTCACCCGTGGTCAGCTGCCGGTACGGGTCGTGCGGCTGCGGCCGAAGCCGTTCACCGACCGGCTGGTCGCCAAGTTCGGCCTGCCGGTGGCCGGCTGGCGGGGCAACGGCGCGGAGCGCTGGCCGGAGCCGCCGGCATAGTGATCTCGGCGCGGAGCGTTGGAGACTGACGTTCCCCACGACTACTGTCTTGTCCGTGCTGGAGGAGCTCCGCATCACCGGACTCGGCGTCATCGAAGATGCCACCCTTCCCCTCGGTCCTGGCCTGACGGTCATCACCGGGGAGACGGGTGCGGGCAAGACGATGGTCGTCACGAGCCTCGGCCTGCTCTTTGGTGGGCGGGCCGACGCCGGCCGCGTCCGTGCTGATTCTGGTCGTGCGGTCGTCGAGGGGCGGCTGCGGCTCTCGGGTGGCTCGGGTAGGGCCGTGCTGACCCGGGTGGCCGAGGCCGGCGCCGAGCCGGACGAGGACGGCAGCCTGCTGCTGAGCCGCACGGTCACGAGCGAGGGGCGTTCGCGGGCGCACGTCGGTGGCCGGTCGGTGCCGGTCTCCGTACTCGGTGACGTCGGCGAGCAGGTCGTGGCGGTGCACGGGCAGTCCGACCAGTTGCGGCTGCTGCGCCCGGCCGAGCAGCGCGCGGCGCTCGACCGGTTCGCCGGTCCGGAGCACGAGAAGCTGCTGGAGCGGTTCCACGAGCTGTACGCGCAGTGGCGGCGCGTCGAGGACGACCTCGCCGATCGGCGGCGTAACGCCCGCGAGCGCAACCAGGAGGCCGACCTGCTGCGCCTGGGCCTCGACGAGATCACCCGGGTCGACCCGCAGCCGGGGGAGGACGAGGCGCTCCGCGAGGAGGCGCAGCGGCTGGAGCATGCGGAGGGCCTGCGCACCGCGGCGCAGATGGCGTACCAGGCGGTCGCCGGGGGCGTGGACGCCGCCGCCGATGACGCGCCGGACGCGGTGAGCATGCTGGGCATGGCCCGCAACACCCTGGAGGCGCAGGCGGGGGTCGACCGCAGCCTCGGTGACCTCGCCGGCCGGCTGGCCGAGGCGGCCGCGCTGGTGACCGACGTGGCGGCGGAGCTGTCCAGCTACCTGGACGCCCTCGACGCCGATCCGGCGCGGCTGGAGGCGGTGTACGAGCGGCGGGCGGCGCTCAAGGGGCTGACCCGTAAGTACGCCGAGGACGTGGACGGGGTGATCGCCTGGGCCGACCGGGCCCGCGCCCGCCTGGCCGAGCTGGACACCTCCGACGAGCTCCTCGAAGAGCTCGACCGGGAGCGCCGACGGCTGGCCGGTGAGGTGGCCGAGTCGGCCGCGGTGGTGTCGGCGGCGCGCCGGGAGGCCGCTGGCCGGTTCTCCAGCGACGTCACCACCGAGCTGGCGGGCCTGGCGATGCCGCACGCGCGGATCGAGGTGGTGGTCGCGCCGAAGTCAGCCGGCCGGGGCGAGCCGACGCTGGAGGTGGGCGGTACGCCGACCGGCGTGGGTCCGGACGGCGCCGACGAGGTCGAGCTGCGTCTGCACGCCCATCCGGGCGCGCCCGCGTTGCCGTTGCAGCGGGGCGCCTCCGGCGGTGAGCTGTCCCGCGTGATGCTCGCTATCGAAGTGGTCTTCGCCGGGGTCGGCGGCCCTCCGACGCTGGTCTTCGACGAGGTCGACGCAGGCGTGGGCGGTCGGGCCGCGGTCGAGATCGGCCTCCGGCTGGCCAGGCTCGCCAACGGGCACCAGGTGTTTGTGGTCACGCACCTGCCCCAGGTCGCGGCGTTCGCCGATCGTCACCTGGTGGTGGCGAAGGACACCGGGGGTGCGGTGACCACGAGCGGCGTCAGGCTGGTCGAGGACACCGAGCGGGCCAGGGAGCTGGCGCGCATGCTCGCGGGTTTGCCCGACTCCGACCTGGGCATTGCGCATGCGGAAGAACTGCTGGCGGTCGCCGCCCGCGAGAAGCGCCGCTGACCGCGGCGACTGCGGAGCACGGCCGCGGCGACTGCGGGCGTCGCAGCGGCGACAGAGCTTCCCGACCGTGCCACTGATCCATAGCGAGTGCCTCAAACGGCGCGTAACGGGCGATCTGTGCATCTTTACCGTGCGTACTCGCGCATGTCGCGACCCCGCTGGCGGCGTCGGCATGCCAGGATGAGTGACGATGCGACTGCCAACGTTGCGTCGGACCCGGCCCGCCGAGCCGGGTGTTATCTCCGGCGCGGTGCGACTTGATCGGCGGACCAAACGACTCGTTGGAAGGCTGCGGCCCGGCGAGATCGCGGTGATCGACCATGTCGACCTTGACCGGGTCGCGGCCGACTCACTCGTCGCGGCCGGTGTCGCGGCGGTGCTCAACGCCAAGCCGTCGGTCTCCGGCCGCTACCCGAACCTCGGCCCCGAGGTGCTCGTCCAGGCCGGTATCCCGCTCGTGGACGACCTCGGCGAAGACCTGTTCGACCGGCTCCGCGAAGGTGACGCCGTCCGGATCGAGGGCGGCGCGGTCTTCTGCGACGGCAAGCCGGTGGCGGAGGGGCGGCGGCAGGACTCCGAGACCGTGGCCAAGGCCATGGCCGACGCCCGTGAGGGCCTGTCGGTGCAGCTCGAGGCGTTCGCCGCGAACACCATGGAGTACCTCAAGCAGGAACGTGACCTGCTGCTCGACGGTGTCGGCGTGCCCGAGGTGGAGACGAAGATCGCCGGTCGGCACTGCCTCATCGTGGTGCGCGGCTACGACTACAAGGCCGACCTGGACGTGCTGCGCCCGTACATCCGGGAGTTCAAGCCGGTCCTCATCGGGGTCGACGGCGGTGCCGACGCGCTGGTCGAAGCGGGCTACACCCCGGACATGATCGTCGGCGACATGGACTCGGTCTCCGACGACGTGCTGCGCTGCGGCGCCGAGATCGTCGTGCACGCCTACCCGGACGGCCGGGCGCCCGGTCTGGCCCGGGTGCACCAGCTCGGCCTGCCGGCCATCTCGTTCCCGGCCGCGGCGACGAGCGAGGACATCGCGATGCTGCTCGCCGACGAGAAGGGCGCGTCGCTGATGGTCGCCGTCGGCACCCACGCGACGCTGGTCGAGTTCCTCGACAAGGGCCGTGGCGGCATGGCGTCGACGTTCCTGACCCGGCTGAAGGTGGGCGGCAAGCTCGTCGACGCCAAGGGCGTCAGCCGGCTGTACCGGCAGAGCATGTCCGGCTCGTCTCTGCTCCTGCTGGTACTGTCCGCGATCGCGGCGATGGCCTCTGCCGTGGCGGTCTCCACCGTGGGCAAGGCGTACCTCGGGGTGGTCGCCGAGTGGTGGGACAATCTCATGTTCTCGATTTTCTCCTGACCGAAGGTTTGCGGCCCTGTGATCAATTTTCGGTACCACGTGGTTTCGCTGACCGCTGTCTTCCTCGCGCTGGCGATCGGTCTCGTCGTGGGCACGGCGGCGCTCAACGGGCCCGCGGTGGACGCGCTCAACGACCGGGTCAACGGGATCGGTCGGCAGAACCAGCAGCTGCGCGACCAGGTCAACCACCTCAAGGCCGAGGCGAACACGCAGGAGCAGTTCGCCACGCAGGCCGCGCCGGTCATCCTGGCCGAGAAGCTGCGCAACCGCCGCGTCCTGGTCGTCGCGCTGCCGGCGGCGAGCAAGTACGTCAAGGACGTGGTCGACACGCTGCAGGTCGGGGGCGCCAAGATCACGGCCCAGGTCGAGATCCAGGACAAGTTCACCGACCCCGCCAACAACTCGCAGCTGCTGGACCTGGCCACGATCAGCCGGCCGGTGAGCGTGAGCGACCCCGCGTCACCCAACACCGACGGCGTCCAGACCTCGACCGCGCTGCTGTCCGCGGTGCTGGTCGACCGCGCGGCGGGACAGGCCGCCATCCCGGAGGACCAGCGCCGGACCGTGCTCAGCGCGTACGCGACGGGCGGCTGGATCATCACGACCGGCACCCCGACCGGGCCGGCCGAGGCCGTCATCCTGCTCACCGGGGCGCCGTACGTCGACCACGACGCCACGAAGCGCAACGCGGCCGTGGTGAACATGGTCGACCAGTTGGCCAAGTCGGGTCACCTCGTCGTCGGCAGCGACGGGGTGGGTACCGACGGCAACGCGGTGACGGCCGTCCGTCGCGACCCCGCGCTCACCAAGACGATCTCGACCGTCGACAACATCGCCACGCCGCAGGGGCGGGTCATCGTCGCGCTCACCCTCGCCGAACAGATCGCGGGTGGCGCCGGGCACTACGGCATCGGTGACGGAGCGACGGCGCTGATGCCCAAGCCGACCGTGAGCAAGCCCAGTGGCTCCTAGCCTGGGCCGGCGCCTGCTCGCTGCGGGTATGGGCGCGCTGGCAGCCCGCCAGGCGCTCACCATCGTGGCCACCAGCGTCCACCCTGCGACGCTGGCCCGTACCAACTTCCGCGGCCGGCAGGTGACGCTCGCCGGCGGCCCGGCGCTGGCGCTCGGCGCCACCACCGCCGCGGCGCTCGGCGCAGGTCGCCGGGGCGTGCGGGCCGCGACGATCGTCGCCGGCCTCGGCGCCGGCGCGGTGGGCGCCTACGACGACCTGGTCGGGGTCCGGCCCGGGCAGCAGGCGAAGGGCTTCCGCGGGCACCTGCGGGCGCTCGCCGAGGGGCGGGTCACCAGCGGGCTGGTCAAGATTGCCGGCGTGGGCGCCAGCGCGCTGGCCGCCGCGACTCTGCTGGACGCCGACCGTCCGTCCGGGCGGCCGCGGCGCGTGGTCGACACGCTGCTCGCCGCTGGCGTCATCGCCGGCAGCGCCAACCTGATCAATCTGCTCGACCTGCGCCCCGGCCGGGCCATCAAGGCTGGGCTGCTCGTCGGCGCGCCGATCGCGGCGGCCGGCGGCGCGGCCGGCGGGGTCGCCGCCGGAACGGTCGGCGCCGCGGCCGGGCTGCTGCCGGCAGATCTCGGCGAGGAGATCATGCTGGGCGACGCCGGCGCCAACGCGCTCGGTGCGCTGCTCGGTACCGCACTGGCGGCCCGTACCGGCACGGTCGGCCGGGCAGCAGCGCTGGCCGGGATCGCCGCCCTCACCGCGGCCAGCGAGAAGGTGAGCTTCACCCAGGTCATCGACCGCACCCCGGTACTGCGCGAACTGGACGCGCTGGGCCGGCGGACGGACTAAAGGCCGGCGCCCGGTGCGCGACACTTCCGAAGTGACCGAGGTGACCAGAGCGAACAGCGCGACGGCGCCGGGGCGGATGCCGCGGGCGGCCCGGCTGGCCAGCGCCGCGCTACTCATCGCGGTCCTCACGGTCGCGGCCCGGTTGGCGGGCTTCGCCCGTACGCTCGTGTTCGTCCACGCCGTCGGCGACCGCGACCTGGGCGACATCTACCAGAGCGCCAACACCGTCCCCAACATCATCTTCGAGATCGTGGCGGGCGGCGCGCTAGCCAGCCTGGTCGTGCCGATGCTTGCCGGCGCGATCGCCCGGGGCGACCGCGCGGCCGTGTCCGCGACCGCGTCGGCGCTGCTGACGTGGGTGTTGACGCTGCTGGTGCCGGCCGCCGCGATCGTCGCGCTGGCCGCCGGGCCGATCGTCCGGACGCTCGACCCGGGCGCCGACGCGCGGGCCGCCGCCGTCGGCGCCGACATGCTGCGGGTATTCGCGCCGCAACTGCCGCTGTACGGGGTCGGCATCGTGCTCACCGGAGTTCTCCAGGCACACCGGCGCTTCGCCTGGCCGGTGCTCGCGCCGTTGCTGTCGAGCGTGACTGTCATGGGCGCGTACGCCTGTTTCGCCGTCGTCGCCGGCCGCCGCCCCGATGTCGCACACGTCAGTGGTTCCGACATAGCGGTGCTCTCGGTGGGCACGACCTTCGGCGTGGCCGTCCTGTCGCTGTGCCTGCTGATCCCGCTGCGGGGCCTGCGGCTGCGGCTACGTCCGACGTACTCGTTCGAGCAGTCCGCGGCCACCACGGTCCGCCGCCTCGCCGCCGCCGGGGCGGTCACGGTCGCCGCCCAGCAGCTCGCCGTCGCCCTCACCATCGTGCTTGCCAACGGCGGCGTGGCCGGCACGCTGGTGCAGTTCACCGTGGCGCAGACGGTCTACCTGCTGCCCTGGGCGGTCCTCGCGCTGCCGATCGCCACGTCGGCCTACCCCGCGCTCGCCGAGGCCGCGGCAGGCGAGAACCGCGCCGCTTATGCGGCCATCCTCGCCGGCGCGACGCGCGGACTGGTGCTGCTGGCCTGCCTGGGCGCCGCCGCCCTGGCCGCGGCCGCGCAGCCGCTCGCCTGGGCCCTGGCGAGCACGACCGCGAGCCCGGCGAGGGTCGCCGCCGGCATCGCGTGCCTCGCTCCCGGCCTGCTCGGGTACGCCCTCTTCGCGCTGCTGTCCCGCGCGCTGTACGCCCGCGGTGACACCCGCCACGCCGCTGCCGCCACGGTCCTCGGCTGGGCCGGCGTCGCGCTCGCCGCACTCCTGCTGTCCAGGGCGCTGCCCGGCACCGCCCGGGTGGCCGCGCTCGCCCTGGCCAACTCCGCCGGCATGCTGCTGCTCGGCGCGCTGCTGCTGGCCGGAGTGGCGCGGCGGGCCGGCCGGGCCGCGATCGACGGGCTGGCCCGCACGCTTGGCGCGTCGGTCATCGCCGGGTTCGTCGCCGCTGCCGCCGGTGTCGGGGTACGCCGGCTGGTGTGGGGCGACGCCACCCCGGGTGTGGCCGGAGCAGTCGGACAGGGCATGCTGTCCGGTGCCGTGGTAGCCGCCGCTTTCCTCGGCGTGGCGTACGTCCTGGACCCCCGCGACGTCCGCCCGCTGCTGGCTGGGTTGGTGCGCCGGGTGGCGCGCTTCCGGAGCCAGGCGCCCGACAGTGCGTCGCCGGCCAATGGCAGGCGACAGGGAGGTCTTGAGCAGTGAGCGAGGAGGCGGCTGTGAGCGTGCCGGAGCCGCGTCGGCGCGTCGCGCTCGTGCTCGCATCCAGCACCGGTGGCATCGGCCGGCATGTCGCGTCGCTGACGGCCGGGCTCGCCGGGCTCGACGTGGAGGTCACGGTGTGCGGCCCGGTCGACACCGACCGCCAGTTCGACTTCACCTTGGCCGGCGCACGGTTCGTGCCCGTGGAGATCCCGGCGAGCCCCCAGCCGCGCGATGCCGCCGCCGTACACGCGCTGCGCCGCGCGCTTCGGGCCGCCGCGCCGGACCTGGTGCACGCACACGGGCTGCGGGCCGGCCTGGTCGCGGCGCTCGCCCGGCCCACCGGCTGCCCGCTGGTGGTGACCTGGCACAACCAGGTCCTGGCGCAGGGCGTACGCGGCCGCGTGTACCGGCAGTTGGAGGGGTACGTCGCCCGCGCCGCCGACGTCACGCTCGGCGCCTCCGCCGACCTGGTCAACCGGGCGGCCGCGCTCGGCGCCCGCGACGCCCGCCTGGGCGCCGTGGCAGCCCCGGAACTCGCCCCGGTCACCAGATCGGCCCAGGAGGTACGCGAGGAGCTTGGGATCGCGCCGGACCGGCCTATGGTGCTGTCCGTGGGCCGACTGCACCCGCAGAAGGGCTACGACGTGCTGGTCGCCGCGGCGTCGCGGTGGCGTGCCCGGCAGCCCGTCCCGGTTGTGGTGATCGCCGGCAGCGGACCCGCGTACATGAGGCTGGCCGGCCAGATCTCCGAGCAGCGGGCACCGGTCGTCCTCGCGGGGCACCGCACGGACGTCCCCGACCTGCTCGCCGCCGCCGACCTGGCCGTGGTGACCAGCGTCTGGGAGGCGCGCCAGCTGTTCGCCCAGGAGGCGATGCGCGCGGGCACCCCGCTGGTCGCCACCTCCGTCGGCGGCCTTCCCGAGCTCGTCGGCGACGCCGCGCTGCTCGTACCGCCGGGAGACATCGACGCCCTTGACGATGCCGTACGGTCGCTGTTGGATGATCGGGGCCTGCGGGCCGAGTACGGTCGCCGGGGCGCTGAGCGGGCGGCCACCTGGCCGACCGAGGCGGACACGCTGGCCCAGGTCTGTGCGGTGTACGACGAGGTGGCCGGCGCTGTCCGCGGAGCCAGCCAGGAGGCGCGTTGAGTGGACGGATGCCGCCATACCTGATCGCGCTGTTCGCCGTGGTCGCGAGCATCGTCGGCCTCGTGCCGGCACCGGCCACCGCGGTGCCCGCCCGCACAGCGGACTACGTGATTGTTACCGGCGCCGCCGGGCTGCGCTGGGACGACGTCAACGCCACGGACACGCCGACGATGTGGAAGCTGGCCGGCAGCGGATCGATCGGTGCGCTGTCGGTACGGTCGGCGCGGCGCCCGACGTGCCCCGGAGACGGCTGGCTCACCCTCGGCGCGGGTAACTACGCCGCGCGTACCGCCGACCGCACGGAAGGCGAGTGCCCGCCGCTGTCGGTCGGCATCGACCACCCGGGCCCGGGCGGCGCGTTCCTGTCGGCCGCGGAGAAGAAGCGCATCGAGAGCCTGAACAAGGACCTGCCGTGGAGCGCCCAGCCGGGTGCGCTGGCCGAGTCGGTGCGCTGCACGACCACGATGGGGCCTGGGGCGGCGCTCGCCGCCGCCCGCCCGTTCGGCCGGATCGACCGGTACAACGACCGGATCCCCGACGACCCGAAGGAGGCCCTCGCCGGCTGTGTGCTGTCGGTGGTGGACCTCGGCACGGTCGCCGGCGAGGGGAGCGCGCGGAAGGAAGCCGCCCGGGCGGCCGACGCGCAACTGGCCCGGATCGTCGCGGCCCGCCCGCAGCGGTCGCTGCTGGTGCTCGCCGGTGTCTCGGACACCAGTGTGGATGCGCGACTGCACGTCGCCGTCGCGGAGGGTGGGGGGTACAACGGCGGCCTGCTGACGTCGACCAGCACTGGTCGCCCGGGTTATCTGCAGCTCACCGATATCGCGCCGACGGCGCTGGCGGCGCTCGGGCGGTCGATGCCGAGCAAGCTGTTCCCCGGCTCACCCGCTGCGGTCGCCGGTGGCCGGCACGCAACGCTGGCGACCGCGGTGGAACGCCTGGTCGACGCCGACCAGGAGGCGCGCGTCCAGCGACCGGTGGCCGCACGGTTCATCACCGTCCTCGCCGTCTGCCAGCTTCTGCTGTTCGTCGCCGCCATCCCGCTCCTGCGCCGCGCCCGCCGGCCGGCCGGGCCGGTCGCACCCGTGCCCAACCCGCCATGGTTCGAGCGCGGCGTCGAGGTACTGCTGGTCGCGGCCTCGCTGGCCGTACCGGCGGCGCTGGTGGCCGGGGTCGTGCCCTGGTGGCGCACGCCGGTGCCGGGCCTGGTCTTCGCCGCTGTCACGGTGGCCGCCATCGTGGTGGCCACGGCCATGATCACGCTGTCCCGCTTCGTGCGGCGGGTACTTGGGCCGCTCGGCGGGATCGCCGCCCTGGCGGCAGCGGTGGTAGCAACGGATGTGCTCACCGGTTCGCGGCTTCAGCTCAACGGTGTCGTCGGGTACTCGGCCGTCACCGGCGGGCAGTACACCGGCCTGGCAACGCTCGCGCTCGGCGTGTTCGCCGCCGGCGTGCTGGTGGCCGCCGGGTGCCTGGCCCAGCACGTCACGCGGCAGTGGCGCCCGGTCGTGGTCGCGGTGCTCGGCGGCGTGGCGGTGGTCCTCGTCGGCAGCCCGTACCTCGGTACGGATGCGGTCGGCGCGGTCGCCCTGGCCGCCGGTGTCTGCGTCGCGGCGGCGATGGCAGGCGGCGGGTGGCTGACCTTCCCACGGGTCGCCTGGGCCCTGATGGCGGGTATCGCGGTGACCATCGCGTTCGCGGTGCTCGACATGACCCGGCCGGTCGGCCAGCGCGGCAGTGTCGGCCGCTTCCTCGGCCACCTGGGCGACGGCACCAGCCGTCTGGTCCTTTACCCGATCGAGTCCGACAACGTCGTGGTCACGGTGACGAGCCCACTCACGCTGCTGGTGGTCGGCGCCGCCGTGATGGTCTACTTCGCGCTGCTGCGCCCCTGGGGCGGGCTGAAGCGCCTCTTCGGCCTGTTCCCGGCGGTCCGCGCCGGCCTGACCGGTACGGCGGTCGCGACCCTGATCGCCGGCCCGCTGAAGGGCGTGGGCTTCAACACGGCTGGCGGTGCCGCGGCGACCGTGTTGCCGCTCGCCGTCCTGGCGGCGCTGCGGGTGCTGCGGCACGCGGACGAGCGCACCCCCGCAGTCACGGTGGATCCGACCGGCTCGGCCGTGACCGCGACGCCGGCGGTCCCGTCCGCCGCGCCGGTCCCGTCCGCCGCGCCGGACGCGGCCGCCGTGGCCGCCGTGGCCGCCGCCCAGGACACCGCCGCCTCGTAGCCCGCTCGTCCTCGCGTCCGCCCGCTCCGTATGAGCATCGCCACCAGCCGGCTTGATCGACCTCCGAGCTTCGCGCCGGTTTGACCAGTTTCGATCGCCGTGCGACCTGGCAGCTACCTGGATAGCATCTGAGCCTAAGCACCGAATTTCCTCGGACCTTCGTCGCTCGCCGTGATTGTCGCGGTGATGGGTGCGCGAGGAGTGCGTTCGACGGTGGCCGTTCCCGCTCATGGACACGGTCAGCCGATACCCCACCGGCGCTGATGCGTCGCCGGTGCCGAAAGTGCAGAAGCAACAGGTCCGACGCGGCAACGCCGTACGGGTCTGTGGTTCCCCGCTGCCCGGGGAAATCGCTCTTGATCGTAATAAAGCGCGATATGCCCCTCGCCGGCGCTGACACCTGTGAGGTTTCAATATGGAGCGCACCACCCTTGCCCCGCCGGAGCCGTATCCGGTGCATGAACGGCAGCCCGACCGGCCGATCGGACTCGTGTCCGCCGGCGACGTGCCCACCGACGTGCGGCGCGGCGGCGAGCTACGTGTCCTGCTCGGTCCCAAGTCAGTGGGCTCGACGTCCGGGTTCCTCGGCCGGGCGGATCTGGCGCCGGGTGAGCGGATCGCCGAGCACTACCATCCGTACTCCGAAGAGTTCCTGTACCTCATCGAGGGCGAACTCGTCGTCGACCTGGACGGCGAGCCGCACCCGATGCGGCCCGGCGACGCCCTGCTGATCCCGCCCGGTACGCGGCACCGGCTGCGCAACAGCGGCACGGAGCCGGCCCAGTGCGTGTTCCACCTGGGCCCGCTCGCCCCTCGACCGGAGCTCGGGCACGTCGACACCGAGACCGATGGTGGTCAGGGAAGTGCCCGATGACCAGGAGGGTCGCCGTCACCGGTGTCGGTGTCGTCGCCCCAGGCGGGATCGGAACCAAGGACTTCTGGGAGTTGCTGGTCGACGGGCGTACCGCCACCCGACCACTCTCCCTGTTCGATGCGTCGCGGTTCCGATCGAGGATCGCAGCCGAGTGTGACTTCGACCCGCGCGCAGCGGGGCTCACGGACGCGCAGGTGTACCGACTCGACCGGCACATCCTGTTCGGGCTCGTCGCGGCGCGGGAGGCGGTCGAGGATGCCGGGCTCGACGCGGGCGCGATCGACGGCTGGCGCACCGGCGTCGTCATGGGTACGGCGGTTGGCTCCACCATCCGGCTGGAGGACGAGTACGTCGTCGTGTCCGACACCGGACGCCAGTGGTTGGTCGACTCCGGCAGCCCCCACCCGTACCTGTACCACGCTCTCGTGCCCAGCACGCTCGCCTCGGAGATCGCCGGCGACCACGCCGCGCACGGCCCGGTGATGACGGTTTCCAACGGCTGCACCTCAGGGCTGGACGCCGTCGGCTACGGGTTCCAGTTGATTGAGGACGGGCAGGCCGCCATCGTGATCGCCGGTGCGTCCGACGCGCCGATCTCGCCCATCAGCGTCGCGTGTTTCGACGCGATCAAAGCCACGAGCGCCCGCAACGACGACCCTGCACACGCCTCCCGCCCGTTCGACGCGGATCGGGACGGTTTTGTGTTGGGGGAGGGCGCCGGCGTACTGATCCTGGAGGAGTTCGAGCACGCTCGACGCCGCGGCGCGCGGATCTACTGCGAGCTGGCGGGCTTCGCCACGTTCGGAAACGCCTACCACATGACGGGGCTGACGACCGCGGGCGTCGAGATGGCCGCCGCCATCACGTCGGCGCTGGCGCAGGCGCGGGCCAATCCTGACGAGGTGGACTACGTCAACGCGCACGGGTCGAGCACCCGGCAGAACGACCGCCATGAGACGGCAGCCGTGAAGCGCAGCCTCGGACCGCACGCCTACCGCACCGCGATGAGCTCCATCAAGTCGATGGTGGGTCACTCGCTCGGCGCGATCGGCAGCATCGAGCTGGTCGCGTGTGTCCTGGCGATCGCCAACGGGGTGATCCCGCCGACCGCGAACTACGAGACACCCGATCCAGAATGCGATCTCGACTACGTGCCCCGGCAGGCCCGGCCGGCCCCGCTCGACCTGGTGGTCAGCGTGGGTAGCGGGTTCGGTGGCTTCCAGTCCGCTGTCGTGCTCGACGCCTGCGGCAGGAGGGCGCGATGACACGGCGGGCCGTTCTTACCGGGCTCGGCGTGGTGGCGCCCACCGGGGGTGACACCGAGGAGTACTGGACGGCGACGCTGGCCGGTCGCAGCGCGATCGGCCCGATCACGCATTTCGACGCGTCCGCGTACCCGGCCCGGCTGGCCGGCGAGGTCCGCGACTTCGACGCGGGCGGTGCCGTGGAGCAGCGGATCCTCGCGCAGACCGACCGGTGGACGCACTTCGCTCTGGTCGCCGCTTCGCGGGCGCTCGCCGCGGCGGGGTTACCGGACGCCGGCGACGAGGGGTTCTCGATCGGGGTCACCACGTCGGCCTCGTCCGGCGGCAACCTCTTCGGGCAGCGGGAGATCCAGGCACTGTGGTCGAAGGGGCCCGCGTTCGTCGGCCCGTACCAGTCCATCGCCTGGTTCTACGCCGCCTCGACCGGTCAGTTGTCGATCGCCAACCAGCTTCGCGGCCCGTGCGGCGTGATCTGCACGGAGGGCGCGGGCGGGCTGGACGCGCTCGGGCACGCGCGGCGGGCGATCCGGCGCGGCACCCGGGCCGTGCTCACCGGCGGTACCGAGGCGCCGATCGGCCCGTACGCGCTGACCTGCCAGATACCGGCCGGCACCCTGTTCACCGGCGCCGATCCCGAACGCGCCTACCGGCCCTTCACCCGCGACGCCGCCGGGCACGTGCCGGGCGAGGGTGGGGCGATGATGGTCGTCGAGGAGTGGGCGAGCGCCCGGGACCGGGGTGTCCCGGTCCTCGCCGAGATAGCGGGTTACGCCACGGCCTTCGCCGGGCCGTCCGATGACCGGGCGGACGCCGGCGGTTGGGCCGCGTCCGCGCCCGCGCTGGCCGCGGCCATCGGCGGCGCGCTCGCCGACGCCGGTCTGTCCCCTTCGGACATTGACGCGGTCGTCGCCGACGCGGTCGGTGTCCGGGCGGCCGACCGGGCCGAGGTCGAGGCGTTGCGTATCGCGCTGGGTGAGCGGGCGGCCCGGGCCCCGGTGACCGCGCCGAAGGCGGGAGTCGGGCGGCTGTACTCGGGCGGCGCCGCGCTGGACGTTGTCACCGCCGCGCTGGCGATCCGCGACGGCGCGCTCCCACCGACCCCGTCGGTCATCCCGGCCGACGTCGACGAGGACATCGACCTTGTGACCGGTGAACCGCGGCGGCTACCGCTTTCGAACGTACTGGTCATCGCCCGCGGTTTCGGAGGGTTCGCCTCCGCCCTCGTGCTGCGCCGCCCGCCGGATGCCGGCTGATCAGATTTCCCTACCTGAAGTGAAGGAGTTACCCGATGTCGGTTCGTATCGCCCAAGAGGATCTTGCCGTCTTTCTGGACGCCGGCGCCGGCCTGAAGATCCCGGTCGCGGATCTCACGCCGGACGCCCAGTTCGCGAGCCTCGGTGTTGATTCTCTGGCGGTCCTCGGTCTGACCGCCGAGATCGAGCGCCGCTACCACGTCAAGCTGACGGCGGAGGTCACCGGCTCGACCTCGATCGCCGCGTTCCTCAGGTCCGTCAACGAGCAACTCCTCGCGGCGGCCTGACATGCCGGGGCGCACCGAGAACAGCATCGTGATCTCCGCTCCGATGGAGCTGGTGTGGCAGCGTACGAACGACATCCGGGCCTGGCCGGACCTGTTCAGCGAGTACGCCGCCGCCGAAGTCCTGGAGGAGGACGGCCCGCGGGTCCGGTTCCGGCTGACCATGTACCCCGACGAGCAGCAGCGCGTGTGGTCGTGGGTCTCGGAGCGGATCGCGGACCCGGTCACGCGCACCGTCGAGGCGCGCCGGGTCGAACCGGGCCCCTTCGAGTACATGCGGATCCGCTGGACGTACGAGCAGACCGACGACGGGGTGCTGATGCGCTGGATCCAGGACTTCGCCATGCGGCCGGACGCGCCGGTGGACGACGCCGGCATGACCGCCCGCATCAACGCGAACAGCCCGGTACAGCTGAAGTTGATCAAAGAAAAGCTCGAGGCGGACACGGGCGCGTCCGCCTCGGCGCCGCGCGGCTGATCGGTATGAACGCTGTCCCCTGGGGCCTTCGTGACGGCGCCCCAGGGATATCGCGATGGGCATGAGAGGAAGTCAGATGCACCGAACCCTGATCGTCGCCCGGATGAAGCCCGATGCCGAGCAGGCCGTCGCGGACGTCTTCGCCCGCTCCGACCGCACCGAGCTGCCCCACCTCATCGGTGTCCGATCGCGCACTCTGTTCCGGTTTCACGATCTCTACATGCATCTCATCGAGGCCGACAGGCCGGTAGGCCCGGCGGTCGAGCGGGTGCGGGACGACGCCCTGTTCCAGCAGATCAATGCGGAGCTCGCGGCGTACATCGAGGCGTATGACCCCGCGACCTGGCGCAGCCCCGCGGACGCCATGGCTTCCGAGTTCTATCGCTGGGAGCCGTGAGGGATCCACATCGTGGATCAGCGGTCAATGCAGGCTCAGCAACGCACCACGACGGAACGTGATCCAGCCGTAGCGAGCAGCCACCCAAGGAGTAGCCATGACTTTCCGAAGCGTGATCGTCTGTCACATCGTCCCGGGCAGTGAGGACAAGGTCGCCGAAGTCTTCGGCCGTTACGACAGGGCGACGCGACCGCAGGATTTCGGCGTGATCGGGCGCACCCTGCTGTCACTGGACGACCTGTACATCCACGTGATCGAGCGCAACGTGGATCCGAAGACGCTGGAGCGACCCCGGGGATTGCCCGCGTTCCAGCAGATCGCCGAAGAGATAGCGCCGTACGTGACGCCGTACCCGAAGGACTGGAAGGTCCCGTCCGACTCCGTCGCCAAGGAGTTCTACAGCTGGGTTCCGGCCACGGAGCCGGAATCGGCCGTGACGGAAGAAGCCGTCATCGTCCAGCGCCTCCGGCCCGGCGCCGAGCCGGACATCGCACGCCTCTTCGCCGAGTCCGACGCCGGGCCGCTGCCGGGCGAGATGGGCGTCCGAGGGCGTTGGTTGTACTCGCTCGACGACGTCTATCTGCACCTGTTGGAGTACAGCGCGCTGCCGTCCGTCGAGGCCCGGACGCGAAGCCACGAGAAGCCCGCCTTCGCCCAGCTCATGGCGGACCTCAGCCCGTTCGTCGGCCACTACAGCCCGCAGTGGCAGAGCCACCAGGACGCGGTGGCCAAGGAGTTCTACCGCTGGCGGGCCTCGGACTGATGACGGGTCGAGGCGCTGGATGCGGTCGTCTCAGCGGGCAGCCGGCCGAGGAGACGCCGTGATCAGGACGATGCGCCGGCTACGCGCGCGCCCGGGGTGCGAACACGCCGTGGAGTCCGCGTGGCGCGCGGTCGCCGAGCAGATCGGCGAGCTGGCCGGCAACCTCCTGCGGCAACTGCTCCGCGACGCGGGCGACGGGCGCTCGTTCGTCGTCGTCACCGAGTGGGCCGACGACTCGGCACTGCGCGACTACGAGATCGGGCCGGTCGCCGCCCGCTTCGCCGCTGCCGTTCGTCCGCTGTGCGAGGAACCCGCACCGGACAGCTACCGGGTGATGCGCGACCCGGGCGACGAGGCACCGGGGATCTTCGTAGAGGTCTCGGTCACCGTGCCGGCCGCCAGGCTGGCGGCGTTCACACGCGGATACGCCGAGGTCAAGGCACGGATGGCCGGGGTGCCTGGATACCTGCGCGAGGACCTGCTGCACGAGCCCGGTTCGGACATCTTCCACATCTTCGCCGAATGGCGCGGCGAAGCGGAGTTCTTCCGCTGGATCGACAACCCGGCGCATGCGCAGGAGGAGGCCGGGCCGATCGCGTCCTTCCTCCGCACAGACTTCCGGCGCCGCCTCTTCCACCTCGCGACCCATCCCACACGAGAAGCCAGTACGGGCAGGGAGATCGACGTGCACACGACAACGGATGTACTCATCGTCGGCGCGGGGCCCACCGGGCTGACTGCCGCCGTCGAGCTGGCCCGGCGCGGCATCGAGTGCCGGGTGATCGAGAAGCTGACCACCCCACCCGGCCAGGCCGACAAGGCGATCGGAATTCACTGCCGCACCATGGAGATCTGGGCGGAGCAGGGCATCGTCCGGGACGCCATGGATGCCGGGATCTGGCTGACCGGCAACATGGTGTTCGTCAACGGTGTCCAGACCCACCGGATGAGCTGGGAGCTGCCCGAGCTGCCGTACGCGCACCTCGGCCTGCCCCAGTACGAGACCGAGCGCATCCTCACCGAGCGGCTGGCCACGCTCGGCGTGCGCCCGCAGCGAGGGGTCGAGCTGGTCACGTTCATCCAGGACGACGACGGCGTGCTGGCCACGCTCGCGCGCGCGGCCGGCGGCGGCGGCGAGACGGTACGCGCGAAGTACCTGGTCGGCTGCGACGGCGCGCACAGCAAGGTCCGCGAGCTGCTCGGATTGACGTTCCTTGGCGGGCTGGGCCGGTTCCCGCAGTTGTTCATGCTCGGCGACGTGGACGTGGACTGGGACATGCCGGAGGGCCATCTGCTGCGGTTCATGCACTCCACCGACGGCCGGATGGACGGCATGCTGGTGTGCGTACCGCTGCGCGGTGAGTCCCGGTACCGGATCGCGACGCTGGCGCCGCCCAGGTTCTTCGCGCAGACCGGCGGGGCGGAGGCCCCGCCCGGGTTCAGCGAGGAGCTCGCCGCACCGACCCTGGCCGACGTCCAGGCCGCGCTGGACCAGCTGGCCCCGCCCGGCACGCGCGCGTCGAACCTGCGCTGGTCGTCGGTGTTCCGGATCAGCCACGGGATCGTGGACCGGTACCGCGACGGCCGGGTGTTCGTCGCCGGCGACGCGGCGCACCTGCACCCACCCGCGGGCGGCCAGGGCATGAACACCGGGATCCAGGATTCCTGGAACCTGGCGTGGAAGCTGGCCCTCGCAGTACGGGGAATCGCCGCGCCCGGGCTGCTCGACAGCTACGAGGCCGAACGGCGCCCGGAAGGCGAGGAGATCGTCGGGCGTGCGGTGCGGATGGCCTTCACCGACGAGCTGGACCGCGAGGACCTGAAGCGCCAGTTCCTGCAGGAGATGTCCATGCTGCTCAGCTACTCGGACAGTCCGCTCGTCGGCGAGTCCGTCTCCCCTCCCGATGCCCTGGCCGCCGACGCCCCCAAGCCCGGCGACCGCGCCCCCGACGCTGGCGGCCTGCACCGGCGGGGCGTCGGACATCCGCTGCGACTGCGTGACCTGACCTGCGGGACGCGGCACACGCTGCTGCTCTACGCGGACGGCTCGGCCGACGAGGCGGCGGTGGCCGCGGTGGAGAAGGTGTGCGCCGAGGTCCGCGAGCTGGCGTCCGGGGAGCTCGACGCGTACCTGTTGGCCAGCCCGGACGCCAGCGTGCCGGCGATGCTCAACCCGCCCGTTGTACGCGACACCGCGGGCGAGTTCCGCGCCGCCTACGGCGTCACCGGCACCGCCCTGTACCTGATCCGCCCGGACGGGCATGTCGGTTTCCGAAGCCAGCCACTCGACGCCGACGCGCTGCGCAAGAACCTTCAGCTGGTGTTCGGAGGTGCGAAGTGACGAGGGTCCGCACGGTGCTCGCGATGCGCGCCAGGGAGGGCTGCGAGCAACGGTTCGAATCGGAGTGGCTGTCGGCGGCGGAGAAGATCCGCACGCTGGACGGCTGCCTGCGCCAGGACCTGGTCCGCGACGCCGACGACCCGCGCAGCTACCTGATAATCAGCGACTGGGCGGACCGCGAGCGGCTGGACGCCTTCGGCCACAGCGGGCACCGCGACGATCTGATGCGGGTGATCCGTGACCTGCGCGAGTCCGCGCAACGGCACACGTACCAGGTCCTGCACAGCGTGCGGAGCGAGCCCGAGGAGTCGAGATGACCGACCGCGCCGTACCCGCGTCGGAGCTCTACACCGACGAGTTCGTCGCCGATCCCTATCCCACCTTCGCGCGCCTGCGGACGGACGCTCCGGTGTGCCCGGTCAGCTCGCTGCGGTTCGACCAGTACCTGATCACCAGGCTGGACGACGCCAAGGCCGCGCTGACCGACCCCCGGCTGTCCAAGGACCTCTACGGCCCCGGCCAGCACTACCTGCGAATCTTCGGGCCGAACTCGGAGGGGCTGAACAAGAACATGCTCAACTCCGACCCGCCGGAGCACACCAGGCTGCGCCGGGTCGTGTCGCAGGCGTTCGCGCCCCGCCGGATCGAGGCGTTGCGGCCGCGCGTGGCGGAGATCGTGGACGACCTGCTCGACAAGATCGTCCCGCAGGGCCAGGCCGATCTGATGCGCGACTTCGCGATCCCGCTACCGATGATGGTGATCTCCGACCTGCTCGGGATCCCGGCGACCGACCACGATCGGGTCCTCGACTGGACCCAGGTGATCAGGACGTCCGGGTCGTCCCGTCGACCTCCGGAGCAGGAGCGGGCGGCCGTGCAGGAGGCCCAGCTACGGCTGAACCATTACCTTGCCGACCTCGTGCAGGCCAAACGCGGGAATCCCGCCGACGACATGATCAGCGCGCTGATCGAGGCCTGCGACCACGACGGGACGCTGGCCGAGTCGGAACTCGTCACCACCACGTTCCTGCTGCTGTTCGCGGGACACCAGACCACCGCGGACTTCCTCGGCAATGCGACGGTGGCCCTGCTGACCAACCCTGACCAGCTCGAACTTCTGCGCGCCAAGCCGGATCTGCTGCCCCAGGCGATCGAGGAGCTTCTCCGGTTCGACGGCCCGTTGCCGGTGGCCAGCCCCAGGATCGCCACCGAGGACATCGAGTACCAGGGCGTACGCATCCCGCGCGGGTCGATCGTCGGCGTGGTGATCAACTCGGCGAACCACGACCCGGAGCACTTCGCCGACCCGGACCGGCTGGACCTCTGCCGCGACCGTGGCCCGCACATCGGCTTCGGTCACGGTGTCCACTACTGCCTCGGGGTCTCGCTGGCGAGGATGGAGGCTCAGATCGGCATCGGGGCACTGCTGCGCCGATTGCCGGACCCGCGGCTCGCGGTGCCGGTCGAGCAGCTGCGCCGGCTGCCGGCGGCGTCGCCGTTCCGGGGCCTGCTGGAGCTACCGGTTCAGTTCTCCTGATGATCGCCGAGAGTCTGGGGCGTCACCTCGCCCCAGACTCTCGGCGATCGCGGATCAGGCGATGGTCGCGGTGCCTGGTGATCGGCAGGCGGTGGAACTCGATGGGCCGGTCGCTCGACCACGGCGCGGTGGGCGCCATGCACAGCGACGCGAATCGCAGCAGGGTCGACTCGTAGGTGACCCGCCAGCCGATGAAGTCCCGCCACGCCTCGTCGCGGTCGTCTCGCAGTTTGGCTCCGGCATCGACCAGCCGATCGCACACCTCGTCGTACTCCTGCCGGCTCACCGCGATCCCGTCGCCCGGCTGCGCATTGGCCTTGTAGGGCATGGCGAAGTAGTCGCCGGTGCGGCGCAGCGCGAGGTAGCCGGCGCGGAGGCAGATCTCGGCGTTGCAGTGGCCGATGTGCTCCTCCGGGTCGAAGGTGGAGACGACCAGGGCCGCGGAGTCCAGGACGGCGCCGGCTGCGGTGACCCAGCTGCGGTCGGGCGAGGGGGACCGGAAGAACACCAGCATGGGTGTGGTGGCGTGGGTCTCCTCGATCTCGTTGAACCACTTTGTCCAGTCGGCCCAGTACGTCTCCAGCAGCGGTAGGCCTTTGATGCGCAGCAGCCGGTCCAGCAGCTCCGCCGCTGAGGGTGGGTCGCCGGCTTCGGTCTCCAGCGCGGTCACCAGCAGTTCGCGGCGCGAGTAGGTTGCGTAGATCGTCGGCAGATAACTGATCAGCAGCGCGACGAGGCCGAGCCCGAAGGCCGCCTCGACCATCTCGATCACGCCGGTGAGGACGCCGGTGGGCCCCCGGAAACCGAGCGTGAACAGCGACGACCCGCTCGCCAGCAGAGCGTCCTGCCAGGGGTGTACCCCGAGCGACCAGTAGATGGCGGCGAAGCCGACGACGACCAGCGCCAGCCAGACCAGGGGCAGGGCCAGCAGGCTGAACGGGCCGAACATGGCCATCACCCGGTCGCGGCTGCGGTAGCCGTGGGCGCGGCCGGTGAGCAGGTGGAAGATGGCCTGCATGCCGAGGAAGGTCCAGCGGGTGATGAGCATCGGCGTGCCGCGGGGGACCACGAAGGTCTGCGCGGCCGACACCATCGTCACGGTGACGATGATCAGGCCGAGTAGGCCGACGAGAACTGCGACGAATACGTCCATGCCGTGACCTTCCACACCAAGGTACTTCGCCGCCGGGTGTCGGTAGATCGGACAGTTTTCTCCGTCGCCGAGCGGCCGCACGGGGTGACGATCCAGCTCAGCGGCGCCACACGTACGGGTGGATCTTGGACGCGCCGACGGGCGCGGCCGATCCACCTCGATGCTGGTGTTACTGTGGAGTCCCGTGGATCGGGCGTCGCACGCTTGCCCACACCGTTAGACGAGAGACCTCGCAACGACCACGGGAGCAGGCTTTGGCCCCTTCGGCTAGGACGACCAAGCACATCTTCGTCACGGGGGGCGTCGCCTCCTCTCTCGGCAAGGGGCTGACCGCCTCGAGCCTGGGTAACCTGCTCACTGCCCGCGGCCTCCGCGTGGTCATGCAGAAGCTCGACCCGTACCTCAACGTCGACCCCGGAACGATGAACCCGTTCCAGCACGGCGAGGTGTTCGTCACCGAGGACGGGGCCGAGACCGACCTCGACGTCGGCCACTACGAGCGCTTCCTCGACCGTGAGCTGTCGCAGAAGGCCAACGTCACCACCGGCCAGATCTACTCGGCGGTGATCGCCAAGGAGCGGCGCGGGGAGTACCTCGGCGACACCGTCCAGGTCATCCCGCACATCACCAACGAGATCAAGGACCGGATCCTGGCGATGGCCGAGCCCGGTCCGGACGGCCGCAAACCGGACGTGGTGATCACCGAGGTGGGTGGCACCGTCGGCGACATCGAGTCGCTGCCGTTCCTGGAGGCCATCCGGCAGGTGCGCCACGACATCGGCCGGGACAACGTCTTCTACCTGCACGTGTCGCTGGTGCCGTACCTCGCCCCGAGCGGCGAGCTCAAGACCAAGCCGACCCAGCACTCGGTGGCCGAGCTGCGCAACATCGGTATTCAGCCGGACGCGATCGTCTGCCGCTCCGACCGGGAGATCCCGCAGAAGCTCAAGGAGAAGCTCGCGCTGTACTGCGACGTCGACCGCGAGGCCGTCGTCAGCGCGCCGGACGCGCCGAGCATCTACGAGATCCCGAAGGTGCTGCACCGCGAAGGGCTCGACGCGTACGTGGTGCGCCGGCTCAACCTGTCGTTCCGCGACGTCGACTGGAAGCGCTGGGACGACCTGCTCGACCGGGTTCGCCACCCGCGGCAGACCGTCACCGTCGCCCTCGTCGGCAAGTACATCGACCTGCCGGACGCGTACCTGTCGGTCACCGAGGCGGTCCGCGCGGCCGGCTTCGCCCACCGCGCCCGCGTCGACATCCGGTGGGTGCCCAGCGACGACTGCACCGACCCGGCCGGCGCCGCGAAGGAGCTCGCCGGCGTCGACGGCGTGCTCGTCCCCGGCGGCTTCGGCGTACGGGGTATCGAGGGCAAGCTCGGCGCGATCCGGTACGCCCGGGAGAACCGCATCCCGACCCTCGGCCTGTGCCTGGGCCTGCAGTGCATGGCCATCGAGACGCTGCGCCACACCGCCGGTATCGCCGACGCGAACTCGCTGGAGTTCGACGAGAACACCCCCAACCCGGTGATCTCGACCATGGCCGACCAGGAGGACATCGTGGCCGGCAAGGGCGACCTGGGCGGCACGATGCGGCTCGGCGCGTACGACGCGCACCTGTTGCCGGGTTCGATCGTGGCCGAGGCGTACGGCGAGACCGTGATCTCCGAGCGCCACCGCCACCGCTACGAGGTCAACAATGCCTACCGGGACGCGATGGCCGACGCCGGCCTGGTCGTGTCGGGCACCTCGCCGGACGGGCGGTTGGTCGAGTTCGTCGAGCTCGACCGCGACCTGCACCCGTTCTTCGTGGGCACCCAGGCGCACCCGGAGCTCAAGAGCCGGCCCACCAAGGCGCACCCGCTGTTCGCCGCGTTCATCGGCGCCGCCATCGAGTACAACGACGCCGACCGGCTGCCGGTCGCGTTGCCCGAGGCAGCCGAGGAGACCGCAGCCGAGGAGACCGCCGCCGAGGCCGCCGCTGCCGAGGCCGCGTCGGCGCAGGTCGCCGACGGTGAGGTCGCCAAGAAGCGCACCAAGAAGGCGGCCAAGGCGGCCACGTCCCGCAACGGAGCGTCCCGGGCGTCGGTCCGGTCATGAGTGACTGCGCGGCTGCCGAGACCGAGCGGTACCAGGTCGTTTCGCGTACGGAGCACTTCGCCGGCCCGATGTTCCGCGTCGTCACCGACGAGGTGCGGATGCCGGACGGGAACGTCGCCAAGCGCGATTACATGGTCCACATCGGTTCGGTCGGGGTGGTCGCGCTCGATGAGGACGGCCGGGTGGTGCTGGTCTGCCAGTACCGCCACCCGGCCGGCCAGCACCTGTGGGAGCTGCCGGCCGGGATCATGGACGTCGACGGCGAGGCGCTCGACCGGGCCGCGCTGCGCGAGCTGGAGGAGGAGGCCGACCTCACCGCCGGCCGGCTCGACGTGCTGGTCGACGCGTACCCGTCGCCGGGCTGCTCGAACGAGCTCATCCGGCTGTTCCTGGCCCGCGACCTGAGCCCGGTGCCGTCCGAGCGTCGCCACGAGCGGCGGGACGAGGAGGCCGGCATGATCGTGCGCCGCGTCGACCTTGACGAGGCGGTGGCGATGGCGCTGCGTGGCGAGATCGTCAACGCGGCGTGCCTGGTGGGCCTGCTGGCGGCGGCCCGCGCCCGGGACTGCGGCTGGTCGACGCTCCGTCCGGTGGACACGCCGCTACCGAGGAGGGAAGTGGCGCCTCCTGGGTGACATGCTGTTAACCATGCGGTCCAGTGGTTTCCAGTGTGATCCATGCCGCATCGGCATCTCAGACCTAGACTCCCGTCGGCGAGGCTCCGCGTCCTCGCAGGTGGCAACGGGGCCACTACCTAGCGATTGAGGGGTCGCACACGGTGAAGGTCGGAATCCCGCGCGAGGTCAAGAACCACGAGTACCGCGTAGCGATAACGCCGTCGGGCGTGAACGAGTTCGTTCGAAACGGTCACGACGTCTTCGTCGAGTCCGGAGCGGGGCTGGGGTCGTCCATCACCGACGAGGAGTACCGCGCTGCCGGCGCGACCATCCTCGCGGACGCCGACGACGTGTGGGGGACCGCCGAGCTGGTCCTCAAGGTCAAGGAGCCGATCGCGGAGGAGTACCACCGCATGCGGGAAGGGCAGGTGCTCTTCACGTACCTGCACCTGGCCGCGTCGGCTGACTGCACCCGCGCGCTGCTGGACCGCGGCGTCACCGGCATCGCGTACGAGACCGTCGAGCTGCCGGACCGGTCGCTGCCGCTGCTCGCGCCGATGTCGGAGGTCGCCGGCCGGCTCGCGCCGCAGGTCGGCGCGTACCACCTGATGCGCCAGGGCGGTGGCCGTGGCGTCCTGATGGGCGGCGTGTCCGGTGTCTACGCGGCGAAGGTCGCCGTCATCGGCGCCGGGGTCTCCGGCATGAACGCCGCTTCAATCGCCCTGGGCATGCAGGCCGAGGTGTTGCTGCTGGACAAGAACATCTCCCGGCTGCGCGCCGCGGACGCCATCTACCGGGGCCACCTGCAGACGGTCGCGTCGAACGCGTACGAGATCGAGAAGGCCGTGATCGACGCTGACCTGGTCATCGGCGCGGTTCTGGTGCCGGGCGCGAAGGCGCCCATGCTGGTCTCCAACGACCTGGTCAAGCGGATGAAGCCGGGCAGCGTGCTGGTCGACATCGCCATCGACCAGGGCGGCTGCTTCGAGGACTCGCGCCCCACCACGCACGCCGACCCGGTGTACCAGGTGCACAACTCGGTCTTCTACTGCGTGGCCAACATGCCCGGCGCGGTGCCGCACACCTCCACGTACGCGCTGACGAACGTCACCCTCCCGTACGCGGTGGAGCTGGCCAACCGCGGCTGGCGGGACGCGCTGCGCGTCGACCCGGCCCTGGCAGCGGGGCTGAACACGCATGCCGGCCAGGTCACGTACGGCCCGGTGGCCGACGTCCACGGCTTGAGCCACCTGCCGGTCGCCGAGGTGCTCGCCTGAACAGCCCGGCGCCGAACAACGAACCCGGACCGGCTCTCCGGCGGGTACTGCGAACCTATCTTGATCACCTGACGGTCGAGCGGGGGCTGGCCGCGAACACGCTCAGCTCGTACCGTCGTGATCTTGATCGCTACCTGGAGGTGCTCACCGCGGCGGGGGTGTCCGACCTCGCCGCGGTCGGGCCCTCGGAGATCGCCGGGCACCTGGCCACGCTGCGCACCGGTAGCGACGACCATCCGCCGCTGTCGGCGGCGTCCGCGGCGCGCGCCGCCAGTGCGGTCCGTGGGCTGCACCGGTTCGCCGTCCGGGAGGGGTTGACCACGCATGACCCGGCGCGGGAGGTCAAGCCGCCGACGCTGCCGAAGCGGCTGCCCAAGGCCCTCGATGTCACGCAGATCGAGCAGTTGCTGGCCGCCGCCGGCGCCGGCCTCGACGAACCCCTAGCCCTGCGTAACCGGGCGCTGCTGGAGTTTCTTTACTCCACCGGCGCGCGCATCTCGGAGGCCGTCGGCTGTGCCGTCGACGACCTGGACCTCCGCGAGGGCACGGTGCTGCTGCACGGCAAGGGTGGCAAGCAGCGCCTGGTTCCGGTCGGCGGGTACGCCCGCGAGGCCCTCGAGGCCTACCTCGTCCGGGCGCGGCCGGGGCTGCTCGCCGCCGGGCGGGGGAGCCCTGCGGTGTTCGTGAACGCCCGGGGTGGACGGCTGTCCAGGCAGAGCGCGTGGACGATCCTGCGCCAGGCCGCTGTCGCCGCCGGGCTGCCGGTCGACGGCGACCGCGGGGTGTCGCCGCACACGCTGCGCCACTCTTACGCCACCCACCTGCTCGACGGCGGCGCGGACATCCGGGTGGTCCAGGAGCTGCTAGGGCACGCCTCGGTGACGACAACGCAGGTGTACACGCTGGTAACGGTGGAGCGGCTGCGCGAGGTGTACGCGACGGCCCACCCACGCGCTCGTGGCTGACATATTGCCCCTTTTCGGGTACATCGTTCGTGCGGGATCGGCTGTCTACCTGCCGTTCACAGGCAGTATTTGGCTTGTCGCGGTAACGACACGCCGTGTCCTGTAAGGAGATTTAGGTTGGTCGTGGCGTACAGTCGGGCGACGGCCATTTCCGCGCGTGCCTGGAGTCGGCGAACCGGTGCGGACCCGGGCGGCGGGTGTGTGCCACCGGGAGGGGGCGGGAAGTAGATGGGCATTGGCGAGCAGCAGGCAGAGGCGTGGACCTCTGTGCTTCGGGCGGAGCAGCAGTCCGCCATGGATCTCGGCGCGCATCTCGGTCCCGCCGATCCGACGGCGTACACCACGCGGCGGCCCATCCCGGATCCGTTCCCGATCGACCGGCACGGCCCGGCGCGCATCATCGCGATGGCCAACCAGAAGGGCGGCGTCGGCAAGACGACCACCACGATCAACCTGGGCGCGGCTCTCGCCGAGTACGGCCGGCGGGTGCTGCTGGTCGACTTCGACCCGCAGGGCGCGCTCTCGGTCGGGCTCGGCGTCAACCCGCATGAGCTGGAGCTGTCGGTCTACAACCTGCTGATGGACCCCGAGGTCGGCATCGAGGACATCCGCATCAAGACCGACGTGGCCGGTCTGCACCTGCTGCCGGCCAACATCGACCTCTCCGCCGCCGAGATCCAGCTCGTCAACGAGGTGGCCCGGGAGATGGCCCTCGCGCGGGCGCTCCGGCCGGTGCTGCGCGACTACGACTTCATCCTCATCGACTGCCAGCCGTCGCTGGGCCTGCTTGCGATCAACGCGCTGACCGTCGCCCACGGGGTGCTGATCCCGCTCGAGTGCGAGTTCTTCAGCCTCCGCGGGGTGGCGTTGCTGCTGGACACCATCGACAAGGTGCGCGAACGGCTCAACTTCGACCTCGACCTCGAGGGCATTCTCGCCACGATGTACGACAGCCGGACGACCCACTGCCGCCAGGTGCTCCAGCGGGTGGTCGAGGCGTTCGGCGACAAGGTGTACCAGACGGTGGTCACCAAGACCGTGAAGTTCCCGGAGTCCACCGTGGCCGGCACCCCGATCACCACGCTCGACCCGGCCTCGTCCGGTGCGCGCAACTACCGGCAACTCGCCCGGGAGGTCATCGCGGCGCAGGCCGAGCGGGACGACAGGTAAGGCCGCCGCGCCTGTGATTTCGTCCTATTTCATCGGTGCCTCGCCGGTGAGCATGGGGTCGTGAGCTACGGTCTTCGGGTGACCGCGCCTGTCGACGAGACGACCGTGCCTGTCGATGAGGTGCCGGCGCCTGTTGACGGGGCGTCCGGGCTCGTCGACGAGGCTGCCGCGGGTGTCGACGGCACCCCGGCTGCTGACGACGCCCCGGCCGGCTTCACCGTCCGGCTGGCCAACTTCACCGGCCCGTTCGACCTGCTGCTGCAGCTCATCGGCAAGCACAAGCTCGACGTCACCGAGGTAGCGCTGCATCAGGTCACCGACGAGTTCATCGCGTACATCCGCGCCATGGGCGACGACTGGGACCTCGACGAGGCCAGCGAGTTCCTCGTCATCGCGGCGACGCTCCTCGACCTGAAGGCGGCCCGGCTGCTACCCGCGGCCGCGGTCGAGGACGAGGAGGATCTGGCCCTGCTGGAGGCGCGCGACCTGCTGTTCGCGCGGCTCCTGCAGTACAAGGCGTTCAAGGAGGCCGCCGCCGCGATCTCCGGGATGGAGGCGGTCGCGTCCCGCCGGTGGCCCCGCCAGGTCCAGCTCGAACCGCGCTACGCCGAGGCGCTGCCCGACATGGTCCTGGGCATCGGGCCGGAGCGCCTCGCCGCGCTCGCGATGAAGGCGTTCGCCCCCAAGGTGCCGCCGGTGGTGTCGATCGAGCACATCCACATGGTGCGCGTCAGCGTTCGTGAGCACGCTGAAAAGATCCGTGAGCAGCTGATTCGGCTCCGTGTGGCCTCCTTCCGTACGCTGTGCGTCGACTGTGACAGCACCCTGGAGGTCGTGGCGCGGTTCCTGGCGCTACTGGAGCTGTACCGGGAAGGCCTGGTCGGCTTCGACCAGGTGCAGGCGCTCGGCGAGCTGAACGTGCGGTGGACCGGCAGGGACGACGCCGGCGGTGGTCTCGACATCGACGAGTACGGCGAGGACGAGACTAAGAGTGTTGAGGAGGAGGCGCAGTGAGCGGCGATGACGCGGCTGCCCGGTCGCTCGCGGACCAGGCGGCGACGTGGATTCCGCCGTGGGAACGTCCGCCCGCGCCCGCTCCGGTATCTGATCCTGAGCCCGTTGCCGAGGTCGAGTCGGTCGAGGCTGAGCCTGCGGCGGAGGCTGAACCGGTTGCAGAGGCCGAGCCTGAGCCGGCCGCTGAGCCTGAGCCGGCCGCTGAGCCTGAGCCTGAGCCGGCCGCTGAGCCTGAACCGCCCGCTGCGATCCGCTTCGAGGACCCGGTTGAGCTGCGCGGCGCGGTCGAGGCGATCCTCCTGGTCATCGACGAGCCGGTGTCCGAGATGACCCTCGCGGAGGTGCTCGACCAGCCCACCGACCGCATCCTGGCCGTACTCGTCGACCTCGTCGGCGAGTACACCGAACAGCGTCGTGGGTTCGAGCTGCGGCGCGCCGCGGGTGGCTGGCGGTTGTACACCCGGGCCGACTACGCCGCGTACGTGGAGCGCTTCGTCCTCGACGGGCAGCAGGTACGACTGACGCAGGCGGCACTGGAAACCCTCGCCGTCATCGCGTACAAGCAGCCCGTCACCCGGTCCCGGATCTCGGTGATCCGTGGCGTCAACTGCGACGGCGTCGTGCGTACCCTGCTGGCCCGCGGCCTGGTCGAGGACTGCGGCAGCGAGCCCGAAAGCGGTGCCTTCCTGTATCGCACAACAGCACTGTTCATGGAAAAACTGGGCATCAACAGCATCGACGAGTTGCCGCCGCTGGCCCCGTTCCTACCCGATGATGTGGATGAGATAGCAAATGCCCAGGGTTGAGTCAGAGAACACCCAACGGTTGCAAAAGGTCCTCGCCGCTGCCGGGGTCGGCTCGCGCCGGGCCTCCGAGGAGCTGATCGCGGCCGGTCGGGTCACCGTCAACGGCAAGCGCGCGACCTTGGGGGACAAGGCCGACCCCGAGACCGACGCGATCCACGTCGACGGCGAGCGGGTGGTCACGAACCAGAAGCTCGTGTACATCGCCATGAACAAGCCGCGCGGCGTGGTGTCGACGATGGCCGACGAGCGTGGCCGGGAGGCCCTCGCCGACTACGTCGGCAACGTCGACCAGCGGGTCTACCACGTCGGTCGGCTGGACGCCGACAGTGAGGGGCTGCTGCTGCTCACCAACGACGGCACCCTCGCGCACCGGCTCATGCACCCCTCGTACGAGGTGGCCAAGACCTACCGTGCCGAGGTGGCGGGCCCGGTGCCGCGCGCGGTCGGGCGTCAGTTGCTGGCCGGCGTGGAGCTGGAGGACGGGCCAGCCCGGGTCGATCAGTTCAAGCTGGTGGACGCCCACCAGCGCACCGCCCTGGTCGAGGTCGTCATTCACGAGGGCCGCAAGCACATCGTCCGGCGCATGTTCGAGGAGGTCGGCCACCCGGTCAACCGCCTCATCCGTACCGCGATCGGGCCGATCCGGCTCGGCGATCTCAAGCCCGGACGTACCCGCCGGTTGACCAATGCGGAGGTCGCCGCCCTGTTCAAGGCCGTGGAAGGGTAGCCGGCGGGAAGCCGTGAGGTAACGCCCGGCATTATTGAGGGGGTCGTGGAAGCGCATCGGAGGCAGGCAGAGTGAGCGAACAGCGTTGCGTGGTGGCCGTGGACGGGCCCTCGGGGTCCGGCAAGTCCACCGTCTCGCGTCGTCTCGCCGTCGCGCTGGACGCGCGCTACCTGGATACCGGGGCGATGTACCGGGCGGTGACCTGGGCGGTCCTGCGGGACGGGATCGACCCGGCCGATGCCGAAGCGGTCGCCAAGATCGCCGACAACGTGGTCCTCACCATCAACACCGATCCGCGGGATCCGCACATCAGCGTGGACGACACCCCGGTCGACGGTCCGATCCGCGGGCCTGAGGTGACCGCGGCCGTGTCGCCGGTCGCGGCGGTACCCGCCGTCCGCGCGCGGCTGGTCGCCCAGCAGCGCCAGATCATCGCCGCCGAGCCGCGCATCATCGTTGAGGGCCGTGATATCGGCACCGTCGTCGCGCCCGACGCCGACCTGAAGGTGTACCTGACCGCGTCGGAGGATGAGCGGGGCCGCCGGCGCAGCGCCGAGAACGCGGCCGACCTCGCGGCGACCGTGGCGGATCTGGCCCGCCGCGACACGTTCGACTCCAGTCGGGCGGCTGATCCCCTGCGCCAGGCCGACGACGCGGTGGTGCTCGACAGCACCGAGCTGGGTATCGACGAAGTCGTGGCGCATTTGAAGGCACTGGTGGACGGGGCGACGCGACAGTGACTATGAACGAATCGGACCGGACCGAGCTGGATCAGGTCGACTTCCACGAGGAAGACTTTGACGAAGCGGACTTCCAGGAGTTCGACGAAGCCGACTTCGAGGAGGCCGAGGCCGCCGAGGGCGACATCGAAGAGGTCGACGAGGGGCCGGTGCCGGTCGTGGCGGTCGTCGGACGGCCGAACGTCGGCAAGTCCACCCTGGTCAACCGGATCATCGGCCGCCGGCAGGCGGTCGTCGAGGACGTACCCGGCGTGACCCGCGACCGGGTCGCCTACGACGCGCTGTGGTCCGGGCGCAAGTTCACGATCGTCGACACCGGCGGCTGGGAGCGCGACGCGCGCGACCGGGCCAAGGCGATCGCCGCCCAGGCCGAGGCCGCCGTGCTGACGGCCGACGTGGTGCTGTTCGTGGTCGACGCGAGGGTCGGCGCGACCGACGACGACGAGGCGGCCGTGCGCATGCTGCGCCGCGGCGGCAAGCCGGTGGTACTCGTAGCCAACAAGGTCGACAACGCCCGGCAGGAGGCCGAGTCCGCCCACCTGTGGTCGCTGGGCCTCGGCGAGCCGCACCCGGTGTCGGCGCTGCACGGACGCGGCTCGGGTGACCTGCTCGACGCCGTCCTCGCCGCGATACCCGAGGAGCCCACCGGCGTGGCCCGGCCGCGCGGCCCCCACCGCGTCGCGCTCGTGGGCCGCCCCAACGTCGGCAAGTCCAGCCTGCTGAACCGGCTTGCCAAGGAGGAGCGGGCGGTCGTTGACGCGATCGCCGGCACCACGGTCGACCCGGTCGACAGCCTGGTCAGCGTCGGTGGCGAGGTCTGGAACTTCGTCGACACCGCGGGCCTGCGCAAGCGCGTCGGTTTTGCCAGCGGTACCGAGTACTACGCCAGCCTGCGCACCGCCGCCGCGATCGAGGCGGCCGAGGTGGCCATCGTGCTGCTGGACGCCCACGAGCCGATCAGCGAGCAGGACCAGCGCATCATCACCATGGTCGCCGAGGCCGGCCGGGCGCTGATCATCGCGTTCAACAAGTGGGACCTCGTCGACGAGGACCGCCGGCACCAGCTGTCCCGCGAGATCGAGCGGGACCTGCGGCGCGTGCCGTGGGCGCTGCGCCTCAACGTGTCGGCCATGACCGGCCGGGCGGTCGACAAGCTCGCCCCGGCCCTTCGGACGGCGCTGGAGAACTGGTCTCGGCGGGTGCCGACCGGCCGGCTCAACCAGTTCCTCACCGCGCTCGTACAGGCCACCCCGCACCCGGTACGCGGTGGTCGGGCGCCCCGCATCCTGTTCGCCACCCAGGCGGGCACGTGTCCGCCGCGATTCGTGCTGTTCACCACCGGGCCGCTCGATCCCGGCTACGTGCGCTTCGTGGAGCGCAAGCTGCGCGAGGAGTTCGACTTCGCCGGTTCGCCGATCCACGTGTCGGTACGTCCCCGGAAGAAGAACGGGCGCAGCCGGGGCTGATACACTGTTGATCATGTCCGCGCGTTTGAACTTCTGGTGGCCCGCCTGACCGGCGGCCATCCTTACCCGCGCGTGACCTGACCATCCGCGGCCGCCTTTCGAGGCGGCCGTCGGCGTTTCCGCGGTCTTTCCGCCTCGTGCAGGCGGCCAGACCGAGAGGAAACCCAGTGGAGATCCCCGAGGGCCCGTTCGCGCTGCTGCGTCGCGAGGGCCGCGACCATGTCGAGATCCTGACGGGTACGGTCGAGACGGCCTCGTCCCTCGCCGAACTGCCCCTGCGCGACGACGCTTCGGCCGGTCCGGACGTCCTCGCGCTTGTGCCTTATCGGCAGGTGCGCGAGCGCGGCTTCGAGGCCGTCGACGACGGCGCTGCGCTGCTGTACCTGCCGATCGGCGGTTATGCCGAGGCGCCGGTCGACGAGGTGCTGGCGGGGCTGCCGTCTTCGCCGCCGCGGGTCCGTGGCGGTGCCTTCGACGTGGATGACGCTTCGTATGCGCGGATCGTCGAAGACGTGCTCCGAGACGAGATCGGCCGCGGCGAGGGCTCCAACTTCGTCATCCACCGGGTCTTCGAGGCGTCCGTCGACGGAGACCCGCTTGCCGCCGCCCTGGCCGCGTTCGCCCGATTGCTGCGCGACGAGCGCGGAGCGTACTGGACCTTCCTGGTGCACACCGGTTCGCTGACGTTCGTCGGTGCCACCCCCGAACGGCACGTCAGCGTCGACGACGGCCTGGTCATGATGAACCCGATCAGCGGCACCTACCGCCACCCCGCGGGCGGTCCGGACCGTGACGAGCTCCTGGCGTTTCTCGCCGACCGCAAGGAGACCGACGAGTTGTACATGGTGCTCGACGAGGAGCTCAAAATGATGGCGACCGTCGCGGATCGGGGTGGCCAGGTCGTCGGTCCGTACCTCAAGCAGATGGCCCACTTGACGCACACCGAGTACCTGCTGGTCGGGCGCGGCTCGAAGGACGCGCGTGAGGTGCTGCGGGAGACGATGTTCGCGCCGACCGTCGTCGGCAGCCCGATCGAGAACGCATGCCGGGTGGTGGCCCGCCACGAGCAGCGTGGGCGTGGGTACTACGGCGGAGTTCTCGCTCTGATCGGCCGGGACACTCTCGGTAGGCAGACGCTCGACGCACCGATCCTGATCCGTACCGCGGTCTTTTCCGCCGAGGGTGAGCTGCGGGTGCCGGTCGGGGCGACGCTGGTCCGGCACTCGACACCGGAGCACGAGGTCGCCGAGACCTATGCCAAGGCCGCCGGGGTCATGGCCGCGCTCGGGCTGCGGGGGAGTGGCGATGCTTCGGCTCCTGCCGTCCTGGTTGCTGATGATCAGGTACAGGCGGGGCTGGCGCGCCGCAACGACACGCTGGCTTCATTTTGGCTTGAGGAACGGGTCGCTTCGCCGGTCTTCGACGGCCGTCGGGTGCTCGTCGTGGACGCCGAGGACACGTTCACCGGCATGCTCGCCCACCAACTGCGCGCGCTGGGGTTCGGGGTGACGCTCCGCTCGTACCGTGAAGATTTTGATCGTGAGGGGTTTGACCTGGTCGTGGTCGGACCGGGGCCGGGAGATCCGGGTGATCTCGCCGATCCCAAGATTTTTGCGTTGGACCGGCTCGTGCGCGATCTGCTGGCAGCGCGGCAGCCGATGCTGGCGATCTGCCTCGGCCATCAGGTGCTGGCGGGCGCCCTCGGCCTACCGCTGCACCGCAAGGACAGCCCCTATCAGGGCATGCAGCGCGAGATCGACTTCTTCGGCCGGGCGGAGCGGGTGGGTTTCTATTCGACGTACACGGCCGTCTGCTCCTCGGCTTTCGAGGGCGTTGAGGTGAGCCGGGACCAGCACTCCGGAGAGGTCCACGCGCTGCGCGGCCCGACGTTCGCGGGCGTCCAGTTCCACCCGGAGTCGGTGCTGACCGAGCACGGGATCGACCTGCTGCGCGAGCTGGTGGCACCGTTGCTTTATGCGGGTAGGTCGCCGCTGACGCTGTAGCCGGTGTGGATCGGCGCCATGATCGCCTGGACGATGCTGCGGGTCGTCTGAGCGGTCCTGGCGCCGTCGTCCATGCCGCGGCCGGTGCACGTGCTGAACCGGACGCGGACGGTGCGGTTGCCGGTCAGGAGGACCGCGTCCGGATGGGGCGTGTCGGTGCTCGCGTCGCAGCTCTGGGGTGGGCGGACCGGGTTACGGCCGGCCGGGGCTGTCTCGATCAATTTGTTTAGCCGGTCGGCGCTGTCGCCGGTGACCTTGGCCGAGGCCTGGATTCGGTCCTTGCCGCCGTAGTAGCAGACGGTGACG
>NZ_JAATVW010000003.1 GCF_011947225.1 Planosporangium flavigriseum | reverse complement strand
CGAGCGTGGTGACCGTGCCGAGCGTGGTGACCGTGCCGAGCGTGGTGACCGTGCCGAGCGTGGCGGCCGGGGTGACGGCAACGTCCGCACCGACAGCCGTAACGACGTTCGCGGTGACGACAGCGAGGACGACGACGGCGGCCGGCGGGGCCGGCGCAGCCGCTTCCGTGACCGTCGCCGTGGCCGTGGCGAACGCGGTGGCGAGGGCGGCGGCGAGCCGCAGACCACCACCGAGGACGACGTGCTCGTTCCGGTGGCCGGCATTCTCGACGTGCTGGAAAACTACGGCTTCATCCGTACCACCGGTTACCTGGCCGGATCGAACGATGTTTACGTGTCGATGTCGCAGGTCAAGAGGTACGGCCTGCGCCGCGGTGACGCGGTCACCGGTGCCGTCCGGCAGGCCCGCGACGGCGAGCAGCGCCGTGACAAGTACAACCCGCTGGTGCGGTTGGACACGATCAACGGTATGGAGCCGGAGGAGGCGCGTCGCCGGCCGGAGTTCTACAAGCTGACGCCGCTGTACCCGCAGGAGCGGCTGCGGTTGGAGACCGAGCCGCACATCCTCACGACGCGGGTCATCGACCTGGTGATGCCGATCGGCAAGGGTCAGCGGGCGCTGGTCGTCTCGCCGCCGAAGGCGGGTAAGACGATGGTGCTGCAGTCGATCGCGAACGCGATCACTCACAACAACCCGGAGTGCCACCTGATGGTGGTGCTGGTCGATGAGCGTCCCGAAGAGGTCACCGACATGCAGCGGTCGGTGAAGGGCGAGGTCATCGCCTCGACGTTCGACCGGCCGCCGGGTGACCACACCATGGTCGCAGAGTTGGCGATCGAGCGGGCCAAGCGCCTGGTCGAGCTGGGGCACGACGTGATCGTGCTACTGGACTCGATCACCCGCCTGGGTCGGGCGTACAACCTGGAGGCCAAGGTCAGCGGCCGGATCCTCTCCGGTGGTATCGACTCGACGGCGCTGTACCCGCCCAAGCGTTTCCTAGGTGCGGCCCGCAACATCGAGAACGGTGGCTCGCTCACGATCATCGCCACCGCGCTCGTCGAGACCGGCTCCATGATGGACACGGTCATCTTCGAGGAGTTCAAGGGCACGGGTAACGCCGAGCTCAAGCTCGACCGCAAGATCGCCGACAAGCGGGTGTTCCCGGCCATCGACGTGGACGCGTCCGGTACCCGTAAGGAAGAGATCCTTATGGCGCCGGATGAGATCGTGATCGTGCACAAGCTCCGCAAGGTGCTGCACGCGCTCGACACGCAGCAGGCGCTTGACCTGCTTCTGGACCGGCTCAAGAAGAGCCGGACGAACGTCGAGTTCCTGATGCAGATCGCCCAGTCGACGCCGGGCGAGTAAGGCAAGTACGCGAAGAGGCGGCCGGGCGAGAGTCCGGCCGCCCTCTTCGCCACCTGCGGGAATGCCTGCACGGCCCCCGCTGTTGAGCAATTGAGTGTGCTGAGCGGGGTAGTACCGACCAGACGGTCGCGCCGGCATGGCACACTGGTACGTCGGCCAGGTACCGGTTCACGCCCGAGCCGCCGCTAGGCGGCGGTGTTGACGGCGACCCGGCGACCACACACGAGAGGACCGCCTGTCTTGAAGCCCAACGCTCACCCGCAGTACGACGTGACCCAGGTCACTTGCTCCTGCGGCAACGCCTTCACCACCCGTAGCACCGCGAAGAACGGGCAGATCCACGTTGAGACGTGCAACGTGTGCCACCCGTTCTACACCGGTAAGCAGCGCGTGCTCGACACCGCTGGCCGGGTTGCCAAGTTCCAGCAGAAGTACGCCAAGGCTCAGGCCGCCAAGAAGGCCGGCAAGTAGCTGCGCCGTCGGCGCCCGCACCGCGCTGCCCCGTCGGGGCCGCGGGCGGGCGCCGTCGTCGTATTCAGCCATCACGTAGACGTGCCCGGGCCGGCCCATAGATAGGAAGATCATGAACAGCGAGCGCCTGGAAACCCTCCTCGCCGAATACGCCGAGTTGGAGCAGCGCCTTGCCGACCCGGCCATTCACGCCGACCAGAACGCCGCCCGCAAGGTCGGGCGCAGGTACGCCGAACTGACCCCCATCGCCAAGACCGCGGTCGAGCTGAACCAGGCCCGTGCCGACCTCGCCGCCGCGCGCGAGTTCGCCGCCGAGGACCCCGACTTCGCCGCCGAGGCGGCCGCGATCGAGGCTCGCCTGCCGGAGCTGGAGGAGCGGCTGGCTGAACTGCTCATGCCGCGTGACCCCAACGACGCCAAGGACGTGATCCTGGAGATCAAGGCTGGGGAAGGCGGCGAGGAGTCGGCGCTGTTCGCCGGCGACCTGCTGCGAATGTACCTGCGCTACGCCGAACGGCACGGTTGGGTCACCGAGGTCCTCGACTCCCAGGATTCCGACCTCGGCGGGTACAAGGACGTCGCGGTCGCCATCAAGACGCGTGGCGTGCCGGAGGGCGGCAACGGTGTGTGGTCGCGGCTGAAGTGGGAGGGCGGCGTCCACCGCGTGCAGCGGGTACCCGTAACCGAGTCGCAGGGGCGCATCCACACCAGCGCGGCCGGCGTACTGGTCACGCCCGAGGCCGAAGAGGCCGAGGTCGAGATCGACCAGAACGACCTGCGGATCGACGTGTTCCGCTCGTCCGGTCCCGGTGGGCAGAGCGTCAACACCACCGACTCGGCGGTGCGGATCACCCACCTCCCGACCGGGATCGTCGTCTCCTGCCAGAACGAGCGTTCGCAGTTGCAGAACAAGGACCGGGCGATGCGGATGCTGCGGGCGAAGCTCGCCCAGTTGGCCGAGGAGCAGGCCGCCGCGGCCGCGTCCGACGCGCGTAAGGCGCAGGTCAGGACCGTCGACCGGTCGGAGCGGATCCGGACCTACAACTTCCCGCAGAACCGGATTACCGACCACCGCATCGGGTACACGGCGTACAACCTTGACCTGGCGCTCGCCGGCGACATGGACGGTGTACTCGATGCGCTGACCGAGGCTGATCGGCAGGCCCGCCTTGCGGGCGAAACCCAGCTGGTGCGCAAGTAGTTCGCATGTCGCCGCATGCACATTGTGGCAACGTAACCTTCGACTGACGCCACTGTCACACCCTTGAAACCCGTCACCCGCAGCATTGTCCGGTATCGTTGTCGCGGCATCAGACCTCGCAGGGGGAACCGCAGTCATGTCTTCGCCGATGCGTAATACGCCAGTCGATATCACTGCTGCCCCGCGCGCCGTGATCGGCGCTACGGCTGGCCTGATCTACCGAGTTGGTCGTTCCGTGCTGGGGGAGAACCGGATCCCCACCGCCCAGGACAACGCCCGGGCAGCGGTGAGCGCCGATCGCCAGCGCGCGCAGGAGCGGGCTGAACTGGAGCGTTGGCTGGCCAACGTCCGCCAGCGGCGCACGTCCACGACGCCGTAAAAACTAGATACTCCGACACCCGACGGGCTGTCAGCGTCCCAGCTGGGATGCTGACAGCCCGTCGTTTTTACGCAGGGTGGCTTTCTGCGCAACGGTGGTGCTCAGGACGCGCACGGCATCTCCTTGGCCTTCAGCATCTCGTGGTCGGCTGCCATGAATGCCTCGGTAACCGTGGTGATCGGACCGTCCTCCGAGATGCCCGCCCAGCCGATCGTCACGCTCACCGGAGTTCCGGGCACCAGTGACTCCCAGTCCTCACCGGACACGGCGGTGACGATTCGGCGGGCGATCTCGCTGGCTTCTTCCTGCGACGTCGTCGCGAGCACCACCACGAATTCGTCGCCGCCGTAGCGGGACACGAAGTCGCCGCGGCGCATCACGCGGCTGAACACCCCGGCGACCCGCTGCAGCACCAGGTCACCCGACAGGTGGCCGTGTACCGTGTTGACGGCCTTGAAGTCGTCCAGATCGCACACGCCGAGGACGAGGGACTCGCCCCTGGCCACAAGCCCGTTCACGTACTGCTCGAGCGCCCTGCGGTTGGGCAGCCCGGTCAGCGGGTCGGTGTGCGCGGCGCCGGCGTACCAGTCGGCACGGCGGCGCAGGTCCTCGTGGTCGACCCGGGCGGCCATGCCCTCGACGAACAGGTCCCGCAGTTTCTCGTCGGACGCGCTGGCGACGCGGAACGCCCGCCGGTCGGCGTCGTACGCGTCAGCCGTCCTCCCCGCGACGAGGTGGGCCAGGGCGTTCAGCCGGTGTCCCTCGGCCGCGCCCAACGTCTCGTCGGACACCTCTGCGGTCTCCAGCCGGGCGAGGGCCTCCATCGGCCGGCGCTCGGCGATGGCCAGGCACACCGCCCCGAGCGCGGCGAAGTCGTTGGCCGTGACGGAGTCGTCGTGGGCCCGGAGCAGTACGCCCGGATGGGTGTCGGCCATCGGCCCGGGGTGGCCGAGCGTGGCCAGCCGGGCGATCGCGTACCCGTACGCCCGGATGCTGATCGGCCGCAGCATCGAAAGCTCCCCGCTGCGTCGGCGCAGGTCGAGGTCGTACACGACGTCGCGCAGGATTCGCGTGCAGCCGTGGGTGTCTCCGCGCTGGTCGAGGAAGACGGCGTGGCGCACCCGGATGCCGGGAACGGCGAGGTGGGCGGTCTGCATCCCCAGCGAGGAGGCGATGGCGCGGGCCCGGGCGATGGCACTGAGCGCGTGCCCGTGGAAGCCGGCGTACGAGTACGCCATGGCGAGGTTGTGCCAGGCCCGGACGAGGGTGGCGTTGGTCAGGTCAACCGTGTTGAGCGTGCGCGCCGAGAGCACCAGGTGCCAGACGCACCTCTCGAGCGAGCCGTCGTGCAGCGCGACCACCGCGGCGAACGAGTGCAGTAGGCCGATCCGGGCCGGGTCGGGGTGGGCACGGGTGGCTTCGAACGCCGCGTCCATCGTCGCGCTGTACTCCCCGCTGCGCCGGAGATTGATCAGCACGGCGAGGTATTGGGTCAGCGCGTCCGCCCGGTCGGCTCCGACGGCGGTCGGGAGGATGCGTCGCGTGAGCGCGCTGGCCTCGGCGCAGCGACCGGCGAGCAGAAGCGTGCGAACGTGCTCAAGTTCGGCGGCGCTGCCGACCCCGACGCCCACCCGAAGACCCCCCATCGCGTGTACGCAACGGTGCACCATGATTATGAGGTGTCCCCAGCACCCGACGACATGGCCGCAGAGCAGTCGATCAATGCGTCGTGGGCGATCCGTGAAGCGGTGGTCGTTTTGTCGGCAGCCGGCGTCGCCTCGCCACGCGTGGACGCTGAAATTCTGACCGCCCACGTTCTCGGCATGTCCCGTTCGAAGCTGCCGCTCGCACCGGCCCTGGACCCGACGCAGGCCGCGCGCCTGCGGGACCTCGTCGACGCCCGTGCCCGGCGGGTACCCCTCCAGCACCTCACCGGCGTCGCCGGGTTCCACCACATCGAGGTGGCCGTCGGCCCGGGTGTCTTCGTGCCGCGCCCCGAGACGGAACTGCTGGTCGAGTGGGGGCTGAGCGTGTTCGAAGACGGGGAGGGCACCGTCGTCGACCTGTGTAGCGGCTCCGGGGCGATCGCCCTCGCCGTCGCCGCCGCGCGCCCCGCCGCGCGGGTGTACGCCGTAGAGCGGGACCCGGCGGCGCTCGAATGGCTGCGCCGCAACGCCGCCGGTTCTGGTGTCCAGGTCGTGGCGGGCGAAGTCACCGACCCCGGGCTGCTGGCCGACCTCGACGGCGCTGTCGACCTGGTGCTGTGCAATCCGCCCTACGTGCCCGCCGGCACCCCGGTACCGCCCGAGGTGGCCCGCTTCGACCCGTACCCGGCGGTTTTCTCGGGTGCGGACGGCCTGGACCTGATCCGCGGCCTGGTGCCCCGCGTGGCCCGCTTGTTGCGACCGGGCGGCTGGTTCGGCGTCGAGCACGACGACACCCACGGCGAAGCGGTCCCGGGACTGCTACGCGCCGACGGCCGATTCGGTGAGATCGCCGACCACCGCGACCTGGCGGGGCGGCCGAGGTTCGCCACCGCTCAGCGCCGCTAAGCTGTCCCCTCGTGATGCTTTACGACTGCGGGAAGCCCGACGAGCGCGAGCAGGGGATCGCTGCCGCCGTCGAGGCCGTCCAGCGCGGTGACCTGGTCGTGATGCCGACCGACACGGTGTACGGCATCGGCGCCGACGCGTTCAAGACCTGGGCAGTGCGCTCGCTGCTCAACGCCAAGGAGCGCGACAGCCCGACGCCGGTGCTGGTGGGCTCCCGGCAGACCCTTGACGGCCTCGTCTACACGCTCTCGTCCGCCGCGCAGGACCTGGTGGAGGCCTTCTGGCCCGGCGCACTGACGATCATTGTCAGGCACGCGCCCAGCCTCCAGTGGGACCTGGGAGATGGGGGTAGCGGGACGGTCGCGGTGCGGATGCCGCTGCACCCGGTCGCGCTGGAGGTGCTGCGCCAGACCGGCCCGATGGCCGTCTCGTCGGCCAACAAAGCGGGGCACCCCCTGCCCCGGACAGCAGAGGAGGCGCGCGACCAACTGGGCTACTCGGTCAGCGTGTACCTGGAGTCGCAGCAGTTTCTGGATCTTCCGCCGAGCACGATTGTGGATCTCACCGGCGAGACGCCGACCGTCCTGCGTCCGGGTGCGATATCGCTGGAGCGGCTGCGGGAGGTCGTGCCCTCGATACAGGCGCCCGAGACGCCTTGACCGATGGTGCCGGCGGCAGGCTCCGAGTGCGGACCCGACGGGCTGGTGGCACGGATCGACCATCGCTATCCTCGTGGCACGCGAGGAGAGTGGTGGCCATCGAACTCATCCGTCCCGTAGGCAGGTTGCGGCGGTTCGTCCGCGTGGCGGTTTCCGTTGCTGCCGGGGTGCTCGGCGCGTTACTTGTATACGGCATCGTGACGAGCCGCGGAGTGGCCTTCTACATTCTTGCGGGCGCTGTTGTCGGCCTGACGGTTGCGCTTGGCATCGATGTCTACGCACGCGCGTTCCGGGTCGCCCAGGTGACCCTCTCCGTGCCGCAGTTCAGTGAGATCACCTTCGTCGTCACCGACGACAGCCGACACGTGGCGTGGAAGTTGTTCGTCGAAGTCTCCACGCGGATTGCCGTGCAGCCGCTCGACGGCCGATCCGGAATCCTGCGTGAGGCCCTTACGTCACTGCATTCCCTGTTCCAGGTCACGCGAGAGACGCTCGAGTCGAGCCAGCCGTCCCGACCAGGGGAGGGGCTTCCGGTCGAATACCTTGCGATCATGATGCTGAACCGGGAAATTCGGCCGTTCCTGGCGTTATGGCACGCAAAGTTGAGCCAGTACGAGCGCGACCGACCGCAGGCCTCGGAGCTTGACTGGCCGGAGAACGACGAGTGCCGCCGGCAGCTAGCCAGCCTGCAGGTGCGCCTCAGGGAATATGCTCTGAATTTCGCTCGACTGGCGGACGTTCAGCACTCGGCGGCGTTGCTCGGCGAGCCGAGTTAGCCGAGCTGCGCGTTCTCGATCGCGCGGAGAACGGCCGCCTCGCTGATCGGCCCGACGCGCAGTATCTCGACGTTGCCGGTGGTGATGCGGGCGAGTGTCGACGCGCTCGTCTCTGTGATGGAGGTCGTGTCCTCGAGGACAGGAATGATCTCGTCGTGAGGCCATTCCAGCGACTCGAGCTGTGCTCGATCGAGTGGCAGACTCTCCTCACCCGAGCGGTTAAGACTGGTTGCCGTCACAGGTTCGCCGAGCAGCGCGATGACCTGGAGCGTCGCCGGGTGGTCGGGAACGCGGATACCGACGGTGCCGTTGAGGGTCACCAGTGAGGTCGGAAGCCGGTCAGTCTGGGGAACGACGACGGTCAGCGGCCCCGGCGTGAATTCGCCGAGCAGGTGCGTCGCCAGCGGCGAGATCTCGGCGAACTGCCGGGCCATCGCCAGCGACCCGACGGCCACGTGCATCGGGTTGGTCAGGCTTCGCTGCTTGGCATGGAAGACCTTCTCGACCGCGGCGGTGTTGGTCGCGGCGGCCGCGATCATGTATCCGGTCTCAGTCGGCAGGACGGCGAGTCCGCCCTGCCGCAGGGTGTCCGCTATTCGGGCGGCTTCACCGAACTTGAGCAACTTGGCGGGCGTGGCCGAGGCGTACTCAAACTTGGTCACTGCTCTCCCAATCGACCTTGCTAGCGGCAGCCCGTACCGCTGGTGCGACAAAACGCGACAGTCTGTGGTCGGTTAATCGTACTGTGCAGTCCAGCGCCCGCTGTACCGCGGCGATGTCCAGGGCGCCCAGCGCAGTGGCGTCGAGATGTCGGGCGAGAGCGCCAGCCTCGCCTTGGGCGAATTGCGCGGCGTCAGCCCGGAACGCCTCGTCCTTCCTGGTCGCATAGATGTACCAGGCGTTCATGACGCCGAAGCAGCGGGTGACCATCCCGAACGCCCCGGCCGTCAACATCTCGAACGATTTCTCGGTGACGGTGCGCCAGTTCGCCGGAAATGGAATCGCCAGGGCGGAACACAGTGCGAAGGCGTACAGCGTCTGCGGTGTCGGGTTGCCCTGGAGATCCACGAGCCAGCCGCGATTGCGGTCCAGGCTCCTGATCAAGAACTCCCGGATCCCGGCCAGCACCGGTTCGGCCGCCCTCCTCGCCTGCGCGGCGTGCGGCGGCAGATGGAGGAGCACGTCGGCCAGGTGACAGGCGTGAAAGCTGGCGCCGCCGGCGTGGACCGGCGCCGTCGTCCACAGCGGCCGCCCGTCGGCCCGCCTGTCCGGTGCGGGGCCCTGGGGTAGGAGGAACGAGCCGTGCAGGGCCGATTCCGGGTCCTGTACCTGGTGCTGGGCGATCGCCTCGACGAACCGGAGGCAGCCGTCGGCGTCGAGCTTGTTCGTGATCAGTAGGAAGATCGTCGCCGCGCGGTCGTCGATCGACGACGGGTCGGTACTGCGGAGGAACGCGACGGCCTCCCGAAGCGGCGGCGCGTCGTGCGCCAGGCCGAGTTGGGCCAGGGCGGTCGCCACGGACGCCGTGGCGTAGAGCCGGTCGAAGCGCCGGTCCTCACCCTGCGTCCAGTACCGGGCGTCGCCGTCACGTCGCGCGAGGTCGGCCAGCCGGCGCACGGTTTTCCGGAAGACCCGATCGAGTCCGTCGGCGCTGCCGTCGACCGGAGCGCCCTGGTAGGAGTGGACCTCGTCGGTCACGTCACCGAGCGCCAGTCTGGTCGGCTCGAACCAGCGGGGAAAAGACCCGTCGTCCTGGTCCGTCGGCTCCGGTCCCAACATCAGCTTTCGGCAAATCAGGTCGGCAAGCTCCGCCGGGGTCGTTTCGCGGAGATCGACGTAGCGGATGGTGCGCAGGATCCAGGGGACCTCGGTGTCGTCGAACCGGGCGGGGAGCAGGTACTCACCAGCTTCCATGAACGCCCGCTGCAGTGCGCTTTCGCGTTCCACCTTGGTCCAGAACTTGGTCTCCTTCACGTAGTTGGCGGAGATGAAGACGACGCAGTAACGGCGAGCTGAGGCGAACACCCCGGTGAAGTGGATCTGCATGTTCTTTCCCCAGAGCGCCGCATCCTCGTACTGGTCGTAGAAGACGTCGACCGAACGGTCGCGTAGCACGTTGGCCACCTCGGCTACGTACTCGCGATCCTCAGCGGCGTAGGACAGGCAGACCTCGTACTCCATGGTTCGCTCCGGAGATAAACGAACGTTACGAAGGCGGATTGGTCGAGGTGCGCACCAATTCCCCAGAGTCTATGTGGAAGGGCAGCCGGTCGCGGTCGTACCGGCAGCCCGCATAGCCGGCCGACAGGCGACCGTGCGTAAACTTTCGACGCCATGGTGACCGGATCATTCTTCGCGTCGGAGGCGTAGTGCCGCCGTTCTCCGTACTGCACGTTTGCATGGGCAACATCTGCCGGTCGCCGATGGCCGAGCGGCTGCTCGTGGTCGCCGCCCGCGAGCTGGCCGGCGACAAGGCCGACGAGTTGCTGCTCGTGCACAGTACGGGCACCGGTGGCTGGCACGCGGGTGACCGCATGGACCCGTCGGCCGCCCGGCAGGTGCTCAGCCGTGGGGGCGATGTCGAGGACTTCCGCGCCCGCCAGCTGGCCGCCGAGCACATCGAGGCGTCCGATCTGATCCTGACGGCAACCGGTGAGCAGTACGAGTTCGTGCTCGGCCTCGCCGTTGACGCCGCCGACCGTACGTTCGTCCTGGGCGAGTTCGGCCGGCTGCTGCCGGCTGTCGACCTGTCCGCACTGCCGCCCGCCGCGCCTGACGCCGACGCGGTGTACGCGCGGGGCGTCGCCCTGGTGTCCGCGGCGGCGAGGATCCGCCGCGGCCGGCCGCCGCTGCCCGGGGACGACCTCGACGACCCGTGGGGCCGTGGCCACGACTACTTCGGCCGTGTCGCGGACGAGATCGAGGCGACCGTCCGGCCGCTGGCCGCCGCGCTGCTCGGCGGCTGACGCTCAGCGGCGCGGGCGATGTTGCGGGCCATCCCGCCGAAGATCACCGCGTGGAACGGCCAGACGCAGGCCCAGTACGCGTGTCCGGCCAGGCCCTTCGGCAGGAAGACGGCGCGCTGGCGGTACCGGCTGTGCTTGTCGCCGCCGCCTCCGTCGCACACCCGCATCTCCAGCCAGGCCCGGCCCGGCAGGCGCATCTCCGCGCGCAGCCGTAGCAGCGCGCCCGGCTCGATCTCCTCCACCCGCCAGAAGTCGAGCGCCTCGCCGACCTGCAACCGGCGCGGGTCGCGCCGTCCCCGGCGCAGCCCCACCCCGCCGACGAGCCGGTCGAGCCAGCCGCGTACGGACCAGGCGAGCGGGAACGAGTACCAGCCGTTCTCCCCGCCGATCGCCTCGATCACCCGCCACAGGTCGCCCGTCGGCGCCCGGACCTGGCGCTCCCGTTCATCGGTGTAGACGGTCCCGCCGGACCAGGTCGGGTCGGTCGGCAGCGGCTCGCTCGGCGCGTCCGACCACATGGCGGTCGACCATCTGGTTTCGACGTCGGCGTCGCGGACGCGGCGGAGCGCGAGTCGGACGGCGTCGTCGAAGCCGGTCAGCCCTTCCGGTGGGTCCGGTATGTACGTCTCGATGTCGTGCTCGCCGCAGACCGCCTCGTGCACCAGGCTCGCGACCAGGGGACGGGCGATCGCACCGGGTACCGGCGTGACGAGCCCGACCCACAGCGCCGACAGTTTCGGGGTCAGCGGCCGGACCGGCAGGATACGGCGCCGCGGCAGGCCGGCCACTGCCGCGTACCCCTGAATCAGGTCGGCGTACGTGAGAACGTCCGGGCCACCGATGTCGAAGGCGCGGTTGGTCCCCGGCGGGAACGCGTCGGCGGCGGACACCAGGTACCGCAGCACGTCCCGGATGGCGATCGGCTGGATGTGGCTGCGTACCCACCGGGGCGCGACCATGACCGGCAACCGCTCGGTGAGGTAGCGCAGCATCTCGAACGATGCCGACCCCGACCCGATGATCACGCCCGCCCGCAGTACGACCGTCGGCACGCCGCTGGCCAGCAGGACCCCGGCCACCTCGGCGCGTGAGCGCAGGTGCGCCGAACCGTCTCCATGGCCGGTGGGCGCCGGGCCGCCGAGGTAGACGATCCGCTGTACCCCTGCCGCCACTGCCTCTTTCGCGACGTTCGTGGCGTTCGCCCGGTCGATTTCCTCAAAGTCGCCGCGGCCCAGCGAGTGGACCAGGTAGTAGGCGACGTCGACGCCGGCGAATGCGGGGGCGAGCGTGGCCGGGTCGCTCACATCGCCGATGACTACTTCGACCTGGCCGGCCCACGGAACGTCGCGCAGCCGGCGGGCATCGCGCGTCAGGCACCGGACGTCGTGACCGGCGCGCAGCAGGCGGGGGACGAGCCGCCCGCCGACGTACCCGGTGGCGCCCGTGACCAGACAGCGCATACGTCAAGGGTTACCCGGACGGCAGGCGAGCCGCCCGTAGAATTCTCGAAATGACCAGCACCGAGACCGTACGACGCCCGGGGCGTATTCGCCGGCGACTCAACCACCTGCCGGCCGGGCTGATCGGTTGCGCGATCGTACTGGTGTTCGCCGTCCCGGTCGCCGCGATCACGCGCGGCCCGCAGGGCGCGCTCGGCGCCGCGATCGGCGTCGCCGGGGTCGCTGTCAGCTATGTCCTGTCCGGCCTCGCCGTTGCCTGGGCCGACTCGATCAGTACCCAGCTGACCATGCCGGTGGGGCTGGCCACCTACGCCACCAAGTTCAGCCTGCTGGGTGTCCTGCTCATCGCGTTCGGTGACAGTACGTGGCCGGGGCTGCATCCGATGGCGTACGCCATCCTCGCCGCCGTGCTCGGCTGGAACGCTGGCCACATCTGGTGGGCCGCGCGGGCTCGCATTCCCTATGTGGAGATAGATCCGCAGTAGTGACGCTTGTCCGGGCAGCTGGACGAAGCGGTGCGGCTGACCGGTGAGTCAGGTTCGCGACAATCTCGTCGGTGGTATCTGGACACCTGGGCCACCGCGAGTAATGTGTTCGCTCGCCGGTTCGAGCCCCCGGAGACGCTTGCGCCACCCCCGCGCGTGACCACGCGGGGGTCGAGTCACGGACGCGGATTCCCGGCTGATATGTTTCCCGCGTCATGTCAGATGACCAGTCCCCTCAGCGGCAGGGTGCCGCCGGTGCCAACGCCGGATACACGGCGCTCGGCTACCTGATGGGCGGGATTGCCGTCTGGGGTTTCCTCGGGTGGCTGCTCGATAGCTGGCTCGGGTTGCCGCACATCGGGCTCATCCTGGGGCTGGTCGTCGGCACTGCAGCGGCGATCTACTTGATCGTTAAGAGGCTGGGCGCTTAGCGCCGGGCGGACGAAGGGTGGTGCGGTGAGGCAGCTACCGGCGGTGCTCGCCGAGGGTGGGGCACATTTCCCGCCTAGTGTCGAGGAGTTCTTCCTGCCCGGCTTGGGTGGGCAGCCCTGGATCTCCAAGATCACGGTGCTGCTCTGGCTCGGCATCGCGCTGGTGATTCTGTTTTTCCTGATCGCCTACCGCAGCCCCAAGCTGGTCCCGAGCAAGGGCCAGTGGCTCGCCGAGTCGATGTACGGCTTCATCCGCGACGGAGTCGCCCGCGACGTCATCGGTCACGAGGGGCTCCGGTTCGCGCCGTACCTGACGTCGCTGTTCCTGTTCATCTTCGTCTCGAACATCTGGGGCATCATCCCGCTGGCCCAGATCTCGCCGATGTCGCACATCGCGTTCCCGGCGTTCCTCGGCCTGCTCTCCTGGGTGCTCTACAACTACGCCGGCATCCGCAAGCACGGTTTCGCCAAGTACCTCAGGATGAACACCCTCCCTCCGGGCACGCCGTGGTGGGTCGCGCCGATCCTGGTCCCGATCGAGTTCTTCTCGAACCTGATCCTCCGGCCGATCACGCTCGCGATCCGGCTCTTCGCCAACATGTTCGCCGGCCACCTGATCCTGCTGGTCTTCACGCTCGGCGGCTTCACGCTCCTCGGCCTGAACACTGTGTTGCTGAAGCCGATTTCGCTGGTGGCCTGGCTGCTGGCGATTCTGCTGACGCTGTTCGAAGCGGTCATCGCGATCCTGCAGGCCTATGTCTTCGTCCTGCTGACCGCCGCGTACCTGCAGGGCGCGCTCGCCGAAGAGCACTGAGAAACAACTGACTTTCGTACTACCTGGCACCACTGCCAATCCAACGACGCGTGACAAGCACGCGCCAGTCCCAGGAGGAAATCCCGGAAATGGATCTCGCAATCACCGGTAGCCTCGCTGCCATCGGCTACGGCCTCGCCGCGATCGGCCCCGGCATCGGCGTCGGTATCGTGTTCGCCGCCTACATTCAGGCGTCGGCCCGCCAGCCCGAGTCGGCCGGTTACAACCGCACCTGGCTGTTCATGGGCTTCGCCCTCTCCGAGGCGCTGGCGCTGATCGGCATCGCGCTCGGCTTCGTCTGGTCCGCGGGCTGATCCGTCGGTAACGAGGGGAGTACCCCATGCACCTTTTCCTTCTCGCTGAGGGCGCTGCCGAACAGCCTCCGAACCCGATCATCCCGATCTGGCAGGAGATCGTCGTCGGCGCGATCGGCTTCGCCCTGCTCTGCTTCATCCTGATGAAGTACGTCTTCCCCCGCATGGAGCAGACGTTCCAGGCGCGGGTCGAGGCGATCGAGGGCGGCATCAAGCGGGCCGAGCAGGCACAGGCCGAGGCGAACACGCTGCTGGAGCAGTACCGCCAGCAGCTCGCTGACGCCCGTGGCGACGCCGCGCGCATCCGTGAGGAAGCGCGCGCCGACGCGGTCGGAATCCGCGACGAGATCCTCGCGCAGGCTCGCGAGGAGTCCGAGCGGATCATCAACGCCGGCCGGGAGGCGCTCGCCGCCGAGCGGTCGACGATCGTCCGTGAGCTGCGCTCCGAGGTGGGCAGCTTGGCGGTCGAGTTGGCGGGCCGCATCGTCGGCGAGTCGCTCGAGGACGAGGCCCGTCGTCGCGGCACGGTCGAGCGCTTCCTGGCTGAGCTCGGCGAAGGCACCGAGCCGGCCAGGGCTGGAGGGCGGCGCTGATGGAGCCCGCGGCTATCCGTGAGGCGTACGCGCCGGTGCAGCGGCAGCTCGACGAGCTCGCCGGCGGCACCGACTCGGCACGCCTGCGGGAGATCGCCGACGAGATCCTGACGGTCGCTCGGCTGCTCAGCCGCGAGCCCGGCCTGCGCCGGGCGCTCGCGGATGTCAGCCGGCCGACCGTCGTGCGGGTCGACCTGCTGCGCCGGCTGCTGGGTGGCAAGGTCGGCAACGAGACCCTCGCGCTGCTCACCGACCTGGTGAGCGGCCGCTGGGCGCGGCCGAGCGAGCTGCTCAACGCGACTGAGCGGCTCGGCGCCGACCTGCTGCTCGCCGCCGCGGAGCGCGAGGGTGAGCTGGCCGAGGTCGAGGACGAGTTGTTCCGGTTCGGGCAGATCGTCGAGAGCAACATGCGACTCGGCCTGGCGCTCGGCGACTCCACTGTCGAGGTCGAGCGGCGCGCCGAGCTGGTGCGTTCGCTGCTCGAGGGCAAGGCGAAGCCGGTGACCGTACGCCTGGCGGAGCTGGCCCTGACCGGCTTCGGTGGGCGGTCCCTGCTGACCTCGCTCACCCGGCTCGTCGAGCTGGCGGCGGCGCGGCGCGGCGCTTCGGTTGCCTACGTCGTCATGGCGTCGGCGCCCACCGAGGCGGAGGAACGGACATTGGCCGACAAGCTAGCCCAGATGTACGGTCGTCAGGTATCCCTGAAAGTCGAGGTCAAGCCTGAGGTCATCGGCGGGGTGAGCGTTCGGGTCGGCTCCGACCTTTACGACGGAACCGTGCAGCGGAGGCTGGCAGAGGCCCGCACCACGCTCGCTAGGTAGCGACGAGAATCGATTTATTCCCTCGGGTTACCCGAGCTGAGACCAGAGGAAGCAGAGGATGGCCGAGCTGACCATCTCCTCCGACGAGATCCGTAGCGCCCTTGAGCGCTACGTCTCGGCGTACACGCCGGCGATGACCCGTGAGGAGGTCGGCATTGTTGCCGACGCGGGCGACGGCATCGCGCACGTCGAGGGCTTGCCCTCGACGATGGCCAACGAGTTGCTGCAGTTCGACGACGGCACCCTGGGTGTCGCGCTGAACCTCGACGTCCGCGAGATGGGCGTCGTGGTCCTGGGCGACTACACCGGCATCGAGGAAGGCCAGCAGGTCAAGCGCACCAACCGGGTGCTCTCGGTGCCCGTTGGTGACGCGTTCCTCGGTCGCGTGGTCAACCCGCTGGGTGAGCCGATCGACGCCCTGGGCGACATCGAGGCCGAGGGCGTCCGCGAGCTGGAGCTGCAGGCGCCCAACGTCATGATGCGCCAGCCGGTGAAGGAGCCGCTGCAGACCGGTATCAAGGCGATCGACGCCATGACGCCGATCGGCCGCGGCCAGCGCCAGCTGATCATCGGTGACCGCCGGACCGGCAAGACCACGGTCGCGATCGACACGATCCTCAACCAGCGCGCCAACTGGAAGACCGGCGACCCGAAGAAGCAGGTTCGCTGCATCTACGTCGCCATCGGCCAGAAGGCGTCCACGATCGCCTCGATCCGGGCGACGCTGGAGGAGCAGGGCGCGCTGGAGTACACCACGATCGTGGCATCCCCGGCGAGCGACCCGGCCGGCTACAAGTACATCGCCCCCTACACCGGTTCGGCCATCGGCCAGCACTGGATGTACAACGGCAAGCACGTCCTCATCGTCTTCGACGACCTGTCCAAGCAGGCCGAGGCCTACCGTGCCGTGTCGCTGCTGCTGCGCCGCCCGCCGGGCCGCGAGGCGTACCCGGGTGACGTCTTCTACCTGCACTCCCGGCTGCTGGAGCGCTGCGCGAAGCTCTCCGACGAGCTGGGCGGTGGCTCGATGACCGGTCTGCCGATCATCGAGACCAAGGCCAACGACATCTCGGCCTACATCCCGACCAACGTCATCTCGATCACCGACGGCCAGATCTTCCTGGAGTCCGACCTGTTCAACCAGGGCGTGCGGCCGGCCATCAACGTCGGTACCTCGGTGTCCCGGGTCGGTGGTGCGGCGCAGGTCAAGGGCATGAAGAAGGTCTCGGGCCGGCTGCGGCTGGACCTGGCGCAGTACCGCGAGCTGGAGGCGTTCGCCGCCTTCGCGTCCGACCTGGACAAGGCGTCGCGGGCCCAGCTGGAGCGGGGTGCGCGCCTGGTCGAGCTGCTCAAGCAGCCGCAGTACACGCCGTACTCGGTCACCGAGGAGATCGTGTCGATCTGGGCCGGCACCACCGGTCAGTTCGACGACATCCCGGTGAGCGACGTCCGCCGCTTCGAGCAGGACTTCCTCGAGCACCTCCGCCGTCACCGGCCGGAGCTCCTGACCACGATCGCCGAGACCAACGACCTCAGCGACGACACGGTCAACGCTCTGACCGAGGAGATCGCCAAGTTCAAGCAGTCCTTCCTGGCCAGCGACAACACCGCGCGGGTCAACGAGGCACCGGCTGAGGCGATGGCAGAAGGCGTTGAGGGTCGCGAGACCGTCACCCGTGAGGTGCGGCCGAAGGCTCAGGCGTAGGTATGGCCCAGATCCAACAGCTGCGTCGGCGGGTCCGCTCGACCCGCTCGACCGCGAAGATCACCAAGGCGCAGGAGCTCGTCGCCACGAGCCGGATCGCCAAGGCGCAGGAGCGGGTCGAGGCGGCCCGCCCCTACGCCGAGGCGATCACGGGCGTGCTGACGGCGCTCGCCAGCAACGCCAACATCGACCACCCGCTGCTCGTTCCTCGGCAGCGGGTGCGTCGGGCGGGCGTGCTCGTGGTGACCAGCGACCGGGGCCTCGCCGGCCCGTACAACGCCAACGCCCTCCGTACGGCCGAGGAGCTCATCTCCCGGTTGAAGGCGGACGGCAAGGAGGTCACGCTCTACGTCATCGGCCGCAAGGGCGTGTCGTACTACCGGTTCCGCGGTCGGGAGATCGCGGGTAGCTGGACCGGCTTCTCGGAGCGGCCGACCTTCGACGATGCCCGCGAGGTGGGCGAGTCGCTCATCGAGGCGTTCGTGGCCGGTGCCGACGGTGAGAACGGCGACGGCGGGCGGGGCGTGGACGAGCTGCACATGGTCTCGACGCAGTTCAAGTCCCTCATGACCCAGGAGCCGGTCGCCCGGTTCCTGGCGCCCATGCAGGTCGAGGAGCGCGAGCAGACCGGGCCGATGCCGGCCTACGAGTTCGAGCCCGAGCCGGACGAGCTGCTCGACGCGCTGCTGCCGAAGTACATCAACACGCGCATCTACGCGGCGTTGCTGGACTCGGCGGCGAGTGAGTCGGCCTCCCGGCGGCGGGCCATGAAGAGCGCCACGGACAACGCGGAAGAGATGATCAAGACCCTGACGCGCCAGATGAACTCGGCGCGCCAGGCGGCGATCACCCAGGAGATCAGCGAGATCGTCGGCGGCGCGAACGCGCTCGCTTCGGCGGGAGATGAAGTGTGATGACTGCTGCTGTAGAGACACAGACCGGCGTGGGCCGCGTCGTCCGGGTCATCGGCCCGGTCGTCGACGCCGAGTTCCCGCGCGACGCGATGCCCGAGATCTTCAACGCGCTGCACGTTGACGTCGAGCTGGCCGAGGGTCGTCGTACCCTGACGCTCGAGGTCGCCCAGCACCTCGGCGAGAACATGATCCGCGCGATCGCGATGCAGCCGACCGACGGACTGGTCCGCGGCACCGAGGTCAAGGACACCGGCTCGGCGATCAGCGTGCCGGTCGGTGACGTGACCCAGGGCCACGTGTTCAACGCCCTCGGCCAGGTCCTCAACGCGGACGAGAGCAAGCTCGAGATCACCGAGCGCTGGCCGATCCACCGCGAGCCCCCGAAGTTCGCCGACCTCGAGCCGAAGACCGAGATGCTGGAGACCGGCATCAAGGTGATCGACCTGCTCGCCCCGTACGTCAAGGGTGGCAAGATCGGTCTGTTCGGTGGTGCCGGCGTGGGCAAGACGGTGCTCATCCAGGAGATGATCATCCGAGTTGCCCGTAACTTCGGTGGTACCTCGGTCTTCGCCGGCGTGGGTGAGCGCACCCGCGAAGGCAACGACCTGATCCTGGAGATGGACGAGTCCGGCGTTCTCGGCCGGACCGCGCTGGTCTTCGGTCAGATGGACGAGCCGCCGGGCACCCGTCTGCGGGTCGCGCTCGCGGCGCTGACGATGGCCGAGTACTTCCGGGACGTCAAGAACCAGGAGGTGCTGCTCTTCATCGACAACATCTTCCGGTACACCCAGGCCGGTTCGGAGGTGTCCACCCTGCTCGGCCGTATGCCGTCCGCGGTGGGTTACCAGCCGACCCTGGCCGACGAGATGGGCCAGCTGCAGGAGCGGATCACCTCCGTCCGGGGCCGGGCCATCACGTCCTTGCAGGCGATCTACGTGCCCGCCGACGACTACACCGACCCGGCGCCGGCCACCACGTTCGCCCACCTGGACGCGACGACCAACCTCGAGCGGTCGATCTCGGACAAGGGCATCTACCCGGCCGTTGACCCGCTGGCCTCCAGCTCGCGGATCCTCGCGCCCGAGTACGTCGGCCAGGAGCACTACAGCGTCGCGCGCGGTGTGCAGCAGATCCTCCAGCGGTACCGGGACCTGCAGGACATCATCGCCATCCTCGGTATGGACGAGCTCTCCGAGGAAGACAAGATCGTGGTGGGCCGCGCCCGCCGGATCGAGCGCTTCCTGTCGCAGAACACGTACGCCGCCGAGCAGTTCACCGGTACGCCGGGCTCGACCGTCCCGCTGAAGGAGACGATCGAGGCGTTCAAGAAGATCAGCGAGGGCGAGTACGACCAGTTCCCGGAGCAGGCCTTCTTCATGTGCGGTGGGCTCGAGGACCTCGAGCGCAAGGCGCACGAGTTGATGAAGTAACACGTTGTGACGACGGGGTCGGCTCTCAGGTGGGGGCCGACCCCTTCGTTCATGCCGGCGGTCACGCACCGTCGGCCCCCATGGCCCGACGGCCAGCAGGATTGATTACACTCGGACGATCCCGTCCTGGCGCTAGAGGAGAACCAAGTGGCGAGGCAGGTGCACGTCGAGGTCGTGTCCGTTGAGGAGAAGGTGTGGTCCGGCGACGCCGACATGCTGATCGCCCGGACGACCGAGGGTGAGCTCGGTGTCATGCCCGGTCACGCTCCGCTGCTGGGCCAGCTGGCTGAGCCGAGCAAGGTACGTATCAAGCTTCCGGGCGGCGGCGAGCAGGCCTACGACGTCTCCGGCGGGTTCCTGTCGGTGACCGAAGACAGCGTCACCGTCCTCGCCGAGGACTGTGCACCAGCGACCACGCCAGCCGCGGCGCACTGACCCGGGACGACGCCGATGAGGGTCTTGGAAGGGATCGGCATCGGTGTGTTCGTCCTGCTGCTCGCGCTGGGAGTGCTGTTTCTCCGGCGTGGTTTCATCGCCCGCAGCGTCGGCACCATCGAGCTGAGCTGGCGACTGTCCACCGTTGTGCCCGGCCGGGGCTGGTCGCCCGGCATCGGCCGGTTCGCCGGGGACGAACTCCGGTGGTATCGGATGTTCAGCTTCTCGCTGCGCCCCCGGCGCACGCTCTCCCGCCGTGCGGTGGAGATCGAGAGCCGCCGGGTACCGGACGGCCCGGAGCGGCTCGTGCTGGCGCCTGACTGGGTGGTCGTCCGCTGCGTCAGTGACAGCACGTCTATCGAGATCGCGATGGCGGAGTCGACGCTCGCCGGCTTCCTGTCCTGGATCGAGGCCGTTCCTCCGGGGGCGGTCTCGACACGTATAGCGGCCCGTTAGCTCGCCACCAGTTCCACCTCGAAACCGTCCCGGTCCACCAGGAAGGCCGCGTAGTGGTCGGGGCCTCCGGCGTACGGGTACCGGTCCGCGAACAGCGGTTCCCAGCCGTGCGCCGGCGCCTCGGCTGCGAGGGCGTCGACGTTCTCGCGGGGGCCGGCGTGCAGGGCCAGGTGGTTGAGGCCGGGCCGGTGCCGGTCGTGCTCTGCTGCGTTCAGCGCCGGTGTCCGCTCGACCACGATGTAGACCTCGTCGAGCCGCCAGGACCGGCCGGCGTCCCAGCGCTGGTAGGACTGCCAGCCGAGCGATTCGAGCAGCCAACCCCAGCTCGCCTCGGCGCGAGCGAGATCGGGTACCCAGAGCTCGACGTGGTGGATCCCCTTCTTGATCATGGAGAGGGTCATACGCGTTCGCCGCCGGGTAGCCACTTCACGTCGCCGTCCGGGTTCGCCACGCGGCACAGGATGAACAGCAGATCCGACAGGCGGTTGAGGTACTTCGCCGTCAGCGTGTTCGTACGCTCCGGGTCAGCCTCGATGGCTGCCCACGCCGAGCGCTCGGCCCGCCGGCACACCACCCGTGCGACGTGCAGCAGCGCCGCACCCGGCGTTCCGCCGGGCAGGATGAAGGAGTCCAACTTGGACAGACGGGCGTTGTGCTCGTCACACCAGCCCTCGAGCCGGGTGATGTAGTCCTCGGTCACCCGCAGGGGCGGATACTCCGGCTCGGCAACGATCGGGTTGCACAGATCGGCGCCGACATCGAAAAGATCGTTCTGCACGATCGTGATGACTCGTCGCAGGTCATCGGGGAGTTGACCGAGCGCGAGGGCCACGCCGAGCGCGGCGTTGCACTCTTCGGCGTCGGCATAGGCGGCGATGCGAGGGTGGGTCTTCGGCACCCGGCTGAAGTCGCCCAGACCGGTGGTGCCGGCATCGCCGGTTTTCGTGTAGATGCGGGTCAGGTGGACGGCCATGGCTGCAAGCGTACGGATGCCGCCTTACGATGGCCGGCGTGGACCTGATCCGTGTCGTCGGTGGCGCTCGTCTCGCCGGCGAAGTACCTGTGGTGGGCGCGAAGAACTCCGCCCTCAAGCTCATGGCCGCGGCGCTACTCGCGCCCGGCCGTACCGTGGTGACGAACGTGCCGCGCATCACCGACATCGCCATCATGGCGGAGGTGCTGCGCCGCCTCGGCTGTGACGTGACGGTCGACGGCAACCAGGCCGTGATCGACACTCCTGGCGTTCTGGGCAGCGAGGCCGACTACGACCTCGTTCGCCGGCTGCGCGCCTCCATCTGTGTGCTCGGCCCGTTGGTGGCGCGGTGCGGCTATGTGCGGGTCGCCTATCCGGGCGGCGACGCGATCGGTTCCCGCGGCCTGGACATGCACGTCGACGGATTACGCCGGATGGGCGCCGAGGTCACCAGCGAGCACGGCTTCGTCATCGCGTCGGCGCCCCGGCTGCACGGCGCGACGATCTGGCTGGACTTCCCGAGCGTGGGCGCCACTGAGAACCTGCTGATGGCGGCCGTCCTGGCCAAGGGCACCACGGAGATCGACAACGCCGCGCGGGAGCCGGAGATCGTCGACATCTGCGACATGCTCACCGCGATGGGCGCGAAGATCGACGGCGTCGGTACGTCACAGCTCGTCATCGAGGGGGTCGACGAACTCCATCCGGTCGAGCACCGCACGATCGGGGACCGGATCGTCGCCGGCACGTGGGCCTTCGGCGCGGCCATGACCCGGGGCGACGTGACCGTCATCGGTGCCGAGCCGAGTCACCTCGAGATCGCCCTCGACAAGCTCACGACCGCGGGCGCGCGGGTCGACGCGGGGGAGGGGCAGTTCCGGGTACGGATGGAGCGGCGCCCCACGGCGGTGGACATCGTCACGCTGCCGTTCCCGGGATTCGCCACCGACCTGCTGCCCATGGCGATCGGCCTGGCCTCGGTCAGCGACGGCGCCTCGCTGGTGACCGAGAACATCTTCGACGGGCGCTTCTCGTTCATCAACGAGATGGCGCGGCTGGGTGCCGACATCCGTACCGATGGCCACCACGCTGTCGTACGGGGTCGCGAGCGCCTGTCCGGTGCGCCGGTACGGGCGACGGACATCCGCGCCGGTGCCGGGCTCGTCATCGCCGGACTGTGCGCGGAGGGCGTGACCGAGGTCGGGGACGTGTTCCACATCGACCGCGGGTACCCGGACTTCGTCGCCGACCTGCGGGCGCTGGGCGTTTCGGTGGAGCGGGTCAGCGTCCCTGACGAGGAGCAGTTCGCGTTCTAGAGCACCCGGTTGACCATGCGGCGGGCCCGGTCGTACTCGTCCGGGAAGACCAGGACGCGGGTCAGCCCGTCGTTGCCGGTGGCGACCGTCGCGCGTACCCCTGCGGTGCCGAGCAGGTCGCGGATCGTTCGGCCGGTCTCCAGGTGGTCGACCAGGAGGACGGTGCGCAGTAGGCCGTAGTCGTCGAGGTTTGCCCGCTTGGCCGAGGTCCTCGCACGTCGGCGCCGGGCCCGCTGGCGGGGCAGTGTCTCCGTGACCGTTGGGCGTTGCCGGTCGGCGAGGGTGCGCAGCAGGGTGGCGAGCGCGAGGCCGGTGGCGAGCGCGATCAGCGCGGCGCCGACGAGAACGGCGAGATAGGCGATCACGGCGAGTCACCACTTTTCGTATTCATTCAAATGGCCAGATCGATGGCCTCGCGGAAGCGCCTTCCTTACCGCCGAGTAAGGTGCCTGGCGGACGCTGGTTGGTGCCGGCTTGCGTATGACTCCATCGTCCGGTGACGTCGAATTCAAAGCAGAATGCGACGGCGGATGGGGCGGAGCAACGCCGAACAGGACGGGCGGCGCCACGGATGAGGGAGGGTGTGCAGATGGCGGGTCGATTGGCGGTCATCGGGGCCGGTCTGATGGGGTCCGGAATCGCCCAGGTGGCGGCTCAGGCGGGCTGGGAGGTCACCCTGCGCGACCTGGACGACGCGGCGGTGCAGCGCGGCGTGTCGGGCATCCGCAAGTCACTGGAGAAGTTCGCCAGCAAGGGTGCGATCTCGACCGAGGACGTCGAGGCGGCGCTGGGTCGGATCACACCGACCACCGATCTGGAGGCGGCCGCGGACGCGGACATCGTCGTGGAGGCGGTGTTCGAACGCCTCGACATCAAGCAGGACGTCTTCCGTGAGCTGGACCGGATCTGCAAGACCGACGCCGTACTCGCGACGAACACGTCGGCGATCCCGGTGACCCAGATCGCGGCGGCGACCTCCCGGCCTGAGTCGGTCGTCGGCACCCACTTCTTCTCGCCCGTACCGATGATGAAGCTCTGCGAGTTGGTACGCGGCTTCAAGACCTCCGACGACACGCTCGCCCGGGCCCGCGCCTTCGCCGAGGAGATCGGCAAGACCTGCATCGTGGTCAACCGGGACATCGCCGGCTTCGTCACCACCCGGCTCATCGCCGCGCTCGTCGTAGAGGCGATCAAGCTGGTGGAGAGCGGGGTCGTCAGCCCCGAGGATCTCGACACGGCCTGCCAGCTCGGCTTCGGCCACGCGATGGGGCCGCTCGCGACCACCGACCTCACCGGCGTCGACGTGCTGCTGCACGCCACGAAGAACATCTACAACGACACCGCCGACGAGAAGTTCTTCCCGCCGGAGCTGCTGGCGCGCATGGTCACCGCCGGTGACCTGGGGCGCAAGACAGGTCAGGGCTTCTACAAGTACTGAGCCGCTTCAGCGATCGTGGACATGTAGGCCGGCCGTAGCCGGCCTACATGTCCACGATCGGCGCTAGTCCTTGTCGGTCCAGCGGAACGTCAGCAGGCACAGAATCAGGCCCGCGACGCACCACGCGGCCAGGACCAGCGCGACCCGGCCCAGCTCCCACGAGTGCGCCACCTCGCGGGCCGCGAACTCCTCGGGCAGGAACACCGACCGCAGCCCCTGGGCGATCCACTTCAGCGGGAAGAACGCCGCGATCTGCTGCATCCAGCCCGGCAGGCCGGTGTACACGAAGAACACCCCGGAGATGAACTGCAGCACCAGCGCCACCGGGGTCGTCATCGACGGCGCCGCCCGCCCGGTGCGGGCCAGCGACGAGTACGCGATGCCGAGCAGCGTGCAGGCGGTGACGCCGAGCAGGCTCACCCAGGCGAACGTGAACCACTTCGTGGCGGTGTCCGGCAGGGCCAGGCCGTAGAAGGCGACCGCCATGGCCAGCAGGATCGCCGTGGAGATGGCGCTGACCACCAGGACCATCACGATCTTGCCGATGAAGTACGCCGACCGCGGCATCGGTGTGCCGACCAGCCGCTTCAGGACGCCCCGGCTGCGTTCGATCGGGATCTGGATCGCCAGGTTCTGGAAGCCGGTCGCGAGCAGGCCGGAGGCGATCATGCCGGTGACGAAGTACTGCGTCCAGCTCACGCCGCCGCCCGCGTCGCCGTGGAAGGCGGCCCCGAAGATCAGCACGATGAGCACCGGGAAGAGCAGCGTGAAGATCAGGTACGGCCGCGTACGCGCGAACTGCTTGAGCTCGAGCGCGCCTCGGCTCAGTCCCAGGCTCAGGGCGCCGGGGCGGCGACGTGCCGCACGGGCGACCGGCTGGTCGACGACCGTGCTCATGCCGCTTCCTCCTTGCTGATCGCGTTCTTGTCGATCATCGCCAGGTAGACGTCTTCCAGGGTGGGCCGGGTCACCGTCAGCCCCGGCACCTCACCGCCGAACCGCTCGGCCAGGGCGGCCACCACCGCCGTCGGGGCGTTCGTACGCTCGGACTCCGGGCCGTTCGGACCCTGCCAGCTGACGGTCGCCATCGCATTGCGCCGGTCGCCTAGCTCCGCCGGGGTGGCGAGGGCCACCATCCGGCCCCGGGCGATGACGCCCACCCGGTCGGCGAGGGCCTCGGCCTCGTCCAGATAGTGGGTGGTGAGCAGGATCGTGGTGCCGGCGGCGGCCAGGTCGCGGATCAACCCCCAGAACTCCCGGCGCGCCTCCGGGTCGAAGCCGGTGGTCGGCTCGTCGAGGAAGAGCAGCTCTGGCCGGCCGATGATGCCGAGCGCGACGTCGAGGCGGCGCTTCTGGCCGCCCGACAGTTTCTCCGCCCGGGCGTCGCGCTTCTCAGTCAGGCCGACCCGGTCGATCACCTTGTCCGGGTCGTCGGCGCCGGCGTAGTACCGGGCGAAGTGGTGCACCACCTCGGCGACCGTGAGCTCCTCGAACTCACCCGTGCTCTGCAGCACGATGCCGACCCGGGAACGCCACGCGGGGGTCGCGTTGCGGGGGTCGGTGCCCAGTACGCGTACCTCGCCGCCGTCGGCCCGCCGGAAACCCTCCAGGATCTCCACGGTCGTGGTCTTGCCCGCGCCGTTCGGGCCGAGCAGCGCGAAAACTTCGCCTCGCGGTATCGCGAGATCAAGTCCGTCGACGGCGACGGTGCGGCCGTACGCCTTGCGTAGGCCCCGCACCGAGATCGCCAAATTTTCCGTCACGGCGTCCACTATCGCGCGCTCACGTCGGAAAATGCGGATCAGGGTCTTCATGATCACGACAATTTTCCGGCAGTTGCCGCCGCCGCATCGAAGCGGTGAGGATTGTCACGGGTCCAACCTAAGTTACCGCTTAGTAAAGTATGGCAACGGCAGCCCGGAACCGCGGAGGTTCGTCATGTCCAATGCAAGCCGGCTAGAGCAGTCCGACCGGCCGTGGGTGATGCGTACCTACGCCGGGCACTCCTCTGCCGCGGCCAGTAACGCGCTCTTCCGCCGCAATCTCGCCAAGGGGCAGACGGGCCTCTCGGTCGCGTTCGACCTGCCCACGCAGACCGGGTACGACCCCGATCATGAGATGGCCCGCGGCGAGGTGGGGCGGGTCGGGGTGCCGATCGCCCATCTCGGCGATGCCCGCGCTCTCTTCGACGGCATCGATCTCGCCGCCGCGAACACCTCCATGACGATCAACGCGCCGGCGATGTGGCTGCTCGCGCTGTACGTCAGCGTCGCGGACGAGCAGGGCGCCCCGCGCGAGAAGCTCGCCGGCACGACCCAGAACGACATCGTCAAGGAGTACCTGTCCCGCGGGACCTACATCTTCCCGCCGGGGCCGTCGCTGCGGCTCACTACCGACGTCATCGCGTGGACCGTGACCAACTGTCCCAAGTGGAACCCGGTCAACATCTGCTCGTACCACCTGCAGGAGGCCGGTGCGACGCCGGTCCAGGAGGTGGCCTTCGCCCTGGCCACCGCGATCGCCGTCCTCGACGCGGTGCGCGACTCCGGGCAGGTCCCGGCCGACCAGATCGGCCGGGTGGTCGAACGGATCTCGTTCTTCGTCAACGCCGGCGTGCGCTTCGTCGAGGAGATGGCGAAGATGCGCGCCTTTGGCCAGCTGTGGGACGAGATCACGCGCGAGCGGTACGGGGTGACGGACGCCAAGCAGCGCCGCTTCCGGTACGGCGTACAGGTCAACTCGCTCGGCCTGACCGAGGCGCAGCCGGAGAACAACATCCAGCGCATCGTGCTGGAGATGCTGGGCGTGACCCTGTCGCGCAACGCCCGCGCCCGTGCGGTGCAGCTGCCGGCCTGGAACGAGGCGCTCGGCCTGCCCCGCCCGTGGGACCAGCAGTGGTCGCTGCGCATGCAGCAGGTCCTCGCGTTCGAGTCGGACCTCCTGCAGTACCCGGACCTCTTCGACGGCTCCCACGTGGTCGAGGCGCTGGTCTCCGAGATCGTCGACGGCGCCCGGGCCGAGTTGCAGACCGTCCTCGACATGGGCGGCGTGGTCGCCGCCGTCGAGACCGGCTACCTCAAGAGCGCGCTCGTCGCCTCGCTGGCGCAGCGGCGGGCGCGGATGGAGTCCGGCAACGACGTCGTCGTCGGGGTCAACAAGTTCACCGAGACCGAGCCGAGCCCGCTGACCGCGAGCGGCGCTGCCCACATCGAGCACGTCGACCCGGCCGTGGAGACCGCGGCGGCGGAGAGCGTGAAGGAGTGGCGGTCACGGCGTGACCAGGCCGCCGTCGACGCTGCTCTGGATCGGCTGCGGGCCGACGCCGCCGGTACGGCCAACCTGGTGGACGCCACGCTCGAATGCGTCCGCGTGGGCGTCACGACGGGGGAGTGGGCCGGGGCCCTGCGGGAGGTGTTCGGCGAGTACCGCGCGCCGACCGGCCTGAGCTCCGGCGGCGCGGCCACCGAGTCTTCCGCCGGCTCCGCGCTGGCTGAGGTCCGGGCTCGGGTACAGGCGACCGCGGCCGACCTGGGCGCCGCCCGGCTGCGGTTGCTCGTCGGCAAGCCGGGTCTGGACGGGCACTCCAACGGCGCCGAGCAGATCGCGGTCCGCGCCCGGGACGCCGGCTTCGAGGTCGTGTACCAGGGGATCCGGCTGACGGCCGCGCAGATCGTGTCCGCGGCGGTGGCCGAGGACGTCGACCTGGTCGGGCTGTCCGTACTCTCCGGTTCCCACCTGGACGCGGTGCCTGCGGTCCTCGACGGACTGCGTGCGGCCGGCCGGCCCGACCTGCCGGTCGTGGTCGGCGGCATCATCCCGTCCGACGACGCCGAGACGCTGCGCAAGGCCGGGGTGGCGCGGGTGTTCACGCCGAAGGACTTCGCGATCAACAACATCATGGACGAACTGGTGACCGTGGTCCGGGAGGCCAACGGGTTGGCGTGATCGCTGCGCGTTCTTCTTCTGCTTCTTCGTGAGGAGGGGAAGAACGCCGCAGGGCCGGTGGCGGAGCCGGTTTCCGGCGAGTCGATCGGGTGACCTTGAGTCGCGGGTGATCTAATCGGCCCCTACGTCTCGTAGGGATAGCTGGAGGAGTCTCGCGTGCATCAAGTGGTGACGGCCGTCGCTGAGTACCTGATTTTCGTGGTCGCGGTCGTCGCCGCGGCGGTCTGGTTCACGCTGCCGGCGCCCGACCGCTGGAAGCTGGCCGTGCGGGCGGCTTTCGCAGGGATCGTCACGCTCGCGATCGTGCAGGTCGCAAACCACCTGTACTACGACCCGCGCCCGTTCGTCGGCGGCCACGTGCACCCGTACTTCGCCCACGTCGCGGACAACGGCTTCCCGTCCGACCACACGGCGGTGGCGGCCGTCGCCGGCTTCGTGCTGTGGCCCTACCGCCGGCGGATCTCCGCCGTGCTGCTGGTCGCGGCCGCCTTCGTCGGTATCGCCCGCGTGGTGGCGCACGTGCATTCGCCGATCGACATCATCGCCGCGCTCGTCATCGCGGCCGTCGGCTCGGCGGTGGGGCTGTACCTGGGCGGGCTGGCCTGGAGCCGGTGGCAGGCCAGGACTGGGTGGCCCCGACCGCAGGGTTCCTGATGGACAACCGCCGGCTCGGGTGCGCTGTCGAGAGAGCGCTCGGGAGACTGCACGACCTGCGCAACCGGATCGCCCACCACGAGCCGATATACAACCGGCCGTTGAAAGACCTGCACAGTACGGCGCTGACCCTTGCCGAATGGACGTGTCCGGTGACCGCGGCGTGGATCGAGTCGCGTTGTGCGGTTCTCTCGGTTCTGGCCACCTGTCCGTGGAGCCGGTAGGCGTTGGTATCGCCGCTAGTGGCCGAGTAACTCCGAGAGCGTCACCGGTTGCAGTCCCCTGGCCCGTAGGCCGTCGAGGATCGGCGGCAGGGCCTCGTCGGTGAACTGCGCGTTCCCCTCCGTCACGTGCAGCACCACGATCGACCCGGGCCGTACTTGTGAGAGCACGGCATGCACGATCGGTGCCGCGGCGGTCGCGAACGGGTCGCCGCTGACCACGTCCCACTGGATCACCGTGATGCCGAGCGGGGCGAGGGCCTGCAGGGCGGCGTCGTCGTAGCAGCCGCCGGGGAAGCGGAAGTACCGCGTCTGGTGCCCGCCGAACGGCTCGATCACCCGGAAGGTGTGCGCCACGTCCTCGGTCATCCGGTTCGGCGGGATCTGGGGGAGGTGGTAGCAGTGCGGCGTGAAGCTCTCGTGCTTGTACGTGTGATTGCCGAGTTCGAAGAGCGGATTGGCGGCGAGCCGTCTGGTCACGTCCGGGTACCGCTCGGCCCATTTCCCGGTCAGGAAGAAGGTGGCCGGGAGCTGGCGGCTCTCCAGAGTTTCGATGATCTTGAGGTTCGCGTACGACGGAACCCGGCCGCTCGTGAGGTTGTAGAGCATCGAGTCGGTCATGTCGGCGTCGAAGGTGAGCGCCACCTTGTTGCCGGTGCGCGGGCCGTTGGTGACCACCGGCGGGCGCAGGCCGGCGCGGGTGGCGCCGGGCGGGCTGGTGGGGGAGGCGGAAGGCGGGCTGGTGGGGGAGGCGGAAGGCGGCACGGGAGCCGTCGGGTCGACGGAAGGGGCGACGGACGGGGCGACGGAAGGGGTGGCGGACGCCAACGGCCGATCGACCGGGGAACCGGAATCCGCGGTCGTATGCCGCGCACAGGCGCTGAGCGCCAGGGCGGCCGACACCGCCAGGAGGAGCAGCCGAGGGGTACGCACGGCGGCAAGGATCGCAGAAAGATCAGATTTTCGTGGCCCCGTTTTCAAGCCGCGCGGCCCGCTTCTCGGCCTTGCGCCGCCGCCGGCGTCGCCGCAGCGCCCAGAAGCCGGCGACCATCGCCACCAGGAGGGCTAGCACGAGTACCGGAACCAGGATCGCCACCAGCGACAGCGCGACGCTGCCGATGTCTTCGATCGTGCTCACCACCGGGGCGCCGAGCCCGGCGGTGGTGGTGTTGACGACCGGCCGCACCGACGCCTTCGCGCCGTGCACCGTCAGGGAGATCAGCACCCCGAGCGCGATCGGCACCCACTGGTGGCCGGAGAAGAATTGCCCGGGGTCGGTGACCATGACCGTCTGCGAGCCCGCCGCCGCACCGAAGGCCAGTCCGCCGGCGGTCGGTCGCACCACCGTCTGGACGACGTCGTTGACGTGGTCGACCACCGGCACCTTGTCGGCGACGAACTCGATCGCCAGCAGCAGCGCGAGGATCGCGATGACCCAGCCGTTGGTCAGCCACTGCCAGGATGGCGGAAGGGCGATCAGACCGCTGTACCGGGCGGACAGCCCCACAGCGAGGAGCGGAACGTACGCGTTGAGCCCCGCTGATGTCGCGAGACCGATTCCGGTCAGTGCTTCGAGCACGCCTCCAGCATGGCAGGGCCGGCCAAGCCGTGGTCAGCACAGCGAGTCGCGGACGTACTCCAGCGTCTCCACCGCGTCGTGCAGGTTGTTCGACTTCTCCCACAGTTTGTACCAGGCCGAGTCGGGCTCTTCGATGCGGTCGAGCGCGTCGTTCGCAAGCATCGGGTGGTCGGGCTGGAGCTTGGGCGGATCGTCGATGGTGAGGAACTCGGGCGCGTAGTCGGACTCGATCTGGGGGCCGCCGGGGCAGGCGGCGGCCACGACGGCGGCGGCCGCGAAGGCGCGGAAGGCCCGCACCGCGTCCACGGACTCTTCGGCGTCGACCGCCGCCTGCAGGGTCCGGCGGAGCATGACCAGTCGCTGGTCGGGGTCGGCGTCGTCCAGCTCGGTCGCGAACTCCTCGGCGACGTCGTTGTCGAACGGGGCGGTACCCCAGACGCGCATCGGACTCCCCTCCAGCCTCGACAACCGGCCGGTGGCGCTGCAGCGGCTGTCCGCTACTCGGTACCCTCTCCGGGTGCGACTAGTCATCGCCCGGTGCTCGGTGGATTACATCGGCCGGCTCACAGCCCACCTTCCGCTCGCGACCCGGCTGCTCATGGTCAAAGCCGATGGGTCGGTCTCCATCCACGCGGACGACCGCGCGTACAAACCCCTCAACTGGATGAGTCCGCCCTGTCGGGTGGAGGAGGCGCCCGGGGTGTGGCGGGTGGTCAACAAGGCCGGCGAGGAGCTGCGCATCACCATCGAGGAGGTGCTGCACGACACGTCGTACGAGCTGGGGGTCGACCCGGGCCTGATCAAGGACGGGGTCGAGGCGCACCTGCAGGAACTGCTGGCGGCGACCCCGACCGTGCTGGGGGAGGGCTACACGCTGATCCGGCGCGAGTACCCGACCGCGATCGGGCCGGTCGACCTGCTGTGCCGGGACGCTGCGGGGGCCACGGTTGCGGTGGAGATCAAGCGCCGCGGCGAGATCGACGGCGTGGAGCAGCTGACCCGGTACCTGGAGCTCCTCGGCCGCGATCCGCTGCTCGCCCCCGTCTCCGGCGTCTTCGCCGCGCAGGAGATCAAACCCCAGGCGAGGGTACTGGCCGAGGACCGCGGGATCCGCTGCGTCGTGCTCGACTACCACGCGCTGCGCGGCATCACCCGCGACGAGATGACGCTGTTCTGACCGGTTCCCCAACGCTCTCGTCCGTCGGGCAGTACTCGACCGTGAAGCCGCCTTGGCCGTCCGTGCGCACCTTGTACAGCTCGTCGAAGCCTTCGGCGTAGGACGGCCGTTTGAGGCGCTTCAGGGTTGAGAAGAGGCCCACGTTCGGGACCCGTTTGCGGCCCTCCCGCTGCGCGTTGCGCTCCAGCGAGATCTGCGGGTCGGGCGGGAACCAGTACCCGACGGCTTTGGCGCCCGCCTTGTGCGCCAGGTCGATCAGGGGTTCCCGTTCGTCGGGCGACGGGTTGGTGTTGTCGACGGCGACGTCCCGGCCGGCGGCCAGCGCCTCCCCGATCACGCGGCGCTGGCGCTGTTCGCGGTGCCGGGCGTGGGGCCAGTTGTCCTTGCTGACGTGCACGTGGCTGTCGGCCAGCTGGCGCTGGTAGAACGTTGACTTGCCCGACGCCTGCAGCCCGCTCAGGATCGCCACTTCGGCCATACCCGGCTGCTACCCGGATTGGGGGCGGGCTAGCGGGACCGGCCGTGGACGAACTTGACGGCCCGCGTGATCAGCGCCACCGCCTTGGGGGTGCGGTCGAACGACATCGCCGGCAGCGGCGACGGCATCCGCCGGCGGGTGATCGCCTTGGCGCGGGCGAACTCGCGCAGCCCGTCCTCGCCGTGGATGCGCCCGAACCCGGACTCGCCCACGCCGCCGAACGGCAGGGTGGGCACCCCGGCGAACGCGATCGTCGCGTTGATCGAGGTCATGCCCGACCGCAGCCGCCGGGCCAATTCCATTCCGCGGGAGCGGGAGAAGACCGACCCGCCGAGGCCGTACGTCGACGCGTTGGCCCGGGCCACCGCCTCGTCACCGTCGCGGACCTTGGCGACCGTCAGCGTCGGGCCGAACGTCTCCTCGCGTACGGCGGCAGCGTCCTCGGGTACGTCCACGAGGATCGTCGGCTTCACGTACGGCGGCTGCACCGCCTCGGGTCCGCCCAGTACGGCCCGCCCGCCGCGCGCGATCGCGTCGTCGATGTGGCGGCGGATGATCTCGATCTGGCTCGGCATCGTGATCGGGCCGAAGTCGGCGTCCTCGCCGTTGCCCACCGTGAGCTTGCTCGCCCGGTCCACCAGCCGGGCCAGGAAGTCGTCGTAGACCCGCTCGGCGACGTAGACCCGTTCGATGCCCACACAGGTCTGGCCGGCGTTCGTCATGCCGCCCCACACGCAGGCGGAGGCGGCCGCGTCGAGGTCGGCGTCCGCCTCGACGATCATGGCGTCCTTCCCGCCGCACTCGACGAGTACGGGTGTGAGCGTCTCCGCGCAGGCGGCCATCACCTTCTTGCCGGTCGCGGTGGAGCCGGTGAACGCCAGCTTGCCCACGCCGGAGCGGCACAGCGCGGCGCCGACCTCACCGGTGCCGTGCACGATCTGCATAACCGGATGCTCGGGCACGATCTCGGCGAACCGGTCGACCAGCCACTGCCCGATGGCCGGCGTGTACTCGCTGGGCTTGAAGACGACGGCGTTGCCGGCGGCCAGGGCGTACGCGATCGAGCCCATCGGGGTGAAGACCGGGTAGTTCCACGGGCCGATCACGCCGATGACCCCGTACGGCAGGTACTCCAGGTACGCCGCGTGCTCGGCGGTCAGCAGCGAGCCGCGCACCTTGCGCTGGCCGAGTACCCGGCGCGCGTTCCTGGCCGCCCATGCGATGTGGTCGATCGCGGCCGCCGCCTCGACGATCGCCTCCGCCGCGGGCTTGCCGCCTTCGCGGCGCACCAGTTCGGCCAGCTCCGAGATGCGGTTGGCCAGCACGCTGCGGTAGCGCAGCAGGCGCTGGGCGCGGCCCGCGTACCCGAGGTCGGCCCACCACGCCGCGGCCTCGCGGGCCCGGGCGACGGCGGCTTGAACGTTAGCGTCGGAGGCGACGGGGAAGCGCCCGACCTCCTCGCCGGTGGCCGGGTTGGTCGAGACGAGCGCGCCGTCTTCGACCACGGGTACGCCAGGGGTGCGCGTCGCGGTCATGCCGAGCTCCCATCGTGATGGATTGCCGTGAGTCTAGTCGGCAACTTACTCACGAGTAATAGGGCGATCGACATGTTCGTCGATGATGCGCTGCGCCACCTCGGCCGGATCGGGCAGCTCACCGCGTTCGTGCAGGCCCACGAACCGCTCACGGCCAGGGAAGTCGGCGCCCCGGATGGCGGTCTGCATCCCGGTGTCCATCACGCCCGGGTTGACGTTGGCGACGTACAGGTCGGGGTGCTCGACGGAGAGGGCGTCGAAGAACGTCTCGGCGCCCCGCTTGGTCGCCGAGTACACCGACCAGCCCTCGATCACCCGGTGCGCGGCGCCCGAGGAGATGAACAGCACCCGGCCGGTGGCCTCGGCCGGCCGGGCTTCCATGAAGGCGTCGGTCAGCAGCATCGGAGCTATCAGGTTGACCCCGGCGGCGGTGACGATCCCCGCGTCCGGCAGCTCTCCGATCTTGCCGATCGGCTCGACCATGCCCGCGTTGTGGATGAGCACGCACTCGTCGCTGCCCCGCAGGAAGTCGCGCAGTCGGTCGGGCAAGGGAAGGGTGGTGGGATCGGCGAGCTCGGCCTCGTCCAACGTGATGCGGTCCGGTTCGGCCGTGGCGAGGGCGAGCTGTTCCTCGCTGAAGCGGCGGCCGACGGCGAAGATCCGGTCGCCGCGACCGGCCAGTTGCGCGAAGAGAGCGGCGCCGAGGCCACGGGAGACACCGGTGAGCACGACAGATCGCATAGTGGGAACCCTACGGGGCGAACTCGGCCTCGGCTCCGGGGCACGCCCCGAGGTAACCGACCGGCAAAATCAACCCGAGCCGGGTCGTGTGGAAAGCCGCTCATGGGAAATATCGGCGGTAACCCCTTGGGGCTCACGCCACCGCCGGGCAGCCCGCACGGCTCCCCGAATACCAGGCTTCACGGCGGTCAATTGAATCGGGTGGGGCGGCGTACGTCACACCTCGTGACGTAGCACGGGCGCGAGCACTACCTTAATCACCGTTAGGGGTACCCATGGGAGGTCTGAGTTGGCGCGCGAGATCACATCGGTAGGAGTCGTCGGGCTTGGCACCATGGGCGCCGGCATCGTCGAGGTATTCGCCCGCAACGGCATCGACGTCGTAGCCGTCGAGATCGGCCAGGGCGGGCTGGACCGTGGCCGGGCCGTGCTGACCGGCTCCACGGACCGGGCCGTGGCCAAGGGCAAGCTGAGCGAGGACGATCGGGACGCGCTGCTGAACCGGGTGCGCTTCGCGACCGGCCTCACCGAACTGCGCGACGTGGACCTGGTCATCGAGGCGGTGCCCGAGCACCTGGATCTGAAGCAGGCGATCTTCGCCGAGCTGGACAAGGTCTGCAAGCCCGAGGCGATCCTCGCGACCAACACCTCGTCGCTGTCGGTCACCGAGATCTCGGTGGCGACCACCCGGCCAAACCAGGTCATCGGGATGCACTTCTTCAACCCGGCACCGGTCATGAAGCTGGTCGAGATCGTTCGTACGGTCGTCACCGCCGACGACGTGGTCACCGACATCGAGGCGCTGTGCGAGCGGCTCGGCAAGGTTGACGTGACGATCAACGACCGGGCCGGCTTCATCGCCAACGCGCTGCTGTTCGGGTACCTCAACCACGCGGTGCAGATGTTCGAGTCCAAGTACGCCACCCGCGAGGACATCGACGCCGCGATGCGGCTGGGCTGCGGCCTGCCGATGGGCCCGCTCGCGCTGATGGACCTGATCGGCCTGGACACCGCGTACGAGATCCTGGACACCATGTACCGCCGCGGCGGCCGTGACCGCCGGCACGCGCCGGTGCCGCTGATCAAGCAGATGGTCACCGCCGGCCTGCTCGGCCGCAAGTCCGGTCGTGGCTTCTACACGTACGACAAGCCCGGCTCCCCGGTGGTCGTGCCGGACGAGCTGACCCCGACCGCCCCCGGCGCGCACGAGGCCACCGAGGCCGGCCGGAAGGTCACGAAGGTCGGCGTGGTCGGCTCGGGCACCATGGCCAACGGCATCATCGAGGTGTTCGCCAAGGCCGGGTACGAGGTCGTCGCCGTCGCCCGGGGCACCGAGAAGTCGGCCCGGTCGCGCGACAAGATCACCGCGTCGCTCAACAAGGCCGTCGTCCGCGGCAAGCTCAGCGAGTCCGACCGCGACGCGGCCCTCGGCCGGGTCAACTGGTCGGCCTCCCTGGACGACCTCGGCGACGTCGACCTGGTCGTCGAGGCGATCGTCGAAGAGCTGTCGATCAAGAAGGCGCTCTTCGCCAACCTCGACGAGATCTGCAAGCCCGGCGTCATTCTGGCCACCACGACGTCGAGCCTCCCCGTGGTGGAGTGCGCGATCGCCACCAACCGGCCCGCCGACGTCATCGGCATGCACTTCTTCAACCCGGCGCCGATCATGAACCTGGTCGAGGTGGTCCGCCCCATTCGCACCTCGGACGAGACCGTCGCCACCATCCGCTCGCTCTGCGAGAACCTGGGCAAGTACCCGGTGGTCTGCGCCGACCGGGCCGGGTTCGTGGTCAACGCGCTGCTCTTCCCGTACCTCAACGACGCGATCAGGATGGTCGAGACGAGCTACGCCGAGGCCGACGACATCGACTACGCCATGAAGCTCGGCTGTGGGTACCCGATGGGCCCGTTCGAGCTGCTCGACGTGGTGGGCCTGGACGTGTCGCTGGCCATCCAGCGCGAGCTGTACAACGAGCTGCGCGAGCCCGGCTTCGCCCCCGCGCCGTTGCTGGAGCAGCTGGTCACCGCCGGCTATCTGGGGCGCAAGGTCGGCCGCGGATTCCGCGACCACTCCCGCTGAGGTCAAGTCCGAAATACTCACCCGTACCCTTGAGGCGTGAGCCCGCGCCGTCATCGCCGTAGCCCCGACGCCGCGCGGAATCTTGACGAAGGTCAGGTCCGTCGCGGCGTCGAGGGCGTACAGGCGTGGGGTGACGGCGAGTACGCGGTACGCGCGATCCCGGGCGGCTCAGCGACCAAGGCCTACCGGTGCCCCGGCTGCGACCACGAAATCGCCCCCGGGGTGGCGCACGTGGTGGCCTGGCCGGCCGACGGGCTCGGTGGGCCAGCGGACCGGCGCCACTGGCACACGGGCTGCTGGCGGGCGCGCGACCGGCGTACCCCCAACATCCAGCGCTCCCGCAGCGCTCCCCGGTACGGCTGAGAGGAATCCTTTGGCTACCCAGCCCATCAGGGCCAACTCGATCCTGTCCGCACGCCGTGCGGACATCACGCTGCAGACCGCCGACGGGCTCACGCTCGTCGGCGAGCTCGCGTTACCGGCCGACCGCCCCCCGGTCGCCACGCTGATCTGCCTGCACCCGCTGCCGACGCACGGCGGCATGATGGACAGCCACGTGTTCCGCAAGGCCGCCTGGCGGCTGCCCGCGCTCGCCGACCTCGCCGTCCTGCGGTTCAACACCAGGGGTACGAGCAGCGTGCGCGGTACGAGTCAGGGCGAGTTCGGTGGCGGCGTACAGGAGCGCTTCGACGTGGCCGCCGCGATCGAGTACGCCGAGTTCGCCGAGCTTCCGGCGGTGTGGCTGGTCGGCTGGTCGTTCGGCACCGACCTGACGCTGAAGTACGGCTGCGAACCGGACGTCGCCGGCGCGATCCTGCTGTCGCCGCCGCTGCGTTACTCCGCAGACGAGGACCTTGCGGTGTGGGCGCGCGCCGACAAGCCCCTCACGGCGCTGGTGCCCGAGTTCGACGACTACCTGCGCCCCGACGAGGCGCGAATCCGCTTCGCCGCGATCCCGCAGGCCGAGGTCGTCGGGGTACCGGGTGCCAAGCACCTGTGGGTGGGCGACGCGGAGACCGTGCTCGACGAGATCGTGCGCCGGGTCAACCCGTCGGCGTACCCGTTGCCGCGAGACTGGGACGGCCCGATGGAGTACGGCGACGCCAGCGCGTACGCCGATCGTACGGTCGCCGCGTTCGCGGACGTGCCGCGGCCGGATCCGGCTAACGGCGCGGCCGTCAGTCCGCCCGCTACTTCTTGAGTCCGCGCCGGCTCAGGCCCTTGTCGGGGCTGCGGCGAGGCGCGGCGACAACCACTTTGGACGTGCCGGGGGAGCCGTCGCCGGACTTGGCGTCGCTTGCTTCGGCCTCGGCCGCCTTGACACCCACCGCGGCGTCCGGCGAAGCGGCCTCCGCGTCGGTGCTTGCCCCGACTGCGGCCGGTTGAGGTGTCCGGTTGGTCTGCTCGGCCTCTTCGACGACCAGGGCTTCAGCGGTGAGGTTGTCTGAGGCGAGGGCCTCGGCGGCGAGCAGTTCGGCCTCCTCGGCCATGCGCAGCGCGTCGTCGGTGCGGCGCTCGGCTTCGGCCGCCTCGCGTGCGGCTTCCTCGGCCCGGCGTAGCGACTCCTCGGCGTCACGCTGAGCCTGTTCGTGCGCCCGCTGCGCCTCGTCGATCTGCTGTCGGAGGTCGGCGTGGCGCCGCTCGGACTCCTCGGTCTGCTGCTGAAGGTCGGCGTGGCGCCGCTCGGACTCCTCGATCTGCTGCTGGACCTCGAGGTGGCGCTGCTTCGCCTCGTCGATCTGCTGCTGGAGGTCGGCGTAGCGACGGGTGGCCTCGTCGATGCGCTCCATCGCCTGGGCGGCCAGTTGCTTGGCCTCGTCGATCTGGAGCTGCAGCTCGGAGTTGCGCTGCTCGGTGGCTACGGCCCGCTGTGCGGCCTCGTCGGCGCGCTCGGTGGTCTGCGCGACCAACTGCTCGGCTTCGCTGCGTAGCTGGTTGGCCTCGGCGTGCGCATGCTCCAGTACGGCCCGTGCGTCGGCCCGCACCTGCTCGGCCTCGCGCTGGGCCTCGGCGCGCAGCTCGCCGGCGACCTCCTCGGCCTGCGCGCGGACGGAGGTCGCGTGCTGCTCCGCCTGTTTGGCGATGTTCGTCGCCTGCGTCTCGGCCTGGTTGCGTACCTGCGCGGCGTACTGCTCGGCGTCCGCCAGCATCGCCTGCTGCTCCTGCTGCATCGCGGTGCGGTGGGCCGTGTACTCCTGGTCCATCTGGAGCCTGGCCTGCTCGATCTCCGCGGCGGTGGCCTCGTGGAGCTGCCGGCTCTTCTCCTGGGCGGCGGCGTACACCTCGTCGGCTTGGGTGCGGACCCGGCGCGCGTACGCCTCGGCCTCGGCGACCTCGGCGGCCAGGGCCTCCTGTCGAGCGGCGGTTGCCTCGTCCTCCTCCTTACGGCGGGCGTCGAGCGCCAGTTCGAAATCGCGAATGGCCTGGTTGGCCCGCTCGCGGGCCTCTTCGAGGATCCGGTGGGCCTCGGCCCGGTTGCGCTCCACTGTGTCGATTGCGCCGGCGCGGATGAGGTCCGCCTGCTCCTCGGCGAGGGTGAGGATCTGCTCCACCCGTGGACCGAGGTGGCGGAACGACCGGCGGGCATCGGTGGCGGCGATTTTGCGCAGCTCGGATATCTGCCCCTGAAGCTCGTGGATCTGTACGGCCAGCGCCTGAACCTGCCCGTACGCCTCGTCGCGTTCGGCGGCAAGCGCCGCGACCTCCGCTTCGACCTGGCTGACGTACCGATCGACCTGGCGCCGTTCGTAGCCACGCAGTGCGATGTCGAAGCCAGCCTCGGCAACAGCACTCTGGCTCAGCGCGAAAAGCTCACCGCCGTGCGACATGCACTCCATCCTCACACGCGGGATCCCGTCACGCGCGGCGTGGCCGGCCACGTGACGGGACCCACGATCTCACCAACGCGGTCAGGCGTCAGCACCAGCGGGCAGCGCTTTGATCAGAGATTCACCTTCGTCGCGCCGTCGTCGGACTTGCCGGCCTTCTTGGCGGCCGCCTCGTCGGGCTTGGCGGCCGGGCCTCCACTCGGGACGATGCCCGCCAGGCCGGAGAGCATCTGGCCGAGCTGGGAGGTGACGGCGTCCTTCTGGCGGGTGAGGTCCTCGACCTCGCGGCGCGCGACCTGCGTGGTGTGCTCGGCCTCGGTGCGCGCCTCGGTCACGAGGCGGTGCGCCTCGGCGCGGGACTCGTTGATTGTCTTCTCCGCCTGGGCCTTGGACTTCTCGAGGGCCTCCGAAGCGCTCCGCTCGGCCTCGATGCGGTGCGCCTCGGCCCGCCGCTGGATCTCCTTGGCCCGTTCCTCTGCGGCGCTTGCCCGCTGCTCCGCCTCGGTGACGAGTTTCTGGGTCTGCGCGATCGCGGCGGCGTGGCGCTGCGACTCCGCGCGCTCCGCCTTCTCGCGCCGCTCCGCCAGCTCCAGCTGCAGCGCCTGCAGGTCCTTGTCCCGCTTGTCGCGGGCATCGGTCAGCAGCTTGGTCGCCTCTGCACGCTTCTCCTCGGCGTCGCGTGCGGCCTTGGCGCGAAGCTGGGTGATCTCGCGCTCGGCGGTGGCCCGCAGCGTCGCCACCTCACGTTCGACGGTCGCCTTCAGCTCGGCGACCTCGTGTGCGGTCGCCGTGCGCAGCTGCTTGGTCTCCCGCTCGGCGTCGCCGCGCAGCGTGTCGGCCTCCCGGCGGGCCTGCACGCGAGCCTCGGCGGCCTCCCGCTCGGCGACGGTGCGCAGGTTGCTCGCTTCCCGCTCGGCAGTCGCCTTCATCGCGGCGGCCTCGGCACGGGCCTTGTCGGTGATCTCCCGAGCCTCGAGCCGCGCGGCGGAGACGACCCCCTCGGCCTCCCGCTTGGCCTCGCTGCGGTGGTCGTTGGCCTGCTCCTCGGCCAGCCGCAGGATCTGCTCGACGCGGGTGCCCAGCCCCGACAGCGTCGGCCGGCTATTCTCCTCGAGCTGCTTATTGGTGTCGGTGAGCTTCTGCTCCACCGCGTTGAGCCGCTGCTCCGCCTGGCGCAGCCGGCGTTGCGCCTCGTTCATCCGCTGCTCGGCCTCGGCGCGGGCCTGCTCGGACTGGGTCAGCGCACCATTGAGTCGGCCGATGAAGTCATCGACCTGAGCGCGGTCGTAGCCGCGCAGGACAACGCTGAACTCGGAGCCGGCGTTGGCGTTGTCGAAGAAGGCAATGTTCTGCTGCTGCTGCTGCTGGGGCATTCGCACATACTCGCAGACACACCCGGCACTTCCGCAAGAGTGCAACGGTGCGCCTCATATTCATTGTGCGCGATCACGCATGAACCATGATCAAGTACTGGAGCGGCGGCCGCGACCAGTGGATCAACGGACACCCGGAGAACCGTGTCGAGGCGGTCCACAACGCCGTGGACCGCCTCGACACGGGGTCTTCATGGAAGGTTGCCTACTGGCCGCGGAACCGGTTGATCTCCGTGGAGTACCGGGCGCGCTTCTCGCGGTCGCGTACGCCCAGCCCCTCGTCCGGCGCCAGGCACAGTACGCCGACCTTGCCCTGGTGGGCGTTGCGGTGCACGTCGTACGCGGCCTGCCCGACCTGCTCCATGGAGTACGTCTTCGACAGCGTCGGGTGGATGGCGCCGCGGTCGATGAGGCGGTTGGCCTCCCACGCCTCCCGGTAGTTCGCGAAGTGGCTACCGATGATGCGCTTAAGGCTCATCCACAGGTACCGGTTGTCGTACTGGTGCATGTAGCCGGACGTGGACGCGCAGGTGACGACCGTGCCGCCCTTCTTCACGACGTAGACGCTCGCGCCGAACGTCTCCCGACCCGGGTGCTCGAAGACGATGTCGGGGTCCTCGCCGCCGGTCAGCTCCCGGATGCGCTCACCGAAGCGACGCCACTCGGACTGGTCCTGGGTGTGCTCGTCCTTCCAGAACTTGTAGCCCTCCGCGGAGCGGTCGATGATGAGCTCCGCGCCCATGCGCCGGCACAGCTCCGCCTTCTCCGGGCTGGACACCACGCAGACCGGCCGGGCGCCGCCGTTGAGCGCGAACTGGGTGGCGTAGCTGCCCAGGCCGCCGGAAGCGCCCCAGATCAGTACGGTGTCGCCCTGCTTCATCTGTGCACCGTGGTGGGAGACGAGCTGCCGGTACGCGGTGGAGTTGACCAGGCCGGGGCTGGCGGCCTCCTCCCACGACAGGTGCTTGGGCTTGGGCATCAGCTGGTTGGCCTTGACGAGGGAGAGTTCGGCGAGGCCGCCGAAGTTCGTCTCGAACCCCCAGATGCGCTGCTCGGGGTCCATCATCGTGTCGTCGTGGCCGGCGGCGTCCTCGAGTTCGACGCTCAGGCAGTGCGCCACCACCTCGTCGCCCGGCTTCCACTTGGTCACGCCCGGGCCGACCCGCAGCACGACGCCGGCCAGATCGGAGCCGACCACGTGGTACGGCAGGTCGTGGCGCTTGGTCAGCTCGGACACCCTGCCGTAGCGCTGGAGGAACTTGAACGTCGAGACCGGCTCGAAGATGGACGTCCACACCGTGTTGTAGTTGATGGCGCTCGCCATGACCGCCACGATCGCCTCGCCCGGGCCGAGCTCGGGCGTCGGCACCTCCTGGACGTGCAGCGACTTTCGTGGGTCCTTGTCGCGGCTGGGCATGCCCTCGAACATGCCCGCCTCATCGGCGCGTACGACGACGCCGCGATAACTGTCGGGGACGGGGAGACCGGCGACCGAGGCCAGTTCGCGGGCGGGATCTGCAGCGTGCTCCGCCGCCATGATCGCCTCGAGGATGTCCTTCACGGCGCTACCTTTCGCAAGAGGTGGTCGTGGATTGGTCGGCGACGCCACCAGCCTGCGCCGGTTGGAGCGCGCCGGGTATGTGGTGCGGCTCTGTCTCCTTGCTACTGGCGACGTTCTCCGCGGTCCACCCGGACGGCGAACGTCCGGCGGGGCAGCGGTCGCCGGTGGTGAAAAAGTGAGGTGATATGCCTGATACCGCCTCGTGGTCGGGGATGTTACTTCCCAGTAGCCTTGGTCAGGAACCGCGATGTGAAAAAGTGCACGCACCTTGTTTTTTCACCTGCGACTTCCCTGGACCTGTGGTCTTAAGGCCGGCCGGTCCAGAGAAGTCGCATCGATGGTCAGTGCGTCGACGAGGCAGCCGGTTCGACCAGCTCGACGAGCACACCGCCGGCGTCCTTCGGGTGCACGAAGTTGATCCGGGAGTTGGCTGTGCCGCGTTTTGGCTGGTCGTACAGCAGGCGTACGCCCCGCGCGCGCAGCGCCTCGCACGCCGCGTCGACGTCGGAGACGGTGTACGCGACCTGCTGCACCCCCTGGCCGTTGCGGTCGAGGAACTTCGCGATCGTCGAGGACTCGGACAGTGGCGCCAGCAGTTGGATGCAGCCGCCGGTCGAGTCGGGGCCCACGGACAGCATCGCTTCGCGTACGCCCTGTTCTTCGTTTGTCTCCACGTGTACGCAGGTCATGCCGAATACCCGGCCGTAGAATTCAATTGCCGCGTCGAGGTCGGGTACTGCCACGCCAACGTGGTCAATGCGCAGCAGGCCGATCGACTCGGGTCGTGCTCCGGGTGACGTATGCAACGTCGAAGACTGGTCCGTCATGGCGTTAGTCTGACCTAATCCTCGTTAAGTAATCCCTGTGAGATACCTCGCGAAGGGGTCAGAATCCATGAGCTCGGTGATCGTCAACGGCGCGCGCACCCCAATGGGACGGCTGCTCGGCGCCCTCAAGGACTTCCCGGCGACGAAGCTGGGTGGCATCGCCATCAAGGCGGCTCTGGAGCGCTCCGGCGTGGCTCCCGAGCAGGTGCAGTACGTGATCATGGGACAGGTACTGCAGGCCGGCGCCGGCCAGATCCCGGCCCGCCAGGCCGCGGTCGACGCGGGCATCCCGATGAACGTGCCGGCGCTGACCATCAACAAGGTCTGCCTGTCCGGCCTCGACGCGATCGCGCTGGCCGACCAGCTCATCCGGGCCGGCGAGTTCGACATCATCGTCGCCGGTGGCATGGAGTCGATGACCAACGCGCCGCACCTGCTGATGAACCAGCGGCAGGGGTACAAGTACGGCGACGTGACCATCTCCGACCACATGGCGCTCGACGGCCTCACCGACGCCTTCGACCGGATCTCGATGGGCGAGTCGACCGAGCGGTTCACCGCGAAGATCGGCATCGCCCGTGCCGACCAGGATGCGTTCGGCGCGGCCAGCCACCAGCGTGCGGCGGCAGCCCAGAAGAACGGCCACTTCGCCGAGGAGATCACCCCCGTGGAGATCCCGCAGCGGAAGGGTGACCCGATCCTGGTCACCGAGGACGAGCAGATCCGCCCGGAGACGACGCCTGCGTCGCTGGCCAAGCTGCGCCCGGCCTTCACCAAGGACGGCACGATCACGGCCGCCACCTCCTCGCCGATCTCCGACGGCGCCTGCGCGGTGGTCGTGATGAGCAAGGCCAAGGCCGAAGAGTTGGGACTGGAGTGGCTCGCCGAGATCGGCGCGCACGGCAACGTCGCCGGCCCGGACAACTCGCTGCTGGCCCAGCCGGCCAACGCCATCAAGCACGCCCTCGGCAAGGAGGGGCTGACCGTCGACGACCTCGACCTGATCGAGATCAACGAGGCGTTCGCGGCCGTCGGCATCCACTCCACCCGCGAGCTGGGCGTCGGCCCCGACAAGGTCAACGTCAACGGCGGCGCGATCGCGCTCGGCCACCCGATCGGTATGTCCGGCGCCCGCCTGGCCCTCACGCTGGCGCTGGAGCTCAAGCGTCGCGGCGGCGGGCTCGGTGCCGCGGCCCTGTGCGGCGGCGGTGGCCAGGGTGACGCGCTGCTGCTTCGGGTGCCGCGCACGTGAGCGAGCGCAGCGAGCGAACCGGGAACTCAGCACGCCGCGAATGCGTTGCCGAGCGCAGCGAGGCAATTGCATGAGTACCCAGGCCACGTCGATTCGGCGCAGTCGGGACGTACCCACGCTGGTGGCGGCCGCGCGGGAGGGTGACCACCGCGCGGTCGCCCGGCTGGTGAGCCTGGTCGAGAACGACGACCCGGTCCTGCCGGAGGTGGCGGCGGCGCTCGCGCCGCACACCGGCTCGGCCCAGGTGATCGGGCTGACCGGCTCGCCGGGCGTGGGCAAGTCGACCAGTACCAACGAGCTGGTACGCGCGTTCCGGGCGCGCGGCCAGCGCGTCGGTGTCCTCGCCGTCGACCCGTCCAGCCCGTTCACGGGCGGAGCGATCCTCGGCGACCGGGTGCGCATGCAGGATCACGCCACCGACTCCGGCGTGTACATCCGGTCGATGTCCAGCCGGGGCCACCTCGGCGGCCTGGCCGCCGCGACCCCGCAGGCGGTACGCGTACTCGAAGGCGCCGGCTGCGACGTGGTGCTGATCGAGACGGTAGGGGTCGGGCAGGCCGAGGTCGAGATCGCAAGTCTGGCGGACACCACGCTGGTGCTGCTCGCGCCGGGGATGGGCGACGCGATCCAGGCGGTCAAGGCCGGCATCCTGGAGATCGCCGACGTGTTCGTGGTCAACAAGGCCGACCGCGACGGCGCCGACGCGACCTACCGCGACATCCAGGGCATGATCGGCCTCGGCGAGCGCGGGCCGGGGGAGTGGCGGCCGCAGGTCGTGCGCTCGGTGGCGAACCGGGCCGAAGGCATCGACGACGTCATGGCCGCGATGGACAAACACCGAGAGTGGCTGACTCGGCCACTGCCCGGCGGAGCCGGCGCCCACGAGCTGACCCGTCGGCGGGAAGCACGGGCGGCGGCCGAGGTCGAGGCGATCGCCCTGGGCGCCCTGCGTGCCCGCATCGGGAACCTGCGGGGCGGCGAGGCGCTGCCGACGCTGGCCGCCCGGGTGGCGGCCGGCAAGCTCGACCCCTACGCGGCGGCGAAGGAGCTGCTGAGCACCCTTGAGGTGTAGTCGGCAGGAAAGCAGGAAAGAAGGGGGGCCCTACCGCGCGGTAGAGCCCCCCTTCTTCCAGAGTGACCTTAGCGATCGTTCAGGTCGACCCCTTAGTATCGGCGGTGAAGGACGTCACGAACGTTCACGACGAAGGGGATCCGCCGTATGGACGCCCAGGAGATCGAGGCCGGACGAGAGCGTTGGCAGCGCCGGTACGACGCGGCGCGCAAGCGGGACGCCGACTTCACCACGCTGTCCGGGATGACCGTCGACCCCGGGTACGGGCCGCCGCCCGGCGTCGAGGTGCCCGGGTTCGAGCGGATCGGCTGGCCGGGGGAGTACCCGTACACCCGCGGCCTGTACCCGACCGGCTACCGGGGCCGGGCGTGGACCATCCGGCAGTTCTCCGGCTTCGGCAACGCGCAGCAGACCAACGCGCGGTACAAGATGCTGCTGGGCGCCGGTGGCGGCGGTCTGTCCGTGGCGTTCGACATGCCGACGCTGATGGGCCGCGACTCCGATGACCCGCAGGCGATCGGCGAGGTCGGGCACTGCGGGGTCGCGATCGACTCGGCCGCCGACATGGACGTGCTCTTCGACGGCATCCCGTTGCAGGACATCACGACCAGCATGACCATCTCCGGCCCGGCCGTGCCGATCTTCTGCATGTACCTGGTGGCGGCGGAGCGGCAGGGCGCCGACCTGTCGAAACTGGACGGCACCCTGCAGACCGACATCTTCAAGGAGTACATCGCGCAGAAGGAGTGGCTCTTCGCGCCCGAGCCGCACCTGCGGCTCATCGGCGACCTGATGGAGTACTGCGCGCACGAGATCCCGCGCTACAAGCCGCTGTCGGTGTCCGGCTACCACATCCGGGAGGCGGGCTCGACCGCCGCCCAGGAGTTGGCGTTCACCCTCGCCGACGGGTTCGGGTACGTGGAGCTGGGCCGGTCACGCGGGCTGGACGTCAACGTGTTCGCGCCCGGCCTGAGCTTCTTCTTCGACGCGCACATCGACTTCTTCGAGGAGATCGCCAAGTTCCGGGCGGCGCGCCGGATCTGGGCGCGCTGGCTGCGGGACGTGTACGGCGCGACCGACGAGAAGGCGCTGTGGCTGAGGTTCCACACCCAGACCGCCGGGGTGTCGCTGACCGCGCAGCAGCCGGTCAACAACGTCGTGCGGACGGCCGTCGAGGCGCTCGCCGCCGTCCTCGGTGGCACCAACTCGCTGCACACGAACGCCCTCGACGAGACGCTCGCGCTGCCGACCGACGAGTCGGCCGAGATCGCGCTGCGCACCCAGCAGGTGCTGATGGAGGAGACCGGCGTGGTCAACGTCGCCGACCCGCTCGGCGGCTCCTGGTACGTCGAGGCCCTCACCGACCGGATCGAGGCCGAGGCCGAGAAGATCTTCGCCAAGATCCGGGAAATGGGGTCGGACGGCACCATCACCTCCGGCATCCTGCGCGGGATCGAGGACGGCTGGTTCATGGCGGAGATCGCCGACAGCGCGTTCGTGTACCAGCGGGCCCTGGAGAAGGGCGACAAGAAGATCGTCGGCGTCAACTGCCACACCGGCACCGTCGCGCGCGAGCTTGAGATCCTGCGGATCTCGCACGAGGTCGAGCTGGAACAGCGGAAGGTACTGGCGGAGCGGCGCTCGTCGCGTGACGACGACGCCGTGAAGGCGGCCCTGGCCCGCATGGTGGAGGTGGCCCGCACCGACGAGAACATGATTCCCGCGATGCTCGACGCGGCCCGCGCCGAGGCGACGCTCGGGGAGATCTGCGACGCGCTGCGGGCCGAGTGGGGGGTGTACCGCGAGCCGGCCCGCTTCTAGGGCCGGCTACCCGACGCAGGTCACGAGCGAGATCGTTGCGGGCAGTGTTGAACGTGCGACAGGCGCACGTGCCAGACTAGGGACCATGAGCGATCCACGGATGAGTTCCTCGATCTTCACCCGCGGAGCGGTGGACCTCGGCGCGCTGCGGACCAGCTCGCCCGCTGGTCAGCGCCCGTCCCCGGCCCCCGCTTCGCCGGCTGCGACCCCTCCGGGAGCCGGGTCGCCGGGTGACCGCGCCCCGGGCGCCCCGGCCGCGCAGGGCGCCCCGGCCGCGCAGGGCGGCGGCGTGGCCGTCATCGACGTGACCGAGGCGACTTTCCAGACCGAGGTCCTCGAGCGGTCGCTCCACACGCCCGTGGTCGTCGACTTCTGGGCCGAGTGGTGTGGCCCCTGCAAGCAGCTGTCGCCGGTGCTGGAGAAGCTGGCCGTCGAGGGCGGCGGCTCGTGGGTGCTCGCCAAGGTGGACGTCGACGCCAACCCCAGGCTCGCCCAGATGTTCCGGGTCCAGGGCATCCCGATGGTGTACGCGGTCGTCGGCGGCCAGCCGGTCGACGCGTTCACCGGGGTCGTGCCCGAGACCCAACTGCGACAGTGGATCGACGCGATCCTGAAGGCGGGCGGGGTCGAGGTCGAGACCCCGGAGGACCCACGCCTCAACGCGGCCGACGAGGCGCTGGTCAACGGCGATCTGGACACCGCCGAGCAGGCGTACCGGAAGATTCTGGCCGAGAGCCCGGCGGACGCCGCGGCTGAGGCGGGCCTCGCCCAGGTGGGCCTGCTGCGCCGGGTCTCCGGTGCGGACCCGCAGCAGGCGCTCGCCGACGCGCAGGCCAGGCCGGACGACGTGGACGCCCAGTTGGTGGCGGCCGACGTGGAGATCTTGAGTGGGCGCGCCGAGCAGGCGTACGACCGCCTCGTCGACCTGGTGCGGCGTAGCTCCGGGGACGACCGCGAGCGGGTACGCAAGCATCTGCTCGAGCTGTTCAGCATGGCCGATCCCGACGATCCCGCGGTCGCCGCGGCGCGCCGCGCGCTGGCGAACGCGCTGTTCTAGGCCGGGGTACGACCGCGATGCGGCGGATCGCAGTTCTCGACGCGCCGTCCAATCTGGGCCTGCGGCCACCGACCGCGGGCTCCGTACCGGGCTGCGCGAAAGCGCCCGGTGCGCTTCGGGACCATGGCCTGGTGTCCCGTCTTGCCGCACGCGACGCCGGGTGCGTGACGCCGCCGCGCTACGACCCCGGTGACTGGCGCCCGGGTGACGGGGTTGCGCACGCTGAGGAGATCGCCGGGTACTCGCGGCGATTAGCCGACAGGATCGGCGCGCTGCTGGCCGCGGGGGAGTTCCCCGTCGTCCTGGGCGGCGACTGCTCGATCCTGCTCGGCAGCGCCCTGGCGACCAACCGGCGCGCGTCCGGTCTGGACGGGCGCGTGGGTCTGATCTATGTGGACGGGCACTCAGATTTCCGGCACCCCGGCAACGCGTCCTACGTGGGCGCCGCGGCAGGCGAGGACCTGGCGCTGGCGACCGGGCGAGGCCAGACCGACCTCACCGACATCGAGAATCGCGGCCCGTACTTCCACGACCAGGACGTCGTCGTTCTCGGCATCCGTACCCACGACGAGCACCGGTTCGACCTGAACGCGGCCGGCATCGCCCACCGTCCGGTGCCGCAGTTGCGGGCCGAAGGCGCGGCCCGCTCCGCGCAGTGGGCGCGCCGGGTGCTCGGTGACTGCCTCGGGTACTGGGTGCACCTCGACGTCGACGTGCTCGACCCGGCGGTGATGCCGGCGGTCGACGCGCCCGATCCGGGCGGGATCGCGTACGCCGAACTGGAACTTCTGCTCTCCGGCCTCGTGGCCACGCCGAACTGCCTGGGCGTGGAGATCACTGTCTTCGACCCCGACTACGACCCGACGGGCGCGTACGCCGCCGAACTCGTCGAATCGCTCGTGGTGGGGTTGGCGCCAGCGGCAGGCGTCGCGCCGCTGGACTGGGACGTGCTGACCCCGACCGTGCCGGTGCCGCAGCCGCGTTCGGAGGAGGAGCCGGTGCCGCTCGCACCGGTTGCGGTCGCGGCCGAGAGCGCGCAGCCCGAAGGCGATGACGACGCGGGCGAACCGACCGGGGCCGCTGAGGTTCCCACGGTCAACGCGCAACCGTCTCCGGCGAAGGTGGCGGCGCAGCGCTCGCCGCTCGACCGGATGAGCGTGGCCGACCTCAATGCCGACCGGGCCGCGCTGTCACGACGGCGCGTCGGAGGCACCCCGCTGCGTCGGCGGGAGGCGCCGAACGAAGATTCGACCGCTGAAAAGGAACCGGCCACGCCGGCTCCGGCTGAGGCGGCGAAGCGCTCGCCGCTCGCCGGGCTGGCCGAGCAGGTACGCGCCGCCGGTAGCGGTCAGGTCCCCGCGTCCCGCCCTCCGGCGGATCCGTCCGCGACGCACGTGCCACCGGCCGAGACCGCCTGAACCGAATCCGACCGTCGTCGCGACCGGACCCCTGGCTGCGCTGTGTGAAAAAGTTCTCAAGCCCTGCAGGGTCTGCCCGATCTGCTCGGGGACACCTGGCGGGGTGACAGGCCCGCCAAGTGTCGCCGGATCCGAGTCATTTCAGGGCTGCGCAGAACTTGCCGGCGACCGGTACGGCCGCGTCGCTGCTCAGACCGCCGTTCTCGACGAACACCGCGAAGGCGATGTCGCCGCGGAAGCCCATGAACCACGAGTGCGTCTTGTTCGGGTCGTTGTTGTCGTACTCGGCGGTGCCGGTCTTGCCGTAGAGCGGTGCACCGGGCGTGCTGCTGATCGACTTCGCCGTGCCGTCGGTGACGACCTCGCGCATCATCTGCTTCAGCGCCGCCACCGACTCGGGCTTGAGCTGCGGGCCGGGCTCTGCCGGCTTGGCCGGCGCCGGTTCGGTGATCAACTTTGGCTGCTGCCACTGGCCGCGGGCGATCGCCGCCGCGGCGCCGGCGAGGGCTACCGGCGACACCTGCGTCTTGCCCTGCCCGAAGGCCGCCGCGGCCTGCTCCGCCGAGTCGGCGCCGGTCGCGACGGTGCCGCTGAAGGCGGGGGTGCCGAGATCCCACGGGATGCCGATGCCGACCGTCTTCGCGGTGGCGGCCAGGCCGTCGGGGCCTAGCTTCGCTCCCAACTGCGCGAACGCCGTGTTGCACGACTGGGCGAAGTTGACGTGCAGTGGGACGTCGCCCAGTACGAAATCGTGCGCGTTGTGGATCGGCGTGCCGCCCTGGGCGGTGTACTCCTTGGGGCACGGTACGACCGTGTTGGCGTTCGCCGAGCCGTTGTCGAGGATCCCGAGGGCCGTGACAGCCTTGAACGTGGAGCCGGGCGGTACCTGCGCGGTGAGGGCGAAGTTCAGGTCGCCGCCGTTCGGGCCGTTCGCGACGGCGACGATCGCCCCGTCGCTGATCCGCACGGCGACGAGGGCCGACCGGGTCTGCTGGCCGGCGAGCGCGGCCTCGGCGGCGTTCTGCACCGTCGGGTCGAGGGTGGTCTTGAGGGCGGCGCCCGGCTTGGGGTCCGCGGTGAAGAGCACCTTCTTGGGCTCCGCGTTGGCGTCCGCGCCCGGGATCACGACCGAGACCCCGGGCGAACCGGCGAGCAGGTCGTCGTACTGCTGCTGCAGGCCGCCGAGGCCGACCTGGTCGCCGATCTGGTACTTGCCGGGGTTTTTGTCCATGACCTCTTTCGTCACGTCCCCGACTCGACCGAGAAGCGCCTTGGCGAACGTGGACGTCGGCGCGAGCGTCCGGGAACTCTCGCCGAAGTACAGCCCGGCGAGGTCGTGGATCGTGCTTCGGATCTTGACGTAGGTCGACTCGCGCAGCGAGATGACGTCGATGGGAGCGGTCCCGCCGGCCTTGATCTCCTGTGGCAGGGCGCTGAGGTCGATGTCGCCGACGTCGGCCTTGACCGACTTGAGGGCGGCGTCGAGGATCTTCACCGTGCCGTCGGCGTCGTTAACTTCCTTCGGCTGTACGCGTACCGTGATGATCTTTTGCTTGGAGGTGAGCGGCGCGCCCGACCCGTCCAGGATGTTGCCGCGGTCCGCAGCGGTGCGCTTGATGGCGATCGTGTCGGTGGCGGTCAGGTCGGGGTGCAGCGTCGCGGCGTCGAAGTAGACCTGCCACTTGTCGTCCTTGGCCTTCTGGGCCTTGACGAGGCTCTTGTAATCCCACTTCACGCCGTTGCCGACGGGCCAGGAGTAACTGAGCGTGGCGGTGGCGGAGTCGTTCTTGACCGCCGGCTTGTCGACCTTGATGGCCGGCTTCTTGCCGGCGAGGTCACCTTCGAGCTTGGTCAGCATGTCCTTGCTGACCGGCTGACCCGCCGAGGTGGTCACGTTCAGGCTGCCGAAGTCGCCGTTCGCGAGGCCCTGGGCGAACCTGTTGAACGTGTCGTCCGGCGGCGTCGAGGAGCAGGCGCTCAGACCTCCCACGAGCAGAGCGGAGCCGATGAGACCGGCGGTCCAGCGCCTCAGGCCGCGCCTACCCGGTAGTGCCATGTCGTTTCCTTCCCCGTGACCGTCCCCGTAGGTGAACGCACGGGGACCCGATCCGGCATTGTCCGCCACGATGCCAAATTCGTGCACGTGGAATTTCCGGTCAAACACGCTGCTTGTCCGCTTTCCGATAGTCCGCTGTTGCCCGAATGGGCATACCGGGTCGCCCTGACGGTGGGATCCCTTTAGGTGGATCGGGTATGGACGAAGTAGGTCCTAGGCTGGAAACAGACGGTCCCCCACAGCGTCGTGGGGGCGAGGGGAGTACACGCATGGACCGCGACACTGCGGCGGGTGTCGATGACGTGTCCGGCTCCGGGGCCCGGGTGGCCCAGGTCGGCCTGGACGCTGCGACTCTTGAGGAGACCCTGACCGGTACGGGAGGCCTCGACGCCGATCCGGCGAACGGTTGGCCGGGAGCCGACGGGGCGTTGAGCAGAGTCCAGAAGGCGGCCCCGGCGCACCGGCTGGAGGGTGGGCTCGCCGATGACGTCGAGCTCGAACACCCCCTACCGAACGCGGAGCGGCTGGTCACCGACGCGATAGCGCTGGCCACCGACACCGGCGACCGGGGCCTGGCCAAGCTGGTGGGGCACTACTGGCGGCTGGTCACCGACGAGGAACTGGTGGGGCGGACCGCGCCGGACCTGGTCGCCGCAACCGAGTCCCACCGGGAACTCGCCGGCGAGCGCCTGCGCGGCCAGTTGAAGCTGAGGGTCACCCCGGCGGCTGCCGCGGCCGAGCACACCGCGATCGAGATCGTCACCGACGACATGCCGTTCCTGGTGGACTCCGTGACCGCCGCGCTGTCGTCGGAGAACCTCGACATCCACCTGCTGGCCCACCCGCTGGTGGTGGTCCGCCGCGAGCCGCTCGGCGCGCTGCGCGAAATCCGTACCGGTGTGGAGCCCTCGGACGCCGACCCCGGTGACATTGTGGAGAGCTGGATGCGGATCGAGGTCGACCGCATCCGCGACGAGAAGACGCTCGAGCAGATCACCAACGACCTGAACCGGGTCCTCACCGACGTACGCGAGGCAGTCGAGGACTGGCCGAAGATGCGCCTGCAGGCGCTCGCGCTCGCCGACGAGCTGGCCGGAGCCCACCTGCCGGTGCCGGACAAGGACATCACCGACTCGGTCGAACTGCTGCGCTGGCTCGTCGACGACCACTTCACGTTCCTGGGCTACCGCGAGTACCGGCTCGTCGACTCCGGCGACGGCGAGCGGCTGCTGGAGGCCGTCCTCGGTACCGGCCTGGGCATCCTGCGCGCCGACCGGACCGCGCCGCGCGTGCTGTCGTCGATGACCCCCGAGGCGTACGCCAAGGCGCTCGAGAAGCGGCTGCTGATCATCACGAAGGCCAACTCGCGCGCCACCGTGCATCGCTCGGCGTACCTCGACTACGTCGGCTTCAAGATCTTCGACAATGACGGCAACGTCGTCGGCGAGCGTCGCTTCCTGGGCCTGTTCTCCTCGTCGGCCTACCGCACGAGCGTGCGCGACCTGCCGGTGGTCAAGCGGAAGGTCAACGAGGTCATCCAGCGTTCGGGGCTGTCCCCGCGCAGCCACTCCGGCAAGGACCTGCTGGAGATCCTGGAGACCTACCCGCGCGACGAGCTCTTCCAGATCGGCACCGAGGAGCTGTACCGCACGGTGATGGGCGTGCTGCGTACGGCGGGGCGGCGGCAACTGCGCCTGTTCCTGCGTCGCGACGCGTACGGGCGGTTCATCTCCTGCCTGGTCTACCTGCCGCGGGACCGGTTCACCACACCCAGCCGGCTCAAGCTCCAGGAAATCCTGCTGCGCGAGCTCAACGGCGTCGGGGTCGACTACACCACCCGGGTGTCGGAGTCGCTGCTCGCCCGGATCCACTTCATCGTGCGTACCGACCCGGCCAACCCGCCGCGCGACATCGACGTCGACGCGCTGATCCGCCAGCTGTCCGACGCCATTCGGCTGTGGGACGCGGACTTCAAGCTGGTGCTCGAACGCAAGCTCGGCGAGGAGCAGGCCAAGCGGCTGTGCCGGAGGTACAGCGACGCGCTGCCGGACGCGTACAAGGACGAGCACACCCCGCGCGAGGCGGCCAAGGACATCGCCAAGCTGGAACTGCTCGACGAGCCGGGTCAGCTCGCGATGCACGTGTACCGGCGCCGCTCCGACGACCGCGACGTCAGGTTCAAGGTCTTCCGGTACGGCGAGCCGATGATGCTGTCGACCGTGCTTCCGGTGCTGCACTCCCTCGGGGTGCGGGTGACCGACGAGCGCCCGTACGAGGTGCAGCGCGACGACGCGTCCATCTACCTGTACGACTTCGGCCTGAGCCTGCCGGCCGACGCCCGGGAGCTGGCCGACACCCGGCCGCACATGGAGAACGCGTTCTCGGCGGTGTGGCACGGCGAGGCGGAGATCGACGGATTCAACGCGCTGGTGCTCACCGCCGGGCTGACCTGGCGGCAGGTGGTGGTGCTGCGCGCGTACACCAAGTACCTGCGCCAGGCCGGCACGGTCTACTCGCAGGAGTACATGGAGGAGACGTTCCTGCAGTACCCGGGGATCGCGGCGCTGCTCGTGGCGCTGTTCGAGACCCGGTTCGACCCGCGGCTGCCGCTGTCCGAGGAAGACCGGGCCGCGCAGGCGCGGCAGCTCACCGAGGCGCTGGACAACCAGCTCGACGCGGTGACCAGCCTCGACCAGGACCGGATCCTGCGCGCCTACCTCAACCTGATCGCGGCGACCCTGCGTACGTCGTTCTTCCAGCGCAGCGGCGGGCGGCCCAAGTCGTACGTCGCCTTCAAGCTCGACCCGAAGCGGGTGCCGGACCTGCCGGAGCCCCGACCCAAGTACGAGATCTTCGTGTACTCGCCGCGCTTCGAGGGCGTGCACCTGCGCTTCGGCGACGTGGCGCGTGGCGGTTTGCGCTGGTCGGACCGGCGCGAGGACTTCCGGACCGAGATCCTGGGCCTGGTCAAGGCGCAGATGGTCAAGAACGCGGTGATCGTGCCGACCGGAGCGAAGGGCGGCTTCGTGCTCAAGCGCGCGGTGCCGTCCGCGGGCGGCACCGCGCGGGCGCCGGAGACCAGCGCCGACCGCGAGGCCTACCAGGCCGAGGGCGTCGAGTGCTACAAGCTGTTCATCTCGGCGATGCTCGACGTCACCGACAACCTCGACGGCGCCACGGTCGTCCCACCCGCCGAGGTGGTGCGCTACGACGACGATGACCCGTACCTGGTCGTGGCTGCGGACAAGGGCACGGCGAGCTTCTCCGACATCGCCAACGAGATCTCGCTCGAGCGCGGCTTCTGGATGGGCGACGCGTTCGCCTCCGGCGGCTCGGCCGGCTACGACCACAAGAAGATGGGCATCACCGCCCGCGGCGCGTGGGAGTCGGTCAAGCGGCACTTCCGGGAGCTCGGCCGCGACATCCAGAACGAGGACTTCACCGTCGTCGGGGTCGGCGACATGTCCGGCGACGTCTTCGGCAACGGGATGCTGCTCTCCGAGCACATCCGGCTGGTCGCCGCGTTCGACCACCGGCACATCTTCGTGGACCCGGCTCCCGACGCGGCGTCGTCGGATGAGGAGCGCCGCCGGCTCTTCGAGCTGCCCCGCTCGTCCTGGGCCGACTACGACACGTCCCGGATCTCCAAGGGCGGTGGCGTCTGGCCGCGTACCGCGAAGTCGATCCCGGTCTCCCCGGAGATGGGTGAGGCGCTCGGTCTCGACTCTGGCGTGACCTCACTGTCCCCGGTGGACCTGATCAAGGCGATTTTGAAGGCCCCGGTCGACCTACTGTGGAACGGTGGCATCGGCACGTACGTGAAGGCAAGCTCCGAGTCGCACGCCGAAGTCGGCGACAAAACCAACGACCCGGTCCGTGTCAACGGCCGTGACCTGCGGTGCAAGGTCGTCGGCGAGGGCGGCAACCTCGGGCTCACCCAGCGCGGCCGGGTCGAGTTCGCGAGTCGCGGTGGCTACATCTACACCGACTTCATCGACAACTCGGCCGGGGTGGACTGCTCCGACCACGAGGTCAACATCAAGATCCTGCTCGGGGCGGTGGACCTCGACTTCGAGCAGCGCAACGTTCTGCTGGCGGAGATGACCGACGAGGTCGGCGAGCTGGTCCTGCGCGACAACTACGCCCAGGCGTGCGCGCTGGGCAACGCCCGCGTCCAGAGCCGGTCGCTGCTGCCCGTGCACCGTCGCATGATCGCCGACCTGGAGCAGCGCGGGCAGCTCAACCGGGAGCTGGAGGCGCTGCCCGGTGACGACGAGATGGCCGCCCGGGCGGCCGAGGGGATCGGGCTGACCACGCCCGAGTTCGCGGTGCTGCTGTCGTACACGAAGATCGCCCTCGAACACGAGCTGCGCGACTCGGCCCTGCCGGACGAGGAGTGGACCGGCGAGGTGCTCGTCGACTACTTCCCGACACCGCTTCGCGAGCGGTACGCCGACCAGATGCGTGCGCACCCGCTGCGCCGCGAGATCGTGGTGACGCAGCTGGTCAACGAGGCGGTCAACCGCGGGGGTACGTCGTTCGCCTTCCGTGCCATGGAGGAGACCGGAGCGAGCGCGGCGGACGTCCTGCGGGCGTACGTGGTGGTCCGTGAGGTGTTCGGGCTGCGTGGCGTGTGGGAAGCGGTCGAGTCGCTCGACAACCAGGTGCACACCGAGGCGCAGACCGCCGTGTACCTGGAGATGCGCCGGCTGCTCGACCGGGCCGTACGGTGGCTCGTGTCCAACCGCCGCTCACCGCTGGACGTGCCCGCGGAGATCGCGCGCTTCCGGCCCGGCGTCACGGCGCTGCTGCCCAAGATGGGCACGCTGTTCCGGGGCCTCGAGCGCCGCGCGCTGCGCACCAACGTCGAGTCCATGGTCAAGCTCGGCCTGCCTGAGGCGGTCGCCGAGCACGCGACCCGCCTGTTCTACTCGTTCGGCCTGCTCGACATCGTGGAGACGACGCACACGACGGGCTGCTCGATCGACGAGGTGGCGGGCGTGTACTTCGCGCTCTCCGAGCGGTTGCGCGTCGACCCGCTGCTGTCGAAGATCTCGGCGCTGCCGCGGGAGGATCGCTGGCAGACCATGGCGCGGATGGCGCTGCGGTACGACCTGTACGCCGCCCTGGCCGGGCTGACCGCTGAGGTGCTCGCTGCCACGCCGAGTGGTGGCGACGCCGAGAAGCGGGTGCTGGAGTGGGAGCAGGCCAACACGGCGTCGATCGCCCGCATCGACAAGGCGATGGTCGAGTTCGACGAGACCGGGGCCGACCTGGCGGCGCTGTCGGTGCTCCTCCGCCAGATCCGCACGCTGGTGCGCACCACCGCAGCGTAGCGGCGGTCGTCCTCATGATCCTGAAAGATTCGGGGCGCTCCAGCGCCCCGAATCTTTCAGGATCATGGAGGCTGTGGATGAGCTGTCCACAGGGGCAGCGGGGAGCCGGCCGGTTCCAGCAGCCTGTACCGCGTGCTCGACGAGATTATGGAACGCCAGTGTGGTGCGCTGACGCGCCAGCAGGTGATTGACTGTGGTTTGACGCTTGACCACATCAAGGCTCAGCTTCGCGCGCAGCGGTGGCAGAGGCTTTTCCGCACCGTCTACGCGACGTTCAGCGGCACACCGCCACGCGATTGTCTACTGTGGGCGGCCGTGCTCTGTGCTGGCCCTGGTGCCGTTCTCAGCCACCAATCGGCTGCTGAGGTCATTGGTCTGGTTGACGGGCCGCAGAGTCCATTCCACGTCACCGTTCCGCCGAATCGGCGGGTGGCCGCCGTCTCCGGACTCGAGTTGCACAACTCAATCCGTGCTGAGTCGGCACGCCATCCGACGCGTCTACCGCCGCAGACGCGAATCGAGGAGACCGTGGTCGACCTGACACAGAGCAGCGATCGGTTGAGCGACGCGCTCGGCTGGGTCACTCGCGCATGTGGACGTCGAGTCACTCGGCCGGACCGGATCGCTGCGGCAATTGACGTGCGGAAGAAGGTGCGTTGGAGGACGGAGTTGCTTGCCGCGGTGAACGATGTAGCCGACGGCGCCCAGTCGCCTCTCGAACTGCGATACCTGCGTGATGTCGAGCGGGCGCATGGTCTGCCCCGCGGGAGCCGCCAGCACACGGTTGGTCGCGTCGGCGGCCGGTTCTACGACGATGTGCGATACGTCGAGTTCGGTGTGGTCGTGGAGTTGGATGGCCGGTCGGCTCACCCCGACGAGGCGAGGTGGCGCGACCTGCGCCGGGACAACGCCTCGGTCGTAGATGGAAGGCGGGTGCTGCGGTACGGCTGGGCCGATGTCACCGGGCAGCCGTGTGCGGTGGCAGCACAGGTGGCGACGGTGCTCCGGTTGGCCGGCTGGCGCGGCGTGGGACGCCGGTGCGGTCCAGCTTGCCTCATGATCATGAAGGATTCGGGGCGTCCCAGCACCCCGAATCCTTCATGATCATGAGGAGGGGGGGTCAGGGGAAGAGGGTGCGGGCGGCGGCGCGGCCGTTGGCGCGACTCGCGCCGTGCGTCGTCACGAACGCTCGTGCGCTGCGAGGGCGCCACTTCGACGGCCAGCCCATCTCGACCACGATCACGGGAGCCATGGCGGCCACGGACTCGATGAGGGCGGGCGCGCCGGGCAGCCGGTGCAGGTTCCGCCCGACGAACACGATCGACCGGTCCCCGGCCCGCCGCGTCAGGCTCACCGCATCGCACTGGGCCGGCGTCGCCCGGATCTGTTCCGTGGAGTCCAGGTGCGGGCCGAGGCCCCACGGCACGTGGCCGATCGCGGCGGACGACGCGGCTTCCAGTTGGACGACCAGGGGAGCGCCGAGGCCGTCGAGTGAGCCCTCGACCCGTACGGCTCCCAGGGCGGCCGGGTAGCCGATGTCCGGGTCGACGGAGCCCGGGACGGGCCGCGCCCACGCGGCCAGCGCCGCGACCCGCTCGGCGGCCTCCTCGACGCGGGTGAGCGGCAGCCGACCGTCGCCGATGGCCGTCACGATCTCGGCGGCGACACCCTCGACCAAGTCAAGATCCACGCGGGCGCCGATGCAGAGCAGGTCACAGCCGGCGGCGAGGGCCAGCGCGGCCGCCTGCGGGATGCTGCCGGCGTAGTCGACCGAGCCGCGCATCTCCAGCGCGTCGCTGATCACCACCCCGGCGAAGCCGATCTCCCGGCGCAGCAGGTCGACCAGGGCCGGCTGGCTGAAGGTGGCAGGCAGCGCCCCGGTCAGCGCGGGCACCCGGATGTGCGCGGTCATGATCGTTCGTACTCCGGCGGAGACCGCCGCGACGAACGGCGGGAGCTCCCGGGTGCGCAAAACCCCGACGGGCGCGTCTACCACCGGTAACTCGAGGTGGGAGTCGGTGACGGTCGCGCCGTGACCGGGGAAGTGTTTGGCGCACGCCGCGACGCCGACCTCCTGCAGTCCGGTGACGGCCGCCGCGGCGTGCGCAGCGACGCGAGCCGGGTCGGCGCCGAAACTGCGGGTACCGATGACGGGGTTGTCGTCGTCGGTGTTGACGTCGACGTCCGGCGCGATGTCGAGGTCGATGCTCAGGGAGGCGAGTTCGGCGCCGATGGCGCGGTAGATGCGCCGGGTGAGGTCGGTGTCGTCGACCATTCCGAGCGCGGCGTTGCCGGGGTACGGGCTGCCGCCGGCATGGGCGAGCCGGGTGACGTCGCCGCCCTCCTCGTCGATGCCGATCAGTACGTCGGCCCGGGCCGCGCGCAGACCGGCCGTGAGTGCGGCGAGTTGCGGGTGGTCGACGACGTTGAACCCGAACAGCACGTGGCCGGCGAGCCCGTCGGAGATCAGGTCGGTGGCCCAATCCGGAGCGCTGGGGCCGGGGAACGACGCAAGGAGGGTTCGCAGGGCGAGCCGTCGCAGACCGGCATCAATCGCCACGATCTCTCCCTCGCTGATCCGACCCCTGCACCGAGGTGTCCGGGCTCGGATGCCAGCCCGTACGCTAACTCTATTCTTAAGCTGATCACAGTGATTAGTAAAGCTTGTTAAGCATTTAAGGTCGTTATCCCATGAGTCGAGCTCCTATCCCCGGTACGCCCCGCCTGCTGCGCGCCCTCAACGACCGCGCAGCCCTTGAGCTGTTGCTCGCCAAGGGCCCGCTCACGCGCGCGCAACTGGGGGAGCTCACCGGATTGTCCAAGGTCACTGCCTCGCAGTTGGTCGAACGGCTAGAGGAGCGCGGTCTCGTCACCCGCGTGGGCGAGCTCGCCGGCGGACGCGGCCCCAATGCCCAGATGTACGCGGTCGTACCGGCCACCGCGTACGTCGTCGGGGTCGAGGTCGGGCCGCAGCACGTGGTCGCCGCCGCCGCCGACATCACCGGGACGGTCGCCGGCCGGGTGGACGTCGAGATCGGGGACGCCGACGACCCGGTACGCGTCGTGCACTCCGCCGTCGTCCAGGCAGCCGAGGCCGCCGGAGCGCCGCTGGAGCGGGTACGCCGCATCGTTCTCGGTACCCCGGGCCTGGTCGACCCGCGGTCCGGCGAGATCTCGTTCGCCTGGGACCTGCCGAAGTGGCACCGGGGCCTGCTCGCGGCGCTCCGCGAGGACCTCGATCGCCCGGTCGTGTTCGAGAACGACGTCAACCTCGCCGCCATCGCCGAGCAGCACACCGGCGCCGCCGCCGGCGTCTCCGACTTCGTGCTCGTCTGGATCGGCCGGGGGGTCGGCCTCGCGGTGGTCCTCGGTGGCCGCCTGCACCGTGGCGCGACCGGCGCCGCGGGCGAGATCGGATACCTGCCGGTGCCGGGCTCGGAGGTGCCGCGCGACGTCTCCCGGCGGTCCAAGGGCTCGTTCCAGCAGCTCATCGGCGCCGACGCGGTCCGTGCGGTAGCCCGCGAGCACGGGTTCAAGGCCTCCAGCGGCGCGGACGCGGTACGCGCCGCGATCGCCGCGGGCACCCGCGGCGGTCCGGTCCTCGACGAGATCGCCCGCCGGATCGCGCTCGGGGTCGCCGCTGTCGGTGTCGTCCTCGACCCGGCGCTGGTCGTCCTCGCCGGTGACATCGGCCAGGCCGGCAGCGCGGCGCTGGCCCAGCGGGTGCAGCACGAGGTCGCCGCGATCTCGCTCGCCTCGCCGCGGGTGGTGAGCACCGAGGTGGGTGGCGAGCCGGTGCTCAACGGGGCGCTGCTGACCGGGCTGGAGGCCGTACGCGAAGAGGTCTTCGGCTCGACCATCAACGGCTCCTGACACCCGCGGATCGGCGGCGTGATTGGATGGGCGGCGTGTTTGCGCCTGCTCAGCCCGTGACAGCACCGGCACCCGTGGACCAGGACATCGTGATCGCCGTCGACTCGGTGAGCGTGCGGCGGGGAAACACCTATCTCGTACGGGACGTCAACTGGCGCGTCGAACTCGACGAGCGCTGGGTGGTGCTCGGCCCCAACGGCGCCGGGAAGACGACACTGCTCAGCCTGGCGTCCGCGCGGCTGCACCCGACCCAGGGCACCGTGCACGTGCTGGGGGAGCGGCTCGGCCGGGTCGACCTCCACGAGTTGCGTACCCGGATCGGCCTGGCCAGCGCCACGGTCGCCGAGCGCATCCCGCCGGACGAGACCGTACGCAACGTCGTGGTGACCGCGTCGTACTCGGTGCTGGGCCGGTGGCGGGAGAGCTACGACCGGATGGACGTGGCGCGGGCCGACGCGCTGCTGTCGCAGCTGGGCATGGCGGCGCTGGCCGACCGCGCGTACGGGACCCTGAGCGAGGGTGAGCGCAAGCGGACCCAGATCGCGCGGGCCCTGATGACCGACCCGGAACTGCTGCTGCTCGACGAGCCGGCGGCAGGGCTCGACCTGGGCGGCCGGGAGGACCTGGTACGCCGGCTCGGCGAGTTGGCGCAGGACCCGGACGCGCCGGCCATGGTGCTGGTGACCCACCACGTCGAGGAGATCCCGCCGGGCTTCACGCACGCGCTGCTGGTACGTGAGGGCGGTGTCGTCGCGGCGGGCCTGCTGCGCGACACCCTGACCGCGGAGAACCTGTCGAAGACGTTCGGGCTGCCACTGGCGGTCACGGTCACCGACGGAAGGTACGCGGCCCGGGCGATTTGAGTCCGCCGCGCACTATTGAGGTGTGCGGTTCGTTCTGAACATCCTCTGGCTGATCTTCGGTGGCCTGCTGCTCGCCCTCGGGTACGCGGTCGCCGGGCTGATCTGCTTCCTGCTGATCGTCACGATCCCGTTCGGCCTCGCGTCGTTCCGGATGGCCAACTACGCGCTGTGGCCGTTCGGGCGCACGGTGGTGCCGAAGCGGAGCGCGGGCGTCGCCTCGGCCCTCGGCAACGTGATCTGGTTCCTCGTCGCCGGCTGGTGGCTCGCGCTCGGCCACATTCTGACCGCCATCGCGCAGGCGATCACGATCATCGGCATCCCGCTGGCGATCGCCAACCTCAAGCTCGTACCCGTGTCGCTGTTCCCGCTCGGACACGAGATCGTCGATGTCGACGAGCGGTGGACGGATGCGCGCCGCTCGCCGATACGGTCGGCGGGGGCCCGGTAAGCGCACCCGACACATCGATAGGCTGCCGCCAGGTCACGACGACGTGAGGAGGCTGGCGTAGTGGGAGAGCTCGTACGTCTGGAGACGGCGGACGGCATCGGCACGATCCGGTTGGAGCGGCCGCCGATGAACGCGCTCAACATCCAGGTCCAGGAGGAGTTGCGGGAGGCCGCACACCAGGCGAGCGTCGACGACGCGGTGCGCGCCGTCATCGTGTACGGCGGGGAGAAGGTCTTCGCCGCAGGCGCGGACATCAAGGAGATGGCGGGCATGGGGTACGCCGACATGGCCCCCCGCGCGCAGGAGATCTCCCGCGCCATCGACGCGGTCGCCCGCATTCCCAAGCCCGTCGTCGCGGCCATCACCGGCTACGCCCTGGGCGGCGGTTGCGAGCTCGCCCTCGCCTGCGACTGGCGCATCGCCGCCGCCGACGCGAAGCTCGGCCAGCCCGAGATCAACCTGGGCATCATCCCGGGGGCGGGCGGCACCCAGCGGCTGGCCCGGCTGGTCGGCCCGGCGAAGGCCAAGGACCTGTGCATGTCGGGCCGGTTCGTCGACGCCGACGAGGCGCTGAGCATGGGGCTGGTCGACAAGGTCGTGCCGGCCGGCGAGGTGTACGGCGCGGCCGTGGCGATGATGCAGAAGTACGTCTCCGGGCCGGCGCTGGCGCTGCGGGCGGTGAAGCTGGCGGTGGACCGCGGTCTGGACATGGACCTGGCCTCGGGGCTGGCGTGGGAGAGCGAGTTGTTCGCCGCGCTGTTCGCCACCGAGGACCGGACCGAGGGCATGGCGGCGTTCGTCGAGAAGCGCAAGCCGGAGTTCCGCGGACGCTAGGCCGAGGATCTCCCCGATCCTGGACGCCTAGGCCGCCGATAGCCGGCCCAGGCGTCCAAGATCGGGCCGTAGCGCGATCTACTTACTCGGCGGTAACCTACGCGGGCGGTACGCGACAGGAGGAGCGGCGATGACGGAGCGGTACGAAGGCCATGGCGGGGAGCTTGCCCTCGCGACGCTTGCGGCCTTCGGCGTCACCGAGATGTTCACGCTCTCGGGCGGGCACGTCTTTCCGCTGTACGACGCGGCGCAGCGCGCCGACGTGCGGCTGGTGGATGTACGCCACGAGCAGTCGGCGGTCTTCGCCGCGGAGGCGGTCGCGAAGCTCCAGCGCCGAGCGTCGCTGGCCGTCCTCACCGCCGGCCCCGGCGTCACCAACGGCATCTCCGGGTTGACGAGCGCGCACTTCAACGCGTCCCCGGTCGTCGTGATGGGTGGCCGGGCGCCGCAGTTTCGCTGGGGCTCGGGCAGCCTCCAGGAGATGGACCACCTGCCGCTGGTCCGACCGGTGACCAAGCACGCGGAGACGGTGTTCGCGACCGAGGACATCCCGGCGAAGGTGCACGAGGCGGCCACCATCGCGCTCACCGCCCACCGTGGCCCGGTCTTTCTCGACTTCCCGCTCGAAGTGATCTTCTCTCGCGCCGAGGTCAACCTCCCCGGCCCGGTCGACGTCCCGGTGATCGAGCCCGACCCGGACGAGGTGGCGAAGGCGGCGGCCCTGCTCGCGGGCGCGCAGCGGCCGGTCATCATCGCGGGGTCCGACGTCTACACCGGCAACGCCGTGACCGCGCTGCGCGAGGCCGCCGAGGCGCTGCGGATACCCGTGTTCACCAACGGGATGGGGCGCGGCGCGCTGCCGCCGGAGCACCCGCTCGCGTTCGCCAAGGCCCGGCGGGTCGCCATGTCGGGCGCCGACGTGGTGTGCGTGATCGGCACCCCGCTCGACTTCCGGCTCGGCTTCGGCGAGTTCGGTGACGCCCAGGTCGTACACATCGTGGACGCGCCGTCGCAGAAGGCCGCGCACGTGTCGCCGGCCGCCTCGCCCGCCGGCGATCTGCGCCTGATCCTGTCCAACCTCGCCGATTACGCCGGTGTGCGGGCCGACCACGAGGACTGGGTCGCGACCCTGCGCGCCGCGGAGGATGCCGCGAAGGCCAAGGAGGTCGACGCCCTCGAGGCGGACACCGACCCGATCAAGCCCAGCCGGGTCTACGGCGAACTGCGCAAGGTGCTCGACCGCGACGCCGTCACGATCGGCGACGGTGGAGACTTCGTGTCCTACGCGGGCAAGTACCTGGAGCCGGCCCAGCCGGGCACCTGGCTGGACCCGGGCCCGTACGGGTGCCTGGGCACCGGCATGGGGTACGCGATGGGCGCCCGGGTCACCTACCCGGACCGGCAGATCTGCGTCCTGATGGGCGACGGCGCGGCCGGCTTCTCGCTGATGGACGTCGAGTCGCTGGTACGCCAGAACCTGCCGGTCGTGATCGTGGTCGGCAACAACGGCATCTGGGGCTTGGAGAAGCACCCGATGCGGATGATGTACGGCTACGACGTCGCCGCCGACCTCCAGGCCGGCCTGCGCTACGACGACGTCGTCCGCGCGCTGGGCGGCGCCGGCGAGACCGTGGAGAAGGCCGGCGACCTCGGTCCGGCGCTGCGGCGCGCGTTCGACTCCGGCGTGCCGTACCTGGTGAACGTGCTGACCGACCCGGAGGACGCGTACCCGCGCTCGTCGAACCTGGCGTAAACGCTTTACCGGCCGCTGAACTCCTGGGCCATCGCGGCCTGCCGCTCGAGCACCTCGGTGATGCGGGTCTGCACGGCGTCCATCCTGCCGATGATCTCGCTCGTGGCGTGGATGCCGGTGGCGACGGCGCCGGTGTTCGACTGGATGGCCGCGATCTGCTCGGCGACCTTCTCGGTGGCCTCGGCGGTCTCCCGGGCCAGGTCCTTGACCTCGCTGGCCACCACGGCGAAGCCCTTGCCGACCTCGCCGGCGCGGGCGGCTTCGATCGTGGCGTTGAGCGCGAGGAGGTTGGTCTGCTGCGCGATCGCTGAAATGATCTTGATGACGTCGCCGACGGCGGTCGAGGCCTGGCTCAGCGAGTCGACCTCGCCGGTCATCGTGTCCGCCCGCGACACCGCCTCGTCGGCCACCCGGGCGGCGTCCTCGGTCGCCGCGCGAAGCTGGGAGACGGTGTCCAACAGGGCACGCGCGCTGGCCGCCTCGACCTCGGCCCGGTACAGGTCGTCCAGCCGCTGCGAGATCAGTTGCTGCACGTCGCGGAGCGCCGACATGCGCGAGTCCGACAGTTCGACCGCTTCGGTGGCGAAGAAGTCCATCGTGGCGATGACCTTGTCACCGCGCATGACCGGGAAGCAGATGCCGGAGCGGAACCCGGTGCGGCGCGCGGCCGCCACCCGTACGCAGTCGGTCAGTTCGGCGAGGTCGTTGACGAACACGAGGTCGCGCTCGTGCCACGCCCGTCCGGACAGTCCTTCGCCCTCGGCAAAAGTCGCCGCCGTCGTCGCCGTGCGGAACTCGTCGCTCACCGACCCCGACTCGGCGCCGAGCCGGAGGACGTTCGCGGTCTCGTCAAGCATCCAGCACGACCCGTACGACCAGCCGAACGCGGTGCGCACACTCCCGGTGGCGACCCGGAGGGCGGTGTCGACATCGTTCGCCTCGCTGAGCTGGCTCACCACGGCGGTCACCGCCTGCCGGTCGTCGGCGACCTTCTTGAGCCGTCCGGCCGCGATCGCGCCGAGCAGGCCCTTCTCGGCGATGCGACCGACAGCCAGCACCTTGTCCAGGCGGGCGCCGTGCAGCCCGACGGACTCCGGCGCGAAGTACTCGATGGCGGCGACGACCCGCCCGTCCGCGACGATCGGGGTGAAGATCGCGGTTGACGCACCGGCCTGGTGCGCCGACACACAGCGCGGGCAGTCGCGAGCTTCGGCGAGGTCACGGACGACGACCGCCCGGCGCGACCGGATCGCCTCGGTAACCCGGACGGCGCTCGGTGCGCTCGAGGCTGTCGGCATGTGCTCCGCCAACGCGCCGGTCTCGTGGCGCAGTTCCAGGTGGCCGGTCGGGTCCACCCGCCATACGCTGCCGTAGCTGAAGCCCATCGCCCCGACGAAGCTGTCGATGAAGATGCGGTACGCGCCGGCCTCGTCGACGGCCGCGTCCAGGTTCAACAGCAGTTGCTCAAGGGCCTCCAGGTCGCGGGGGACAGGCTTCATCGGCCCGGCCTGCCTGGCCGCGCGACGTTTGGCACCGAACATGCGCCCGCTCCGGATCCTGGGTTGCGCCACCGGCCCTGTGCAGGTTTGCGCTCTATGCACAGTGTCGGCTGTTGTGCCGCAGGGATGAGGGATCAGGCGGCCCTTAATATCTGGGCATAACATGTGCTGAAAGTCACGCCGCGTTCATATTTGCGCCGTATCAGAGTGCTCCACTGGACCGAACCCCCGGAACCGATTTGCGACAACGAAGGGTGTGGGAGTGGCGCGCTGGCAGGTTGTCTGTATCGATATGGCGGGGACTACCATCCGCGATGAAGGCCTGGTTGACCAGGCCTTTACCGTGGCGGTCGCCGGCCAGGGGGTTGCTCCGGGGACGGTGGAGTACGACCGGATGCGGACGGTGGTCCGCAAGACCCAGGGGCAGAGCAAGATCGAAATTTTTCGGCTGCTGCTCGGCGGGGATGAACGGCGGGCGCGGGCGGCCAACGAGACGTTCGAAGAGGCGTACGGGCTCCTCGTCGACGAGGGCGCCGTCACTCCGATCCCGGGGGCGGCCGAGGCGATCGAGGCGGTCCGCGCCGACGGTGTGAAGGTGGCGCTGATGACCGGCTTCGCGAGGACGACCCGGGAGGCGATCATCGACGCCATCGGCTGGCGGGGCCTGGTCGATCTGGCGATCTCGCCGGCAGACGCCGGTCGTGGCCGGCCGTACCCGGACCAGGTGCTCGTGGCGGCACTGCGGCTGGGCGTGGCGGACGTGCGCCGGGTAGCCGTCGTGGGGGACACCCCGCTCGACATGATCGCCGGCTGCCGCGCCGGCGCCGGTCTCGTCGCGGGAGTACTCACCGGGGACTGCGATCGGCCCACGCTGCTCGCCGCCGGCGCGACCCAGGTGCTCGGTTCGGTGGTCGAGGTCCCGAGCCTGCTGGGCGTCGGGCAGCGGCTCCCGCAGCCGGCCTAGCCCTCGGTCTCGTCCGTCGACTGTCGCCGGCGTAACTCCTCCTCGCGCCGGCGCAGGTCCTCCTCCCAGCGGCGCAGCAGATCCTCGTCGTCGCGCCGGGTGCGCGCGGCGAGGTCGCGGAGGAACTCGGGGTCGTCGTCGGGGGCGAGGGGCCGGGAGTTCTCGGGAAATCCCGAGCCGGCCCGCCGGCGCCCTGGTCGGGCTGCGGCCTCGCGCTGCGGCCGCCCCGCGACGAACCACGCGATGGCGCCGACCGGTGAGAGGAACAGGATGATCAGCACCCAGGCCGCCTTCGGCAGCGCGCGGATCTCGTAGTCCTCAGCGGACAGGCAGCCGATCAGGGCGACGACCAGGAGTATCAGGTCGACGAGCGCGAACAAGACGAACAGGCGCGTCATGGCGCTTATCATCGCGCAGATCCCAGCCCGGGCGTAGGCCCGTGCGGAGCGCGTCTCAGCCTCCGGGCAGGGCCATGAGAAGCGCGCCGAGCAGGGCGTACCCGGCGACGGCGGCCGCGAGCACCGCCGGTACCCGGCCGGCGGCGGTCGGCCGGGGGGCGGCCAGGGCCTTGATCCGCCGTTGGCATGCCGTGACGACCGCGAGCCAGAGCAGTGCCACGGCGGCCACGCACAGTGCCCCGTACGCGGTCAGCCGGGTGCCGACCGCCAGCCGGGCGGCCAGTACGGACACCGCCGTCGCGGCCAGGGCCGTCCGTCGCCAGGCCAGCCGCGTACGCTCGGGCTGCAGTCCCCGGTCGCCGCGGTTTTCGCCGTTCACGTGCCGACGATTCCGGCGAGGACCATCGCCACGAGGGCGCCGGCGCCGAATGCGACCAGCAGGGCGAGGACGGCGGGGAAGCGGGACGGTGGCAGTTCGCCGCCCTGGCGGATGGCCCGTTCGCTGCGCGCCCAGTGGTCGAGCGCGCGTACGGCGACGAGGCCGCCGAGCGTGAACAGGGCGAGCGCGAGCGCGTCGCGGGCGATCCCGCCGGACAGGAACTGCGCGACCGCGAGGCCGCCGCCGATTAGCGCGAGCCCGGTGCGCAGCCAGGCCAGGAAGGTGCGCTCGTTCGCCAGGGAGAAGCGGTAGTCGGGTCGTTCACCGACCCGGTTGCTGTCGCTCGGGTCGAACCACGTGCGTATGGAGCTGATCACGCCGCGATTATGTGCCCCACAGTGCCCGGACCCGCCGGCGCACGCACTCCTCGCGCGGTAGTCCGCACGTACACCGGGGGTTGCCGACCTGTACCCGGTGGCGCACGGGCGCTTCCGAATCGTCCGGTACCGAGATGACGACCGGTACGAAGAAACCTGACATATCAGACGCGGGCTCCATTGTGCCTCCTGACTGGAGAACGGTGAGCCGAGTCACGCAGGTTCAAGGGGGACATTAACTTACTGGCGGGTAACATCTGAGGCGTCCAGGCGGTCCAGGGTCGCCTTGAATCGTCCCGTAACGTGTGGCTGGGCGTACAACCCGTGTTACACGGACTCTGTCGAGCAGGAGGACGTCGGAGAACGATGAAGATCGTCGTACTCGTCAAGCAGGTGCCGGACTCCGGTGCGGAGCGCAACCTGCGCAGTGACGACAACACCGTCGACCGTGGGTCGGCCAACAATGTGATCAACGAGATGGACGAGTACGCCATCGAGGAGGCCCTGCAGATCCAGGAGAAGCACGGCGGCGAGGTCGTCGTGCTGACCGTGGGTCCCGACCGCGCGAGCGAGTCGATCCGCAAGGCGCTCTCGATGGGTCCCGACTCGGCCGTCCACGTCGTCGACGAGGCTCTGCACGGCTCGTGCGCCGTCGCCACGTCGAAGGTGCTCGCGGCAGCGATCGGCCAGCTAAACGCCGACCTGATCATCTGCGGCGCCGAGTCGACCGACGGTCGCGTGCAGGTGATGCCGCACATGATCGCCGAGCGGCTCGGGATCGCGGCGCTCACGGGCGCGCGCAAGCTGACCGTCGACGGTTCGTCGCTCACGATCGAGCGGCAGACCGAGGAGGGCTACGAGGTCGTCACGGCTTCGACGCCGGCCGTGGTCAGCGTGTGGGACACCATCAACGAGCCGCGGTACCCGTCCTTCAAGGGCATCATGGCGGCCAAGAAGAAGCCGCTGGAGACCAAGTCGCTCGCCGACCTGGGTATCGCCGCGTCCGAGGTGGGCTTCGACGGCGCCACCAGCGCGGTCGTCGAGCACAGCAAGCGCCCGCCGCGTCAGGCCGGTAACAAGATCACCGACTCCGGTGACGGTGGCCTGAAGTTGGTGGAGTACCTGGCCAGCGAGAAGTTCGTCTGAGAGGGGCCAAAGAGATGGCAGAAGTACTCGTCGTCGTCGAGGCCACGCAGGCGTTCGGCGTCAAGAAGGTCACGCTTGAGCTGCTGACCATCGCCCGTGAGCTGGGCGAGCCGTCGGCGGTCGTCCTCGGCGGGCCCGGTGCGGTCGCCAAGCTGCAGGACAAGCTCGCGGAGTACGGCGCGCAGAAGATCTACGCGGCCGAGAGCGAGGAGATCGACGGTCACCTGGTCGCGCCGAAGGCCACCGTGCTGGCCAACCTGGTCAAGTCGGTGTCGCCGGCCGCCGTGCTGCTCGCCTCCAGCCAGGAGGGCAAGGAGATCGCCGGTCGCCTGGCGGTCAAGCTGGAGAACGGCATCCTGGCCGACGCGGTCGGGCTGGACGCGGACGGCACCGCGACCCAGGTCGTCTTCGCCGGCCAGACCATCGTGAAGTCCAAGGTCACCAAGGGCATCCCGCTGGTGACCCTGCGGCCCAACTCGGTGAACCCGACTCCCGCGCCGGCCTCGCCGGCGGTGGAGAACCTCACGGTCGAGGTGACCGACGCCGACAAGCTCGCCAAGGTGACCAACCGGGTCGCCGAGCAGAAGGGCTCCCGTCCGGAGCTCACCGAGGCGTCGATCGTCGTTTCCGGCGGTCGCGGCGTCGGCAGCGGCGACAACTTCAAACTGGTCGAGGAGCTGGCGGACCTGCTGGGCGCCGCGGTCGGCGCCTCGCGCGCGGCTGTCGACTCCGGCTTCTACCCCCACCAGTTCCAGGTCGGCCAGACCGGCAAGACGGTCTCCCCGCAGCTGTACGTGGCGCTCGGCATCTCCGGCGCCATCCAGCACCGGGCCGGCATGCAGACGTCCAAGGCGATCGTCGCGGTCAACAAGGACGAAGAGGCGCCGATCTTCGAGCTGACCGACTTCGGTGTCGTGGGCGACCTGTTCAAGGTCGTGCCGCAGGCGGCGGAGGAGATCCGCAAGCGCAAGGGCTGAGTGTGTGACAGAAAGGTGCCTTTTCCGCGCAGGTTGCGCGGAAAAGGCACCTTTCTTTGATCGCGCCAGCACCGCAGCGGGGCCGATCGGGGCGCCGTCCCGGGGCCGATAGGCTGGAAGCGATGGCCTACCTGGATCATGCCGCGACCACGCCGATGCTGCCCGAGGCGCTGGACGCTTATGCGGCAACCGCCCGTGAACTGGGCAATGCTTCGTCGCTGCACGCGCCCGGCCGCCACGCCCGCCGCCGGGTCGAGGAGTCGCGCGAGCGGATCGCGGCCGCGCTGGGCGCCCGGCCCTCCGAGGTGATCTTCACCAGCGGTGGCACCGAGAGTGACAACCTCGCCGTCAAGGGCATCTTCTGGGCGCGCCGTGCCGCCGAGCCGGCGCGTACCCGGATCATCGCGTCCGCGGTGGAGCACCACGCCGTGCTGGACTCCGTGGAGTGGCTCGCCCGCGAGGAGGGCGCCCGGGTGACCTGGCTGCCCGTCGACGGGCTGGGGCGCATGGAGGTCGACGCGCTGCGGGCGTCGCTCGACGAGTACGGCGACGAGGTCGCCTTCGCCACGGCGATGTGGGCCAACAACGAGGTAGGCACGGTGCAGCCGGTGGCCGAGCTCGCGCAGATCTGCGCCGCGCACGGAGTCCCCCTGCACACCGACGCGATCCAGGCCGTCAGTCAGGTGCCCGTCGACTTCGCCGGCAGTGGTGCCGCCGCGCTCACCGTGACGGGCCACAAGCTGGGTGGTCCGATCGGGGTTGGCGCCCTCGTGCTCGGCCGGGACATCGAGTGCACGCCGCTGCTGCACGGCGGCGGACAGGAACGCGACGTGCGCTCCGGCACGCTCGACGTCCCCGGCATCGTGGCGTTCGCCACCGCGGTGGAGATCGCGGTGAAGGGGCGGGCCGAGTACGCCGCCCGGGTCGGCGAGATCCGCGACGCGCTGATCGCCGGCGTGCGGCAGGCGGTGCCGGATGCCATCCTCAACGGCGATCCGGTCGACCGGCTGCCCGGCAACGCCCACTTCTCCTTCCCAGGCTGCGAGGGCGACGCGCTCCTGCTGCTGCTGGACGCGCAGGGGATCGCCTGCTCGACCGGATCGGCCTGCTCCGCCGGGGTCGCCCAGCCGTCACACGTCCTGCTGGCGATGGGCGCCGACGACGACCGGGCGCGCTCGTCGCTGCGGTTCACCCTCGGCCACACGTCGACGCTCGCCGAGGTCGATGCCGTGGTCGCCGCGCTGCCCGCCGCCGTGGAGCGGGCCCGGCGGGCCGGGGCCGTCCGGGCCGCCCGCGTCTGACACCGGCTAACCTCAGTAGTCGTGAAGGTTCTTGCGGCGATGTCGGGCGGGGTCGACTCGGCGGTGGCGGCTGCCCGGGCGGCCGAGGCCGGGTACGACGTGACCGGCGTGCACCTGGCGCTGTCGCGCAACCCGCAGACGTACCGGTCCGGGGCGCGCGGCTGCTGCACCCTCGAAGACGCGCGCGACGCCCGGCGCGCCGCGGACGTGATCGGCATCCCGTTCTACGTCTGGGACATGGCCGACCGGTTCCACGCCGACGTCGTCGACGACTTCGTCGCCGAGTACGCGGCCGGCCGTACCCCCAACCCGTGCCTGCGCTGCAACGAGAAGATCAAGTTCGCGGCCGTGCTCGACCGGGCGCTCGCCCTCGGCTTCGACGCGGTGGTGACCGGTCACCACGCCCGGCTGGGCGCGGACGGCCTGCTGCGCCGGTCGGTCGACCTCGGCAAGGACCAGTCGTACGTGCTGGCCGTCCTCACTCGGGAGCAGCTGGCCCACTCGATCTTCCCGCTCGGTGACTCCACCAAGGCGCAGGTACGGGAGGAGGCCGCGCGGCGGGACCTCGCCGTGGCCGAGAAGCCGGACAGCCACGACATCTGCTTCATCGCCGACGGCGACACCCGCGGCTTCCTGCACTCACGCCTCGGTGGGACGCCCGGCGACATCGTCGACGCCACCACCGGCGAGGTGGTCGGCACGCACGAGGGGGCGTACGCGTACACCGTCGGCCAGCGGCGCGGGCTCGACCTGCGCCGGCCAGCGGCCGACGGCAAGCCCCGGTACGTCCTCTCGATCACCCCGGTCACCAACACCGTGACCGTCGGCCCGGCCGAGGCGCTCGAGGTGGACCGGGTGCACGGCGAGCGTCCGGTGTGGACGGCCGGCGAGGTGCCCTCCTCGGAGATCGACTGCGAGGTGCAGCTGCGCGCACACGGCGAGCCGGTGCGGGCAGGAGTCCGGGTCGACTCGGACCGGCTCGTCGCGGAACTGCACCGGCCGGTGCGCGGCATCGCGGCCGGCCAGGCGGTCGTCGCGTACCGCCCCGACCCGGCCGGGGACATCGTGCTCGGGTCGGCCACGATCACCACGGCCGAGCGGGCGGGCGCGCCCGCCTGAGCGGTAGCCTCACGTCTCATGAGCAACTCCTGGCCCTGGCCACCGGGCGCCGCCACCGGTATCGGCTCGCTACCCGGCACCGACATCGTCGAGGCGGTCCGCATCGTGCTCGGCGAGCTGCCCGACCTGCCGCACCTGCCGGAGCTGCCCGCTCGCGGGCCGGGCGCGGACCTCATCGGGCGCGGCGCGGGGCTACTGGTGGACCTGCCGGTCGAGGTGTACGCCAACCGCTGGCGGGTGGCCGCCCGCCCCGGCCACGACCTGCGGGTCGCCCGCGACCTGCTCGAACGCGACCTGGACGCGGTGACCGAACAGGCCGCCGACTACGCGGGCCCGTTCAAGGTGCAGGCGGCCGGCCCGTTCACGCTCGCGGCGTCGATCGAGCTGCCGGCCGGCGGCCGGCTGCTGCGCGACCCGGGCGCCGTCCGCGAGCTGGTCGAGTCCCTCGCCGAGGGGCTGCGCGGTCACGTCGCCGAGCTGACCGCCCGCCTGCCGCGCGCCCAGCTGCTGCTCCAGCTCGACGAGCCGTCGCTGCCCGCCGCGCTGGCCGGCAGGGTGCCGACGGAGAGCGGCTTCGGCACCCTGCGCGCGGTGGAGGAGACAGCCGCCAGGTCCGCGTTGGCCAGCGTCATCGACGCTGCTGGCGTACCCGTGATCGTGCACAGCTGCGCTCCGGACGTACCCATTGATCTTGTACGCGGTGCCGGCGCCGCGGCCGTCGCGCTCGACCTGACGCTGCTGTCGGATCTCGACCCGCTGGGCGAGGCGCTCGACGCCGGGCTGGGCCTGATCGCCGGGGTCGTGGACACCCGCGAGCCGGCCAACGGCCGGCCGCCGTCGTCGGCTCAGGCCGCGTCAAGGGTCCGCGAGGTCTGGGCCAAGCTCGGTTTCCCCGCCACCCGGCTGCCGGAGCAGGTCGTGGTGTCCCCGACGTGTGGGCTCGCCGGCACGACGATGGAGTACGCGCGCTCGGTCATGAAGGCCTGCCGGGACGCCGGGCGGCGCCTGCGCGAGGAGTGACGTTTTCCGGTCAGGAGACCCAGCCGGTGCGGTGTAATTCCCGTACGGCGCGCCAGGTCTTCGGGTCGACCGTGCCCGCCTTGCGGGAGAAGGCGGCGTCGCGCAGCTGGAACGGGCCGGACAGGTCCAGGAAGCTGTTGTGGGTCGCCCTGCGGTCCCACGCCTTGGTCGGGATCTCGACGTGGTCCCGGCGGGCGCTCTGGTCCTGGCTGGTGATCTTCAGTACCTCGACCTGACGTTGGTGCGTGCGTAGGACGAGACAGGGGCGCACCTTGTGGCCGGTGCCGTCCTCGAACGGCACGTCGGCCCACCAGATCTCGCCCGGCTGCGGGCGGGTACGCCACGACGCGTCCGGCGGCTCGCTGCGCAGCCGGGGCCGGGCCGGCCGCCGCCGCAGGCGCCACCACGCCAGCGCGGCGATCACGATCAGGACCGCCAACCACACCAACGCCGTACGCACCGCCGACCTCCCGCAACGTCTGCAGGCGAGCTTAGGAGGCGACCGCCGGGAGGTAACCGCCCGGCATGTCAGCCGATTGATCTGAGGATCTTTCGCGTAATTTGTCCACATGTTTGCGTTGTTGGGGCGGGCTAGCTTCCGGTACCGGCGTTGGTTTCTGATCGGTACCGCGCTCGTGGTCGTGTTCGCGGGAGTGTGGGGGACCGGGGTGTTCGGCGCCCTCGCCGGCGACGGCTTCGAAGACACCCGCAGCGAGTCCTACCGGGCGGCGAAGGCGGCCCAAACCGTCCTCGGCGGTCGCGGCGCCGACGTCGTGCTCCTGGTCGAGCATCCTGACCTGACCGTGGCCGACCCCGCTTTCCGGCAGGCGGTCCAGGATGTGGTGGGTACGCTGCCGGCCGCGGACGTCGACATGGTCGCCACGTACTGGACCACCAAGTCGCCCACAATGGTGTCCCGGGACCAGCACGCCACGTACGCCGCGATCCGCTTCGCCGGGGACAGCAGCCAGGCAGCCGACACCTACGATCGGCTCGCCGGCAAGGTCCGCGCGCCGGCCGGCTTCACGGTGACCAAGGGTGGCCGCGTACCGCTGAACCAGGACATCAACAACCAGGTCAGCAAGGACATCGCCCAGGCCGAGATGCTGTCGTTCCCGGTCCTGTTGATCCTGCTCGTCGTGGTGTTCGGCGGTCTGGTCGCCGCCGGCCTCCCACTGGCCGTGGGCGGTGTCGCGATCCTGGGCGCCTTCACGGTGCTGCGGGTGATCACTGGGTTCACCGAGGTATCGGTGTTCGCGATCAACATCGTGACGATGCTCGGGCTCGGCCTGGCCATCGACTACGCCCTGTTCGTGGTGAGCCGCTTCCGGGAGGAGTTGCGCGCCGGCCGCGATGTCGAGCAGGCGCTCGTGGCCACCATGTCGACCGCCGGGCGTACGGTCGCCGTCTCCGGGGTCACCGTGGCGGTGTCGCTGTCCTCGCTGCTGCTGTTCCCGCAGGTGTTCTTCCGGTCCATGGGGCTCGGCGGCATCGCCGCGGTCGGCGTCGCCATGCTCGCCGCGCTGACCGCGCTTCCGGCACTGCTCGCGGTGCTGGGGCGCCGGGTCGACGCGCTCCGCCTGCCGGGTCTACGCCGACGCGAGGGGGCGGCGGAGGGCCACGGCGCCTGGTACCGGATCGCGCGCAGCGTCATGCGCCGGCCCATCCTGTACGTGGCGGTGATCGTGCCGGTGCTGCTGCTGGCCGGCTCACCGTTCCTGCGAGTGCAGTTCGGCGGCGTCGACCACCGGGCGCTGCCCAACGGAGTGGAGAGCCGGGAGGTGGCCGAGCGGCTCGTCGCCGACTTCCCCGGCGGCGGCGAGAAGATCCGGGTCGTCGTGGAGGGCGCCACGCCCGCCGCGCTCGAGCGGTACGTCGGTTCGTTGAAGAGCCTGGACGGAGTGAGGGGGGCCGCCGTCGCCGGGGTTTCGGGCAACCGCGCCGTCGTCGACGTCGCGCACGACCTGGACGCGTACTCCTCGCCGGCCCGGTCGCTGGTCGCCCACGTCCGTGACCTGCCCGCACCGGCGGGCGCGACGGTCACGGTGGGTGGGGAGACCGCGAACCTGGTCGACCTGCTGCACGGCATCGGCGCGAAGTTGCCGTGGATGGCGCTGTGGGTGTTCAGCGTGACCTTCGTGCTGCTGTTCCTCGCGTTCGGGTCGCTGCTGCTGCCGCTGAAGGCGATCGTGATGAACCTGCTGTCGCTCACCGCGTCGTTCGGCGCCCTGGTCTGGATCTTCCAGGACGGGAACCTGTCCGGGGTGCTTCACTTCACCTCGACCGGCACGGTGGAGGCCACCCAGCCGATCCTGATCCTGGCCATGGCCTTCGGCCTGTCCATGGACTACGAGGTGTTCCTGCTCAGCCGCATCCGCGAACAGTGGGACACAGGCGGTGACAACGCCCTGGCCGTGGCCACCGGCCTCCAGCGCACCGGAGGCATCATCACCAGCGCCGCCGTCCTGCTCATCGTGGTCATCGGCGCGTTCGCCACCGGCGGGATCACGGTCATCAAGATGATCGGGGTCGGCATGCTCGTGGCGATCGTCATCGACGCCACCATCGTCCGCGCGCTGCTGGTCCCGGCGACCATGCGGCTGCTGGGCCCGGCGAACTGGTGGCTGCCCGGGCCGCTGGAGCGGGTGTGGCGCAGGTTCGGCATCCGCGAGAGCGAGGCCGCCCCCGAGGCCGCGCCTGAGCTCGTGCCGTCGCGCTGAGTCGCGCCCCAAGATCCGCGCCCCAAGATCCGCGCAAGGTGTCACACATTGCTGCTTTCAGAGCTTGAATAGCAGCAAGAAGTGACATCCTGCGCGGATCTTGGGCATGTGAGCTGTGGCGCACCGGCCGGTCGTCGCCGTGAACGTCGGCCGGGCGGGCTACGGTGCGAGCGAGGTGATCGTATGAGCGAGGACGACATCAGCGAGGTGGTAGCGACCGCCACCCCGGCTCAGGAGGCCGCCGCCGGCGGCGAGCCGCCCGCGGACGTCCGGGACCGGCACGCCGCGCTGGCCCAGGAGCTGGGCGAGCATCAGTACCGGTACTACGTGCTCAGCGCCGTGACGGTCGACGACGCCACCTACGACCGCATGATGCGGGAGCTGGAGGGGATCGAGGAGCGGTACCCGTCGCTGCGCACCCCCTCCTCGCCCAGCCAGCGCGTCGGCGGCACGTATTCGACGCAGTTCACTCCGGTCACCCACCTGGAGCGGATGCTCAGCCTGGACAACGCGTTCGACGAGGGCGAGCTGTCGGCGTGGGCGGAGCGGGTCGAGCGGGACGCAGGTGGTCCCGTGGGCTACCTGTGCGAGCCGAAGGTCGACGGCCTCGCCATCGACCTGGTGTACGAGCAGGGCCGCCTCGTACGGGCCGCCACGCGTGGTGACGGGCGGGTCGGTGAGGACGTCACCCTCAACGTTCGCACGATCGACGACGTGCCGGAGCGCCTCCAGGGCGACGACCTACCGGAGTTGCTCGAGGTGCGCGGCGAGATCTACTTCCCGATCGAGGCGTTCGCTGACCTCAACGCCGCCCTGGTCGCAGCCGGGGACAAGCCGTTCGCGAACCCGCGTAACGCCGCATCCGGTTCGCTGCGGCAGAAGGACCCCCGGATCACGGCCGGCCGGCCGCTGCGGATGGTCGTGCACGGCATCGGTGTCCGGCGCGGGTTCGACCCGAAGACGCAGTCCGAGGCGTACGAGTCGCTGAAGGCGTGGGGGTTGCCGACCAGCACCCGCTGGCGCGCGGTGCCGAGCATGGCCGGCGTGCGGGAGTACATCGACTTCTACGCCGACCACCGGCATGAGGTCGAGCACGAGATCGACGGCGTGGTCGTCAAGGTCGATCAGGTGTCCGTGCAGCGGCGGCTCGGCGCAACCAGCAAGTCCCCGCGCTGGGCGATCGCGTACAAGTACCCGCCCGAGGAGGCGATGACCCGGCTGGTCGACATCCGCGTCAACGTGGGCCGTACCGGCCGCGTCACGCCGTACGCGGTGCTCGAGCCGGTCTTCGTCGGCGGCGTCACGGTCACGACCGCGACCCTGCACAACGCTCAGGAGGTCGTCCGCAAGGGCGTGCTGATCGGCGACACCGTGATGATCCGGCGTGCCGGTGAGGTGATCCCGGAGGTGCTCGGGCCGGTAGTCGACAAGCGCGACGGCTCCGAGTGGCCGTTCGTCATGCCCACCCACTGCCCCGAGTGTGGCTCCCCGTTGGCGCCGGCCAAGGAGGGTGACGTCGACATCCGTTGCCCCAACAGCCGCACGTGCCCGGCGCAGCTGCGCGAGCGCGTCTTCCACCTCGCCGGGCGTGGGGGGTTCGACATCGAGGTGCTCGGCTACAAGGCGGCGGTCGCGCTGCTCGAGTCCGGCGTGATCACCGACGAGGGTGATCTGTTCAGCCTCGGCGCCGATCAGTTGTCGGAGTCGCCGTTCTTCGTCAACAAGGACGGGTCGCTGGGCAGCAACGCTTCTCGGCTGCTGGTCAACCTGGAGGACGCGAAGAGCCGTCCACTGTGGCGGGTGCTGGTCTCGCTGTCGATCCGCCACGTCGGCCCGACGGCAGCGCAGGCCCTCGCGCGTGAGTTCGGCTCCATCGACGCGATCGAGGCCGCGAGCGTCGAGGAGCTGGCCGCCGTCGAAGGGGTCGGCCCGACGATCGCCGAGTCGGTCAAGGAGTGGTTCACGGTCGACTGGCACCGCGACGTCGTCGAGAAGTGGCGTAACGCCGGCGTCCGGATGGCCGAGGAGCACGTCGAGGCCGGGCCCCGCCCGCTGGAGGGTGTCACCGTCGTGATCACGGGTTCGCTGCCGACGTACTCGCGGGACGAGGCGACCGAGGCGGTCACGACGCGGGGCGGCAAGGTCACCGGGTCGGTGTCGAAGAAGACGCACTTCGTGGTCGTGGGGGAGGCGCCGGGCTCGAAGTACGACAAGGCGGTCGCCCTGAAGGTGCCGGTCCTCGACGAGGACGGGCTTCGCGTCCTGCTCAACGAGGGGCCCGAGGCGGCGCGGGCGGTGGCTGCCACCCCGGCGGAGGGGTGACGGAAGAACAGTTCAACCGGAAGCCGATCCCATGATCACCGAGAGTTTGCGGTGCTATGACGCCGCTAACTCTTGGTGATCATGAGAGTGGCAGCCCGCTGCCCACACGGCATATCCTTTATCGGCTGCCGGACTAGGCAAATAGACTCGCAAGGTCCGGAAATCTTCCTTCAACCCGCAAAGGGGCACCCGCATGGCTGCCATTTCCCGCGAGGAGGTCGCGCACCTCGCGCGTCTCGCGCGGCTCGCCGTGAACGAAACCGAGCTAGACACGTTCGCTGGGCAGCTCGACGTGATCCTGCAAGCAGTCGCCCGCGTGGGCGAGGTGGCCGCGGCGGACATCCCGCCGACGTCGCACTCCATCCCGCTGACGAACATTCTGCGCGACGACGTCGTGCAGCCAGGGCTGACCCAGCAGGAGGCGCTGTCCGGCGCTCCGGACGCGCAGGACGGCCGGTTCCGGGTGCCGCGGATTTTGGACGAGGAGGCGTGACCGCCGTGACTGACGTAACGAAGGCGACCGCCGCTGAGCTCGGTCGAATGATCGCCAGCGGCGAGGTCTCCGCCGAGGAGGTCACCCGCGCCCACCTCGACCGCATCGCTCAGGTCGACGACCGGGTGCACGCCTTCCTGCACGTCGACACCGACGGTGCGATCACCGCGGCGCGCAAGGTCGACGAGGCCCGCGCCCGCGGCGAGGAGCTCGGCCCCCTCGCCGGCGTGCCGATCGCGATCAAGGACGTGATCGCCACCAAGGGCGTGCCCACGACGGCCGCCTCCAAGATCCTCGAAGGCTGGCGGCCGCCGTACAACGCCACCATCATGGAGCGGATCAACGCCGCCGGCATGGTGATGCTCGGCAAGACCAACATGGACGAGTTCGCGATGGGCTCGTCGACGGAGTACTCGGCGTACGGCGTGACCCGCAACCCGTGGGATCTCGACCGCATCCCCGGCGGCTCCGGCGGTGGCTCGGCCGCGGCGGTCGCCGCGTACGAGGCGCCCCTGGCGATCGGCACCGACACCGGTGGATCGATCCGCCAGCCCGGCGCGGTCACCGGCACCGTCGGGTCCAAGCCGACCTACGGCGGCACGTCCCGGTACGGCCTGATCGCCTTCTCGTCGTCGCTGGACACGCCCGGCCCGGTCTCCCGCAACGTGCTCGACGCGGCGCTGCTGCACCAGGTCATCGGCGGCCACGATCCGCGCGACTCGACGTCGATCCCGGCGCCGGTACCGGCCGTGGTCGAGGCGGCCCGCCTGGGTGCCACCGGCGACCTGACCGGTGTCCGGATCGGTCTGGTCCGCGAGTTCTCCGGCGAGGGCGCCGAGCCCGGCGTCGCCGCGGCGGTGCGCGACGCCATCGAGGCGCTGGTCAAGCTCGGCGCCGAGGTGGTCGAGGTGTCCTGCCCGCACTTCGAGTACGCGCTGCCCGCTTATTACCTGATCGCGCCGAGTGAGGCGTCGTCCAACCTGGCCCGCTTCGACGGCGTGCGTTACGGCCTGCGGGTCGGCGACGACGGCCAGCGCTCGCTGGAGGAGGTCATGTCGCTGACCCGGGAGGCCGGCTTCGGCCCCGAGGTGACGCGGCGGATCATGCTCGGCACGTACGCCCTGTCGAGCGGCTACTACGAGGCCTACTACGGCCAGGCGCAGAAGGTCCGTACGCTGATCACGCGGGACTTCAACGCGGCCTTCGAGCAGGTGGACGTGCTGGTGTCGCCGACCACGCCGTTCGTGGCGTTCCCGTTCGGCTCGCGTACCTCCGACCCGTACCAGATGTACCTCGCCGACCTGTACACGATCCCGACCAACCTGTACGGCGGTCCGGCGATCTCCGTGCCGGCCGGGGTGTCCGAGGGGTTGCCGGTGGGCCTGCAGATCATGGCCCCGACCATGGCCGACGACCGGATGTACCGCGTCGCCGCCGCCCTGGAGACCGCGATCCCGCCGCTGACGCCGCCCGCCCTGACTGGGAGCAACTCATGACCACGACCGCCCCGGCGACCGTCGAAGAGGTCGTCGCCCGTTACGAGCCGGTGATCGGCCTCGAGACCCACGTCGAGCTGGGTACCCGCACCAAGATGTTCTGCTCGTGCCCGACCGAGTTCGGCGCCGAGCCGAACACCCAGGTCTGCCCGGTCTGCCTGGGCCTGCCCGGCAGCCTCCCGGTGGCCAACAAGGCCGCCATCGAGGCGACGATCCGCATCGGCCTGGCGCTCAACTGCTCCATCGCGGCGTGGTGCCGGTTCGCCCGGAAGAACTACTTCTACCCGGACATGCCGAAGGACTTCCAGATCAGCCAGTACGACGAGCCGCTGTGCGTCGACGGCTACCTGGACGTCGAGGTCGAGGGCAAGACGGTACGGGTCGGCATCGAGCGGGTGCACCTCGAGGAGGACACCGGCAAGACGCTGCACATCGGCGGTGCGACCGGCCGCATCCACGGCGCGACCGAGTCGCTGGTCGACTACAACCGGGCCGGCATCCCGCTGGTCGAGATCGTCACCAAGCCGGTCGCCGGCGCCGGGACGCTCGCGCCCGAGGTGGCGCGGGCCTACGTGACTGAGCTCCGCGACATCATCCGCTCGCTGGGCGTCTCCGACGTACGGATGGAGCAGGGCTCGCTGCGCTGCGACGTCAACACGTCGCTCAACCGGCCGGGAGCGGAGTGGGGCACCCGTACCGAGACTAAGAACGTCAACTCGCTGCGGTCGGTCGAGCGGGCGGTCCGGTCGGAGATGTTGCGCCAGGCGTCGGTCCTCGACGCCGGCGGCAGGATCACGCAGGAGACCCGGCACTTCCGCGAGGACACCGGCGACACCCGGCCCGGGCGGAGCAAGGAAGAGGCGACGGACTACCGGTACTTCCCGGACCCGGACCTGGTGCCGCTCGCGCCGGACCCGGTGTGGGTCGAGGAGCTGAAGGCCACCCTGCCGGAGCCGCCGCGGGTACGCCGTGAGCGGCTGCGGGAGCAGTGGGGCGTCTCCGAGCACGACATGGAGTCGATCGTCAACGCCGGTGCGGTGGAGCTGATCGAGGCCACCGTCGCCGCGGGTACGTCGCCCGACGCCGCCCGCAAGTGGTGGCTCGGTGAGCTGGCGCGGCGGGCCAACGAGGCCGGCGTCGAACTCGCCGAGGTGGGTGCCACGCCGGCCCACGTCGCTGAGCTTGCTCGCCTCGTCGACGAGGGCAAGCTGACCGACAAGCTCGCTCGGGCCGTCCTCGAAGGCGTGGTGGCCGGCGAGGGCAGTCCGGCCGAGATCGTCGCGGCGCGCGGGCTGGAGGTCGTGTCCGACACCGGCGCGCTCACCGCGGCCGTGGGCGAGGCGATCGCCGCCAACCCGGACGTGGCGCAGAAGGTCCGCGACGGCAAGGTCGCGGCCGCCGGTGCCCTGGTCGGCGCGGTCATGAAGGCCACCAAGGGCCAGGCCGACGCCAAGACCGTACGGGACCTGATCCTCTCCCGGCTCGGCGCCGCCTAAAGCGCGGATCTTGGACACTTGGACCGGTCATGACCGGTCCAAGTGTCCAAGATCGTGTTAGCGACTGGGGCTTGGGCTCGGAACAGGGCTCGGGCTTGCCGACGGTGCCGTACCCGCGCCCTTGTCCTCCTTGACGATGTGGCGCTGCAGCGTCACCTCGGTCTGGCCGGTGCCGCCGACGGAGATGTCGTCGTACGCCTGCAGCTCGTGCTTCTTCGTGTCGAAGTACAGCACCGACAGCGCGAGCGGCGTCGGATCCTTGCCTTCCAGCCCGCGCAGGCCCGCCCCACCGGTCGAGCCCTGAACCATCAGCAGAGTGCGCGCGGCGTCCGGTGCGGTGCCGTCGGGGTTGGCCAGCCGCCGCACCTCGCGCTTGTGCGTGTGCCCGGACAGGGTCAGCGGGACCCGCCCGGCCAGCGGCGGCGCGGCGGCCGGGTCGTGTACGAGCGCGACGTCCGGGGCGCGCTGCATCTCGAGGATCGAGTTCGCCAGCAGCTGCCCAGAGTTGATCTTCAGCTGGGCCCCGTTGTTGGCGCCGGGCGCGTTGTTGGGCGAGGACTTGTCGGGCGTGAACTCCGGGTCGCCGATCCCCGCGATCGTGAGCCCGTCGATCGTGACCGTCCCGCCGTCGAGCACCCGCGCATTCGGCTGGCGGGCCACCGCGGCCTGGGTGCGCGGCGAGTCGTGGTTGCCGCGGATGTACACGTAGGGCACCTTCAACGCGGCGATCGACGCCACGTAGGAGTCCTCCGGCTCGCTGCCCCAGTCGGTGATGTCGCCGGTGTCGATGATGACGTTGATATTGAACTGCTGCGCGACCGTCCGGACCACCGACCAGGCGGCCGGATTGAGGTGCATGTCGGAGATGTGCAGCACCCGGATCGTGGAGTTGTCCGGCTCGTACACCGGCAGCGTGGACATCGTGTCGTAGAGTTTGCCGACGTTGCCCACGAGCCGCTGCAACTCGGCGCGGTACTGCTCGTACCGCCCGGCGATCCGCCGGGCGTCACCGACCACGGCCGGCGCGTTGACCAGCAACCCTTCGTAGCGCGGCTCCTCGATGGCGCTCGGCCGGAACGTCGAAAGGGACACGAGCGCGGTTCCGGCGAGGAGCGCCAGCGACAGTCCGCCCGCGGTGGCGACCCGCCGCATCGAGCGGTACAGCAGCGCGGCGAGCAGCATGGCCCCGAGTACGGACACCCCGGCGACCTGGAAGACCAGGCGGGTCATGCCGGTCCGCAGGTCCTCGACGACGCCGCCGCTGGCCTGATCGAGCGCCACCGGGTTGGTCACGAGGGCCTTCGTGCGCTGCTGGTCGAGCGACGTGAGCTGGACCGACAGGTGCGCCGGGCCGGAGTGGCTGTCCAGGTGCAGCGAGCCGAGCGGCGGGATCGCCACGTCCGTTCCACCGTTCACCGACGGGGTGATGGCGAACTGCGCGTGGAACGGCCCGACGTCGGCGGAGACCCGGCCGGCCACCAGGACGCCCAGGATCATGCCGACCGCCGCGACCACGAGCACGCCGAGCAGCCGGCCGGCGCGCCGGACGTGGCGGTGGCGCGTGGCCGGGGCCACGCGCTGGCTCACGACCCGCAGGCCGGGGTCGAGGCGGCGCCGGGCGGTAGCGAGCCAGCCGCGACTGAACAAGGCTTCGTACGGTGACACGCGATCTATAGTGCCCGACCGTCAGCTGCGGTCGGCCCCTCCCGCACCAGAGAGAACGACTCGGATGATTCGATCATCGTCCGGCTTGGGGGTGCCCCGGCCGTCGCGGTTGGACGTGGAGACCCACAACGAGCCGTCGGGTGCCAGAACGGCGGCGCGCAACCGGCCGTACGCCCCGACGAGGACCGGGGTAGGGGCGCCGAACGTCCCACCGGCCGCGGTGACCTGCGTGAGCCACAGCCGCTGGCCACGCAGGCAGGCAGTGGCAAGGATCTTGCCGGCTACTACGGCGGCGCCGGAGCAGGAGGCTTCGGCCGGTTTCCACTGCACGATGGGGTCGACGAAGCGGGGGTCGCGCGCTGTGCCCTCCACCACGGGCCAGCCGTAGTTCTTACCGGCCTCAATGATGTTGACCTCGTCCCAGGTGTCCTGGCCGAACTCGGTGGCGTACAGGCGCTTGGCCGAATCCCACGCCAGCCCCTGGACATTGCGGTGCCCATACGAGAAGACCAGGTTGTTGAACGGGTTTCCCGGCGCGGGCTTGCCGTCGGCGGTCATCCGCAGGATCTTGCCGCCGAGGCTGTTCGGGTCCTGGGCGCTGGCGCGCTGGGTGGCGTCGCCGGTGCTGGCGTAGAGGAACCCGTCCGGGCCGAACGCGATCCGCCCGCCGTTGTGGACAGCGGCCCGGGGAATGCCGGTGATGATCGGCTCCGGCTTCCCGCCGAGGGTCAGCTTGGCGATGCGGTTGTCGGTCGCGGTCGTGTAGTACACGAAGATGGTCTTGTCTGTGGCGTAGCCGGGGGAGACGGCGAGCCCCATCAGCCCGCCTTCACCGGCGGGGGCAGCGTCCTCGATCGTCTGCACCGGGGTGACGTTGAGCCCGCCTGAGCCGCCGTCCGGACCGACCCGGAGGATCCGCCTGCTGTCGCGCTCGGTGACCAGCGCCGCGCCGTCCGGCAGGAACCCGATCTCCCAGGGCACTTCCAGGTGCTTGGCCACGACCGCGGTGACGACGCTCACGTCGTCCCGGCCGGCGCTGGCCGAGCCCGAGGGCGTCGGCAGCTTCGGGGGCGAGCCGGCTTCATCCGGCGGGGGCGGGCCGAACGAACAGCCCGTGACGATCAGGCTCGCGGCCAGGGCGCCAACCACCGCCCGGACGGCGGCCGTGGCTCGCGTTCGCTGGCCACCATCGACGAAGCGCGCGGAGGCGGGGGCGATCACGCCGTCCAGCCTAACGGTCGCGTGCAGCCGTTCCTCGGATGCACGGAGCGCCGGAGACCGCCGGGCCGATACTGTCGACACCCGTGAAGGTGTGGATCCCCCATGAGGCCGGCCGGTCGCTGATCGGTGAGCTGCCCCCGGACACCACGCTCGAGGTGTTCACCGGCGATGACACCAGCCTGCCTTCCGACCCGGCCACGGTCGAGTTCTGGACGCCGCCGTTCCTGTCGACGGTGAATGCGACCCACCTGCTGGACAAGATGCCGCGGCTCCGGGTGGTGCAGTTGATGTCCGCGGGCGCGGACGCCTGGGTCAGTCGCATGCCGGCCGGTGTGACGCTGTGCGACGCGCGCGGCGTGCACGACTCGTCGACCTCGGAGTGGGTGGTCGCAGCGGTGCTCGCGTACCTACGGAACTTCCCGGCGTTCGCCCGCGCGCAGGAGCGGCGGCAGTGGGCGTACGGGCCGACCGACGAGCTCGCCGGCAAGCGGGTCCTCATCGTCGGCGCCGGCTCCATCGGCGCGGCGATCACCCGCCGGCTCGAACCCTTCGAGGTGTCGCTGACGCTGGTCGCGCGCCGGGCGCGGGACGGTGTCCACGGCGTCGACGAACTGCCCCGGCTGCTGCCGTTCGCCGACATCGTGGTCCTCGTCGTGCCGCTGACGCGTGCGACCACCGGCCTGGTCGACGCCGCGTTCCTCGCCGCGATGCCCGACGGGGCGCTGCTCGTCAACGCCGCCCGGGGCCCGGTCGTGGACACCGAGGCGCTCGCCGCCGAGCTGGCGACCGGACGCATCGCCGCGGCGGTCGACGTGACCGACCCCGAGCCGCTGCCGGCCGACCATCGCCTGTGGGACATGCCGAACCTGCTGCTGACCCCGCATGTCGCCGGATCGGTGCGCGGGTTCCAGTCCCGGGCGTACCGGCTGATCGGTGAGCAGGTACGCCGATTCGCGGCCGGACAGCCGCTGGAGAATGTCGTGACGGACGGCTACTGAGCCGTCTCGGTGTCGTCCGTCTTCTCGGGGGCGGCGGCCTTGGCCGCCGCTACCTCCGAGAAGGCCGCGAGTTCAGCGGCGCCGACCGCGGGCAGCCGGACCTGACGGCCCGTCGTCAGGACCGCGTAGACCCGCTTGCGGTCGGCGGGCACCAACGCGGAAACGTGCGACCACGGTACGAGCCGCGAGCCGAACAGGGCGCGGATGCGCAGCCCGGCAGGGCTGACGTCGGTGCCGGCCCGCCAGCCCCACACCGCGATCAGCAGCGGCACCAGGGCGACCGGCAGCAGGTACGCGCGCGACGTGGCAAGCGGCACGGCGCCGAAGAACGCGACGACGGCGGCGACGGTGATCGCGGCGTTGTACCGGAACTTTTGTTGGCGCACGTGGTCATCGTCCCATCCGGGCACGGGCGGCCCGTACGGCAGGGGCCGGACTTGTTAGCGAGATCCCGCCGTCACCGGCTCGCCGCCGCCTGCTGAGCCCGACGGGCGCGGATCCGGCGTACCGTGAGCCCGGCCAGGCCCGCGACGAGCAGCGCGGCGATAACGGTTCCGGCCGGTCCGGTGTACTGATCGACCTTGCGCCAGTTGTCGGCGAGCAGCCAGCCGGCCCCGATGAACACGGCGTTCCACACGCCGGCGCCGACGGATGTCAGGACGCTGAACCGCACGAGCGGCATGCGGGCGACGCCGGCGGGCAGCGACACGACGCTGCGCAGGATCGGCACGCAGCGCGACAGGGCCACGATCCAGGAGCCGTGGCGGTCGAACAGGCGCCGTCCACGGTCCAGGTCGTCCGGGCTGGTGAGGATGAACCACCGACGGTGCGACAGCCGGTGCAAGCGGTCGTAGCCCAGCCACGCGCCCACCCCGTACAGGACGAGAGCGCCGGCGAGCGCTCCGAGCGTCGCGGCAGTCCACACCAGTACCGGGTGCATGGCGCCGGTACGGGCCCGGAAACCGGCCAGCGGGAGGATCATCTCTGACGGGATCGGTGGGACCAGGTTCTCCGCCGCGATGAGCAGCCCCACGCCGGGCGGTCCGAGGCGATCGATGACAGTGAAGATCCAGTCCACCATGCGGAGGTCCTTCCCGGTTGTCGACCTTGGAATAGTGCCCAGGTCGGCCGGGAACGACACCGCTTACGTCAGTCGGGCACCCGCCGGTAGGCGCCGTCGCTGGCGCTGGTCGTCATCGACGCGTACGCCCGCAGCGCCGCCGAGACCGGACGCTCCCGGTCGACCGGGGTGTACGGGCGCTCGCGCTTCTCCTGCGCGATCCGGCGGGCCTCCAGCACGTCGTCCGGGACGTTGAGCACCAGTGACCGGTTCGGGATGTCGATTGAGATCTCGTCGCCATCCTCAACCAGGGCGATCAGGCCGCCGCCGGCCGCCTCGGGGGAGATGTGGCCGATGGACAGGCCGGAGGTGCCCCCGGAGAAGCGCCCATCGGTGATCAGCGCGCAGGCCTGCCCGAGGCCCCGACCCTTGAGGAACGAGGTCGGGTAGAGCATCTCCTGCATTCCCGGGCCGCCGCGCGGACCCTCGTACCGGATGACGACGACGTCGCCGGCCTCGACGACCTTGTTGAGGATGCCGGAGACCGCGTCGTCCTGGGACTCGAAGACGCGGGCGGGGCCGCGGAACGTGAGGCAGTTCTCGGGTACGCCGGCGGATTTCACGACGCAGCCGTCGGGCGCGAGGTTGCCGAAGAGGACCGCGAGGCCGCCGTCGGCGGAGTAGGCGTGCTCGATGTCGCGGATGCAGCCCTCGGCGGCGTCGGTGTCAAGGCTCGACCAGCGGTTGGAGGTGGAGAACGGCTCGGTCGTGCGGACTCCGCCGGGAGCGGCGTGGAACAGTTCGAGCGCTTCCGGCTTCGGGCTGCCGCCGCGGATGTCCCAGTCGGCCAGCCAGGTGTCCAGCGAGTCGGCGTGCACCGAGTGGACGTTCTTGTGCAGCAGCCCGGCCCGGTTGAGCTCGCCCAGGATGGCGGGGACGCCGCCGGCCCGGTGCACGTCCTCCATGTGGTACTTCGGGCTGTTGGGCGCGACCTTGGACAGGCAGGGCACCCGGCGGGAGACGGCGTCGATGTCGGCGACCGAGAAGTCCATCCCGGCCTCGCGGGCGGCGGCCAGCAGGTGCAGCACCGTGTTGGTCGAGCCGCCCATGGCGACGTCGAGGGCCATGGCGTTCTCGAACGACTCCCGCGACGCGATGGAGCGGGGCAGGACGCTGGAGTCGTCGCCGGAGTAGTAGCGGCGGGCCAGGTCCACCACGATCCGCCCGGCGTCGAGGAAGAGTTGGCGCCGCGCCGCGTGGGTGGCGAGGGTCGAGCCGTTGCCCGGCAGCGACAGGCCCATCGCCTCGGTGAGGCAGTTCATCGAGTTGGCGGTGAACATGCCCGAGCACGAGCCGCAGGTCGGGCAGGCGGAGCGCTCGATCTGGTCGAGCTGTTCGTCGGTGACCGCCTCGTTGGCCGACGCGATCATCGCGTCGATCAGGTCGATCTTGGGGTGGACGATGCCCTCGATCGCGATCGTCTTGCCGGCCTCCATGGGGCCGCCGGAGACGAAGACGGTGGGGATGTTGAGCCGCAGCGCGGCCATGAGCATGCCCGGCGTGATCTTGTCGCAGTTGGAGATGCAGACCAGGGCGTCCGCGCAGTGCGCGTTGACCATGTACTCCACGGAGTCGGCGATCAGCTCCCGGCTGGGCAGCGAGTAGAGCATGCCGCCGTGGCCCATGGCGATGCCGTCGTCGACGGCGATCGTGTTGAACTCCTTCGCCACGCCGCCGGCCTCGGCCACCGCGCCCGCGACGAGCTGGCCCAGATCCTTGAGGTGCACGTGTCCCGGTACGAACTGGGTGAAGCTGTTGGCGATGGCGATGATCGGCTTGCCGAAATCGCCGTCCGTCATGCCGGTGGCGCGCCACAGGGCTCGCGCGCCGGCCATGTTTCGACCGTGGGTGGATGTCTTCGACCGCAGTTCGGGCATGGCCCCCAGTTTGACACCGACCGTGGCGGTCCGGCAGGCCCCGGTCGGTGCTTGTCCACGGGGCGGGACAGATCACACCCCTGACGCTTGATCGACGTTGGGGAAACGACCTGTAGCGCTACGACGAATGGACGAAAGGGCTGGGACAGGATCCACCTAGTGGGGCACAGTGGAGTTCGTGCGCCTCATTTACGATCTCGCACCGGCTGCGGCGGTTTGTGCTGCCGCGGCCGTGCCGTGCGCGGTCGTGACGGTCCGGGCAGCCCGGTCCGGGGCAGACGCCGCCCGGTCCGGGGGTGGTGAGGCACTCGCGGGCGGCGATGTCCGCCGGGCCCGCCTGTTGCTGGCGCTGGCGCTTCCGATCGGCGCGCTCGGCCCGGTGGTCGCCGCCGTCCACGCGGCCGTTAGCGGCGCATCGGCGCCGACCCGCCTGGGGGGCGAGGTGGCGGCCGGGTCCGCGATGTCGACGCTGTTGATCCTGATCGGGGTGCTCGGCGTCATCGGCGTGGTCAGCAGCGGCCGCGCGCTGCTGAGCCATGTCCTCGACGGTCTGGTCATCGGCGCGAGCCTGTTCTATGCCGGCTGGACGCTGGTGGTCGAGCCGCTGCACCGGCACTACGTCGGAGATCCGGTCCCGCTGCGGCTGCAGGCCGCCTGCGCCGTGGTGGCCGGCCCGATCCTGGTCGGGGTCGTCGCGATGGGTGTGCTCGCGGCGGCCGGATTCAAGTCGCCCTCCGTCCGGCGGCTGTGCCTGGTCGCCGCCGCGCCGTGCCTGATGGCGTCCGTGCTGCCGGCGGCCGTCTTCTTCGGCAGCCGGGTGCTCACGGCCGTGGCGGCCGTGGGGTACGCGTGCGGCGCGCTCGCCCTGGCGTTGACTGTTCGTACCGCTCCGGTGCTCCGGCGGCCGGCCGACCGGTCCTACGACGGGCTGGTCGTCTCCCTCGGCCTGGTCGTCCTCGCGGCCTTCGGGTGCGTGTTCCGCCTGCTGTTCCTCGACGGCACCATCGACCAGATCAGCGTCGCGACCGCCACGGTCATCGGTGGCGCGCTCGCCGCGCAGCAGGCGCTCGCCCGCGTCGACCTGCGCCGGACCACCGACCGGCTGGCGAGCAGCGAGGCCCACTTCCGGGAGATGGCCCACACCGACGCGCTTACCGGCCTCGCCAATCGCCGGCAGTTGCTCACGACGCTGCAGGAGGAGGTCCCGGGCGGGCAGCCCTGCGTACTGCTCGCGATCGACCTCGACGGGTTCAAGAACATCAACGACACCCGCGGCCATGACGTCGGCGATGCCGCGCTCGTCGAGGTCGCAGGGCGGCTGCGGTCCAACGTCCGCCCCGGTGACCTGGCAGTACGGCTGGGCGGCGACGAGTTCGCCGTACTGATGCGGGCGCCCGCGAGCGAGGCGACCGCGGTCGCCGAGCGACTGCTCAGCGTGCTGTGCCGGCCGTACGAGGTGGACGGCGCATCGATGTTCCTGACGGCCAGCATCGGCCTGGCCGACCGCTCGACCGCCGACACCATCGAAGGTCTGATGCGCAACGCCGACGTCGCCCTGCGCTTCGCCAAGCAGCGCGGAAAGCAGCGGGTCGAGCAGTACGACCTGGCCGACGACCGGTTCCTGCGCCGGCGCACCGAACTGGAGCACGAACTGCGCGGTGCGGTCGAGCGCGGTGAGCTGATGCTGGTGTATCAGCCTGTCGTGCACCTGCCGGACGGTCGGGTGACCGCGGCGGAGACCCTGCTGCGCTGGCACCACCCGCGGCTAGGTGCGGTGCCGCCGGACGAGTTCATCCCGCTCGCCGAGGAGGCGGGGCTCATCCACCGGCTGGGCGAGTTCGTCCTGCACGAGGCGTGCCATCAGCTGTCCCGCTGGATCGCCGACGGCCACGAGCTGTACCTGACGGTGAACGTGTCCCCGCGTGAGCTGCACGCGCCGGAGTACGTGACGCGGGTGGCCGAGGTGCTGCGCCGGCACCGCGTGCCCCCGGAGCGCCTCGTTCTCGAGGTCACCGAGCATGCGGTGGCGCAGGACGTCCAGCAACTGGTCGAGCGGCTCACCGCGCTGCGCGCGGCCGGCGTACGGGTCGCGCTCGACGACTTCGGCTCCGGGTACTCGTCACTGGGTCAGCTGCGCACGCTGCCGGTCGACATCCTCAAGATTGACCGGACCCTCATCGCCCCGCCGGGGGATTCGGCGGTACGGTTCGCACCGCCGCTGGCCGACGTGGTCGTCCAGCTCGGTAACCGGCTCGGTCTTGACGTGGTCGCGGAGGGGATCACCGAGGTCGAACAGCGGCGGATCCTGGAGGAGGCCGGTTGCCGGTTTGCGCAAGGGGACCTGTTCGGCCGCGCGATGCCGGCAGAGCGGGTGGAGGCGTTGTTCCGTGGCGTTCTCCTGCCGCCGGACGACCGTGACGGCGAGGAGAGTGACGAAGGGATCAAGGTCCAAGAAGTGGGACAGGTTGACTCAGGGCGTGAGATGCGGCAAAGTTAGCGCCATGTCGACCATGTCTCGCCGAGTACTTATCACCTAGCGCGCCGAGCTGAAGTCGGCGCGCTAGCCCCCGTGCATCCCGCACGTGGGCTTTTTTAATGCCCCGGCTTTTTGTTGCCCCCGAATACTCCGCGAGTCCGCACCCGTTCAACCGAAGGCGATCCGATGAGCAGACCAACGCCAGAAATGCTCGCCCACCGACCTGCCGCGCCCTCCGCATCCGCCTCGCCGAGCCCCGTGACGCAGATCACGGAGGGGCCGATGAGCGGCGCGAGCGCACTTGTCCGTTCGCTCGAGGAGCTCGGCGTAGACGTCGTCTTCGGTATCCCGGGCGGTGCGATCCTGCCAGCGTACGACCCGCTGTTCGACTCCAAGAAGGTGCGGCACATCCTGGTCCGCCACGAGCAGGGCGCCGGCCACGCGGCGACCGGGTACGCGCAGGCGACCGGCCGCGTGGGCGTCTGCATGGCGACGTCCGGCCCGGGTGCGACCAACCTGGTGACGCCGATCGCTGACGCCTACATGGACTCGGTGCCGATGGTGGCGATCACCGGCCAGGTGGCGAAGAGCGCGATCGGCACGGACGCCTTCCAGGAAGCCGATATCCAGGGCATCACGCTGCCCATCACCAAGCACAACTTCCTGGTGCAGACCGGCGAGGATCTGCCGCGCATCCTGGCGGAGGCCTTCCACCTCGCCAGCACCGGCCGTCCGGGTCCGGTCCTGGTCGACATCCCCAAGGACGTCCTGCAGGCACAGACGACCTTCAACTGGCCGCCCACGATGGAGCTACCCGGCTACCACCCGACGCTGCACCCGCACGGCAAGCAGATCCGCGAGGCGGCCCGGCTGATCGCTACGGCGAAGCGGCCCGTGCTGTACGTCGGCGGCGGTGTCCTCAAGGCCGGCGCCTCGGCCAGCCTGCTCAAGCTCGCCGAGCTGACCGGTGTGCCGGTGGTCACCACGCTGATGGCCCGGGGCGCGTTCCCCGACTCGCACCCGCAGCACCTGGGCATGCCCGGCATGCACGGCACCGTCTCGGCGGTGTACGCGCTGCAGCGCGCCGACCTGATCGTGGCGCTCGGCGCCCGCTTCGACGACCGGGTGACCGGCAAGCTCGACTCGTTCGCGCCCCACGCCACGATCGTGCACGCCGACATCGACCCGGCGGAGATCGGCAAGAACCGGACCGCGGACGTGCCGATCGTGGGCGACGCCCGGTACGTGATCGACGAGCTGATCACGGCGGTCGGCACGGAGTACGCCGCCGGCCACAAGGCCGACCTGACCGACTGGTGGACCCAGGTGGGCGACCTCCGCGACCGGTACCCGCTGGGCTGGGAGGAGCCGTCGGACGGCACGCTCGCGCCGCAGCAGGTGATCCAGCGACTGGGTGAGATGGTCGGGCCGGAGGCGATCTACGTCGCCGGGGTGGGCCAGCACCAGATGTGGGCCGCGCAGTTCATCAAGTACGAGAACCCGGCGACCTGGCTCAACTCCGGTGGCCTCGGGACCATGGGGTACGCCGTGCCGGCCGCCATGGGCGCGAAGACCGGCGCGCCCGAAAAGGTGGTCTGGGCGATCGACGGTGACGGCTGCTTCCAGATGACCAACCAGGAGTTGGCCACCTGTGCCCTCGAGGGCATCCCGATCAAGGTCGCCGTGATCAACAATGGCAACCTTGGCATGGTGCGGCAGTGGCAGACGCTCTTCTACGACGAGCGCTACTCCAACACCGATCTCGGCACCCACAAGCACCGCATCCCGGACTTCGTGAAGCTGGCCGAGGCGCTCGGCTGCGTGGGCCTGCGCTGCGAGACCGTCTCGGACCTCGACAACACCATCGCCGCGGCGATGGCGGTCACCGACCAGCCGGTGGTCATCGACTTCGTCGTCGGCAAGGACGCGATGGTGTGGCCCATGGTCGCGGCCGGTACCAGCAACGACGAGATCATGTTCGCCCGCGGCGTGCGGCCGCGCTTCGACGAGGACGACATCTGACATGAGCGAACGCAGTGAGCGAATCATGAAACTCAGTCCATCGGTGGCTCATGCCGCCGACGAGCGAAGCGAGACGGCGGCATGACCACTCACACGCTCTCCGTGCTCGTCGAGAACAAGCCCGGCGTCCTCGCCCGGGTCTCGGGGCTGTTCTCCCGGCGTGGGTTCAACATCGACTCCCTCGCGGTCGGCGAGACCGAGAACCCCGAGGTGTCGCGGATCACGATCGTGGTCAACGCCGATGCGTCCCCGCTCGAGCAGGTGACCAAGCAGCTCAACAAGCTGGTCAACGTGCTGAAGATTGTTGAGCTGGAGCAGAATGCGTCTGTACAGCGCGAGCTCATGCTGATTAAGGTGCGCGCCGACCGGCCAATCCGATCGCAGGTGCTCGAGACCGTGCAACTGTTCCGCGCGCGGGTGGTCGACGTGGCGCCCGACGCGTTGACGATTGAAGCCACCGGTACGGCCGAGAAGCTGGACGCGTTGATTCGCGATCTGGAGCCGTACGGGATCAAGGAAATGGTGCAGTCCGGCATGGTCGCGATCGGTCGCGGTTCGCGATCGATCACCACGGGACCAGCCCTCCGGGCCGCTAGCTGAAAGGGAGCACATGACCGCCGAGGTGTACTACGACGACGACGCCGACCTGTCGGTGATTCAGGGCCGCAAGGTGGCAGTCATCGGGTACGGCAGCCAGGGGCACGCGCACGCCCTGTCGCTGCGCGACTCCGGTGTCGACGTCCGCATCGGCCTGCCCGAGGGCTCGAAGAGCCGGGCGAAGGCCGAGGAGCAGGGTCTGCGGGTGGTGACGCCGGCCGAGGCTGCCGCCGAGGCCGACGTGATCATGGTCCTCGCGCCCGACACTGCGCAGCGCCACATCTACACCGAGTCCATCGCTCCCTCGCTGACCGCGGGCAAGGCGCTGTTCTTCGGCCACGGCCTCAACATCCGGTACGGGCTGGTCGAGCCGCCGGCTGACGTGGACGTCGCCATGGTCGCGCCGAAGGGCCCCGGCCACCTCGTGCGTCGCCAGTTCGTCGACGGCAAGGGCGTGCCGTGCCTGGTCGCCGTCGAGCAGGACGCGACCGGCAACGCCTTCGCGCTGGCGCTCTCGTACGCCAAGGCGATCGGTGGCACCCGCGCCGGAGCGATCAAGACCACCTTCAAGGAGGAGACGGAGACCGACCTGTTCGGTGAGCAGGCCGTCCTCTGTGGTGGCGCCGCCGCGCTGGTGCAGACCGGCTTCGAGGTGCTCACCGAGGCCGGGTACGCCCCGGAGATCGCGTACTTCGAGTGCCTGCACGAGCTGAAGCTGATCGTCGACCTCATGTACGAGGGCGGCATCCAGCGGATGCGTTACAGCATCTCGGACACTGCCGAGTTCGGTGACTACACCCGCGGTCCGCGCGTGGTCAACCAGCAGACCAAGGAAGAGATGCGCAAGATCCTGGCCGAGATCCAGGACGGCACCTTCACCCGCGAGCTCATCGCGGACGACGAGGCGGGCCGGCCGGCCCTGACCAAGTTCCGCGAGCAGGGCACCGCGCACCCGATCGAGGTCACCGGCAAGAAGCTGCGCGACATGATGAGCTGGGTGGACCGTCCCATCACCGAGACGGCGTGACCGTCACCCGGTAGGGGATTGTGATCCCGGCGCCGAGGCGGCCACCATCGCCCCGGCGCCGGGCATCCCTGTCGGCTCTCCGCCATGTCGGCCAACAACGGTGACGGGGGACTCGACGGGCTTGTGTTGAGCCAACAACTCCAGTCGCTGCACTGTCAATAGACGGTCGTCGTCGCGGCCCGTACGCGTGACAAGAGGGCGCAGGCCCCGGGGGTCGCGCCGTCCGGTGTGAGCGCGGTCACAGGGAAGCGGACGCAGTGCGACCGGCCGATGCGGCGGCGGCGAGTGCTGTCGACCTGCCGGAAGGCCGGGTCCACTAAGTGAACCCGCTGTACCGAAAGCTAGGACGATGGCCTAACGTTCCTTCAGACGGTACGCAAGCGAGAGAACGGACGTAACGGTGGCGCGGATCGCAGTGGTGGCCGGCGACGGCATCGGACCCGAGGTTGTCGCGCAGGCGCGCAAGGTGCTCGACGTGGTGCTGCCCGGTACCGAGGCGACCGAGTACGACCTGGGCGCGGCCCGCTACCACGCCACCGGCGAGGTGCTCCCTGACAGCGTGCTGGCCGAGCTGGCCCAGCATGACGCGATCCTGCTCGGCGCCGTCGGTGACCCGTCCGTCCCGCCGGGGCTGCTCGAGCGGGGCCTGCTGCTGAAGCTGCGCTTCGAGTTCGACCAGTACGTCAACCTGCGCCCCTCGCGGTTGTGGCCGGGCACGTCCAGCCCGCTGGCCAACGTCAAGCCGGGTGAGATCGACTTCGTGGTCGTCCGGGAGGGCACCGAGGGCCTCTACGCCGGCGCCGGCGGCAACATGCACACGGGCACCGCCGCCGAGGTCGCCACCGAGGAGAGCCTCAACACCCGGTACGGCGTTGAGCGGGTCATCCGCGACGCGTTCGCCCGCGCCGCCCGGCGGCCCCGCCGCAAGGTCACGCTGGTTCACAAGACCAATGTGCTCACCCACGCCGGTGGGCTGTGGGCGCGTACGTTCGCCGAGGTGGCGGCCGAGTACCCCGACATCACCACCGAGTACCAGCACGTCGACGCGGCCTCGATGTTCATGGTCACCCAGCCGCAGCGCTACGACGTGGTCGTCACCGACAACCTGTTCGGCGACATCCTGACCGACATCGCCGCGGCGGTGACCGGCGGCATCGGCCTGGCCGCGAGTGGCTGCATCAACCCGGAGCGGCGGCACCCGTCGATGTTCGAGCCGGTACACGGCTCCGCGCCGGACATCGCCGGCCGCGGCGTGGCCGACCCGGCCGCCGCGGTGCTGTCGGTGGCGCTGCTGCTCGACCACCTCGGCCACCCCGAGGCGGCGCGGCGGGTCACCGAGGCCGTGGGCGCTGAGCTTGCCGGGCGTACCCCCGGGGCGCCGCTGCGCACCGAAGAGGTCGGCGACCGGCTCGCCGCAGCGGTATCCGCCTGACCAAGCCTTTTTCGTCGGTCAAGGACGAGTGGTGCCCCAAAAGGGGCAAGTCACCCGCCACTCGTCCTTGATCGGCGTGTTTTGACCGGACGGCGATCCTCGTGAACGAGCGTTCGGGGTAAGTTGCAGGCACGGCTTCGTGGCCGTGGACGCCACCAGTTTCACGGAGGACATGTATGAGCGGCGGTGAAAGCCTCGAGTTCGAGATTCATCCGAATCCGGCAGCGGTATCCGCCGCCGAACGGTCGGCTCTGCTGGCCAACCCAGGATTCGGGCGGGTCTTCACCGACCACATGGTCACCATTCGCTACGCCGAGGGCAAAGGCTGGTACGACGCCCGGGTCGAGGCCCGCGCGCCCATCCCCATGGACCCCGCGACGTCGGTTCTGCACTACGCGCAGGAGATCTTCGAGGGCCTGAAGGCGTACCGGGTCGACGACGGTGGCATCAGCATGTTCCGCCCCGACGCCAACGCCCGCCGGTTCCGTGAGTCCGCTCACCGGATGGCGATGGCCGAGCTTCCCGAGCAGCTGTTCCTGGACTCGCTCACCGAGCTGGTCAAGATCGACCGGGACTGGGTGCCGAGCGACCCCGAGGGCAGCCTGTACCTGCGCCCGTTCATGTATGCGAGCGAGGTCTTCCTCGGCGTCAAGCCGTCCTCGGAGTACCTGTACGTGGTGATCGCCTCGCCGGTCGGCCCCTACTTCAAGGGGGGCATGGCGCCGGTCACGATCTGGGCCTCCACCGAGTACACCCGCGCGGCTCGGGGCGGTACGGGCGCGGCCAAGTGCGGTGGTAACTACGCCACCAGCCTGATCGCCCAGGCGGAGGCGGCCGAGCACGGCTGCGACCAGGTGGTGTTCCTCGACGCGACAGAGGGCAAGTACGTCGACGAGCTCGGCGGTATGAACATCTTCTTCGTGTTCGGCGACGGCAGCCTCCTCACGCCGCCGCTGTCGGGCACGATCCTGCCCGGCATCACCCGCGACTCCATCATCACGCTCGCCCGCGAGCAGGGCCGTGAGGTCCGCGAGGAGCCGTACTCGTTCGACCAGTGGCGCACCGACGCGGCGAGCGGGCGGCTGCGCGAGGCGTTCGCCTGCGGCACGGCGGCGGTGCTCACGCCGGTCGGCGCCGTCCGCTCGTCCAGCGGCGAGTTCGTGATCGGCGACGGCGGTATCGGCCAGGTCACCACGCAGCTGCGGGAGGCCCTCATCAATATCCAGCGCGGTCGCGCCGCCGACACCCGCGGCTGGGTGCGGCGCGTTCTGTAGTTCGTCATCGCCGCCTGTGCGCCGTCCCTCACGAGGGACGGCGCACAGGCGTTCGGGGAACCGTACGGGGGCCAGGCGCGTCCAATCCGGCACTGTCGCTTCGTGCTGGGAGGTTCCCCGTGCCGACGGCCTCGTACACGGCGTTGCCACTGGCCACTTTGACGCTCACGGCCCGGGTCCGGTCGGTCCCGCCTCCGGCTGACACGTCGTTCGATCGGCCTGACCGGCGGCCCGGCATTCAGGAGGCCGTACCCGAGGAGCCCCCGCCGGATCGGGCGGACTGAGCCGTGTAGTATCGACGCCGTCCCGAAATGTGGAAACGCTCTTCCGGGATGTAGGCGTGTGTGGCACTGTACTTAGCGTGACCGTCTCTATCGTACTGATTATTGGCCCCTAGCGCGCCCAGCATTTGACGCTGAGCGCGCAGACCTCTCGCATTCGCGAGGGGTCTTTTTCGTTGTGGAGAAAGGCTTCAGACCCATGCAGGTTTATGACACGACGCTGCGCGACGGGGCCCAGCGCGAAGGGGTCAGCTACTCGGTCGTCGACAAGCTCGCGGTGGCGCGACTGCTGGACGACTTCGGCGTAAGTTTCATCGAAGGTGGTTGGCCGGGGGCGCTGCCGAAGGACACCGAGTTCTTCCGGCGGGCGCGGACCGAGCTCAACCTCAAGCACGCCCTCTTCGTGGCGTTCGGGGCCACCCGCAAGGCCCACACCGCTGTCGATTCCGACCCGCAGGTCCGGGCGCTGCTCGACGCGGAGACCCCGGTGGTGACGCTGGTCGCGAAGTCGGACGTGCGCCACGTCGAGCGGGCGTTGCGCACCACGTTGGAAGAAAACCTCGCGATGGTACGGGACACGGTCGCGTTCTTCGTCGCCGAGGGCCGCCGGGTGTTCCTCGACTGCGAGCACTTCTTCGACGGCTACCTCGCCGACCCGCGCTACGCCAGCGAGGTCGCAGCGACGGCCATCGCCGCCGGCGCGGAGGCGGCGGTCCTGTGCGACACCAACGGCGGCATGCTGCCCTCTCGCGTGACGAAGATGGTGGGCGGGGTCAGCGACCGGATCGCGGCGCGGCTGGGGATCAGCGCGGAGGAAGTCGTCGCCAAGCTCGGTATCCACTGCCAGAACGACACGGGCTGCGCGGTCGCCAACACCGTCGCCGCGGTGGAGGCCGGCGTGCCGCACTTCCAGTGCACGGCCAACGGCTACGGTGAGCGCGCCGGCAACGCCGACCTCTTCGCCGTCGTCGGCAACCTGCAACTCAAGCTCGGGCTCCCCGTCCTGCCGGACGGGTGCCTGGACCAGATGGTGCGCGTCTCGCACGCCATCGCGGAGATCGCGAACATCGCCCCCGACACCCACCAGGCCTATGTCGGGTCGTCGTCCTTCGCTCACAAGGCGGGGCTGCACGCGAGCGCGATCAAGGTCGACCCCCTGCTCTACAACCACGTGGAGCCGGAGGTCGTCGGCAACGACATGCGCATCCTGGTCACCGAGATGGCCGGCCGGGCGAGTGTCGAGCTCAAGTCTCGGGAGCTGGGCATCGACCTCGGTGCCCACCCCGAGGCGCTCTCCAACGTCACCGCGAAGGTCAAGGAGATGGAGGCCGCCGGGTGGTCGTTCGAGGCCGCCGACGCCTCGTTCGAACTGCTGGTACGCGCGGAGCTCAACGGCGGACTGACCCGCCCGTTCGCGCTGGAGAGCTACCGGGTCATCGTCGAGCATCGCGAGGACGGCTCGGTCGTGAGCGAGGCCACGGTCAAGGTACGGGTACGCGGGGAGCGGGTGATCGCCACGGCCGAGGGCAACGGCCCGGTCAACGCCCTCGACGAGGCGCTCCGGGTGGCCCTGGTGAAGCACTACCCGGAGATCGCGACCTTCGAGCTGGCCGACTACAAGGTCCGCATCCTCGAAGGTAGCCACGGCACCCGCGCGGTGACCCGGGTGCTCCTGGAGACGGCCGGAAAGGACGGCGACTGGACCACGGTCGGCGTACACGAGAACGTGGTCGAGGCGAGCTGGCGCGCGCTCGTCGACGCGCTCAGCTACGGACTGGCCCGGCAGGGGCTGCCGGCGGCTTAGCGGGGAACGACGAGTTCCGCGAAGACGGCGCGGTGGTCGGTGCGGGGAACGCGGTGCACGCCGTACCCCGCCACCCCCACCCGGCGGTCGGCGAGGACGTGGTCGATCGTCACACCGGGGATCCACCACTTCTCGTCGTACGGCCAGCTCGCCGTGAGCCCCTGCCCGCGGACGTCGGCCGCGTCCCGGTACCCGCTGGCGATTAATCGCCGAAGGTCCGCATGGTCGAGGGTGGCGTTGAAATCGCCGGCCAGCACCCGTACCACGCCGTCAGTGCTGGCCCGCGGCTCGTGCGACAGATCGGTGCGCCAACAGGACGCGAGGGATGGCGAGATCGGGGCGCACGGGTGGGCCGATTCGACGGTGACCGTGGCCGCGTCCGGCACGAGGATCGTCGCCATGGCCTGCGTGAACCCTGACGGAAGGGTATGCGGGACCTCGTCGCGCAGCGGAAATCGGCTGAAGACCGCCGAACCGCCGGCCCCAGGCTGCGGATGCGAGACCCGGTAGGGCAGCAGATCCGCCACCCCGGCCGCGTCGAGCGCCCGCTCGGCTTGCGGGGTGAACTCCTGCAGCGCGAGCACCTGTACGTCCCGGCGGCGTACCAGATCCACGATCGCGCCGGCATCGGCACCGCCGATCATCATGTTCGAGCTGAGGAGGCGCAGTCGTGCCCCCTCGGCGACCCCGCCGTCTGGCAGGGACCGGGGCAGTACACAGACCAGCAGCGCCACTGCCGCGACAGCCGCCACTCCGGCGGTCCACCATGCGCGTAGCGTCAACGCCGGTCCGAGCAGGATGACGGCGCCTGCGGCGGCGTACGGGGTGAACGCGATGAGCTGTACCAGTGGGCCGCCGACGCGATCGAGCCCGAACACACGGATCAGCGCCCACGCCGCGGTGCCGCCCACCGCGAGCCACCCCGCGATGTGTAGGGCGGAGTCGGCGGTCGGCGCGATTCGTTCCGTGGCGGTGGGGGAGAGCAGCACGTTCGCGAACGTAACCGGCACGCCGTTCTCGGTTACCCTCTTTCACCGGATCCTCACGACATTTTCACGGCGATAGTCTGCAGTCTTGTGCACCCCTGGCCGGCCAGCGTCGCGGAGGCACAGGCGATCCAGGAGCGGCTACGACCGCTCGTACGCCTGGACTGTGCGCCATTCGAGCTACGTACCCGGGTTGTTGTCGTTCCGTGAGATCCCATCGCTGCTCGCCGCGCTAGGGCTGTGCCGCCGGTACCGGCTATCGGAGGCCACCCGCCAGGCAGATCAGCTGTCGCGGCGCCGTCTTAGGGACTAGCGCCAGTTCAGGTACTTGCGGCTGCGCAGGAACCGGCGCTGGTTGCGCATCTGCGGCTGCGGCTGCGGCTCGGTCACCGGCAGGCCGTACGCCGCGAGCGTGTTCGCGGCGTTGTTCGCGGCGTCGCATGGGCACTCGCGCCCGCACGCCTCGCAGCGGCCGGTGCCGGCCTGGATCCGGTGAACCGAGAGCGTCACCTTCGCGATGGCGATCCGGTTGCCGACCTCGTGGGGGGAGTTTGGACAGACGGTCATGGCCGAAATCTCCTGGAACAGCCCGGGCGGATATCGAGCGGCACTTTCTACCCGTACATTCGTCCTCGCGGCGGTCCTGAAACAACCGCCATCTGACCCCAGTCGTCACGATCGGTGCGTCCGCCAGAGCCGACAGTGCCGGCAGAAGACGGGACCAGACCACGGTTTAGGGACTGTGGACAGTTTTCGTCCGTTCGGCTCGTGGCCCTGGTGCCGTCCCGGCGCCAGTCGTGTTTCGGTGGTTCTACGCTGCCGCGGGTAGCGGCTGATCTGCTGTGCGCCGCCGCAGACGCGGTTTCGGCCGCGCCAGCGGTGGCGCGCCGGCTGCCTGCCAGACGGTGTGGGCTTGCTGGCCCGCGGCGGCGATGTTCACCGCGGCGTTCACGTCCGCGTGTGTGGTATGCCCGCAGTTCAGGCATCGGAACACGGTACGGTCCCGGTTGCCTTTGCGGCGGTGGCCGCACGCGGGGCAATCCTGGCTGGTGTACGCGGGGTTCACACGCCACAGGGTCCGTCCAGCTTCTTCCGCTTTGACGGCCACCCTGGTGGCGAGTTTCCCCAGCGCCGCGCCCGACAGGGACCTGTTCAACCCGGCCTTCGCCCGCACATTCCGCCCCGGCTTGTCGACGGTTCCCTTCGCAGAACGGGTCATGTTCTTCAACTCGAGGTCCTCGACGACGAGCACGTCGGCCGCAGCCACGATCGTCTTGGCGGTCTCACGTGCCCAGTTGTCCACGATCGCGGCAGCTTTGCACCGCTCACGGGCGATGGTGCGTACCGTCTTGCGCCACGCCCTCGAGCCGCGCTTCTTCCCGGCCAGGGACTGCCCGAGCAGCACCGCGGTGTCCCGCGCTGCTTGCGCCTGCGCCGGGTAGCGCAGCAGCTGGCCGTCGCTGGTGGCGGCGGTGACGGCCACACCCCGATCTACCCCGATGACCCGGCCGGTGCCGGGCAACGGCTGCGTGGTGACGTTCTTGAATCCGACCGTGGCGCGCCACACCCATCCGGTCCCGGCCCGCCGGCGGGTGATGGTCAACGTGGCCGGATCCCCGCCGCGCTTGACCAGGCGGTCCAACTGCCGGCTGGCCTTCTTCGACAACGCGACGGTCCCGACGCCCTGCACGGCCAGCCGCCACCGGCCGGTCTCGGCGTCCTTGCCAAGCTTCCACGAGGTCGGTTCGTCCCAGCAGGCGGTGTCGAACCTCGACCGGGACCTAAACCGAGGGAACCCGGGCACCTGCCCGGCCCTGACCCGTCGGAAGAATGCGGCCATCGCCTCGTCCAGGCGTTTCAGCGCCGACCGGACCGGCTGGATACCCCACGCGAGCACGTCGTCACGCACCCCGCGCAGATCCTTGATCTGGTTGTACTGCTCGAACAACGACACGGTTCTTCCTGTAGCCCGGTACGCGTCGCGGCGCTCGGCCAGGGCAGCGTTGTAGCACTCGCACAGCGCCGCGAGCAGCGCCAGGAGCCGGGCTTCGGCGGCAGCACCCGGGTGCAGTGCGAACTGCGCCTTGCGGTGCAGCACGTGGTCGGTGCCGTCGACGACGAGGCGACCCGGCCCATGCTTGGGTGCCTTCTCCCGCGACGCGATCACGCGCGTGATAGTGCCAGGCGGCACCGACAGTTCACTGATCTCGGCCGGTTCACACCTGCCGGAGCATGACGCCGACAGCGGCCACCTGCATCCACGCGGTCGCCGACGCGGACGTTCCCTCGAATGACCTGGCCAACCGCCGCCACCTGCCCAGGTCGGCGAACGCCGCTTCCACCTTCCACAACGGCTGCAACGGTCGGAACTCACCCCTCGGCCGGTTCTCGTCGTGCTTGATGACCGTTTCGACGCCGTAGGCGCGCTCGAGCTGCGTGGCCAGACCGCGGAAGCCGCGGTCGCCCATCACCGTCGCCACCCGTGCGGCCTCCGGCAGTACTCGGTCCAGAAGTTGGCGGGCTGCCTTCACCTCATGGGTGCGCGCGCCGGTCACGTTCACCGTGACCGGCAACCCGAGGTAATCGACGGCAACCGCACGTTTCGCGCCACGCAGCCGGTACTTGTAGTGGCCCTCATGGAAGTCAGCGCCGCACCGTCCGCCCTTGACGACCTGACAGTCCACCATCAGCAGCGACGGCTCCGGATCCCTGCCGGCCGCGACGCGCAGGTGCCGGCGCAACACGTCCATGACCTGCTGCCACACCCCGCGGTCACGCCAGCGGGCGAATGTGCGCCAGATCGTGTTCCAACTGCCGAACTCTGCCGGCAGCATCCGCCACTGGCAGCCCGTCTTCGCCTGGTACAACACGGCATTCACCACCAGCCGCCGGTCCAAAGCCGGCTGGGGACCACGCGAGCCACCACGCCCGAGAACGGGTGCGAGCAGCCGCCATTGCGCATCGGTCAGATCAGTTGAGTACGCCACCCCACAACCGTCGGCAAGCATGGGGTCGGCTTGAGGAGAAACTGTCCACAGCCTCTTACCGGGCCGCCGGGTGGGCACTGATGGTTGCTAACCCACCGCGCCGTTCTCGTACGCGCTGACGGCCAACTCGACGCGCGAGCTGAGGCCCAGCTTGGCGAGGATGTGCGAGACGTGGTTCCGCACGGTCCGCCGGGACAGGTACAGCTCGGCGGCGATGTCCGGGTTCGACCGGCCCGCGGCCACCAGGCCGAGGATCCGGCGCTCGGTCTGGGTCAGCGACTCCCAGCCGGTCTTCGGCCGCTGCCGGATGTGCCGGTGCCGTACGCCGGCCTCCCGCAGCCGCGCCTGCGCGCGATCGAGGTCCCAGGCGGCGCCGAGCCGGTCGTAGCACCTGACCGCCGAGTCCAGCGCCGACCGGGCCCGGACGCGTGACCCGGTCGCGGCGAGGAGGGCGGCCGCCTCTTCGTACGCGTAACCCTCGTACAGCGGCCGGCCGGCCTCGCCGAACTCCTGGGCGGCGGCGAGCAGCAGCGCGGCGTCCGCCTCGGCCACGCCCCGGCACAGCAGGGCGGTGGCGCGCACGTGCGGGCCGGGATGCTCAGCCGCGACGCGGTCGTAGCCGTCGGCCAGCCCCCGGGCCCGCGAACGCTGCCCGGTGCTGGCGGCGAGCCGGGCGAGGTCGGCGGCGAGGCAGCTACCTGGCAACCCGCGACCTGCCGCGTCGAGCAGGGCCAGCAGCGCGCGCTCCGGGTCGCCGTCGCGCTCGCACCGCAGCGCCCGCGCCGCCAGGCGCAGCCATCCCCAGTACGGGTGCGGGTCGGGGGTGTGCGGGCTTCCGGCGTCGACCTCGCCGCGATGCACCGCGATCAGCGCGGCCTGGCTACGTAGCCCACCGGCGAGGCCCGGGCAGTCGGTCACGTCGAGCCCCGCCCGGATCTCCGCGAGCGCGTCGTTCCACCGCCCCTGGAGATACCGCAGCCGAGCCAGGGCCATGTGGTGCCACGTGCGGAAGGTGCGACCGAGGCGGCGACGGCCTTCGGTGAAAGCCGCCTCCGCCTCCGCGAACCGGTCCAGCTCCAGCAGGCAGAACCCGCGCACGAGGTGCGGCGGGAAGGGGCGGTCCGGCTGTACCGGGTCGCTGCCGAGCGCCGTGAGCGCCCGGTCGGCGAGGTGGAGCGCCGCCTGTGGCCGCTGGCGTACCAGTTGGACGCCCGCCCGTACCGTCAACGCGTACGCGCTGACGTACCCGTCGGCGCCGGCCAGCGCGGTTCCCGCGCTGGCGTCGGCGGCGTCGGCGCGCCCCGACAGCAGCAGGCACAGCGCGAGGAGCGCACGGAAGCGGGCCGCTTCCTCGTCGCCGCACCGGGCGCTGGCCAGCACCCGTTCGGCGACGGTCCGGGCGCTGCCGGCCCGGCCGCTCTGCAGGTACGCCTGTGCCAGCAGCCAGTGCAGCGCCACCGGGGGCGTCCCGGGTACGCGCAGCGCCGCCTGCGCCGCCCGTCGCGCCTCGACCGGTCGCCCGGCCCACAGCAGCGCCCGGGCGTACTGCAGACGCAGCACAGCCGGGGCCTCCGCGGACCGCTGCGCCAGCGTCCGCTCCAGCAGCGGCATGGCCAGTTCCGGGGCGCGTACGACCAGCGCCTCGGCCGCCCGCGCCAGCCAGTCCACGAGGTCCGGTGCGAGGCCGGTGACGGCCGTCAGGTGCCGCGCGACCCGCTCGACCCGCGCGCCCGCGCTGGCGAGCGCCCGGCCGGCCCGCAGCCGCAGCGCGTCGGCGGCCGTCGCGGGCAGTCCGCCGGCGAGCACCTGGCGGACCAGTTCGTGGCGGAAGACCAGCTGGTCCCCGGCGTCGACGAGCAGGCCCGTGGTCACGGCCTCGCTGACCGGTTGCCAGAGCGAGATCACGGGCCGGTCGAGGACGGCCGCCAGTTCGGTCAGGTCGAAACCGGGGCCGAGGACGGCGGCCGCCCGCAGCAGGTCGCGGGTGTCCGCGCTCAACGGCTCCAGCCGGCGCTGGACCAGGTCGAGCAGTGCCGCCTGGACGGTGCCTGACGCCGCGCCGCGGCGCAGCGTCGCGACCCCGTCGGCGACCTGGAGGCGCCCGGTACGGGCGAGCGCCCCGAGCACCTCGGTCGTGTAGAGCGCGTTACCGCCGGCCTGCGCGAGCAACTCGCGCAGGCCGGGCCCGGGTGGTACGCCCAGGAGCAACCGAACCAGCTCCGCGAGGTCGTCTTCGGTCAGCGGGTCGAGCCGCATCGGCACCGCGCCCTGACCGCGCAGGCTGCGCACCAGCACGTCGAGTCGAGCATTTTGCTGCGTCGGCTGGTACGCGGCGACGAGCAGCACCGGAAGCTGACCGACGGCGCGGCCGAGGCGGCCGAGCAGCAGCAGGCTCGACGTGTCGGCCCACTGCAGGTCGTCAACGAGGACGACCAGCGGTCCCACGGCGCACCAGGACTCGAGTCGACCGAGAATCAGCTCGATGAGCGCGAAGTCGCCATCAGCGGGTAGCTCCGCGTCCAGCCACGACCGGACCACCCCGAACGGCGGCGGCTCCTCGACCGGAACGCCGCGGCCGCGCAGCACGCGGGCGCCGAGCCGGCGCGCCTCGGCGGCGGCGACGGCCAGCAGGGCGCTCTTGCCGATTCCGGGCTCGCCCTCGATCAGAATCGTCGAGCCGTAACCGGTGGCTGCGCGGTGGGCGAGCGTGCGTACGCGCGCGATCTCGTCGTCGCGTCCCACGACAGTTGTCCGCATCTGGTGCCTACCCGTGGATGAGTACCTGGCGGGCGATCTCCACCCGCGACTGCGCCTTGAGTTTCACGAGGATGTGGGATACGTGCGACTGGACCGTGCGCGGCGACAGCAGCAACTCCCCAGCAATGTCCGGATTGGACATTCCCTGGGCCACCAGCCGGGCGATCGCCGTCTCGGTGGGAGACAGCGACGCCCAGCCGGAGACGGGTCGCCGGCGCGGGCCGCGGGCGCCCCAACGGATGCCGAACGGGCGTACCCGGGCGGCGGCCCGCCGCAGGCCCCACTGAGCGCCCAAGGTCGCGTACGCGTCCATGGCGGGGCTGAGGGCGGCCTTGGCGGCCCGCCGCTCGCCCCGCTGCGCCAGCAGGATCGCGACGTCCTCGCAGCTGCGCGCGTACGCCACGACCCGTCCGACCGTTCGCAGATAGCGGCCAGCGTTCGTCAGCAGGTCGACGTCGCCGGTGAGCAGTCCGAGACAGTGTTCGACCGCGGCGGCCCGCCCGGGAGTGGGCAGACCGGGATCCCGCTCGCACAGCGTGGTGGCTTCGCGCGCCGTTTCGGTGTCGCCCACCGCCATCGCCGCCCGTACCACGTCCGGCATGAGCGTGTGCCGCTCCATCTGCGCGTACCGCGGCTCGAGCAGCTCCCGCCAGGCCCGCAGGGACTCCGCCGGCTGGCCGTCGCGTTCGGCCAGGACGGCGCGGGCGGACAGCAGGAAGCCACGGTTGGCGACATCGAACGCGGTCGCGGTCTGGTGATCGGGGTACGCGGTCGCGGTCTGGTGATCGGGGTACGCGGTCGCGGTCTGGTGATCGGGGTACGCGGTCGCGGTCTGGTGATCGGGGTACGCGGTCGCGGTCTTCGGAACCGGGTACGCGTCCAGCCGAGCCGTGGCCGTGACGCGGTCGTCGCGGTGGCAGGCGATGAGCGAGACGATCCCGGCCGCGATCGGCGCCAGCCGGGGGCTGTCCGGCAGGTCCCCGGCCGTGTCCAGCACGGCGAGAGCCTCGTCCCAGCGGCCGGTCCAGAAGTACAGGACCGCGGCGGGGGCGTGGAAGCGCGCCAGGCCGGCGTACCCTGTTCGCCGCTCGGCCAGCGCGTGGGCGTCGGCGAGCGTCCGCTCGGCCTCGTCGAAGCGGTCGAGGATCGACAGCGCGAGTGTCCGGTTGCCCAGCAACAGCAGCCGCAGCTCCAGGTGCTCCATGTCGTCGGCGAGGACGTCCAGCGCGCAGTCGAGGTGGAACAGTCGGGCCGCCTGGTCCCGGCGCATCAGGGCGGTCGTCGACAGGCTGAGCAGGCTGTAGCCGAGCGCCAGCCGGTCGGAGCACGCGCTCGCCGACGCCAGCGACGCCCTGGCGGCGTATTCGGCCTTGTCGAGGTCGTCGGCGGAGGTGGAGTGGATCCGCGCCGACATCGCCTCGAGCCGGGCCCGCCAGACGACCGGGACACCGAGCTGGCTGAGCCCCTGCTCGACGACGTGGAGGGCGTCCTGGGCGCGGCCGGCCCGCAGCAACCGCTCGCCGAGAATCCAGCGCATCTCCGCAGCCAGGGCGGGGCGGTCGGTGTGGGCGAGGATCTGCCGCGCCTGCGACTCGGCGTCGCGCCCGAGCCGGAACAGCACCCGCGCCAGCGCGCCCGCGAGTTCGTCCCAGTGCGGCTCCCCTGGCGGCAGTTGGCCGGTGGCCCGGCTCAACAGCTCCGCAGCGACCAGGGGCGCCCGGTCGACCAGCTCCGGCGCGGCCCGTACCAACCACTGCGTGACCCATCCGTCGACGGCGGGCCCGGCCGGCAGCAGCTGGGCGGCGACTCGCTCTACCGACGCGCCGGCGGCGGCGAGCGTCTGCGCCGCGTGCCGGTGCAGGGCGCAGCGAACGACCCCTGGCATCTCCTCGTACAGCGCGTGCCGGATGAGCGGGTGCCGAAACGACAGCCGGTTGCCGGTAGCCACGACCCCGGCCGCCGCCGCTTCCGCGAACGCGCTGCGCAGCGCGGTCACCGGAAGCTGGAGAACGGTCGCCACGTCGTCGATCGAGAACTCGGGGCCGAGAAGCGTGGCGACCCGGAGCGCCGTGGTCGCGTTGTGGGACAGGAAACCCAGCCGCGCGGCGATCGCCGCCGTGAGCGTCTCAGGCGCTCGCTTGCTCCACCCGTCGGCCAGCTCCGCCTGCCCGGCGTCGATCGTGATCGCCTTTTCCCGCCGCAGCGCGTCGATCAGTTCCCGCAGGTACAGCGGGTTCCCGCCGGCGTGGGCGGTCAGTGCCCGCAGCCGGGGGCCAATGGGTGCGCCGGCGAGACCGGCGGCGATCTCAGCGACCGTCTGCTCCGATAGCGGGGCGAGGCGGACCAGCCCCCGGCTGGCCACGGCGTCGTCCCGCAGCGGGTCCAGCTCGTCGCGGCTCGGCACCGGGCGGTAGGCGCCGACCAGCAGCAGCGGGCGGTGGGAGACCGTACGGGCCAGCCGGTGCCAGGCGAGCAGACTCGTCTCGTCGGCCCACTGCAGGTCGTCGGCGACGAGAACGACCGGAGCGTCCGTGCACATCTTGTCGACCATCGTCAGCGCCCGTTCGACCACCGCGGCCATCGGATCGCTGCGGGACGCGAAGGCGCCCGTTGGAGGACCTCCCAGGAGCGCGGCGACACCGATCCGGCCCCGGTCGGGTGACCGCGACTCGATCTCGAGGCAATCCAGGAGCAGTCGCAGGGGGATACGCGGGCTGAGCTCGTCGGCGGCGACCCACCCGAGCTGACAACCCAGCTCGGCCGTGCCGGCGAGGGCGTCGTGTAGCAGGGCGGACTTGCCGATGCCCGGCTCACCCTCGACGAGGACGACGCCGCCCCGGCCGGAGGCGACCCCGGCCAGCGCCGACCGGACAAGCTCCAATTCGGAGTCCCGCCCGATGACAGTGCCCGGTACCCCCCCCGGCGACATGCCGTTGAGACTATTCGGATCAGGCGATTGCGCGACCCGTCAGGATGTCCGGTATCCAGCCGGCAACCCGCGCGGTAACTCCGGAATATGGGCGGCTGCCTGCCGATAATCGTTACTCCGACAGCGGCGAGTTCTCACGGAGCGCAACTTTGCGCATACCGTGTAAGGGCGATTCGTGTCGAATGGGCACGCCTTCGCCGGGCGTTCCGGGTCACCCTTTCGGCGTACACAATCTGCGGTGTGAAACGACCGCGCGCGCAAGCCGGCGACGGCGAGGAGGGACATCGTCGCCGTCCGCCGCTGACCGAGGCGACTCTGGCGGCCCGTGCCCTCCGGCTGGAAAGGCTTGTCGGGCGCGACCCGGAGAACCTGCCCGGCTGGCTGCGGCAGACGCGGGGGGAGGCGCGCTGGCCGGCCGCGATCGCGATCCTGGTCGCGATCGCGCTGCAGCTCCAGTTGCCCCAGGATCTCGCGTTCACCCCGCACTGGCTGCTGCCCGTGATCGAACTGCTGCTGCTCGGGTTCCTGGTCGTCGCCGACCCGAACCGGATCGACCGTGAGCGGCCCGTGCTGCGGGCTGCCGCCATCGGCCTGGTCATCGTCGCGTCGCTGGCGACCGCCTGGTCGGCCGGGCGGCTGGTCTACCGCATCGTGTACGGCGGAGGCACCAACGACGCGGTGGTACTGCTGCTGAACGGCGGCGCGATCTGGCTGACCAACATGATCGTGTTCGCGCTGTGGTACTGGGAAGGCGACCGGGGCGGGCCGGCCGCGCGGGCCAACGCCCGCGATGACTATCCGGACTTCATGTTCCCGCAGATGACGTCGCCGCACGCGGCGCACCGCGACTGGGAGCCGCACTTCGTCGACTACCTGTACCTGTCGTTCACCAACTCCACCGCGTTCAGCCCGACCGACACGTTGCCGATGTCGCGCTGGGCGAAGCTCACGATGATGGGGCAGTCGATGGTCTCGCTGGCGACCGTCGCGCTCGTGGTGGCGAGGGCGATCAACATCCTGCGTTAGCCGCGTCGGGTGCCGCGGCGGTTGTCGCGTCCGCTACCGGTTGGCCGAGGAGCGCGCTGGTGAGTTCGATCAGGCGGCCGCGCAGCGGCTCGGCGCGCCTCGCGAACGCGCGCTGCGCCGCCGCGTACTCCGCGCGGCCCTCGGCGGTCTCGATCCGGACCGGCGGGTAGCCGAGATCGGCCAGGTCGTACGGGCTGGCCCGCATGTCGAGGGCGCGGATGTCGCGGGCCAGGGCGAAGCAGTCGGTGACGAGTTCGCTGGGCGTGAGCGGGCTGAGCTTGTACGCCCATTTGTAAAGATCCATGTTGGCGTGCAGACAGCCGGGCTGTTCGTTGTCGCGCTGCGTGTCCCGCGAGGGTTGGAGTATGTTCAGCGGCCGGGCCGGGGCCGTGAAGAACCGGAAGGCGTCGAAGTGGCTGCACTTCACGCCACGTTCCTCGACCACCGCGGCGGTGTCGGCGGGGGACAGGCGCAGGGGCCAGGCGTTGTGGCGGATCTCGTCGCCCGACTGCCCGTAGACCATGGCCCACTCGTGCAGCCCGAAGCAGCCCAGGTGCGGCGTACGGGAGGCGGTGGCCGTCAACAGGTCGTGGATCCACGTGACGGACTCGCCGCGCCGCGCCATGAACGCGTCGACGTCCACGGTGACGCCGTCCGGCGTGTCCCGGTAGCCGGGGCCGAGATCGCCCGCGCCCTCCAGGAGTACGCCCGCTCCGGGATGCCAGCGGCGCAACTGCGCCGGTCGGTACGAGTAGTACGTGAACAGGAAGTCCTCGACCGGATGTTTGAGCCGGGCCCGGCGGCGGGTCAGGTGCGGCGTGATCCACTCGTCTATGCGCTGTTCGTAGGCCGTCCTTCGGCGCCGCCAGACATCAGCGGGCAGGATCTCGACGGCGATTTTCACGGGTTCCAGTGTGGCAGCCCCTCCGGCGGGGCTCCTCTTGGTGGTGCCGGCGCGCGGTACCTGCCGATCATGACGCGGGCTAGATTTGCCTGATGCGTATTGCTCGTTTCGTCCACAGCGGTGGGATGTCGTTCGGAGTCGTCGAAGGGGAGCCCGAGGCTGGCGCGGAGGCGCTGACCGTGGCCCAGATCGAGGGGCACCCGTTCGGAGAGATCCGTTTCACCGGTGACCGGTGGGCGCTCGCCGACGTGCGACTGCTCTCGCCAATCCTGCCCAGCAAGGTCGTCGGAATCGGCCGTAACTACGCCGAGCACGCCGCGGAGATGGGCAATGACGTCCCCGCCGAGCCGCTGATGTTCCTCAAGCCGACGACGTCCGTGATCGGCCACGGCGACGTTGTACGGCTCCCACCGCAGTCCAAGCAGGTTGAGCACGAGGCCGAGCTGGCCGTGGTGATCGGGGCGTCAGGTGCGCGCCGCGCGGACAAGGCGGCCGCCGCGAAGGCCATCTTCGGGTACACGGTCGCAAACGACGTGACCGCGCGGGATCTGCAGCGCAAGGACGTCCAGTTCACCCGGGCCAAGGGGTTCGACTCGTTCTGCCCGCTCGGCCCCTGGATCGTCACCGGCGTCGACCCGGCCGATCTCGAGGTCCGCTGCGAGGTGCTGCCGGCGGGCTCTCCGCCCGGCGCCGAGGCGGAGGTGCGCCAGCTCGGCCGTACCCGGGACATGATCTTCGACCCGGTGACTCTTGTGTCGTATGTGTCACACGTGATGACGCTGCTGCCGGGTGACGTCATCCTGACCGGCACGCCCGCCGGAGTGGGGCCGATGGCGGACGGAGACACCGTCACCGTGCGGATTGAGCAGGTCGGGGCACTGACGAACCGCGTCGTGGCCCTGGACTAGCGGGGCGCGCCACGCCGGGAGGGGGATCGGATTTGGCGCGGCAGGGCGGCTCATGTACAGTTCATCCCCGGTGCAGCGAGCACCGATGGGGTATGGGGTAATTGGCAGCCCAACTGATTCTGGTTCAGTTAGTCTAGGTTCGAGTCCTGGTACCCCAGCTACATCGATGCTCAGGCATCGGTGCCTGGCCCCGTCGTCTAGCGGCCCAGGACGCCGCCCTCTCAAGGCGGTAGCGCCGGTTCGAATCCGGTCGGGGCTACAGCGGAAGCGCTCTGAAGGAAACTTCAGGGCGCTTTTCCGTTTCTGCGCCTCGCTTCGGTGGTTATGTAGGACTTTATGTTCTACATTTTTCCCATGGAGCGGATCGGGGTACGCGAGCTCAATCAGAACACCAGCCAGGTGCTGGCACGAGTTGCCGGTGGCGAGACGCTCGAGGTGACCGACCGCGGGCGTCCGATCGCCCGTCTCGTGCCCGTTGACGACGGCCTGTCGCTGCTGGATCGCCTGGTGGCGGAGGGGCGGGCGGCGGGGCCGACGAACACCGGCCCGATCCCAGTCCCGCCGGTGCTTGGCGCGCCGGACATCAACGCCGCCGAACACCTTGCGGCAGCTCGCGAGGATGAACGCTGGTGATCTACCTCGACTCGGCGGCGGTCGTGAAGCTCGTGCGGTCGGAAGCGGGAACGGCTGAACTGGTTACCTGGCTTAACGCGCGGCCTGAGGTGCCGTTGGTGTCGTCCGCACTGGTCGAGGTCGAGGTTCCCCGCGCCCTGCGTCGCGCTGCGCCGCAAGCGCTCGTCGGCGTGCCCTCGGCTATGGCTCGCCTCTACCGTCTGGAGATCGACGCCACCGTACGCGGGACGGCTGCTGCGTACACAGAGCCGACCCTGCGCAGTCTCGACGCCATCCACCTGGCGACGGCGCAGATGCTCGCCGGCCAGGCGGGCAACGCGTTCGAGGCGTTCGTCACGTACGACAAGCGACTGCTCGACGCGGCGGCGGCGATCGGGCTGCCAACCGCGAGTCCGGGCGGCTGATTCTCGACCACTCAGGATCCGCCGTGCGCGGCGTTCCTACAGCCCCGACAGGCGCTGTCCGGCGCGAACCACGGCCATTGCGTGCCGGTCGCCCGGGCGCCGGCCCAGGCGCTCGATCGGGCCGGAGATGCTGATCGCCGCGATTACCCGGCCCGTACGGTCCCGGACCGGCGCTGAGACGCTTGCCACACCGGCCTCTCGCTCGGCGACGCTCTGCGCCCATCCGCGGCGGCGGACCTCGGCGAGGGTGCGGCCGGTGAACTTGCTGCGGGGCAGGAGCGGCATCACGGCTTCCGGGGGCTCCCAGGCGAGCAGGACCTGCGCCGCGGACCCCGCGGTCATCGGGAGTGCCGATCCGATCGGAACGGTGTCCCGCAGGCCGCTGGAGCGCTCCGCTGCGGCCACGCAGAGCCGTTCGTCGGCGCGGCGTAGGTACAGCTGGGCGCTTTCGCCGGTGTTGTCCCGCAGTGCCGCCAGCATCGGCTCGGCGGCGGTCAGCAGGACGTCGGGGGCGGCGTTGGCGAACTCACCGAGACGCGGGCCGGGCCGCCACCGTCCCTGCGCGTCGCGGACGAGCATCCGATGGATCTCCAGCGCCTGCGCCAACCGGTGTGCGGTGGCGCGCGGAAGTTTGGTGCGCTCGACGAGTTCGGCCAGGCTGGCGCCGTCCACGCAAGCGGAAAGGATGACCACCGCCTTGTCGAGTACGCCAACACCGCTCATACTGTGTCCCACGAACCGAAACTTACCTCCCAAACTTTAGGATGTCCAGATGCTGGGAGAAGCACCACGCACCCTGTCCGAGAAGGTCTGGGACGCACATGTCGTCCGCTCCGCCGAGGGCGAGCCAGATCTTCTGTACATCGATCTACACCTGCTCCACGAGGTGACGAGCCCGCAGGCCTTCGACGGCCTGCGGATGGCGGGACGCCAGGTCAGGCGCCCTGATCTCACGCTCGCAACCGAAGACCACAACACGCCGACCGATAACCTGATCACGATCGCGGACCCGATCAGCCGTACCCAGATCGAGACCCTGCGCAAGAACTGCGCGGAGTTCGGCGTCCGGCTCCACTCGCTGGGCCACGCCCAGCAGGGCATCGTGCACGTGATCGGCCCGCAGCTCGGGGTCACCCAGCCGGGCATGACGATCGTCTGTGGCGATTCACACACCGCGACCCACGGCGCCTTCGGCTCGATCGCTTTCGGCATCGGCACCAGCGAGGTCGAGCATGTTCTGGCGACCCAGACGCTGCCGCAGCACAAGCCGAAGACCATGGCAGTCAACGTCACCGGGGAACTCCCCGCCGGCGTCACCGCCAAGGACCTGATCCTGGCGCTCATCGCCAAGCTGGGCACCGGCGGCGGGCGCGGGCACATCGTCGAGTACCGGGGGCCGGCCATCGAGAAGCTGTCGATGGAAGGCCGGATGACCATCTCGAACATGTCCATCGAGTGGGGTGCCAAGGCCGGTCTCATCGCGCCGGATGAGACCACGTTCGCCTACCTCAAGGGCCGCGAGTACGCGCCCAAGGGCGACGACTGGGACCGCGCGGTGGAGTACTGGCGCAGCCTGCGCACCGACGAAGGTGCCACGTTCGACACCGAGGTGACGATCGACGCGAGCTCGATCACGCCGTTTGTCACGTGGGGCACCAACCCGGGGCAGGGCGTGCCGCTCGACGCGGTCGTCCCGGACCCGGAGAGCTTCGAGGCCGACGTCGAGCGCACGGCGGCCCGGAAGGCGCTCGAGTACATGGACCTGAAGCCCGGAACGGCGCTGCGGGACATCGGCGTGGACGTGGTGTTCCTCGGCTCCTGCACCAATGGGCGCATCGAGGACCTTCGGGCGGCTGCCGAGGTGCTGCGCGGTCGCAAGGTCGCCGACGGCGTACGGATGATGGTCGTCCCCGGATCGGCCGCCGTGCGCGCGGCAGCGGAGGAGGAGGGCCTGCACGAGGTCTTCACCGCCGCTGGCGCCGAGTGGCGCTTCGCCGGCTGCTCGATGTGTCTGGGTATGAACCCGGACACGCTCAAGCCCGGCCAGCGTTCGGCGTCGACCTCGAACCGCAACTTCGAGGGCCGGCAGGGCCGCGGCGGCCGTACGCACCTGGTGTCACCGCCGGTCGCGGCCGCGACCGCGATCACGGGACGCCTCGCCGCGCCCGCAGATCTGAGCTGAGGTAAGGACAGATGGACAAGTTCACCGTTCACACCGGCACCGCCGTGCCGCTGCGCCGATCCAATGTGGACACCGACCAGATCATCCCGGCTGTGTACCTGAAGCGGGTGACCAAGACGGGTTTCGCCGACGGGCTCTTCAACGCCTGGCGGGCCGATCCTGATTTCGTGCTCAACAATCCGGCTTACTCCGGGGCCTCGGTCCTCATCGCCGGACCCGAGTTCGGCACCGGATCATCGCGTGAGCACGCGGTTTGGGCGCTGCGCGACTGGGGATTCCGGGCGGTCATCTCGCCGCGATTCGGGGACATCTTCCGGGGTAACGCACTCAAGGACGGCCTGCTGCCGGTCGAGCTCGAACAGCCTGCGGTGGAAGCGCTCTGGGACGCGGTGGAAGCCGATCCGACCCTCGCGGTGACCGTCGACCTGGAAGCCCGGGAAGTTCGCGCCGGCGCGAATGTATGGGCGTTCCCGCTCGACGATTTCAGCCGTTGGCGCCTACTCGAAGGGCTCGACGACATCAGCCTGACGCTTCGCCACGAAGCCGCTGTGACCGCTTTTGAAGAGCGCCGTCCGCAGTGGAAGCCGGCTGTCATCTAGCTCTTGCAGGGAGTTTGGCCGGTGGTCCATTTGGGCCACCGGCCAATTCTGTTGTACCGCAACGATTTCTTTTTCAAAAAGTATTTGTATCCTGGCAGTTGAGACCGATGTTGCGCGTGGATGGAGTCGCGCAGTCTCCACGTACAGGAGGAAATCGTGAACAAGGCGGAGCTCATCGACGCGCTGTCGGCCCGTCTGGGTGACAAGCGGGCGGCGACGCAGGCGCTCGATGCCGTGTTGTCGGAAATCCAGAACGCCGTGACCAAGGGCGACAAGGTTGCCATCACCGGTTTCGGTGTCTTCGAAAAGAAGGTCCGGGCCGCCAGAACCGCTCGTAACCCGCGTACCGGTGAGGCTGTGAAGGTCAAGAAGACCTCGGTTCCGGCCTTCCGTCCGGGCGCTGGCTTCAAGGAGCTGGTTGCCAGCGGCAAGCTGCCGAAGGCCGCCGCTGCCAAGAAGACCGTTGCCAAGGCCGCTCCGGCCAAGACCGTTGCCAAGGCGGCTCCGGCCAAGAAGGCGGCCACCAAGGCTGCTCCCGCCAAGACCGCCGCCAAGACGACGGCCAAGGCGGCTCCGGCCAAGAAGGCGGCCACCAAGGTCGCTCCCGCCAAGACCGCCGCCAAGACGACGGCCAAGGCGGCTCCGGCCAAGAAGGCGGCCACCAAGGTCGCTCCCGCCAAGACCGCCGCCAAGACGACGGCCAAGGCGGCTCCGGCCAAGAAGGCGGCCACCAAGACGGCTGCTACCAAGGCGACCGCGACCAAGGTCACCAAGGCCGCGACGGCGACGACGGCGCGTAAGACGACGACCGCTCGGGCCACCGCGAAGGCGACCACCGCGAAGGCGACCACCGCGAAGGCGACCACCGCGAAGGCGACCACCGCGAAGGCGGCGCCGGCCAAGAAGGCCGTCGCGAAGAAGCGCTGACGCTATAGCGAAAAGAGGGCCGGGCATGCCCGGCCCTCTTTCGTTTGTTGCTTCGAGCCGCTTTCCTACATTGACAGGGGTTCGAGGTCGAATCGGTCCGCCGCAACGAACTCGGTCCCTGCGAAACCCAGCACCCAGCCCGATCCCTTGGGGGTGCGGTACGAACCGGGATCGCGCCCGGAAATCGTCCCCACCACACCCGGGATCAGGCCGCCCTGGCTGCACACGACGATTACCCCGTCGGAGGCGGCCAATTCGCGGATGAGACCGGCGGCCGACTTGGCGTCGGCCGACTCGTCGAAGCGGTCGTCCACCTCGATAGGTAGGCCCGTCATGGCCGCGAGCGGTTCCACTGTCTGGACGCATCGGGACCGCCCGGCACTGATGATCCGCGTCGGTCCGTACACGGCGAGCAGCGGCGCCAGCGCCCGCGCGGTGGCCCGGCCGCCGTCGTCGAGCGGGCGGTCGTCGTCGTCGCCCTCCCACTCCTCGCGCTCCCCGGCGTACGCGTGCCGCAGCAGCATCACGAGCCCGTCCACGCGAGACAGCGGCGGGTACGCCGCCAGGACCCCGCGGTCGTGCGCGTACGTCAACAACTTGGCCGCCTGCGACACCGGTACCCACCGCACCTCGTCGACCTCGTCGTTCGGCACGAACTCGGCGGCCTGGAGGCAGACCATCGACCAGTAGTCGACGGACTTCTCCACGTCGGGATTGCCGGTCAGGTAATGCGTCGAGGGCAGCCGGAGCCGCGGCGCCGCGCGTACCGAGGTCTCCTCGCCCACCTCCCGCACCGCGCCGAGGAGGGGATGTTCGCCGGGCTCCAGCTTGCCCTTCGGCAGTGACCAGTCGTCGTAGCGCGGCCGGTGGACCAGCACGACCTCTTTGCCGGCCGCGCCGTCCCGCGCGACCACCCCGCCGGCGGCCCTGACGACCCGCGTCATGACGACGGCAGGTGGTCGGGGGACCGGTCGGTCGTCGTCCGGGCGGGTTGTTGCGCCGTACGGGAGGCGCGCGCGGTAGCTAACAAGCGTTCCGGCGAGACCGCAGTGGTCTTGTGGGGCAGGGGTTCACGCAGGAGCACTCGCCCCTCGTACCCGAAAATTCGGCAAATATCACGGTGCAATGGGATGCCGGCCCGCGCCGGCCGGAGGCGACCGTCCGACCTCGTGCTCATCCGCTCGCTCAGGCACACGTTCATCGAAGTGGCGGCGTGGAGACCCGTGCTGTCGGGCAAGGGAGGAAACGCCGCTCCCTCCCTTCGCGAAATTGACGGACCCTCATGGCAGCATCCGGGGCATGGCGAGGGTGGTCAAGCGGGCCTCCTCGTGGCCGGGCTGGTCGAGAGGTGAAACGCCGGTCGAGGGCCGCTAAGACCTATCCGCCACGGCGGGGACGGCATGGCCCGATGAAGCAGGAACCCGCACGGGCAACCGTGGGAATCCCCGCACTTCAGGGCGGTGGAGGAGCTCAATCAACCTTGTTCACGATGCGCCGGAGGAGGGCCTGCTGCGGATTGATCAGGGACTCGTCCCCGTCGATGACGCACCGTTGCCAGGTGCCGTCGGCGGCCAGTTCGAACGCGGTCGTCTTCTCCGTGAAGATCAGCCGCATCACCCGGTCGAGCTCCACCTTCGCAGCCGGGTCGACGACCCGCACCAGCGCCTCGACCCGCCGGTCGAGGTTGCGGTGCATCAGGTCCGCCGACCCGATCCAGAACTCGCCCCCCGGGACCGAAGGCTCCAATGCCGCGCCGTCGCCGCTCGCGTTCTCCCGGGGCGGAACCTGGCCGTCACCGAAGCGGAAGACCCGCGAGTGCTCCAGGAATCGCCCCACGATCGAGCGCACCCGGATGCGTTCGGACAGCCCCGGTACGCCGGGCTTGAGCGTGCAGATTCCGCGGATGACGAGGTCGACGTCGACACCTGCCCGGCTGGCCCGGTAGAGCGCGTCCACGATCGCCTCGTCGACCAGCGAGTTCGCCTTGATCTGTACCAGCCCCGGCCGGCCCGCCCGGACGTGCTCGATCTCGCGCTCGATCCGCTCGATGATGCCGCTGCGCACCCCGTGCGGCGCAACCAGCAGGCGCCGGTACGCGGTCTGCCGGCTGTACCCGGTGAGCACGTTGAACAGGTCGGTCAGGTCGGCGCCCACCTCGGGGTCGGCCGTGAGCAGACCGAAGTCCTCGTACATTCTCGCGGTCTTCGGGTGGTAGTTGCCGGTGCCGATGTGGCAATACCGCCGGATCTGGCTGCCCTCCTGGCGCACCACCAGCGCGGTCTTGCAGTGCGTCTTCAGGCCCACCAGGCCGTACACCACGTGGCAGCCGGCGCGCTCCAGCATCCGCGCCCAGCCGATGTTGGCCTGTTCGTCGAAGCGCGCCTTCACCTCGACGAGGACCACGACCTGCTTGCCCGCCTCGGCGGCGGAGATGAGCGCGTCGACGATCGGGGAGTCACCGCTGGTGCGGTAGAGCGTCTGCTTGATCGCCAGCACGTTCGGGTCGGCCGCGGCCTGCTCGATGAAGCGCTGCACGCTGGTGGAGAACGAGTGGTACGGGTGGTGCACCAGGATGTCGCCGTCGCGGAGCCGGTTGAAGACGCTGCGCGGGACCTCACCCTCGGCGAACTGCGGGTGGGTGGCCGGAACAAAAGGGGGATCCTTGAGATCCGGCCGGTCGGTGTCGGTGTACACCTGCCACAGCGACGACAGGTCGAGCAGGCCCGGTATCCGCATCACGTCCTGGTCGTCCATGTCCAGTTCGCGTACGAGCAGGTCGAGCACGTGGTCGGAGATGGAGGCGGCGACCTCCAGGCGTACCGCTGGGCCGAACCGGCGGCGCGCCAGTTCGCGTTCGAGCGCCTGAAGGAGATCTTCGTCGCGGTCCTCGTCCAGTTCGAAGTCGGCGTTGCGGGTCACCCGGAACAGGTGGTGCTCGACCACCTGCATACCGGAGAACAGCTGGCCGAGGTGTGCGGCGATCAGGTCCTCGACCGGCAGGAAGGAGGCCGGCTGGCCGCCCTCACCGGACGCGGCGCGTTCGCGCTCAACGGCCACGAACCGCGGCACGTTGTTGGGCACCTTCACGCGGGCGAAGAGCTCCGGCCCGCCGTCGGGGTCCCGCACGACCACCGCGAGATTGAGCGACAGCCCCGAGATGTACGGGAACGGGTGCGCCGGGTCGACGGCGAGCGGCGTGAGGACCGGAAAGACCTGCTCGCGGAAGTACGCCCGCATCCGCTCGCGCTCCGGGGCCGACAGCTCCGGCCAGTGCACGACCTTGATGTTCGCGTCCGCGAGCGCGGGCTGGACGTCCTGGGCGAAGCAGCGGGCGTGCCGCGCCACCAGCGCGGCGGCCCGTTCGGCGATCCGCTGCAACTGCTCGCGGGGGAAGAGCCCGTCCATGCCGCGGATCGCGAGGCCGGTCTGCTGGCGGCGCTTCAGCCCCGCCACCCGGACCATGTAGAACTCGTCGAGGTTGCTGGCGAAGATCGCTAGGAACTTCGCGCGCTCCAGCAGCGGGGTGCGCGGATCCTCGGCCAGGGCCAGCACCCGCGCGTTGAAGTCGAGCCAGGACAGCTCTCGGTTGAGGTACCGGTCGTGGGGGAGCGCGTCGACAGCGGAGGCGGCGGCATTCGATCTGGTCGCGGCGGCGACCGCCGGGGTCGCCGGTCGACCGTTGGCCTCCGGTCGGGCCTCGGCGGTCTGACGGCCGTCGGCGTGCCTGGTGACTCGGGTGCTACGCCTGGCTCGCTTCGCGCCGTTGACCTGGTCGGCCGCTGGCGCGTCGGCGGAGTGCGCAGACCCGGCGCGGCGGGGGGAACGCGGGCTCGGGCTGGCAGTCACTACATCATAATGACCCGAAAAAGGTTGACGGCCAACAAATCGCTAGAGGCATCACGGGAGCGTGGGGAGAGTAACCCGGGTGATATTGCCGGTGGCGTCCCGGTCGAGGCGCACCCGCTGGCCCACCCGAAGCAGCCGGAGGCCGGACGCCGCGAAGGCCGCGGCCGGGAACGCCAGCTCGGATCCGTCGTCGAGTAGCACCGTGCCCACCTGGGTTTGCTCATCGAACGTCGCCACCGTTCCCTGCATGTACCCGTCCTTCACGAGTCGGCCTTCCGACGCGGCCGCTTACGCGCCACCGTAGCGGGTGGCGCCGACGAACTCGGCGGTGTACCGCCCGAGGCCGAGGTCGGCCGCTGCGGCGAGGTCGGCGGGGGTGTCCACGTCCTGGCGAAGCGACGGCCAGTCCCCGTCGAGGCGTACCGCTCCGGAGGCGGCGTGGGCCCGGGCCGAACCCGGTCCGAACCGGGGATCCAGCGCCACCCCGGCCGCTGCCGCGAGCATCGCGGTGCCGGTACCCGCGGCATCCGGAACGTAGCCGCGGGGGTGGTACGACAGCGCGGTCAGGGCCGCGGCCAGGTCCTGCGGGCGCAGCGCCGGCAGGTCGGCGGTGAGCGCGACCACCGGCGAGCCCGCCGCCAGTGCCGCGCCGCGCTCCAGCGCGGCGTTGAGCCCCGTGTCGGGGCGATCGGGTACGTGCTGCGCGCCCAGGTCGGCGATTGCGGCCACCATGGTGGGTTCGTCGGTGACGATCAGCGCGTGGTGCACGATCGGGCAGGCGAGCACGGCGGTGAGGGTGTCCTTGGCCATCGCCACCACGAGCCGGGCATGGTCGGCCGCGGGGACGGCCCCGCGCAGTCGCGTCTTGGCCATGGCCAGCCGTTTGACCGGCATCACCGCGACCCATTCCGTCCTGCGCACACTCGGCATCCTTGCGTACCTGAGTGCTCGCCGCTCCGGCCGGGGGCTACCCTCGCTGGCCCAGAGGGGGACAGGCCAGGCATGATGCGGGAGCGAAACGGCTACGCCAGGGGCAGCGAGGAGGGGCCGTGGCACGACGAAGACTGGGTTTTTGGCGCCGGCTGGCAGTGGCTCTCCTCAAACCGTTTCTGACGCTCTTCACGCACCGGACGTGGTTGGGCATGGAAAACGTGCCCGCGAGCGGCGGCGTGATCTTCGCGGCCAACCACATTTCCCACGCCGATCCGTTGGTGGCGGGGCATTTCGTGTACGACGCCGGGCGGTGGCCGCAGTTCCTCGGGAAGGCCAGCCTCTTCCGGCTGCCGATCCTCGGGCCGTTCCTGTCCGCCGTGCGCCAGATCCCGGTCCACCGGGGCACCGCCGACGCGGTCAAGGCGCTCGATTCGGCGGTGGCCGCTGTCAAGGACGGCGACACCGTCATCATCTACCCTGAGGGCACCACCACCCACGAGCCGGACCTGTGGCCCATGCAAGGCAAGACGGGCGTGGCCCGGCTGTGGCTGGCCACGGACGCGCCCGTCATCCCGATCGTGATGTGGGGCCCGGAGAAAATCTTCGACCCGCGTACGGCCAAGCTGCGGCTGCGCCCGCGGACGCCGGTGACCGTGGTCGCGGGCCGGCCGGTGGACCTGTCGAAATGGCGGAGCGCGGAACCGACCGCCGCGACGCTGAACGAGATCACCGAGGCGATCATGCTGCACCTGCGGGACATGCTGGCCGAGATCCGGGGCGAAACACCGCCCCCGCTGTACCCCAACACGCCCAAGCGCGCGCAGATCAGGAATAACCGGTGAAGCGGGCCGCCGTGCTCGGCGCGGGATCCTGGGGCACCGCGTTCGCGAAGGTGCTCGCCGATGCCGGAAACGACGTGACGCTGTGGGCGCGCCGACCGGACGTGGCGACAGCGATCCGGGAGCAGCACGTCAACCCCGACTACCTTCCCGAGCTCCGGTTGCCCACCGCCGTGACGGCCACCGTCGACCCGGCCGACGCCCTCGACGGCGCCGACCTCGTCGTCATCGCCATCCCGTCCCAGACGCTGCGGGACAACCTCGGCGACTGGGCAACCCACTTCACCCCGGACGCGACCGTCGTCAGCCTGATGAAGGGCATCGAACTGGGCACGCTCAAGCGGATGAGCGAGCTGATCGTGGAGGCGGCCGGGGTCGAGCCAGACCGGGTCGCGGTGGTGACCGGCCCGAACCTGGCGGCCGAGATCGCCGCCGAGCAGCCGGCCGCGACGGTGGTCGCCTGCACCGACACCGACCGGGCCGCCCGGGTGCAGCGGGCCATCGCGACGCGGTACCTGCGCCCGTACACCAATGACGATGTCATCGGCTGTGAGCTGGGCGGCGCCGTGAAGAACGTGATCGCGCTGGCGTGCGGGATGGCGCACGGCATGGGGTTCGGCGAAAACACCAAGGCCACGTTGATGACGCGCGGCCTGGCCGAGACGGCCCGGCTGGGTGTGGCGCTCGGCGCCGACCCGATGACCTTCGCCGGCCTGGCCGGACTGGGTGACCTCGTCGCCACGTGCTCGTCGCCGCTGTCGCGCAACCGCACGTTCGGCGAGCACCTGGGCCGGGGCGAGAGCCTGGAGCAGGCGCAGGCCGCCACCCGGTACACCGCCGAGGGCGTCAAGAGCTGCCTCGCGATCCGCGACCTGGCCATCAAGTACGGCGTCGAGATGCCGATCACCGAGCAGGTCGAACGGGTCTGCCACGAAGGACTCGATCCGCGCGTGGCGGTCCGGGCACTGATGAGCAGGGAGCCGAAGTCGGAATGACCTTTGGAGACAGCACCCGTTCCGTACGTGCCGGGAGCGCGTCGCCGGGCCAGCCGGGTCAGCCCTTCCTGCCCGGACCGGTCTTCGCGGCGCCCTACCACCTGGACCCGGTGGCCGGCCCGCAGCCCGGGGTCGACGGGTACGGGCGTACCGACAACCCCACCCTGCGGGCCCTCGAATCCGCCATCGGTGATCTGGAGGGCGGCGAGTGCGTCGCGTTCTCGTCCGGCATGGCGGCCGTGTCGGCGGTGCTGCTGGCGCTGCTGCGCCCCGGGGACACCGTCGTCGTGCCCGCTGACGGGTACTTCCTGGCCCGCGCCTTCGCGCAGGAGTCGCTGCCGGGGGTGAGGGTCCTCCTCGCACCCACCGCGGGGCCGTACCCGTCGTTCGACGGCGTGCAACTGGTGCTGCTGGAGACGCCGGCCAACCCGGGCCTCGACGTCTGTGACATCGCGTCGTTGGCCGCTCAGGCGCACGAGGCCGGCGCGCTCGTCGCCGTCGACAACACCACGCCCACGCCGCTGGGGCAGCGCCCGCTGGAATTGGGCGCCGACCTGTCCGTCGCCTCCGCGAGCAAGGCGCTCACCGGGCACTCGGACCTGGTCCTCGGGTACGTCTGCGCCACCTCATCGGAGCTCGCCGGGCGGCTGCGCACCTGGCGGGCGCGTACGGGCGGGGTGCCCGGTCCGTTCGAGGCGTGGCTCGCGCACCGGTCGCTGGGCACCCTGGATCTGCGCCTTCGCCGCCAGTCGGAGAACGCCGCGGCGGTCGCCGAACTCCTCGCCGGCCGGCCGGAGGTGTCCTCGGTCCGCTGGCCCGGCCGGCCCGCAGACCCCGCGTACCGGATCGCCAGCCGCCAGATGCGGCGGATACCGGGCATCGTCACGTTCACCCTGCCGTCGAAGGCGCACGTCGACGCGTTCCTGACGACGTCGGAGCTGATCGCCGCCGCGACCTCGTTCGGCGGGCTGCACAGCAGCGCGGACCGGCGCGCCCAGTGGGGCGACGACGCGCCGGAGGGTCTGGTACGCCTGTCGTGCGGGATCGAAGACACGCAAGACCTGGTCGCCGATGTCACAGCGGCGCTCGACGCGGCTGCCAGAACCGCTGCATAGGGTCGGGGGCATGGCCCTGGACCTGATGCAACTGCTGCCCCCCGACTGGCGTGACGCGATGAAGCCGCACCTCGACCCCGACACGGTGGCGTCGCTCAGCGCGTTCGTCGAAGGGGAGTATGCGGCGCACCCGGTCTACCCGCCGCTGCGCGACCTGTTCAGCGCGTTCCGACTGTGCCCGTACGACGCGGCGCGGGTGCTGATCCTCGGTCAGGACCCGTACCACAAGGCCGGCCAGGCGCACGGGCTCAGCTTCAGCGTGCGGCGGGGCGTCACGGTGCCGCCGTCGCTGCGCAACGTCTTCAAGGAGCTCCGCGACGACCTCGGCGTGCAGCCGCCGGCACACGGTGAGCTGACCGGCTGGGCCGAGCAGGGCGTGCTGTTGCTCAACGCGGTGCTGACCGTCCGAAGTGGAACGCCGACCGCGCACGCGGGCAAGGGCTGGGAGCACTTCACCGACGCGGCGATCAGAGCGCTCGACGCCAAGGACAGCCGCGTCGTGTTTGTGCTGTGGGGCGGGTACGCGCGCAAGAAGGCCGGGCTGGTGACCGGTGCGCACCACGTCGTACTGGAAGCCGGCCACCCCAGTCCGATGAATCCGCGCGGCTTCCTCGGCAGCCGCCCGTTCAGCAAGATCGACGCCGCGCTCGCCGAGGCCGGCCTCGCACCGATTCGCTGGGCGTGATCCCGCCAACGGCAGGGAAGCGTCCGTGGTGCACGCACGGTAAGGTCAGCCGCGTGAGTACCCCACGCAAGACTCGCGTCGCGGTCGTGTTCGGTGGCCGCAGTACCGAGCACGGAATCTCCGCAGTCAGTGCCGGCAGCATCCTCGCAGCGCTCGATCCCGACGAGTTCGAGGTCGTGCCGATCGGCATCACCCGCGAGGGGCGCTGGGTGCTTACAAATGGTGACGCACGGTCACTGGCCATCGCCAACCGCAGCCTGCCCGAGGTCACCGACGGCTCCGGTTCGGCGGTCGTGCTCGCCCCCGACCCGACGGCGCGTGAGTTGGACGCCCGTGACGCGGTCAGCAGCCTGGGCGACATCGACGTCGTGTTCCCGGTCCTGCACGGTGCCTACGGCGAGGACGGCACGATCCAGGGGCTGCTCGAGATGGCGGGCCTGCCCTACGTCGGCGCGGGGGTGTTCGCCTCGGCGGCCGGTATGGACAAGGAGTTCACCAAGAAGCTTGCGGCGACCGAGGGCATCCCGGTCGGCCCGTACGCGGTGCTGCGCGCCGGCCAGTCGCTGTCCGAGGCCGACAAGGAGCGGCTGGGCCTGCCGGTCTTCGTCAAGCCCAGCCGAGCCGGGTCCAGCATGGGCATCACGAAGGTGAGCGACTGGGCCGACCTGGACGCGGCCGTCGCGTTCGCGCGCGAGATCGACCCGAAGGTCATCGTCGAAGCAGCGATCATCGGCCGCGAGGTCGAGTGCGGTGTCCTGGAAGGGGAGTACGGCGGGGCGCCCGAGGCGAGCCTGCCCGCCGAGATCCGCGTCGTGCGTGACCACGCCTTCTACGACTTCGAGGCGAAGTACCTCGACGACGCGTGCGAGTTCGACATCCCGGCGCAGTTGCCGCCCGCCGTGATCGAGAAGATCCGCGAGTACGCCTGCCGCACGTTCACCGCGATCGACTGCGCCGGCCTGGCTCGGGTCGACTTCTTCGTCACGCCCGAATTCGACGTGGTGCTCAACGAGATCAACACCATGCCGGGCTTCACGCCGTACTCGATGTTCCCGCGGATGTGGGCGGCTTCCGGGCTGGAGTATCCAAAGCTCATCTCCCGGCTTGTGCGCACCGCGCTGCGCCGCGGGACCGGGCTGCGCTGAGTCACTGGCAGCCGGCTGGCACGGTCGCCGCTCGGGGCAGCGTGGCGGCGACCGGCGGGGAGAACTCGATGACCCACTGCCCGGGTGCGGAGTAGGTGCTCGGCACCGTCACCCGTACCGGGATCGTCCGGTCCACCGTCGTCCACTCGGTGGTTCCGCCGCCGGGCTGCGAGTACCAGCACACCCCGGACAGGACGTATACGTCCGCGGTCGGCGGCACGGAGATGGGCGGCACGCCACAGGCCAGCACGATGGCGGGGTCCCCGTACGCCGCGTTCTGCTCTTCTCCGGCCGTGACCGGCCGTCGGGGCCGGTCACGCAGCGCCCCGGGCAGCTTTGTCAGCAGTTCCCGGCACGCGGCGGCCTGCGCCGGGTCCAGGGGGCGGGCAGAGGTCTGCACGGGCGCGGTCGACTGCGGCCGGGGCCGCGCGGGTTCGTTGGTGCGAAAACCTCCGAGAAACCAGAACGACGCGATCCCGACGATGATGGCCACCGGCACGGCGATCAGTGTCGCCAGCCGAGTGGCAGTGGTGCCTTGAGCCATCGCTAGAGGTGCACCACCGAACAGGTGAGGGTACGTGTGATGCCGGGCACGAGTTGAACCTTGCTCACGATCATTTTTCCAAGTTCATCAACGTTGTGCGCTTCAGTGAGCACAATGACGTCGTAGGGCCCAGTCACCGCGTCCACGCGCACGACCCCGGTGATGCCACCGATCGTCGTGGCCACCTCGCGCGCCTTTCCGACCTCGGTCTGGATGAGGATGTACGCCTGGACCACGACACGACTCCTTCCACGCCGCTCGCGCGGCTTGCAGGTGAAACTACCGCACGATCCAGGTGGAAGGTGAAGTGTGCTTTGCTCGGCTGCCGGATAGGCAACAGTGTTGATGCTGGCTTTCCGGGGGCAAAGCGGAGCAATGTACGGGAGGGAGTGGGGAGGAGCACGATGAGGGTGGCGGACACGGGCGAGTTCGGCCTGATCGCCCGAGTGACCGCTCGGCTGCCGGGTGGCCGCGCCTGTCTGCTGGGCCCGGGTGACGACGCGGCTGTCGTCGCCGCGCCCGATGGCCGGGTGGCCGCCTCGACGGACGTGCTCGTCGAGGGTCGCCACTTCCGGCGGGACTGGTCGAGCGCCCGTGACGTGGGCCATCGGGCCGCCGCGGCGAACCTCGCCGACATCGCCGCCATGGGCGCCGTCCCCACCGCCCTGCTGGTGGCGTTCTGCGCGCCGCCAAACCTCGACGTGCGCTGGGCCGAGGAGTTGGCTGACGGGCTCGCCGCCGAGGCCGCCCTGGTCGACGCGAGCGTCGTGGGCGGGGACATGTCGGCGAGCCCGACGCTCACCATCGCGGTCACGGCGCTCGGCGATCTCGGCGGTCGCGCACCGGTCGTCCGGTCCGGCGCGCGCCCCGGCGACGTCGTGGCGGTCAATGGCCGGCTCGGGTTCGCGGCCGCCGGTTACACCGTACTGAGCCGCGGCTTCCGTACGCCCAAGTTGCTCGTGGAGGCGTTCCGGCGGCCCGAGGTGCCCTACTTCGCCGGCCCGGAAGCGGCCCGGTTCGGCGCCACGTCGATGATCGACATTTCGGACGGGCTGCTCGCCGATCTCGGTCACATCGCGGCGGCGAGCGACGTGGTGATCGACGTGCAGCGCGAGCTGTTCACCGTGCCCGGTCAGATCCGCGACGCGGCGCTGGCGCTCAGCGTCAATCCGTTCGACTGGATCCTCGGTGGCGGCGACGACCACGCGCTCGCGGCGACGTTCCCGGCCGATGTGGCGCTGCCGGCCGGCTGGGTCGTCATCGGTACGGTCAGCGACGGCCCGGCCGGCGTGACCGTCGACGGTCGGCCGTACCGGGGGGCCGGCGGCTGGGACCACTTCAAGTAGCGGTCTTTCCGGTAAGGTGCTAAATGCCCCGTACCCTTTACTCGTGACCGCAATTGAGATCAGGACGACCCGCCTCGACGACCCCGTTGCCCGTACGATGATCAAGGCGGCGTTAGCCGACCTCGGTGCCCGCTACGGTGGCAGCGGTGACGAGACCCCGGTCGACGCGGGTGAGTTCGAGCCGCCGGCGGGCCATTTCCTGGTCGCCTGGATCGACGGCGCGCCGGCCGGCTGTGGCGGCTGGCGCACCCTCGCCGGGGACGACACCGCGGCCGAGATCAAGCGGATGTACACCGCGCCCGACTGGCGCGGCCGGGGCGTGGCGTCCGCCGTACTGCGGGCGATCGAGTCCAGCGCCCGCGACGCGGGCAAGAAGCGGGCCGTACTGGAGACCGGCGACCGGCAGCCGGAAGCGATCGCGCTCTACCGCAAGCTCGGGTACGAGCGGATTCCCAACTTCGGCTTCTACAAGGACTACCCGGACTGTCTCTCGTTCGGCCGGGTGCTCTGAGCGGCCTTTTCCTGGGTACGAATAACGCCGGGACGCCTAGTAGGCGTCCCGGCGGGAAGCGTTCAAGCTTAGGTCAGGCCCGGGCGACCTTGCCGGCCTTCAGGCAGGACGTGCAAACCTGAACGCGACGGGTCGTGCCGCCACCGGCCGGGGTGCGCACCGTCTGGATGTTGGGGTTCCAGCGGCGGTTGGTCCGCCGGTGCGAGTGGGATACGTTGTGGCCGAAGCCCGGCCTCTTGCCACAGACGTCGCACACGCTAGCCACTGCAGTCTCCTGGTTTGATCACTGGGTTGTTCACCCGTTGATTGCGTGCCCGCTGAACGCTGCGGGCAACCTGACGAGAGTACCTGATGCGATGAATGCGGGCCAACCGGCCGAGGGTCCCCGGAGTCCCGCCCCACCGTCCAGTCTCCCATCGGGGCGAATGTCATAGGTCGGCACTAGGCTTTCCGGACGTGCTGGACACCCTCAATGCCACGGTCGTACGTGACTGGTGCGCCGCTGGTCTTGAGCGGCTGCGCCGGCATCAGCACGAGATCGACGAGCTCAACGTCTACCCGGTGCCGGACGGCGACACGGGCACCAACCTTGTGCTCACCGTGACGGCCGCGAGCGAGGCACTGGCGGCCGAGCCCGCCGAGGCCGCCGACCCGCAGTCGCTCGGGCGGGTCCTGCGGACGCTGGCCCGGGGTGCGCTGCTCGGCGCCCGGGGCAACTCGGGAGTCATCCTGGCGCAAATGTTCGCCGGGATGGCACAGGCGCTGGCGGAGGTGCCTGCCGCGGGTGGGGCGGCGCTGGCCGCGGCGCTCGACCGGGCGGCGGTGTCGGCCCGGGAAGCGGTCGCCGAGCCGGTGGAAGGCACGGTCCTCACGGTGGCACGGGCCGCGGCCGACGCGGCCCTGGCCGTGGACGGCGACGACGTGGCGGCCGTGGTCTGCGCCGCGTCGGACGCGGCCCGAGCGGCGCTGGCCCGAACCCCGCAGCAACTGCCCGCGCTTGCCCGCGCCGGTGTGGTGGACGCCGGCGGGCGCGGTCTGGTCGTCCTGCTCGACGCGTTGGTCGAGGTGGTGACCGGGAGTGCGCCGCCCGCTGACGCCGCGCCGGCGCCCCGGCGGGCGGCGGTGACGCGCGCGCGGGAGACCGGCTCCGACGAGTACGACTACGAGGTGCAGTACCTGCTCGACGCGCCGGACGACGCGGTCGACCGGCTGCGTCAGGTCCTCGGGCGGCTCGGCGACTCCCTGGTGGTGGTCGGCGCACCCAGGATCGGCGATGCGCCGCGGACCTGGAACGTGCACGTGCACGTCAACGACGTCGGCGCCGCGATCGAGGCGGGCGTCGAGGCCGGCCGCCCGCACCGGATATCGGTGGTCCGCTTCGCCGACCAGGTACAGCGCCTGCCCGCGCACACCCCGCCGGCCACTTCCATGGCTGTCCCGGCCGAGTTGATCGAGCTGATCGAGCCGGGCGGCGCGCTGCCGGCGCCCGACGGCCGGGCGGTCGTGGTGGTCTGCGACGGCGACGGCATCGCCGAACTGCTCGTGGGCGAGGGCGCCACCGTCGTCCGGCCGCACCCGGACGGTGCCCCGCCGTCGACCGGGGAGATCCTGGGCGTGATCCGCGCCACTGGGGCTGGCAACGTCGTCGTCATGCCCAACGACCCGGACGTGGCCGCCGCGGCCACGGCAGCGGCGGAGGAGGCGCGGGCGGAGGGGATCCGGGCCGGGGTGGTGCCCACCCGTTCCCCGGTCCAGGCGCTGGCCGCGCTCGCCGTGCGGGACTCGGCCCGGCGTTTTGAAGACGACATCATCGCCATGGCCGAGTCGGCCGGGGCCTGCCGGTACGCCGAGGTCACGACCGCGAGCCGGGACGCGCTGACCGTCGCCGGCCTCTGCCGCCGCGGCGACGTGCTCGCGCTGGTCCAAGGCGAGGTCACGCTGATCGGACAGGACCTCGTCGAGACGTGCCGGCAGCTTCTCGACCGGTTGCTCGCCGCCGGCGGGGAGATGGTCACCCTGTTGACCGGCGACCAGGCACCCGACGAGCTGGTCGACAGTCTCACCGAGCACGTGGGCCGGGAGTGGCCGTTCGTCGAGGTGCATTGCTACCGCGGCGGCCAGCCGCACTATCCGCTGTTGGTGGGGATCGAGTGACAACGACGCTGGAGACACCGCTCAAGGGCCTGGTGGGGGACAAGACGGCGAAGGCGCTGGCGACGCACCTCGACCTGCACACCGCCGGTGACCTGATCTACCACTTCCCCCGCCGTTACGACGAGCGCGGCGAGCACACCGACATCCGAGCGCTGGAGGTGGGCGAGCAGGTGACCGTCATGGCCCAGGTGCAGCGGACGAACGTGCGCCCGATGCGCCAGCGCCGCGGCCAGTTGCTGGAGGTGACGGTCGGCGACGACAGCGGCGGGACGCTGACGTTGACGTTCTTCAGCCAGCCGTGGCGCGAGCGGGACCTCAAGCCGGGGCGGTGGGGCCTGTTCGCCGGCAAGGTGACCGAGTTCCGGGGCAAGCGGCAGCTCAACAGCCCGGACTACGTGTTGCTGGACGACGAGACGGCCACCAGCGAGGTGGAGGAGTTCGCGGGTGCGCTGATCCCGGTGTACCCGGCGGCCGCGGCCGTCCCGACCTGGGTGATCGCGCGGTGCGTCCGGGTGGTGCTGGACACGCTCACGGTGTCGCCAGACCCGCTGCCGCCGGCGGTGCGGGCCGAGCGCGGCCTGGTCGGGCTGGACGGGGCGCTCCGCGAGATCCACCGGCCGTCCTCGCGCGAGTCGCTGGCGAAGGCTCGCCGGCGGCTGAAGTGGGACGAGGCGTTCGCCGTCCAGCTCACCCTCGCGCAGCGCAAGCACCGCGCCGCCGACTGGCCGGCCAAGCCCCGGCCGCGCCGCGACGACGGGCTGCTGTCCACCTTCGACGCCTCCCTGCCGTACGAGCTGACCGACGGCCAGCGGCGGGTCGGCGACGAGGTCGCGGCCGACCTGGCCATGTCCCACCCGATGCACCGGCTGCTGCAGGGCGAGGTCGGCTCGGGCAAGACGCTGTGCGCGCTGCGGGCCATGCTGCAGGTGGTCGATGCCGGCGGCCAGGCGGCGATGCTGGCACCGACCGAGGTGCTCGCCGCGCAGCACTACCGCAACGTGCTCGACCTGCTGGGGCCCATGGGGCGCGCGGGCGAGCTGGACTCCGCGCCCGACGCCACGAGGGTCGCGCTCGTGACCGGTTCGATGGGGGCCGCCGCCAAGCGTGCCGCCCTGGCCGAGATCGCGTCGGGTGAAGCCGGCGTTGTCGTCGGTACGCACGCCCTCCTGTACGAGGGCGTGGACTTCGCCGACCTGGGTCTCGTCGTCGTCGACGAGCAGCACCGGTTCGGTGTCGAGCAGCGCGATGCTCTGCGGGCCAAGGCCGATCAGCCGCCACACGTCCTGGTCATGACGGCGACCCCGATCCCGCGTACGGTCGCGATGACCGTCTACGGCGACCTGGAGATCTCCGTGCTGTCGCAGTTGCCGCGGGGCCGGTCGCCGATCGCCTCCCATGTCGTACCCGCCGCCGAGAAGCCGGCGTTCCTCGACCGGGCGTGGCGACGGTTGCGCGAGGAGGTGGCGGCCGGCCATCAGGCGTACGTCGTCTGCCCGCGCATCGGTGAGGCGGCGACCGAGGAGGAGGACGCGCCGCCACCCGAGGACGGCCAGGAGCGTCGGCCGCCCCTGGCGGTGCTGGAGGTGGCGCCGCTGCTCGCCGAGGGGCCGCTGAAGGGCCTGCGGATCGGCGTGCTGCACGGCAAGCTTCCCGCCGACGAGAAGGACTCCGTGATGCGGGAGTTCGCCGCCGGCAAGCTGGATGTACTGGTCGCGACGACGGTCATCGAGGTGGGCGTCGACGTGCCAAACTCCACGGTGATGATCATCCTGGACGCCGACCGCTTCGGCGTCTCACAGCTGCACCAGCTGCGTGGACGTGTCGGCCGGGGCAGCGCTCCCGGCCTGTGCCTGCTCGTCTCGGAGGCGCAGGAGGGCACCCCGGCGCGGGAGCGGCTCGCTTCCGTGGCGTCCACGACCGACGGGTTCCGGTTGGCCGAGCTGGATCTGGAGCAGCGGCGGGAAGGGGACGTGCTCGGCGCGGCCCAGTCCGGCCGGCGTTCGCACCTGCGGCTGCTGTCGCTCCTGCGGGACGCGGATCTGATCCGGGACGCCCGGGCCGACGCGATCGCCCTCATCGAGGCGGACCCGGAGCTGGCCGAGCACCCGGAGCTGGCGGCCACGATCGCGCAGTTCGTCGACGAGGAGCGCGCCGAGTACCTCGAGAAAGGCTGACGGTGCGGGTCGACCAGGGGTGGTCGACCCGCACCGCTGCACCCGTGCGGTCTTGAGCGATCAGGCCTGGAACTTGACGCGGCGGCGGCGGGCCATCAGGAACAGCCCGGCACCGGCGCCCAGCAGCACAGCCGCGCCAGCGCCGTACAGGCCGGCCTCCGCGCCGGTCACCGGCAGAGTCGGCGCGGCAGCCGGGGGCTTCGCCACGGGCGGGGCGCCCGCACCGGAACCGCCACCACCGGCCGGCGGCTTCTCGCAGACCGGCGGCCAGTTGCCGTTGCCGTGGCCGTCCTTCTTGTCCTTGTCCCACTGGCCGTACTGCTCGTCGGTGCGACCGTTCTTGTCCTTGTCATCGTTGTTGTTCGTGCCGGCAGCCGGCGGGCACGGCTTGCAGTCGCCGACCTTCGTGGGCCTGCCCGTCACCGGCAGCGGCGGCGAGAACTTGTCGGCCCATACGGGCTTGAAGCTCAGGGACGCGGCATCGATCCCCTGGGCGTCCAGCAGCTGGCTGCCGGTGATGGACTTGGAGGCCGACACGGGTGCGTTGTCGGCGATGCCGACGATCGCGGACGGCTTGGCGACCAGGCTGGTCAGCGTGACCTCGGCCGGGTAGTCGTTGTTGACCCACCAGGCGACCTGCCACTGACCGGTCGTCGTCTTGCACGCGGTGGCCTTGACCATGGTGGCGTGGGCGCTCGCCGGGGCGGCGAACGTGGCGGTGGCGGCGAGTCCGACGAACGCGGCGCCAGCGAGAGTGATCAACCTTCGGGCGGACGGCATGAAGCGTCGCAAGGGGTACTCCCAAACTCGGATCGGGGTGGAGGGGCATTAGGGGTGCCGAGTTTTCGGCGCCACAACAATGGCCACGCAATGACGTGACTCGATGCGCGCTTTTGGCGCACGGCGTCAATGCGGTGACCTTGGTGGTGCCGGAGCGAAGCATAAGGCGCGATCCAACGTTAAGAGAAGCCTAAGGACTGCAACAATTTTGCGTGACTCTCCAATCACTCATTGACATAATTCGTGGTCACCGACGAGGAGTAGTTAAACGGCTCCGCTCGATATTGTGGCGGCTCTTGGTGTGCCAATCCGGCCGTCGGCAGAATGTCGCTTATATCCGTTGTTGCTGGCCGATTCCGAGGTTTCGGCCAGAGTGTGGTTGCACATGACGGCAAAAAGTCCACTATGGATAAACGGGTGGCGCAGGATGCCGCCGGCCGCAGCCGTCGGGTCTCGATCTGGTGCTCATCCACTGTGGATTGGCCGTGCTGGACGCGGCCGGCCCCGATCGGTCGCCCGGCTCCATCCCGGTCGGTCGCCCGGCGCCTGATCGAGGTCTGGTGGTGACCTTGATTGGCGGGGTGACGTCAGTGGGCCAGCCGGAAATCCCTGGAGGTACCGTCACCGGCATGCGCAATCCGTATTGCCGCGCAACGTCGACCCCGGCGGTCGTGCGCCGGTCTCAGCAGGGCCGGCCACAGCTGGGCTGGCCAGGGATCTGGCGGACCCGGTGAGTCGGATCGTCGCGGGCATCCTCGGCGGCCGACGCCTGACCATGCCGCCGGGGCGTGGTACCCGCCCGACCTCCGACCGCGTACGGGAGGCGCTCTTCAGCGCCCTGGACACGATGGTCGACCTGTCCGGGGCCCGGGTCGCCGATCTGTACGCCGGGTCGGGCGCCGTCGGCCTGGAGGCGGCCTCGCGCGGGGCCGCGCACGTACTCCTGGTCGAGGCGGATCCCCGGGCCGCGCGTACGGCGCGCGAGAATGTCGCGACGCTCGGCATGCGGGACGTCGCCCGGGTGGCGGCGGCGAAGGTGGAGCAGATGCTGACCAATCCGCCGGATGAGCCGTTCGATGTCATCTTCGCCGATCCGCCGTACTCGCTCCCGGACGACGCGATCGATGCGATGCTGACCAAACTTGTGCAAAATGGCTGGCTGGCGGAGGAGGCGGTGGTCGTGGTGGAGCGGTCGACCCGGGACGCGCCGGTGCAATGGGTGGAGGGCATCACTGGCGAGCGAAGTCGGCGCTACGGCGAAACAACTCTTTGGTACGGTCGCCGATCATGAGACGTGTGGTCTGTCCGGGCTCCTTCGACCCGGTCACCAACGGTCACCTCGACATCATCAGTCGCGTCGCGCGACTGTATGAAGAGGTCGTCGTCGCCGTGCTGGTCAACCAGTCGAAGACCGGCCTGTTCAGCATCGAAGAGCGATTGGAGATGCTGCGCGAGGTAACCAAGCAGTACCCGAATGTCCGAGTGGAGGCATTTCAGGGTTTGTTGGTGGATTTCTGCAAGGCCAACGACATCGACGCGGTGATAAAGGGCATCCGTGCCGCCAGCGATTTCGACTACGAATTGCAGATGGCCCAGATGAATGTGGGCCTGGCCGGGGTGGAGACGTTGTTCATGGCGACCAACCCCTTGTACTCCTTCGTGTCCTCGAGTCTCATCAAGGACGTGGCGAAGTGGGGCGGGGACGTGACACAGCACGTGCCCGAACTCGTCGCCGCCCGACTGCATGAGCGGTTGGCGCAGAAGTCGGCGTAGCGTGGCTCGGCGCTCGAGCGTCGGCGCGCCGGCGCTCGGTTGGCACGGGCGGGCCGAGGGTAAGTGCCGTGCGGGGGTATTTCCTGCGAATCGTGGCGGTGAAGGCGCAGGGGAGGCAAACTCGGCGGCAAGCTGGCCGATCTTGGTGATGTACGCCACCAAGGCGGCTTATCGGGTGAGGCGATCTGACCGGTCGGCCAGGTCGCATGATCCGGACGGCGGCACGCCTACTGCGTGTCGCTGGCGCGAGAACGGCATCATGGTGTGCGACCGCATCGCCCTCCGCGGTCGATCGCTGACAGGAGTGACCTAGGTGGATCCGCTCGATCGCATCGACGAGATCATTGCGCTGGTTGAAGGCGCCCGTTCGGTGCCCATGTCGCGTAACTGCATGGTCGATCGAGGCGAGATGATCGGCTCGCTCGAACAGTTGCGCGTGGAGTTGCCGGCGGATTTGCGCCGCGCTGGCGCGCTGCTGGAAGAGCGTGACAAGATCATTGAGGCCGGCCAGCGCGAGGCGGAGCGAATCATCGCCGAGGGGGAGGCCGAGCACGCGCGGCTGGTCTCGATCAACGAGATCGTGGTCTCGGCCGAGCACGAGGCGGCCCGGATCATCGGCGAAGCGCGCGCCGAGGCACAGCGGCTACGCGAGGAGGTGGACGACTATGTCGACACCGCCCTGGCCAACTTCGAGCAACTGCTCACCCGCTCGCTGTCCGCGATCGAGCGGGGCCGGGACAAGATGCACGCGCTGCGAGAAATCGGATCTTTCCAGGTCGAGGAGGACGAGCGGCCGCTGCCGTTCTAAAGTCGCAGCGTAAGCACCCGATTCGACGCTCACCCCGCCGTTCGGGTAACCTTGCCCGACGGCCTCTCCTTGGCCGGAGCCTACGATGCAGCATCAGACAGCGAACCAACTCAACCCACGGTCGCCGCTCGTCCTCGACACGAAGGACTTGCCACGACGCCCGGGGGCCATGCGGATGGTCGAGCGGACGGTGCCCGCGCCCGACGGCCTCGGCCTGGAGTTGATCGGGGTGCCGCCCCGCGCCGACCTCTCTCTCAGCCTGCGGCTGGAGTCCGTTTCCGAAGGCGTCCTCGTCTCGGGTACGGTCACCGGTCCGCTCGAGGGGGAGTGCGGGCGGTGTCTGCGCTCGATCAACGACACGTTGGACGTCGAGATCCAGGAGCTGTTCGCATACGAGAACAGCACCACGGACGAGACGGCTGACGAGGACGAGGTGGGCCGGATGCAGGGCGATCTGATCGACCTGGAGCCGACTCTGCGGGACGCGGTGGTGCTCACACTGCCGAACAACCCGCTATGCCGCGAGGACTGTCCAGGGTTGTGCCCCGAGTGTGGGGTGCACTGGGACGACCTGCCGGATGACCACAGTCACCAGCAGGTCGACCCGCGCTGGGCGGCCCTTACAGACATAACTACGCAAAAGACCGAGGAGTAGGACCCGTGGCCGTCCCCAAGCGGAAGATGTCGCGCAGCAACACCCGCTCGCGCCGGGCGCAGTGGAAGGCGACGCCGGTGGTGACCGTGGCGTGCCCGCAGTGCCGTTCCCCCAAGCTGCCGCACGCGGCCTGCACTGTGTGCGGGACGTACAACGGCCGCCAGGTCGTCGAGGTCTGACCAACGGCCATCGGGTTGACGCGATCCGAGAGGCAGCTGCACGTCCAGCCGGCTCCGGGTCGGGAAGGGGCTCCGACTCCGGAGCCCCTGCATCCCGCCCGCCCGACCGGTGTCGCGCGGATCGCCGTCGACCTCCTCGGCGGGGACCATGCTCCCGCCGTCGTGGTTGACGGCGCTCTGCGCGCCTGCAGCGCCGACCCGCAGCTTCACCTTCTTCTCGTCGGGCCACAGCCGGTCGCCGACGAGATCATTGCCATGCTTCCGGACGCCGACCGCAGTCGGGTCACCGTCTATGACGTCGCAGGCGTCGTGGGGATGGCCGATCCGCCGCTGCGGGCCGTGCGGACCGACACATCAGTACGGGCGGCCGCCGGTGCGCTCGCCGATGGCCGGGTCGACGCCGTCGTCTCCGCCGGTCACAGCGGCGCAGCCGTCACCGCCGCCGTCCACGCCCTGGGGCGCCTGCGTGGAATCCGCCGGCCGGCGCTGACCGCAACCCTGCCCGGGCTGTCCGGACCGGTCGTGCTGCTCGACGTCGGCGCCGCCACCGAAGCTCACGCCTCGGCGCTGGTCCAGCACGCGGTGCTCGGCACCGCGTACGCCCGTGCCCTGCACGGCATCGCCGCTCCGCGCGTCGGGCTGCTCTCCAACGGCACCGAACCGGACAAAGGTGACCGTGCCCGGCGAGCCGCCGCGGAGTCGCTCGGCACGGGGGCGCTACCGGGCGACGCGGCGTATGTCGGCCCCGTGGAGGGGTACGACGTGCCGCTGGGAGGTCCGGCCGACGTGATCGTGACGGACGGGTTCACCGGCAACGTCCTACTCAAAGGCATCGAAGGCACGTACGCCCTGGCGGGCGGACAGGAGCACCTGACCGTCCCGCGCGCCGCTGCGCTGCTGGGCGTACGGGGTACGGTCGTGATCTGTCACGGCAGGGCCACCGGGGCGGACGTCGCTTCCGGGATCGCGTTGGCCGCCCGGTTGCACCGCGCCGGCGTGGCTGCCCAGGTCGCGCAGGCCGTCGGCGAAGGCCCGGCCGCAAGCTTGCGTGAGGTGACGACATGAGCAGTGAGCGGACGGAGGGTCGCCCTCCCGTCGACCCGATGGAGACGGCGTTCGGTGTGGAGTTCGACGATGCGCTCCTGCGCCGGGCGCTGACCCACCGGTCGTACGCGTACGAGAACGGCGGCCTGCCCACCAATGAGCGCCTGGAGTTCCTCGGCGACTCCGTGCTGGGCGTGGTGATCACGACCGCGTTGTTCCACAACCACCCTGACCTACCTGAGGGTCAGCTGGCCAAGCTGCGGGCGAGCGTGGTCAACATGCGTGCGCTGGCAGACGTGGCGCGCGGCCTCGGGCCCGCCGGACTCGGCCCGTACCTGCTGCTGGGCAAGGGCGAGGAGACGACCGGCGGCCGGAACAAGGCCAGTATCCTGGCCGACACCCTCGAGGCGCTGCTCGGGGCGATCTATCTGCAGCACGGGCTGGAGACCGCGACCGAGGTCATCCATCGGCTGTTCGATCCGCTGATGGCCGACGCCGCCGGCCGGGGCGCCGCGCTCGACTGGAAGACCAGCCTGCAGGAGCTGACCGCCGGGCTCGGCCTGGGCGTGCCCGAGTACCGCATCGACGAGTCCGGGCCCGACCACGCCAAGACGTTCACCGCGTGGGCCGTGGTGGCGGGCGAGCGCTACGGCGGCTCCGAAGGCCACAGCAAGAAGGAGGCCGAGCAGCGGGCCGCCGAGGCGGCGTGGCGTGAGCTGTCGGCCCGCGCGGAGCGGGACACCGCGACGGCGGTCGCGCAGGACGCCGCGGCACCGGGCAGGGCAGCCGAAGCCGGGCGCGCAGCGAGCAAGGAAGCCGCGGTCAAGGAAGCCGTGGTCAAGGAAACCGCCAAGCGCGCTGCGACGCCACCGGCGGATCCGAACCCGGTCTCCTGACCCATGGCGATCGACCAGACGCCGGCCGCCAGTGCGACGAGGACCGACGCTGGGCTCACCGCCGCTCGGCTGCGGTCGCTGCGGTGGCTCGCGATCCCGCTGGGGATCTTCGCCGGAACCCGGATCCTGCAGCTCACGCTGGTCGCGTGGATGCTGCCGCCGGGCGAGACGGGAGTCATGCGCCGACTGCTGTCGTGGGACGCGGGATGGTTCATCCGGGTCGCCCGGGACGGTTACCCGCGCGGCCCCATCTCCACGTTCGGTGACGACAGCGCCGGCGGCCTGGCGTTCTTCCCCGGCTATCCGTTGCTGGTCCGGGGGCTGCACGCGGTCACCCCGCTGGACTTCGGCACGGCCGCCCTGGTCGTCGCCTGGATCGCGGCAGCAGCCGCTGCCGTAGGCCTGTTCGCGCTGGCCCGCAGCCTGTACGACACTCGGGTGGCGACGGTCCTCACGCTGCTGTTCTTCGCGCAGCCGATGTCGGTTGTGCTGTCGATGGGGTACTCCGAGGGCCTGTTCGTCGCGTTCGTGACCGGCGCGCTGTACGCCGCGCATCGCCGGGTCTGGCTGGGCGCCGGTCTGCTCGGGCTGGCCGCGGCGCTGACCCGGCCGACCGGCGCGGGGCTCGCCGTGGCGCTCGCGGTCGCGGCGCTCATCGCGGTACGCGAGAAGCGGGCCGACCGCTGGCGCGCCGTCGCGGCGGCCGTGCCGGCGCTGCTCGGTGTGCCCGCCTACCTGTGGTGGGTCGGCCAGCGTGCGGGCACGTGGCACGCCTGGTTCGACGTGCAGACGTCGGGCTGGGGCACGACGTTCGACTTCGGACTGGGCGCGTCGAGGTTCGTCCTGGACTCGCTGCGGACGGGACAGGACTGGGTCCAGGTCAGCGTCGCGCTGCTGCTCATCGCCGCAGTGGTCGCCGCGGTCGTCGCGGTCGCCCGCCGGATCTGGCCGCCGCTGCTGGTGTACGGGCTGATCGCGCTTGCCCTCGCGGTGGGGCAGAGCGGCTTCTACCACTCCAAGCCTCGGCTGCTCGTACCCGCGCTGGTCATCCTCGTGCCCGCGGCGCTGGCCTTGGCCCGGGCCCGTACCCGCACGGCGGCGTTCGTCCTGGCCGGCTACGGGCTGTTCGGGCTGTGGTACGGCGCCTACCTGATCACTGTGTGGCGATTCGCCATCTAGGAGGGGCAGCAGTGCCAGAACTACCGGAGGTCGAGACCGTACGCCAGGGTCTGGAGCGCCACGTCACCGATCGGCGGATCAAGAGCGTGGAGGTGCTGCACCCCCGCGCGGTGCGCCGCCACGTGGCCGGCCCGGCCGACTTCGCCGCGGCGCTCGCCGACCGTACGGTCACCGGGGTCCGCCGCCGTGGCAAGTACCTCTGGCTGCCGCTCGACGACGACGCGGCGATCCTCGGCCACCTCGGCATGTCGGGCCAGATGCTCCTGCAGCCGGTCGGTACGCCGGACGAGATCCACCTTCGGGTCCGGTTCCGCTTCGACGACGACGGACCGGAGTTGCGCTTCGTCGATCAGCGTACGTTCGGCGGGCTTTCGCTCTCGCCGGGCGGCGCGGAGCTGCCTGGCGAGATCTCGCACATCGCGCTCGACCCCGTCGACCCGTCCTTTGTAGATGATCAGTTCGTCGATGCGTTGCGGCGTAAGCGTACGGGCGTGAAGCGGGCGCTGCTGGACCAGACGCTCATCTCCGGCGTGGGGAACATCTACGCGGACGAGTCGCTGTGGCGGGCCCGCCTGCACTGGGCGCGCCCGACCGACGCGCTCACCAGGCCGCAGGCGCGCACCCTGCTCGGGCACGTACGCGACGTCCTCAACGAGGCGATCGGCCAGGGCGGTACGAGCTTCGACTCGCTGTACGTCAACGTCAACGGCGAGAGCGGATACTTCGACCGGTCGCTCGCCGTCTATGGCCGGGGCGGCGAGCCGTGCCCGCGCTGCGGCGCCCCGGTGCGGCGCGACCCGTTCATGAACCGCTCGTCGTACTCGTGCCCGCGCTGCCAGCCGATGCCACGGCAACCGCGCCTGTAGGTACGGTCACCGCCCGAAGTCCTGGGTCCAGTACGGCCTGCCGTCGGCGCCGACGGCGACGCCCACGCCGATCGCCCGGGCGTCGCAGTCCAGGATGTTCTGCCGCTGTTCCCGGCTGCCCAGCCAGCCCTGTACGACCTCGCGCGCCGAGCGGAACCCGCGCGCCAGGTTCTCCGACAGTGGCGTGTCGTAGCCCGCGGCCGTCATCCGGTCCTCGGCGGAGCTGCCGTCGCTGCCGGTGTGGCTGAGGAAACTGCCCGCCGCCATGTCGGTGCTGTGCCGGCGAGCCGCCTGGCGCAGCCGGCTGTCATGTTGGACGGGATCGCATCTGACCTGGCGCCGCACCGCGTTGACGAAGGCGACGACGGCGTCCTCCACCGCGGCGTTGCCCGTCGCGGCCTCGCTGGGTACCGGCTGCGGCGACGCGGTGGGCTCGGGCGAGTCGGTGGGGACCGGGACCTCGGGCGCGGGCTGCGGCGCGAGCGTGGCGGCCGGCGGCTGTTCGAGTAGGCCGGGCAGGTTGGGCGCGGTGGACGGCGCTGGTTTGTCGGAGAACACCGGGGACAGCAGCACGACCACGAGGCCAAGGGAGATCACGATCGCGCAGAACGTGCCGGCCAGTGCCAGCGGGTGCCTCCGGCGTGCGGGGGGAGGTCCGTCGTCGAGATCTTCGTCATAGGTCTCGGCGTCCCGGGAGGGACGGTGCGGATAGGTGTCGTTCTGATAGGGGCGGTTCAGATAGGGCGCCGGATGGTTCAGATCGGGGTCCGGGTCGAGGGGGGCGGTGTGGGCCCACGGGTCCGTCGGGCGGATGGGGGCCGTGTCGTCTGGCGTGCGGCCGCGCTGTCCGAACACGCGTCGCCTCCAAACCTGAGGGGATCCGACGCGGCCGACCGTACGCGCGCGGATGGGGCAGTGACAACGGTGTATGGATACGAAACACGTGTCGTGGTGATGGGTGTGCGGAGCGTTCGCCAAGCAATCGAGGAATAGGAATGCGTGAGTGCACCGTTTCGGGTATGATGACGCGCGCAGCCCAATGGCTCGGTAGCGCGCGTTTCTGCTGGCCGAGGCGGCGCTTGACTACAGCGCCTTGGCGGCGGACTATAGGGATGTCACCAGTCGCGCCCATTCCTGCCTTTGTGCAGTGGCCGCGAGACTAAACTGGGCGCGCGCTTTTGGCCGGCCGATGGCTGCGCATTATGCTGCGCATCACAAGGAGACGATATGGCGAAGGCCCTCTTCGGCCACGTCGGCAGCGCGCCTGATCGGCGCCTGCTCGACGAGGTCACCCAACTGCGTGCCAAGGTACGAGCACTTGAGTTCGAGGTAGCGAGGCTGCGAGCGGAAAACGACCGGCTCGCCGCCGCATCTGAGGCCGATCTGCTGCGCCTGCCGGAACCGGCGCTGGCCTGAACTTCGTAACGGACGAGCCCGCCGGCGTCAGACCGGCGGGGCCCGTGCCGAAGCCCGAACGGGCACCCTGACACACAAGCGCGCCGACACGCCCCCCGAGGTGATCGGCGCGCAACCATGTTCGGGTACGGTTTCGGCCGCGAATGGTCATCACGGCACATAACGTGTGTATGACTCGAAAGCCTTCGGACCTGTGCCGCTACCAGAGCGGGCAGCGCAGGCACGGTACCCTCGCGGGATAACCGCCCGTCCGCCATTGACCGGAGATCCGTGCACCTCAAGACCCTGACGGTGAAGGGGTTCAAGTCCTTCGCCTCCCCGACGACAATGCGGCTCGAGCCGGGGATCACCTGCGTGGTCGGCCCCAACGGCTCGGGTAAGTCCAATGTTGTCGACGCCATCGCCTGGGTCCTCGGTGAGCAGGGCGCGAAGGCCCTCCGCGGCGGCAAGATGGAAGATGTGATCTTCGCCGGCACGTCCGGCCGGGCGCCGTTGGGTCGCGCCGAGGTCACGCTCACGATCGACAACTCCGATGGGGCGCTGCCCATCGACTACACCGAGGTGTCGATCACACGCCGGATGTTCCGCTCCGGCGAGAGCGAGTACGAGATCAACGGCAACCACTGCCGATTGCTCGACATCCAGGAACTGCTGTCCGACTCCGGCATCGGCCGCGAAATGCACATCATCGTGGGCCAGGGCCGGCTCGACGGCATGCTGCACGCCAAGCCCGAGGATCGGCGGGCCTTCATCGAAGAGGCGGCCGGTGTCCTGAAGCACCGCAAGCGCAAGGAAAAGGCGCTGCGCAAGCTCGACGCGATGCAGACCAACCTCAACCGGCTGTCCGACCTCACCGCAGAGCTGCGCCGCCAGCTCAAGCCGCTGGGCAAGCAGGCGGAAGTGGCCCGGCGTGCCGCCGCCATCCAGTCCGACCTCCGCGACGCCCGGCTGCGGCTGCTCGCCGACGACCTCGCGACGCTGCGCGAGACCCTCGACAAGGAGATCGCCGACGAGACGGCGCTGCGCGAGCGGCGCGAGCAGATCGAGCGGGAGGCGGCCGAGGTAGGGCGGCGGCTGGCCGCGCTGGAAGCGGCCCACGCCGCCGACGCGCCGGTGCTCGCCAGGGCGCAGGAGACCTGGTATCGGCTGTCCGCCTTCCAGGAGCGGTTCCGCTCCACCCACCAGCTGGCCAGTGAGCGGCTGCGCAACCTGTCGGCGAGCGCCGAGGACGAGCGGCCGGGCCGGGACCCGATGCAGCTCGAGGCCGAATCGGAGCGGGTCCGCGAACAGGAGGCGATGCTGCAGGCCGAGCTGGAGAGCACGCGGGACCGGCTCGCCGAGGCGGTCGAGAACCGCCAGCAGCTCGAACGCCGCCTGGCGGAGGCGGAGAAGGCGCTCGTCGCCGCGCACAAGGCGATCGCCGACCGGCGCGAGGGCCTGGCGAAGCTGGCTGGCCAGGTCGAATCGGCCCGTAGCCGCGCGACGGCGACCAGCGACGAAATCTCCCGGCTCGCCTCGGGCCTCGCCGAGGCGCAGGCCCGGGCGGAGGCCGCCCAGGAGGCGTACGACGCGCAGGCCGTCGGCGCCACCGAAGCCGACCGCGACGACGCCGAGCTCGAGCTTCGCCACAGCGAAGCGGTCCGGATCCACGACGCGGCGGCGGCCACCGTCAAGCAGCTCAGCGACGCCGAACGGACCGCCGAGCGCGAGGTCACCCAGTGGAAGGCCCGCGAGGAAGCGCTGGCGATGGGCCTGCGCCGCAAGGACGGTGCCGGGGCGCTGCTGGCCCGCGCCGATCGGGTGCCCGGCTTACTCGGCAGCGTCGCCGCGGTCCTGTCGGTGGAGGCCGGACACGAGGCGGCGCTGGCCGCCGCGCTCGGCGCGCTCGCGGACGCCGTCGTCGTCTCCAGCGTCGACGGCGCGGTCGTCGCCGTCGACCTGCTCAAGACCGAGGATGCCGGTCGGGCCGCGCTGCTGGTCGCCTCGGCCGACACCGACCAGGACGGGCTACGCGCCGAGCGGCCGCCGCTGCCGACCGGCGCGCACTTCGCGCTTGACCTCGTTGAGGCCCCCGACCAGCTCCGCCCGGCGCTGATGCGGGCGCTCAACAACGTAGTCTTCGCCCCGGACATGGAGACCGCGCAGCGGATCGTCGGGTACGCTCCGGCGCTGCGCGCGGTCACCCCGGACGGCGACGTGGTCGGTGCGTACGCGGCGGCCGGTGGCTCGGCCAAGGCGCCCAGCTTCATCGAGGTGCAGGCGGCCGTCGAGGAGGCCCGGCAGAAGAAGGTCGACGCCGAGTCGCGGGTGGCGCAGCTGCGCGGTGAGCTGGAGTCCGCCCGCGAGGTGGTTGCCGAGGCCAAGGAGCGCGTCGCGGCCGCCGCCGCGGCGAAGAAGCAGGCCGAGGGGGAGCGCAACGTCGCCGCCCGCAAGCTCGCGGAGCTGGGCGCGGCCGCGAAGTCAGCTCGCGCCGAGGCGGACCGGCTGGCCACCGGCAAGGCCCAGGCCGAGGCCGCCCGTGAAGAGGCCCTCATGAAGCTCGAAGAGCTGGAGGAGCGGCTGCGGCTGGCCGAGGACATGCCCCTCGACGAAGACCCGTCCACGGTGGAGCGCGACGAGGTCGCGGGCCTTGTCCCGCAGGCGCGCCAGCGGGAGATGGACGTACGTCTCGCCGTGCGTACCGCCGAGGAGCGGGTCGGCGCGATCACCGGTCGGGCCGATGCCCTCGCCCGCCAGGCCGCCGCCGAACGCGCGACCCGGGAAAAGGCGGCGGCCCGGAAAGCGGCCCGGGCACGTGGCGCCGCCATCGCCCGCGCCGTCGTCGTCGGCGCCGAGCAGGCCCTCACGGCCATCGCCCGGTCGCTCGGGGAGGCGGCCGAACACCGCGACACCGTCGCCGAGACCAGGGCCGCGCGCGAGGAAGAGCTGATCGGGGTACGCGAGCAGGCGGGCGAGCTGCGCGCCGAGCTGGAGCGGTTGACCAGTGCGGTGCACCGCGACGAGGTCGCCCGCGCCGAACAGCGGCTGCGCATCGAACAGCTGGAGGCCAGAGCGGCCGAGGAGTTCGGGCTCGATCCGGACACGCTGATCGGCGAGTACGGGCCGGACGTGCTCGTACCGCCGACCCAGGCCGAACTGGCCGCCGCCGCTGCCGACGGCAAGCCGGAGCCGCAGCCGGTGCCCTACGACCGGGCGGTGCAGGAGAAGCGGGCCGCCAAGGGCGAGCGTGACCTGACCCTGCTCGGCAAGGTCAACCCACTGGCGCTGGAGGAGTTCGCGGCGCTCGAAGAGCGGTACAAGTTCCTCTCCGAGCAGCTCGAAGACCTGAAGAAGACTCGGCGGGACCTGCTCACCGTCGTCAAGGACGTCGACGACCGGATCCTGGAGGTCTTCACGGAGGCCTACCACGACACGGCCCGCGAGTTCCAGCAGGTCTTCAACGTGCTCTTCCCCGGCGGCGAGGGCCGGCTGGTCCTCACCGACCCGGACGACATGCTCACCACCGGCGTCGAGGTGGAGGCCCGGCCACCGGGCAAGAAGATCAAGCGGTTGTCGCTGCTGTCGGGTGGTGAGCGGTCCCTGACCGCCGTGGCGATGCTCTGCGCGATCTTCCGGGCCCGCCCCAGCCCGTTCTACATCATGGACGAGGTCGAGGCGGCGCTCGACGACGTCAACCTCGGGCGGTTGATCACGCTGTTCGAGCAGCTCCGGGAGAAGAGCCAGCTGATCATCATCACGCACCAGAAGCGCACCATGGAGGTCGCCGACGCCCTGTACGGCGTGACCATGCGCGCCGGTGTGACCGAGGTGATCAGCCAGCGGCTGAAACAGGACGAGGCGGCATGACGACCCAGGCGATGCGAGCACCCAAACAGCCGGCCAGCGCGCTGCTGATCGACTTCGAAGGGGTGGTCTACCGGCGCGACGTCTCGGCGAGCGCGCCGATAGAGGAGCGCCACGGCTTGGAGCTCGGCACGGTCAACGGGATCGGGGCGCAGTGGGGCCGGCTGCGGCAGGCCCTCGCCGGGGAGGTCTCCCGGGCCGAGTGGCTCGACGGCATCGCCCACGCCCTCGCCGACCGGGTCGGCGGCCTCGAGCCGGCCCGTGCCCTGGTCGCCGAAGCGCAGCAGCACCACGGCGCGGTCGACCCGGAGGTGCTCGCGTTCGTCGACGAGGTGCGCGCCGCCGGCCGGCGGGTCGGCCTCGCCGCCAACGCCATGGACGACTTCGCCGAGGTGCTCGCCCGGTACGACCTGGCCGACCACTTCGACGTGATCGTGAACTCCGCGGAGATCGGCATCCACAAGCCCGCTCCGGAGTTCTTCAAGCGGGCGTCGATGGCCATCGAGACCCCGCCCAACCGGTGCCTGTTCGTCGACGACGACGATCGGGACGTCCGCGCCGCCCGGGCGGTCGGGATGTCGGCTTACCGGTACAACGGGCCGCAGGACTTCCCGTACCTGCGGGCGGCCCTGGGCCTCTAAGACCGGCGGTGTAGCCGTACCGCGCCGCGCCGGTTCAGCCGCGCCCGTGCGTCCGTCCCCTCGATCAGCGCGTACGCCTCCCGTCCCCGGTGAATGAGCGTGCTGATCGCGTTACCGAAGAACGGCCCGGACGTGAGCTCCCAGCGCACGCTCGGGGCGGGCGTGCCGGCGAGCTTCGCCAGACCCCGGGCGAAACGGCCCGCGCCGCGGGTCCAGCCAAGCCGGGCCGCCATCTTGATCGCGGCAGGTAGCCCGTTGTGTACGGGTGAACAGGTCAACTGGTAGACCTCGCTGTGCACGTCGCCGCCGAGGTGGGCGCGGGCCGCGTACGAGTGGTGGACGTCGCCGGAGAGCACGCTGATCGTGGCCGGCGCGCACGCTCCGGCGCCGAGCTGTCCCAGCAGCACCCCGAGGGCGTCGAACGAGCGCCCGAACGCAGCCCAGTGCTCCAGGTCCAGGGCGCGCCGGAGCTTCTCGGACGGTCCGGCGACCCACCGCCGCGGCGAGTCGCACAGCCACTCGTTCATCGCCTCGACGTGGTGTACCGCGGGCGCCAGCAACCACGGCAGCGACGAGCCGATGACGAGGTGGTCAAAATCGCCTCCGCTGATGGTGTTGACCAGCCAGTCCCACTGGTGGTCGGGCAGCATGGACCGCTTCCCCGGCTCGAGATCCCGCCCGGCCCGGTTGTCGAGCATCACGATGCGGGTACGCCCGATGTCGAGCGCATAGCTCCACCGGTACTCGCCCCGTTCGCTGTCGGCGCGCGCACCGAATTCGGCGAGGACGGCCGTCGCGTCCTCGGCCGCGCGGACCGCGCTGTACACGGGGTCTGTGCCGAGTTCGTCGGGCGGCAGATTGCCCAGGTGCTGGTAGACCCAGTACGACGAGAGGCCGGCCGCGATCCGCTCGGCCCACCACGACTGCGCGCTCTGGTCACGACGCCACGACTCGGACGTGTTCCAGTCGTCGATGATCTCGTGGTCGTCGAAGATCATCATGCTCGGCACGGTCGACAGCAGCCAGCGCACGTCCGAGTCGGTCCACGACTCCAGATAGAGCCGGGTGTACTCGTCGAAGCTGACGACCTGGGTCGACGGTGCGTCGGGGCGGCGACGATCACGACGACGACTCAGCCAGCGCCGGACCGCCGGCGAGGTCTCGTCGGCGTACACCTGGTCACCCAGGAGCACCAGCGCGTCCGGCCAGTCGGCGGCCTGGCCGCCGGCCCGGATTTGTTTCGCGAGCCGGACCGCGTACGCGTCCAGGGCGTCCGGCGGGTGTTTGTCGGTGACGTGCGGGTTGGCCTGCCGGCACGAGCCGTAGACGAGCCGGACCGGATCGCGGTCGCCACGGGTGTGGATCGCCGGCGCGGGATAGGCGTACTCCGGCGGCGGCCACACCTGCTCGCCGTCGAGCAGGACCCGGTACTCGTCGACGCCGGCCGGCCGCAGCCCCTCGACCACGACGAGCGCGTAGTGCCGCCCGTATGCGGTGAAGGTCCGTCCGGCGCCGCCCGCGCCGGCTGCGGTGCGGACCTCGACGGTGGCCGGTTGGGCGGTCTGCACCCAGACCGTCGCGCGAGAGCCGGTGACCCGCCGCAGGATTGGCCCCAGGACAAGGCCGGTGTCGGCGGGTTCGGGCATGTGGGGCCTCCAAGGGTGAGATGGCGCATCGATGATGCCTGGCCACGCCATGATCGACAAATGTCTCCGGCGGTCACCGGCCGACCCGGCGGGCCGCGGCGGCGCGCATCTGCCAGGATTTCCGAATGGAGTACGTTGCCATAGGCCTGGTCCTGCTCGTCCTGCTGCTGGCGGGCGCAGCCGTCTTGCTCGCGCCTCGCTTCCGCAGGCCACCCGCGCCGCCGCAGCCGCCGGAGGCTCCGCAGCGTCCGGCGGCGGTGACACCGACCGTCGAGGCGCCGCCGGAGCGGCGGGGGCCGCCGGTGGAGACCGCGCCGCCCGTCGAGCGGCCGGCGCCGCCGGTCGAAGCTGCTCCGCCGATCGAGGCCGCTCCGCCCGTCCCGCCGGTCGAGGCCGCTCCGCCCGCCCCGCCGGTACCGCCGGTGGAGGTGCCGGTCGAGGTCGTGCCCCCGATCGAGACGCCCGCGCCGACCGCCGGCCGGCTGGTCCGCCTGCGCGGGCGCCTGTCCCGTTCGCAGAACGTCTTCGGTAAGAGCCTGCTCGCCCTGCTGTCGCGCGATCGGCTCGACGACGACACCTGGGAGGAGGTCGAGGAGACGCTCATCGGCGCTGACGTGGGCGTCGCCGCGACCACCGAGATCGTCGGGCGGCTGCGCGAGCGGGCCCGGGTGCTCGGTACGTCGTCAGCGAGCGAACTGCGCAAGCTGCTGGCCGACGAGCTGACGACGGCGCTCAGCCCGGACATGGATCGCTCGCTGAAGGCCTCCCCGCACGACGGCCGGCCAGCCGTCGTGCTCGTCGTCGGCGTCAACGGCGCCGGTAAGACCACCACCTGCGGAAAGATTGCGCGGGTACTGGTCGCGGATGGTCACTCGGTGCTGCTCGGCGCGGCCGACACGTTCCGTGCGGCGGCGGCGGATCAGCTCGCCACGTGGGCCGGTCGGGTCGGTGCCGAGGTCGTACGCGGTCCCGAGGGCGGCGACCCGGCCGCCGTCGCGTTCGATTCGGTCCGGCGGGGCATCGAGACCAACGTCGACACCGTCGTGATCGACACGGCCGGTCGGCTGCAGAACAAGGTCGGGCTGATGGACGAGCTGGGCAAGGTGAAGCGGGTCGTCGAGAAGCACGGGCCGGTCGACGAGACGCTGCTGATCCTCGACGCCACGACCGGGCAGAACGGCCTTGAGCAGGCGCGCGTGTTCACCGAGGTGGTGGACGTGACCGGGGTGGCGCTGACCAAGCTGGACGGCACCGCCAAGGGCGGCATCGTGATCGCGGTACAGAAGAAGCTCGGCATCCCGGTCAAGCTGGTCGGCCTGGGCGAGGGCGCCGACGACCTGGCCCCGTTCGAGCCGGCGCAGTTTGTCGACGCGTTGCTGGGGGGAGAGGCGTAGCTGCGCTCGGCGCGCTTCGGCGTGGACGAGTGCGCTGTTTTGTCCCAGAATGACCGCTATGCGGAGAACATCCGAGGAGTCGGCGGCAGTGCCACAACAGGAGATCCCGCTCCTGGGCGGGACCACCTCGACAGTCGTACGGGTCGGCGCGACGGTCCGCCGCAACGCCGGGCCGTGGACGCCGTCCGTGCACGCCCTGCTGCGCCACCTGGAGCATGTCGGCTTCACCGGCTCGCCGCAGGCCCTCGGCATCGACGAGCGGGGCCGCGAGGTGCTCTCCTACCTCGACGGAGAGTGTGGAGAGTACCCGCTGGCCCCGCACTGGGTCACCGATCAGGCGCTGGTGACCGTCGCGACGATGCTGCGGATGTTCCACGACGCGCAGTACGGGTTCCGCCCGGCCCCCGGCGCCGTCTGGCGCTCGTTCGGGCCACCGCCGCCCGACACCGAGGTGATTTGCCACCACGACGCCGCCCCGCACAACGTCATCTGGCGCCCGGACGGCACGCTCGCCCTGATCGATTTCGACCTCGCCTCGCCCGGCTCCCGCATCTACGACGTGGCGTACGCGGCGTGGACCTGGGTGCCGCTCTTCTCCGACCGCGACTCGTACACCCTTGGCTGGAAGCAGCCGAACCGACCGCGGCGGCTGCGGCTGTTCGCCGACGCGTACGGCCTGACCCCGCGGGACCGCCAGCGGCTGGTCCGGACGGTCCGCAAGCGGATCGTCGACCACGTCGAGGGCATCCGGCGGATGGCCGCCGCCGGCGAGCCCGCGTTCGTCCGCATCGTGCACAAGGGCCACCTTCGCCGGCCCATGCGTGACCTGCGGCTCATCGATCAGGAGTGGCAGCTGCTGGAGCACGCGCTGCGCTGACTATCCCCCGTCCCGGTACGGCTGCGGTAGGGTGCCCGCGGTCGGAAGTCCACCGGAGAGGGAGGTCGAAGGTTCGTGAGCCGCCCCTCCTTCGGCGAACTCGGTGGGCGGGACCCGTACGAGATCCTCGAACTGCCGTCCGGGGCGTCCGACGCGGACATCCGCGCCGCCCGTAAACGGCTGCTGCGCAAGTACCACCCCGATCTGCCCAGCGGTGATCTGCGCCGGACCCAGTTGATCACCGCGGCGGCGGACCTCCTGCTCGACCCGCTGCGCCGGATCGGCTACTACGACCTGCGCGACGAGGAGTCCCGGCGGACGATGTTCGCCGGGTTCCCTGGTGAGGAGCGCCAGCCGACCTCGCCCAATCCGGCGGACGGTGCCGGTGCTGGCCCCGCGCAGCCGATCCGCCCGACCTTCGTCACCCCGCGTGGTGCGGCCGGCTCTGGTGGGTCCAGCTCTGGCGCGCCTGGTTCTGGTGGGCCCGGCGAGGATCAGTCGCCGGTCGCTGCCGACGGCGGGTACGCCGGGGCCGCGGACGGACCCGCCCCCGCTGCACGCTGGAACGCCCTGGCCGTCGCCTCGGTGGTGGCGATCCTGACGTGGACGCCGATTCCGCTCGTCCTCGGCCTGCTCGCCCTGGGACAGATCCGCCGGCGCGGCCAGCGCGGCAAGCGGCTCGCCCTCGCGGGGGTGGCCGTCGGGGCGATCTTCGTCGTCATCGACGCGTACATCTTCGCCCTGCCGCACTTCTAGCGCTCTCGATCCGCGCAGTTTTGGGGAAACTGCTGCTTCCCAGGCGCGGATAGCAGCAACTTGGCCCAAACTGTGCGGATCTTGGCGCGCCGTCGGGCGAGCGGGCGGGCGCGCTGTCGGGCGAGCGGGCGGGCGCGCCGGCGGGCGGGCGGGCGCGGATGGGCGGGCGCGGATCTTGGAGCGGCGGGCGCGGAACCTTCACACGTTCGAAACACGTGGTCACCTGGCCGAAACTGCAGCGCGCCGAAGCTCGAAACAGCGGTTCGCCATTCTGTCGATCATCCGGCAACACGGTGGGCAGTGTCGCCCAGGCCAGCCGGGAGGCAGTAATACAGACCGAGAGGAGGCCGCGTGCCGCCGATCAACTACGGCGACACCGCCTGGGTGCTCGCTTCGAGCGCGCTCGTACTGCTCATGACGCCGGGCCTGGCCCTGTTCTATGGCGGCATGGTGCGAACCAAGAGTGTGCTCAACATGCTCATGATGAACTTCGCCGCGATGGGCGTGGTCAGCGTGCTGTGGGTGGCGTACGGCTACGCGCTGTCCTTCAGTACCGACAGGTTCCACGGTCTGATCGGTGGATCCGACGCGTTCGGCCTGCGGGGCACGTTCGACGCCCTGACCGGCGCGGACGGCGACAAGATCCCGGTGCTGGCGTTCGCCGCGTTCCAGCTCATGTTCGCGATCATCACGCCGGCGCTCATCAGCGGCGCCATCGCCGACCGGGCGAAGTTCGGATCGTGGATCCTGTTCGTGGCCGTGTGGACCACGGTGGTGTACTTCCCGGTCGCGCACTGGGTCTTCTTCTTCGATGGTGGCAACGGCGGCTGGATCGCCGACGGGCTCAAGGCGTTCGACTTCGCCGGCGGAACCGCGGTGCACGTCAACGCGGGTGCGGCGGCGCTGGCCCTGGTGCTCGTGCTCGGCCGGCGGGTCGGCTGGCCGAAGGAGAAGTTCAAGCCGCACAACGTACCGATGGTGCTGCTGGGTGCCGCCCTGCTGTGGTTCGGCTGGTTCGGCTTCAACGCAGGCTCCGCCCTCGCTGCGAACGGGCTGGCCGCGATCGCATTCATGAACACGCAGGTCGCTGCCGGTGCCGCCCTGGTTGGCTGGATCATCGTGGAGTGGCTGCGCGACGGTAGGCCCACCGCGCTGGGCGGTGCCTCCGGCGCCGTCGCGGGTCTGGTCGCGATCACCCCGGCCTGTGCCACCGTCGAGCCGATCGGCGCCATCGCGCTCGGCCTGATCGCCGGTGCCGTGTGTGCCCTGGCCGTCGGCCTGAAGTACCGGCTCGGCTTCGACGACTCGCTCGACGTCGTCGGCGTGCACCTGGTCGGCGGCGCCCTCGGCGCCGTGCTCATCGGCTTCCTCGCCGCGCCGTTCATCGCCGGCACCGGCGGGGTCGCGGGTCTGCTGTACGGCGGCGGGTTCACGCAGTTGGGCAAGCAGGCGCTCGCCGTCGCCGCGGTCGCGGTGTACTCCTTCGTCCTCGCGTACGCGATCGGTTGGGCCATCGAGAAGACGATCGGGTTCCGGGTGTCGAAGGAGGCCGAGATCGACGGCATCGACACCGCCGAGCACGCGGAGAGCGCGTACGACTTCGCGCCGACCACCGGCTCGGGCGGGGCCTTCGCCCTGGCGGGTGTCGGGGCGAGCAGGGCACCACGCGTCGACGAAGCCGAGCCGGAGCGCTCGGGCGAGAAGATCCCCGGCTAGCGTGCGGTGATGGAGGGAATCGGCATGAAACTGGTGACCGCGGTCATCAAGCCGTACCAGCTCGACGCGGTCAAGGAGGCGCTGCACGCCCTGGGCGTCTCCGGCCTGACCGTCAGCGAGGTGCAGGGGTACGGGCGACAGAAGGGCCACACCGAGGTGTACCGGGGCGCCGAGTACGCCGTGGAGTTCGTCCCGAAGATCCGGGTGGAGGTCCTCACCGACGAGATCGACGTCGACAAGGTCGTCGACGCCGTCGTGACGGCGGCGCGGACCGGCAAGATCGGCGACGGCAAGGTGTGGGTCACGCCGGTCGAGGACGTGGTCCGGGTACGCACCGGCGAGCGCGGCCTGGACGCGCTCTGAAAGAGACCGGGGGAGTGGTGATGACGTCGGCGGGCATTGAGGTGCCCGCCGGCGTCGGCGCCGCGGCGCGGGCGGCCCGTGCCGCGACCTTCGACGACTGGCTCGCCACGCTGCTGCCGACGGGAGAGGGCCTGGCGCTCGTCGCCGTGGGCGGGCTCGGCCGCCGGGAGTGCGCGCCGCACGGTGACCTCGACCTCGTCCTGCTGCATGACGGGAGCGCCGAGATCGACCGGGTCGCCGAGAAGCTCTGGTATCCCATCTGGGACGCGCGGCTGTCGTTGGACCACTCCGTACGCACGGTCGACGAGGCGGTCGACGTCGCGGGTTCCGACCTCAAGGCCGCCCTCGGCATGCTGGACGCGCGGCTGGTAGCCGGTGAGGCCCGACTGCTCACGCGGCTGCGCGAGCGGGTCGTGGCGCAGTGGCGGCGCGGCGCGGCGCGGGCGCTGCCCGAGCTACGGGAGCTGTCGCACAAGCGGTGGGACGCCCACGGTGAGCTGGCCTTCCTGCTCGAAGGCGACGTGAAGGAGGCCCGCGGGGGACTGCGGGACCTCGGGGTGCTGCGTGCGATCGGGTACGCCGGAGTGGCTGACGCGACCCGTCCGGCCGTCCGGGCGGCGCGGCGGTGGCTGCTCGACGTCCGCGACGCGTTGCACACGGTGGCCGGGCGGCGGGCCGACCGGATGCTCGCCCAGGACCGGGCCGAACTGGCCGGCCTGCTCGACCTCGCTAACGGCGACGACGCGCTCCGGCGGGTGACGGACGCCGCCCGGACCGTCGCGTACGCCGTCGACGACGCCTGGCGGGCGGTCGACCGCTGGCGGCCGGGCGTGCCCGCCCGGGTCCAGCGCGTTCCCGTCGCTCGCGATGTCGTCGAGCAGAACGGTGAGGTCGTGCTCGCCCGGGCGGCGGTCACCCCGCGACCCGACCCCACCCTGGCCCTGCGGGTCGCTGCCGCGGCCGCCCGCGCCCGGCTGCCCATCGCCCGGCCGACCCTGGAATGGCTGGCCGAGTTCTCCTCCCCGCTGCCGAGCCCGTGGCCGGCGCCGGCCCGGGACGCCCTGCTCACCCTGCTCGGCGCGGGCGATCCGCTGACGGCGACCTGGGAGGCGTGTGACCGGTACGGCCTGGTCGCCCGGTGGCTGCCGGAGTGGGCCCGGGTACGTAGCCTGCCCCAGCACAACCCGGTGCACCGGTTCACCGTCGACCGCCACCTCGTGGAGACCGCCCGGGCGGCCGCCGCGTACGCCCGCGAGGTGCCCCGCCCGGATCTGCTGATGCTGTCCGCGCTGCTGCACGACCTCGGCAAGGGCCTGCCGGGTGACCACAGCACGGTCGGGGCGCCGCTGGCCGCCACGGCCGCTGCCCGTATCGGGCTACCGGCCGACGACGTCCAGACGGTCGAGCGGGTCGTACGCCTGCACCTGCTCCTGCCGGAGACCGCGACCCGCCGGGACCTGGCGGATCCGGTGACCGTCGAAGCGGTGGCCGACGCGGTCGGCGACGCCGGGACCCTCGCGCTGCTGTACGCGCTGACCCGCGCCGACGCCGCCGCGACGGGGCCGGCCGCCTGGTCGTCGTGGAAGGGGCGGCTGGTCGCCGAGTTGGTCGACCGGGTGGAGACCGCCCTGGACACGGGCCGGATACCCCGGACGCCGCCGGTCGCCGTGCCGATCGCGGTCGGCCCGCTTCCCTGCGTACGCGTGACGCAGGACCGGGTCGTGGTGACCGCGACGGACCGTCCGGGCCTGCTCGCCGCGGTGGCCGGCTGTCTGTCGCTACACCGCCTCGACGTCGTCGCCGCCGACGTCGCCACCCAGGACGGGCTCGCGCGGGTGGTGTGCGGGGTGCAGCCGCGCTACGGCAGCGAGCCGGCGCCGGGCACCCTGACCGGCGACCTGCGCCGCGCCGTTACGGGCGGGTTGGACGTCGCGGCGCGGCTCGCGGCCCGGGAACGGGCGGCGCGGCGGTCCGCCGACGCTGCGGCGCCGCGCGTCGTCTGGCAGCCCGCGACCGGCGCGGCCGTCCTGGAACTGCGCGCCATGGACTCGCCCGGGCTGCTGTACCGGGTGGCGCAGGCCCTCGCGGTGGCCGGTGCGCGGGTCCGCGCGGCTCGGATCTCCACGCTGGGCGGTGACGCCGTCGACGCGTTCTACCTGGTGGGGGAGTGGGGCGACGCGGCCGCGCGGGCGAGCGTCGAAGCCGCCGTGCTGGCCGCCGCCGGCTCGCGCGCCGGGTAGGGGAGCGCCGTGGCGCTGCCCGGCGGGAACACGGCGCTGCCCTGGCACGTTTAGCGGAACGGGCTCAACGCGGGTGATCTCTCGTCAACCGGCCCGCGCCCTATACCCTTGCGTCGGGGCAGCTGCCCCGGCGTACCACCAAATCCGACATTCAGGGACGTAGCGCTGTGTTTGACACGCTTAGCGACCGGCTTTCCGGGATCTTCTCCAAGCTGCGAAGCAAGGGGCGGCTCACCGATGCCGACATCGACGCCACCGCGCGCGAGATCCGTCTTGCGCTGCTGGAGGCGGATGTCGCGCTGCCCGTCGTCAAGGCGTTCGTCGCCCGGCTGAAGGAGCGGGCGCGGGGCGCGGAGGTCTCCGAGGCGCTCAACCCGGCGCAGCAGGTCATCAAGATCGTGCACGAGGAGCTGGTGCAGGTCCTCGGCGGCGAAGGGCGCCGGCTGCAGTTCGCCAAGCAGCCGCCGAGCGTGATCATGCTCGCCGGTCTGCAGGGCTCCGGTAAGACGACGCTCGCGGGCAAGCTCGCCCGTCACCTCAAGGCGCAGGGCCACCAGCCGATGCTGGTCGCTGCCGACCTTCAGCGGCCCAACGCCGTCAACCAGCTTCAGGTGCTCGGCGGTCGGGCCGGGGTCGAGGTCTTCGCGCCGGAGCCCGGCAACGGCATCGGCGACCCGGTGTCGGTGGCCCGGCAGTCGATCGAGCACGCCCGCCGGCACATGCGCGACATCGTGATCGTCGACACGGCCGGCCGGCTCGGTATCGACGCGGAGATGATGGCGCAGGCCGTGGCGATCCGGGACGCGGTCGACCCGGACGAGGTCCTGTTCGTCATTGACGCGATGGTCGGCCAGGACGCGGTCGCGACGGCCGAGGCGTTCCGCGACGGCGTGGGCATCACCGGCGTGGTGCTGTCCAAGCTCGACGGCGACGCCCGCGGTGGTGCCGCGCTGTCGGTGCGGCACGTGACCGGCCAGCCGATCATGTTCGCGTCCACCGGCGAGAAGCTGGAGGACTTCGACGTCTTCCATCCCGACCGGATGGCCTCCCGCATCCTCGGCATGGGCGACGTGCTGACCCTCATCGAGCAGGCCGAGGCGGCGTTCGAGGACGAGCAGAAGGAGCGGATGACCGCCAAGCTGCTCGGCGGCCAGCAGTTCACGCTCGAGGACTTCCTGGAGCAGATCGTCGCGGTGCGGCGGATGGGGCCCATCGCCAACATCCTGTCGATGATGCCCGGCATGGGGCAGATGAAGGATCAGCTCGCCGAGGTCGATGACAAGCACTTCGACCGCATCACGGCGATCATCCGCTCGATGACGCCGGGCGAGCGGGAGAACCCGAAGATCATCAACGGCTCGCGGCGGGCGCGCATCGCCAACGGCTCGGGCGTGACGGTCATGGAGGTCAACCAGCTCCTCAACCGCTTCGCCGACGCGCAGAAGATGATGAAGCAGATGGGTGGCATGATGGGGCTGCCCGGCATGCGGCGCAAGGCGACCAAGTCGCCCAAGAACAAGCGCAAGGGCACCAAGGGTGGCGGCAAGCCCCGTGTCGGCGGAATGCCCGCCGGGCTTCCGGGCGGCTTCCCTGGGATGCCGGCGCTGCCGCCCGGCCTCGACCCGAACGCCTTCGACCCCAATGGCGGGCAGGGCGGGTTCAAGCCGCCGAAGCTCGACTTCTCCAAGCTGAACAAGCGCGACGGCAAGTAGGTAGGCAGTTGAGCGACCTCACACGGTCGCTCAGGTCTCCAAACCCCACCGAGGTGGGGTGTTTCCGCCATAATCATGCAAGCGTCGGGCGTCATTGTGACGTAGGCAACAGCCTCGATATGCGCCCCGCCCCCCGGTACCGGGTAAGGCGTCTACTGGCCCGGGTCGCCCGAGCGGGGGCGGCCGGCGAAGTGGTGCCTATTGGGGGCGGTACATGCGCGAGCGCAAGCTCAGGAAGTTCCTGTCTGATCGCCGGGGCAGGAAGATCCTGTCCTTGATCGGATGCGGGGTGATCGCCGGCGTGGTCGTGGCCGCGGCCGCGCTCCCCGCCGCCGCGATGGCCGGGGCGCTGACGGCGGCCGGCATGGCGACGTTCGACAGGCTCCCCGCCGACTTCGCCTCGGTTCCCGCCCCGCAGAGCTCGTTCATCTACGCCGCCGACGGCAAGACGCTGCTGGCGATGCTCTATGACGAGAACCGCCGCGACGTTCCGCTCTCCGAGGTCGCGCCGGTGATGCAGCAGGCCATCGTGGCCTCCGAGGACACCCGCTTCTATCAGCACAACGGGGTCGACTACAAAGGCTTGCTCCGGGCGATGGTCGCCAACAACGGCGGCGAGTCGCAGGGCGCCTCGACCCTGACCATGCAGTACGTGCGCCAGAGCGCGATCTACGCCGCGAAGACGCCCGAGGACGTCGTCGCGGCGAGCGAAAAGACCAAGGCGCGCAAGCTGCGTGAGATGAAGTTGGCGATGGCGCTGGAGGAGAAGCTCAACAAGCAGCAGATTCTCGAGCGGTACCTCAACATCGCGCCGTTCGGTCACGGCGCCTGGGGCATCTACGCGGCCAGCCACGTCTACTTCGGCAAGGACCCGAAGGACCTCACCCTGCCCGAGGCGGCGCTGCTCGCCGGCCTGGTGCAGGCGCCATCGGTGTACGACCCGGCCGACCCGGACAAGCGCGACGCGGCCCTCAAGCGCCGCGAGCACGTGTTCAGCCAGATGGTGCGGGCGCGCAACATCACCGCGCAGCAGGCCGACGAAGCGCGCAAGGCGCCGCTGAAGATCGTCGACCAGCGCCCGGCGCAGGGGTGCGTCTCGGTGCCGTACCCGGCCCTCGGCGCCGGATTCTTCTGCGACTACCTGTACCGCTGGTGGCTGGAGCAGCCGGCGTTCGGGGTGGACCAGTTCGAGCGGGCGAACCGGCTGCGCAGCGGCGGGTACACCATTATCAGCTCCCTCGACATGGGCATTCAGCAGGCGATGAAGCGCAACGTCGACAGCAAGATCGCTCTCACCGACCGGCGGGCCCTGATGCTCTCCGCCGTGGAGCCGGGCACCGGTCGGGTGCTGGCGATGGCGACCAACCGCAACTTCAGCGTCGACACCAGCGGCAACCTGCCCAACCCGGACAAGATGAAGAAGGGGCCGGGCAGCTTCCCCAACACCACCAACCCGCTGATCGCGGGCGGTGGGGGTGTCAGCGGTTACCAGGCGGGCTCGACGTTCAAGATGTTCACGATGCTCGCCGCGCTGGAGCAGGGAATGCCGCTCAACACCACGATCGACGCCCCGGTGACGTACAAGTCGAAGTACATCACCCAGGGGACCAACTGCCCGGGTACCAACTTCTGGTGCCCGAGCAACGCCAGCAAGACCGAGCAGGGCAAGTTCGACATGTGGACCGGCTTCGGCAAGTCGGTCAACACGTACTTCGTACCGCTGGAGGAGCGGGCCGGCGCGGATCACGTGGTGAACATGGCGACCCGCCTCGGCATCAAGTTCCGCGCGGAGCAGGACCGGAAGTTCGCGACCGACGGCGCGGACCAGTGGGGCGCGTTCACGCTGGGCGTGTCGGCCACCACCCCGGTCGACCTCGCCGGGGCGTACGCGACCCTCGCCAACGACGGGGTGCACTGCGAGCCGATCCCGGTCGTGGAGATCCGCGACCCCGCGGGCAACAAGATCGAGGCCGGTAAGCCCAAGTGCAGCACCGCCGTCAGCCCCGACGTCGCGCGCGCCGGGATCGACGCGGCTCGCTGCCCGGTCGGCGACAAGGGCGGCCTGAACCTGTGCCGCGGCGCCTCGACCGCTGCCGGCGTCTCCGCGATCGTCGGCAAGCCGGTGTTCGGCAAGACCGGTACGACCGACACGAACGAGTCGGCGACGCTGGTCGCGTCGACGCGCCAGGTGACGGTCGCCGGTATGGAGGCCGATCCGGACTGGCCCGCGGACCCGAGCGCCGACCACAACCACGTCGACGTCTCGGTCGCGGAGTCGCTCCGGGACGCGATGGCGGGCAAAGCGGCCATCGAATTCCCACCGCCGAGTTCCCGACTCGCCTTCGGTAAATGAGTCCCGCCTCCGGTACATGATCGAAACGGTAGGTTGAGCCGAATGGCGCTTCATGTGCGTGGCGTGGTGCTGCCCGACGACGAGGTACGCGACCTGTGGCTGGTCGGCGACCGGGTGACGCTGCAACCGGTACCCGGGGCGGAGACCGTCGCGGACGGTGGCTTCGTGCTGCCGGGGCTGGTCGACGCGCACTGCCACATCGGGATCGCGCGGGGCGGTGCCCCGGTTGGCGGGCTCGACGAGGCCCGGGCGCTTGCCTCGGCTGACCGTGACGCGGGCGTGCTCGCGATACGGGACGCCGGCTCGCCGTACCCGTACCCGGAGTTGGACGACGACCCCGACGTACCGCGACTCGCGCGGGCCGGCCGCCATGTCGCCCCGCCGCGCCGCTACCTGCGCGGCCTCGGCGTGGAGGTGACCGCCGACGAGCTGCCGACGGAGGCGGCGCGGCAGGCGGCGGCCGGTAACGGCTGGATCAAGCTGGTCGGCGACTGGATCGACCGGAACACCGGCGACCTCGCGCCCGGCTGGGATCCGGCCGACATGGCGGCGGCGATCAAGTCGGCCCACGAAGCCGGTGCCCGGGTGGCGGTGCACACGTTCGCCGAGGAGTCGGTCGCGGCCCTGGTACGCGCTGGCGTGGACTCCGTCGAGCACGGCACGGGCCTGTCCGACGACGACATCGCCGAGATGGCGCGCCGCGGCACCGCGCTGGTGCCCACGATGATCAATATCGAGACGTTCGGCACCATCGCCGCCCAGGCGGACGGGAAGTTCCCGGAGTACGCCCGGCACATGCGCGCACTGGGTGACCGGTTCCCCACGGTGGTCGCCGCCGCGTACGAGGCCGGCGTGCCGATCTACGTCGGTACCGACGCCGGTGGCGGCATCAACCACGGGCTGGCCGCCCAGGAGATGCTGCGCCTGCACGAGCGGGCCGGCATGCCCGCGCACGACGTGCTGCGCGCCGGATCGTGGGGCGCCCGGGAGTGGCTGGGCTTCCCCGGTCTCGTCGAGGGAGGCCTCGCCGACCTGGTCGTCTACGACGCCGACCCCCGCCGTGACCTGCGGGTACTCGTGGCCCCCCGGCGGATCATCCTGCGCGGGCGAGTCGTCGCGTAGGCGGCTACCACGCGCCCGGCAGGCGGCCGGGTGAAGCGAGCGCCTAGGATGGGCGCTCATGGCGCGTGTGCTCACACCCCGAGCTGAAGACTTCCCCCGTTGGTACCAGGACGTGATCGCAAAGGCCGAGCTGGCCGACAACGGTCCGGTCCGCGGCACCATGGTCATTCGACCGGCCGGGTACGCGATCTGGGAGCGCATGCAGTCCGACATGGACGGCCGGATCAAGGCGGCCGGCGCGCAGAACGCGTACTTCCCGCTCTTCATCCCGGAGAGCTACCTGCGCCGCGAGGCCGAGCACGTCGAGGGCTTCTCCCCGGAGCTGGCCGTCGTCACGCACGGCGGCGGCAAGCAGCTCGCCGAGCCGATCGTCGTCCGCCCCACGTCGGAGACGGTGATCGGCGAGTTCATGGCCAAGTGGGTCAGCTCGTACCGGGACCTGCCGCTGCTGCTCAACCAGTGGGCCAACGTCGTGCGCTGGGAGCTGCGGCCGCGACTGTTCCTGCGTACCAGTGAGTTCCTTTGGCAGGAGGGGCACACGGCGCACGCCACTGAGGAAGACGCCCGCGCGTACGCCCGAGGCATCCTGCACGACGTGTACGAGGACTTCATGCGCCAGATGCTGGCGATCCCGGTCGTCGTCGGTCGCAAGACCGTCCGGGAGCGCTTCGCTGGCGCCACCAGCACGTACACGCTGGAAGGCATGATGGGCGACGCCAAGGCGCTGCAGATGGGCACCAGCCACGAGCTGGGCCAGAACTTCGCCAAGGCGTTCGACATCGTGTTCTCGTCGGCGGAGGGCCGCCAGGAGCACGCCTGGACGACGTCGTGGGGCACCTCGACCCGCATGCTCGGCGGCCTGATCATGGCTCACGGCGACGACAACGGGCTGCGGGTGCCGCCGCGCCTGGCGCCGATCCAGGCCCACGTGATGATCGTCAAGGACGGCGAGGGCGTCGCGGCGGAGGCCGCCAAGATTCGCGACGCGCTGCGTGACGCGGGGATCCGGGTCGGCTTCGACGACCGGGTCGACACCCCGTTCGGCCGCCGCGCGGTCGACGCCGAGCTCAAGGGCTACCCGGTGCGGATCGAGGTGGGCCCACGAGACCTGGCTGCCGGCAACGTCGTGGTGGTCCGGCGGATCGCCGGAACCAAGACGCCCACGCCGGTCACCGGCGTGGTGTCGGCCGTGACCGCCGCACTGGCCGAAGACCAGCAGGCCCTGTACGACGAGGCGCTGGCCCGCCGCGAGTCGCACACCGTCGACGTGTCGAACGTGGACGCCGCGATCGAGGTGGCCGCCACCGGCTGGGCCCGGGTGCCCTGGTCGGCCATTGGCGCGGAGGGCGAGGCGAAGGCCAACGCCCAGGGCGTCACCGTGCGCTGCCTGACCCGCGCCGACGGCTCCGTGCCCGGCTCCGAGGACGAACCGGACCTGATCGCCTACCTGGCGCGCGCGTACTGATGCGCTTCGCGCCCGGCCACGGGGCGCCGGTTTTCGCCGGGTAGCTGGGCGGGGACCGGCGTTCTCAAGCTGCTCCGGCCGGGGGCGGCCCACTCCGTGTGGTGGCGCTGGGACGATCAGGGCGGGTTCACCGGCTGGTACGTCAACCTCGAGGAGTCCGGGGTGCGCTGGGACGACGGGGACCTCGCCGGCGTGGACATCGTCGACCAGGAGCTCGACATCTGCGTCGAGCCGGACCGGTCGTGGCTGTGGAAGGACGAGCACGAGCTGGCCGAGCGGCTGCGCTTCCCGGAGCACTACTGGGTGCACGACGCGGAAGCGGTCTGGACGGAGGGCCGGCGCAGCGCGAGACCGCATGGCGGTTGCGTGAATCGCGGCTGGCGACGGGCTGTTCCATGCTTTTGCCTGGCTGGCCGTACTCGCGGTCTGTTCTGACTGTGGCGCAGACCACTGCCCGCGCGGCGGCGGTGGCCTGCGTTGGTGGGTCCGCTGCTGGCCGGCTGGGGCCTGGTTGACCTGATCGAGGATCGTTGCCCACCGGAGCATCGGCCTGCATCACGTCCGGTATGTCCGAAATCGACCCGCGTACGACGTTGGGTTTCGCGCCCTGGGGCGCTGCTGGTGGCTATCGGTGCACTTTTATGCCGGCAAGGTCGGGGGTCGGCGGCGTAACGGCGATACATCTGGCACAATGGTCCACTGGTATCCGGTACGTGTTCGGCGCCCTCTAACCCGGGCACGTTGCCAGTCCACCCGAGCAGCCCGGTCCCGCTAACCCCACGGCGCGGTTCGGCACGCTCAGCTTCCACGAATCCAGGAGCGAGCTGACAGTGGCCGTACGTATTCGGCTTATGCGGATGGGCAAGATCCGCAACCCGCAGTACCGCATCGTCGTGGCCGACGCGCGCACCAAGCGCGACGGTCGGGCGATCGAATTCATCGGGCTCTACCACCCGAAGGAGGAGCCCTCGCTGATCGAGGTCAACTCCGAGCGTGTGCAGCACTGGCTGTCGGTCGGCGCGCAGCCGAGCGAGTCGGTGCGGGCGCTGCTTTCCAAGACCGGCGACTGGCAGAAGTTCAAGGGCCTGCCGGCGCCTGAGCCGCTGAAGGTCGCGCCCGCCCGTGCCGACCGCCGCGCGCTCTACGAGGCCGAGGCTCAGGCGGCGGCCGGTGTGGCCAGCGCCGCCGAGACCAAGCCGGCGAAGAAGGCCGCTGCCAAGAAGACGGAGCCGGCCTCGAAGGCGGAGCCGGCCTCGAAGGCGGAGCCGGCCGCGAAGGCGGAGGAACCGGCTGCGGCCGAGCAGGCGGAGGAGCAGGCTGGTGCCGGCGCCGGCGAGACGGCCTGACTCGTTGCGCCCGGCGCTCGAGCACCTGGTGAAGGGCATCGTTGACCACCCGGACGACGTACGCGTCCGGATGGTCGACTCCCGGCGCGGTCAGCGCCTGGAGGTGCGCGTCCACCCCGAGGACCTGGGAACGGTCATCGGGCGTGGCGGGCGCACCGCCAAGGCCCTGCGCCAGGTGATCACCTCGATCGGTGGGCGCGGTCTTCGCGTCGAGATCGTGGATTCGTACTAGTCGCTGATGCTGCTCGTTATAGGTCAGATCCTGCGACCGCACGGCATTCTCGGTGAGGTCGTCGTCGGCGTCCGCACCGACGAGCCCTCCGAACGCTTCGTGCCCGGGTCGGTGCTGGTCACCGACCCGGGCAGGCGCGTTGCTCCGGACGTGCCGCCGACGCTCACCATCGAGACCGTCCGGCCGCACCAGAACCGGCTGCTCGTTGTCTTCGACGGTATTTATGACCGCACCCTGGCCGAACGGCTGCGCGGCGTACTGCTGTGTGTCGACAGCGAATCGCTGCCGGTCAGTGACGATCCGGACGAGTTCAGCGACCACCAGTTGGTCGGCCTGGCCGCCGTCAGCCCGCGAGGTGAGCAGTTCGGCGAGGTCATCCGGGTCGAACACGCCCCCGCCTCGGAGTTGCTGGTGCTGCGCCGTCCGGACGGGCGCACCGCGTTGGTGCCGTTCGTCAAGGCGATCGTTCCCGAGGTCGATCTGGCCGGCGGCCGTGTTGTGCTGACTCCGCCCGAGGGCCTGTTCGATCTGTGAGCCCCCCATGAAAGTCGACATCGTCACGATCTTCCCGGAGTATTTCGCGCCGCTCGATCTGTCGTTGATCGGACGGGCCCGTACGTCCGGGCTGCTCGACGTCGCCCTTCACGACCTCCGTACATGGACCCACGATGTGCACCGTACGGTCGACGACACCCCGTACGGCGGCGGCGCCGGGATGGTCATGCGCCCGGAGCCGTGGGGGGAGGCCCTCGACGCTGTGGCGCCTTCCGGTGCCCGGTTGGTCGTCCCGACGCCGACGGGGGCCCCGTTCACCCAGGCCGCCGCGCGGGAGCTGGCCAACGCCGAGCACCTGGTGTTCGCCTGCGGCCGGTACGAGGGCATCGACCAACGGGTACTCGACCACGCCGCCACCCGGATGCCCGTCTCCGAGGTGTCGCTCGGCGACTATGTGCTCTTCGGTGGCGAGGTTGCGGTCCTCGTCATCCTCGAGGCCGTGGTGCGGCTACTGCCGGGCGTGCTGGGCAATGCCGACTCGCTGCTGGAGGAGTCGCACACCGACGGGCTGCTGGAAGCTCCGGTCTACACCAAGCCGGCGACCTGGCGCGGTCACGACGTGCCCGAGATCCTGCGCTCCGGTGACCACGGCCGGATCGCGCGGTGGCGGCGCGACCAGGCGCTGCTCCGCACGGCGGCGCGCCGGCCGGATCTGCTGGCCGCCCTGTCACCGGAAGATCTGGACAAACGTGACATGACGCTCCTAGGGGAGGCCGGATTTCAGATACCGGCCTCGGATGTGGCAAAGTAGTGGGGTTGCCGCGGGCCAACGCCCGCCGCGAAAATAGTTTGATCTCAGCCGCGCACCGTATTTCGGTGCGCCTTGAGCTATGAGGATGTAGCAGCGATGAACTTGCTGGACGCTCTCGACGCCCAGTCGCAGCGGACCGACGTCCCGGCCTTCCGCGCCGGTGACACGCTCAAGGTGCACGCGCGGGTGGTCGAGGGTAACCGCTCCCGTATCCAGGTCTTCCAGGGTGTTGTGATCGGGCGCCAGGGCGCCGGTCTTCGCGAGACCTTCACCATCCGCAAGATCAGCTTCGGCGTCGGTGTCGAGCGGACCTACCCGGTCCACAGCCCGGCGCTGGACCGCGTCGAGGTTGTCACTCGCGGTGATGTTCGCCGGGCGAAGCTTTACTACCTGCGTGAGCTCCGCGGCAAGAAGGCCAAGATCAAGGAAAAGCGCGAGAAGCAGGCGAGCTGACGCCGGTTCGCGGGCTCCCCAAAGCGACGCCGGCCCTCTAGGCTTGCGGCAGTGACGTACCGGGACCCCAACGACGCCCCTTACCGCCGGGATCCGTACGACCGCGTCGACCCGTACACGCAGTACGAGCGCTCCTCCCGTGTCTATGGCACGGAGGGTGGTCGCTATGGCGACCCTCGACGCGAGTTCGAATCGGATCCCGACGGTCGGGAGTCGGTGGGTGCCCGGGCTCGGCGTGCCCGCAAGGAAATGCCGTTATGGCAAGAGTTGCCGCTGCTGCTGATCGTCGCTTTCTGTTTGGCCGTGCTGGTGCGGACGTTCCTGGTACAGGCTTTCTTCATCCCTTCCGGTTCGATGGAGCCCCGTCTGCTCGTCGGTGACCGGGTGCTCGTCAACAAGCTCGTTTATGACGTGCGCCAACCTTCCCGCGGCGAGATCGTGGTGTTCCGGGGCACCGATAACTGGGCGCCCGAAAACCAGGTCGCTACCACCGCCGGCTTCTTCGCCAAGCTCACGCGCACGGTCGGTGACCTGGTCGGCGTGAGCCAGCCGGGTGAGAAGGACTTCATCAAGCGCGTCATCGGCCTGCCGGGCGACACCGTCGCCTGCTGCGATGCCAACGGTCGGGTCACGGTCAACGGATTCCCTCTCGACGAGCCGTACGTCATCGAGAACTCGCCGGTGGACGCGCCGCCCAACGCGAGGGAGTGCCACTCGCGGCGGTTCGGGCCCGTCACGGTGGAGCAGGGCCAGATGTTCGTCATGGGCGACCACCGCCTGGTGTCCCAGGACTCGCGTTGCCAGGGGCCGGTTCCGATCGCGAACGTGATCGGGCGCGCATTCGTCATCGTCTGGCCCGGCAGTCACTGGTCGGGTCTTGGCGTGCCGCCCACCTTCGACAAGGTGCCCAGGCCGTTCGCGGCAGCGGCGCCCCATCGCGAACCGCTCCGTTCCGCGCCCGCGAACGGCGTGCCCGAACTGCTGATAACGGTGCCAATGGCGCTTCTTCGGCCGTTACGGCGCGTTCCGGGCGTCTACGGTGAGCGCGAGGACGTAGGCTCCTCGCGTGATTGACGAGCAGACAAATAAGCGAGCGAACTCTTTCTGGCGCGAGCTTCCGATTCTCGTCGTCGTGGCATTCGTCGTCGCGCTGCTCGTTCGCGTGTTCGTGCTGCAGACGTTCTACATCCCATCCGAGTCGATGGAGCACACGCTCAACATCAACGACCGGGTGCTCGTCAACAAGGTCATCTACGACCTCCGTACGCCCGAGCGCGGCGAGATCATTGTCTTCAAGTCGCCCACCTCGTGGCGCAGCGACCCGGCCGAGGTCGACTTCATCAAGCGCGTCATCGCGGTCGGTGGAGACCACGTCGTCTGCTGCGACCAGCAGCGCCGGCTGGTGATCAACGGGAAGGCCATCGACGAGCCCTACCTGTTCCACGACGCTGACGGCACCGCCGACCTGCCCAGTGAAGAGCCGTTCGACGTGACGGTGCCGAAGGACCGCCTGTGGGTCATGGGCGACCACCGGTCCCACTCCGGCGACTCCCGCGAGCAGTTCCTGCGTACGCGTGACACAGCCAAGGCGACGATTCCGGACGAGTCGGTGGTCGGGCGGGCCTTCGTGGTCTTCTGGCCGCTCAAGCGGTTTAAGTGGCTGACCGTGCCGGACACCTTCGACCGCATACCGGATCCGCCGAAGGCGTGACCGGCGCCGTTGGCGGGTGCGCCCGCGTACGGAACGTACGCCGGTCGTAGGCTGGGTATGCCATGACTCGACCCGACGCGATCCCCCGCCGGGCAGCCCGCGTGCTGCTGGTCGACGCATCCTGGCGCGTGCTGATGCTTCGCGGTCGTGATCCGGCCCGCCCGGATTACATGTACTGGTTCACGGTCGGGGGAGGCCTGGACGCCGGTGAGACGCCGGCGCAGGGCGCGGTCCGGGAACTGTTCGAGGAGACAGGCCTGCGGGCCGCCCCGGAAGCCCTCGGCGAGCCCGTCTTCCACGAGACCGTCGAGTTCCCCTTCGACGGCTCCTGGTACCGGCAGGAGCAGGACTTCTTCCTGCTCCGGGTCGACTCGTGGCAGGTTGACTTCGCCGGCTTCAACGAGATCGAGCGGGCCAGCGTGGACGCCCACCGCTGGTGGACCGTGGCGGAACTGCGCGCCACCGGTGAGCGGTACTACCCGCCGTCCCTGCCGAAGCTGCTCTCCGCGCTGGCCCAGGAGGAGATACCGTGCTGACTCCGCCCCGTACCGTCGTACACCGCGGTGCCGGGCTGTACGCGCTCGAGCGGGCGCTGCAGCGGCGTGGCTTCGCGTACGTCGCCGGAGCAGACGAGGCCGGCCGGGGCGCCTGCGCCGGGCCGCTCGTCGTGGCGGCGGTGGTCCTGCCGTCCGGCCGGCGCGGCGAGATCGACGGCCTGACCGACTCGAAGTTGCTCACCCCGGCCGCCCGCGAACGGATCTACGACGCTGTCGTCGCGCGGGCGGTGGCGTACTCGGTCGTGGTAATCCCTTCGGGTGAGATCGACAGCATGGGGCTGCATGTGTGCAACCTGGCGGGGATGCGCCGTGCCCTTGCCCGGTTGCCGCAGCGGCCGGAGTACGTGCTCACCGACGGCTTCCGGGTCGACGGGCTGGACGTCCCAGGGCTGGCGGTCTGGAAGGGCGACCAGGTGGCCGCGTGTGTGGCGGCCGCGAGCGTGGTGGCGAAGGTCACCCGGGACAGGATCATGGTGGAGTTGGACGCGGCGTGGCCGGCGTACGGTTTCGCGGTGCACAAGGGGTACGCGACGCCCGAGCACTCCGCAGCGCTACGCCAGCACGGACCCTGCCGGGCACACCGTTTCTCGTACGCCAACGTGGCGGCGGTGGCGGACGGGCAGGTAAAGCGGAGTACCGTCGGCGTGGCGTCCGGCGTGACCGCACCGGGAGCGGTGCCGGTGGGCGACAATGTCTGCATGGAAGGCGGAGTGCGATGAGCGCCGAAGATCTCGAAAAGTACGAGACCGAGATGGAGCTGCAGCTCTATCGGGAGTATCGCGACATCGTCCGTCAGTTCTCCTACGTGGTGGAGACCGAGCGCCGCTTCTACCTGGCAAACCAGGTCGACCTGCACGTGCGCAACTCTGACGGCGAGGTCTACTTCGAGGTCGAGATGCACGACGCGTGGGTGTGGGACATGTACCGGCCGGCCCGCTTCGTCAAGAACGTACGCGTGATGACCTTCAAGGACGTCAACGTGGAAGAGCTGGAGAAGCCGGACATCGCGCTGCCGGACGGTGGATTCGCCGGCTAGCGGCCGGTAGCAGATCCACTCGGGTACTGCGACCCCGTCCACACCCACCCTCGCTGTCCACAGGCGCGGATACCAGCCTTGCGGGTACCCGTCCGGCTGGTCGACGCTGCCGGGCATGTCCCTCACGTCCAGCGGCCGAACGTCCAGCGGCCGACCGACCGCATCCCGATCAGGCCGGTACGCATCTCTGCTGCTCGCCGCCGCGACGGTCATCGGGGCAAGCGCCGGGGTCCGGCCCGCCCTGGCCGCACCCGACCCGGCGCCCGCCCAGCCAACCGTCGGGGTGGGTTTCCGCTGGCCGCTGAGTGGACCGGCGCCCACCGCCCGCCGCTTCGAGCCCCCGCCGCAGCCGTGGCTGCCCGGACACCGGGGCATTGACCTCGCTGCGAGCCCGGGAGCTCCGGTGTACGCGGCCGGTCCCGGCGTGGTCCGGTTCGCCGGTCGGCTGGCCGGCCGTGGCGTGGTGAGCATCGACCATTCCGACGGCCTGCGCACGACCTACGAGCCGATCACACCGACCGTGGTGGCGGGCCGGGCGGTGCGCGCCGGGGACGTCATCGGGACCCTGGACCCCGCTCACCCGGGCTGTCCGGTCGCGGCCTGCCTGCACTGGGGCCTACGGCGCGACGAGGTCTACCTGGACCCGCTGGCTCTCGTGGGCCGGGCCCGGGTCCGCCTGTTGCCGCTGGCACCAGCAGCCTCATGAGAGGGCTGCGAGGAAGGCCGGCAGCCGCTCGGCGAGCCGATCGTAGTCGGAGGCCCGGTTATAGACCTGGGCGGACAGGCGAAGCAGACCCCGGCCGTGGAACGGGTTCACGCCCACTTCGAAGCCCAGCTCGTCCGCGATGCGTCGGCGTAGATCGCTGGCGGCGGCCAGGTCCGTCGCGAGCCCCGGGGGCAGCGGCACGATCCGCATCGCCAGCCCGGGCGCCCCGTCCGGTGCGTCGGCCCCGAGCGCTGCGGCGACGACCCGTTGGCCGTAGGCGGCGAGGTCGGTGTTGTGGGCCCGTACCGCCTCCAGATCCAGGGTGCGCAGGGTGAACAGCCCGGCGGGCGCCGCCAGCCACGGCGTGTGGTCGAGTGTGCCCTGCCACTCGATGCGGGCCGGGAACCCCGCCTCCTGCTCCCAGGAAACCACCAGCGGCCGGACGCGCTCCCGCCAGGCGGGCGCCACGGCGAAGAGCGCGGTGCCGCGCGGCGCGTACGCCCACTTGTGCAGGTTGCCGACCCAGAAGTCGGCACCGATGTCGGCCACCTCGACGGGGATGTGGCCGGGCACGTGTGCCGCGTCGACCATCACCGGGACGTTCCCGGCGCGCAGCGCGGCGACGACGTGGGCGACCGGGAACAGCCGCGCGGTGGCCGAGGTGATCTGGTCGATGATCACGAGGCGGGTACGCCCGGTGACGGCTCCCGTGACCGCGGTGACGACCTCATTGTCGGTGGGTGTCAGGGGCAGCGGAACGGTCCGGTGCACGGCGCCGGTGCGGGCACAGGCGGCCTCGACGGCCAGCCGCACCGCTCCGTACCCGTGTTCGGTCGTGACGATCTCGTCGCCGGTACGAAGGTCGAGCGAACCGAGGACGAGGGCGACGCCGATCGTGGTGTTGCCGACCAGGGCGCTGCCGTCCGGGTCGGCGCCGAGAAAGGCGGCGAGATGCCGGCGGGTGTGCGCGATCCGCTCGGTCAGCCCGACCGAGTAGAAGCGCACCGGGTTGGACTCCATCTCGTCGTGCAGCCGCTGCTGGGCCCGCTGAACACTGAGCGGCACCGCGCCGTACGAGCCGTGGTTGAGGTGAGCGACCGCGGGATCGAGCGTGAAGCACTGCCGAATGTTGTCCCAGCTGACGCTTACGCCCTCGATAATCCGACCTGACACGAAGGCAACGATATAGAGCCGGTGTCACGGCGGACGATGACGATTCGGCGTCGCCCGGTGAGCAAGCCAAGCCTTGGTTACCGGTTACTCGACGTGGTCTCGATGATCAGGTAATTTCTTGGCGTCCGGCTGGTTCTCGTAACCGTGTCTGTCTGCCTGCGACTGTCGTTCTTCAGCTGTGACGATGGTCGTCTCATGACACCTGGTGGTTCCGATTGATCTCTGTAGTGCCGCACCTCCGCCGCCGTGCGCTCAACACCGTGCCGCTGGCCAAGGCGTACACCGGCCGCGCCAACAGCTTCGGATTCCTACGGTTGTGCTTCGCCTTCGCCGTGGTCCTTGCGCACGCCGCGGTCCTCGGCTTCACCCAACCGTTGACCAACAGGTTCGACGTCCCCGGCCTGGCGGTCGCCGGCTTCTTCGGTATCTCCGGCTTCCTCATCACGCGTAGTGCCCGGCGCAGCACCCTGCCGCGCTACCTGTGGCACCGGGCGCTGCGGATCCTGCCTGGCCTTTGGGGGTGTCTGCTGGTCACCGGCCTGGTCCTGGCGCCGTCGCTGTGGTACCTCAAGCACCACACACTCGACGGCCTGTGGCGCAGCAACGGCGGGGTCGTCGACTACCTCCGGAACAACTGGTGGGGCGGAATGCGGCAGGGGGGCATCCTGGACCTGCTGCTCGACACGCCGTACGGGCAGTTCACGCACGTCGCCCTGGTAAACGGCTCGCTGTGGACCCTCAGCTACGAGATCGCCTGCTACCTGATCGTCGCCGCGCTCGCCGCGCTCATGGTGCTGCACCGGGCGCGACTGCTTGTCCTGCTCTCCGGCGTCCTCGTTTTCGGGGTGCTGGTCTGGAACCACTTTGAGCAGCTCCGCTTCGGACACGCCCCGCTCTGGACGGAGGGCTTGTTCGGGCCGTTCCCCCTGCTCGGTTCCTTCGCGAAGGCCTGGTTCCTGTGGTACGGCTTCATGTTCCTGATGGGCGCCGCCGCCGAGCTGTACAGTGACCGGCTGCCGATCAACGACCTGCTGGGTGTGGCGTCTCTCGCCGTCCTCGCAGGGTTCGTCGTCAACGGCGGGCTGTTCGGGCCGGGCCTGCTCTTCTACGAATACACGATCCTGTGGCTCGCCGTGCGGCTGCCCCGGGCACTGCACCGGGTCGGCCGTACCAACGACTACTCGTACGGCGTCTACATCTATGCCTTTCCGGTGCAACAGACGATGGCGAAGTTCGGCGTGACAGTGCTCGGGCTCTGGGGCTTCTTCGCTGTCACCGCCGCCGCGGCGTTCGCCTGTGCGTATGCCTCATGGCACCTGGTGGAGAAGCCCGCCCTGCGGTGGAGAAACTGGACGCCGCGGTCGCTGCGCGAGCCTGAACCGGGACGGGGCGAGCCGAATCCGGCCGGCTCCGAGGAGGGGCAGCCGGAGCCCTCCCGGACCGGACCCTCGACATCGACGCCGGCTCCCGCGCCTGCTGACCAGACTCCGGTCGCCTCGCCCGAGCTGGCCGGCCGCTGAGCTCTCACCTGGCGGTGGACGGATTGGTCCGGGCTGGCGTGCGTGGCTCAGGCACGCGGGTGAGCTTGCCGGTACGCCGCGCGTAGCCGTTCTACCGACACGTGGGTGTAGATCTGGGTGCTCGACAGCGAGGCGTGCCCGAGGATCTCCTGGACGGCGCGCAGGTCGGCACCGCCTTCGACCAGGTGCGTCGCTGCTGAGTGGCGCAGGCCGTGCGGGGACATGTGCGGTAGTCCGGCGGCGGTCGCGGCGGCGGAAACGATTCGCCGCGCCGCGGTGGCGACCAGCCGCCCGCCGCGCGCCCCGAGCAGCAGCGCCGATCCGCTCTTCGGGCCGACCAGGGCCGGCCGCCCGCGTCGCAGGTACGCGTCGAGAGCCTGTTCGGCCGGGGCGCCATAGGGTACGGCGCGCTCCTTGGCGCCTTTGCCGAATACGCGTACGACCCGGCGGGCGCGGTCGACGTCGTCCAGGTCGAGCCCGCACAGCTCGGCGACGCGGATCCCGGTGGCGTAGAGCAGTTCGAGGACCAGCCGGTCGCGCAGGACGAGCGCGGGGTTCTCGTCAGGCTCGCGGGTCGGCGTGGTCACGAGCGTGGTGGCCTCGTCGGAGCGCAGAACGCCGGGCAGTTCACGCCGTCCCTTGGGGCTGGCGAGGCGCTGGCCGGCGTCGGCCGGCGCGAGCTTCTCCCGGTACGCCCAGGCGCAGAACGTACGCGCGGCGGCCCCGCGCCTGGCGAGCGTGGTACGCGCGGCGCCGGCCGTCCGCAGCCGGGCGAGCCAGCTGCGCAGGACGGCCAGGTCCACGTCGGCGGGGGAGCGCCCACCCATTCGGACGGCGTGGTCGAGCAGCGACACCACATCGCTCACGTACGCCCGGACGGTGTGCGTCGACCGGTTGCGCTCGACGGAGAGGTGCCGGGCGAACGCATCGACCGCCTCCCGCATCGCCTCGGGCAGGTTGGCGTGCGACTCCTCGGTGCGATGGTGCGCGGTCACGGCCTTGACGGTCACGGAACCGGTGCCGGTTCGTCAAGGCGGCGCGCCGCCGACGGGCTTTACTGCCGCACATCGGACGAAAGGATAACGGTAGGCGTCAATGTTGTGGCCAGGTTTCCGAATCGTTATCGCAGGCCGACGTGATCCTCTGGACAGTCATCAATGTAAACGCTTGCATGTACCCCAACCCGGGCCGCGGGCGTGCGCCCGGACTTGTCTGTCATCGAGGAGGCATGTTCATGGCCGTCCTGTTACGTGGACGCCGCGCGCTCGTGCTCGTCAGCGCGGTCGGCTTGGCGCTCGTCGGCGCCGCTGGATGCTCCAGCGGCACGAGCTCCAACGCCAACAAGGATTCGGCGGAGTGCGCCGCGTTCAAGCAATACCAGGGCCACGACGGCACCACCGTTTCGATCTACGCGACGATCCGTGACACCGAGGCGGACCTGCTGGAGCAGGCGTGGAAGAAGTTCTCCGACTGTACCGGCATCAAGATCGCTTATGAGGGCAGCGGCGAGATGGAGGCCCAGATCCAGGTGCGGGTGGACGGCGGTAACGCCCCGGACCTGGCCTTCTTCCCGCAGCCGGGCCTCATGAACCGCTTCGTCAAGTCGGGCAAGCTCAAGCCGGCGCCGGAGAAGGTCAAGGCGGAGGCGGCGAAGAACTGGTCCAAGGACTGGATCGGATACGGGTCGTCCGGTGGCAAGTTCTACGGCGCGCCGCTCGGTTCGAACGTCAAGTCCTTCGTCTGGTACTCGCCGAAGACCTTCAAGGAGAAGGGCTACAAGATCCCGACGACCTGGGACGAACTGATCGGTCTCAGCAACCAGATCGCGGCGTCCGGCACCAAGCCGTGGTGCGCCGGGATCGAGTCCGGTGAGGCGACCGGTTGGCCGGCGACCGACTGGATCGAGGACATCATGCTCCGCGACCAGGGGCCGGACGTCTACGACCAGTGGGTCAACCATCAGATCCCGTTCAACGACCCGAAGGTGGCGTCGGCCGTCGACCGTGCCGGCTCGATTCTGAAGAACGAGAAGTTCGTCAACGCCAGTTTCGGTGGCGTGAAGAGCATCGCGACCACCTCGTTCCAGGAGGGGGGCCTGCCGATCCTGCAGGGCAAGTGCACGCTGCACCGCCAGGCCTCGTTCTACGCCGCGCAGTGGCCCAAGGGAACGAAGGTGGCCGAGGACGGCGACGTGTACGCCTTCTACTTCCCGGCGGTTGACGCCAGCAAGGGCAAGCCGGTCCTGGTGGCCGGCGAGTTCGTCGGCGCCTTCGCCGACCGTCCCGAGGTGCAGGCGGTCCAGGAGTACCTGGCGAGCGCCGACTTCGCTAACAGCCGCGCAAAGCTCGGCTCGTGGGTCTCGGCCAATAAGGGCCTAGACGTCAACAACGTCCAGAACCCGATCGACAAGCTCTCGGTGCAGATCTTGAACGACCCGAGCACCGTGGCCCGCTTCGACGGTTCCGACCAGATGCCCGCCGCCGTCGGCGCCGGGTCGTTCTGGAAGGGCATGACCGACTGGATCAACGGCACCGACACCAAGACCGCTCTCGACAAGATCGAGGCTAGCTGGCCGAAGTAGTCGCCTCGGTGGTTTCCGGGGCCGGCCTCGCACCGGCCGCCCCGGAAACCACCGGATCACCCCGAGGGGAGGAGGGGATAGATGGACTTCGCGACCGAGCAGCCCAAGTTCATCCAACTGTTGGTCGGCCTCGCGGTATTCGGCCTCGTGGTCGCTGCCCTACTGCTGTTCATCGATCGGGCGCCCAAGCGGGGACATGAGAGGTGGCAGATCCTTGGCTTCCTCGCCCCAGCCGTGCTGCTGCTGGCGGTCGGTCTGATCGTTCCGGCCATCCGCACCACGTGGCTGTCGTTCCAGAACGGTGACAGCAGCGCCTGGGTGGGCCTGGACAACTACACGTGGATGTTCTCGCAGTCCGACGTCCTGCACGTCCTGCGCAACACGCTCATCTGGGTCCTCCTGGTGCCTCTCCTGGCGACGACCGTCGGCCTCGTCTACGCCGTCCTGGTCGACCGCGCCCGTCTGGAGTCGCTCGCGAAGTCCCTGGTCTTCATGCCGATGGCCATTTCGTTCGTCGGTGCCGGCATCATCTGGAAGTTCGTGTACGCCTACCGCGGCGACAAGGACGCCCAGCAGATCGGTCTGCTCAACCAGATCGTCGTCTGGTTCGGCGGTGAGCCGAAGCAGTTCCTGCTCAACCCGCCACTCAACACGATCTTCCTGCTCATCGTCATGGTCTGGATCCAGGCCGGCTTCGCGATGGTCATCCTGTCCGCGGCCATCAAGGCAATTCCGGCGGACATCATCGAGGCCGCTCGCATCGACGGCACCAACGCCTGGCAGTTGTTCTGGCAGATCACCCTGCCGTCGATCCGGTCGTCGCTGGTCGTGGTCGTGGTGAGCATCTCGATCGCCACGCTGAAGGTCTTCGACATTGTGCGCACCATGACGGGTGGTCAGTTCGACACCAGCGTCATCGCCAACGGCATGTACGACCAGGCGTTCCGCTTCGGACAGACCGGGCGGGGATCCGCGCTGGCCGTCTTCCTGTTCGTCCTTGTTCTGCCGATCGTGATCTACCAGGTTCGTTCCCTGCGCCACCAACGGGAGGGCCGATGACTGCCACCGCAGGTGCCGGCGCGATCATCGCGCCCGAGCCCCTCCAAGCCCAGCCCGACTCCGCGGTCAAGCGGGTGCGCCGCAAGCTCAACAGCCGTACCGCCAGCATCGTGTCGATCCTGATCGCGATCCTGTGGACGATCCCGACCTTCGGGCTGTTCATCTCATCGTTCCGCCCGGAGAACGACATCAAGACGACGGGCTGGTGGACGTTCTTCAGCAACCCGCAACTGACCCTGGACAACTACAACGAGGTGCTGTTCGGCACCTCGTCGTCGTCGGGTCAGCTCGCCAGCTACTTCGTCAACTCGCTGGTCATCACGATTCCGTCGGTGCTGTTCCCGATCGCGTTCGCGGCGTTCGCCTCGTACGCGCTGGCCTGGATGCGGTTCCGGGGCCGCGACTGGCTTTACATCCTGATCTTCGCGCTGCAGATCGTGCCGCTGCAGATGGCGCTGGTGCCGCTGCTGAAGCTGATCTCGACCGGTGTCTCGATCGGCGGCCTCACCCTGCTGCCGGCCTGGGCGCCGCAGGGGGTCGACCGGTTCATGGCGGTCTGGCTGGCGCACACCTGCTTCGCGCTGCCGTTCGCCATCTTCCTGCTGCACAATGCGATGTCCAGCTTGCCGGGTGACCTCATGGAGGCGGCCCGCGTCGACGGCGCCACGCACGCGATGATCTTCCGCAACATCGTCCTGCCGCTCATCACACCCGCGATCGCGGCGCTGGCGATCTTCCAGTTCCTGTGGGTGTGGAACGACCTGCTGGTCGCGCTGATCTTTGCCGGCGGCAACGCAGAGTCGGCCCCCATGACGGTACGGCTGGCCCAGTTGGCGGGCACTCGCGGTAACGAGTGGCAGCGGCTGACGTCCGGAGCGTTCGTCTCTATGATCATCCCGCTGATCGTTTTCCTGTCGCTGCAGCGTTACTTCGTCCGTGGACTGCTCACCGGCAGCGTCAAGGGCTGAGTCGCCGGCGCGGGTCGGCGAGAGGCGGTAATGGCCAAAATCGACGACGTGGCACGGTTGGCCGGGGTCTCCACGGCCACCGTGTCACGCGCCCTGCGCGGGCTTCCGATGGTGACTCCGAAGACCCGGGACCGGGTGCTGTCCGCGGCGGCCGAGCTCGGCTACGTCGCGTCGCCGAGCGCGTCCCGGCTCGCCGGCGGGCGTAGCGGTTCGGTCGGGGTGGTGGTGCCACGGGTCACCCGGTGGTACTTCGCCACCCTGGTCGACGCCGCCGAGGAGGTCCTGCGCGCCTCCGGTCATGACGTGCTGCTGTTCAACCTCGCCGGTCGGCAGGCCGCGACCAGACGGCTCTTTCACGGCTCCGGGCTGCACAAACGAGTCGACGCGCTGATCCTGGCCTGCGTGCCGCGTACGGCCGAGGACGATGCGGCGCTCGACCGGCTCGGCCTGCCGATCGTCGTCGTCGGCGGCCGGCAGCCCGGATGGGGCAGCGTGTGTATCGATGATCAGGCCGCGGCCCGGGCCGCTACGGAACATCTCATCGCGCTGGGACATCGGCGAATCGCCCACCTCGCCGGCGACGCACACGACGAGTTCGCCTCCAACGTCCACATCGACCGGACGGCCGGGTACCGGCAGGCGCTGTGCGCGGCCGGCCTGCAGCCCGAGGAAGCGCTTGAGGTCGAGGCCGGATTTACCATCGACGGTGGTGCCCGCGGCATGGCCGAACTGCTACGGCGTGGCGATCCGCCGACCGCGGTGTTCGCCGCCTGCGACGAGACGGCCATGGGCGCGATGCGCACCCTGCGCGAGTACGGCCTCCGCGTGCCCACCGACATCAGCGTCATCGGCATCGATGATCACGAGCTGTCGGCCGTACTCGGCCTGACGACGGTGGCGCAGCCCGCTGTGGCGGAGGGGCGGCTGGCCGCGTCGATGCTGCTGGAGGCGTTGACCGGTAGTGCGAAGGTGCACCCCATCGACGTCGTGGTGCCGACCAGGCTGGTGGTACGGGAGACGACCGGTCCACCGAGGTTGATTCCGTTACCCCGAGCCGCCGGCGGGGAGGACGGCGCCCGTGACCTTTCGCGTTGGCCCGGCTGACGACGGCTCGACCGTCGTTGTCCCGCGTGGCGAGACCCTCGAAGTGGTGCTGCCGCAGAACGTGTCGACCGGGTACCGCTGGGAGCTGGACCCGCCGGCGGGTATGGCGGTCGTCGACGATCGGGTGTTGCCGCCGGCGTCGACGTATCCGGGTGCCCCGGGTGACCGGCTTGTCGTGCTGCGGGTCGACGAGCCGGGGGTGGTCCGGGCACACCTGCGCCGCCCGTGGGAGCCCGCCGAGGTGGCCGCACAGTCGTACACCGTGCGGGTGCGGACGGACTGAACCTCAGGCGGCGGTCGGGTACGCCAGCATGAGCGCGCTGCGTAGCTGTGCGGCGTCGCGCACCGGTATGGCATGCCCCCCGGGCAGGCGCAGTTCAAGACCGAAGCCGAGTTGGCCGGCTCGTACGGCGGCGGCGGCGAGTACGGCGACGGCTGAGCTGTCGATGGACGGGACCTCGACGAGGTCGATGACCACCGGTTTGGCCCCGGTGTCCAGCAGTTCCTGCAGGACCCGGTACAGCTCGGGGGCGACGGTGCCGTTGAGCGTCCAGTCGGTCCACACGAGTGCGGCGCCGTCGAGGCGGACAACGACGAAGGAGTTCATTTCGACCGGCCTCCTCGTAGATTGAGGTGAACGGGCTCTACCCGCGTGCGTGGCCGGAAAACGTCTCGGCTCCATCGTTTGTGGTGAAATCCACTGCCGGAATTGTGTCGCTCGTCGGGTGGCACGTGCATCGGCCGATTGCGTCCGGGTGCTTGCAGGCGCAGATCGTCCCAGGTGGACGGCCTGATGGTTGGGCCGCGATCGACGACCTGGCCCAGCGCCGGCAGCGCCGGGTCGCGGCGCCGGCGGACGCCGACCTATATCGATGGCATGAGCGAAATCACGGAGCCGGCCACCGTCCCGCCGCCGGCGGTTCGCACGAGGACGGTGTCGGCGCCAGCCGGTACCCGCTGCCGTGCTCGACGACAAATCCGGCGTCGACCAGCGTGGGCAGCGTACGGCGGGCGTCTCGGCCGCTCACCCCGGCCGCTGCGGCGATCTCTTCGGCGGTACGCGCCTTGCGCGGCAGCACGGCGTCGAGCAGTTGCGTTGCGAGTGGATCGAGCGTGTCATGTGGACGGTCAGGTCCCCGTGGCGGCGGCGCGAGGTCGTCACCGATCCGGCCCACCTCCTCCAGGATCTCGCTGTAGTTGTTGACCAGCCGGGTGCCCTCCTCCCGTAGCTCGGCGTGGCAGCCGACCGACATGGCGCTGGTGACCGGGCCGGGCACCGCCATCACCGCGCGGCCGAGAGCACGAGCCCGCCCGAGCGTCTGGCGGGCCCCACTGCGGCCGCCGGCTTCGACCATCACCGTGCCCCGGGTCACGGCGGCGATGACCCGGTTGCGGACGAGGAACCGCAGCCGATGCGGGGCGGAGCCGAACGGCCACTCGCTGATGAGCAACCCCGTCTCGGCGATGCGGTCGAAGAGGTTGGCGTGGCCGAGCGGGTACGGCCGGTCGACGCCGCACGCGAGGATGGCCGCGGTCAACCCGTCGGCGGCGAGCGCGGCACGGTGCGCGGCCGCGTCGATGCCGAACGCTCCACCGGAGACCACGGTCCAGCCGCGTTCCGCGAGCCCATGCGACATCTCGGTGGCGACGTACGTGCCGTAGTTGCTGGCGGCTCGGGCGCCGACGATGGCCACGGACCGGGTGAACGCCTCGTTGAGCGGGGCGTCGCCGCGTACCCACAGGCATTGGGGAGGGTCGGTGTCCCGGTCAACCGCGCGGCCGTCGGAGGCCCGGCTGATGCGGGCCAGGTCGTCGAGCTGTGCCGGCCACTCGTGGTCTTCGGGGGTGACCACCCTGGCGCCCATCCGGTCGGCGCTGTCGAGCAGCCCCCGAGCCAGGTCCGGCGCGTCGATGATGTCGCTCAGTCGCAGTCGCGCCGCCTCGGCGAGTCGCTCGGAGACGTACCCCTTCAGGAGCCGGTCGAGCGCCTCCGCCGGCCCGACCTGCCGGACCAGGACACCCAGTTCCCGGTTGCCCGGCTCGGCCAGGCAACCCAGCGCCACCCGGGCCAGCCGGATCTCGTCGGTAGCCGTCACAGCAGGGTCCCCCTCCGTAGTTCGAGAGCTTCGGTCACGTCACCGGTGTCGGGTCGCTGCCGGCCGTCCAGGTCGGCGATCGACCAGGCGACCTTGATGACCCGGTCGTAGCCGCGCGCCGACAGTTCGCCCCGGTCGAGCGCCTTCGCCAGGACGCGGGTGACCGGGCGCGGCAGCCGCCAGCGGTGGTCGCGCAGCGCGGCTCCGGTCACGTCGGCGTTGCAGGTAGCGCGCGTACCCGTGTTGCAGGCGGTTACGCCAGCCCACCGGGCTGCGGCGGCCGCCCTGGCCGCGGCCACCCGCGCCGCGACCGTGGCCGAGCTCTCCGCCGTCACGCGGTCTGCCAGGAGGGCGGAAGAGGCGACGGGAAGCAGCGTCACCTGCAGGTCGACGCGGTCGAGCAGTGGACCGGACAACTTACCGAGATAGCGTCTGCGCGTCAGTCGACCGCAGTCACACTGCTGGTCGCCTTCCGGTCGCGCGCACGGGCACGGGTTCGCGGCGAGGACGAGCTGGACCCGGGCCGGGTAGCGGGTCTCGCCGCCGGAGCGGAGCAGGCGGACCTCGCCGTCTTCCAGCGGCTGGCGCAGCGCGTCGAGGACGCCGCGGTTGTACTCGGGGGCTTCGTCCAGAAAGAGCACCCCGCGGTGGGCGAGGCTCAGCGCGCCCGGCCGGGCGATTCCCGAGCCACCGCCGACGAGGGACGGCATGGTCGCGGTGTGGTGCGGCGCCTGGAACGGCGGCCGGCGGATCAACGGGCTGCCGGCCGGCAGCGTGCCGGCGATGGAGTGCACGGCAGTCACTTCGAGCGCGGCCTCGTCGTCCAGTGGCGGCAGGATGGTCGGCAGGCGCTGGGCCAGCATCGTCTTGCCCGCCCCGGGCGGGCCGAAGAGCGCGAGGTGGTGCCCGCCGGCGGCGGCCAGCTCGATGGCGCGGCGCCCGCGCTCCTGACCGAGCACGTCGGCGAGGTCCGGCCCCGGCGGCAGCTCGACCGCCGGTGTCGGCGCGGGGGTGCGCAGCGGTACGCCGTCGCGGGCGAAGGCGACGAGTTCGCGCAGGGAGCCGGCGGCCCGGACGGTCACCCCGGGTACGAGGCTCGCCTCGGCGGCGTTGGCGACGGGGACGACGACCTGCTCCAGGCCCGATCGGGCGGCGGCGAGCACGGCGGGCAGCACCCCGCGGGTCGGCCGGACCGTGCCGTCGAGGCCGAGCTCGCCGAGCAGGGCCGCGCGGCGCAGTAGATCGACCGGTACGACACCGGCGCCGGCGAGTACGGCGACCGCGACGGCCAGATCGAAGCCGGAACCGTGCTTGGGCAGGTGGGCCGGGAGCAGGTTGACGGTGATGCGCTGCTGGGGCCAGGACTCGCCGGAGTTCACGATCGCGGATCGGACCCGGTCGCGGGACTCGACGAGAGCGGCATCGGGCAGCCCGGATACGACCATGCCCGGGAGGCCGGTGGCCAGGTGCGCCTCGACGACGACGACCTCGCCGGCGACGCCGAGCAGCGCGACGGAGTGGACCTTCGCGTACCCCATCTAGAAGGCCCCGCGTACATGCTCGACCCGGGCCGCGCCGGCGGGCTGGGGTACGACGCTCACCACGTCGAAGCGCACGGTCGGCACCCGCAGACCGGCCTGGGCCAGCCATTGCGCGGCCAGCCGGCGCAGGCGCCGTACCTTTGCCGCGTCCACCGCCTCGGCCGGCGTGCCGAACCGGTCGCCGCGCCGGGTCTTGACCTCGCAGAAGACCAGATCGGATCCGTCCCGCAGGATCAGGTCGATCTCGCCGCTGCGGCACCGCCAGTTGCGGTCGAGCACGACCATGCCCTGCTCGACCAGGTGCGCGCACGCCACCCGTTCGCCGTACGCCCCGACCGCGTCCTTTGCTTGCGTCATGGCGTAGGACGATCGGCGCCGGGGCGCCGACGGACAAGCCACTCAAGATCTAGATGTGGACAGCGAGGGTGGCTGTGGACGGGGTCGCGTCCGCGCCGGCGATCTGTTATGCGTCGGAGAGTTTCCGCAGGCGGGCAACTGCCTCGTCGAGTACCTCGTCCCGCTTGCAGAACGCGAACCGGATCAGCTGCCTGCCCGCCGAAACGTCGTCGTAGAAGACCTGCGTCGGTACCGCCACGACCCCGCACCGCTCGGGAAGCGACCGGCAGAACTCCACCCCGTCGGTGCCGCCGAGCGGTGTGATGTCGGCCGTCACGAAGTACGTTCCGTCCGACCGCAGCACGTCGAAGCCGGCGTCGGAGAGACCAAGACACAGCCGGTCCCGCTTGTCGCGCAAGGAATCCCGGAAGCCGTCGTAGTAAGAGCGCGGCAGGCCGAGCGCGACCGCCACCGCCGGCTGTTGCGGGCCGGCGTTGACGAACGTGAGGAACTGTTTGACCCGCAGCACGGCGGAGACCAGCGGCGCCGGGCCGCACGCCCAGCCGACCTTCCAGCCCGTACACGAGAAGGTCTTTCCCGCCGACGAGATCTGCACCGTGCGCTCCCGCATCCCGGGCAGCCCCGCGAGCGGGACGTGGGCGCCGTCGAAGACCAGGTGCTCGTACACCTCGTCGGTGACCGCGACCGCGTCGTGCTCCACGCACAGCGAAGCGACCAGTGCCAGTTCGTCGGCGGTGAAGACCTTCCCTGTCGGGTTGTGCGGCGAATTGAGCAGAACCACACGGGTACGCGGACCGAAAGCCGCCCGCAGCTCATCCGGGTCGAAGCCGTAGCCGCCGTCCGGTGCCGGCCGCAGGGTCACCGGTCGCCGCACCGCCCCGGCGAGGGCGATCGACGCGGCGTACGAGTCGTAGTACGGCTCGAAGCACACCACCTCGTCACCCGACTCGCACAGCGCCAGGACCGCCGCCGCGATGGCCTCGGTCGCGCCGGCGGTGACCAGTACCTCGCTGTCCGGGTCGTAGCCCAGGCCCCAGAACTCTCGCTGGTGTGCGGCGATCGCCGCCCGCAGTTCCGGGATGCCCGGACCCGGCGGGTACTGGTTGCGGCCCTCGCGGATCGCGCGCACCGCCGCCTCGAGCATCTCGGGCGGGCCGTCGGTGTCCGGGAAGCCCTGACCGAGGTTGACCGAGTCGGTACGCGCCGCGAGGGCGGACATCTCCGCGAAGATCGTGGTGCCGAAGGGGCGCATCCGGGCGACGAGCGGGTCCGTGACCATGGCATGAGCCTAGGGGGAGCAGCGCCGCCGCCAGCATTCAAACGGCCGGACGAGAGGGCATGCGGCCGGGTGCGTGTGTGGCGAGGATCCTGGCGGTCGGTTGCCAGCGTCGCCTACCGTGCGGACTCGTGGATGCACATCGCAAAGTTTCTCCGGACGAGTTCGACGGACCGGGCCACGAGCCCGAATGGGGTAGTTCAAGCGGTCTGCGGCCAACCGACGGCGCCGCCGTCCTGGCCATGCCGCTCGCCCCGCGCCCCGGGGAGCCGCAATCGCCGCAGTCGTACACGCCGCCGGCCCCGCCCGGGGCTCCCGAGGCGTATGTGCCTGAGCCGTACGCGCACCCGGTGCCTGAGTCGTACGCGCCACCCGCGTACGCCCCAGAGCCTCCGGCGGCCCCCGCCGCGGCCCATACGGCACCCACGTCCAGCCTGCCGTACCTCACCGGAGCCGGCGCGCCGCAGCCTTCCGGCTACCAACCGCCGGCCGGTGACGCCCGCCCGGTCTCCGGTGACCCCCGCCCGGCCTCCAGTGGTGCCTGGGGCGGGGACCAAGCAGAAGAGACGCAGGCGATGCGGCGCTCCACGGAGCCGATCGACCGATCCGCGCTACGGCGGCCGTCGGGTGGGGCTGGACAGCTCGGCGACGGGGTCTACCGGTCGCAGCGGCCGGGCATGGCGGTCGCCATCGTGGCGGTCACCGTGCTGTTCGAGCTGATGGCGCTGCGTCTGCTGGCGTCGGCGTTTCTGACCTCGAACGTCCGGGTCGGCGACTCGATCGCCAGCGCGTTCCTCGTGGTCGGGCTGCCGATGTTCGGCGTCGGCCTGTACGGCCTATTCAGAGGTGTTGCGGCCGCCCCCGGCACCGGCCTGCGGGTGTGGCTGCGTCCGCCGCTGGTGTACCTGCCGGTGGCGCTGACCCTGTTCGTCACGGCCGGACTCGCAGCCGCCTGACTCGCGCCCTGTCGAGCGACTGCCTTATCCGCGCCCTGTCGACATGTCGATTCAGGGGAAACTGGGACGAAATAGGCACAACTTCCCCTAGGTCGGCCCGATTGGGTGGGCGGGGCGGGCGTCCATCGCAACTCGGCGTACACTCAACGACTGGCGACCACGACAGGTGGTCGACCTCGCGCGCCCTCCTCACCGCTCAGCCGTCTACCCGGCTGACGGTCCGAGGCGGCGGCCGCCCTGGTCCCGATGCTCAATTGAGGTCGGGTGAGTCGCGGCTGGTGACCGGGCGCCAGGACGGCGGGCCGCCCGGCCCCCGTGACAACCAGGGCAACTCAAGGAGCATTACACATGGCCGTCGTGACCATGCGCCAGCTGCTGGAAAGCGGTGTCCACTTCGGGCACCAGACCCGCCGCTGGAACCCGAAGATGAAGCGCTTCATCTTCACCGAGCGCAACGGTATCTACATCATCGACCTGCGCCAGACGCTCGATTACATCGAGAAGGCGTACGACTACGTGCGCACCACGGTCGCCGAGGGCGGCAGCATCATGTTCGTGGGCACCAAGAAGCAGGCCCAGGAGGCGATCGCCGAGCAGGCGGCGCGGGTCGGCATGCCCTACGTCAACCACCGCTGGCTGGGCGGCATGCTCACCAACTTCCAGACGGTGTACAAGCGGCTGCAGCGCATGAAGGAGCTGGAGTCGATCGAGCAGACCGGCCAGGCGCAGGGCTTCACCAAGAAGGAGACCCTGCAGCTGTCCCGCGAGAAGATCAAGCTCACCCGGACCCTGGGTGGCCTGCGGGACATGCAGAAGACCCCGGCCGCGGTCTGGATCGTCGACACCAAGAAGGAGCACATCGCCGTCGACGAGGCCCGTAAGCTGGGCATCCCGGTGATCGCGGTGCTCGACACCAACTGCGACCCGGACGAGGTCGACTTCCCGATCCCGGGTAACGACGATGCCATCCGCTCCGCGGCGCTGCTCACCCGCGTGATCGCCGACGCCGTCGCCGATGGCCTGATCGCCCGTTCTGGCAAGGCTCGCCGGGCCGACGAGAAGCCGGAGGCCGGTGCGGTCGGCACCGACGAGCCGCTGGCCGAGTGGGAGCGCGAGCTGCTGCAGGGATCCGACGCCGCGGCGTCCACCGAGGCCGCGCCCGCCGAGGCCGCTCCGGCCGCGCCCGCCGAGTCCGCTCAGGCCTGATCGGCCGCTGCCGCGCACCGTCACTGACGGTGCGCGGCAGCGCTGGGCCCAGTCGCGGCGCGACGTTGTTGCCGCGCGGAGCCCTGAACCGTCGCCCACCCACGTCTGAACCGAGAGAGAGCAATGTCCGACTTCACCGCCGCAGACGTCAAGCGGCTCCGCGACCTCACCGGCGCCGGCATGATGGACTGCAAGAAGGCCCTGCAGGAGTCTGAGGGCGACTTCGACAAGGCTGTCGAGCTCCTGCGCATCAAGGGTGCGAAGGACGTCGGCAAGCGCGCCGGCCGCACCACTGCTCAGGGTCTGGTGGCGCACGCCGGCCAGGCGCTGCTGGAGCTCAACTGCGAGACCGACTTCGTGGCCAAGAACTCCGACTTCGTCGCGCTGGCCGACCGGATCGTCGGCCACATCGACGCGACCCGGCCGGCCGACCTCGAGGCGCTGCTCAACTCCAAGCTGGGCGACGGCCGTACGGTCGCCGAGACGGTCGAGTCCGAGTCGGCCAAGATCGGTGAGAAGCTCGTGGTCAACCGCTTCGCGGTGATCGACGGCCAGATCGCGGTCTACATGCACCGCAAGAGCCCCGACCTGCCGCCGCAGGTCGGTGTCGCGGTTGAGTTCGCCGGTGCCGGCGGCGCGGCCGACGAGGCCCGCGCCGACGACGCCCGGGCGGTGGCGATGCAGATCGCCGCGATGCGGCCGAAGTTCCTGACCCGTGACGAGGTGCCCGCCGACGTGGTCGAGTCCGAGCGGCGTATCGCCGAGCAGACCGCCCGCGAGGAGGGCAAGCCCGAGCAGGCTCTGCCGAAGATCATCGAGGGTCGGGTCAACGCGTTCTTCAAGGACTTCGTCCTCGTCGAGCAGCCGTCGGTCACCGACCAGAAGAAGACCGTCCGCCAGATTCTCGACGAAGCGGGTATCACCGTGACGCGCTTCGTCCGCTTCGAGGTGGGCCAGGCCTGAGGCCTCAAAGGCCAGCGCAGCGAGGGGGTCGCCGGTGTCCGTGCAGGACCGCCGCGGCCCCCTCGTCGTAAACCCCGGACCGTTGAGCGCGTGCCTCAATCCGCCGGGCGCGACACAACGAACTACACGGAAGGGCTCCCGATGACGAACGCCGCCGAGTTGGCCGTACCCGCCTATGCCGGAGGCGATCAGGCGCGCCCCCGTCGGGTGGTGCTCAAGCTGTCAGGTGAGGTCTTCGGCGGTGGCGCGGTCGGCGTCGACCCCACCGTCATCCAGTCCATCGCCGCTCAGATCGCCACGGTTGTCCGCAAGGGCGTCCAGGTCGCGGTCGTCATCGGTGGGGGCAACTTCTTCCGCGGGGCCGAACTGCAGCGCCACGGCATGGACCGGGCCCGCGCCGACTACATGGGAATGCTCGGCACCGTGATGAACTGCCTCGCCCTCCAGGACTTCCTGGAGAAGGAGGCCATCGACACCCGGGTGCAGTCCGCGATTCACATGGCCCAGGTCGCCGAGCCGTACATCCCGCGCCGGGCGATCCGCCACCTGGAGAAGGGGCGCGTGGTGATCTTCGGTGCCGGCGCCGGGATGCCGTACTTCTCCACCGACACCGTCGCTGCCCAGCGCGCACTTGAGATTCACGCTGACGCGGTCCTGATGAGTAAGAACGGCGTCGACGGCGTGTACACCGCGGATCCACGCACCGACCCCAGCGCGATCAAGCTCGACACGGTCACGTTCGAGGAGGCGCTGCGCCGGGGCCTGCGGGTGGTGGACGCCGCCGCGTTCAGCTTGTGCATGGAAAACCGGCTACCCATGCTCGTTTTTGGGGCCGAGGGTGCTGACACCATCATTCGCGCCGTCATTGGTGAGAGGATCGGAACGCTCATCACGGCAGCGTGAGGTCGGTAGGCCGACGGGCTGATGAGGCCCATGAACGAAGGAGGCGACGGAGTACGTGATCGACGAGACACTCTTCGAGGCCGAGGAGAAGATGGACCGGGCGATCGTTTTCGCCAAGGAGGAGTTCGCGACGATCCGGACCGGTCGGGCCACCCCGGCGATGTTCGCCAAGATCGTCATTGACTACTACGGTACGCCGACGCCACTGCCCCAGATGGCCTCGATCGCCGTGCCGGAGCCCCGCATGGCGATCATCAAGCCGTACGACAACTCGCAGCTGCACGCCATGGAGAAGGCGATCCGCGACTCCGACCTCGGTGTAAACCCGAACAACGAGGGAACGCAGCTGCGTATCGTGCTGCCGCAGATGACCGAGGAGCGGCGGCGCGACATGACCAAGGTCGCCCGCCACAAGGGCGAAGAGGCCAAGGTCGCGATCCGCAACGTTCGGCGCAAGGCCAAGGAAGAGCTCGAACGCCTGATCAAGGATGGCGAGGCGGGCGAGGACGAGGTGCGCCGGGCGGAGAAGGAGCTCGATGACCTCACCCACAAGTACGTGGCGAACGTCGACGAGGTAGTCAAGCACAAGGAAGCCGAGCTGCTCGAGGTCTGATGACGCACCTCGATTCTCCGGGCTGGCCCGATGCGTCTGATCGCGGCCACGATGATTCCCACCCGCGTCGGCAGCGGGCGCGGCACCTCGATGCCGCGTCCGACACGTACCGGGATTTGCCGTCCAACGGTTCGCCGGAGACGGAGCGTGACCTAGGGCTTCACCTGGACGCCGACCCCGCCCCGCGGGAGCGGGGTCGACACGCGGCGCCTGAGGGGGGTGAAGTGCCCGACTATCCGTGGTCGGGCGTGCGCCCGGGGTATACCGAGGCGGCTCAGGGGAGTCCGGAAGCCACCTCGGAGCTGCTCCCGGTGTCAGAAGCCACCTCGGAGCTGCCCCCGGTGTCAGCAGCCAGTCCCGGCCACCCGGACGAGGCAAGGCCGGTGGAGGCGGCCGACGTCGACGAGGCTTCGCCGGCACAGGAGCCGGCGAAGCCCAAGGGGCGCGCCGGGCGCAACCTGCGCGCTGCGATCGGCGTCGGCGTGACTCTCGGCGCGGTCGTGGTCGCGTCGCTCGTACTGTGGCCGCCCGCGTTCCTCGGGGTGGTCGCTGTCGCAATCGTCGTCGCCACGTGGGAGATGGTGCGCGCGGTCGGGGCCCGCGGGGTACGCCCGCCGATGGTCCCGCTGATCGCCGGTGGTCTGGCGATGGCTGGCCTGGCCTGGTACGGAGGGGCCGAGGCGTTGCTCCTCGGACTGATCGCGACGGCGATCGCGGCACTGGTGTGGCGGCTGGCCGACGGTCCCGCCGGCTATCAACACGATGTTGTGGCGGCCCTGCTCATCGCGGTGTACGTGCCGTTCCTCGGCGGATTCGCGGTACTGCTGGCCCGCCCTGAGGATGGCTATCTGCGGGTGCTGGCGGCCCTGGTCGGCGTTGTGCTGTCCGATACGGGTGGGTATGTCGCCGGCGTCTTCTTTGGCAAGCGGCCGATGGCGCCATCGGTCAGCCCGAAGAAGTCCTGGGAGGGCACGGCCGGCTCACTGCTGGCCGCCGCGATCGGCGGCGCGCTGATGCTGCCCTTCATGTTCGACGTGGCCTGGTGGTACGGGGTCCTGTTCGGCGTCGCGGTGTCCGCGGCCAGCGTGCTCGGCGATCTCGCCGAGTCGCTGATCAAACGTGACCTGGGGATCAAGGACATGAGTAGCCTCCTGCCCGGCCACGGTGGGCTGATGGACCGGCTGGACTCCGTCCTGTTCGCTGCTCCGACGGCGGTCGCCGTGCTCGCCTTCGTCGCGCCGGCTGTGACGTGAGTGACGCACAAACTGGCCGGCCGGGTGAGGTAGGGAGCCTTTCCGGCATGGCCGGCGTTCGACACCGCCGTTCCGGGCTCCGGCATGAAACACTGGTGGGGCCATGACAGCCCTTCCCATTATCGAAAGCTCCTCGCCGCAGGCCGACGCGCCGCCGCGGCGCCGAGCCGCCATGCCGCCGCGCCATCTCGCCGATCTTGATCCCGCCGAACGCCGGGCCGCTATCGCGGACCTGGGGGAGCGGGAGTTCCGCGCCGGCCAGGTCTCGACCCACTACTTCGGCCGGCTCGTGCGTGATCCCGCCGCCATGACCGACCTGCCCGCTGCCAGTCGGGCCCGCATCGCCGGGGCGATGCTGCCCCAGTTGCTGACGCCCGTGCGGGAGTTGGCCTGTGACGACGGCGCGACCCGCAAGACGCTCTGGCGGCTGCACGACGGCTCGCTCGTCGAGAGCGTCCTGATGGGCTACCCCGACCGGGTCACGGTCTGCATCTCCAGCCAGGCCGGCTGTGGCATGGCCTGTCCGTTCTGCGCCACGGGACAGGCGGGGCTGACCCGTAACCTGTCGACCGCCGAGATCGTCGATCAGGTCGTCTCGTTTGCGGCTGTCGCGGCGAGCGGTGCGATCCCGGGTTCGCCCCCGCGACTGTCCCACGTGGTGTTCATGGGTATGGGCGAGCCGCTGGCCAACTACCCGCGCGTGATCGGCGCGGTGCGGCGCCTGACCGATCCGGCGCCGGACGGGCTCGGCCTGTCCCAGCGCCACATCACGGTCTCCACCGTCGGCCTGGTGCCGGCTATCCGCCGGCTGACCGAAGAGGGGCTGGCGGTGACCCTGGCGTTGTCGCTGCACGCACCCGACGACGAGTTGCGTGACGAACTCGTACCGGTGAACCAGCGCTGGAAGGTCGCCGAGGTGCTCGACGCCGCGTGGGCGTACGCGGAGCAGACGGGCCGCCGGGTCTCCATCGAGTACGCGATGATCAAAAACGTGAACGATCACCCCTGGCGCGCGGATCTCCTCGGGGAGCTCTTGTCGGGCAGGCTCGCTCATGTCAATCTCATTCCGCTCAACCCGACTCCGGGAAGCCGATGGGACGCGAGCCCGAAGCCGGTCGAGCGTGAGTTTGTCCGGCGGCTTCGCGCGGCCGGAGTTCCGACCACGGTCCGCGACACCCGGGGCCGCGAAATCGATGGGGCCTGCGGGCAACTCGCGGCTTCGGAGGTGGAACAGTGAGCGCCAGGGTCGAGCGAAGCGAGCCCCGCAGTCGCGAGACACGGGTTGCAGTGAGCATGGGGCAGCTCAGCGCAGCTAGCGAGGAGACACGGTGACGAGTCAGGGTCAGCGGTTCCGGCGTAAGGCGCTGCGTCGCGGATACAAGGTCGACGAGGTGGACGCGTTCCTCGACCGGGTCGAAGCGACGCTCGCGGGTGAGCCGCTGGGGGACGCCTCGGTCTCCGCCGAGGAGGTGCACGACGTCGTCTTCCGCGTGCGGTTCGGCGGATATGACGAGTGGCAGGTTGACCTGCATCTCGACCGGGTCGAGCGGCAGCTCGCGGAGTTTGCGGAGCGCAACGCGGCCTACGGGCGCGAGCCACGCGCACCGCAGGCTCCCGACCGCATGGCGATGCCGGACCGGATGGCGCCGCCGCCGGTTCGTGACGACCGGATGATGGCGCCGCCGATGACGCCTCCGCCCATGGCGCCTCCGCCGATGACGCAGCGACCGGTCGCGCCGGTGCCGCCCGGCCCGCCGCCCGGCGCCTACGGCCCGTACGACGAGCCGACCCGGTTCAGCGGCGGCTACGGCGACCCCTTTGAGCCGGGCCGCCACGGCAAGAGTGAGATGACCACCGAGATCCGGATGCCGGACAGCGGGTACGACCGGAGCTACCCCCCGGTCGCCCCGCCGGCGCCGTCCATGCCGCCGGAGGTCGCCCACATCGACCAGTTGCGCCGCACGTTCCAGTTGCGCCGTTTCGGCAGCGGGTACGACCGGGTGCAGGTCGACCGCCTCTTCGAGACCGTCGTCAACGCGATGGTGGGCCGCGGGCCCGCGCCGCTGACCGAAGCGGAACTGGATCCCTCCCAGTTCAGCCTGGTGCCCGGCGGTTATTTCGAAGCCGAGGTGGATGCGGCGCTGAAGGAGGTACGGGACATCCTGGCCCGCCGGCGATAACAGGTGATCCCACAGCTCTTCCCGCTGCTCCTGCTGCCAGCGGGCACCGTTCTTCTGCTCGCGTACGCGCTGCGGCCCCGTAATCCGGTGGCCGCAGCCGGCCGCCTGACGCTCGCGCGTACCGCCGTGGTCTTCGGCGGGTACGCCGTGGTGAGCGTCGAGGTGCTGTCCAGCCAGGGTTGGCTGACCACGTCCGGAGTGGCGCTCAGCTGGCTGCTGGCCCTCGTCGTCACCGGCGTCGCCGCCGGTTGGCGGCGCCGGCGCGCTCACCCGGGCGGCGCGGAGCCCCGGACACCGCTCATCGAGCGCTGGCACGGGCTGACCCGCGTCGAACGTACGGTCGGTGTGGCGGTTGCCGCCCTGGTGCTGGCCGAACTGGTGCTCGCGCTCGCCTCGCCGCCCAACACGTACGACTCGCAGACCTACCACCTGCCCAAGATTGAGCACTGGGCGGCGCAGCACGACGTCGACTTCTACCCGGTGCGCATCCACCGCCAGGTCACGTACGCGCCCGGTGCCGAGTACGTTCTGCTGCACCTTCGTCTGCTCACCGGTGGCGACGCGCTGTACGGGCTGTTGCAGTGGTCGGCCGGCGTCGTCGCGCTGCTCGCGCTCACCCGGGTCACCCGGCAGCTCGGTGGAGGTCGCCGGGCCCAACTGCTGGCCGCGTTCGTCTTGGCGAGCACGCCGGCGGTCGTACTGGAGGCGAGCAGCACCCAGACCGACCTGGTCGTGGCCGGCTGGGTGGCATGTCTCGCAACGCTCGCGCTCGACGGAGTCGGCCGCCAGGAGAAGCCCGAGAAGGCCGTGCCGGCGCTGTTGACCGGGCCGGCGACCGTGGTGCTGCTCGGCGTGGCCACCGGGCTGATCGCGTTGACGAAGCAGACCGGCCTGTTCGCGGCCGCGCCGCTGCTGCTGTGGTGGGGTCTCGCCCGGCTGCGCCGAGGGGCTGCCGCCGGCAGGACGACCCGAGCTGCCGCCGGCCTGGCCGCCGCCACGCTGGTCATCCTGGGCATCGCCGCCGCGATGACGGGTCCGTACGTCTGGCGGGTGTACAGCGAGTTCGGCCACCCGCTCGGTCCGGAGTACCTCCGGAGCTCGATCACCATGCAGCGCCACGATCCGCCGGCGCTCGTCGTCAACGCGGCGCGGCAGGCGCAGACCCTCCTCGACACGCCGGTGCCGTTCCTGAGCGACTGGACGGCCGCCGGGGTCGAAGCCGTGGCGCACGCACTCGGCGTCGACCCGTCCGACCCGGCCATCACGTTCGACAACACGGCATTCCCCAGCGTGGCGTGGTACCCGTCCGAGGACAAGGCGGCGTACCCGGTTCAGGCCCTGATCATGATTTTCGGAGCCGTCGTGTGTCTCGTCCGGCCAGCGCTGGGCGGGGCCGCTCGGACAGCCGCTCGGACAGCCGGTCGGACAGCCGGTCGTCGCCGGGCGTACGCCATGGCCGTGCTTGTCGGCCTGGTGCTGCACACCTCGATGGTGAAGTGGCAGCCGTGGGGCAACCGGCTGTTCCTGTACCTGGTCGTCCTCGCGGCGCCGTTGGCCGGGCTGATGCTCTCGGCGGCGTTCGGCTCGGAGGTCAGGCGGGCCCGTATTCCGCGCCGCCGGGCTCATGCCCTGCTCGCGGGCTTCCTGACCGCCGTCCTGATGGTCGGGGGCGTGGCGGGCGCGCTGTCGGCGCTGTACGGGTGGCCGCGGCGGCTCGTCGGCGCGCAGTCGGTGTTCGTGCTCGATGACTGGCATGGGCGATTCGTTCAGCGCCCCGAGTGGGCGGATCAGTACACCGCGGTGGCCGATGCGATCCGGGCCTCGGGGGCGGAGTACGTCGGGATCATCCAGAGCAACGACACCTGGGAGTACCCGTGGTGGCTGCTGCTGAGCGATCGTCGGCTTTTCGCGATGCAGTCGATGTTGCCGAACCACCCTGCCAACCCGCCTCGGGTGGACGCGGTCGTGTGCGCCGGCGGGGAAGCGCTGTGCCGCGGGACGCTGCCGCCCTGGTGGGAGGTGCGGATGTACGGCGAGGTGGGTTGGGCGATGCCGGTGACGGCCGTGCCCAAGAACGTGCCAAAGCCGGCCGGCAGCGGTGGCTGAGACTGGCGGATGAGACCGGCAACGCGCCGGCCTGCGTCAGCGGCAGGCCGGCAGCGGGCGGACGTCAGTCGCGCAGGCCGTTGCGGCGCAGCACCCAGTCGCCGACGAGAACGACCACGATGAGGCCGGCGAGCCCGTACATGAAGTAGTTCTCGGTGTTGCCCTTGTGGTTACCGATGGTCATGAGCAGAAGGATGACGATCGCCGACACAGCGCCGATGCGAGCCTTACGCCGGTTGGTCGGCTTGAGCTGATCGGGCGAGAGAACAGGCTCGTTTCCAGCCACGTTCGGGTCCTTCCACTCGGATGTTCGCGCACTAGTTTGGCACGCCTGGGTTGCGGGGTAGCGCGGGGTCGGCGGCGCGTCGGCCCTGCCTCGGTTCGCGCCGCGCTTCAGGTAGCGTCGGTGCCGACAGCAAGACCCGCGATCGGAGGTACGTGCGGTGCGACTGACGGGTACAGGCCACGCGAGCATGCGGATCGACACCCCGGCGGGGAGCATCCTGTGCGATCCGTGGGTCAACCCGGCGTACTTCGCCTCGTGGTTCCCGTTTCCGGACAACTCCCAGCTCGACTGGGAGACGCTGGGCGACGTCGACTACCTGTACGTGTCGCACCTGCACCGGGACCACTTCGACGCGGAGCACCTCAAGCGCTTCGTCAACAAGAAGGCGACGGTCCTGCTGCCGGAGTACCCGACCAGCCAGCTCGAGGACGAGCTTCGGGAACTGGGCTTCACCAGCTTCATCCGTACGAAGAGCAACGAGGTCCACGCCCTCGACGGTGGCCTCAACGTCATGATCCAGGCGCTGATCTCGCCGACCGACGGGCCGATCGGCGACTCGTCGCTGTGGGTGGAGTACGACGGGATCCGCGTGCTCAACCAGAACGACGCCCGCCCGGCCGACCTGTCGGTCTTCGCCGAGCTGGGCCACGTGCACGCGCACATGCTGCAGTTCTCCGGCGCGATCTGGTACCCGATGGTCTACGAGCTTCCGGAGGCCGCCAAGCGCGCCTTCGGCAAGCAGAAGCGCGACCGCCAGCTCGACCGCACGGTCCGCTACATCGACGACCTGAAGGCGTCGTACGTGTTCCCGATCGCCGGCCCGCCGTGCTTCCTCGACGACGACCTGTGGCAGTTCAACGACATCTTCGGTGACGAGGGCAACATCTTCCCCGACCAGCAGTGGTTTTCCGACCGCTACCGGGAGCTGGGTCGCGACAACGAGGTGATCCTGCTGCCGGGCACGGTGGCCGAGCTCACCGCCGACGACTGCAAGGTCGCCCACCCGGTGCCGGATGTGCGCGAGTTCTTCGCGAACAAGAAGCCGTACCTGGTCCAGATGCGGGAGCGGAAGCGGCCGGTCATCGAGGCGGAGAAGGCGTCCTGGCGGCACCCGGAGATCGACGTCCTCGCGGAGCTGAAGCGGCGGATCGAGCCGCTGCTCGAAGAGTCGATCTACATGGCCAAGGGCGTCGGCGGACCGGTGCGCTTCGACCTCGTCAGCTACGACGGTGAGTCGGTCGAGTCCATCGTGGTCGACTTCCTCGGCAAGGAGGTCCGCCCGTACGCCGACGAGAAGGTCCGCTACCGGTTCCGTACCCAGCGGGAGCTGATTGAGCACCTGATCTACATCGACGAGGGGGACTGGGTCAACTCGCTGTTCCTGTCGTGCCGGTTCTCAGCGGCGCGCATCGGCCAGTACAACGAGTTCATCTACGCCTTCTTCAAGTGCCTGTCCGAGGAGCGCCTGCAGTACGCCGAGGGCTGGTACGACGAGCATGAGCGGACCACCGACGCCGAGGACATCACCCTGGGCGACTGGGTGGTGCAGCGGCGCTGCCCGCACCTCAAGGCCGACCTGACCCGGTTCGGCAAGGTCGAGGACGGGGTGCTCACCTGCCAGCTGCACGGCTGGAAGTTCGACCTCGCCAGCGGGAAGTGCCTGACCAGCGTCGGTCACAAGGTACGGGCCAGCCGGGCCGACGAGCCGGCGCAATCGGCGTCGTAGTCGGCGGCGGAAGCCGCGTGCGCGGCAGCGCAGGTGGCGCGATGTCCCGCGCTGCCGTGGAAGTCACGGTTTCGATGCGTGTCATCGGTGCTGTGTTAGCGTGATCGCGTTGCGATTGTGGTTCCCAGAAACTGTGTAAGGCGCCTGCGACGTTCTGCGCGCAGGCGCTTGTGGTTTACCCGGGCTTGTTTCCGGATCGGGTGCTCATTTTCGGCGACGCCGGTCTCCGCGAAGCGCGGATTCCGCCATCAGCCCGTGAAGGAGAAAAACATGGCTCTCGGCACTGTTAAGTGGTTCAACGCGGAAAAGGGCTTCGGCTTCATCGTGCCGGACGACAGCGGCGACGACCTTTTCGCCCACTTCTCGGCGATCGCCGGTAACGGCTACCGCAGCCTAGAGGAGAACCAGCGCGTCGAGTTCGAGATCGGCCAGGGGCGCAAGGGCCCGCAGGCGGAGAACATCCGCGTCATCTGACGGCAGTCTTCGAATCTTGGACACTTGGCGGGGTCATGACCCCGCCAAGTGTCCAAGATCAACGTAACTCCCGGCGGAAGGTCAGGTAGCGTCAAGCCATGCCGGAACTCGTGTATCCGCCGGTCATCGCCGCGGCCAAGACGATGTTTCGCGTTCTCGACCTGCGCATCACGGTTGAGAACGCCGAGAACGTGCCCCGCACCGGCGGTGCCGTGCTGGCCAGTAACCATGTCAGCTACCTCGACTTCATCTTCTGCGGCCTGGGGGCGCACCCCTCCAAGCGGCTGGTCCGGTTCATGGCGAAGCAGTCGATCTTCACCAATCGGGTCGCCGGGCCCCTCATGCGGGGCATGCGGCACATCCCGGTCGACCGGGAGGCCGGCCTCGCCTCCTACCGGCAGGCGCTCGCGGCCCTGAAGGGGGGCGAGATCGTCGGCGTGTTCCCAGAGGCGACGATCAGCCGGTCGTTCACGCTCAAGGACACGAAGAACGGCGCCGCCCGGATGGCCGCCGCGGCGCGCGTACCGCTCATCCCGATGGCGGTATGGGGGACCCAGCGGCTATGGACCAAGGGGCGACCCCGCACCCTCACCCGCCGGCACACCCCGATCTCCATCCTGATCGGTGAGCCGCTGACGCCGGCGCCGCGCGACGACGCCAACCTCGTCATGACCGAGCTTCGCAGCCGGATTTCGGCGCTGCTCGACCGGGCTCAGCGGGAGTACCCGGACAAGCCGGAGGGGCCGGAGGACGGCTGGTGGCAACCGGCGCACCTGGGCGGCACCGCGCCGACACCGGAGGAGGCTGCCGCCCTCGACGCCGCCGACAAGCGGTCGGCGGCGGCGGGCGACGCCGCGTGAGCGTCGTGTACGCGACGCGGCGGCTCGACGTCCGGCCCGACGTCCGGCCCGACAATGAGCCGTCGATCGCAGTCTGCCGGCGGCTGGGCATGGCGCCGCTGGGCCGTACGTCCCGCTGGTACGGCGTCGAGGTGGAGGCGTTCCGGTTCGCCGCACCGGATCGGGGAGAATGAGCGCGTGACTCCGCGCGACATTGTCATTCTCGGCTCCACCGGCTCCATCGGCACCCAGGCCATCGACATCGTCCGGCGCAACCCTGGCCGGTTCCGGGTGGTCGGTCTCGGCGCCGGTGGTGGCAACGTGGCCGCCCTCGCGGCCCAGGCCCTGGAGTTCGGCGTCGAGGTCGTCGGGGTGGCGAAGTCGAGCGCGGTGCAGGATCTGCAGCTCGCGTTCTACGCGGAGGCCAGCAAGCGGGGGTACGCGACGGGCGACTTCCGCATTCCCAAGATCCTTGCCGGGCCGGCCGCCATGACCGAGCTCGCCGAGTGGCCGTGTGACGTCGTCCTCAACGGTGTCGTCGGCTCGCTAGGCCTCGCGCCGACCCTCGCCGCGCTGCGCCGCGGCCGTACCCTCGCGCTCGCCAACAAGGAGTCGCTGGTGGCCGGGGGACCGCTGGTACGGAAGGTGGCCAAGCCAGGGCAGATCGTGCCGGTCGACTCGGAGCACTCGGCGCTCGCGCAGTGCCTGCGCGGTGGCCGGGCCGACGAGGTGTCCCGGCTGGTGCTGACCGCGAGTGGCGGCGCGTTCCGGGGCCGGCGGCGCGAGGAGTTGGCCGGCGTCACGCTCGAGCAGGCGCTGGCCCACCCGACCTGGAACATGGGGCCGGTCGTCACGATCAACAGTGCGACCATGGTCAACAAGGCGCTCGAGGTGATCGAGGCGCACGAACTGTTCGGCGTCGGCTACGACCGCATCGAGGTCATGGTTCACCCGCAGTCGGTGATTCATTCGATGGTGGAGTTCGTCGACGGCTCGACCCTGGCCCAGTGCAGCCCGCCCGACATGCGGCTGCCGATCGCGCTCGCCCTCGCCTGGCCGGACCGGGTCGGCCAGGCGGCGCCGCCGGTGGACTGGGCGAAGGCACACACCTGGGAGCTGTCCCCGCTCGACAACGAGGCCTTCCCGGCGGTCGCGCTGGCCAAGGCTGCGGGGGAGACCGGTCGGTGCCGACCGGCCATCTACAACGCTGCCAACGAGGAGTGCGTGGGCGCCTTCGTGGCCCACCGCCTGCCGTTCCTCGCGATCGTGGACACCGTCGAGCGCGTCCTGACTGATTCTCCGGATTTCGAGGAACCAGGTACGGTCGAGGACGTGCTCGCCGCGGAGTCGTGGGCGCGAGCGCGCGCCCGCGAACTGATCGCGGCGGTGGCGGAAGGAGCCTGATGGGGCTGGTATTCGGGATTGTCGTTTTCGCGCTCGGCATCCTGATCTCGGTGTGCCTGCACGAGGCCGGTCATATGGGCACGGCCAAGGCGTTCGGCATGAAGGTCACCCGCTACTTCGTCGGCTTCGGGCCGACGTTGTTCTCGTTTCGCCGCGGCGAGACCGAGTACGGCGTGAAGGCTCTGCCGCTGGGTGGGTTCGTCAAAATTGTCGGGATGACGCCGCAGGACGACGATGTCGAGCCCGGCGACGAGAAGCGGGCGATGTGGCGCTTCCCGGTGTGGAAGCGGACCATCGTGATGTCCGCGGGGTCGATCACCCACTTCATCCTCGCGTTCGTGGCCTTCTGGGTGTTGTTCACGTTCATCGGGGCGCCCGACCCCGGCAAGATAGCCAACTCGCCGGCGACGATCGGCGGCGTCTCGTCCTGCGTCACCGACTTCAAGATTGACCCCCAGACCAAGCAGCCGGTGGCGTGCAGGGACGGTGTCGGCCAGCCCAGTCCGGCGGCCAAGGCGGGCCTCGAGCCCGGCGACGTGATCACGGCGATCAACGGGACCCCGATCTCCAACTACACCGAGATGCGCCAGGTGGTGCAGGGCCTCGGCGACCAGAACGCCAAGCTCACGTACAGCCGCGACGGCAAGAGCGAGACCGTTGACGTGCGCATTCCGGCGATCCAGCGGCTCAAGGACAACATTGGGCCCAAGAAGGCCAACGAGATCACCGACGCCGACCTGGAGCGCGTCGGCATGCTCGGCGTCTCGGCGAAGATTCCGCTGACGACGTCCGGCCCGGTGGAGAGCGTCGGGCTGACGGCCAAGCAGATGGGCCGTACCGTCGTGCTGACCTTCGAGTCGCTCAAGCAGATCCCCGCGAAGATCCCGGCTCTCGTGAAGTCGATCTTCGGAGCCGAGCGCGACCCCAACACGCCGGTCAGCGTGGTCGGCGCCAGCCGCATCGGCGGCGAGCTGATCTCGATCGGCGACTGGGTCAGCGTCCTGAGCCTCTTCGCCGTCCTCAACCTGTTCTTCGGCATCTTCAACCTGCTGCCGCTGCTGCCGATGGACGGCGGTCACATCGCGATCGCCTGGTTCGAGCGGATCAGGTCCTGGATCGCGGCCCGCCGGGGCCGCCCCGACCCCGGCCGGGTCGACTACATGAAGCTGACACCGATCACCCTGGCGGTGATCTCCGTCCTCGGCGTCTTCGTGGTGCTGACCATGACCGCCGATGTCGTCAACCCCATCACCCTCCCCAAGTGAGAGCCTCGTGACCGCGATTAATCTCGGTATGCCTTCCGCGCCCGTCCAGCCGCTCGCCCCGCGCCGGCAGAGCCGGCAGATCATGGTCGGTCCGGTGCCGGTCGGTGGCGGCGCGCCTGTCAGCGTCCAGTCGATGACCACGACGCTCACCGCCGACGTCAACGCCACGCTGCAGCAGATCGCCGAACTGACCGCATCGGGCTGCCAGATCGTCCGGGTGGCGGTGCCGAGCCAGGACGACGTCGAGGCCCTGCCGGCGATCGCGAAGAAGTCGCAGATCCCGGTCATCGCCGACATCCACTTCCAGCCCAAGTACGTCTTCGCCGCGATCGACGCCGGCTGCGCCGCGGTGCGGGTCAACCCGGGCAACATCCGGCAGTTCGACGACAAGGTGAAGGAGATCGCGAAGGCCGCGTCCGACGCCGGTGTCCCGATCCGGATCGGTGTCAACGCCGGCTCGCTGGACAAGCGGCTGCTCGCCAAGTACGGCAAGGCGACGCCTGAGGCGCTGGTGGAGAGCGCGCTGTGGGAGTGCTCGCTGTTCGAGGAGCACGGCTTCCGCGACATCAAGATCTCGGTCAAGCACAACGACCCGGTCGTGATGATCCAGGCGTACCGGCAGTTGGCCGAGCAGTGCGACTACCCGCTGCACCTCGGCGTGACCGAGGCCGGCCCGGCCTTCCAGGGGACCATCAAGTCGGCGGTCGCCTTCGGCGCGCTGCTGTCCCAGGGGATCGGTGACACCATCCGGGTCTCGCTCTCCGCGCCTCCGGTCGAGGAGGTCAAGGTCGGCAACCAGATCCTGGAGTCGCTGGGCCTGCGCGAGCGCGGCCTGGAGATCGTCTCCTGCCCGTCGTGCGGCCGGGCGCAGGTCGACGTGTACACCCTCGCCGAGGAGGTCACCGCGGGCCTGGAGGGGCTGCCGGTGCCGCTGCGGGTCGCCGTGATGGGCTGCGTGGTCAACGGGCCCGGCGAGGCGCGCGAGGCCGACCTGGGCGTGGCGTCCGGCAACGGCAAGGGCCAGATCTTCGTCAAGGGCCAGGTCATCAAGACCGTGCCGGAGTCGCAGATCGTCGAGACCCTCATCGAAGAGGCGCTGCGGTTGGCCGAGGAGATGGGCGCCGAGCTGCCCGAGGAGCTGCGCGGGCTGGCTCCCCAGGTCACCGTGCACTAGTTGCTTCACGAGGTTCACTCGCGGTCGGCGAGGATCCGGTACAGCTGCCGGCGGGCCTGCTCGAGTACCTGGTTGGCCTGCGCGCGCTGCCCCTCGGAGCCGACCCGCATCACCTCGCCCACCGCCTGCATGACGCCGTGGATGGCGGCCCTCGTGTCGAGTACCGACTCCCCGTACTCCTCGCTGAACTGCTCCCACGGCGCCCGCGCCGCGTCGTCGCCGCCCTGGGAGGCCTGACCGGACTCGGTGAGGTTGTACCGCTTACGTCCCCCCTCGGCGGCTGCCGGGGCGATCAGCCCTTCGTCCTCGAGTAGCTGCAGCGTCGGGTAGACCGATCCGGGGCTCGGCCGCCAGGTGCCGCGGCTGCGCCGTTCGATCTCCTGGATCATCTCGTACCCGTGCATCGACCGCTCGGTCAGCAGCGTGAGGATCGCTTCGCGGACGTTGGCCCGCCGGCCCCGCCCGCCGCGGTGGCGACTGAGCTGCCCCGGCCCGAGCGGTGGCTGCCATGCCTGCCCGAACGCGAAGAGCCGGTCACCCGGATGGTGACCGGGAGATCCGGGTTCTGGCCATCTCATCGCCGCTCCTTTCCGGAGGCGTCCAGCCCGAGGTGCGGTGTTCCGAACCGCATACCCGCGTTGCGCGAGACTGCGCACGATCGCGCGGCTTTGCCCCGTTGCGGTGGCTGAGCTCCGTCTACCGGGCGGAAACATGTGGAGAACCCCACCGTGCTCTCCTGTCCGCCCGGCGCATCTGGCAGTCTGGAAGACATGCTCACGGCGCCCGTCCGGCTGCTCGGCGATACCGATCGTGCCGCTGTCGAACGGCTGCTCGATCTCGAGCCCTACACGGGCGCGCAGGTTGCTGAACGGATCGCCGCGGCGGGGCTGTCGCGGCGCCGTCAAGACGCCCGGATCTTCGGCTGCGGCAACCGCAGCGAACTGGACGCGCTGTGCTGGCTGGGTGCCAACCTCATCCCGGTGCACGTCGGTCCGGCGGCGGTGGCCGCCTTCGCCGACCTGATCGGGTCGGAGGGGCGGATCTGTTCGTCCATCGTGGGTGATGCGACGGCGGTGCTGCCGCTGTGGGAACGGCTGTGCCCGGCCTGGGGGTACGCCCGGGACGTACGGGAGTGCCAGCCACTGCTCGTGGCGGACGCGCCCGCGCCCGTCACCGCGGACCCGGAGGTCCGCCTGGTGCGCCCCGACGAGGTCGATCTGCTCTACCCGGCCTCGGTGGCGATGTACACCGAGGAGGTGGGCGTCTCCCCGGTCATCGACGGGGACACCGGCTATCGGGATCGGGTGCGCGACCTGATCCGCAGCGGCCGGGCGTACGCGCGGTTCATCGACGGCCAGGTGGTGTTCAAAGCCGAGTTGGCGGTGATCACCCGGCACACCGCGCAGGTGCAGGGGGTGTGGACGGCGCCGGAGTGGCGCGGCCGGGGACTCGCCACGGCCGGGATGGCGGCGGTCGTACGCGACGCGCTGCGCCGGGTGGCGCCGACCGTGACGCTCTACGTCAACGACTTCAACGAGGCGGCCCGCCGGGTGTACGCCCACTGCGGGTTCCGCCGGGTCGGCACGTTCGCGACCGTGCTCTTCTGATTTCGATCTCGTGAAAAGGTCTGATCCGGATCCGCTTTCTGGCTGAGATCCATTGACACGCATGGGGCCCCGGCGAATCATCGGGCGAACAGTGACGCATGCCACTGTATTCATCGCCGCCTGTGAGGAGTCGCCGATGAGCGCCACCGCGCCAGAGCCAGCCGTCGCGCCGGTCAGTCCCGAGGACGCCGACGAATCTCTGCTCGCCCAACTCGGCTACAAGCAGGAACTGCGGCGCAGGCTGTCTACTTTCTCCAACTTCGCGGTCTCGTTCTCGATCATTTCGATCCTCGCCGGTGCGATCACCTCGTACGGAATCGCCATGAACGCCGGTGGTCCACTGGCGATCACGCTCGGCTGGCTCTTCGTCGGTGGCATGGTCACGCTGGTCGCGCTCGCCATGGCCGAGGTCTGCTCGGCCTACCCGACCGCAGGCGCGCTGTACTGGTGGGCGAGCGCCCTCGCCCGGCGCAACCGGGCGGCCTGGGCCTGGTTCGTCGGCTGGTTCAACTTCCTCGGCGAGGTCGCCGTGACCGCGGCCATCGACTTCGGGGCCGCCACCACGACCATGGCGTTCCTGAGCCTGACCGGCGGCGTCGAGGTCAACAAGTGGAGCCTCTTCGCCGCGTTCCTGGTCATCATCGTCGCGCACGGCCTGCTGAACACGTTCGGCGTCAACCTGGTGAAGGTGCTCTCCGACGTCAGCGCCTGGTGGCACCTCGTCGGCGTGGCGGTCATCGTCGGCGTGCTCGCGATCGTGCCCGACCAGCACAAGCCCATCTCGGAGGTGTTCTTCGAGGTCCGCAACGCCACCGGGTTCGGCTTCACCGGCGCGGCCATCTATGCGGTCCTCATTGGCCTGCTGATGGCGCAGTACACGTACACCGGCTACGACGCCAGCGCCCACGTCGCCGAGGAGACCCACAACGCGGCGCGCAACGCGCCCCGCGGCATCGTGATGTCCGTGGTCGTGTCGGTGGTCGCCGGGTTCTTCCTGCTCTTCGCGATCACCTGGTCCATCCGGGACTACGACGCGCAGGCCGCGACCGGCCTTGGGCTGCCGCCGGCGCAGATCTTCATCGACGCGGCCGGCCCCGGTCTCGGCAAGTTCCTGCTGTTCATCTGCGTGGTCGCCCAGTTTTTCTGCGGTATGGCCTCGGTGACCGCGAACTCCCGGATGTCGTACGCGTTCGCCCGGGACGGCGCGCTGCCCGGCTCACGACTGTGGAAGCGGGTCAACCCGCGTACCGGCACGCCGACCAACTCGATCTGGCTCTGCGTGACGTGCTCGACGGTGCTGGTGCTGCCCTCGCTGGTGAACACCACGGCCTATCTCGCCGCCACGTCGGTCGCCGTCATCGGCCTGTACATCGCCTACGTCGCCCCGGTCTACCTGCGACTGCGCAACCCCGACTTCCGGCCCGGCCCGTGGAACCTCGGCCGGTGGAGTGGCCTCGTGGGCTGGACGGCGATCGGCTGGGTCGCGTTCATCTGCGTACTGTTCGTGTTGCCGACGGCGAGCCCGGTCAAGCTGTCCAATTTCAACTACACCATCGTCGCCGTCGGGGTTGTCGCGCTCGGCGCCTGGCTGTGGTGGATCATCAGCGCCCGGAAGTGGTTCACCGGTCCGCGCCACCCGGCGGATGAGACGTAAGGAAGAGCATGCCGGCCGAGAACGACCTGCAACCTGGGATGCCGGTATGGCGGCCGGTGCGCGGCGGCAACGCCTTCGAGATCACCGTGGCCAGGCTGGTCCAGGCGATCAAACTCGGCATGGTGACGACGGGGGAGCAGTTGCCGCCGGAGCGGGAGTTGGCCGAGAAGCTCCGCGTCAGCCGAGTGACGCTGCGTCAGGCCATCGGGGCGCTGCGGGAGGCGGGTTACCTGGAGTCGCGCCGTGGCCGGGCCGGCGGCACGTTCGTGATCTATCAGGGCCCGGCCGGCGACCGGCCGGACGCGGCGACGCTCGCGCGCGAGATGGGCGAGACGCTGCACGACGCGCTGGACTTCCGGCGCGTACTCGAACCCGGCGCGGCGGCGCTCGCGGCCAGCCGGCCGCTCTCGGCGGCCGACCGCGCGCACCTGGCCGCCGCTCTCGCCGCCTCCCGGGAGCGGGACCCCGCAGTGCGCCGTACGGGCGATTCCCGGCTGCACCTCGCGATCGCCGCGGCCAGCGGGTCTGCCTCGGTCGCGCAGGCCATCGCCGATGTCCAGCTGCGCCTCGACCAGCTGCTCGCGGCGATTCCGGTGCTGCGCCGCAACCTCGATCACTCCGACGCCCAGCACGCCCGGATCGTGGCGGCGATCCTGGCCGGCGACGCGGCCGGCGCCCGTACCGCCATGGAGGAGCACTGCGACGCGACGGCCGAACTCTTGCGCGGCCTGCTCGGTTAATGGTTCGCTATTAGTCCTTTGACAGGAAGAGGCCTGGGATGCTGACGCTTGAGCAGCTACGCACGGCCGTTGCCGAGGGCACGATCGACACGGTCGTCCTCGCGGTCGTGGACATGCAGGGCAGGTTGCAAGGCAAGCGGTTCCACGCACAGCACTTCCTCGACGAGGTGGTGAAGAACGGCAGCGAGGGCTGCAACTACCTGCTCGCCGTCGACGTCGACATGAACACCGTCGACGGGTACGCGATGTCGAGCTGGGCGAGCGGGTACGGCGACTTCGCGATGGTGCCCGACCTGGACACACTGCGGCGCACCCCCTGGGAGCCGGGCACCGCCCTGCTGATGGCCGACCTCGCCTGGTTCGACGGCACGCCGGTTGTCGCCTCGCCCCGCCAGATCCTGCGCCGTCAACTGGATCGGCTGCGCGAGCGAGGGCTCGTCGCGTACGCCGGCACCGAACTGGAGTTCGTCGTCTACCGGGACTCCTACGAGGACGCCTGGCGGCGCGGGTACCGCGACCTGACGCCAGCCAACCTCTACAACGTGGACTACTCGCTGCTGGGCACCGCGCGCGTGGAGCCGCTGCTGCGCCGCATCCGCAACGAGATGGCCGGTGCCGGACTGCAACCGGAGAGCGCCAAGGGCGAGTGCAACCTCGGCCAGCACGAGATCGCGTTCCGCTTCGCCGACGGTCTCACCGCTGCCGACAACCATGCCGTGTACAAGAACGGCGCGAAGGAGATCGCCGCGCAGGAGGGCATGGCGCTCACCTTCATGGCGAAGCCGAACGACCGCGAGGGCAACTCCTGCCACATCCACTTCTCGCTGCGCTCGCTCGACGGCGAGGCGGTGTTCGGCGCCACCGACGGCCACGGCATGTCGGCCCTCATGCGGCACGCGCTCGCCGGGGTCCTCGCGACGATGCCGGAGTTCACCCTCATGTACGCGCCGAACGTCAACTCGTACAAGCGGTTCCAGCCGGGATCGTTCGCGCCGACCGCGGTGCGCTGGGGTACCGACAACCGGTCCTGCGCGTTACGGGTCGTTGGTCATTCAGCGGACGCGCTGCGCTTCGAGAACCGGGTGCCGGGTGGCGACGTCAACCCGTACCTCGCGATCGCCGCGATGGCGGCCGGTGTGCTGCACGGCATCGACAACGCGCTCGACCTCGAGGACGCGGTCACCGGCAGCGCGTACGCCGACCCGAGCGCGCAGCACGTGCCCCGGACCCTGCGCGACGCGGCGGCCTTGTGGGAGTCCGGCGAGGCAGCCCGGCAGGCGTTCGGTGACGAGATGGTCGACCACTACGCCAACTACGCCCGGGTCGAGTTGGCCGCGTTCGACGCGGCAGTCACCGACTGGGAGCTGTACCGCGGTTTCGAGAGGTTGTAGCGCATGCAGGTGATCAACCCGGCGACGGAGGAGTTCGTCGCGGACGTCCCGTCGACCTCGCTGGAGGAGACCGACGCCGCGATCGAGCGCGCCGCTCGCGCGTTCCCGGTTTGGCGCGAGGTCGCTCCCGGCGACCGGGCGCGGCTGCTGCGCCGCTTCGCCGCCCTCGTCGACTCCCACCTCGACGAACTCGCCGAACTGGAGGTGCGCAACTCCGGGCACACCATCGGCAACGCCCGGTGGGAGGCCGGAAACGTACGCGACGTGCTCGACTACTACGCCGGTGCGCCGGAGCGGTTGGCCGGGCGGCAGATTCCGGTGCCGGGCGGGCTGGACGTCACGTTCCACGAGCCGCTCGGCGTGGTCGGCGTGGTCGTGCCGTGGAACTTCCCGATGCCGATCGCCGGCTGGGGTTTCGCGCCGGCCCTCGCCGCCGGTAACACGGTCGTGCTCAAGCCGGCCGAGCTGACGCCGCTGACCGCGCTGCGGTTGGCTCAGCTGGCGCTGGAGGCTGGCATCCCCGAGGGTGTCTTCACCGTCCTGCCCGGCAAGGGATCCGTGGTGGGGCAGCGCTTCGTCACCCACCCGGCCGTACGCAAGGTGTGCTTCACCGGGTCCACAGAGGTCGGCAAGCAGATCATGGCCGGCTGTGCCGACCAGGTGAAGCGGGTGACGCTGGAGCTGGGTGGCAAGAGCACCAACATCGTTTTCGCCGACGCGGACCTGGCGGCGGCCGCGGCCGCCGCCCCGGCTGGCGTCTTCGACAACGCCGGGCAGGACTGCTGCGCGCGGTCGCGCATCCTGGTCGAGGCCAGTGTGTACGACCGGTTCCTGGAACTGCTGGAGCCGGCCGTCAAGGCGTTCCGGTGCGCCGACCCGGCCGACGAGGCGGCCCAGATGGGCCCACTGATCTCGGCGCGCCAGCGGGAGGTCGTGGAGTCGTATGTGGACGGTGCCGACGTCGCCTTTCGGGGCGACTGCCCGTCCGGCGCCGGATTCTGGTACCCGCCAACGGTTCTGCTCGCCCGCGACGGCAACGAGCCGCACTGGCGGGAGGAGATCTTCGGCCCGGTGGTCTCCGTGCTTCCGTTCGGCGAGGAGGCCGAAGCGGTCCGGGTCGCCAACGACACCGAGTACGGCCTGTCCGGCTCGATCTGGACCCGTGACGTCGGCCGGGCGATCCGGGTGGCGCGCGGCGTGGAGTCGGGCAACCTGAGCGTCAACTCGCACTCGTCGGTGCGGTACTGGACACCGTTCGGCGGCATGAAGCAGTCCGGCCTCGGCCGTGAGCTCGGGCCGGATGCGCTGAGCGCATTCACGGACGTCAAGAACGTCTTCATTTCGACCGCACCATGATCATGGGAAAACAGAGGGAGAGTACAGTGGACAGGTTGCGGGACCGGGTGGCGGTGGTCACCGGGGGCGGCAGCGGCATCGGGCTCGCCACGGCGCGGCGGTTCGCGTCCGAGGGCGCGAAGGTCGTCGTGGTGGACCTCAACGCCGACGCCGGCGAGGCGGCGGCCAAGGAGGTCGGCGGCGAGTTCGTGGCGTGCGACGTGTCCGTCGAGGAGCAGGTGGCCGACCTCTTCGCCGGCGTCGCCGAGCGGTACGGCCGGGTCGACATCGCGTTCAACAACGCCGGCATCTCGCCGCCCGACGACGACTCGATTCTCACCACCGGGCTGGACGCCTGGGAGCGCGTCAACCGGGTCAACCTCACCAGCGTGTACCTGTGCTGCAAGTACGCCATCCCGCACATGCAGCGCCAGGGCAAGGGCTCGATCATCAACACCGCGAGCTTCGTCGCGCTGATGGGCGCGGCGACGTCGCAGATCGCGTACACAGCGAGCAAGGGCGGCGTTCTCGCGATGACCCGCGAACTGGGCGTCCAGTTCGCCCGCGAGGGGATCCGGGTCAACGCGCTGTGCCCCGGCCCGGTCTCCACGCCCCTGCTGCAGGAGTTGTTCGCCAAGGATCCGGAGCGGGCCGCCCGCCGGCTGGTCCACGTGCCGATGGGCCGCTTCGCCGAGCCGGACGAGATCGCCGCCGCCGTGGCGTTCCTCGCCAGTGACGACGCCTCGTTCATGACGGCCGCCGCGTTCGTCGTAGACGGCGGCATCACGGGCGCCTACGTGACGCCGCTGTGAGCGCGCGGCCACTGTGATCATGCGTGGTCGTACCGACGTCGGCGGCTAATCTGGGGGCATGACCGTCCGCGCCTCCCTGAAACCCGGTAAGCCGTCCCCCTGGCGGCAGGTGCCGCCCCACATCGAACGCCCCGAGTACGTCGGCCGCAAGGGTCCCAAGCCGTACCGTGGACCGGACGTCCAGACGCCCGAGACGATCGAGAAGATGCGGATCGCGAGCCGTCTTGCCGCGCAGGCCACGCAGCTCGCGGGCGAGCACTGCAAGCCCGGGGTCACCACGGACGAGATCGACCGGGTCGTCCACGAGTTCCTGTGTGACCACGGCGCCTACCCCTCGACCCTCGGGTACAAGGGTTTCCCCAAGTCCTGCTGCACCTCGCTGAACGAGGTCATCTGCCACGGCATCCCGGACTCGACGGTGATCGAGGACGGCGACATCATCAACGTCGACGTGACCGCGTACATCGGCGGGGTGCACGGTGACACCGACGCGACGTTCTGCGTCGGCAACGTCTCCGAGGAGGTGCGCCTGCTGGTGGAGCGCACCCACGAGGCGATGATGCGGGGCATCCGGGCGGTCGCGCCTGGCCGGCCGATCAACGCCATCGGGCGGGTCATCGAGGCGTACGCCAACCGCTTCGGCTACGGCGTGGTGCGCGACTTCACCGGTCACGGCGTCCACACGGCCTTCCACTCCGGGCTCTACGTGCCGCACTACGACAATCCGTCGCTGACGACGATCATGGAACCGGGGATGACCTTCACGATCGAGCCGATGATCACGCTCGGGACACACGACTACGAGATGTGGCGCGACGGCTGGACAGTCGTGACACGCGACCGCAAATGGACCGCGCAGTTCGAGCATACGGTGGTCGTGACCGAAGATGGATGCGAGATCTTGACGCTTCCATAGGAGCAGGTACGTGACAGACATTGGTGACGACCCGACGAATAAGGTGAGCCTCGCGCCCGGTGCCGTGCCCGGCACCGAGGCGCCCGGGCTGCGCGACGCCGACACCGCGCCGGCTGCCCACCACGACGACCACCACGCCGACGTCTCCGGTGGCTGGCTGCGCCCGGCCGTCTTCGGCGCCATGGACGGCCTGGTCACCAACATTGCGCTGATCGCCGGCGTGGGCGGCGGCGGCGTCAGCCCGCGCAGCATCGTGCTCACCGGCGTCGCGGGCCTGGTCGCCGGCGCCATCTCGATGGGCCTGGGCGAGTACACCAGCGTGCGCACCCAGAACGAGCAGGTCGAGCACGAGGTCGCCAAGGAGCGGCGCGAGCTGGAGCGCAACCCGGCGGCCGAGGCTCGGGAGCTGGCCCAGATGTGGATCAAGCGGGGCCTGCCGCCGGAGCTGGCGCACCAGGTCGCGACCGTGGTGGGGCGCGACATCGACCAGGCGGTACGGGTACACGCGCAGGAGGAGCTCGGTATCGACCCGCACGAGACGGCCAGCCCCTGGACCGCGGCGTTCTCGTCGTTCCTGTGCTTCTCGGCCGGCGCGCTGGTGCCGCTGATGCCGTACCTGCTCGGCGCGAGCGCGCTGTGGCTGGCGCTGCTCGCGGGCGCGATCGGCCTCTTCGTCGCCGGTGCGCTCACCGCGCGGTTCACCCACCGCACCTGGTGGGCCAGTGGCCTGCGCCAGCTCGTCTTCGGCATCGCGGCCGCGGTGATCACGTACGGGATCGGCAAGGTGATCGGCATCACCGTCGGGTGACGGCAGCGCTGCCTGGGGCGCCGGCTACCGGCGCTCCAGGCGGAAGATCCGCAGATCCCGGCCGTTCGCGCGCTTCGCGTACGAGGTGTACGCCGGCCACGCCTGGAGGGCCAGCGACCACAGCCGGTCCCGCTCGGCACCGGTGGTGAGCGCCGCGCGTACGGGAATCTGGGTGTCGCCGACGGCGACGGTCGCCTCCGGGCTGGCGAGCAGGTTCGCCGACCATCCCGGGTGGTGCTGCTGGCCCCAGTTGGAGCCGATGACGACGAAGGCGTCGCCGTCGCGGGCGTACAGCAGCGGCGCGGTGCGCGGCTGCCCGGACTTGCGCCCGGTGGTGGTCAGCAGCAGCGACGGCAGCCCGTGCTTGCCGATCACCGACCAGCGCCCGCCCGTCCGGCGGAAGATCCAGCGGTCGATCGGCACGAGCTGACGCGCGGTGGCCGCGAACCAGGCCTGATGTCCCAGCCGCCGGATGAGAGAGTTATAGGCACCCATCAGATCATTTTGCGGCCGCCGGTGAGCGGGGACCAGCCCCGCTCACCGGCGCGTCTTACAGGCGTCGCTCCACCGGTAGGCGTGAGCGCGTCAGCAGGCCGGCGCCGAGCATCGCGACCCCCGGTACGACCAGCAGCGCCACCGCCAGGTTCAGCCAGGGCACGGTGATCGGGTACGGCACGGGCGCCGGCCAGAGGTCCGCGTAGGCGCGGTTGAGCGCCGCCAGCACCCCGGCGGCCGCACCCAGGCCGGCGGCCGTGCCGAGCAGCGAGCCGAGGCCGGCGATGACCCCGCTCTGGCTCAGCGACAGGACCCGTCGTACCCGCGGGGACGCCCCGACGGCCGCGAGGGTGGCCAGGTCGGGCCGGCTGTCGGCGGCGGCCAGGCCGGTGGCGATACCCGCCGCCCCGAGCGAGATCACGGCTGCCGCGACCATCAGGACCACCATGAGGATCTCGGTGTCACTGCGCTGCGGATCCTCCACGTACATGGGGTACTGCTCGTCGAACCGGGACAGTTCGGCGGTCAGCCGGTCCCGCTCGGCCTTCGTCGGCATCCGGGTGGTCGCCGCGACGAGCCCGGTCACCCGCTCGTGCAGCCCCGCCTGCCGGGCCAGTGCGGGGGAGAGGACGGCCTGGGACGCGCGTGCGACGTCGTGCATGACGTACGCCCGCGCCGAGACCGAGGCCTGTGCCGGCTTTTCCAGCCAGTCCTCGTCGCCGGGCTGCGGCGTGCGGACCTCGATCGTGACGTGGTCGTTCACGATGAAGACGGGGTCGAAGACGACCACCCCGCCGGTGCGGAGCGTCTCGATCGCCTGGTTCAACTGTTCGCCACTGGCACCGGTCAGCGCGGCGAGGCCCGTACCGTCGTCGACCGGAAGTGACGGACCAACGAACCCGGAGGTCAACGACGCCCTCGTGCCGCAGCGTGGATCGCGGCGGGCGGCGCGCTGCTCGGCGGGGGTCGTCGGCCCGTGCCGGCCTCCGCCGACGAACGGGCAGCGCCGGTCGGGCGGCACCTGTACGGCGAGGAGGCACGCGTCCTGCGCGCACGTGGATCCGACGGTCGGCACGACTTCGCGGGTGGGGAGGGTGTCGCGCAGCACCGCGGTCACCGGGTCGACCGGCGGGGCGGCGGCCCCGGGCCTGTGGTCCTCGAAGGTGACGGTGGCGTACCCGTGCGGCAGCGACGGCTGGTACTGCTGGGCCGACTTCAGGTCGACGCCGTGCTGGTACACCCCGAGCGCGACGCTGCCGGCCACGGCCGCCATGACCGCCGAGATCGCCGGGGCGGCCGCGGCGCGGTTGCGGGCGGTGTCGCGCAGCGCGATGCGAGGCGCGAGCGGGAGGACCCGGGCCATCCGCGCGACCAGACCCACGAGCGCCGGGGTGCACAGCACCAGCCCGATCTCGCCGGTGACCAGCCCGGCGAGGATCAGGTTCGGGGTGGTCCGCCAGGCGCCGAACCCGCCGACGACCACACCGAGCGTCGTCAGCGCGGCGCCGAGGACGAGCCACCGCTTGCGGGAGCGGGTGACGCCGCGACGGCCGGCCAGCGCCGCCACCACGTCCTGCCGGGCGGCGACGAACGCTGGCACCGTTGCGGCGAGCGTCGCCGTGACGACGGCGAACGCCGCGATGCCGGCGAGTGCGAGCGGGAAGATGCGATACCCGCCCGCCCGGGAGTGGGTGATGTAGTCCTCGAACGGCCCACGGCTCACCAGGGCGACCATGATGCCGAGCGCGATTCCGGCCACCGCTCCCGCGGCGCCGAGCACCACCCCGTCGGCCAGGACCACGCGGCGAAGGTGCGCGGGCGTGGCCCCGTTCGCGGCGAGCAGCGCCAGATCGCGCTGGCGCCGGCGGGCGCCCACGGCGAAGGCCGGCCCGGCCAGCAGGACGATCTCGAGTACGGCCACCCCGACGACGAGGGCGGTCAACGACATCTGCTGTACCGAGCCGGAGCCCCCCGGCTGTCCCAGCGGGGGCACCTCCTCCGGCGCGGGCGGATGGCGGATCACGTCCCGGGAGAGGGCCACGACGCCGTGCTTGTTGAGCTGACGGACATCCGACCACCGCAGCGGCCGCGGCGTGTCCACCAGCCAGCGCTGGCCGTTCTCGTCGATCTTCGGGACGGCCTTTCCGGCCGGCCGGTGGGCGGGATCGAACAGGACGACCTCCCCGAGCCGGTTCGGGAACTCCACGATCCCGACCACCCGGTACCGCTGTTCGTCGAGCAGCCGCACGGTGTCGCCGAGTTCGGCCCCCGTACGGGTGACCGCCTGCTCGGTCAGTGCGACCTCGCCCGGCCCGTGCGGACTCCGCCCACGGTGGACGGTGGCGACTCCGCGCGTCAGCGGATCGGTGAGGTCCAGGGCACGCGCCGCGATCGGGCCGATGCCGTTGACCGTGTGCGCCTGTACCGAGAAGTCGACATCCGGGATCAGCCGGCTGCCCGGCGGTAACAGCGCGCGCATGGCGTCCGCGGGGTCCGCCGGGGCCGCGCCGGGCGGACCCGTGGGGTTTTCCTCCGACGCGTACGCGAGACTGTCCGGCTTCTGGCGGATGGGCCCGTCCCAGGCGCGGTACACGAGGGCGTCCGCGGCGCCGGCGGTGCGCTCCAGCCGCTCCATCGGCGTGAGCTGGAACATGTTGAGCGTGACCGCGGCGAAGCCGAGGGCGGCGACGGGCAGCCCGATCATGGCGATGACGAGCGTCGACCGGCCCTTGCTACGCCAGGCTTCGCGGCGGGCCACCCGTACGGCCGCGCGCCACCCGGTCCACAGGCCCGTCACGCGGTCGCCTCCGGCCGTACGAGCAGATCCTCGGGCTGTGCAAGCCGTTCTGACATGTCGACCACGACGCCGTCGCGCAGGAAGACCACCCGGTCCGCCCACGCGGCGTGCCGGGCCTCGTGGGTGACCAGGATCCCGGCCGCGCCGGCGTCGACCCGGGCGCGCAGGACGCGCAGGACCGCCTCGCCGGTCTCGGAGTCGAGCGCGCCGGTGGGCTCATCGGCGAGGACCAACCGGCGCGGCCCGACCAGGGCCCGGGCGATCGCGACCCGCTGCTGCTGGCCGCCGGACATCTCGTCGGGGAACCGGTCGGCCAGGTGCGTCAGCCCCAGGTCGGCCAGGGACCGCAGCGCCTCGCGCCGGGACGTGCGCACCGAGACGCCGTCCAGTTCCAGCGGGAGGGCCACGTTCTCCACCGCCGTCAGGCTGGGCAGCAGGTTGAACGACTGGAAGACGTAGCCGATGGCGCGGCGGCGTACCTCGGCCAGCCGGCGGCGCGGCAGCGCGCCGAGTACCTGACCTTCGACGGCGACCTCGCCTTTAGCGGGGCGGTCCAGCCCGCCGGCCAGGTTGAGCAGGGTGGACTTGCCCGAACCGGACGGGCCCATGACGGCCACCAGTTCACCGGGGACGACGTGCAGCGAGACCCCGCGTAACGCGTGTACGGCGGTCTCACCGCTGCCGTGGGTCCGGTGGACGTCACGCAGTTCCAGCACGTTCGTCATCGCCGTGCCTCCTGCTCCGACGGTGCGGTCTCCGGCTGTGCCGTCGCCGACGGCGGTTCGGGCCGGTGCCGCACCAGGCTGGCCTCGCAGTGGTCGAGCCAGCGCACCTCGGCCTCGGCCTGGAACAGCATCGCGTCGAGGACCAGCCGCCAGGGCAGGTCGGCCGGCGCGTCCGACCGCGCCTTCAATCGGGTGTACTCCTGCAGCGTGCGCATCGTCGCGGTGCGCTGGGTCTGCACCACGGACCGGACGTCCACACCCGGCGTGGTGAGCGCGAGCGCCAGCTTGATCGCCAGCTCGTCGCGGGGTCGGTCGGCGCGGCTGATCGGGGTGGCGAACCACAGGGTCAGCTCCGCCCGGCCGGCGTCGGTGATCTCGTACGGCCGCTGGCCGGCTTCCGACTCGGGTAGGGGGCGCACCTGGCCGTCCCGCTCCAGCCGGGACAGGGTGGTGTAGACCTGGCCGATGTTGAGCGGCCAGGTGCCGCCGGTGGACTCTTCGAAGGCAACTCGTAGCTGGTAGCCGTACATCGTCCCGCGCTCGAGGAGCGCGAGTAGACCGAACTTGATCGACATGGCTACGGAGTATGCATACTGAGTATGTCGAGGGCAAGCGACACGCGCTACCCCCGGGCAAATCGGGGTTACTGGCGGCCGGGGAAGGGCACGGTCGGCGGCCGAACCCCGGCGACGGTGCGCGCCTTGGTCGCGCGTACGGCGCAGTCGATCAGAGCGTCCACGGCCAGTTGCCGGTCGTCGCCGGTGACCTCGGGCAGCGCCTGCCGCCAGATCCCCGCACAGCGCTCCTCGACTCCGACCATCAACCGCAGCGCGGCGGCCTGGTCCGGCACGGGCGCCGGCAGCGCGTACGCGGGCTCCGCCGGCGGTGCCGGCGCGCGCAGTGCGGCGAGGCGCACCATCACCGCGTCCCGGCGGGCGCGGTGGGCCGCCTCGGCGGTCTGGGCCGCGGACACCGTCTGGCCGTCGAGACGGGCGCCGAGCACCCCGTACGCGTAGATCGCCGCGTGCTCGGCGCGCAGCGCGTCCGCGAGCCGTTCGGCGGCGGTCATGACAGCGCCGCCACGTGACTTGCCCGGGCCGCGGCGATGGAGCCCAGCAGGGCGGCGCGGTACGACGGTGCGCGCAGGCAGGCTTCCCGCGCCGCGGCGGAGGCGGCCTGCTCGGCGGCCGAGAGCGCGGCGAGCGAGGACGGCTCGCCGGGGCCGGGGCCGGGGCTGGTGGCCGCCGCGGTGTCCAGGCCCGGACCGATCTCGCGGGCCAGCGCTTCCAGGTGTGTGCGATGGGCGTCACGGATCGGTCCCAGGCGCTCGGCCAGGGCCGGCTGGGTGGCGATCGCCGCGTCGTAGCGTCCGAGCAGGGCGGCCGTGTCATGGTAGAAGGGGTTCAGCGGGTCCGGGGCCGGCAGCTGCTGAGCCTCCGACCGGGGACCGTCGCACGCGGCAAGGGAGACGGCGCCGGCAGCACTGCCGAGCGCAGCACGTAAGACTGTCCGCCGGCTGGGTCGCCGACGCTCCTCGCCGATTCGCACCGCCATAGTCAACACCATCGCGTCCAATCCGGGCTCTCATGTCCGGTACCGGCACGCCAAAGTCTCAGATCGGAGCGGTACCGGCACACGCAGCGCCGCCACGCGTTACGCTCAGGCCTCAGACCACCCGCGTACTTAACGTGGGTGGAGGCCCAGCTGCCTGAAGATCTCGCGACGCGTAAGCCGCGGGGGACTCGGGCCGACGATCGCGCGGGAGGTGCGGTACATGCCACAGCAGCGGCGCCGCCATGCCGGCGAACGGACCGGCGCCCGACCGCCGCGGCGGCCTGACCAGACTACGGATCTCGCCGCCCAGCGGGCCCGGTTCCGCGAGGTTGTGGAGCCGTTGGTGTCCGCCGCAGGCTATGACCTGGAGGACGTTTCGCTCAAGCGGGTGGGCCGTCGCCATCTGGTCCGCCTGCTGGTGGACAGCGACGACGGCGTCAACCTCGACGCGGTCGCCGACCTGTCCCGGGACATCTCCGCCGCGCTGGACGCGGCCGAGGAGTCCGGTGGCGACCTGGTCCCGGGGGAGTATGAGCTGGAGGTCAGCTCGCCGGGGATCGACCGGCCGCTGACGTTGCCGCGGCACTGGCGGCGCAACGTCGGACGTCTGGTAAAGGTCACTGTTGGTGACCGTTCCGTCGAAGGCCGGATCAAGAAAGCCGATGATGCCGGCGTCGAGCTGGAGGTCAATGGCCAGCCGCGCCGGTTCATGTATGACGAACTCGGCCCCGGCCGGGTACAGATCGAGTTCAGCCGTATGACCGAGCTCTCCGACGACGAGCTCGAAGAGATCGACGACGAGGAAGGAGGCGACGAGGAGTGAATATCGACCTCGCGGCTCTCCGCGCCCTGGAACGCGAGCGGGAGATTCCGTTCGAGACGATCCTCGCCGCGATCGAGACCGCGCTACTGACCGCGTATCGCCACACCGACGGTGCCAACCCGCACGCGCGGGTCGAGATCGACCGGCGGACCGGCGCTGCGAGCGTCATCGCCCAGGAGACGGACCCGGACGGCGGGGTGGTGCGGGAGTACGACGACACCCCGCACGACTTCGGCCGGATCGCCGCGATGACCGCGAAGCAGGTCATCCTCCAGCGGCTGCGGGAGGCGACCGACGAGGTGCACTTCGGTGAGTACGCCGGCCGTGACGGCGACCTGGTCACCGGTGTGATCCAGGCCCACGAGTTCCGGGCCGAGAAGGGCATCGTGACGATCGACCTGGGCAAGGTCGAGGGCAGCCTGCCCCCCGCCGAGCAGGTGCCGGGGGAGGTGTACGAGCACGGCCAGCGGATCCGCTGCATCGTCGTGCACGTCGCCAAGGGGTTCCGTGGCCCGCAGATCACGCTGTCGCGCTCGCACCCCGCGCTGGTCAAGAAGCTGTTCGCGCTGGAGGTTCCGGAGATCGCCGACGGCACGGTGGAGATCGCGGCCATCGCGCGGGAAGCCGGTCACCGGACCAAGATCGCGGTACGCGCGACCGTCCCCGGCGTCAACGCCAAGGGCGCGTGCATCGGTCCGATGGGTAGCCGGGTGCGCGCCGTGATGAGCGAGCTGCACGGTGAGAAAATCGATATCATCGACTGGTCGGACGACCCGGCCACGTTCGTCGGAAACGCGCTCTCCCCGGCCCGGGCGCTGCGGGTGGAGGTCGTCGACCCCGTCAACCGGGCGGCCCGGGTGACGGTTCCTGACTTCCAACTCTCGCTGGCGATCGGCAGGGAGGGGCAGAACGCCCGGCTCGCGGCCCGGCTCACCGGATGGCGGATCGACATCCGGCCGGACACCGAGACTGTGACGCAGTCAGCGGCGGAGCGAGCGGGCGAGGCGGGCTAACCGTCGGAATGCCCAAGAGGGTAGAATTGTTAAATGGTACGTCGCGCACTTTCGGCGACGGTCGAGCTTGCTCGGCCGGTACGCACCTGTGTGGGTTGCCGGAAGCGCGTGCCAGCCTCCGAGTTGCTGCGGGCAGTCGCGATCGAGAACAGCGCTGATACGTTCAGCCTTGTTCCCGATCCGGCACGCAGACGGCCGGGCCGGGGAGCACATGTTCATCCCGACCCGGCGTGTTTCGCGCTGGCGGAGCGGCGCCGCGCCTTCGGGCGTGCGCTTCGCGTCTCCGGTGTCCTGGACACCGGTCCGCTCGCCGAGGCCGTTTGCGGCCACGCCGATCCGCTCGGAACCGCCGATGGTGGGCGCGTCCCGCCCCACCCGGACAAGCAAGGTAGGACGACCAACATGAGCACACGATGAAGTCCCTGAGATGACCAGGCTTCAAGTGCACGAGTGAGGTCGGTGCGGGTTTGCCGCTGCCGGCCTCGGAGTGAGGAGTGCAGTGGCAGGCAAGGCCCGCGTACACGAGCTTGCAAAAGAGCTCGGGGTCGAAAGTAAGAACGTACTCGCCAAGCTCAAGGAGATGGGCGAGTTTGTGAAGTCTGCGTCCAGCACGGTGGAGGCGCCCGTCGCCCGCCGTCTGCGCGCAGCTTTTGAAGCGGGGTCGGCGGCACCGTCCGCTCCGGCCGCAACCGCTTCCTCGGCGGCGCCGGCTCCGGCCGCGCCGGCGAGTCCCCAGTCCAAGGTGTCGGCACGACCGGCACCCCCGAAGCGCGCGCCGCAGCCGGCCCCGTCGGCGAAGCGTGGACCGGTTCCCGGTCCGCCTCGCCCGCAGGCCCCGGCGCCGGTGGTCCAGCCGGCGAGCGCGCACGACATCGAAGTGGCGGCAGCGGAGGCTCGCGCCGCCGCGCTGAAGGCCGAGCAGGAGGCCCAGGTCAAGGCCGCCCAGCAGGCCGCGAAGCAGCGTGAGACCGTTCGCCGGGAGCCCCCGGCCGGCGGTCCCACCCCGGGTCCGGGCCCGCGTCCGGGTCCGCCGCCCGCGGCTCCGCGTCCCGGTCCGGCTCCGCGTCCCGCAGGGCGTCCTGGCGGTCGTAGCGGTGGCAACAACCCGTTCGGGATCAACCCGGCAGGCGGCGGCCAGCGGCCCACGCCGGCCGGTATGCCCCGGCCCAACCCGGCCTCCATGCCTCCCCGGCCCAACCCGGCCTCCATGCCTCCCCGGCCCAACCCGGCCTCCATGGGCGGCCCGCGGCCCAACCCGTCCCAGATGCCTAGCCAGCGCCCGGCCCGTCCGGGTGGCGGTCCCGGTGGTGGCGCCGGTCGTCCCGGTGGCGGCGGTGGCGGTGGCTTCCGTGGCGGTCCCGGTGGTGGCGCCGGTCGTCCCGGTGGTGGCGGTGGCGGTGGCTTCCGTCCCGGTGGCGGCGGTCCCGGTGGCGGCGGCGGTGGTTACCGCGGCGGTCCCGGTGGCGGCGGTGGAGCCCCGGCTGGTGCCGGTGCCCCCGGTCGTCCCGGTGGCGGTGGCCGTGGTCGTGGCGGCGGTACGGCGGGTGCCTTCGGGCGTCCCGGTGGCCGGCCGACGCGTGGCCGCAAGTCGAAGAAGCAGCGCAGACAAGAGTTCGACAACCTGTCTGCTCCGCAGATGAGTTCGGGCGCCCCGCGTGGTCAGGGCCAGGTTGTCCGACTGTCGCGCGGTGCGTCGCTGTCCGACTTCGCCGACAAGATCAATGCGAACCCCGGTTCCCTGGTCCAGGAGATGTTCAACCTGGGCGAGATGGTGACGGCGACGCAGTCGTGCTCCGACGACACGCTGCTGCTGCTCGGCGAGCACCTGGGCTTCGACGTGCAGATCGTGAGCCCCGAGGACGAGGACCGTGAGCTGCTCGCGCAGTTCAACATCGACCTCGACGCCGAGGTCGCTGAGGAGCGGCTGGTTGTCCGGCCGCCGGTGGTCACCGTCATGGGCCACGTCGACCACGGTAAGACCAAGCTGCTCGACGCGATTCGGCACGCGAACGTGGTCGAGGGCGAGGCCGGCGGCATCACCCAGCACATCGGTGCCTACCAGGTGCACGTCGAGCACGACGGCAATGACCGCGCGCTGACGTTCATCGACACCCCGGGTCACGAGGCGTTCACCGCCATGCGTGCCCGTGGTGCTCAGGTGACCGACATCGTCGTGCTGGTTGTCGCGGCTGACGACGGCGTGATGCCTCAGACGATTGAGGCGCTCAACCACGCCAAGGCGGCCGACGTGCCGATCGTGGTCGCGGTCAACAAGATCGACAAGCCGGAGGCCAACCCGGACAAGGTGCGCCAGCAGCTCACCGAGTACGGCCTGGTCGCCGAGGAGTACGGCGGCGAGACGATGTTCGTCAACGTCGCGGCGAAGCCGGGTATCGGCATCGACCAGCTGCTCGAGGCCGTCCTGCTCACCGCGGACGCCTCGCTGGAGCTGCGCGCGCCGATCGACGGACACGCCCAGGGTGTCGCGATCGAGGCGCACCTCGACCGCGGTCGGGGTCCCGTCGCCACGGTGCTCGTCCAGAAGGGCGTGCTCCGGGTCGGTGACTCGATCGTCGCGGGTAACGCGTACGGCCGGGTCCGGGCCATGCTCAACGAGAACATGGAGCCGGTCCCCGAGGCGGGTCCGTCCCGTCCGGTGCTCGTGCTCGGTCTGACCGCGGTGCCGGGAGCTGGCGACAACTTCCTGGCCGCCGACGAGGACCGGACGGTCCGCCAGATCGCCGAGCAGCGGCAGGCTCGCCGCCGTGCGGCGCAGATGGCGAACTCGCGTGGTCGGGCGACGCTGGAGACGCTGTTCGAGCAGATGAAGGAGGGCGAGAAGACTTCGCTGGCCCTCATCATCAAGGGCGACGTGTCCGGTTCGGTGGAAGCTCTCGAGGATGCCCTCGTCAAGATCGACATATCCGACGAGGTGCAGCTCAAGATCATCCACCGTGGTGTCGGTGCGATCACGCAGGACGACGTCAACCTGGCGAGCGCGTCGGACGCGATCATCATCGGGTTCAACGTGCGGCACGCCGAGCGGGTCCGCGAGCTGGCCGAGCGCGAGGGCGTGGAGATGCGGTACTACACCGTCATCTACCAGGCCATCGAGGAGATCGAGGCCGCGCTCAAGGGGCTGCTCAAGCCGGAGTACGAGGAGGTGCAGCTCGGTACCGCCGAGGTGCGCGAGGTGTTCCGCTCCTCGAAGGTCGGCATCATCGCCGGCTGCATCGTCCGGTCGGGCCTGATGCGGCGCAACGCCAAGGCTCGCGTCGTCCGCGACGGTGCCGTGGTGGCCGAGAACGCGTCGGTCGCGTCGCTGCGCCGGTTCAAGGACGACGCCACCGAGGTCCGCGAGGGCTTCGAGTGCGGTGTCACGATGGGTGGTTTCAACAACATCCAGGTCGGCGACGTCATCGAGACGTTCGAGATGCGTGAGAAGCCGCGTAGCTGATCGAACTGATCACCGAATGGCCCCGGGGCAGTGCCCCGGGGCCATTCGCGTTCGTAACCCGTTCGCGCTCGGTCACTGCAAGATCTAGAATTTGACTGTGTACACCGGAACTGCGGTATTTGACGTACTGCTGCCGGGCGACTCCCGATCGTTGAAGGCCAAGCGGTCATACGTGCGGCCCATCATCGCTGCGCTTCGGAAGTTCGAAGTCGCGGCCGCCGAGGTGGGCGCCCGCGACCTGCACGGCCGCGCCGAAATCGGCGTCGGGGTGGTCGCCGCCGAGGCCAGTCATGTGGCGGAAGTCCTCGACTCCTGCGAGAAGGCGGTCGTGCGGCGTCCGGAGATAGAGCTGCTCTCGGTGCGTCGGCGCCTCCACGGCGACGACGACTGAGCCGCCCCAGGTATGTTCGAGACATTGGTCGACACGCGGAGGTGAGCGAGATGACGGACCCCGCCCGGGTGCGCCGGCACGCCGAACGAGTTCGGGAGCTGGTCGCGTCGGTGGTGCGTACGCAGATCAAGGACCCGCGGCTCGGCATGATTACGATCACCGACGCCCGGATCACCGCCGACCTGCGGGAAGCCACCGTCTTCTACACCGTGCTCGGGGACGCCGCTGCTGAGGCGGGCACCGCCGCCGCGTTGGAGAGTGCCAAGGGCCTGCTGCGCAGCACCGTGGGCAAGGCGCTGGGGCTACGCCACGCGCCGTCGCTCACGTTCGTCCTCGACAACGTGCAGGACCAGGTCAAGCACATCGACGAGTTGCTGGCTGCGGCGCGTGAGGCCGACGCGGAGGTGCAGCGGAGGGCGGCCGGTGCGAAGCACGCGGGTGACCCGCAGCCGTACCGCGTCGACGAAGACACCGAAGACGAGGACGAGGAGGCCCTCGCCTCCCGCGACAAGTCCTGAGAGGCGCGGCGCCGAGGGATCGGTGCGCTGATGGGGGCGCGGGACGCGGATGAGCGGGGGCGCGCCTCGCGTGCCGTGTCCCGACCGGCGGTCGTGCTGCCGGGCTTTGCCCTGGTCTCGTTGGTCGGTGGCTTGTTCCCGTCGTTCTCGGTCGGGGCCAATGTGGTGGTCCTGGTCGCTGGCGGTGCTCTTTTCTGGCTGGGGCTGTCCGGTCGCGACTCGACATCCGGCCCGCTCCGCCGGGTGTCGCCGCCCCGGATGTCCGCGGCCGCCGGTTGGTGGCTGCTTCCTGTCCTCGTTCTCACCGCCGTCGAGTTGACGAACCTCGCGCTCGGCTCGACGCACGACCATCCGACGCTGTCCGGGCTCGCCGACCCGCTGATCGAGGGCTACCCCGCTCGGGTAGCCGCGTACTTCGGCTGGCTCGCCGCGTACTGGGGACTGGCTCGGTTATGAGCAGCCTCAGCCGCCTGCTGGCGATCGCGGCTTTCGGCTCGATGTTCCTCGTGGCGCTCGGGCTGGAGTGGGTGGCCAGGCGCCCCGGTTCGAGGATTCCGCCCTTCACCGCGCTGTGCGGTCTCGTCATGCGGTACCGAGTCGGCCCGTTTCCCGTGGGCCGGGTCGCGCTGCTCGGCTTCTGGTGGTGGCTGGGCTGGCACTTCCTGGCCCGCTGACGCGCCACATCGTGGGCAATTTCACGTCTCAATATGTAAGACCTGAGCGCACGTTATGGAACTTAACGTTAACTTAGACAATGCGTGACGCGTGGTGACGCGTACATGCCAGTTCGGTTTGCGAGGGTCGACCCACCCCGTCGACTCGGCTCCGCAGGGCAGGTCCGGCGACTGGTGATCCCGGTCAGGAGATGCCCGGCGTAACAGCCGTGACCACGACGATCGAGGAGACCTGTCATGTCTGAGCAGCAGAAAGCCCAGCCCAAGCCGCAAACCTCCACCAAGGACAGCCGGGAGTTGGCCCGGGCCGCGCTCCAGATGTCGATGGACCGGCGGGGCTGACGGCGATCTCGTGACGCCGCGGGTTGTCGGTGACCGCGGCGTCACCCCCCGGACCTGTAACTAGCCTTCGGGCTTGGCAGCCTTACCTGCGGCGTGCCACGATCCGGGGCGATGACCACCTCCGCCGCTCCCGCCGCCACGCCCAGCCTTCGTAAGGTGGCCGGGCTCGCCCTCCCGGCGCTCGCCGTTCTCGCCGCCGAGCCGCTCTACGTCCTCGTGGACACCGCGGTGGTCGGGCATCTGGGGCGCACACCGCTGGCGGCGCTGGCCATCGGCGGCAACGTGCTGACGGTCGCCGCCTGGCTGGGCATCGTCCTCGCCTACGGCACCACGGGCCGCTCCGCACGCCGGTACGGTGCCGGCGACCGGGCCGGCGCAGTCGCCGAAGGGGTCCAGGCCTCCTGGCTCGCGTTCGCCGCCGGGGCGCTCATCGCCGTCGCGGCGCAGGTGCTTGCCGACCCTCTCGCCAGTACCCTCGCCGGCAACAACCCCGACGTAGCCGCCGGCGCGGCACGATGGTTGCGCATCGCGGCGCTCGGCGCCCCCGGTCTGCTGCTCGCCACGGCGGGCAACGGGTGGATGCGCGGGGTGCAGGACACCCGGCGGCCGATGTACTACGTCCTCGGGGCCAACCTGCTGTCGGCGATCGCGTGCCCGATCCTCGTGTACGGGCTCCACCTGGGGCTGATCGGGTCGGCGATCGCCAACGCCGGCGCCCAGACGGTGTCGGGCGCGCTGTTCGTACGCGCCCTCGTCGTCGAGCGGGTGTCGCTCCGGCCGCGCCCAGAGGTGCTGCGCCGGCAACTCGTCCTCGGCCGGGACCTGCTGCTGCGCGGTGCGGCGTTCCAGGCGTGCTTCATCTCCGCTGCCGCCGTGGCCGCGCGCTTCGGGGCGGCCGCGCTCGCGGCGCACCAGGTCGCGTTGCAGCTGTGGATGTTCTGCGCGTTCGCCCTCGACGCGGTGGCGATCGCCGCGCAGTCGCTGGTCGGCGCCGCGCTCGGCGCCGGCGCGGCCACCCAGGCGCAGGCCCTGGCTCGCCGCATCGCCGCGATCGGGCTGGCGTCCGGCGCCGTGTTCGCCGTCGTGATCGGCGGCGGGGCCGGGGTGCTGCCGAAGCTGTTCTCGGATGACCCGCAGGTCTTCGCGCAGGCGATGCGCGCCTGGCCCTGGTTCGTCGGCATGCTGCCGCTCGCCGGGGTCGTGTTCGCGCTCGACGGGGTGCTGATCGGTGCGGGTGACGTCCGGTACATGCGCAACCTGACGCTGGTGTCCGCCCTCTGCGGCTTCCTGCCCGCGATCTGGATCGCGTACGGGCTGCGCCTCGGCCTCGCCGGAGTCTGGGCCGGCCTGGCGCTGTTCATCGTGATCCGCCTGGTGGGGCTGCTCGCCCGGGTGCGCTCGGGTCGCTGGGTGGTCGTCGGCGTGCTCCGTTAGGCCGTCTGGGAAGCTTGGTCCCCGTGAGCAAACATGCGCCTCCGGGACCGGGTGGGCTGGTCGTCGTCGACAAGCCGGGTGGAATGACCTCCCACGACGTCGTGGCGCGGGTACGCCGCCTCGCGCGTACCAGGCGCGTCGGCCACGGCGGCACCCTCGATCCGATGGCGACCGGCGTGCTGGTCGTCGGGGTGGAGCGGGCGACGCGGCTCCTCACGTACGTCATCGGCAGCACGAAGCGGTACAGCGCCACGATCCGGCTGGGCGAGGCGACCGTGACCGACGACGCCGAGGGTGAGGTCACCGCGCGCGCTTCCGCGGCGGGCATCACCGAAGATCAGGTACGCGCGGAGCTGGCCAACCTGACCGGTGAGATCGAGCAGGTCCCCAGCGCCGTCAGTGCGATCAAGATCAACGGTCAGCGGGCGTACAAGTTGGTTCGGGCCGGCGAGGACGTCGAGCTCGCGGCCCGGAAGGTCACCGTGTCCCGGCTGGTCCTCGGAGACCTCCGCCCGGCTGACGGCGGTCGGCTGGACCTGGACGTCGACGTGGAGTGCTCGTCCGGCACGTACATCCGCGCCATCGCCCGCGACCTCGGCACCGCGCTCGGCGTCGGCGGGCACCTGACGGCGCTGCGGCGTACCGCGGTCGGCGCGTTCACCCTCGCCGAGGCGCTCGGCCTCGAGGCCCTGAGCGAGCGCGACAACCCGGTGACCCTGCCGCTGCCGGCCGCCGCGGCCCGGTTCTTCCCCCGGCGGGACGCCGACGCCGACGAGGCCCGGGTTCTCGGGCACGGTGGCCCGCTGGACGCGATCGGGATCGCCGGCCCGTACGCGGTGTTCGGGCCCGACGGCGAAGTGATCGCCGTGGTGTCGGAACGCGGGGGTAGGGCCAAGCCCGAGATCGTGCTGACGCCGGCCGTATAGTCTTTCGGGCATGCAGCGGTGGAGGGGGTACGACGCGGCGCCGGGCAGCTGGGGCCGGTCGGTCGTCACGATCGGGGTCTTCGACGGTGTGCACCGGGGGCACCAGGAGACCATCGGGCACGCGGTCAAGCGGGCCAAGGAGCTCGGCGTGCAGTCGGTGGTGGTGACGTTCGACCCGCACCCGGCTGAGGTCGTACGGCCCGGATCCCACCCGGCCGTGCTCACCGAGCCGGCCCGCAAGGCCGAGCTGATCGAGCAGCTCGGGGTCGACGTGCTGTGCGTGCTGCCGTTCACGCTGGAGTTCTCGCGGCTGTCACCCGAGGCGTTCGTCCACGACATGCTGGTCGCCAACCTGCACGCGGCGTTGGTCGTGGTGGGGGAGAACTTCCGCTTCGGCCACAAGGCGGCGGGGGACGTCGAGCTGCTGCGGCGGCTCGGCCGGACCTTCGGCTTCGGGGTCGAGGCGGCGCCGCTGCTCGCCGACGACTCGACGGTGTTCTCGTCCACGTACATCCGCAGCTGCGTCGACGCCGGTGATGTCGTCGCCGCTGCGCGGGCCCTCGGGCGCCCGCACCGTCTCGAAGGGGTCGTCATGCGTGGCGACCGGCGCGGCCGCGAGCTGGGCTTCCCGACGGCCAACCTGCTCACCAGCCCCCATGCCGCGGTGCCCGCCCACGGCGTGTACGCGGGTTGGATGCTGGCCGGCGGGCGGGGCGAGCGGCTCCCCGCCGCCATCTCGATCGGCACCAACCCCACCTTCACCTCGGAGCAGGAGCGCCGGGTGGAGGCTTACGTGCTGGACTTCGACGGCGACCTCTACGGCGAGCGGCTGGCGCTCGACTTCGTTCAGAAGCTGCGGGATCAGCAGAAGTACACCGGTGTCGAGCCACTGGTGGCGCAGATGTACGAGGACGTCGCTCAGGTGCGCCAAGTACTGGGCGCATGAGGTCGAGCGCGGGCCGGATCGCGCGCCAGTTTCCGGCACGTGCCGGCGTCACGATCGGGTACACCGCCACCTTCGTCGCGACGACCCTGGTCTTCCGCGGCCTGCCGGTCCGTGACCGTACGGCGTGGCTGGCATGGACCAGTACGAACCTGGAGAACCTGCGCGACCATCCGCTGCCCGCGCTGGTGGCGTCGGGGCTGTTCACGGAGGGCAGCCTGGTCGGTTGGGCGCTGCTGGGGCTGGTCGGGCTCGGAGTCACCAATCGGGCCCTGGGCAACTGGCGCACCGCCGCGCTCGTCGTGAGCGCCCACGTGGGTGGCACCCTGATCAGCCAGGGCATCCTCGCGTACCGCATCGCCAGCGGCCACGCGGCCGCCGCTGACCGGTACATCACTGACGTCGGCCCGTCCTACGTGGTCACGTGCGCGCTCGTCGCCGGTGCCGTCTACGGGGCGGGCGTCCAGCGACTGGCTGCCGCCGGCGGCTTCGTCCTGTTCGCCCCGACCGCGTTCCCTGGACTGTCCGACCTGGTGGTCTCCTCCGTCGGGCACCTCTGCGCGGTGGTCTTCGGGGTCGCGCTCGGCTGGCCGCTGTGGCGGTCGGCTCGGCGGCGGGCAGCGGGTGCCGCGGTGGCTAGGACGGACAAACCGGGCGTCAGCTCGCCGAAGGTGTCACGTCCGGCGCTGGTTGATCTCCCGACTGACCCGGACCGGGCCCCGTTCGGCAAGCTTTGTTAAGCTAATGGCGCGCCGGGTAACCGGCGTGAAGTCCGCGTGCCTGCACGACGCCGCGGGGCCGGACGTTCGAAGCCCAACCGTAAGGGAGATCATGGCGCTCGAAGCCGCTGTGAAGCAGCAGATCATGAAGGAGTACGCGACCGTCGAGGGTGACACCGGGTCGCCCGAGGTGCAGGTCGCGATGCTCACCAAGCGCATCTCGGACCTCACTGAGCATCTGAAGGCGCACAAGCACGACCACCACAGCCGGCGTGGCCTGCTGCTGCTGGTCGGTCGGCGCCGCCGACTGCTGAACTACATGCAGAAGACCGACATCGCCCGCTACCGCTCGCTCATCGAGCGTCTCGGCCTCCGTCGGTAACACTTCGTCAGGGGAGCGACCCGTGGTTCTTACCGGTCGCTCCCCTGACGCGTAATGTCAGACTGGTACGAAAGCCGCAGGGGCCGCTCGGCGCACCGGTCCTCGGTAGTGGCTTTCGGGGGACGAGCTCAACCCACCCGAGAGCTTCGATCGAAGACCGGCCGCGGACCAGCTCCCTAGCGGGTGTACCACGACCCGTGAGGAGTGAAAACTCACCATGACCGAAGGTACAATCCTCGGCACACAGGGTAGCCGCGCCGTTATCGACAACGGCAGCTTCGGTACCCGCGAAATCACGTTCTCGACCGGACGGTTCGCGCGCCAGGCCGCAGGCTCCGCGATCGCCCAGCTCGGCGACACCGTGGTGCTCTCCGCCACGACCGCCAGCAAGCAGCCCAAGGAACAGTTCGACTTCTTCCCCCTGACGGTCGACGTCGAGGAGCGGATGTACGCCGCGGGTCGCATCCCCGGCGCGTTCTTCCGCCGTGAGGGGCGCCCCAGTGAGGACGCGATCCTCACCTGCCGCCTGATCGACCGCCCGCTGCGCCCGAGCTTCGTCAAGGGCCTGCGCAACGAGGTCCAGGTCGTCGAGACGGTGCTCTCGCTCGACCCGTCGCACCCGTACGACGTGGTGGCGATCAACGCCGCGTCACTGTCCACCAAGCTGTCCGGCCTGCCGTTCAGCGGCCCGATCGGCGCGACCCGGATGGCCCACATCGACGGCCAGTGGGTGGCGTTCCCGACCAACGAGGAGTTGGAGCGGGCCACCTTCGACATGGTCGTCGCGGGTCGGGTCATCGGCGAGGGTGACAACGCCGACGTCGCGATCATGATGGTCGAGGCCGAGTCGACCGACCACACCTTCGCCCTGATCCAGGCCGGCGCCCAGGCGCCGACCGAGGAGGTCGTCGCGAGCGGCCTCGAGGCCGCCAAGCCGGCGATCCGCGAGCTGTGCCGGGCGCAGAACGAACTGGCCGCGGTGGCCGCGAAGCCGGCCGTCGAGTTCCCGGTCTTCCTGGACTACCAGGACGACGTCTTCGAGGCGGTCGCCCAGGAGCTTCGCGACGAGGTCGGCGAGGCCCTGCGCATCGCGGGCAAGGCCGAGCGGGAGAACCGGCTCGACGAGATCAAGGACAAGGCGTACGAGGTCATCGGCCCCCGCTTCGAGGGTCGTGAGCGGGAGATCGCCCCGGCGCTCCGCTCCCTGATCAAGCAGGAGGTGCGCAGCCGGGTCCTGCGCGACCAGGTCCGCATCGACGGCCGCGGCCCGCGCGACCTCCGGGTGCTGACCGCCGAGATCGGCGTCCTGCCGCGGGTGCACGGCTCGGCGGTCTTCGAGCGTGGCGAGACCCAGATCCTGGGCGTGACCACGCTCAACATGCTGCGCCTGGAGCAGACCCTCGACACGCTGGGTACGGCCAAGGCCAAGCGCTACATGCACCACTACAACTTCCCGCCGTACTCGGTCGGTGAGACCGGCCGGGTCGGTGCGCCGAAGCGGCGCGAGATCGGCCACGGGGCGCTCGCCGAGCGGGCCATCGTCCCGGTGCTGCCCTCGCGCGAGGAGTTCCCGTACGCGATCCGTCAGGTCTCCGAGGCCCTCGGCTCCAACGGCTCCACCTCGATGGGCTCGGTCTGCGCGTCGAGCATGGCCCTGCTGCAGGCCGGTGTGCCGCTGAAGGCGCAGGTCGGCGGCGTGGCGATGGGGCTGATCTCGGACGAGGTCGACGGCAAGACGCAGTACGTGACGCTGACCGACATCCTCGGCGCCGAGGACGCGTACGGCGACATGGACTTCAAGGTCGCCGGTACCCGGAACTTCGTCACCGCGCTGCAGTTGGACACCAAGCTCAACGGCATCCCGTCGGACGTGCTGGCCGGTGCGCTGCAGCAGGCCCACGAGGCCCGGCAGACGATCCTCGACGTCATGGACGCCGCGATCGCCACCCCGGGTGGCATGTCGGAGTACGCGCCGCGGGTCACCACGATCAAGATCCCGGTCGACAAGATCGGCGCGGTCATCGGCCCGAAGGGTCAGATGATCAACGCGATCCAGGACGAGACCGGCGCCGACATCACCATCGAGGACGACGGCACGATCTACGTCGGTGCGACCAACGGCCCAGCCGCCGAGGCCGCGGTCGAGCGGATCAATGCGATCGCCAATCCGACCCTGCCGAAGGTGGGCGACCGGTTCCTCGGCACGGTCGTGAAGACCGCGCCGTTCGGCGCCTTCGTGTCGCTGCTGCCGGGCCGGGACGGCCTGCTGCACATCTCCAAGGTCGGCGATGGCAAGCGGGTCGAGAAGGTCGAGGACTTCCTCAACGTCGGCGACAAGGTCGAGGTCCAGATCGCCGACATCGACCAGCGCGGCAAGATCTACCTGGACAAGGTCCGCCCGGAGGGCGAGGAGGCGCCGGCCGCCGCCGAAGGCGGCGAGCGTCCGGCCGGTGGGGACCGGGGCGACCGCGGTCCGCGCGACCGCGGCGAGCGCGCCGACCGTGGCCCCAGCCGCGAGCGGGGCGACCGCCCCCAGCGCGAGGGTGACCAGGCGGGTGAGGGCGGCGAGGGCGGCGAGCCGCGCCGTCGGCGCCAGCGCCACGCCTGATCCGCAGGCACATGACGCACACGCCCAAGGCTGACGCGCTGGGCGGCACGGTACGACGTACCGTGCTGCCCAGCGGTCTGCGCGTACTCACCGAGGCGATTCCTGCCATGCGCAGCGTCTCGTTCGGGGTCTGGGTCTCGATCGGCTCCCGGGACGAGACCCCGGAGCTCTCCGGGGCCTCCCACTTCCTGGAGCACCTGCTCTTCAAGGGCACCCGTCGGCGTACCGCGCTGGACATCTCCGCCGAGATCGAAGCGGTCGGCGGCGAGACCAACGCGTTCACGGCGAAGGAGTACACGTGCTACTACGCACGTGTGCTCGACGCCGACCTGCCGCTGGCCATCGACGTCATGTGCGACCTCGTCGCGGACTCCGTCCTCACCGAGGCCGACGTGGAGACCGAGCGCGGCGTGATCCTCGAAGAGATCGCGATGGTCGACGACGAGCCCGGCGACGAGGTGCACGACATCTTCGCCGAGGCCGTGTACGGCGACCACCCGCTCGGCCGGCGCATCTCCGGAACTCCGGAGACGATCGCGGCGCTGACCCGCGACCAGATCATGGAGTTCTACCGCAGCCGGTATGCGGCGCCCACGGTCGTCGTGACCGCCGCCGGCAACCTCGACCATGACGAGGTGGTGGCGCGGGTCGCGGCCGCGTTCGAGCAGAGCCCGTACTTCAACGGGGCGGGCGCCCCGGCGCCGGGGCGGGCCCGTGACCTGCTCGTGCCGGTGGCAGCGCGGCAGGTACGGGTGCAGAACAAGGACACCGAACAGGCGCATGTCGTGCTCGGGTGCGGTGGCCTGGCCCGCGACGACGAGCGGCGGTTCGCGCTGGGCGCGCTCAACAACGTGCTCGGCGGCGGCATGTCCAGCCGGCTGTTCCAGCAGATCCGGGAGCGGCGGGGCCTCGCGTACTCGGTCTATTCGTACACGTCGCAGTTCGCCGACTCGGGCCTGTTCGCGGTCTACGCCGGCTGCGCCCCGGGCAAGGTCGACGAGGTGCTCTCGATCACCCGTGACGAGCTGGCCAAGGTCGCGGCGGAGGGCGTCAGCGACGCCGAGGTCGCCCGGGGTAAGGGCATGCTCAAGGGCTCGCTGGTGCTGGGCCTGGAGGACACCGGCTCGCGGATGAGCCGGCTGGGCAAGGGTGAACTGCTCTACCGGAGGATGCTCTCGGTGGATGAGCTGCTCGCCCGCATCGACGCGGTGACGCCCGAGGATGTACGGGCAGTCGCCGCCGAGGTGCTGTCCAACCCGTCATCGTTGGCCGTGATCGGGCCGTTCGATGATCCCGATTTCTCCGGGATTGTCGAATAGGCCCCCGGCCGCTGAGTGCATTAGGTTGTGCATCGTGGACGACGAGCGTGAACCCATCAAAGTAGGTGTACTGGGCGCCCGGGGCCGTATGGGCACCGAGGTGTGCAAGGCGATTGACGCCGCCGATGACATGGAACTCGTGGCGATGGTCGACGACGGGGACTGGCTGTTCAATGTCTCCGACGCGGGCGCCGACGTGGTGGTCGACTTCACCACGCCCGATGTCGTGATGGACAACCTGCACTGGTGCATCGACCAGAACATCAACGTGGTCGTCGGCACCTCGGGCTTCTCCGAGTCCCGGCTGGAGCGGGTCCGCTCGTGGCTCGCCCACAAGCCGGACCTCGGCGTCGTCGTCGCGCCGAACTTCGCCATCGGCGCGGTGCTGATGATGGACTTCGCCGCCCGCGCGGCGCGGCACTTCGAGTCGGTGGAGATCGTCGAGATGCACCACCCGAAGAAGATCGACGCGCCCAGCGGCACGGCGGTGCGGACGGCGGAAATGATCGCCGAGGCCCGTAAGGGAATGCCGGCGATGCCGGACGCGACCAAGGAAGAGATGGCCGGCGCCCGGGGCACCCTGGTCGAAGGGGTCCCGGTGCACTCGATTCGCGCCACCGGCCTGGTCGCGCACCAGGAGGTGCTGCTGGGCACCGAGGGGGAGACGCTGTCGATCCGGCACGACTCGTACGACCGCAAGTCGTTCATGCCGGGCGTGCTGCTGGCCGTGCGTAAGGTGCTCCAGCGGCCGGGCCTGACCGTGGGCCTGGGCCCGCTGCTCGACTAATCGCCCGCTTCGTGCCCCAGGTCCACGTGTAGGCGGAGCTGGGGCACCAGCAGGTCATCCACGTCGAGGGCCCGGCGGGCCCCATCGGGCTCCCAGCCGGTCGAGGTCAGGAAGTTGAGCGTGGCCGGATCCCGCTCGTACGCCCAGGCCACGGCGGTGCGGAAGCCGTCCGTACGCCAGAGGTCGACCCCGGCCGCGAGCAGCCGGCTGCCGTGGCCACGCCGGCCCCACCGGGGCTCCACGAGCAGGTCGGTGATTGCCGCGACGTCGTCGGTGAGCGGCTCCTCGTCAGGGGCGAGCGCCGCCTCGTCCGCGGGCCCGGTGGCCAGGAAACCGACCGGGTGCGCGGTGGGCTCGCTGCCGCTCTCGGCCTGCTCGATCGCGATCAGCACCCGGTGCCGCGGTGACGGCGGCGCGGTGATCGCTTCGTGCCACCGCGCGGCGAGCCAGTCGGCATCCAACTCGTCGAGGACCTGCTGCGGGATGAGCCTGCGGTAGGCGGTCCGCCAGGTGCTGAGCTGGATCTGCGCGATGTCGCCGGCGTCGTCTGGGCGCGCCGGCCGAACGTATCCGAGTGCCACGGTTGCACAGCGTACGGACTCGGCCGGGGCCGGCGATCACGCGGGCTGAAGGCTGTAGCGGACGGTGGGCACGTCGAGTCCGGCACCGATCGGGTGCGTGCGGACCGAGCCGTCCGCGAGGAACCCGTACCGCTCGTAGAACCGACGGGCCCGCTCGTTTCCGTCGAGCGCCCACAACCGAACCGGACGGGGACCGGTCGTGGTGAGGTACGCGACGGCGGCGTCCATCAACGCCCGTCCGGCACCCGCGCCCCAGGCGGACGGGTCCACGTAGATCGCGTACACCTCGCCCGCGCCGTCGGGGTCCGATCCGTCCCGGTAGTCGCCGACACTGGCGAAGCCGACCACCGCCGCGTCGACGACCGCGACGAACGTGGCCGTGCCCGGCTCGGCGCGTGCCAGGATCTCGCGGTGCCGGGCCGCCCGGGCGACCGGATCGAGCCCGTCGAGGACGGCGTCGGGCATCAGCCCGCGGTAGCCGACCTGCCACGACCGCACATGTACCCGGCCGGTCTGGTCGGCGTCGTCCACGGTGGCCGGCCGTACCGTCACATCATCCATCTACCGGTTGTACCGACCGGGGCTGCGCCGGTCCAGCCGATTTCGTCGGAGCCGGCCGCTACCCTCGGCGTCGATGGTGCTCGAAACAGTCCCCACAGCGAAGGCGTCGATCTCACAGGCCCAGGCGCGCCGGATCGCGCTCGCGGCGCAGGGCTTCGCCGACCGTGCGCCGGGCGGCGCGGTCGACCTGCGTCACCTGCGCCGCGTGATCGGCCGGGTCGGCCTGTTGCAGATGGACTCGGTCAACGTCCTGATGCGGGCGCACTACCTGCCGCTGTACAGCCGGCTCGGGCCCTACCCGCGGGACCTGCTCGACCGGGCGGCCTACCGGGCGCCGCGCGAGCTGTTCGAGTACTGGGGCCACGAGGCGTCGCTGCTGCCGGTCTCGCTGCACCCGGCGCTGCGGTGGCGGATGGATCGGGATCACGGCTGGGGTGGCGTGGCCCGGATCACCCGCGACCGGCCGGACCTGGTGCGCTGGGTACTCGACGAGGTGCGGGCCAAGGGCCCGCTGACCGCGGCCGAGATCGAGGAGGACGTGCCGATCCGGCGTGAGCACTGGGGTTGGAACTGGAGCGACGTGAAGACGGCGCTCGAGTGGCTCTTCTGGCGGGGAGAGGTGCTGGCGGCGCGGCGGAACGGTGCCTGGGCGCGGGTGTACGACGTGCCGGAGCGGGTGCTGCCCCGGGCGGTGCTGGACGCGCCGACCCCGACGCCGGCCGACGCGCAGCGCGACCTCGTCCGGGTCGCCGCGCGCGCCCTGGGCGTGGCGGTCGAGAAGGACCTCCGCGACTACTTCCGCCTGCCGCCGGCCGCCAGTCGGTCCGCCGTCGCCGACCTGGTCGAGGCCGGCGAACTGGTGCCGGTGACGGTCGAGGGCTGGTCGCAGCCGGCCTACCTGCACGCCGAGGCCCGGCAACCCCGGTGGATCAACGCGGCGGCCCTGGTCAGCCCGTTCGACCCGCTCGTGTGGGAACGGGCGCGCACCGAGCGGCTGTTCGGCTTCCGCTACCGGATCGAGATCTACGTGCCGGCCGCCCAGCGGGTCCACGGCTACTACGTGCTGCCGTTCCTGCTCGGTGACCGCCTCGTCGCCCGAGTTGACCTGAAGGCCGACCGGCAGGCCGGCCTGTTGCGGGTGCCCGCCGCCTGGATCGAGCCGGCCCCGGCGGGCCGGGCGGGGCGTGGCCACCCCGCGCCGGGGGAGGTGGCCGAGGCGTTGGCGGCCGAGCTGTCCCGCCTGGCGGGGTGGCTGGAGCTGGACGCCGTGGCGGCGCCGGAGGGCGGCGATTTCGCGGAGCCGCTGGCCGTTGCGTTGCGTGCCTCGGTTGAGCCGGCGCGCTCGGTTGAGCCGGCGCGCTCGGTTGAGCCGGCCGCGCGGGCCGCCGGTGTACCGTGAAGTCGATCGCCCATGTGGAATCCCACCCTTCGAGCCCCGGCGAGGCAGCGATGAGCCAGACCAGCGAGCAGGCGGCTGTAGCGCAGCCGGTGCCGCCGTACCCGCTGCCCCGACCCAGCAGGTTCAGCCGGTTCGTTCTGAAGACCGCCGAGCGTACGCCGGGGTGGGCCGCTCCGGCCGCGATCGCGACCTGCTTCGCCGGTGCGGTGGGCTACGTGCTGGTCGCCGACCCGACCACGTCGGATCCGTACTCTCCGCCCACGTGTCTGCTCAAGCTCACCACCGGCTTCGACTGCCCGGGCTGCGGCGGCACCCGCGCGTTCTGGTACCTGCTGCACGGCAACCTGCCGCAGGCCGCCCGTAACCACGCTCTGTTCGTGTTCGCGGTGCCGTTCCTGCTGTACATGTACGTGGCCTGGGCGGCCAGGCTGGTGCTCAAGCGGGACGTGCTACCGGCGTTCCGGCTGTCGCCGATGACGCTGTCGATGTTCCTCGCCGTCTGGTTCGTCTTCTCGGTCCTGCGTAACCTGCCCTGGGCGCCGTTCACCTGGCTTTACGTCTGACGGTCGACCCCGGACTGGGCCGGCCGTGAGACGCAGGGCTCAGGCCGCGGCCGGCACGGTGGCGCGGTGCACGTCGATGTCGCCGCTGACGGTGCGCACCTGCAGGGTGAGCGTGGCGGCGGACTGGTCGGCGTAGCCCGCCGGCATGGTCAGGTCGGTGCGGGTGTCGCCGGAGATCGAGCTCAGGTCGAGCCACACTCCGGTACCCGCGGCCACGCCGATGCTGACGTCGCCGGAGGCGGAGTTCGCGCGTACGGTGCCGGTGGTCGCCGTACGCACGGCGATGTCGCCGGACGCCGTCGTGGCCCGCAGCGACCCTCCGGCGTGGTCGACGGCGATGTCCCCGCTGGCGGAGTGGGCGATGCTGTCGCCGCCCACGTACCCGACGGTGATGTCGCCGGAGGCAGTGTTGATCTTGAGATTGCCGTCGACGCGGCCGACCCGGAAGTCGCCGCTGGCGGCGTGGACCGAGGCGTCTCCGGTGACGTACTCGATGTCGGCGTCGCCGGAGGCGGAGGTCACACTCGCGCTCCGGTAGCGGCCGGTCGCGCGGATGTCGGCCGAGGCGACCTTGACGGCGAGCGCGCAGTCGTGCGGCAGGCGTACGCTCATCCGCACCCGTGGACCGCGCCGGAACAGCCAGCCGGTCCACTCCGGAGCCTCGATGTGCAGGGTGCCGTCGTGAAGCTCCACCCGGGTGCGGGCGGCCGCGTCGCGGGAGGCCTCGCTGTTGTCGGCCGGGCCGACCTCCACGGTGGCGTCGCGCCGCTCCTCGGCGATGATCTCGGCATCGCCGCCGGCGATGCGTAATGCCAGGGTGATGGGCTCGGGGCAGTCGAACTCGTACATCGTGGTCTCCTCGCAGAAATCTCAGGACTGGGCGAATCCGGTGATGCGGCGGCCGCGCTGCGGTCGGGGCGGTGTGGGGGGTACGGGCGGCCGGTGCGTCCCGGCGTAGAGCGCCCCGGAGATCGCGCGCACCAGCCAGGCGTTGACGGACATGCCTTCGGCGGTCGCAGCGTGCTCGACGTGCTCCTTGAGCGGTTCGGGCAGCCTGAGCGTGATGCGGGCGAGGTCACCGGCGTCGCCCGCGGGCGGCGGGGGTGGCGCAGGGGCGGTGAACTGGGGCGTCTCGGTGACGACGAGATCAGCTTCCCGGCCGCGGAGCCGTACCTCGACGCTCGCGGAGTCCAACTGCGTCGTGATCTCAGCAGTGGCGTCGGACAGGGCCTCCAGCAGGCACAGCCGGACGGCGGCCTCCAGTGACCCCGCGAGGAGTTCGGCGGCCCGCGTCACGTCCGGTCCGCCAGGGGCGGCGGCCGCTGCGAGGTCCCGGCGGAGCGCTTCAAGGTACGGGCTGAGATCCATGACATCAATATGACGCCACAAATGACGTCAGTCAAGCGGCAAGCCGGCGTCAAAGGTGCGTCACCAGGTGGCCGACTAGCCTGGTGACGGTCCGCGCAAGAAGGAGGCAGTCGTGGCCAAGGTGGTTTCGCCGCAGGTACGGATCGTCGGGTGGACGCATTTCGAGGCGCCCGACGACGTGCCGTGGTCCACCGACGCGGAGGGTGGCCAGGCCCTCGCGGAGTTCGCCGGCCGGTCCTGCTACCAGTCCTGGGACAAGCCGGTACCCGCGACCGCGACCAACGCCGGATTCCTGCGGCACATCATCGAGGTGGGCCACCTGTCGGTGCTCGAACACGGCGTCGCCACGTTCTACCTCACCGGCATTTCCCGGGCGCTCGGCCACCAGCTGGTCCGCCACCGCCACCTGTCGTACTCGGAGCTCTCCCCGCGGTACCTGGCCGAACCGGACGCCGAAATCGTGGAGCCGGACGTCATCGCCTCCGACCCTGAACTGCACAAGAAGTTCGTGGAGACGGCGGAGGCGAGCGTGCGCGCCTACCATGAGATCCTGGAGGGGTTGGAGCGGAAGTTCGCTGACGGACAAGGGGCCATCCTGCGGCGTAAGCAGGCCCGGCAGGCGGCGCGGGCGGTGCTTCCCGGCGCTGCCGAGACCCGCATGGTGGTGACCGGCAACTACCGGGCCTGGCGGCACTTCGTGGCGGTACGTGCCACGGAGCACGCCGACGTGGAGATGCGGCAGGTCGCCGTGGGGTGCCTGCGTGAGTTGCAACGGGTGGCGCCCAACGTGTTCGGGGACTTCACCATCTCCGCGCTCGCCGACGGCACGGAGATCGCGGCGAGTCCGTACGCATGGGAGGCGTGATCGACGGTGCGGAGGTTGAGGGCTGAAATAGGCGCTGACGGGCGCACGCTAGGTTGTGTTCTATGACCCGTACTGCTCTCGATGCGCGTCGGCCTTTCGGCCGCCTCGTCACCGCCATGGTGACGCCGTTCCACGCGGATGGTTCGCTCGACACCGACGGCGCCGCGCGGTTGGCGACCTACCTCGTCGACGAGCAGGGTAACGACGGTCTGGTGGTCAACGGCACCACGGGCGAGTCGGCCACGACCACCGACGCCGAGAAGGACGCCGTGCTGCGGGCGGTCCTGGAGGCCGTCGGAGACCGTGCACGTGTGATCGCCGGGGTCGGCACCAACGACACCCGCCACACCGTCGACCTGGCCCGCGCCGCCGAGAAGGCCGGGGCGCACGGCACCCTCGTGGTCACGCCGTACTACAACAAGCCGCCGCAGAGTGGCATCCTGTACCACTTCCGTACCGTCGCCGACCAGTGCGGCCTGCCGATGATGGTGTACGACATCCCGGGGCGCACCGGGACGGCCATCCACACCGAGACGATGGTGCAACTGGCCGAGCACGAGCGCATCGTGGCGGTGAAGGACGCGAAGGGTGACCTGGCCGCGACCGCCTGGGTCACCAAGTGCACCGACCTGGCCGTCTACTCCGGCGAGGACAAGCTGACGCTGCCGCTGCTGTCCGTCGGCGCGGTCGGGGTCGTCGGGGTGCCGACGCACCTGTTCGGTCGCCAGACCAAGGAAATGATCCAGGCGTACGAGGCCGGCGAGGTCGCGCGCGCGCTCGAACTGCACCACAAGCTGCTGCCGGTCTACGAGGGTTTCTTCCGCACCCAGGGGGTCATCCTGGCGAAGGCGGCGCTCATGCTGGAGGGGCTGCCCGCCGGGCCGGTCCGTCCACCGCTGTGCGAGGTCAACCCGGCCGAGATCGCCCGGCTACGCGAGGACTGCGCCGCGGCCGGCCTCACCCTCGGTGATGCCAACCGCGCTGCTGCTATCGAGTCCTACGCGTTGACCACGCACCACCTGGGAGTCGACGAGTGACTGAAGCACACCGTGACCTGGCGCCACCGCCACCGCTGGCAAAGGGGGCGCTGCGCGTAACGCCGCTCGGCGGCCTTGGCGCGATCGGTCGCAACATGACGCTGTTCGAGTACGACGGCAAGCTGCTCATCGTCGACTGCGGGGTGCTCTTCCCCGATGTCGACCAGCCTGGCGTCGACCTGATCCTGCCGGACTACACGTCGATCCTCGACCGGCTCGACGACGTCCAGGCGGTCGTGCTGACCCACGGCCACGAGGACCACATCGGCGCGGTGCCGTACCTGCTCGCGCACAAGCCGGACATCCCGCTGATCGGTTCCCAGTTCACGCTGGCGCTGGTCGAGGCGAAGCTGGCCGAGCGGCGCATGCAGCCGTACTCGTTGACCGTGCGTGAGGGGCAGAGTGAGCGGCTGGGCCCGTTCGAACTGGAGTTCTTCGCCGTCAACCACTCGATCCCGGACGCGCTCGCCGTGGCGATCAAGACCCCGGCCGGCACCGCGCTGCACACCGGCGACTTCAAGATGGACCAGTTGCCGCTCGACGGCCGCCTGACCGACCTGCGCGGCTTCGCCCGGCTGGGCACGGAGGGCGTCGACCTGCTGCTGTCGGACTCCACCGGCGCGGAGATCCCGGGGTTCGTCACGCCTGAGCGCGAGATCGGACCGGTGCTCGACCGGATCTTCGATCAGGCCCGCGGCCGGATCATTGTGGCGTCGTTCGCCTCGCACGTGCACCGGGTGCAGCAGGTGTTCGACGCGGCCGCCGCGCACGGGCGCAAGATCGCCCTCATCGGGCGTTCGATGGTCCGCAACATGGGTATCGCCCGTGACCTCGGCCTCCTGCGCATCGCTCCCGGCCTCATCGTCGGGCTGGACGAGGCGACGACCCTCCCGCACGACGAGATCGTGTTCATGTCGACCGGATCGCAGGGCGAGCCGATGAGCGCCCTGGGTCGGATGGCCAACGGCGACCACCGGCACATCACCATCGAGTCCGGCGACACGATCGTGCTGGCCTCGTCGCTGATCCCCGGCAACGAGACGGCCGTGTACGGCGTCATCAACCAGCTCTCCCGCGCCGGCGCCACCGTCATCCACAAGGACGTCGCGAAGGTACACGTCTCCGGCCACGCGGCCGCCGGCGAACTGCTCTACCTGCTCAACATCCTCAAGCCGCGCAACGTCATGCCCGTACACGGGGAGTGGCGGCACCTGCGGGCACACGCCAGCCTGGCGATCGAGTCCGGCGTGCCCGCCGACCACGTCGTGCTGTGCGAGGACGGCGACGTGGTCGACCTGGTCGACGGCAAGGCGAGCGTCGTCGGGCACGTCAAGTCGGGGTACATCTACGTCGACGGGCTCGCCGTCGGCGACGTGAGCGAGTCGCTGCTGACCGAGCGGCGCATCCTGGGTGACGGCGGTTTCATCGCCGCGACCGTCGTGGTGGACTCGGTCAACGGCAAGGTCGTCGGCGGCCCGACGGTGTCGGCGAAGGGCTTCTCCGGAGACCCCGCCGTCTTCGACGCGGTGCTGCCGATCGTCACGGACGCGCTCGACCGCGCCGCGCAGGAAGGGATCACCGATCCGCACCAGCTTCAGCAGATCGTTCGCCGTACGGTCGGGCGCTGGGTCAACGAGAAGTACCGGCGCCGGCCGATGATCGTTCCCACGGTCGTGGAGGTCTGAGCTCCGCCTGGGGGGCGGCGTGTTCGTTGCCGAACGGGCGCAGCGGTAGGCACAGCCAAGGTCATACGCTGGCGTCATGGCGTACCGGGTCCTGATCGGTGCGGTCATCGGCGTGCACGTCGCGTTCCTGGCGTACGTGGTGCTGGGTGGTTTGCTCGCGATCCGTTGGCCGCGGCTGTTCTGGCCGCATCTCGTGGCGGCCGGATGGGGTCTGTTCGTCAGCACGCTTTCGATGGACTGCCCGCTGACCTGGACGGAGAACTGGGTCCGTCAGCAGGCGGGGGAGCCTATGCTGACGAGGGGCTTCATTGACACGTATATCGAGGGTGTCCTCTATCCCGGGCGGTACACGTGGCTGGTGCACATACTGGTCGCGCTCGTCGTACTCGGCTCCTGGCTGCTGGCGTATCGGCGCCTGCGCTCCCGGCGCGCCTAACCCCATTCCATGGACCGTCACCGTTACGGTGGCAAGGTGCCGAGTCGTACCCCTCAGACGAAGCGCCGCACGAGCACTTCCGCGCGCGGTTCGTCCACCCGTGCCACTGCGGCGAGGTCCACTCGTGGCGCCGCCGGCAGTGGCCGCGCGGCGGCGAGGCAGCGGCCGGCCGCGCCGGTGCGCCGGCCGCCGCAGGGGGGACTGTTCGGCCTGATCATCCGGGCCGTTGCCGGCCTGTGGATGGGCCTGGCGCACGCGATCGGCTGGGTCGCCCGCGGAGTGGGGCGGCAGGCTGCCAGCGCGCGGGAGTTGGAGCCTGAGCATCGTCGCGACGGCGCTGGGCTGGCATTGATCGGTTTGGCGCTGGTGCTCGGCGTCGCTATCTGGGGCAACTCCGGCGGCCCGGTGGGACAGGGGCTGTCCGAGGTCACCCGCATGTTCTTCGGCTCCGTTTCGATCGCGCTTCCGTTCCTGCTGGTCGTCGGCGGGATCCGATTCATGCGTACGCCGGGCGAAGAGGGCAGCCGGGGTCGCCTCATCGTGGGCTGGACCGCGCTGTTCCTGGGCGCGGCAGGCATCTTCCACGTGGCCTTCGGCCGGCCGAGCGCGCCGGAGCAGATGGACAAGGCCGGCGGGCTGCTCGGCAGCCTGAGCGGTGGGCTGCTCGCCGCCGCCGTGAGCCCCTGGGTGGCGGTACCGCTGCTGCTGATGCTGTGCCTGTTCGGGGTGCTCGTGGTCACCGCGACGCCGGTCAACCAGATCCCGCAGCGCCTGCGGCAGATGCGTGACCTCGCGATGGGCATTCCGCCCGCCGACGAGATGATCGACGAGGATTTGGCCGACGAGAACGACGAGAACGACGAGGAGGCCGGAGCGGGGCGCCGGCGGCGCTCGTCGCGCCGGCGTCAGGCCAAGAGCGGCGACCCGCTGCTGGCCGAGGCCGCGCTGGACGCCGCCATGGTGGACGAGTCCAACCGTCAGGCGCTCGACGGCGACGACGACTACGCGGCCTACGAGACCGTGGTCCTGTCCCGGTCGGAGGTGAAGGCCGGCAAGAAGGAGAAGCAGCCGAAGCCGCCGCCGGAGCACTCGCCGCTGCCGACCCGTGCCGAGCAGTTGGCGCTCACCGACGCCGACTACAAGCTGCCGCCGCCCACCCTGCTCGCGAAGGGCGACGCGCCGAAGGCGCGTACCCGCGCCAACGACGAGGTCATCAACGCGCTGCAGGGCGTGTTCGAGCAGTTCAACGTCGATGCCGCGGTGACCGGCTTCACCCGTGGCCCGACGGTCACCCGGTACGAGGTCGAGGTCGGCCCCGGCGTCAAGGTCGAGCGGATCACCCAGCTGACCAAGAACATCGCGTACGCGGTGAAGTCGCCGGACGTGCGGATCATGAGCCCGATCCCGGGCAAGAGCGCGGTCGGTATCGAGATTCCCAACCTCGACCGGGAGAACGTCACGCTCGGCGACGTGCTGCGCTCCCGCGAGGCGGCGTCCGACCACCACCCGCTGCTGGTCGGCCTCGGTAAGGACATCGAGGGCGGGTACGTCGTGGCCAACCTGGCCAAGATGCCGCACATGCTCATCGCGGGCGCGACCGGCGCCGGTAAGTCGTCGTGCATCAACTCGCTGCTGGTGTCGCTGCTGAGTCGGGCCACCCCGGACGAGGTGCGGCTGCTGCTGGTCGACCCCAAGCGGGTCGAGCTCACCGTGTACGAGGGGATCCCGCACCTGGTCACGCCGATCGTGACCAATCCGAAGAAGGCGGCTGACGCCCTCGACTGGGTCGTGCGCGAGATGGACATGCGCTACGACGACCTGGCCGCCAACGGCGTGCGCCACATCGACGACTTCAACCGCAAGGTACGCGCCGGCCAGATCACCGCCCCGCCCGGCAGCGAGCGGGTCATGCGGCCGTACCCGTACCTGATCGTGATCGTCGACGAGCTCGCCGACCTGATGATGGTCGCACCCCGCGACGTCGAAGACTCGATCGTGCGCATCACCCAGCTGGCCCGCGCCGCCGGCATCCACCTGGTGCTGGCGACCCAGCGGCCCAGCGTCGACGTCGTCACCGGCCTGATCAAGGCGAACGTGCCGTCCCGGCTGTCGTTCGCCACCTCCAGCCTTGCCGACTCGCGAGTCATCCTCGACCAGCCCGGCGCGGAGAAGCTGATCGGCCGGGGTGACGGGCTGTTCCTGCCGATGGGCGCCTCCAAGCCGATCCGGGTGCAGGGCGCGTGGGTCGACGAGCGGGAGATCAGCGCGGTCGTCAAGTTCTGTAAGGAGCAGCGGGAGCCGGAGTTCCGCCCGGACGTCACGGCGTCCAAGGAGAGCGAAAAGAAGAAGGTTGACGAGGACATCGGCGACGACCTGGACCTGCTGATGCAGGCGGTCGAGCTGGTCGTCACGTCGCAGTTCGGGTCGACCTCGATGCTGCAGCGCAAGCTGCGGGTCGGCTTCGCGAAGGCCGGCCGGCTGATGGACCTCATGGAGACCCGGGGGGTCGTCGGCCCGTCGGAGGGGTCGAAGGCGCGTGAGGTGCTCGTCAAGCCGGACGAGCTGCCTGACATCCTGGCCAGCCTGCAAGGCGAGGGGGAGTAGCCCGCTGACGGGAGTTCTTGATCATGAGGAGTGGGGTGCGGGCGAATCCGTGCGGCCTCGGTACCCTCGGAGCATGCAAAACACTCCTGCCGGCGACCGTCGGGTAGCCCTGCTCACCCTGGGCTGTGCCCGTAACGAGGTCGACTCGGAGGAGCTGGCCGCGCGGCTGGCCTCCGATGGTTGGCGGGTGAGCACCGATGCGGCCGACGCTGACGTGGTGCTGGTCAACACCTGCGGGTTCGTCGCGTCGGCCAAGCAGGACTCGATCGACACCCTGCTGGCGGCCGCCGACACCGGTGCGAAGGTGGTCGCGACCGGCTGCATGGCCGAGCGGTACGGGCGGGAGCTCGCCAACAGCCTCCCGGAAGCGGACGCCGTGCTCGGGTTCGACCACTACCCGGACATGTCGGCCCGGCTGTCCGAGGTGCTCGACGGCCGCACGATCGAGTCTCACGTGCCCCGCGACCGGCGTACCCTCCTGCCGCTGACCCCGGTCGAGCGGCGTACCGCCGACGTGGTGGTGCCCGGTCACCTGACCGTCGACGAGCACACCCCGGCGCACCTGCGCGGGGTGCTGCGCCGCCGGCTGGACAGCGGCCCGGTCGCCTCGCTGAAGCTCGCCTCCGGCTGTGACCGGCGCTGCGCGTTCTGCGCGATCCCGAGCTTCCGTGGCGCGTTCGTCTCGCGTACGCCGGACGAGATCCTCGCCGAGGCCGAGTGGCTGGCCCGCTCAGGCGTCCGGGAGCTGGTCCTGGTGAGTGAGAACTCGACCTCGTACGGCAAGGATCTGGGCGACCCGAGGCTGCTGGAGAAGCTGCTGCCTCAGCTCGCGGCGGTCGACGGCATCGTGCGCGTACGCGCCTCGTACCTCCAGCCGGCCGAGACGCGCCCCGGCCTGGTCGAGGTGATCGCCACCACGCCCGGCGTCGCACCCTACTTCGACCTGTCGTTCCAGCACGCCAGCGAGCCGGTGCTGCGCCGGATGCGCCGGTTCGGCTCGACCGAGCGTTTCCTGGACCTGCTCGCGTCCGCTCGGGCGCTCGATTCGGAGGTCGGCGCCCGGTCCAACTTCATCGTGGGCTTCCCCGGCGAGACCCGCGCCGACGTCGACGAGCTGGTGCGCTTCCTGGAGGCGGCGCGGCTGGATGCGGTCGGCGTCTTCGCCTACAGCGACGAGGACGGCACCGAGGCGGCGACCTTGCCCGGTAAGGTCCGGTCCGACACGATCCGGCGTCGGTACCAGAAGGTCACCGACCTGGTCGAGCAGCTGTGCGCGCAGCGGGCCGAGGACCGGGTTGGCTCGACCGTCGAAGTGCTGGTCGACTCGATCGAGGGGGACGAGATCGAGGGCCGGGCGGCGCACCAGGCGCCGGAGGTGGACGGCTCCACGACGCTGGTCGACGGCGGCCTGGACCTCGCGACGCTGCGCCCCGGCGATCTCGTCGCCGCCCGGGTCACCGGCAGTTCCGGGGTTGACCTCGTGGCCGTACCGGAGAAGGTGTTGTCGCCGGCGGCGCGCCGTGACGGCTGAGCCGTCAGCGCCGGCCCGTCGGGTGCCACTGCTCAACCTGGCGAACGCCCTGACCGGTTTGCGGCTCCTGCTGGTGCCGGTCTTCCTGTTCTGCGTCGTCGCGTCCGATATGACCCGGCCGGGCTGGCGGGTGGCCGCCTGCGTGACGTTCAGCGTGGCGTCGCTGACGGACTTCGTCGACGGCTGGATCGCGCGTACCTGGGACATGGTGACCTCGTTCGGCAAGGTCGCCGACCCGATCGCCGACAAGGCACTCACCGGTACGGCGCTGGTGCTGCTGTCCGCGTACGACCGGCTGAGCTGGTGGGTCACCGGCATCATCCTGGTACGCGAGATCGGGGTGACGGCCCTGCGCTTCTGGGTGATCCGTCGTGGTGTGATCCCGGCCAGCCGGGGCGGCAAGCTCAAGACGGCGCTGCAGATCCTGGCCATCGCGCTGTACCTGCTGCCCCTGTCCGGGGCGGCGGCGCGGGTGGGCGTGTGGGTGATGTGGCTCGCGGTCGTGGTCACCGTGGCGACCGGCGTGGACTACGTGCTCCGTGCCCTGCGGTTGCGGCGCGAGGGCGGCGGGCCGGGTGGCCTGGGCGAGTCCGGCGACCAGATGGAGGAGCAGGTCCGATGACCGAATTGGCCGTCCCGGTGCTGCGGGCGCTGCGGGAGCGACGGCAGACCTTGGCGGTGGCGGAGTCGCTGACCGGCGGTCTGCTGGCCGCGACGATCGTGGACGTGGCGGGAGCCAGCGCCGTCTTCCGGGGCGGCCTGGTGGTGTACGCGACGGACCTTAAGCGCGCCTTGGCGGGCGTGCCGGCCGATCTGCTGGCCGAGCGCGGGCCGGTCGATCCGGACGTGGTGCTGGCGATGGCAGACGGCGCGCGGCGGTCCTGCGGGGCGGACTGGGGCCTGGCGACCACCGGGGTGGCGGGTCCGGATCCGCAGGCCGGCGTACCGGTCGGCACGATCTACCTGGCCTGCCGCGGACCTGACGGCGGAGAGGTGCGGGGGATGACGCTCGATGGCGACCGTAGTCGGATCCGGGCGGGTGCCGTGGCGGCGGCCCTCGAGTTGCTCGCCGATACCCTGGGCGCTGGATGATCTTGCTCTTCGTTTCGGTGATGGAGGGTGTCATTGCGTCACAAAGCGGGTACGGTTGCATGACTGGCCCGTCCCAAATTCTTGGGTCTTCGATGAAGGGGGTGCGATGGTCCTGCTCCGTCGAGTGATCGGCGATGCGCTCCGAGCGCGGCGCCAGTCACAGCAGCGCACCCTCCGGGAAGTGTCGACCGTAGCCAACGTCAGCCTCGGCTACCTCTCCGAGATCGAACGCGGCCAGAAGGAAGCCTCGAGCGAGCTGCTTTCCTCGATCTGCGACGCCCTGGGCGCCCAGCTCTCCGAGGTGCTGCGCGAGGTCAGCGACACCATGGCGCTGGCCGAACAGATGGAGGGCCTGGTTCCAGCCGCCCAGTCCGCTGCCGGGAGCCCCGCGACCGCGGCGCGCGTACCGAAGGTCACCGGCGGCAAGGTGTCGGTGGCGGTGCGCCACGACGGTCCGCTCAAGACCACCCTGCGCGCGACCCGTGCGGGTCGGCAGCAGTCCGACCGCGACATCGTCTGCGTGGGCTGATCTTAGGTTTTTCGCCCGTACCTGCCACACTGAGGGTCCTTTGCGGCCGGCGTGAGCCGGCCAGGTTCCCTCGGAGGCACTGGTGGTGCTCGACACCTCGGCGCGGCGACGCAACCCCCTGCCGCTGATCATCGCGGTCGTGGTCGGCCTGGTCGCGATCATCGGGATTTACCTGGTACTCAAGCCCTCCGGTAAGGGCGACGGCGGTGGTTCCACCGCGGCCCGGTCGGGCTGTGTCGCGCTCACCGTCGCCGCCTCCAGCGAGAAGTCCGCCCTGATGGGCGAGCTGGCGGGGCGGTACAACTCCAGCGGCCGGACGTTCGGCGGCAAGTGCGCCGACGTGCGGATCGTGAGCAAGGCGTCGGGCGCCGCGATGGAGGCCCTCGCGGCAGGCTGGGACGCGGCGCGGGACGGCGGTCCCGTGCCCCAGGTGTGGAGCCCGGCCGCCTCGTCGTGGATCTCCTTGCTGCGCCAGCGCGCCGCCAGTACGGACAAGGGCACCCTCGTCAGCGACGCCAAGCCGGCGTCCATCGCCCAGTCGCCCCTGGTCCTGGCGATGCCCAAGCCGATGGCCGAGGCGCTCGGCTGGCCCGCCAAACAGCTGGGCTGGTCGGACGTGCTCGGACTCACCAACGACCCGAAGGGCTGGGGCGCCGTCGGCCACCCCGAGTGGGGCGGCTTCCGGCTCGGCAAGACCAACCCGCACTTCTCCACCTCGGGCCTCAACGCCACCGTCGGGGCGTACTTCGCCGCGACCGGCCGCTCGGGGGACCTCACCGAGACCGACCTGGCCGACCCGAAGGTCGGAGACTTCGTCCGGGGCGTGGAGGGCGGCGTCGTCCACTACGGCGACACGACGCTGACGTTCCTGACCAACCTCGCCGCCGCGGACGCGCGCGGCCAGGGGATGAACTACATCAGCGCGGTGGCGGTCGAGGAGAAGTCGGTCTACGACTACAACCAGGGCAACCCGACCGGCGACCCCAAGCTCGCCGGCAAGGGACAAAAGCCTCGGGTACCGCTGGTCGCGGTCTACCCGAAGGAAGGCACCCTGGTCTCGGACAACCCGTACGTCGTGCTCGCCACCGCCAGCGACGAGCAGAAGGCCGCCGCCGAGGATTTCCTGACGTACCTGCAGTCGCCCGAGCAGCAGAAGCGGCTGACCGACGCGGCGTTCCGAAGCTTCGACGGCACGCCGGGCAGCGTGCTGTCGCAGGCCAATGGGCTCCTGCCGGCGCAGAAGTTCGGGGTGCTCGACCCACCGGCCTCCGCGGTGATGGCGAAAGCCCTGGGCGCCTGGGACGCGCAGCGCAAGCGGGCCCGCGTCCTGCTGGTCCTCGACGTATCGGGCTCCATGGGCGACCTGACGTCCAACGGCAGGTCGAAGCTCGAGGTGGCCAAGCAGGCGGCGCTGCGGTCGGTCGGTCTGTTTGCCCCGGACGACGAGGTCGGGCTCTGGACCTTCTCGACGGAGCAGCGCGGGGCGACCACCCCGTACACCGAGCAGGTGCCGGTCGGCACCGTGTCCGCCAACGCCGGTCGGATCCAGGCCGTCATCAACGGGATGCACGCCGAGGGTGGCACCGCGCTGTACGCGACGACCCGAGCCGCGCAGCAGAAGTTGCTGGCCAGCGCCGCACCCGACCGCATCAACGCGGTCGTCCTGCTGACCGACGGGAAGAACGAGTACCCCAAGGACTCGGACCTCGACGGCCTGCTGCGGGATCTGGACGCCTCGAACCTGGAGAACTCGGTACGGGTCTTCACGATCGCGTACGGTGACAAGGCCGACCTGGACACGCTCAAGCGCATCTCGCTGTCGTCGCGGGCGGCGGCGTACGACGCGCGCGACGCGGTCAGCATCGACAGCGTCCTCGTCAACGTGATCAGCAATTTCTGACGGGGCGGCCGCGTGGGTGTGAGGCAACATCTGACCGAGCCGTGGGGGATCGTCGCCGCGGGGCTGATGGGCGGGCTGGGCGTAGCCGTCACGGGCGCACTAGCCGGATTTCCGGTCGGCGTACCCGTCGGTCTCGGCATCGCGGGGGTGGTCTACGCGGTACGGGTGGGGCTCGGGGCGATCACCGACCATGCCGCCGCCGCACCGGCCGCCGCGGCCGACCTCGACCCGCGGCTGCCCGCGCCCACGCGCGGCGGCGACGCCGAGCGGTGGCTGCGCCGGGCGGAGGGGGCCGTGGGCACGCTGCGCCAGCAGACCGAGTCGCCGCGGGACCCGGTACTGCGTGATCAGATCAGCGACGTCGACGACCAGGCGGCCGGGGTACTGGCTGACCTGAGGCGGTTCGCCGGACAGGTCACGCTGCTGGAGCAGACCCTGGCGAACATACCGGTGGACCGGCTGCGCACCGAGCGCGGCTCGATCGAGCGTGGCCTGCGCGGACTGGCGGCGGGGACGCTGCGCGAGGAGCGCGAGCGGGCGCTGCACGCCGTCGTCGACCAGCTGGACGTGGCCGGGAGGCTCGGCGAGGCGCGCGAGACGCTGCTGGCGCGGATGCAATCGGCTGTACTCGGTCTGGAGGGTCTGGTGACCCGGCTGGCCGAGCTGCTCGCGCTCCACGCCACGACCGGTGGCGGGTCGCTGACGTCAACCCGGGTGGCCGAGTTGACCAGCGATCTGGAGGGCATGCGGGCCGGGCTCGCCGAGGCGGAGCGGGTGTCCAGGGAAGGCTTTTCTAGATCTTGGAAGATTTGACTTCACATTTGGCGTCAAAATCGTTCAAGGTTCACAAAATTCGCATGGAGCTCCACTGGAGCGGCGGGTGACGCTATGGCGTTCGCCTGCAACGATGGAGACACGTTCGTTTGACGTTGCCGGCGCCGCGTCGCACCACGGCGAGACGTAGCCGCAGAGAGGAACCATGAGACATGGCGAATCCGTTCGCTAAGGGTTGGCGGTACCTGATGGCGCTGTTCGGCGCCAAGATCGACGAGTATGCCGACCCGAAGGTGCAGATCCAGCAGGCGATCGAGGACGACCAGCGGCGGCACCAGTCACTCGTCCAGCAGGCCGCTGCCGTCATCGGCAACCAGCGTCAGCTCGAGATGAAGCTGTCGCGGCAGATGGCCGAGGTCGAGAAGCTGCAGGGGTCGGCTCGCCAGGCGCTGGTGCTGGCCGACAAGGCGCGCGCGTCGGGTGACGCGCAGGAGGCGGCGCGCTACGAGAGCACGGCGCAGACCTTCGCGACCCAGCTTGTCGCCGGCGAGCAGTCGATGGAGGACCTGAAGACGCTCCACGACCAGGCGCTCAACGCCGCCGCCCAGGCGCGCCAGGCGGTCGACAACAGCGCGATGGCACTGCAGCAGAAGCTCGCCGAGCGCACCAGGCTGCTCAGCCAGCTTGAACAGGCCAAGATGCAGGAGTCCGTGGCCCGGTCGCTGGAGTCGATGGGCTCGCTCGCCGCCCCCGGCAACACCCCCTCGCTGGAAGAGGTGCGCGAGAAGATCGAGCGGCGCTACGCCAACGCGACGGGCCGCGCCGAGCTCGCTTCGAACTCGGTCGAGGGGCGCATGCTCGAGGTACAGAAAGCGTCCCTGGACATGGCGGGCGCGTCCCGGCTGGACCAGATCCGCGCCAGCATGGCCGGTGAGCAGCTTGCCGGGGCGCCGCAGCCGAAGGCGGTGGAGGGCACGCCCAACGACGCCAGCGTGTCCCGACTGGACGAGATCCGGGCCAGCATGACCAAGGACAAGCAGACCGGCGACGCCGCTTCGGCAGGCTGAGCCTTGCGGCGGTAAGGAGGTCGGCGTGGGAAAACGCACGGCAGGGGATCCCCGGACGGCGCATCTTCGGCGGCTGCACCGCCTGCGCCGCTCCGCGCGCGGCTGGACCGTCCGGGCCGGGCTCTTCACCGGCGCGGCCGCCGTGCTCCTGCCGTACCACGGGCTGGGGCTTCCGGACGCGTGCTGGGCGGCCGCCGCCGGTGGCTCGATGGCCCTGGCCGGCCTGCGCTGGGCGGAGGCGCGCGCGTTCGCGGCGCTGCCCGTCCCACCCGCACCAGACCCGGCGCTGGCCGCCGAACGTACCCGGCGGGGGTTGGAGACCCTGGTACGGGCGTTGCCCGGCGGGGAAGGCGCCCTCGGGGAACTGCGGCGGACCCGCGACCGGGTACGGCTGCGGGGCAGTGCCGTGGCCTCCGCGTGGCAACGGCTCGACCGCGCCGCCCTGGCCCTGTCGGGGTTGGCGGGCCGGCTGGGCGGTCCGGCGCAGCCGGCGGTGCTGGAGGCGGCGGTGGCCGAGCGTACGCTCCGCGACCTGGCCGAGCGGGCGGCCAGCGTCGAGCGGGCGGTCCGCATGAGCCCTGACGAGGCGCTGGCGCAGGCCCACGCCGAGCTGGTGGCCCAGCTCGAAGACGGCGTCGCGGCGTACGAGCAGTTGGTCGCGGCCGCCGCGGGCTACGTCGCCGAGGACGGCCGGCCGGCCGCCGAGAACGCGGCCGTCAGCCGGCTGCGGGAGGCGAGCGACCTGCTGCGGGGGATCGCAGCCGGGCTGTCCGAGCTGCGGGCGGTGCGCTAGTCCCGGGCACCGGTCGGGCGGGTGCCACCGTCGGGCGCGGGGCCGGGCTGGCACCGGGGGCACCAGTACGTGATCCGGTCGTAGTCGCCGAGGTTCGCGCGGCGGATCGTGGTGCCACAACGCCGGCACGGTGCTCCGGCCCGGTCGAATACCCACTGCTTCTCGCGCGGGCGCAGCGAGCCCGTGGTCGCCTGGTCCCAGCGGCCGAGATTCGACGCCATCAGCCGTTGCGCCAGCTCCACGAGCCCGTCCAGGTCGTCCACGCCCGCTACCGGGGTCCACGGCGACAGGCCGCGCAGGAAAAGCACCTCTGCCTTGTACAAATTGCCGATACCGGCCAGGTTCCGCTGGTCGAGCAGCGCGTCGGCGATCGTACGGTCGGGTCGGGACGCGAGGCGCCGGGTCGCCTCGGCGGGATCCCAGTCCGGGCCGAGCAGGTCGGGGCCCAGGTGGCCGACCAGCCGATGCTCGTCGGCGGTCGGTACGAGCGCCAGTTCGTGCAGGTGGAAGCCGACGGCGACGCCGGCTGGCGTGTACAGGGCCACCCGGACCTGGTGCGCCGGGCGGCGCCACCGTTCGCCGGGGGCGTACACCCGCCAGGCGCCGTCCATGCGCAGGTGCGAGTGCAGGGTGTACCGCTCGTCAGCCGGCGTCGCCAACCGCAGCAGCAGGTGTTTGCCCCGGCACGCCGACTCGACCACGGTCCAGCCGCTGACGTTCGCCCCGGCCAGCCGAGGCACCCGGAAGTCGCCGCGCTGGATCTGCTGCCCGGTCAGGGCTCGGCCGACCACCTGCGCGGTGTTCCATACGGTGTCACCCTCGGGCACAGCCCTCGACTCTACGATCAGTTGCATGGGGGTGACCATCCGCACCGCCGGCCGGCGGGACCTCGACGACGTCGTGGCGTTGGCGGCTGAGCTGTTCGCCGAGGACGCGGGGCAGCGCGACCCGCACACCGATCTGGACTGGCCGCGCCGGGCGGGGCACGAGTACTACGGCGGCCTGCTCACCGGGCCGATCACCCGGTGCTGGCTGGCGGAGGTCGACGGGACGACCGTCGGCTACCTGCTCGGCAGGATCAAGCGGGAGTGCACCGTGCGGCCGGTACGCGTGGCGGAGTTGGAGTGCATGTACGTGCGGCCGGAGTACCGCAGCGCGGGCGTCGGGGCCGCACTGGTCGCCGAGTTCGTCGAGTGGGCACGTGGCCGGGGCGCGAAGGTGGCGGCGGTGACCGCGTACGCCGCCAACGACCGGGCGCTGGCGTTCTATGCCCGTAGCGGCTTCACCCCGAGCACCGTCCATCTCGAGGTGGATTTGTAACGCCGTACGCGAACCGGTCGGTCTGTTGCTCGACCGCCAGTCGCTGCCGGGGAATCCGCCGGTCCGGCGCCGGCTGAGGCTGTTCGCGGTGGAGCACTGCCAATCCGCGCTTGAGTTGCCGCTTCAAGCGCGGTGCCAGCGGCCGTTCGACGAACCGGTGCACCAGCCAGGCCAGCGCCAGCATCGCCGCTACGACGGCGATGAGGAGTACCTCGTGCGGTAGCGCCCGGTGGAAGCGTTTGATCAACGTCCAGCCGATGACCTCGTGCAGGAGGTAGAGCGGGTACGTGAGGGCGCCCGCAGTGGTCAGCCAGCCCCAGTCGGCCCCGGACGACCGCCCGAACGCGATCGCCATGACCAGTAGGTAGAACGCGAGGAGCAGGACGCTGACGACCCAGGCGGACCCGTGCGCGCCGGTCACCTCGGTCATGTCGCCCAGCTTGTCGCTCAGCCGCAACTGGCCCAGCAGGTAGCAGGCGGTGAGGAGGGACCAGAGCGCTGCGTTCTGGCCGAACCGGTACATCAGGTAGACGGTCACGCCACCGAGGAAGAAGCTCAGGTTCTCCGGCTGGATCGCCATGCGCAGCGCTTCGTTGTCCGTGTTCCTGGCCGCGGCGGCGGCGACAGTTCCCAGGACGCAGAAGGTCACGACGCGTCGGTAGGTGACGCCGCGCCAAACGACCAGTGAGAACAGCAGGTAGAACCGGAGTTCGGCCCAGAGGGTCCAGTAGACCGCGTCGATATGGCCGACGCCGAGCGGTTCCTGCAGCATCGTCAGGTTGATCAGGAACTGCGTGTGCGTCGGCGGGCCGTCGATCAGTGGTAGCGCGGTGATCACGGCGGTGGTGATCACCACGCAGGCGACGTACGCCGGGTACAGCCGCACCACCCGCGAGATCACGAAGTCGCCCAGCGAACGCCCCCATGCGCTCATGCAGATGACGAAGCCGCTGATGATGAAGAACAGCTGCACGCCGGTCCAGCCGTACGACACCACCGGGTGGGTGGTGGGGAAGAGGTGAGGGGTGGGCTGGCCCCAGGCCCGCGTGCCCTGTCCGATGTAGTGGTAGAAGACCACCGTCAGGGCCGCGACCAGTCGAAGGCCATCGAGGGGGGCGAGTCGTGTCGACCGCTCGATGACGCCGGCCGGCTTGGTCACATCAGTCTCCGTCTGTCCGGGTCTCGATCGTCCGGCGAGGATGACGCGGGCAGGCGCGGGGTTGGCCGCTGGGAAAGCGGGTCTCGACGGGCTTTGCCTTCTGTCATGCCCAGCAGGGCCCGTCGAGTCACGGTAAGCTGGATCACTCCCTTATTGCATATCTTTTGCAACAAAGTAGAGTCGGCGATAAGCCGCCGGGAGGGGAGCACGCATGCACATTCCAGACGGGTACCTGAGCCCGCAGACCTGTGCTGCGGCGTTTGTCGTAGCGGTCCCGACCTGGGCGGTCGCGGCCAACCGGGTGACGCGGGTGGTCAAGACCCGCAACGTGCCGACGCTCGCCGTCTTCGCCGCGCTCAGCTTCCTGGTCATGATGTTCAACATCCCCATCCCGGACGGCACCACCGCGCACGCCGTCGGGGCGGTGATCATCGCCATAGCGTTGGGCCCATGGGCGGCGGTCATAGCCGTCTCGGTGGCGCTGCTGTTTCAGGCGCTGCTCTTCGGCGACGGCGGGGTCCTGGCCTTCGGCGCCAATGCGCTCAACCTGGCGATCCTCATGCCGTTCATCGGGTACGGGGTCTACCGGCTCATCGCCGGCCGCTCGCCGCTGACCTCGACGCGCCGGATCGCAGCGGCCGCGATCGCCGGCTACACCGGTATCAACGCCGCCGCGCTCGCCACCGCGGTCGAGATGGGCATCCAGCCCGACCTGTTCCACACCGCGTCCGGCGCCCCGCTGTACTCGCCGTACGGCCTGTCCCAGACCATCCCGGCGATGGCGCTGGCCCACCTCACCATCGCCGGCGCCGCCGAGGCGATCCTCACCGGCGGGGTCTTCGCCTACCTGGCCCGTACCGATCCCGCTCGGCTGGCCGCCACCCACCGGGACATCCCGGCGACCGCCGGCGACGCGCCCGCGCCACGCGCTCGGCGGCTCACCCCGGCGCGGATGACGCTGGGCTTCGTCGCCCTCATGGTGCTCCTCACCCCGCTCGGCCTGCTCGCGCCGGGAGGCGCGTTCGGCGAGGACGCGCCGCACGACCTGAACCTCCGTGAGCTGGGCCTGAGCGCTATCCCGGCCGGGCTGGCCAAGTACAACGGGTTCTGGAGCCACACGCTGCTCGCGGACTACGGATTCTCCGACGGCCAGCACGCCGGCCTCGCGTACCTCCTGTCCGCGATCATCGGCATCGCCGTCGTGGCCGCCGTGATCTTCGCGATCAGTACGTTGATCGAGCGGGTGGCCCGCCACCGCGAGGTTGGCAAGCCGGAGACCGCATGAGCTCCGCGGTCCAGACCCGACGCGCGCCCGATTGGCTGCTGCGCGGCGAGGCGGGCCTGGGCCCCTGTGGCTGCGGCGGGACCCGGCGGAAGGGCTCCTTCCTGGAGAAGACCCTGTCCGGCGGCGCCGGCCTGCTGCGCCAGGTCATGTTCAGCGAGGACGTCGCCGGCCGGCCCGGGCTGCTCCAGCGGCTCGACCCCCGGCTCAAGGCGGTCTCCCTGGTGGTCCTGCTGGTCGCCGTCGGCCTGGTCCACCACGTCAGCGTGCTGGTCGGCGCGTACGCCTGCACCCTGGTCCTCGCCGCCGCGTCGAAGCTGTCGATCGGGTTCTTCGTCAAGCGGGTCTGGCTGTTCGTCCCCGTCTTCACCGGGATCGTCGTGCTGCCGGCGACGCTGTCGATCGTGACGCCGGGGGAGGTCGTGCTGCCCCTCTGGCACTGGCACGGCGCGCCGCAGGGGTTCACGGCGCAGGGGCTCACTACCGCCGCGCTCGTCGTCAGCCGGGTGGCCACATCCGTGTCGCTCGTCGTCCTGCTGACCCTGACCACGCCCTGGACCAGGCTGCTCGCGGCGCTGCGCGCGCTGGGCGTACCGCGGATCTTCATTTTGATCATCGGCATGGCCTACCGGTACGTGTTCCTGCTGCTCGGTACGGTGACCGAGATGTACGAGGCCCGCAAGGCCCGGACGGTGAGCGGCGGCCGGCACGACCGCGCCGCCCGCCGCTTCGTCACCGCGTCGGCCGGTGCGCTGTTCGGCCGGGCCGGGCACCTCTCCGAGGAGGTCCACATGGCGATGGTGGCCCGGGGGTACCGGGGCAACGCCCGGACCCTGCACACGTTCCGGCTCGCGCCGGCCGACGCCCTCGCCGCGGCGGTCGTGCTCGCCGCCGCGGTGGCGATCTACGGAGGGGATCTGCTCCTTGGACGGTAGCGACATGACCGCCGGCGAAGTGGTCTTCGCCTGCCGCGACCTGCGCTACAGCTACCTCGGCCGGTTCCCGGCGCTCGACGGCGTCTCCCTGGACATCCGCCGGGGCGAGAAGGTGGCTCTGCTCGGCCCGAACGGCTGCGGCAAGTCCACCCTGCTCAAGCTCCTGGACGGACTGATCTTCCCGGACAGCGGCACGTTCACCGCCTTCGGCCAGGAGGTCACCGAGGACAACCTCGAAGACGAGCAGTTCTCGGCCGGCTTCCGCTCCCGCGTCGGCTTCGTCTTCCAGAACTCCGACACCCAGGTCTTCTCGCCGACCGTACGCGAAGAGGTCGCCTTCGGCTGCCTCCAGCTCGGCATGTCGGTCATGGAGACGGCCGCCCGCGTCGACGACGTGCTCGCGATGCTCGACATCAGCGACCTTGCCGACCGGGCGCCGTTCCAGCTCTCGGGCGGGCAGAAGAAGCGGGTCGCGATCGCCTCGGTGCTGGTGATGAACCCGCAGGTGCTGCTGTTCGACGAGCCGACGGCGGCGCTCGACCCGCGTACCCAGGCGTGGCTGATCGAGCTGATCGGACAGCTGGGTGCCGCCGGCAAGACGATCGTCCTGGCCACGCACGACCTCGACGCGCTGGACGCGATCGCCGACCGCTGCCTGGTCTTCGCCGAGAACCACACCATCGCCCACGCGGGCGCGCCGGGCGAGATCCTCGCCGACCGGGACCTGCTGCTGCGGGCCAACCTCATCCACGAACGCAGCCGGGTTACGTTCTAGAGCGCTCACGAGCCAGCCGCACCGAGTCTCAGCGCGCCAACCGCACGTATCCCTTGCGCCCGATCGCCTCGATGTCCCAGCGGGTGCCGAACGCCTTCAGCCCCTTGATCGCGACCCGTCCGATCTCCTCGGGCACGCAGGGGTCCACGGTCACCTCGCGCGCGACGGGCTCCAGGCCGAGCATCGTGCGCAGGTAGATCAGCGGCGCGCCGGTCGCCCACGCCTGTGGGCTGCAGGCCGTCGGGTACGGGATGGGGAAGCTTCCGTAGCGGCGGTCGTATCCGGAGAACGCCTCCGGCAGCCGGTGGTTGGAGTAGGACGCCGCGTCGATCTGGGCCATCGCGACGCGGTTGGCCTCGTCGCGGAACCCGTACCGCAGCATGCCCATGACGACCAGTGAGGTGTCGTGCGGCCAGACCGTGCCGCGGTGGTAGCCGATCGGGGAGTACGCCTTGTCGGTCGTGGCCAGCGTACGGATGCCCCAGCCGGAGAAGAGCTGGTCGGACATGAGCTGCCCGACGACGGTGCCGGCGCGGTCTTCAGGCACGATGCCCGACCACAGCAGGTGACCCATGTCGGACGTCATGGAGTCGATGGGGCGCTTGTCGCCGTCGAGGCCCAGCGCGTAGTAGCCGCCCCGCGCGTCGATCCAGAAGTCCTCGTTGAAGCGCACGCGCAGCTGCTCGGCCTCGTCACGCAGGGTCTTGGCATGCGCCGGGTTGCCGAGCGGGCCGTCGGCGAGCTCCGCGACGCGCATCTTCGCGTCGTAGACGTACCCCTGGATCTCGCAGGTGGCGATGGGCAGTGGCGGAATCTTGCCGTCGGAGTACAGCACCCCGTCCCACGAGTCGCGCCAGCACTGGTTGCCCAGCCCCTGCGGCGAGCGGGTCTGGTACTCCACGTAGCCGTCGCCGTCCCGGTCGCCGTGCAGGTCGATCCAGTCCAGGGCGGCCTGCACGTTGTCGCGCATCGACCGGACCAGCGCGTTGTCGGCGGTCCACCGCCAGTACTCCGACAGCAGGATCAGCCACAGCGGCGTCGCGTCGGCGGTGCCGTAGTACGGGTTGTGCGGGCGCAGGCCCAGCTGAGTCAGTTCGCCGGTGCGTACCTCGTGCAGGATCTTGCCGGGCTCCTCGTCCCGGAAGTCGTTGCACTCGTCGCCCTGGAACGCCGCCAGTTCGACCAGCGCGCCGCGGGCCAGGGAGTGGCCGATCGTGAGGGTCTGGTACGCGGTGATGATCGTGTCGCGGCCGAAGAGCGTCAGGAACCAGGGCAGCCCGGCGGCCGGCAGGATCGCCCTCTCGTCGCCGGCGCGGGTCGGGATACGCAGCGCGGCCAGGTCGTTCTTGGTCGTGTCGTAGATCAGTTCGAGCGTGCGGCAGTCGCTTTCGAGGCGGGCCACGTTCGCGCGCCAGTCGTTGACCGGGTCGCCGGTCCGGCTGATGAACGTACTGAAGTCGTGCCGCGTCGGCGCGATCTCCCCGGCGTCGAACTCGCCGGCGAAGGGGATGTGCAGGTCGCAGTCCCACTCGCCGCCCTCCGGCAGCTCCACGTCCCAGATCAGGTCGTCGCCTTCGATCCGGTTGGCGGGTGGTGTGGCGAACACGTCCGTACGGGCCTCGAAGCCGTTGTTGCGGTACACCAGGGAGACCCGCGAGCCGTCCGGCGCGTGCTCGTGGGCGATCTGCTGGGACCGGTTGCGGACGACCTCCTTGATCTCGAAGAGGTCGGCGAAGTCGCTCGCGGCGGCCATCCGCACCTCGAGCCGTACCGGGCGGTCGGCGAAGTTGCGCATCTCGATCCGCTCCCGCATGCCACCGCCCATGACCCGCTGCCGGCGTACTCCGATGGTGTTGGCGTCGAGGCCGGGCATCTCCGGGTTGGTCAGGAAGAACGCCGCGTGGAAGTGCTCGACGATTCCGGCGCGGAGGGGGAGCAGTCGGGCGTCGTTGACGGTGAGCACCCACTTGTCGAGCAGCCGGGTGTCGGCGCTGACCAGGCCGCCGATCGTGCCCGGGGGCACGTCACCGACCGAGTCGGAGTACATGAAGCTGCGGCCCTCCAGGACGGCGAGCGCGTCCTGGCCGAGTTCTGGCGGGATCTGCCGTAGTTCTTCGTCCAGGTAGCTGAGATCGGGGCCCTCGCCGGGCATCGGGTCGGCAGGAGTCGGACGGCGAGTGCGGATGTCTTGGGCAGTCATGGCGCTTCCCTCCGGGTGCGGTCACCCGTGTGTCGTACCGTGTCAGACGGTTTCGGGAGGCGTCTTCACCCAGGTCGGGTGGTCTAGGCCGTGGTGATGTGCACGAGGTCGCCCGGGGCCACCCCGAGCGCCACGACGGCCCGGCCGCCGTTGATGGCGATCGCGACCCGGTCGGCGGAGTCGACGTAGACGACCAGCGCGCCGGGCGTCGCCTCGCCGAACGTCACCACCCGGCGGGCGCTGACGCCGCTGATGCGCAGCAGCTCACCGAGGCGGTCGAGGGTCTCACCGGGCGCCGCGAGTTGCACGTTGCCGAACCGGTCAACCGTCGACACCTCGGCCTCCAGCCAGCCGTCGCCGACCATGACGATCGGCTCCGGCAGCCGTACGAGGGTCGCGGGGTCGATGTCGGTGCCGGCGTCGGCCAGGTCACCGCCGGCCGCCAGTCGGGCGGCGACCGGGGCGAAGATGTCCCGGCCGTGGAACGTGGGGGAGACGGGGTCGGCGAACCACTCGGCGTTGTCGAGGGCGACCGCGCGCCGGATGCCACCCAGCGCGTCAGCGGCGGGCGGCAGCAGCCCGTTGTCCGGGCCGACGAGCAGGCCCTGCGCCGCCTCGATGGCCAGACCGCGGCGCGCCGTGCCCACGCCGGGGTCGACCACGGCGACGTGGACCGCCGCTGGAAGGTAGGGCACGGTCTGCGCCAGCACGGCGGCGCCCCGGGACACGTCCGCCGGCGGCACCTGGTGCGTCACGTCGATCACCCGCACCGCCGGGGTGATCCGCGCGATCACGCCATGGCAGGCCGCCACGAAACCGTCCGACAGGCCGTAGTCGGTGGTGAAGCTGATCCAGTCGTACCCGGCCATGGAGCTGAGACTATCGGCTCGGCCCGACGATCCGGCAGGTAAGCCCGCGTCCGTTGCCAATCTGGGAAGACGCTTGGAATCCTCCGGGAGGTTGCCGACAGTTTTGAACTATCCCGCGATTGGTTCCCGGCTGGCGGTAGCGCCGGCTCGTGATCGGGTACTGGGTCTTCAAAATTGCGACGGCGATCGTGCAAGCCATGCTGTTCGGGGCGATCTTGGCGTGTGCCGTCATACCCCCTGCGCTGGGCGTCGGACTCGTGGCCAAGACGGCGATCGACTCGTACGAGAAGATGCCGCAGAACCTGCGGACCCCGCCGCCGGCACAGACGTCGTACCTGTACGCGAAGGACGGCAAGACGCTGATCACGGCGTTCTACGAGGAGTACCGGACCGACGTCAAGCTGCCGGAGATCGCGCCGATCATGCAGAAGGCGATCGTCGCGTCCGAGGACAGCCGCTTCTACCAGCACGGCGGCGTCGACCTGAAGGGCGTCGTGCGCGCCCTGGTGGCCAACCGGGGCAGCGGCCAGGTGACGCAGGGCGCGTCCACCCTGACGATGCAGTACGTCCGGAACGTCCTCAAGACCGATCCCGGCCTGACCGACGAGGAGCGGCGGCTGGCCACCGTGGAGACCACCGAGCGGAAAGTACAGGAGATGCGGTACGCGCTCGCGCTGGAGCGGAAGCTTTCCAAGCACGAGATCCTCCGGCGGTACCTGAACATCGCGTACTTCGGCGCCGGTGCGTACGGCATCGAGGCGGCCGCGTGGACGTACTTCTCCAAGCCGGCCAAGAAGTTGACCTTCGCCGAGGCGGCGATGATCGCGGGCCTCGTGCAGTCGCCAGAGGTCGACAACCCGATCGACGGCGACCAGAAAATCACGATGGAGCGCCGCTCGTATGTGCTGGACGCGATGGCGAAGATGAAGGTCATCACCGCCGCGCAGGCCAGGCAGGCGAAGTCCCAGCCGCTCAACGTCCGCCAGGGCACGCAGCCGCCGAACAAGTGCGTCGCGGTCGCGCCCGAGCACATCGACTGGGGCTTCTTCTGCGACTACTTCCACCAGTGGTGGCGGTCGCAGCCGGCCTTCGGCGCCTCGACAGCGCTGCGGGACTACAGCCTCAAGCGGGGCGGGTACCGCATCGTCTCGTCGTTGGACCCCGACGTGCAGGCCTCCGCGCTGCGCGAGTCGCTGGCCGTCTACCCGTACGGCAACGCCCGCGCCCTGCCGCTGGCCGTGGTCCAGCCCGGCACCGGGCGGGTGCTCGCCATGGCCGTCAACCGCTACTACAGCCTCAAGCCGAACCCCGACAACGCCCCGTACCCGAACACCGTCAACCAGTTCGTCGCCGGTGACGACAACCTGGCCGGCTACCAGGCGGGATCGACGTTCAAGATGTTCACCATGCTCGCGGCGCTCGACAGCGGGCTTCCGCTGTCCACCTCGTTCGTCGCGCCGTCTCCGCTCGTGACCCACTGGATCAGCGGTGCCGCCAGTTGCGGCGGCCACTACTGCCCGCCCAACGCGAACCCCGGGTGGATGAACGGCCTGCGCACGATGTGGGACGGGTTCGGGCGCTCGGTCAACACCTACTGGGTGTGGCTGGAGGAGAAGATCGGTGCCGACAAGGCGGTCGCGATGGCGAAGAAGGTCGGCATCCAGTTCCGCTCCGAGGCGGACGCGCGGATCGCCGACGAGCATCCCGAGGACTGGGGACCGTTCACCCTCGGCGTCTCCCAGACCACCCCGCTGGACCTGGCCAACGCGTACGCGACGGTCGCGGCCGAGGGGATGTACTGCCCGCCGCTTCCGGTCCTGTCGATCACCACGCCGGACGGTCGGAAGCTGCCTGCGGGTGACCCGTCGTGCAAGCGGGTGGTGAGCGAGGACGTCGCCCGCGCGGCGACGGACGCGGCCCGGTGCCCGATCGGCCAGCAGGCGTTCTACGGCAAGTGCAACGGCGGCACCGACGACGCGATCTCCGGCATCGTCGGCCGGCCCGTCGCGGGCAAGACCGGTACCTCCGACGGCGAGAGCACCGAGAGCTTCGCCGGCTTCACTCCGCAGGTCGCCGCCGCAGCCACCGCGGTCAACCCCGACAACCCACAGGACGCGGTGGGCGGCGGCGTGTCCTCGTCAGTGGACCAGGCGGTGGCGAAGACCATGGTTGACGCGATGGGCGGGCTGCCGGTCGTGAACTTCAACCCACCGAGCCAGGCGATAGCGATGGGTATTACTTAATCTTTTCCTGCGACCGTGGACACGTGGACCGGCCATGGCCGGTCCACGTGTCCACGACCTGTTCAGGGCAGCTGCGGCGCGATCTCCGAGGCGATGACGTCGAGGTGATCCAGGTCGGTCATGTCGAGGATCTGCAGGAACAGCCGGGTCGCCCCCGCTTCCGCGTACTGCCCGATCTGGTCGACCACCTGCGCCGGGGTGCCGTAGAACGGGTACTCCGGCGGGATCCGGCCGATCACCTCGGCCCGCTTGCGCGCCTCCGCCTCGGTGCGCCCGCAGGCGATCGTCTGGGCGGCTGAGAAGACCGGAAGCTGGTCGCGACCCTCCCGCTTGCACGCTTCCGTGACCCGCTCGTACATCTGCGCGGTTTCGTCCACTGGGGCGAACGGCACATTGAACTCGTGGGCGTACCGGGCCGCCAGCATCGGCGTCCGCTTGGCGCCTTTGCCTCCGATGATGACGGGCGGCCCCGGGTCCTGCACCGGCTTCGGCAGCGCGGGCGAGTCCTCGATGCGGTAGTGGGTGCCGTCGAAGTTGAAGCGTTCGCCGACCGGGGTCGTCCAGAGCCCGGTGACGATGGCGAGTTGCTCCTCCAGCCGGTCGAAGCGCTCCTTGACCGGCGGGAACGGGATGCCGTACGCCTTGTGCTCGGGTTCGTACCAGCCGGCGCCCAGCCCCAGTTCGACCCGGCCGCCGCTCATCTGGTCGACCTGCGCGACGCTGATCGCCAGGGGGCCGGGGTAGCGGAACGTCGCCGACGTCACCAGCGTGCCCAACTTGATCCGGGACGTCTGCACGGCGAGGGCGCCGAGCGTCACCCAGGAGTCGGTGGGGCCGGGGAGCCCGTCGCCCTCGCCCATGACGAGGTAGTGGTCGGAGCGGAAGAACCCGTCGAACCCCAACTCCTCGGCGTGCCGCGCGATCCGGAGTTGATCGTCGTACGAGGCGCCCTGCTGGGGCTCGGTGAAGATAACGAGTCGCATGCCTTCACCTTGCCACCTTTCATGATTAGGGGGACGAGCGCAGGCGCAGGCCGCGCGGGGTGGCCCGGAATCCGGCTGCCGCCAGCGCATCGCCGAGCGGGGAGGAGAGGATCCCCTCGCCGTCGGCCCGCTCCACCGACATCGCGCCGAGCGCACCTGCGTGGACCGCCTCCGCGAGCGCCTTCGCGGCGGCGGCCAGCGCGTCCGTGTCGTCGACAAAGGACAGCAGGGTACGCCCGCCGCGCTCCACGTACAGCGCCAGTTCCCCGTCGACGAGGACGGTCAGCGCACCAGCCTTGCGCCCCGGGCGGTGGCCCGCGCTCTCGCCGTCGCCCGCGTCGACGACCCGCTCCGGCCACGGCAGCGCCGCTCCGTACGGGTTGGCCGGGTCGGTGGCGGCCAGTACCAGGGCGCCTGCGTCGTGGTCGCGGGCGCGCAGCCGGTCGACCGCTCCGGGCAGGGCGAACTGCGCCGCCCCGAGCCCTTCGACGAAGTAGCCGCGCCGGGCGGCGCCCCGCTCCTCCAGGGCGGAGAGCACCGGGTAGACCCCGGCAAACCCGCCGGGCACGCCTTCGCCGGTCACCGCGCCGCGGGTCACCACGCCGTGTCGCTCCAGGAGGGCATCCGCGAGCGTCGCGGCGCGGCGGGTGGGGTCGGTGTCCCGCTCGGGCAGCCGGTACCAGCGCCCAGCCGCGGTGGGCGGGCCGGACCGCAGGGCGGACAGGGAGGACATCGAGGGGCGGCCGGGCCGGCGGTACCGCGAGCGCGGCGCGGTCGGCCGGGACCGGTGCGCTCCGCCGCTGCTCAACCGCGCCCGCAGCGGCGCGAGGGTGTCGTTGGCGAGGTGGCCGGCCCAGACCAGGTCCCACACGGCGGTGAGCAGGTCGTCGTCGCTGACCCCGCCGATGCGGTCGGCGAGGGACCGGAAGAAGAGGGCCTGGCCGCCGTCGAGCGCGTCCAGCACCGTCTCGTGTACGGGTGACGTGGGGCCTTGCGGGTCTGGCGGTGCGAGCACCAGCGGCGCGGCGTCGGCGAACGCGAGGCTGACCCAGCCGTCGCCGCCCGGGATCGAACCGGCGCCGGCCCACACGACTTCACCGGCGGCGCACAGCTCGTCGAGGTACGCGGGGGAGTAGTCGCGGACCCGCGCCGGCAGGACGAGCCGCTCCAGCGCCGAGGCCGGCACCGCGACGCCCTGTAGCTGCTCGATCGCGGCGGCCACCGCGTCGATGCCGCGCGCGTTCCCGCCGACGTGCTGCCAGGCCGGCAGGAAACGGGCCAGCGTGCGCGGCGGCACCGGCTCGATCTCGCGGCGCAGCGCCGCCAGGGAGCGCCGGCGCAGCAGGCGCAGCACCTCCGCGTCGCACCACTCCGAACCGGCCCCGGCCGGGGAGAACTCGCCGGCCACCATCCTTCCTGCGGCCGACAGCCGCTTGAGCGCCTGCTCCACCACGAACACGCCGAGCCCAAATCGCTCGGCGCAGGCCACCGCGGTGAAGGGGCCGTGGGTGCGCGCGTACCGTGCGACGAGGTCACCGAGCGGGTCGGCCACGGGCTCGAGGTACGCCAGCGGAAGCCCGACCGGCAGCGCGACGCCGAGCGCGTCGCGTACCCGTCCGGCGTCCTCGACGGCGAGCCAGCGCTCCTCGCCGGCGATGCGTACCCGGATCGCCCGCCGCGCCGTCTCCAGTTCGCGCAGCCACTCGAGCTGCGCCCCGCGTTCGGCCGCCTCCGCCGGGGAAAGGTCGCCCAGGAGGCGCAGCATCTCGGCGGCGTCCTCGGCGTCGCGCGGCACGCGTTCGGCCGCGAGCCACTGCAGCCGGCGCTCGGTCTCGGTGACCACGGCCGGGTCGAGCAGGTCGCGCAGTTCGACCCGGCCGAGCAGCTCACCCAGGAGCGTGGTGTCCAGCGCGAGCGCCGCCGCCCGCCGCTCGGCGAGGGGCGCGTCGCCCTCGTAGAGGAACGCACCGACGTACCCGAACAGGAGGGACCGGGCGAACGGCGACGGCCGGGGCGTCTCCACCTCGACCATGCGGACCTTGCGGGCGGCGAACTGCCGCATCACCTCGACCAGGCCCGGCACGTCGAACACGTCCTGCAGGCACTCCCGCGCCGCTTCGAGGGTGATCGGGAAGTCGGCGTACTCGCGGGCGACGTCGAGCAGTTGGGCCGAGCGCTGGCGCTGCTGCCACAGCGGCTGGCGGCGGCGCGGGTCGCGGCGGGGCAGCAGCAGCGCGCGGGCCGCGCACTCGCGGAACCGGGCGGCGAACATCGCGGAGGTGCCGACGGTCTCCTCGACGATCTGGGCGATCTCGTCGGGGTCGAACGCCACCAGGTCCGCGCCGGGCGGTTCGTCGACCACATCGGGTAGGCGCACCACGATGCCGTCGTCGCTGGGCAGCACCTGCCCGTCGACGCCGTAGCGCTCCGCGAGCCGCCGCCCGATCGCCAGGGCCCAGGGCGCGTTGACCCGGGCGCCGAGGACGCAGTGCACGGCCAGCCGCCAGTCGCCCAGCTCGTCACGGAACCGCTCGACGATCACGGTGCGGTCGTCGGGCACGTGCCGGGTGGCCTCCCGCTGCTCGCTCAGGTAGGCCAGCAGGTTGTCGGCGGCCCAATCGTCGAGGCCACCCTCGCGCAGGCGGTGGCCTGCCGCGTCGTGGCCGAGCCGGATCAGCTCGCGCAGCCGGGCGCCGATCGCCCGGCCCAGCTCGATCGGGCGGCCCGGCGAGTCGCCCTTCCAGAACGGCATCCGCGCCGCGGCGCCGGGCGCGGGAGAGACGAGCACCCGGTCGGGGGTGATGTCCTCGATGCGCCAGGACGTCGAGCCGAGCAGGAAGACGTCGCCGACGCGCGACTCGTACACCATCTCCTCGTCGAGCTCACCGACCCGTTTGCCTGACTCGGCGCCGGCGAGGAAAACCCCGAACATCCCCCGGTCGGGGATCGTGCCGCCGCTGGTCACCGCCAGCCGCTGCGCTCCCGGACGGCCGGTCAGCAGGTCGGCGGCGCGGTCCCAGACCAGGCGGGGGCGCAGCTCGGCGAAGGCGGTCGACGGGTATCGCCCGGACAGCATGTCGAGCACGCCGGTGAACGCCGACTCCGGCAGCTCGGTGAACGGGGCGGCCCGGCGCACCACCGCGGCCAGCTCCGGAACCGTCCATGGATCCATCGCCACCATCGCGACGATCTGCTGGGCGAGCACATCGAGGGGGTTGCGCGGGTAGCGCAGCTCCTCGATGGCGCCGCCGGTCATCCGCTCGCTGACCACCGCGCAGGACACGAGGTCGCCGCGGTGCTTGGGGAAGACCACGCCTCGCGACACCGCGCCCACCTGGTGGCCGGCCCGGCCGATGCGCTGCAGGCCGGCGGCGACGCTCGGCGGCGACTCGATCTGCACCACCAGGTCGACCGAGCCCATGTCGATGCCCAGCTCCAGGCTGGACGTGGCCACGACGGCGGGGAGCTGCCCGGACTTGAGCGCCTCTTCGATCTGGCGCCGCTCCTCGCGCGAGACGCTGCCGTGATGGGCCCGCGCGACGACCGGCGGCGCGCCGGTGGCGAGGCCGGACTGCGCCATGACCTCGGCCGGCATCCGGCCCGCCGGCTGAGCTCCGGCCGGAAGTGGTACGGGCGCCTCGCCGGCCTGCTGCGCGGCGAGTTCGTTGAGGCGGGCGCAGAGCCGTTCGGCGCCCCGGCGGGAGTTGGTGAACACGATCGTGGAGCGGTGCGACCGGATCAGGTCGAACACGCGCTCCTCCACGGCCGGCCAGATGGAGGCCCGGCGCGGCCCGTCCGGGTCGAGGTCGTCGCCGACCACCTCGTCGAGCCGGGTCATGTCCGCCACCGGGACCTGGACGCTCACCTCGATCGTCTTGGCCGTGCGGGGCTGGACGACCTGCACCGGGGCCGCGCCGCCGAGGAACTGGGCGGTCTCGGAGATCGGGCGGACCGTGGCCGACAGCCCGATCCGCTGCGCCGGCCGGTCCAGCAGCGCGTCGAGCCGCTCCAGCGACAGTGCCACGTGGGCTCCCCGCTTGGTCGAGCACACCGCGTGGACCTCGTCGACGATCACCGTCTCGATCCCGCGCAGCGCCTCTCTTGCAGCCGAGGTGAGCAGCAGGAACAGCGATTCGGGGGTGGTGATCAGGATGTCCGGGGGCCGGCGGGTGAACGCCCGCCGCTCGTCGGCCGGGGTGTCCCCGGTGCGCATGCCGACCGTGAGATCCGGGGGCTCGAGCCCGAGCCGGGAGGCGGCCTGGCGGATGCCGGCCAGCGGCGCCCGCAGGTTGCGCTCCACGTCGACCGCGAGCGCCTTGAGGGGGCTGACGTAGAGCACCCGGCACCGGCGGGCCGGCTCTGCCGGCGGGGCCTGGGCCAGCCGGTCGAGCGACCACAGGAACGCGGCGAGGGTCTTGCCGGAGCCGGTCGGTGCGACGACGAGAGCGTGCTGGCCGGCCGAGATCGCCTCCCACGCGCCGGCCTGGGCAGGCGTGGGCGCGGCGAAGGCGCTTTCGAACCAGGCCCGGGTCGCCGGCCCGAACCTTTCCAGCACGGTCATGGCGCCAATGGTGCCTCGCGGGTACGACGATTCGCGTCGCCGGTGTGGTCGCGGGCGTACCGGAACGGCACAGCCCGAAAACACGCCTCGGTCGGAAAGGGTTAAGTCGGTTCAGCGTGGTTAAAGAGGGCTGCGTGACCGACCTGTCTACCCAGCCTGGCCAGCCCCGTGTCAGCGAACCGCGAAACGGGTCCTGGAAGCCGCGCCGCGGCAACAGCGATCTTGATCTCACCGAATTCCCGCCGTTGACCTGGTCCCGTACCGGCATCCGGCAGAGCCTCGACGAGCTGTACGCGTGGGCTGAGCGCCTCGCGGTCGAGGCGATCGGGTGGTACGTGACCGAGAAGCGGCGCAAGTCGCACTGGTCGCGTACCCTCCGCGCCCTTGCTCTTGCCCTGACGATCACCGGCGCCATCGTTCCCGTCGTGGCACTGAGCGCCGGTCGCCCCGCCGCCGGGAACTGGGGCTTCCTGCTGCTCGCGCTCGCGGCCGGCTGCGCCGTGTACGACCGGTTCTTCGGGTTCACGTCGTCCTGGCATCGCTACACCGCCACGGCGGCCTCGCTGCGCAGCCAGTTGATCGAGTACCAGGCCGAGTGGGCCAGGGAGATGGTCATCCTGTCCTCGCGCGAGCCGGACCGTAACGACGCCGTCCGAATGATCGACTTTGTCCGGGCCTTCGCCTGGAACGTCAATGACACGATCCGTACCGAGACCGAGGCGTGGCTGACCGAGTTCGACACCCGGATGACCGAGTTCGAGTCGCGGCTGCATCGGACCGAGGGTGCGGTGGCCCGGCGGGACGCCGCTGCCGCCGTGATGCTGCCCGGTCCGCACCGGCACTCGGAGGACGGCCCCGAGGCCGTCCCGGCCCGACCGCGCGGCGGAAACCGGGTCGGCGAGCACTAACGCCAGCGGGTCGGCGAGCACTGACGCCAGCGGGTCGGCGAACGCTGGCGCCAGTGGGTCGGCGAGCACTGGCGCCAGCGGGTCGGCGAGCACTGGCGCCAGCAGGTCGGCGAGCACTTACGCCAGCGTCGATGCGATCACCGAAGCGGACCGCCAGGCGATCACCAAGGCAGCCGCTGTCGGGCCCGTCGCAGTCGTATGTCAGGGTCCCTGCCATGGAGATGGACTCGTTCTGGCACCTCATCGAGGGCTCCTGGCGCCATACCGCCGACCCTGATGAGCGGCTGGAGTGGCTGGCGGCGCAGCTCAGCCAGCTTCCACCAGGCGAAATGGTGGATTTCCAAGTCTGGCTCGACCGGCTTCACCGGTGGGCCGACAGCTGGCAGATGTGGGGCGCCGCGTACCAGATCTGTAACGGATTGTGTTCAGACGATAGCTTCTGGTATTTCCAGGCCTGGTTGGTTGGGTTGGGACGCGACGCGTTCGAACGGGTGATTGTCGACCCGGACGCCCTCGCCGATCTGCCGCAGGTTCGCCGCCTCGCCGGTCGCCCGGTGGACAGCTGGTCCGACGACGAATGGCCGGAGTGGGAGTCGCTGGACTACGTCGCAGGCCCGGCGTATGCGCAGGTGACCGGCGAGGAGGACGGCTTCGACGAGGCGCTGGAGGCGCGGGGGCACGACACTGCGCTGTCCCCGGAGCCGACCGGCGAGCGCTGGGACTTCGACGACGCCGACGAGGTGGCGCGCCGGTTCCCCCGCCTCGCCCGGCTGTTCCCGCGCAGTGACCGCCCCAGGGTGTCGGGCCTCGGGGCGGAGACGTTGGGGCAGGGGCCGGACGAGGGCTTCTTCTTCACCCAGTTGGCCGGCGGGCGGTAGCCTGCCCCACCGGAACGACGCCGGTCAGGCGCGTTCGAGCCGCTCCGACAGTCGCTGCCGGGTAGCCGGCCACTCGTCGACGGTCATCGAGTACAGGACGGTGTCGCGCCACGTGCCGTCGGGGTGCTGGCGGTGGCGACGCAGGATTCCCTCCCGGCTCGCGCCCAGGCGCTCGATCGCCCGCTGGGACCGCTCGTTGCGGATGTCGGTGTGCCACTCGACCCGCTCCGCGCCGAGCGTGTCGAACGCCCGGCTCAGCAGCAGCAGTTTGGACTCGGTGTTGACACCGGTACGCCACCAGGGCCGGCCGATGAACGTGTATCCGATCGCGACCGCCCGGCGATCGGGGTCGATGCTGTAGAAGGACGTCGTGCCGATGACCTCGCCGGTCGTCGAGTCCCGCTGGACCCACGGCACCCGGGCGCCCGCGTGCCACGCGTCCAGCGCGCCCGCGACGATCGCCGCCATCTCGTCCCGGTCGGCCGGGCGGCGGTTCGACAGCCAGCTCCACACCTCGTCGTCGGCGGTGGCCGCGAACAGCTCGTCCACGTGGGACAGATCGAGCGGTTCGAGGGTGACGTGGTTGCCCCGCATCGTGGCCTGGTCCAGCCAGGGCGACCGGGCCGGCCGCAGGTAGGCCGGGACCGGTACGGTCACGCCCGCGTCAGGCTGCGGAGAGCCGGGTACGAGCCGCAGCGGTACGACGCCGGCCCAGTGCGGCAGCGCGTAGTCGGCCGGATCGTCCTTCACCCCGCCGGCCCGTACCTTCGCCGAGACCTCACGCAGGGGCAGCGCCAGCACCGCCGTCTGGGTCAGTTCCCGGTCCGTCGGTGGCCGGCTGTCGGCGGCCCGGCCGGCGCCGAGCTTATCCATGAGGGTGTTGAGGATCCGCCGCTTCTCGTTCTCGTCCTCGACCAGCCGGGCAACGCCATGGGCCACCACCGACCGGTAGTTGGCCGAGTGGTCGAACTGGGAGCGAGCCAGGACCAGGCCGTCGAGCAGGGTCACCGCGACGGACACCGGCAGGCCGGACGGGCCGCGTGCGGCCAGCAGCGGCCGGCTCCCGGTCGAGCCGTGCACGTAGAGCGTGTCGTCGACGCGTACGTGGAGGGTGGGCAGTACCCGCGGTTCGCCGTCGACGACGAAACCCAGGTGGCACAGGTACGCCTCGTCGAGGATCGCGTGCACGACATCGGCGTCGTAGCTCAACCGGTCACGATAGCGAAGCGCGGTCGTCCGAGGGGTGGTCGCGTACATTGCGCGCCCTCCAATGTTCTAGTACAATCTTCGATCTGTGTCAGTACATTATCAGATCACTGGATCGACGGCGGCGGAGATTTCGGGGAGTGTCGAAGCCGGCGTGCGTGACGGTGGTCTCGTCGCCGGCGCCGCGCTGCCTCCGGTGCGTGGCCTCGCCGCGACGCTGGGGGTAAGTCCGGCAACCGTCGCGGCGGCGTACCGGACGCTGCGGGAACGCGGGGTGATCGAGACCGCCGGCCGGGCCGGGACCAGGGTCCGCGCCCGGCCGGCGCTGCAGCCCCGGCAGGCCCGGCGGTTGCCCGTCCCGCCCGGCGCGATCGATCTGTCCAAAGGTGAGCCCGATCCGCGCCTGCTGCCCTCCCTGCGCGGCGCCCTGCGCCGGATCGATGGCGACCCGGTCGGGTACGCGTCCGCCGGCCCGCTGCCGGAACTGCTCGACCTGGCCCGGGAGCGGCTCGCGCCGGTCAAGGCGCCGGCGCTGACCATCACGTCCGGCGCCCTCGACGGCATCGAGCGCGCGCTGGCGGCCCATCTGCGCCCGGGCGACCGGGTCGCGGTCGAGGACCCCGGCTGGGCCAACCTGCTCGACCTCATCGCCGCGCTCGGGCTCACTCCGGTACCGGTGCCCGTCGACGACGACGGCCCGACCGAGGCCGGCCTCGCGGCGGCCCTGGCCGGTGGCGTCCGCGCTGTCATCGTCACCGCCCGCGCGCAGAACCCCACCGGCGCGGCCGTGAGCCGTGGCCGGGCGGCTGAGCTTCGGGCGCTGCTGCGCCGCCACCGCGACGTCCTGGTCGTGGAGGACGACCACGCCGCCGAACTGTCTCCGGTGCCGCTGCACCCCCTCGCCGGGGCGACCGGCTCGTGGGCCTTCGTCCGCTCGGTGTCCAAGCCGTACGGGCCTGACCTGCGGCTGGCCGTTATCGCCGGCGACGAGACGACCATCGCGCGCGTGGACGGGCGCCTGCGCCTCGGCGCCGGTTGGGTGTCGACCGTGCTGCAACGACTGGTCCTGGACCTCTGGCGGGATCCGTCCGTGCCGCCACTGGTGCGCGCCGCGGCCGAGAGCTACGCCGCGCGGCGGGAGGCCCTGCTGGCCGCGCTGCGGTCACGTGGACTGTCCGCACACGGCCGGACCGGCATCAACGTCTGGGTACCGGTCGCCGACGAGACCGGTGCGGTGGCCCGGCTGCGCGACGACGGGTACGCCGTCGCACCCGGCGCGCTGTACCGCATCGCCGCGCCGCCGGGGCTGCGGATCACCGTCAGCCCGCTCGACCCGGCACGGATCGAGCCGCTCGCCGACGCCGTCCTGCGGGCTGTCCGCCCAGGTCCGGCTACGCGATCCGCATAGCTGTCGTACCCCAGGGGTAGAAGTCGACGCATGAGCGACACCGTCCCGACCGCCGTGCCGTTCGTGCCGCCCACCAGGGACCTCGACGCGCTCCGGGCGGCCGCGCAGCAGTGCCGGGGCTGCGACCTGTACAAGGACGCGACCCAGACCGTCTTCGGGGAGGGGCCGCCCGACGCCGAGGTGGCGATGGTCGGCGAGCAGCCCGGTGACATGGAGGACCGGGAGGGCCGGCCGTTCGTCGGCCCGGCCGGAAAGCTCCTCGATCGGGCGATCGCGGAGGCCGGGCTCGACCGCGCGCGGACGTACGTCACCAACGCGGTCTTCTCCGGATAGTTCGTTGATGTTGCCGGTTAGCCTGGCGGCGATGGTCAACGATCTTGCTGGCGACGGGTGGGGGCGGAAGGTTACGCACATCCCAGATGGTGCTTGGGGGTCTTCACGGCTTCTCTGAAAAGTAGGCGTGTTGCCCGTGGTTGACCGCCAGGAATCCGGACTCACGCAGGGCGCTGAGCGGGCTTACGGGGATGGTTTAGCGGCGTCGGGTGAGGCAAGCACACGCGCCGCTACACGGAGGTCATCCACGAAGCCGGCGTAGGCGGCGTCTCGATCGGGACTGCGAAGCACTGCCGACGGGTGGATGGTCGGCACCAGAAGTGCGGTCATGCCCGGTATGTCAGGCGGCCGGTACTCGATGAGGGTTCCACGGGCCTTCGTTGCGCGGAATGACGGTCCGAGGAGCGATCGTCCGGCTATCGCTCCCAAGGTCACGATCACATCCGGTTTGACGACCTTCAGTTCGGCGATCAGCCAGGGTCGGCAGGCGTTTATGTGCCGGACATCAGGCGTGACGCCGATACGGCGGGTGCCGCCGCGAGGGGCCGGCTTCCAACGGAAATGCTTGACTGCGTTCGTCCGATATGCCGAGGCGGGATCGATCCCTGCCTCAGCAAGCGCGCGGTCCAGCAGGCGTCCAGCCGGCCCAACGAATGGCTCACCCCGCTTGTCCTCCACGTCGCCAGGCTGTTCGCCGACGAGCATGATCCGCGCGGGTGTGGGACCACGCCCGAACACCGTCTGTGTCGCTTGCTCGTAGAGGTCGCAGCCGTGACAGCCGCGTGCGGCTTCGGCGAGATCCTCCCGACTGGTGGCGTCAGGCGGCACGAACGCCTCGGCACCCGGATAGTCGCCCCGGTCGGGCATCGAGAGCCTCCCGCAACGTCGTGGGCTCGGATGCCGCGTTCATACCCGCGTATCAAGCAGGGCATGCGGCACGAGCGTAACGGCGGAACACCCCCTTAGAGCGTGTTTGAGAAGGGTGTAAGTCGTGGTGTCGGGCCAGTGCCAGCGGGGTTGCCGGGTGGCCGGGCGGCCGTGTCCGCACCAACAGACCACCGCTATCCTGCGGCCATGTCTGCCCCAGGCCATCGTCCGTTGCTGTTCCTCGACGTTGATGGACCACTCATCCCGTTCGGTGCACCACAGTCGCACTCCGTAGGGCACGCAGCGAACCAGATGCGACCGCTCCTTCCCCAGGCAGGCGCAAACCCCCTACTGAGCAGGCTCGACCCCCGGCACGGATCACGGTTGTCGGCGCTGCCATGTGATCTGGTGTGGGCGACGACATGGATGGCTGACGCTAACGACGTGATTGCCCCGGCGCTCGGCCTGCCCCCATTGCCGGTGGTGGACTGGCCGGACTCCGACGAGGACGGCCCGTTGCACTGGAAGACTCGGACCCTGGTCGACTGGGCGGCCGGATGCTCGTTCGTCTGGGTCGATGACGAGATCACTGATGTAGACCGCGCTTGGGTATCGGCACACCATCACGGCCACGCCCTCCTCCACCGGGTGGATCCGCGCCGTGGCCTCACTGACACCGACTTCGCCGTCATCGCCGACTGGCTGGCACACCTGTAACCGAGCCAGCCACGGGTGCCAACCGCTCCCGCGACAGCGCCGACACGACGATCAGAGCGGCTTCTCAAACACGTTCTTAGTTCCGCCGGGCGGCTCCGGTACTCGTGTCCAACAGGGTGATCGGGCGATCCGGATATTCAGCCGAATAGAGAACATGGATGGGCGGGGTTGATCTTCAGACAGGGCGCAGGTGAGGTCTTCCCTCTCCCGCCTCGCTCAATTCCTTAACGAGGTCCTCGACTTGTCGTTCCAGTCGATCAATCTGAAGAACCGCGACCGCGAGGTTTTCGGCATATTGGCGGACCTGGCCCTCGGCATTGCGTAGTTGCTCGCCGCGCTCGGCATACTTTGCTTGTAGCGCGGCGAGTTCTTCGCGTAGTTCGGTCACCTTCACCGGCTCGGCGTTCAATTCCGCGACGCGCCGCCGGAATTCCGCTTGGAGATCGGTGTGCTTGTGTGTCAGGTGATGACGTTTCAGGCCGGATTCGCGAACCAGCGACATCACCGTGAGCGCCCCGTCCGACTGGCGGGGCTCGCCACGCAGCAGTCGGTCCATCGCCTCCTGGATGGCGACACGTTCCTGCCGTGAGACGGCATCGGGTTCAGGAGTCATTGCGGGCTCCAACGGGTCCTTGGCCTGTGGTCGGTTGTCGCTGGGTGACAGCCGCAGCGGCCTGCTCGTGGGTGGTGATGGCGTCGCGCCATGCCTGGATCTGACGGTCGAGACGGCGCGCGAGGGGTGCTGGCGAGACATCGCGGTCAGCCTCGGCTTCGTGGACGCGCTGCCGTAGGGCCGCGATGTGTCCGTTCGTGCGGGCAGCGTTCGCGCACCCGGTCACGCAGCGGTCTGCGGCTGGGGTCCGCCTCCGCTCGGCAGCCTCCTCGCTGTCGAGGCAGGCTGCTGTCGACGGCTGGAACGCGCAGACGACCAGCGTGTGCGGGACGTCGAAGACTTGCAGGTGCGATAGGCCGCGTAGTCGTGCGAGTTCCCTGTCAGTCCGCTTGACGCCGGCAAACTCGTGACGAACCCGCTCGACGCGAGCCTTCACGGTGTCAGCCGCTGGCCCGGAGATCACTTCGCCGGCGCTAAGCCGTTCGGCGATGGCGTCGATAGTGTCGAGTGCCAGGGCGACCTCCTCAAGGTCGATCACATCGAGCATCCCTGCTTCGGAGCGGCCCGCGTAGCCCTGGCCGGTCACGATGCGCATGTGGCCGTATTGGACCCCGAGCGCGATCTCACCGCCGGGTTGCCGAACGATGTGCCAGGCCAGGGTTCGGCGGAAACGGCTCAGGGTCGGTTTATCGTCGGGGCCGTCCGGGATCGGCGGGTAGCCGTTGATGGCGCTGTGCTCGTTGGCGTGCTGGATGAAGGCCGAGATGCGCTCGTTGCCGCCGTCAACCGTGATGATGTTGCCGATCCGGGTGCCGGTTCGGCCGCTGCGGAGGTGACCGAAGAGGACGTCCTGCCCGGCTTCCTCGGCGAGGCGTTCCAGCGCCTGGATGGCGCGGTAGGCCGGCTCGATCGTCACCCATGGCTGCTCGCGTGGGATTCCGGCGGTGATGTGCCGGCCGGTTTCGTCGCGGACACCCTTGCTGACCTCGCCGTGCACCTCATAGCGACGGGTGCCGTCAGGGTCCTCCACGATCGTGGAGCAGCCGCGACGGAGCGCCATGACCTCGTGTGGGCGCATGCCGGTGAGGTAAGCGATGACCACGAGGCCAGCACCACTGAGCGCCATCCTGTCCGCCTGCTTGAGTGCCGGACTGCTGGTGGCGCGGGCGAGATGACGATCGACGTAGAACATCGCTGCGGTGAGCAGTGGCCCCATCGTCGCGGTGGGGATGGGTTCGGTGCTGTTGTCGCTGCGGGCCGGGACCTCACCGAGGTAGGGGCGCATGCGTCGGCGTGTCCAGGGCGGCTCTGCGAGGCGGTGCCGTGGAGGCAGGGCCTGGCTGTATGCCCAGAGGCGGGAGAGCGCGACGAGGCGGTTGCGCCGACCGGGTTCGCTGGTGGCCGCCGTTTCCCCGAGGGTTGCCCATGCCTCGAAGTGTGACCGGATCACGTGCGACAGATCGGAGACGTTCGGGTGGTTGGCGTGCAGCCACCGGATGAAGGCGCGCCAGTGTCCAACGGTCAGATGCGCAGTGGCTGGACTGGGGTTGTCCACGGTTCCGAGCCGCCCGTCGCCGGTCATGGTGGCCGGGAGATTGAGCATGTGCCAGCAGGCCATGCGCATCGTCTCGCGGAACGGCGCGGGGAAGTCGTTCCAGGCGATGTTGAGACTGCGGGCGGTTCCCGCGTGGTGGAGCAGGTGCAGCGGCCAGACGTCGTCGCCGTAGCGGGGCGGGGTGATCCCGTGCTCGTGGACAGCGGGGGCGAGGTGGTCGTGCGGGAAGGCGGGATGGTCGTGCGGCAGTCCGAGGGTGGACGGCTGCGTTGCTGCGGTGCGGCCAGCGGTCGTGGTCATGCGTCGAACCGCCGGCGCAGCAGAGCGTCGATCATGTCTTGGTCCGTAGTCGTCAGTGAGTCGCGGGCTGCCGCGCGTTCCGCTGAGGCGAAGTGGCTGTCCAGCAGATGTGTCAGACGCTGCCAGTGCGGTGCGTAGTACCGACGCCAGAGGTCTTCACTGACGTTGCCGCGTAGCGCGTCCAGCCGTTCCAGCAGGTAGCAAAGGCGGGGCAGTAGGCGGGGAACCACGACTGCATTGCGGCAGGCGAGGCAGAGTAAGAACGACGCGGTGCAAACCCGGTCGTTATCGAACGGACTGTGCTCGTAGTTAGTGCAGGTCGCAGTAGGGGTGTCCAGGTCCCCGGCATCGATGGACGCGGCAAGGGTGGCGTCGATGCTGTTATCAGCGGTAGCGGGTGTGGCGAGGACGACGGCCTGGGCAGCGTCGAACGCGTGCTGAATGCCTTCGGCGATGAGCGGCTTCTGTGCGGCGCGGACACCGGCATCGTTAAGTCGGTAGATGTTGGCGTTCGTCGCCTCGGTGTGCCCTTGCGCTCGTCCGGTGGTGACGGCGAACCGGCGGAGACCTTGCAGTGTGACGTGCGGGATATCGCCGGGCAGTGACGACAGCCAGGACCGCCAGGCGCGGCTCCACGAGGGCTGGCTCTGGCCATAGGTGGACGTCAGCGGCGGAAGGGAGGCCGATCCCCGGCCCTGCATGCCGCCACGCAGATGGAGGAACAACGCGTCGGCCTCGACGCCGAGTTCGGCGAGTTGGGCACGCGCCGGCGCTGTCGATTCCAGCACGAGGCGCAGCACGTGCGCTGGCGTGTGCCGACTGGTCTCCACGAGATTCGCCGAGCCGAACCGCAGCGCTTGTCGTCGCGGCTTGTCGATCTTCACCCGGAATACGGTGGGTTCGGTGCCGTCCTGGGCGTCCACCCGACTGATGTCGTTGACCGAGAGGTTGCGGATGATGTCAGGGTTGAACCCCTCGGCGAGCGCGAGGACCGCGCAGGCTGCGGCGGCCTCCTCGGCGGTCATGTAGAGCCGGGTGAACACAGCCAGCGACCGTCGGTGACCAGTCAAGCCGCTGACCTCGCTCGCGACAGCGCGCCCTTTCGTGTAACGGGGAACGTCGTGATGTTCGTAGACATGGTGCAGCAGTGCGCCCCACTGGCCATCGGCGCTGTCCGGATCGAGGGCACAGGCCCGATGCTTGTTCAGCAGCGTCCAGCCCTGGCGGACTCGGCGAGCCATTGTCACGACGGTGCGTAGCGCCTCGCGTTGCAGCAGCCGCGCCTGCTCGCTCGTCAGCGACGGCTGAACCTTGGCTTGATACCGCTTCGAGCGACCTTCGACGGCACGAGCGACCTCCGGCTGAAGCGCCCCGGATTCAAGCAGGAGCGCCTTGACGCGCGTCACTCGGGACGCCGTCACCGACGTGGGCTGCGCGAGTACGTACTCGCGCCAATGGGCTACGGTCAGCGACGCGAGCGTTGTCACGGCCGGATGCGCGCCGGTCAGCCATCGCAGGAAGTGCGATAGTCCGTCCCAGGCTCCCTCGACCGTCGAACGCCTGCGCCACGGGCCGCCGACGTCCACGCGGTGCGCGAAGGAAACCGCCAACGGCCCCCACAAGGCGTTACTTCCGGGTAGCCGCGCGAAGTCGTACTGCCCGTTGCTGCTTCCGTCCTCGGCCAGGGCTGACACGACCCACTCGGGGGAGAGTGGGCTGGGCCGGTGGTAGGTCGTGGCAGGCAGCGTGGCCCGAACTCCGCGCGCCGTCATGACGTCGGCTCCTCGGGGACGTCCTGGACCAGACCAGATTCCGAGCCGATGCGCGCGATCACTGCGTCTACCTCAGTCACCGGACTGTCGGCGGCGGCCGTGAGCAGCAGGTCCAATTGCAGGCCACGGACCGGCTCCAAGTAATACTTCCGGGTGGTCTCGACGGACGCGTGCCCGAGCAGGTCACGGACCAGTTCCCAGACGTTGCCGAACAGCCGTTGGTACCGGGTGCGTTCGTCCGCCGTCAGCCCGGTACGGAGAAGGAAAGCCCGCTGGGCTTGCACCAGCATGTGCAGCGCATACGAGTGACGCAGCATGTGGGGCGTCACGTCAAGGTCGACTCCTGCGACCTGGCACCGCCTCGACGCCTGCTCGAACGTCTTGTTCCAGGAATCGACCTCGAACGGAAGGCCGGTCTCGGTCAACCAGAGCCAGAGTGGTTGCCAGCCCTGCGGGGTCTTGCGCAGGAGTCGGGCTCGGATGCCGGCATCCAGCAGGTCCAGGCGCTGTCGAGTCACCCTGCCTTGCTCGTCCTGGTATGTGACCACCCGGTCCTTGCCGCTGCCGACGATGCCGGTGACAACGAGCCGTCCAGGCAGCCGCTCGTAGAGGCCACGCTCGTTCGCGACGTGGACGGCACCGGCGCGCTCGAACCGGATGTAGTCCTCCACGGTGCGTAGATGCGTCCGCTCTAGGTAAAACTTGCGGCGTTTCCGGTACTTTGCGATGCCGGAGGCGACGTCGCCGGACAGCAGCCGTTCCTCTCCCGTCGGCACCGGTATCTCGACATCCAGCAGGGCACCGCCTTCTGCGCGGCGAAGCCCTGTCGCGTAGAGCAGATTGGCGAAGGCGACATTCCGGCTCTGGGTTCGCACCCGGTTGGCCGATCGAGGCATCCCGGCGGCGTCGTAGCCCTCGAACCCCACCCGCTTCCATCGATCGAACGCTCGCCGTGTCAACCACTTCACGTCGTGATGGCCGGCGTTGCGCGGCTGCTGGACCGTCGTCAGGCGCTTCCCTGAGGGGCTGCGGCGCTGGCGGATCGGGCTAGCGTCGATCAGACCCTCAGCCATGGCCCAGCCATAGAGAAGGACAAGCGCCGACAGACCACGCGCAGCGTCGTCGCCGAACACCCGTCCCCGATTGGCGGCCTCTCGCGTACGCCAGTAATGGAAATCCAACGTGTCCTCGACATCGGCGTCTAGCCAATGCTTTCCATTGCAGGCGACATGGAGATATTGGAGCCAAACCCGAATATCGATGGCGTAACTCCGTTTGGTGGTCAGGCTTTTTGGTCTCAACCACCCGCGTGTCGCAAATCTAAGAAGGTCCCGGTCCGGCCACCCGTCAGGGCCGATGAATACAGGGAATCGCTTCTCGCCGAGCATCAGACCGTCTGTTGCTCGTTTCCGATCGCCAGCGCGCCACTCGGGCAAGTCCGCTCCGAGGGTCGAGGGGTTGGCCCAGTGGAGGGTCCACCCGTTGCTGGCGAGATCGTTGATCATCGCTGCCAGGCTAACCGGCAACATCAACAGTGTCCAGAGAAGCGGTCAAGCACTTCAAACACAAGCCGGCGGCGCCGGGCAAGCGCCGCATCCATGAGAGTCCCAACCGGACCGAGATCGTCGCGTGCCGGCCCTGGCTGGTGGCTGAGTTCGAAGTGCTGCATCCGCACGCCGTGGTCGCCCTCGGCGCGGTGGCGGCGAAGGCGCTGCTCGGCCCGTCCTTCCGGGTGACCAAGCAGCGCGGGATCCCGCTGCCGTGGCCTGAGTCCGCGTACCGCCCGGAGGACTTCACCGGCGAGGCGCACGACGACGCGTTCGTGCTGGCGACCATCCACCCGTCGGCGGTGCTGCGCGCGGACGACCGCGAAGCGGCCTACCGGGGCCTCGTGGATGACCTGCGGGTTGTTACCGAGCAGTTGGCATCCGGGCGATAGCATGCCGGTTCCTACACGATTCGGGGAGGGTCGATGAGGAACCGGACGTGGATCGCGGCGCTCGCACTCGCCGGATGCGCTCTGCTGGCCGCCGGCTGCAAGGCCAACGACACGGCGAGCCCAACGGCATCGGGCTCGGCCGGCGCTTCGGCCACGGCGAAGGCGACGCGCGCCGCGGATGAGGTGGTCGCGGCGGCCGAGAAGCTGCGGACCACCAGCTTCAAGTTCTCGGCGACGACCGCCGGCGTCACCGTCGACGGCGCCGCCGACCCGGTGACCAAGACGGCCACGGTGGAGATGGCGGCGTCGATGAGGCTCCTGATGGTCGACGGGCAGATGTACCTGAAGTTCCCGCCCGGCATGCCGGGCGCCGATGCTCTCGGCGGTGGCGACAAGTGGGTGCATCTCGACCCGTCGAAGGTCTCGCCCGACAAGTTGGGCGTGCAGGATCCGACTGACCCGACCGGCGGTTACCACACGCTCAAGACGGCCACGTCGGTGCAGAAGGTCGGTGACCGGCACTACAAGGGGACCCTCGACCTGACGAAGGCTCCTGCCACGGCGGCCAACGCCAAGCGACTGTCACTGATGGGTGATTCGGCGAAGGCGGTTCCCTTCGACGTAACCCTGGACAACGAGGGCCGGTTGTCCACCATGGATATGACCATGAAGATCAACGGCAGTGAGGTCACCGCGCACACGACGTTCTCCGACTTTGGCACCAGGGTGACGGCGACCAGGCCGGCACCGTCCGAGGTCGTCGAGGCGCCCGACCGCCTGTACGGCACCCTCGGCGCCTGACCCTCGCGAAACCCCCGCCGGCACCGTCCCCACCGGAGCGAACGCTTGGACCAGCACCTGTACGAAGCCGACCACGACGAGTTCCGGCAGTTGTGCCGGCAGTTCCTGGCCCGTGAGGCCGCGCCGTACCACGACGAGTGGGAGCGGGCCGGCATCGTCGACCGCGAGGTCTGGCGCAAGGCCGGGGCGGCCGGGCTGCTCGGCATGGACGTCGACCCGGAGTACGGCGGGGGTGGCCAGCGCGACTTCCGGTACAACGCGGTGCTGGACGAGGAGATGGTCGGCGCCGGCCTCACCGGCCTCGGGTTCGGGCTCCACAACGACGTCGTCGCGCCCTACCTGACCGAGCTGACCACACCGGAGCAGCGCAAGCGCTGGCTGCCCGGCTTCTGCTCCGGTGAGCTGATCACGGCGATCGCGATGACCGAGCCGGGCGCCGGCTCCGACCTCGCGGGCGTGCGCACCACGGCGGTGCGTGACGGGGACGAGTACGTCATCAACGGTCAGAAGACGTTCATCACCAACGGCGAGCACGCCGACCTCGTCATCGTCGTCGCGAAGACCGATCCGGCGCGGGGCGCGCACGGCGTGAGCCTGATCGCTGTGGAGCGGGGCGCGCCAGGATTCACGCGTGGTCGGCGGTTGGACAAGGTGGGCCTGAAGGGCAACGACACCGCCGAACTGTTCTTCGATGACTGCCGGGTGCCGGCCGACAACCTCATCGGCGGCGAGAACAAGGGCTTCTACCACCTCATGGGCAACCTGCCCCGGGAGCGCCTCAGCATCGCGGTCTCCGCGGTGGCCGCGGCGGAGCGGATGCTCGCGCTGACCCTGGCCTACGTGACCGAGCGGCAGGCGTTCGGCCAGCCGGTTGGCACCTTCCAGCACAACCGGTTCCTGCTGGCCGAGTTGGACACCGAGGTGACGATCGCGCGTACGTTCCTCAACCACTGCGTCGCCGAGTTCAACGCCGGCCGGCTCACCGCGGTCGACGCGGCCAAGGGCAAGTGGTGGACGACCGAGCTGCAGAACAAGGTCGCCGATCGCTGTGTGCAACTTCACGGTGGGTACGGCTACATGCGCGAGTACCCGATCGCCAAGGCGTGGTTGGACAGTCGGGTCCAGACGATCTACGGCGGCACCACCGAGATCATGAAGGAGATCATCGGACGGTCGCTGGGCCTGTGAGCACAGTGGACATTCCCGCGGTACAGCGGCGCACGGTTTCCCTGCTGTTCGTGACCCAGATGGTCGGTGGCATCGGGGTGGCGATCGGGATCGCCGTCGGGGCGCTGCTCGCCGCTCGGATGGCCGGCACCTGGGTGTCCGGCCTCGCCTCCAGCGCCTCCGTCGTCGGTGGCGCGCTCCTCGCGATCCCGGCCACCTGGCTGATCCGTCTACGGGGCCGCCGGCCGGGCCTGATCTTCGCGTACGCCTGTGGCGTGTGCGGGGCGCTCGTCGTGGTGGCCGCCGCGATGGCCGGTTCGGTGGCGCTGCTGTTCGCCGGGATGGCCCTGTTCGGCGGTGGTACCGCCGCCAACCTCCAGGCCCGCTACGCCGCCGTCGACCTCGCCGAGACCGCGCGTCGCGGTCGGCAGTTGTCGCTGGTCGTATGGGCCACCACCGCCGGCTCGGTGGCCGGCCCCAACCTTGCCCCGCTCGCCGACCGGTACGCCCACCGCATCGGTCTGCCCGAGTACGCCGGCCCGTTCCTGGTCAGCGCCGTCGCGTTCGGCGTCGTCGCGCTCGCGATCACCGTCGCGCTCAGGCCCGACCCGCTGCTCGTCGCGCGTGGGGTGGGGGAGCGGGCTGAGGTCGTACCCTCGGCCGGCCTGCGGGAAGCGGTGCGTGCGGTCCGCGCGGACCCGGCGGCACGGTTGGGTATCTCGGCGGTGGCCGTCGGGCACCTCGTCATGGTCGGCGTCATGTCGATGACTCCGGTGCACATCGGCGAGTACCTGCACGGTGACGTGCTGCGGGTGGTCGGGGGCGTGCTGAGTCTGCACATCGCCGGCATGTACGCGCTGTCACCGCTCGTCGGTTGGCTGACCGATCGGCTGGGGCGGCGTCCGGTGATCCTCGGCGGCGTGGCCACCCTGCTCCTGGCGTGCGCGGTGGCGGGGACCGCCGGGCACCACACGGTGCGGCTCTCGGTGGGGCTGGCGCTGTTGGGGCTGGGCTGGTCGGGCACCATGGTCGCCGGATCGACGTTACTTTCCGAGTCGGTGGGTACGGTGGTCCGACCAGCGGTGCAGGGCCTGTCCGACCTCATCATGGGCTTGTGCGGGGCGGCGGCCGGTGCGCTTTCCGGGCTGGTCGTGCAGTGGTGGGGATACCCGACCCTGGCTCTGCTGGCGGCGATCGCTACGGTGCCGCTGGTCGCCCTGGCAAGCCGGCCGGCGCCGGCCTTGGTGATGTCGGAAGGGAGCTAGAGGGTGCGGCTGACGGACTTCTGGGATCGGCTCGACCAAGTTTTCGGGCCTGGGTACGCGAGGAGTGTCGCCCACGATCAAGTCCTTTCGCAGTTGAATGGCCGCACGATCGAGCAGGCGCTGGCCGCCGGTGAGCAGACCGTCAGGGTCTGGCGGGCCGTGGTGGCCGCCTATCCCGACCGGGTGCCGCCGAAGCTCCGCTGATCGTGGTGGGGGCGCGTACGTGGGCACCGGATCGTGATGTGCGTCGCCCCGCACTGCTCCCTCCCGCCGGGCGCGGCACCTGTGTTCCGTCCCGATTTCTCCTGTTTGTGCCGTAAGTCAAAAAATATCCACCCTCCTGAGCGGGGCCGGTGGGGTGTCGCCCCTTGTCTCGAACACTTGTACGGGTATTGTCCACAGCGGTACAGCGGACGCTCTATCCACAGCTACGGCCTGCCGGCGCGTTTTTGTCAGACCCAGGGCCTAGCGTGTTCGGAGTGACGAAGCGACCGACCACATCCGCGAAGACGGCCAACATAGGGGTGACAAACATGGCAGGCATGCCAGACCGCGAGAAGGCGCTGGGCCTTGCCCTGGCGCAGATCGACAAGCAATTCGGTAAGGGCTCGGTCATGCGGCTGGGCGAGCGGCCGGTCACCCAGATGCAGGTGATCCCCACCGGCTCGATCGCGCTCGACGTGGCGCTGGGCATCGGCGGCCTGCCGAGGGGCCGCGTCATTGAGATCTACGGCCCGGAGTCCAGCGGTAAGACCACCGTCGCACTGCACGCCATCGCCAGCGCGCAGCGCGAGGGCGGCATCGCGGCGTTCATCGACGCCGAGCACGCGCTCGACCCCGACTACGCCAAGGCGCTCGGTGTCGACACCGACGCGATGCTGGTCTCCCAGCCCGACACCGGTGAGCAGGCTCTCGAGATCACCGACATGCTGGTGCGCTCCGGCGCGCTGGACATCATCGTCATCGACTCGGTCGCCGCGCTGGTGCCGCGCGCCGAGATCGAGGGCGAGATGGGCGACAGCCACGTCGGCCTGCAGGCGCGGCTGATGAGCCAGGCGCTGCGGAAGATCACCGGCGCTCTCAACAACTCCGGCACCACGGCGATCTTCATCAACCAGCTCCGCGAGAAGATCGGTGTCATGTTCGGTAGCCCGGAGACCACCACCGGTGGTCGGGCGCTGAAGTTCTACGCCTCGGTGCGCCTGGACGTGCGGCGTATCGAGAGCCTCAAGGACGGCACTGACGTCGTGGGTAACCGCACCCGCGTCAAGGTCGTGAAGAACAAGGTGGCCTCGCCGTTCAAGCAGGCCGAGTTCGACATCATGTACGGCAAGGGCATCTCCCGCGAGGGGTCGCTCATCGACGTCGGGGTCGAGCAGAACATCATCCGCAAGTCCGGTGCGTGGTACACGTACGAGGGCGACCAGCTGGGGCAGGGCAAGGAGAACGCCCGCAACTTCCTCAAGGAGAACCCGGACGTCGCCGCCGAGATCGAAAAGAAGATCCTGGAGAAGCTCGGCGTCGGGGTGAGCTCGGGCGACGCGGCCAGCGCCCCGATCGACATGGCGTCGGTGGACTTCTGAGTATCGGTTGACCGTGGCAGGTCGTCGTTACCGACGCGGCGGGGGTCCCACTGACCCGTCTCAGGGGGACTCCCCGACCGCAAGGTCTACTCGCGGCGGCCGGGGTGCTCCGGCCGCCGATCCCACCCGAGACCCGGCGGAGTTGGCGCGGGAGATCTGTCTGCGCCAACTCGCTGTCCGACCACGTACCCGGGCGGAGTTGGCTACGGCGTTGCACCGCCGTGGCATCGCCGAGGACGTCGTCGACCAGGTGCTCGACCGCTATGACGAGGTCGGCATCATCAACGACGAGGCCTTTGCCCGTGCCTGGGTGACCAGTCGCCACCACGGCAAGGGGCTCGCCCGCCGGGCCCTCGCCGGTGAACTCCGCCGTAAGGGGGTCGACGCGGAAGCGGTCGACGAAGCCCTTGACGAGCTGGATCCCCAGACGGAGGAGGAGACTGCCCGGGCCCTGGTGGCGCGGCGCATGCGGGTCGAGCGAAACGCCGCCCCGGATGCGGCGTTCCGGCGGCTGGTCGGCATGCTGGCGCGCAAGGGTTACCCGGCCGGGCTGGCGATCCGGGTGGTGAAGGACGCGCTCGCCGCGGAGGCGGAGAGTGCGGAGTTCGCCGACGGCATCGATCCCGACGCGCTGGCCGAGGCAGCCGAGCCGGAGCAGTGAGGGCTGCCGAGGCCGCCGAGTGGCTCGTCACACTCCGATCCCGGCGCCCGTTGCATCGGCCGCTATAAATGCGCTGATAGGCACTGATTTTTGGGCGGCCGGCCGACCTTCAATCGCTCGCGACCAGGACACTCGGTCGTCAGACGGTCACGTGCACGGTACGTCCCGCTCCGAGTCTGATCATGACTCCTTGACCGAAGCGCCCTCTACGACCTAGCCTTCGCCTTACTGGAGGAGAGCGCCCACCACCGCGGGTTCAACCGCACAACATAGATCTGATTACAGATCAGCAACGTTTTGCTATGCATATGGGTAGATATGGCGGGTTCGGCCTGGTCGCGCCGACGCCTGCCAACACATATACCGCTCGCGATGCCCGCCAGGCGCCGCGGGACGGACCTTACGAGGCCCACCGCGGACTCGGGCATCTCCTAAACCGGTATACGGCGCGCTGATCGATCGGCGCCGACGGGGAGGGGAGGCCATGCAACCGGCAGAGATCCTGCTTGTGTTGGTTGTCGCGGTCGTAGCCGTCCTCCTGGCGATCCTCGTCGTCGTCGGCCTGAAGGTCATGCGCCGGCTCCAGGAAGCGCCGAAGGCAGCGGAAAACGGCGAGGCAAACGCCGCCTACCTGGCGGAGAAGGACCGGCACGAGAACTCGCTGACGTCGCTGCGCAGCGCCGCGGAAGAGGCGGCGCGGGCGGTCGACGAGGCGCGGGCGGCGGCCGCTGCTGCGCGTACCGAAGCCGCGGCGGCGAAGGCGGAGGCGAGCGCGGCCCGGGCAGATGCCCGTCGGATTCTCGACGCCGCGCGGGCGGAGGCCGAAGCCGTGCTCGACCGGGCGCACCGGCAGGCCGAGCACGATGCCGAGCAGGCGCGGGTGGCGGCGCGCCGCGCCGGAGAGCGCGAGGTCGCGCAGCTCACCGCCGCCGCGAAGGAGCAGACGCAGGACGCCGAGCGGCGCCAACGGCGCCTCGACGAGCGGGAGCGCCTCCTCGCGGAGGAGGCCGAACGGCTGGCCGAACGGGATCGCCGGATCACCACCACCGAGGCCGACCTGTCCGACCGCGAGACTGCGCTGGTCGAGCGGGAAGCCGTCCTGGTGGAGGTCGAGGAGCACCGCCGGCGCGAGCTGGAGCGAATCGCCGGCCTGACCGCCGACGCCGCCCGAGCCGAACTCATCGAGGCCATCGAGGGGCAGGCCAAGCGCGAGGCTGCGCTGCTGGTACGCGACATCGAGCACGACGCGCGGTCCACCGCCGAGCAGCGGGCCCGTCACATCGTCGTGGACGCCATACAGCGGGTCGCGAGCGAGCAGACCGCCGAGAGTGTCGTCAGCGTGCTCCACCTGCCCAGCGACGAGATGAAGGGCCGGATCATCGGCCGGGAAGGCCGCAACATCCGCGCGTTCGAGTCGGTGACCGGGGTCAACCTGATCATCGATGACACGCCGGAGGCGGTGCTGCTGTCCTGCTTCGACCCGGTACGGCGGGAGATCGGCCGACTGACGCTGGAGAAGCTCGTCCTCGACGGCCGGATCCACCCGCACCGCATCGAGGAGGTGTTCGACCTCGCCAAACACGAGGTCGAGCGGCTGTGTCAGCGGGCCGCCGAGGACGCGCTGGTCGAGGTGGGCATCACCGACCTGCACCCGGAGCTGGTGAAGCTGCTCGGCCGGTTGCGCTACCGGACCAGCTACGGCCAGAACGTGCTCAAGCACCTGGTGGAGACCGCGCACATAGCCGGCATCATGGCCGCGGAGCTCGGCCTGGAGCCTGCCCTGATCAAGCGCGGTGCGTTCCTGCACGACATCGGCAAGGCGCTCACCCACGAGGTCGAGGGCAGTCACGCGCTGATCGGAGCGGACCTGGCGCGCAAGTACGGGGAGTCCGACGACGTCGTCCACGCGATCGAGGCCCACCACAACGAGGTGCTCCCGCAGACCATCGAGGCGGTCCTGACGCAGGCCTCGGATGCCTGCTCCGGTGGGCGGCCCGGCGCGCGGCGCGAGAGCCTCGAAGCTTACGTGAAGCGCCTGGAGCGCATCGAGGAGATCGCCGGTGGCAAGGCCGGCGTGGAGAAGGTCTTCGCCATGCAGGCCGGGCGGGAGATCCGGGTGATGGTCCGCCCGGACGATGTCGACGACATCGGTGCCGCAGTGCTGGCCCGCGATGTGGCCAAGCAGATCGAGGAGGAGCTGACCTACCCCGGTCAGATTCGGGTGACGGTCGTGCGCGAGTCCCGGGTCACCGAGATCGCCCGGTAGAAACTTCCGCGGTCTTGGACACTCGGCGGGGTTATAAGGCCCGCCAAGTGTCCAAGACCGCGTAGAACGGGCTAGACGGTCGCGCCGGCGGTGGAGGCGTTGCCCTGGTCGACCGGGACCGGCTTCGCCGCGGTCCGCCGGCTGCGGCCCATCCGCTTCTGTAGCCAGTACGCGAACGCCGACAGCGCGCCGCAGATCCCGATGTAGATCGCCGCGACGACCAGGTACGAGACGACGTACGGGAAGTCGAAGGAGCCCCGGCCGCCGATCTGCTTGGCGACGTACAGCAGCTCGGGGTACGTGATGATGAACCCGAGCGCGGTGTCCTTGAGCAGCACCACGAGCTGGCTCACGATCGCGGGCAGCATCGCCCGGACTGCCTGCGGCAGCAGGACGGACGTCATCACCTGGCTCTTGCGCAGGCCGATCGCGTACGCCGCCTCGGACTGGCCGCGCGGCACCGCCAGGATGCCGGCCCGGAAGATCTCGGCGAGCACCGAGCCGTTGTAGAGGGTGAGGCCGAAGACCAGCGCCCACAGCGTGGGCAGGTGCATCTTGTACTGCAGCGGTACATAGTAGAAGAAGAAGATCAGGATGAGCAGCGGGATCGCGCGGAACAGCTCGACGATCCACGCCGCCGGTACCCGGATCACCGCGTGGTCGCTCAGCCGTGCCGCGGCGAACACCGCGCCGAAGACCAGCGCCAGCACGGTGGCGATCGCGGCGGCCTTCAGCGTGGCGAGCAGGCCGTTGGCCAGTTCCTGCTGCACGGCCGTGTACTGGAACTGGGTCGTCCGTAGGGTGCTGAACTGGTCGGTGGCGATGAAACGCGAGACGACGTAGACCGCCACGGCGACCACGGCGACTGCTGTCACCACTCCGATGACCAGGTTGCGGGCGCGCGCCCGTGGTCCCGGCAGGTCGTACAGGATGTTGCTCATCGCGTTACCGCCCACTTGCGCTCCATCCTGTGCTGCAGCACCACCAGCGGGGCGATCAGCACCAGGAAGCCGATGGTGATCCAGATCAGGGTGGCGAACTGGTTCTCGCCCCGCTCAGCCATGTACGCCGGGATCGCGCCCGCCTCGAGCACCGAGAAGCCTGCCGCGATCGTGGTGTTCTTCAGCATGGCGATCATGACGCTCATCAACGGCGGCACGATGGACCGGAACGCCTGCGGGAGCACGATCTGCCCGAGCACCTGCCCGAACGTCATGCCAAGCGCGCGGGCGGCCTCGGCCTGGCCGGACGCAACCGTGTTGATGCCGGAGCGCACCACCTCGCACACGAACGCCGACGTGTAGGCGATCAACGCGATGCACGCGCTGGGAAAGTAGTCGATGGGGATGTCGAGCTTGGGGACGGCGAAGACCAGGAACGCGAACAGCAGGGTCAGCGGGGTGTTGCGCACGGTCTGGACGTAGGCCGTACCCACCGCCCGCAGGATTGGCACCGGCGAGACCCGGGCGCCGGCGAGCAGCGTGCCCAGTACCAGGCTGCCGACGGCGGCGATCAGGAAGAGCTCGACCGTGGTCTTGAAGCCTTCCCAGAAGAGTGGGCCGTTGTCGGTGAGCGTGTGGAGAAAGCTGTTCATGCGAACCTCACGTACGTCGCACCCGGTGGCCGCGTTGCGCGGCCACCGGGTGCGAATCGACGGGTCAGTACCGCTCGAGCTGCGGCGCGGTCGCCGACGAGCCGGACTTGCCCAGGGTGCCGTCGTAGATCTTCTGCCAGGTGCCGTCCTTCTCGGCGGCCTCCAGCGCGTTGTTGACGTAGTCGCGCAGCGCCTTGTCGTCGTGCGGCAGGCCGATGCCGTACTTCTCGGTGCTGAACGGCTGGCCGACGACCTTGAGCTTGCTCGGGTTCTGCGCCGCGTAGCCCTTGAGGATGGCGTCGTCGGTGGTGACCGCGTCGACCCGCTTGTCGAGCAGCTGCGACACGCACTCCGAGTAGGTCTTGAACTCGGAGATGTTGCTGTCCTCGGTCAGCTTCAGGTCGCGCACCCGCTGCAGCGGCGTGGAGCCGGTCGCGGAGCAGACCTTCTTGCCCTTCAGCGAGTCCTTGCCGGTGATCGAGTTGTCGTCCTTGCGGACCAGTAGGTCCTGGCCGGCGATGAAGTACGGCCCGGCGAAGGAGACGTCGTTCTTGCGCTTGTCGGTGATCGAGTAGGTGCCGACGTAGTAGTCGATCTCACCGCCCTTGATCGCGGTCTCCCGGTTGGCGGACGGGATCTCCTTGTACTCGATCTTGTCCTTGGCGACGCCGAGCTTCGCCGCGATCAGCTGGGCGATCTCGACGTCGAACCCGCAGCGCTGGCCGCTGGCGTCCTTGTAGCCCAGGTTGGGCTGGTCGGCCTTGACACCGATGGTGACCTTGCCCGCCGTCTTGATCTTGTCGAAGGTCGGGCTGCCGGTGATCGCCGCGTTCGTGGCCGGGGTGAGGGTCACGCCGGACGAGGAGCACTGGTCGCCGGTTGCCGCGCCGCTGCTCGCGCCGTTGCCGGGCGTCGCGGTGGGCGTGCCCGACTTGCCGCACGCCGCCAGGCCGAAGCCCAGCGTCGCGACCGTCGCGACCAAGGCGAGACGGTTAACTCGCATTCGATGTCCTTTCAGTGGGTCAGAACCTTGGAGAGGAAGTCGCGGGCGCGCTCGCTGCGCGGATTGGCGAAGAACTCGGTAGGCGGCGCCTGCTCGACCAGTTGGCCGTCGGCCATGAAGACGACCCGGTTGGCGGCGTGCCGGGCGAAGCCCATCTCGTGGGTCACCACGATCATGGTCATGCCCTCGGCGGCGAGGGAGGTCATCACGTCGAGCACCTCACCGACCATCTCGGGGTCGAGCGCGCTCGTCGGCTCGTCGAACAGCATCGCCTTGGGCTGCATCGCCAGCGCGCGGGCGATCGCCGCCCGCTGCTGCTGACCGCCGGAAAGCTGTGCGGGGTACTTGTCGGCCTGGTTGGCGATGCCCACCCGCTGCAGCAGGCCCATCGCCCGCTCGCGTACGGCGGCGGGCTTCTCCTTGCGGACCTTGACCGGGCCCAGCATGACGTTTTCGAGGATCGTCTTGTGGGCGAACAGGTTGAACGACTGGAACACCATGCCGACCTCGCTGCGCAGCCGGGCGAGCGGGCGCCCCTCCGCGGGCAGCACCTGCCCGTCGAAGCGGATCTCGCCCTTGTCGATGGGCTCCAACCGGTTGATGGCCCGGCACAGCGTCGACTTGCCTGAGCCGGACGGACCGATCACCACGACCACTTCGCCGCGGTCGATGGTCAGATCGATGTCGCGGAGCACGTGCAGCGAGCCGAACCACTTGTTGACCTGTGACATGGCGATCAGTGGCTCGCCGTTTGACGTCCCTGCCATATACCCCGCCTTCGAACTGCGTGTGTGCCCGATCGTCGTACCCCGAGGTCACGTACGGGTAACACCATGTACGTCGAGTTCGCTGAGCAGCGTACGGGTTGCCTCCGCAACTTGGGCCACGGCGCGGTCAAAAGCGTCCGTGTTGCGGGCGGAAGGCTTCCGAAAACCCGATATTTTGCGGACGTACTGGAGCGCGGCGGCCTCGATGTCAGCCTGGCTGACCTCGGGGGCGAACGGCGGGCGGAGCGTTTTTATGCTGCGGCACATTCTTCGCCTCCAGGCGCGTGCGGATACGCTGTACAACCGACATGAGTAACATGACCGCGCGAGCCAGCGCCCCCGATCAGCCACGCACCTACCAGGTGCGCACGTACGGCTGCCAGATGAACGCGCACGACTCCGAGCGCATCTCGGGTCTGCTGGAGACCGCCGGGTACGTGCCGGTCACCGGCGACGAGCAGGCCGACGTGGTCGTGTTCAACACCTGCGCGGTACGCGAGAACGCCGACAACCGCCTCTACGGCAACCTCGGCCACCTGCACCCCGTCAAGAAGGCCCACCCGGACATGCAGATCGCCGTCGGCGGCTGCCTGGCACAGAAGGACCGGGGCGAGATCGTCAAGCGCGCGCCGTGGGTGGACGTGGTCTTCGGTACCCACAACATCGGTTCGCTACCCACGCTGCTCGAACGCGCCCGGCACAACGCCGCTGCCGAGGTGGAGATCCTCGAGGCGCTCGAGGTCTTCCCGTCGACCCTGCCGACCCGCCGTGAGTCGACGTACGCCGGCTGGGTGTCGATCTCGGTCGGCTGCAACAACACCTGCACCTTCTGCATCGTGCCGTCGCTGCGCGGCAAGGAGAAGGACCGCCGACCCGGCGAGATCCTGGCCGAGGTCGAGGCCCTGGTGGCCGAGGGCATCCTCGAGGTGACCCTGCTCGGGCAGAACGTCAACACGTACGGCGTCGAGTTCGGCGACCGGTTCGCGTTCGGCAAGCTGCTGCGCTCCTGCGGCGGTATCGAGGGCCTGGAGCGGGTGCGCTTCACCTCGCCGCACCCGGCGGCCTTCACCGACGACGTGATCGCGGCGATGGCCGAGACGCCCAACGTCTGCCACCAGCTGCACATGCCGTTGCAATCGGGCTCGGACCGGGTGCTGAAGGCGATGCGCCGGTCCTACCGCGCCGAGCGCTACCTGGGCATCATCGACCGCGTACGGGCGGCCATGCCGGACGCCGCGATCACCACCGACATCATCGTCGGCTTCCCCGGCGAGACCGAAGAGGACTTCCAGGGCACCCTCGACGTGGTCCGGCAGGCCCGGTTCGCGAGCGCCTTCACGTTCCAGTACTCCAAGCGCCCCGGCACCCCGGCGGCCACGATGGACGAGCAGGTACCCAAGGAGGTCGTCCAGGACCGGTACGACCGGCTGATCGCCTGCCTGGAAGAGATCACCTGGGCCGAGAACAAGAAGCTCGTCGGGCAGACCGTCGAGGTGCTCGTCGCGACGGGGGAGGGGCGCAAGGACGAGGCCACCGGCCGGATGTCCGGGCGGGCCCGCGACGGGCGTCTGGTGCACTTCGCCGCGCCAGCGGCGAACGACCAACTCGGCGTCGGCGCTCCCGATGTGCGGCCCGGTGACATCGTGCACACCACGGTCACGTACGCGGCGCCGCACCACCTCAACGCCGACGGTCCACTGGTCTCCCACCGGCGCACCCGGGCCGGCGACGTCTGGGAGGCCGGCCACGCCGTGCGTACCAAGGGGGTCTCGCTCGGGCTACCCACAGTGGGCGCGCCCGCGCCGGCGAGCACCCCGACCGCCGCGGCCTGCGGCTGCGACTAGCTTCCCCGGTACGTGAGGAGGGCGCCCCCCAACAGGGGCGCCCCAACAGGGCACCCTCCTCAGAGCGCTCAGTCGAGCAGGTGCTCGCGTAGCTTCGCCACCTCGGCGTCGCTGATGCCGACCCGCCGCACGTACGCCTCGACCGAGCCGTGTCGTCCGCGCAACTCGGTCAGGAAGAGGTGCATCGCCTCCTGCGGGCAGGGGTTGATGGCCCAGGCCGGCGCGTGGCCGTCCTCTTCGGGCTGGCCGGCGGCCAGCCGGCGCCGCCACTCGCGGAAGCGCCGCTCGGACTCCGCGCTGAGCGCGTAGTCGGTCGCGATGTCCTCGTCGTCGACGCCGAGCAGGCTCAGGACGAGCGCCGCAAGCACCCCGGTCCGGTCCTTGCCGGCTGCACAGTGGAACACCAGCGGCGCCGCGTCGGCGTCGGCGACCGCGCGCAGCGACGAGGCGATGGCGTTCCTGCCGGTCAGGCCGCCTTCGGCCATCTCGGCGTAGCGGTCAGCCAGGTATCGGGGCATGTCGTCCGGCCTCAGTGAGTGCTGCGGCCAGAGGTCGGCGTGGAAGTTGAGGTGGCGGTAGTCGAGCCCGATCGACTCCGCCACCCGGCCGTCGGCCTCCAGCTCATCGGGGCGCCGCAGGTCGAGCACCGTGCGAATGCCGAGCGCGGCGAAGTCCTCGAAGTCGTCCCCGGTCAGCCGGTGCAGCCCGTCGGAGCGGTACAGCCGCCCCCAGCAGACCATGCGACCCTCGGCCGCAGGGTAGCCGCCGAGGTCGCGGAAGTTGAAGACGGTCGAGAACGGGACGTGGCGTTCGACGATGGTCACGGTTTCCGACCGTACCTCGCGTCCGGTCAGCCGCTGTGCTCGGCGAGCGCCAGGAACTTCCGCTTGGCCTCCAGCGCCTGTTGGGCCTCGCGGATCCGCCGGGCGTCGCCGGCCGCCTGGGCCTTGGCGAGCCGCTGTTCCGCCTCGGCGACCTGCTCGCGCATCTGCGCCAGCAGCGGGCTCTCCTCGGGTGCGGTCCGGCGCCAGGCGGCGTCCATGGCGTGCTTCACCCGGTCCTCGATGGCGCGTAGCCGCCGGTCCAGGCCGGCCGCCGCGTCGCGCGGAACCCGACCGATGTCGTGCCATTGGCCCTGGATCTCCCGCAGCTTGGCCTGCGCCGCCCGCGGATCGGCATCGACGTCGATCGCCTCGGCCTGGGCCAGGAGTTCCTGCTTGCGATCGAGGTGACCCTTCAGCTCCGCGTCACGGGCGGAGAAGACCTCGCTGCGGCGGCTGAAGAAGGTGTCCTGGGCGGCCCGGAACCTCTCCCACAGCTTCTGCTCGGCCTCCTTGGAGGCGCGCGGCGCCGCCTTCCACTCGCTCATGAGCTCCTTGAGCCGCGTGGCGGTGGCGTTCCACTCGGTCGAATCGGCCAGGCTCTCCGCCTCGGCGACCAGCTCATCCTTGCGGCCCTGCGCCTGCTTGCGGGACGCGTCGAGGACGGCGAAGTGGGCGCCGCGGCGACGGGTGAACCCGTCTCTGGCGGCGGCGTACCGCTTCCAGAGCTCACCGTCGGTCTTCTTGTCGACGCCGTGGATCGTCTTCCACTCGTCGAGGATCTCCTTGAGCCGGTCGCCGGCAGCCTTCCAGCCGGTCGCCTCGGCCGCGATCTTCTCGGCCTCCTCGACCAGGGCGGTCTTGCGCGCGGCGGCCTCCACGCGGGCCGCGTCACGGGCCGCCCGCGCCGCGCCCGCCTTCTCCTCGGCGATCGTGGCGAGCTTGTCGAGGCGCGCGGCGAGCCCGTCGACGTCCCCGATGACGTGGGCGGTGTCCAGGCTGCCGCGCAGGCGGCGGATGGTGCTCAGGGAATGGGCCGCGTCGGCGGTGCCACTTCCGAGGCGGGCCTCGATCAGGTCCACTTCGGTGACCAGGTCGGCGAAGCGCCGGGCGAAGTGGGCCAGCCCCTCCTCGGGGGTGCCGGCCTGCCACGACCCGACGACGCGTTCACCCGCCGCGGTCTTCAGGTACACGGTGCCGTCCGCGTCGATTCGACCGAAGGTCGTCGGCTCGCTCATGGTGCCCATCCTCGTCTTCCCGGCGTTCGCAGGGTTCGGCTAACCCCCGATATCGCCGCCAGTGCACAGCAGTGTTCGTTCACTCAGGGCATCATTCTCACAGGTCCGACCCCATCCGCGTCGAGCGGCCGCAGCCGAACCGTGACCTTGCTGTCGAGTTGCCGTCGCTGGGGTTTCGCCCAGTGCGGCACGGACCGGGTTAAGCCACCCGATACCGTTTTCGGCGTGCCCCTCGTTGCCGCCGTCTGCCCGAACCCGACGCTCCCAATCCCCGGTTTCGCCACCGGTGTCACCGAAATCAACGTTTTGCCGACCGCGCACGACGACACCGTGACGCGGTCGTGGACGACCCGCCAGCGGTTGGTGACGCACGGCGACGGTCACCGGATATGGGAGTCGTCGTCACCGTACCGCGCCCGGTGCGTCTTGGGGGGGTTGCCGGCCACATGTTTCGGGGTGGGCCGGTCATGACGGAGCTGCCAGGACCCGTGATCGCCGTGGTCGGCCCCACCGCGGCCGGCAAGTCGGCGCTGAGCCTCGCGCTCGCCCACTCCCGCGGTGCGGAGGTGGTCAACGCCGACTCGATGCAGCTGTACCGGGGCATGGACATCGGAACGGCCAAGCTCACTCCGGACGAACGGGAGAACGTCCCACACCACGTACTCGACATCTGGGACGTCACCGAGCCGGCCAGCGTCGCGGTCTACCAGCGGCTGGCCCGCGCCGCCATCGACGACATCCTGGCCCGCGGCCGGGTACCGCTGCTGGTGGGCGGTTCGGGGCTGTACGTACGCGCGGTGCTCGAAGAGTTCGAGTTCCCGGGCACCGACCCGGCGCTGCGCGCCGAGTTGGAGGCCGAACTCGCCGCGCTCGGCCCCGAGGCGCTGCATGCCCGGCTCACCACGCTGGACCCGGTCGCGGCGGAGCGCATCCTTCCCACCAACGGCCGGCGCATCGTGCGCGCCCTGGAGGTGATCGCGCTGACCGGGGAGCCGTTCGCCGCCGCGCTGCCGGAGCAGCCCCGGCCGTGCTACCGCTCCCTGCAGCTCGGGGTGGACCTCGATGCGGGGCTGCTCGACGAGCGGATCGCCACCCGGGTCGACCACATGTGGGCGGCGGGCCTGGTCAACGAGGTCCGCCACCTCGAAACTCGCGGCCTGCGAGACGGGCTCACCGCCAGCCGGGCGCTCGGCTACCAGCAGGTCCTGCGCTTCCTGGCGGGTGGGTGCACCGAGGAGGAGGCGCACGCGGAGACGATCAGGGCCACCCGGCGCTTCGTGCGCCGCCAGCGGTCCTGGTTCCGGCGTGATTCCCGGGTCAGTTGGTTGGACGCCGCCGCCCCGGACTTCGTCCAGAATGCTCGCGGCGCAGCGGAAGCCTTCCTCACGATGTCATGATGTCGAGGTGTTACTCGACGGCACCACGGTGACCTACGCCAAGGGGCACGGCACCGGCAACGACTTCGTGATCCTTCCCGACCTTGACGGAACGCTGCCGCTCACACCGAGGCTGGTCGCGGCGCTGTGTGACCGGCGCCGCGGCATCGGCGCCGACGGCGTGCTGCGTGTGGTCCGGACCGACGCCCACCCGGACGCCGCGCGCTACGCCGGCGCGGCCGAGTGGTTCATGGACTACTGGAACGCCGACGGCACGTTCGCCGAGATGTGCGGCAACGGCGTGCGGGTGTACTCGCGGTACCTGGTCGAGGCGGGCTTCGCCGACGGCGGCGAGCTGACGGTGGCCACCCGCGCCGGCGTCGTCCGCGTCGTGGTCACTCCCGCTGAGATCTCCGCGGGCCTGTCCAAACCCCGCGTGTACGGGCAGAGCGTGGCGAGGGTGGCGGGGTACCGCTACCTCGGTGAGGCCGTCGATGTGGGAAACCCGCACCTGGTCTGCCGGGTGTCCGACACCCAGGAGCTGGCTGGGCTCGACCTGACCACGTCGCCGGAGTTCAGCGACGCGGACTTCCCCACCGGCGTGAACGTCGAGTTCTCCGCGCCGGGCGTCCCGCTGCCCGGGGTGGACGCGCACGTACGCATGCGCGTCTACGAGCGCGGCTCGGGGGAGACGCTGTCGTGCGGCTCGGGTGCCTGCGCCGTCGCGGCGGTGGCCCTGGCCGACGTGGGGCTTTCCACCGGCCGGGTGGCCGTGGACGTGCCGGGCGGCCGTCTGACCATCACGCTCGACGAGGAAACGTGCTGGCTGGCCGGGCCGGCGGTGATCGTGGCGACCGGAGCGGTCGCCCCCGAGGCGCTCGACGTGCGGTTACCGCGCTCGAACGCCCGCAAGGACGTCGAGGCGGCGAAGGCCGGGGCCGCGTAACAGCGACGCGACGGGGGCGGGCCGCGCGGCCCGCCCCCGCACGGTCAGGACAGCTCCGGGTCCGGCAGGACGGGCGTCTCGTCGAAGGCGCCTCCGGGGGTGTCGCTCGTCACGCCGCCCCGGAACCCGGTGGCCGCGTACGCCTCGCTCTTGGCGACGGCGCGCACGGCGGCCGCGACCGCCGGCGCCACCCGCGGGTCGAACACGCTGGGCACGATGACGCTGGCGTTGAGCTTGTCCGCGCCGACCGTGTCTGCGATCGCCCGCGCCGCCGCGAGCGCCATGTCATCGGTGTACCCGCGCGCCTGCGCGTCGAGCATCCCGCGGAACACGCCGGGGAACGCCAGCACGTTGTTGATCTGGTTCGGCTGGTCGGAGCGGCCGGTGGCCACGATCGCCGCGTGCTCGCGGGCCGCCCGGGGGTCCACCTCGGGGTCGGGGTTGGCGAGGGCGAAAACGATCGACTTGGGCGCCATCGTGGCGATATCGTCGCCGGTGAGCAGGTTGGGAGCGCTCACCCCGATGAACACGTCGGCGCCCCGGATCGCGCCGCGCAGGTCGCCGGCGTAGTTGTCCCGGTTGGTGTGGTCGGCTAACCACTGCCAGGACGGGCTGAGGCCGGGCATGCCCCGGTAGAGGGCGCCGGGGCGGTCGGTGGCGATCAGGTCGCCCACTCCCTGGCGGAGCAGCAGTTTCATGATGGCGGTGCCCGCAGCACCCGAGCCGGAGACCACCACGCGGACATCGGCTAACTGCTTGCCGACCACCCGAAGCGCGTTGGTGAGCGCGGCGAGCACACAGATCGCCGTACCGTGCTGGTCGTCGTGGAAGACCGGGATGTCGAGCATCTCCCGCAGCCGAGCCTCGATCTCGAAGCAGCGCGGGGCGGCGATGTCCTCCAGGTTGATCCCGCCGTACGCCGGCGCGATCGCCTTCACGATGTTGACGATCTCGTCGGTGTCCTGGGTGTCCAGGACGACCGGCCACGCGTCGACCCCGGCGAACCGCTTGAACAGGGCCGCCTTGCCCTCCATGACGGGCAGTGCGGCGGCCGGGCCGAGGTTGCCCAGCCCGAGGACGGCCGAACCGTCCGTGACGACCGCCACGGTGTTGCGCTTGATCGTCAGGCGGCGGGCGTCGTCGGGGTTCTCGGCGATCGCCAGGCAGACCCGGGCGACCCCAGGCGTGTACGCGCGGGACAGTTCGTCGCGCGTACGCAGGGCAACCTTCGACTGGACCTCGATCTTGCCGCCGAGGTGGAGGAGGAACGTACGGTCGGAGACTTTGCGGACCTCGACCCCGTCCAACGCTTCCAGGCCGGCAACGACCTGGTCGGCGTGGGCGGCATCGGCGGTGTCGCAGGTGAGGTCGGCGATGATGCAGGTGTGGTCGGAGTCGACCACGTCGAGCGCGGTGACAACGGCACCCGCCTCGCCGACGGCTGTGGTGAGGCGGCCGATCGCGGAAGAGTCCGCGGTCACGGCCACTCGGATGGTGATGGAAAACCCGGCGCTGGGAAGACGACGTGCGGTCACGGCGTTCTATTTTGAGGCCACCCGGAACGGCCGCAGCGCCCGCCCCGCCCATATTCGTAATTATCTTGTCGGGTACAGGGGTATTGAGACACCACGGCCGGCCGACAATGCAGGTGCGCCTCCTGCGACGACATGACACGATCGGAAGCGATGCGAGAACGAAACCTGGAATCCGCGTACGACCTCGACCTCGAACTCAAGCTGGACGGGGAGTTCGACGATGCCACGACGGGCGAGTTGGAACTCGAGGAGCGCCACGCCCTGCGGCGGGTCGCCGGCCTGTCCACGGAGCTGTCGGACATCACCGAGGTCGAGTACCGGCAGCTTCGGCTGGAGCGGGTCGTCCTCGTCGGGGTCTGGACCGAAGGCACCGCCGCGGACGCCGACAACAGCCTGACCGAGCTGGCGGCGCTGGCCGAGACGGCCGGCTCCGAGGTGCTCGACGGGCTGATCCAGCGCCGTGGCCGGCCCGACCCGTCCACCTACATCGGTAGTGGCAAGGTCGCCGACCTGCGTGATGTCGTCGTCGCGACCGGCGCCGACACCGTGATCTGTGACGGTGAGCTGTCCCCGTCCCAGCTGCGCAATCTCGAAGAAAAGGTCAAGGTCAAGGTCATCGACCGGACCGCGCTGATCCTGGACATCTTCGCCCAGCACGCCAAGAGCAAAGAGGGTAAGGCCCAGGTCGAGCTGGCCCAGCTGCAGTACCTCATGCCCCGCCTGCGCGGTTGGGGTGAGGCGATGAGCCGGCAGGCCGGTGGCTCCGCCAGCGGCAACGGTGGCGTGGGTCTGCGTGGTCCCGGTGAGACCAAGCTGGAGACCGACCGCCGGCGCATCCGTACCCGCATCTCAAAGCTCAAGCGGGAGATTACGGGCATGGCGACGATCCGTGAGACCAAGCGGGCCGGGCGCCGTGAGCGCCGGGTGCCGAGCGTCGCGATCGCCGGCTACACCAACGCCGGTAAGTCCAGCCTGATCAACCGCCTGACCGGGGCCGGATTGCTGGTGGAGAACGCCCTGTTCGCCACCCTGGACACCACAACCCGGCGGGCCCGGGCCGCCGACGGCCGGGTCTACACGATCTCCGACACCGTCGGGTTCGTCCGCCACCTGCCGCACCAGCTCGTCGAGGCGTTCCGCTCGACGCTGGAGGAGGTGTCCGAGGCCGACCTCGTCCTGCACGTGGTCGACGCGAGCCACCCCGACCCCGAAGAGCAGGTGCGCGCGGTGCGCGAGGTGCTCGCGGAGGTGGGCGCCGACACGGTGGCCGAACTGCTGGTCGTCAACAAGATCGACGCGGCTGACGAGGAGACGCTCCTGCGGCTCAAGCGGGAGTGGCCGGAGGCGATCTTCGTGTCCGCCCGCAGGGGTGCCGGCCTGGCCGACGTCCGGGCGGCGATCGAGGACCGGCTGCCCTGGCCGGCGATCGAGCTGCACGCGTGCGTGCCGTACGACCGTGGCGACCTGGTGGCGCGCGTCCACTCGACGGGCGAGGTGCTGGGCACCGAGCACACGAGCGATGGCACGGTCATGCACGTACGGGTGCCCGAGTCGCTCGCGGCGGAGTTGGCTCCGTACTCGCTTGTAAGCGGGCCCACGGCAGGCCACGCCGCATAGTCGGCACGGCCAACCCCCGAATCGGCGTTCTCTCTGCAAGACTGTTGCGATGCGACGATTGGGCCTGCTGATCACCGGGGTAGGGGTTGCCGTCTTAGGTTCGGCGACTCCGGCTCTCGCCGAGCCCAGCCCTGCGGCGGCCGGTCCAGGTTCAGCCGAGACGGTTTGTACCCTCAATGACAGCCAACTAACGGGCTTGTCCGGACTGACCGCGAAGTCCGACGGCGGCTACGTGGTCGTCAACACCAGTCCGAACCAGGCGAACCCGGTGCGGGTCTACTACCTGGACAGCAAGTGCAAGGTGACCCGTACGGTGTCCTACCCGGCGAGCCCCCGCGACCCGGAGGACCTGGCGGTCGCCTCGGACGGCACGGTGTGGGTGGCCGACACCGGCGACCCGTCGACCAACAAGGCCGACCGGCGGGCGACCATCGCGCTGTGGAAGGTGCCGGCCGGTGGCGGCACCCCGATCATCCACCGCCTCAGCTACCCGGACGGCGCGCATGACGCCCGGGCGCTGCTGTTCGGCCCGGACGACGTCCCGATCATCGTCACCAAGGAGGCGGGCGGGACCGCGCAGATCTATGAGCCCAGCGCACCGCTGCAGCCCCGCACGGCGCAGGGTGTGCCGCTCAAGAACGTCGGCTCCTGGCAGCCGAAGCGCACCGGAACCGCCAACTTCCTCGGTGCCGCCGGTCAGATCCTGGTGACCGGTGCGGCCCAGTCGCCCGACCGGAAGCGGGTCGTGCTGCGCACCTACTCCGACGCGTACGAGTGGGACGTTCCCGACGGTGACGTCGTCAAGGCGATCACCACCGGCAAACCGCGGATCACGCCGCTGACCGGTGAGGCGCAGGGCGAGGGGATCGCCTACACCGCGGACGGCAAATCGTTCTTGACCTGCGCGAGTCAGAACGGCCCGAGCAAGATCTTGCGTTACCAGCCCGTGTCCGCGGCCGCTGCGCAGGTGCCCGCGGCGGCGGGTAGTACGGGCAACAAGGCCGATAACCGTCCCTGGTACCAGAAGCTATCCCTGCCGCAGATCATCAACATCGTCGCCGGCGTCGGTGTGCTCGGCCTCGTGCTGGTCGTGGCGGGTGTGATCGGCATCCGGCGGTCCCGCAAGGCGCGGCGAAACGCGGTCGACGAGGGCCCGTCGAGCCAGCCCGGTAAGGGCGCTCAGGCGAGCGTGTCGGGTACGGGTGGTCAGGCTGGCGTGCCGGGTAAGGGCAGCGGCGGCCAAGGCCCGGCGCCGGCCGGGGCGCCCGTCCCCGCCGATCCCCGGTCACCGGGTCGGGCCACTATCGCGCCGCACGCGGAGCAGCAGCGGCAGGGTCGGGCCACGGCCGCGCCCGCCGACGGTCGGCGGCCGGGTCGTGCGACCGTCGCGCCGCACGCGGAGCAGCAGCGGCAGGGCCGTGGCGCGGTGCCGCCGGCGAGCCCGCAGCGCGGCGGGCCGGCACAGCCTGGCCGCGGCGGTGGAGGTGGTGGCGGGAACGTCTACGGTGGCGGCCGTCCGCAGTCGGGGTACGACCAGCGTGGCGGGCGTCAGGAGTACGCCCAGCCCGGATACCGCCCAGAGTACGACGGCGACGGCCGTTACTTCTCTGAACGCATCTAGACCTTCCGAACGGGGTGGTGGCACAGTCCACCACCCCGTTCGTTTTGCGGTCAGATCCGGCGCATGACCGTGACGACGCGGCCCAGGATGGTGGCGTCGTCGCCGGGGATCGGGTCGAAGGCCGGGTTGTGCGGGATCAGCCATACGTGACCGTCGCGGTTGCGATAGGTCTTGACGGTCGCCTCACCGTCGAGCATCGCCGCGACGATCTCGCCGTTGTTGGCCGTCGGCTGCTGGCGCACGACGACCCAGTCGCCGTCGCAGATGGCCGCGTCGAGCATCGAGTCACCCTTGACCTGAAGCAGGAACAGGGTGCCCTCTCCGACGAGTTCGCGGGGGAGCGGGAAGACGTCCTCGACGGCCTGCTCGGCGAGGATCGGGCCACCGGCCGCGATGCGACCGAGCATCGGCACGTACGCCGGCGCCGGTCGGGCCGCCCGGGCGGCCTCCTCCTGGTCTGCGACCAGTTCGCTCGGTGGGCGCACGTCGACGGCGCGCGGGCGGTTGGGGTCGCGGCGCAGGTAGCCCTTCCGCTCCAGCTCCTTCAGCTGGTAAGCGACGCTGGAGGGGGAGACCAGGCCCACCGCCTCGCCGATTTCACGCACACTCGGCGGGTATCCGTTGCGTTCGACGGCTCCCCGGATGAACTCCAGGATCCGCCGCTGGCGCTGAGTTAGGTCATCCGCGGCGACGTCCGGAAACGCGGTGACGACCGCCTTGACAGGGCGGATCTCAGGTTGGCCACCGCGCTGGCGGCCCGAGCCGGCGCGGCGGGTCGCGGGGCGGCCGGCACGTGGAGCCGACGGGGCCGCGGCGGGGCGGCTGTCGGTGGGCGTGTGCTCGGGCTCAGGGCCCCGGCCGTCGGCTGGGAGCGCATTCGCGGGGTCGTCGGTGGCCACGTCCATCCTCCCTTGTCGCATCGGTCCGCCCGGGTGGGGGCCCGGGTCCGTGATGCGTGATCGATTCGCGGATTGACCGTAGCGTCACGGCCGGACAGTTTCAAACATCTGTACTAGTCCGCCGGCGTGTCGTGGCGCGACGCTCGACACGGGGTGGCCATCTCTGGTATCTCATCGTACATCTGTGCGATAGAACGCCCGTACGAAGGGAGGGGTCGCCGCTCCGGATCGCCCCGACATGGTGCCATCGCGCGCGGCTTGCAGCGACCGATTGTGCTTACGAGCGTTAGACACGCGACAGACGATGTGACGCGCCGCGGACATGGGCGAGTTGACTTGCGAATGATCGGTGCACGCCCTAACGTCAACCCCCAGATGTAGTAGTTACATGGGTGTAAGACGTCCACAGGTTGGGGTCGGTCGCCCACAGTTCATCCACACGTTATGCACAGTGATGCCCCCAGGCGGGTAGGTGTCGCTGTGCTCAGCGTGTCCATGACATGCACGAGAGGCCGAGACGATGCGCTGCCCGTACTGCCGGCACCCGGACTCCCGGGTCGTCGACTCGCGTGAGGCTGACGACGGTCAGTTGATCAGGCGGCGCCGTTCGTGTCCGGAGTGCGGCCGCCGGTTCACCACCGTCGAGGAGGCGGTGCTCGCGGTGGTCAAGCGCAGCGGGGTCACGGAGCCGTTCAGCCGTTCGAAGATCATTTCGGGCGTACGCAAGGCGTGCCAGGGTCGGCCGGTCGACGACGACGCCCTCGCCGTGCTGGCGCAGCGGGTCGAGGAGGCCGTCCGCGCCCGGGGCGCCGCCGAGGTGCCCAGCCACGAGGTGGGCCTGGCGATCCTCGGGCCGCTGCGCGAACTGGACGAGGTGGCGTACCTGAGGTTTGCGAGCGTCTACCGCTCGTTCGACTGCCTGGGGGACTTCGAGCGCGAGATCGTCGCGCTGCGGGCCGACCGGCAGGAGCGGGCGTCGGGGCGTGAGGTCGCGTCAGCCGCGAGCGGCTGACGCGACGGGCGCCGACCGCGGCGGCGCTCACCCGCTCATGCGGGCGAGGACAGCGGAAGTGTCAGGGACGACGGATATAACGCGGGCGGGACAGATTCCGCGCCGACGGAGAGAGCATTGAAGATGGTGGGGGAAGGCATGACAGAGGCAGTACGCACGTCATCGGGCAAGGCGCGCGGGGGGAACGGTGCGCGTGCCAACGGCACCGCCAAGGCCGCCGCGGCCCGGGGACTGCGCGTCGAGCGGGTGTGGACGACCGAGGGGGTCCACCCGTACGACGAGGTGACCTGGGAGCGCCGCGACGTCGTCATGACGAACTGGCGTGACGGCTCGATCAACTTCGAGCAGCGCGGCGTGGAGTTCCCCGCCTTCTGGAGCGTCAACGCGGCGAACATCGTCACCACCAAGTACTTCCGTGGGGCCGTGGGGACGCCGCAGCGGGAGACGTCGCTCAAGCAGCTCATCGACCGGGTCGTGAAGACCTACCGCGCCGCCGGTGAGGAGCACGGCTACTTCGCCAGCCGCGAGGACGCCAACATCTTCGAACTCGAGCTGACCTGGATGCTGCTGCACCAGGTGTTCAGCTTCAACTCGCCGGTGTGGTTCAACGTCGGCACCGCCTCGCCGCAGCAGGTCAGCGCCTGCTTCATCCTGTCGGTCGACGACTCGATGGATTCGATCCTCGACTGGTACAAGGAAGAGGGTCTGATCTTCAAGGGTGGCTCCGGCTCGGGCGTCAACCTGTCGCGCATCCGGTCCTCCAAGGAGCTGCTCTCGTCCGGCGGCACCGCCTCCGGCCCGGTGAGCTTCATGCGCGGTGCCGACGCCAGCGCCGGCACGATCAAGTCCGGTGGCGCCACCCGTCGCGCCGCGAAGATGGTCATCCTTGACGTCGACCACCCCGACATCCAGGAGTTCGTCCAGACGAAGGCGCGCGAAGAGGACAAGATCCGCGCGCTGCGCGACGCCGGCTTCGACATGGACCTGGGCGGCAACGACATCGTCAGCGTCCAGTACCAGAACGCGAACAACTCGGTCCGTGTCTCCGACGAGTTCATGCGCGCGGTCGAGACGGGCGGCACGTTCGGCCTGCGCGGGCGCCTGGACGGCCGCACCATCGAGACGGTCGACGCCAAGGAGCTGTTCCACGCGATCGGCCAGGCGGCGTGGGAGTGCGCCGACCCCGGTCTGCAGTACGACGACACGATCAACGACTGGCACACCTGCCCGGAGACCGGCCGGATCACCGCGTCGAACCCGTGCAGCGAGTACCTGCACCTGGACAACTCGTCCTGCAACCTCGCCAGCCTCAACCTGATGAAGTTCCTGCGCGAGGACGGCTCCTTCGAGGTCGAGAAGTTCGTCAAGTCGGTGGAGTTCGTCATCACCGCGATGGACATCTCCATCTGCTTCGCTGACTTCCCGACCGAGAAGATCGGTGAGACCACCCGCGCCTACCGCCAGCTCGGCATCGGGTACGCGAACCTCGGCGCCCTGCTGATGGCCAGTGGCCTGGCGTACGACTCCGACGCCGGCCGGTCCGTGGCCGCGGCGATCACGAGCCTGATGACCGGCACCGCCTACCGCCGCTCGGCGGAGGTCGCCGGTGTGGTCGGCGCGTACGACGGGTACGCCCGCAACGCCAAGCCGCACAAGCGCGTCATGCGCAAGCACGCGGCCGCCAACGACGCGATCCGGCCGCTCGGCAAGGTCGACACCGTGATCGTGGACGAGGCCGCGAAGCAGTGGCAGGCGTGCCTCGCGATCGGCGAGAAGAACGGCTGGCGGAACTCGCAGGCCAGCGTGCTCGCCCCCACCGGCACGATCGGCCTGATGATGGACTGCGACACCACCGGTGTTGAGCCCGACCTGGCGCTGGTCAAGTTCAAGAAGCTGGTCGGCGGCGGCTCGATGCAGATCGTCAACCAGACCGTGCCGCGGGCCCTGCGCACCCTGGGCTACCAGGAGGAGCAGGTCGAGGCGGTCGTCGAGTACATCTCCGAGCACGGCCACGTCGTCGACGCGCCGGGGCTGCGCCCCGAGCACTACGGCGTGTTCGACTGCGCCATGGGCGAGCGGGCGATCGCTCCCATAGGCCACGTGCGGATGATGGCGGCGATCCAGCCCTTCATCTCCGGCGCGATCTCCAAGACGGTCAACATGCCGGCGTCGGCGACCGTCGAAGAGGTCGAGAAGATCTACTTCGAGGGCTGGAAGCTCGGCCTCAAGGCGCTCGCGATCTACCGCGACAACTGCAAGGTCGGCCAGCCGCTGTCCAACGCCAAGCCGGCGAAGAAGGAAGAGGCCGTCGCCGTCGCCGAGCAGGCGCCCGCGGTGGAGAAGGTCATCGAGTACCGGCCGGTGCGCAAGCGGCTGCCGAAGAAGCGGCCCAGCGAGACCGTCTCGTTCTCGGTCGGTGGCGCCGAGGGTTACCTCACCGCGTCGTCCTACCCGGACGACGGCCTCGGCGAGGTCTTCCTCAAGATGTCGAAGCAGGGCTCGACGCTCGCCGGTGTGATGGACGCCTTCTCGGTGGCCCTGTCGATCGGCCTGCAGTACGGCGTGCCGCTGGAGACCTACGTCAGCAAGTTCACCAACATGCGGTTCGAGCCGGCCGGTATGACCGACGACCCGGACATCCGCATGGCCTCCTCGGTGGTCGACTACATCTTCCGCCGGCTGGCGCTGGACTTCCTGCCGTACGAGCAGCGGGCCGAGCTGGGCATCCTGACCGCCGCGGAGCGGGCCGCCCAGCTGCGCGAGGAGAACGGCGAGGTGTCGGTCGACCTGACCGCGATGGCCTCGTCGGCCCCGGTGGAGGGCACGGTCGTGGAGAAGCCGGCCGCTGCGGCGCCGGCCAAGGAGGAGGTCCCGGCGCCGGCTCCGGCCAAGGTCGCGCACTCCTCGACCGAGCTGCTGGAGGTGGTGCAGGGCATGGCGGCCGACGCGCCGCTCTGCTTCACCTGCGGCACGAAGATGCGGCGCGCCGGTAGCTGCTACGTCTGCGAGGGCTGCGGCTCGACCAGCGGCTGCAGCTGAACATGGGAAGTTACTGCATGTCTCCCATGAGTAGTTTTTAGAGGTGCTCAGGGTTTGACATATCCATAGCTGGGGCCCAACGACGGATGCCTCCCACCCGATCGGGTGGGAGGCATCCGTCGTTGGAAGCGGACGTTCTTTTGGGGAGGGGTGGGGATGGGCGTGTCAGTGGTCATCGTCCAGCCCGACCCATCGGGCCGCCGCCCGCTGGGGCAGCAATGTGTGGAATCTGCCAAGCAGGCCCGAATCGTTCGCAGTTCTAGTGTTCGGATCAACGGTGAGGTGGCCCGTGGCGACTCTGGACAAAAGAAAGAGGGGAGTGGCCCTGGTGGGCGACTCCCCTGCTTTAGACGTCGAGCGTCTGCTGCTCTGCATGAAAGCATAACACCCCGTGACGTCTCCGACCTCGCGTCTGGCTGCAAGCCTGGCCACAGATCCCCACGCCGCGCACGTTGGGGCTCGCCTCCTGGTTCGTAACTAACGACATCACCAAGCCTCCCCGACAGTACGGTTCCTTCCTTTTCGCGATCACTGCAAAGGACCCCACCGCGGCTGCTCGCGCCGCCGGTACTCTTGTGCAGCGTCTGCAGGCTCGTGCCGCTTACGCCCGCGGCGGATCCGGATCCCGGCTCGAGCCGGTCGGTCAGGTGTGGATCGCAGGCCATCCAGCACTGCCGGTGGCACCACCGGCACGCGGTGTCGATGTGCTCTCTCTGATTCGGGAGAGGACGATGTACTCCACGTCCAGCCATGACCTGCTCGACGACGCGCTGGAGATGGCGGCACCGCTGAACGCCGGACCACCGGCTCCAGCGGTTTCCGGCGGATGGTCAGCGATCGAGTCCTTGCTGTCGCAGGCATCCGACACCGCAGAGGGGAGGCCGGGCCGCGTCGTCGCGGCTGACCGGCTGGCCGCGATCGTCACTTGCTCGTGGCCACGCGCCGAGCTGACGGCACTGTCATACCGGCACAAGCCTGTTGTGCCCGACGCCCTGAGCAACCTATTGGAGGGTCTTCACAAGAACCTCGACCGTTGCCGAGCGGTCGCTGATGCACTCAGCGCTGGGCAGGCCCTCACCATTCGCGATCCGAGTGATGCGGCGGCAGCCCTGCGCATGTCCGCTGTGCTGGCCAACCCCTATAAGGAACTCGCCGACGTGCGGGCAGTCTTTGAGTCGGTCCTGCGCCGGCTATACCGCCAACGCAACATCGTCGTTCACGGTGCACGACTGCGTCGATCGGCATGGACGCAACTCTGCGCACCGTCGCGCCGCTGGTTGGCGCTGGTCTCGACCGGCTCGTGCACGCAAAGCTCTCCTCGAACGTCGGACCACTTGAACTCGCTGCACGCGCCGCCAACTCGTTGGAACTCGTCGGAGACGACATCGGTCCCACCGTGGTCACCATGCTGGAGTAGCTGGTTCGCCCGTGGACAGGTCCCCGTGCTCTTCATGCGGCTCCCACGTGGTCTTCATGACCGGAAGGTGCCCCGCGTAGGGCATCAGCACACGTCTGCCGCCCTGTCGCGGTCGCGCCTTGAGCGAAGACTACTTTAAGTAATATCACCGTCGCTCCGAGTGGCGTAATTCCACGGTTGACTGTCACATCTGGATGGTGGCGACGGCCTCCTGGCGGCCACGGTTGGCCCCAATGCCGGCCTCGTTGCCGATGCGCCTATATGTCATTCGTACTAAGTGGACAAGCCGTTAGTGCCATATCCCACATCATCCGAACGGTTACCGAAGTCCGCCCATATGGCAAACTCGGCTGGTATGGCGACACGAAGGCACGAACAAGACAAAGTAGACAAAAGCGATTCACCGCCTCGTGTCGTCACGCTCGCGCAGGTCGCCCGGACCGCGTTGGGGGAGTTCGCGGAGCTCACCGGGCTCGCCCCGGAGGCCATGACCGGAGCGCGGCCCGACGGTGACGGATGGTCATTCCTCGTCGACGTGACGGAGCTGGAGCGCATCCCCGCGACCAGCAGCGTCATGGCTACCTATCGGGTCGACGCCGACCGGCTCGGCCACATCACCTCGTACGAGCGACTGCGTCGCTTCTCACGGAACGCCACCGATGCCTCATGAACGTGGAACCACGAAGCAAGTACGCCACCTCGTCGTCGCGCTTCGGCGGCGGGCAGCGGTCGTCGGACTCCCTCGCGGACATCCTCGAACGCGTCCTCGACCGGGGCGTGGTGATCGTCGGGGACATCGTCGTCGGTGTCGCGAACGTGGAACTGCTGACTTTGAAGGTACGGCTCCTCGTCGCCTCGGTGGACACCGCCAAGGAGATGGGCATCGACTGGTGGATGAACGACCCCTCACTCAGCTCGAAAGCGGCCAGGGAGCGCGACGCACTGGAGGCCGAGAACCGGGACCTTCGCGCCCGCCTCGACACGCTGGAGCGCAGCCTCGGTCAGGGGGAGCCGTCGTGACCCCCGAACGCGCCCTCTACCTGTACGCCGCCGTGCCGGGTGACACCGCCGTCGACGCCCTTCGCGGTGTCGGCGACGGACCGGTCGAAGTACTCACGGCGGACGGCCTCGGCCTCGCCGTCAGCGACGTGGCGACGGCCGACCTGGCGGCGGTCGTCGCCGAGTCCGCCGACCCACGCCTGGTCGGGGCCCTCGCGCAGCGCCACGACGCCGTGGTCCGGGCCGTCGCCGCGTCCGGCGGTGCCACGCTTCCGTTTCGGCTCGGCACCGTCGTGACGGACCGGCAGGCGGCCAGGCGTTTCCTGACCGCCCGGGTGGCCGCGCTTCGTGCCCAGCTCGCGCGGGTTGCCGGCTGCGACGAGTGGGGGGTCACGGTCTGCGAGGACGGCGACCCTCATGCCGAAGCCGAGCCGGCTGACGCATCGACCGCTGAATCCGGCACCGCGTACCTCCTGCGGCGACGCCAGCACTTCGACCGGCTCGAGCAGCGCCGCCGCGCGGCGCTCGAGCTGGTGGCTTGGACCGAGGGGGCGTTGGGCGAGACGGCCCGCGACACCGTGCCTGGAAAGCGGCAGGACGCTCTCCTGCTCGACCGCGCCTACCTGGTGCGCCGGGACGAGCAGCCACGCTTCGTGGAAGCGCTGGACCGCTGCGGCGACCGGCTGGCGGTCGACGGCCTGGCGCTTCGCGTGACCGGGCCCTGGCCGCCGTACTCCTTCGTGGACCTCACGGTGACCGCCGATGAGTGAGCTGCCCGCGCACGGCGTCGGCACCAACGACCTCGTGGACCTGCTCGACCGGGTTATCGACCGGGGCGCGGTCGTCGTCGGCGACATCGTCATCGGGCTCGCCGGCATCGACCTGATCCGCCTCGACGCCCGGCTGCTGCTGGCAGCGGTGGACACGCTGGCGGACGGTGGAGAAGGCCGATGAACACGCCCCTGCGGTTCGACATCGACCCGGAGGACGCCGGGCGCGGGCTCGGCCGGCTCGTGATCGCCCTCCTGGAGATCGTCCGTCAGCTACTCGAACGCCAGGCGTTGCGGCGCGTGGACGCCGGCTCGCTGACCGACGACGAGATCGAGCGACTTGGCCGGGCCCTGCTGGCGCTCGACCAGCGCTTCACCGAACTCCGCGAGATCTTCGACATCTCCGCGGACGACATCCGACTGTCCAACACCGACCTCGACCGGCTGGCGGTGACCGAACCGCCACCGCCGGCTGAGAAGGGTTGACCCCAACCGAAAGAGGTGGCAGCGATCAGTTCGTATTCAGGAGTAACGCGCGCTCCGCGACCCAGCGGCCTGGCGGACGTACTCGAACTCATCCTCGACAAGGGCATCGTCATCGACGCGTACGTGCTCGTTTCCCTCGTCGGTATCGAATTGTTGACGATCGACGCCCGCATCGTCATCGCGAGCGTCGACACCTACCTGCGCTTCGCCGAGGCGGTCAACCGGCTGGACCTGCAGCCGGAAGGGCAGGTCACCGGCCTTCCCGGCCTGGTGCAGGGGATCTCCAGGGGAGTGAACGAGGGGGCCGCGAAGCACCGGACGAAAGGCGTGTTGAGCGGGGTGAAGGAGACGCTCAGCGACGCCGCCGACGCGTTCCTGAACGGTGAGGACGACGACCGCCGGCGCGCACCCTCGGGTCGGCGAGCGCCCAGCCGGCGCACCGGACGGGAGGAGGACTAGATGGCTGTTCAGGTCTACGGCCTCGTACGCGCGGAGCACCCCGATCCGCCCGCCGCGGTCCGTCTCGTCCGGTCCGGGCCGGTCGCGGCAGCCGTGAGCGACCTCGCGGACACCGAGCTGCACGAGACGGACGCCATCGCGTACCTCGACGTGCTCACCGCCCTGCTGCGCGACGGCCCGGTGCTGCCGGTCCGGTTCGGCACCGTGGCGCCGGACGAGGCCGCCGTACGCGAGGAGATCCTCGATCCGGACGCCGATCTGGTGGCCGGCCGCCTCGCTGAGCTGGACGGGTTGGTCGAGGTCAGGCTGGAGGTGTCCGCCGACGAGGAGGCCGAGATCCGGGAGGTACTCGCCGCCGCGCCGCGCCTGCGTGACCTGATGGAGCAGGGCCGCCGCAACGGCCAGAGCTTGGATCTCCGTATCGGAATAGGTGAGGAGATCAGCCACGCGCTGGACGCTCGCCGCAGTGAACTCAGCGACCGGATCGTGGAGGTCCTCGCCCCGCTCGCGGCGTCGCACGTCGTCTCGCTGCCCGATGACGTCACGCAGGCGAGCTTCGCCTTCCTGGTCCGTGCCGATCGGCTGGCGGACTTCGACGACCTCGTCGAGCAGGTGCGGGCCGATCTCGGCGAGAACTACGGGATCGAGTACGCGGGACCACTTCCGGCCTTCGACTTCATCGCCGGCGAGCTGCCGCAGCCGGAAGCCGGTACGGGGCGGTGGAGCTGGTGACGACGGTGCGAGCGAAGGGGAACGGACGATGAGGGACAGTGCGAAGCTGACGGCGGCGGTCGTGGGCGGTTATCTGCTCGGCCGTACCAAGAAGGGCAAGACCGCGATCGGCCTGGCGCTCTGGCTGAGCGGGAACCGGCTGGGCAACCCTCGTGCGGCGATCACGACTCTGGCGACGTCCCCAGAGGTCGCCAAGCTCGCCGCGCAGGTGCGTGGCCCGTTGCTGGCGGCGGCGCAGCGCGCGGTGGCCGCGACCATCGAATCCCGTACGACCGCGCTCGCCGACTCCCTGCACCAGCGCACATCGCAGTTGATCGAGATCTCGGGATCGTCCGAAGACGAGCCCGTCGACGACGCCGATCAGGAGGAGTCGGTGTCGCCGCGCGCGACCAAACGGCAGGCGAAAGCGGTGCGGCGTACCCCGGCCCAGCGTTCTACCGACGAGAATCCTGAGCCGGCGCGCAGCCGGAAGACAGCGCGGAGCCGCGAGTCTGGTCGCGGCCGTGAACCGGCCCGCCGCCGCAGCGCACCACGGGGTGGGGACACCGCATGAGCGAGGCCAGTTCCCCTCTCGCCGACCTCGGCCGGGCCCTGCGTGACAACCCGGCCATGGCACGCCTCGGACGGGAAGCCAGAGACTATGCGCTGGCGCGGGCGAACCACCTGGTCGACAACCTCATCGAGCGGCTGAACGAAGGCGGTGACGGTGGCGGTCTGAAGGCCGCGCTCGTCGGGGTACGCGGGCTCGCCGAAGGCAAGTCCCCGATGCGCGCCGGTATCAGCGCGGCGATGACCGGCCTGACCGAGAAGGTGAAGTCGGCTCTCGGCGGCGGCGAGGGCGGCGGAAAGCCGAAGGTGACACACATCAGCGAGGACATCGACATCGGGCTGCCCGTCGACGTGGTCTACAACCAGTGGACCCAGTACGGGGAGTTCGCGAAGTTCATGAAGGGCGTCGAGGGGGTCGACCGGATCAGCGACACCGAGACCACGTGGCGGGTCAAGGTGTTCAAGTCCCGGCGTACCTGGAAGGCCGTCACCCAGGAGCAGATTCCGGACCGCCGCATCGTCTGGACGAGCGAGGGTGCCAAGGGTTCCACGAAGGGGGTCGTCACCTTCCACCCGCTCGCCGATGACCTGACCCGGGTCCTGCTGGTCATGGAGTACTACCCGCAGGGCCTGTTCGAGAAGACCGGCAACCTCTGGCGTGCCGGCGGCCGTCGGGCCCGGCTGGATCTCAAGAACTTCCGCCGGTTCGTCACGTTGAACGGCGAGGCGACCGGGGCGTGGCGCGGCGAGATCCGCGACAGCGAGGTCGTCCACCAACCGGAGGAGGCCGAGTGGGAGGAGGTTGAGCAGGGCGATCAGGAGCCGCCGACGACGCCCGACGATCGGACCGCCGACGACGAGGACGACGAGGACGACGAGTACGAGTACGACGAGGACGAGTACGACGACGACGCCGACGACGAGGACGACTCGCGTCCCGTGTCAGCCGACAGCCGCGGCTCGCGGTAGCCGAAGGGATCAGCCGGGGCGTCCGGCGCTGCGACGCGGGTCCCACCCGGCCGGAAGGTGTCGAGTATTGCGCCGATCATCCCTATTCGGACCGGTGCCCTCGGCGACCGCATGACGGCATCGGTACGGTCTGTGGCGGATCGGTGGCCGGTGTCCGGGTTGGCGATCGTGAACCCGGACACCGGCCGCTTCGTAGTCGGACAAGAGCTGTCCGGCTCCAGGAGGCGATGAATGCGATTGCTCGGCGACCCCGGCGCCAGGACGCCGACCTCGTCGCCGCCGCGCTCGGCGAAGACCCGCTGCCAACCTCAGCTAGCGCCGCCGAGGCGAGGGGGCAGTGGAAGAATGCTGATCGGCATACCGTCGTGTCATGCTTATTGGCATGAGCATGACGACGATCAAGATCACGACCGAGCTGCGGGACCGCCTCGCTCGCCTTGCGTCGGAGGACTACGGCGGCGCGACGCTCGCTGAGGCGCTGCGTCGGCTGCTGGCGGAGCACGAGGAGCGCGAAGCGCTGGCAGCCTATGAGCGGTTGCGCGCCGACGAGGACGAATGGGCCTCGTACCGCAACGAGTCCCGGCTCACGGACAACGCGGCAGGCGACTGGATGCGTCAGGATCCGGCGGCGTGAGCCATGTCCGCCCCTGGCAGGTCTGGCTGGTGGATTTCGGCCAGCCCATCGGGAGCGAGCAGCGCGGTGTCCGCCCTGCCGTGATCGTGGCGTCCGAACTGCACTGCCGGTTCCCGATCGACATGACCCTGGTGGTCCCGTTGACGACGCGGGACCGCGGACTGCCTCACCACGTACTGATCAACTCATCCGACGGGGGATTGAGCCGGACGAGTTGGGCCCGGACCGAGGACGTCACGTCGATTTCGACCGCGCGTCTGAAGGGTGAGAGGCCGCTGGGTCGGCTCACCGAATCGGAGGCGGCCGAGGTTGGAAGCTGGCTCCAGCGCATGCTCGCTTGGCCGCCGACCTAGGTACTGACGAGCGAGGAGCAACCTAGCGGTGGTTTGTTAAGGCGGGAGATAGCGGCTGATTTCTGGCCGGTGGTGACGGCGGTCAGAAGCGCTTGGAGTGGGGCTGGTGGCCCAGTCGCCGGCAGGCACGTCCGACGCGCAGTCATCACGACCTCCTGAACTGCGCAAACAAGCCCTACCGCCGGCCCCTGTCCCCGCCAGCCTCAACAAACCACCGTTACGACGAACGGCCAACGGCGAAATCGCCATCCGGGGCGATCGGGCTGTCGATTTCCGGACTTCCCATTTGTCTTTAAGCCAGGCAATCACGTACTGCGCGAAGCTGGTTAGATCGAGCCGGGCGACGCCGACGGAAACCGCAAAGGTGGCCCCGCCGCACAGATGGAGACACGATGAGCATGGCCACGAGGTCCGACACGCAGTCGCCTGCGCTGCACGTTGCCGACAGCCACGATCTGATCCGCGTGCACGGCGCGCGCGTGAACAACCTCAAGGACGTCAGCGTCGCGCTCCCGAAGCGCCGGCTGACGGTGTTCACCGGCGTCTCCGGCTCGGGCAAGAGCTCCCTGGTGTTCGGCACGATCGCCGCGGAGTCACAGCGGATGATCAACGAGACCTACAGCGCCTTCGTGCAGGGCTTCATGCCGACGCTGGCGCGGCCCGAGGTTGACGTGCTCGAAGGGCTGACGACCGCGATCATCGTCGACCAGCAGCGGATGGGTGCCGACCCCCGCTCGACGGTCGGCACCGCCACCGACGCCAACGCAATGCTGCGCATCCTCTTCAGCCGACTCGGGCAGCCGCACATCGGCCCGCCCAGCGCGTTCGCCTTCAACGTCCCCTCGGTCCGGGCGAGCGGTGCGATCACGGTCGAGCGTGGTGCCAGGAAGGCCGTGAAAGCGACCTTCAACCGCCTCGGCGGCATGTGCCCGCGCTGCGAGGGCATGGGCTCGGTCACCGACTTCGACCTGTCTGCGCTGTACGACGACAGCAAGTCGCTCAACGAGGGTGCGCTCACGATCCCCGGCTACAGCATGGACGGCTGGTACGGCCGCATCTTCACCGGCTGCGGCTTCTTCGACCCGGACAAGCCGATCGGCAAGTACACCGGGAAAGAGCTGCACGATCTGCTCCACAAGGAGCCGACCAAGATCAAGGTTGAGGGCATCAACCTCACGTACGAGGGCCTGATCCCGCGGATCCAGAAGTCCATGCTGTCCAAGGACATCGACGCGCTGCAGCCGCACGTCCGCGCGTTCGTGGAGCGGGCGATCACCTTCACCACCTGTCCTGAGTGCGTCGGTACCCGGCTCGCGGCGGAGGCCCGGTCCTCGAAGATCAAGGGGATCAACATCGCCGATGCCTGCGCGATGCAGATCAGTGACCTGGCCGACTGGATCCGCGGCCTCGACGAGCCGTCGGTGGCGCCGCTGCTGGCGAAGCTGCTGCACGCCCTCGACTCGTTCGTCGAGATCGGGCTCGGCTACCTCAGTCTCGACCGGCCGTCGGGCACGCTGTCCGGCGGTGAGGCGCAGCGCGTCAAGATGATCCGCCAGCTCGGCTCCTCGCTCACCGACGTCACCTACGTCTTCGACGAGCCGACCGTCGGGCTGCACCCCCATGACATCCAGCGGATGAACGACCTGTTGCTGCGGCTGCGGGACAAGGGCAACACGGTGCTCGTCGTAGAGCACAAGCCGGAGACGATCGCGATCGCCGATCACGTCGTCGACCTCGGCCCAGGAGCCGGTACGGCGGGCGGCGCCGTCTGCTTCGAGGGCACCGTCGAGGGGCTGCGGGCCAGCGGCACCGTCACCGGCCGCCATTTCGACGACCGGGCAGCCCTCAAGGACACGGTGCGGACGCCCACCGGCACGCTGGAGATCCGCGGCGCGACGGCGCACAACCTGCGCGACGTCGACGTCGACATCCCGCTCGGGGTGCTTGTCGTCGTGACCGGCGTCGCGGGCTCGGGCAAGAGCTCGCTGATCCACGGCTCGGTGTCCGGACGGGACGGGGTGGTGGCGGTCGACCAGACCCCGATCCGCGGCTCGCGACGGAGCAACCCGGCGACGTACACCGGACTGCTCGACCCGATCCGCAAGGCGTTCGCGAAGGCCAATGGTGTGAAGCCGGCGCTGTTCAGCGCCAACTCCGAGGGGGCCTGCCCCACCTGCAACGGCGCCGGCGTCATCTACACCGACCTGGCGATGATGGCCGGCGTCGCCACCGTCTGCGAGGAGTGCGAGGGGAAGCGGTTCGGAGCACCGGTGCTGGAATACCACCTCGGCGGCCGCGACATCAGCGAGGTGCTCGCGATGTCGGTGACCGAGGCGGAGGAGTTCTTCGGCGCCGGCGAGGCGCGCACGCCGGCAGCAGCCGCCATCCTCGACCGGCTCGCCGACGTCGGGCTCGGCTACCTCAGCCTCGGCCAGCCGCTCACCACGCTGTCCGGCGGCGAGCGGCAGCGGCTCAAGCTGGCCACCCACATGTCCTCCAACGGCGGCGTCTACGTCCTCGACGAGCCAACCTCCGGCCTCCACCTCGCCGACGTCGAGCAGCTGCTCGGGCTGCTCGACCGGCTCGTCGACTCCGGCAAGTCGGTCATCGTCATCGAGCACCACCAGGCGGTCATGGCGCACGCCGACTGGATCATCGACCTCGGCCCCGGCGCCGGCCACGACGGCGGCCGGATCGTCTTCGAGGGCACACCCGCCGACCTCGTCGCCGCCCGCTCCACCCGCACCGGCGAGCACCTCGCGGCCTACGTCGGCACAAGCGATTGAGGTAGATGAACGCCGGGATTAGGGCGACCACAGGTGGTCCGGCCGAGCCCTTGACGACGTAACTCCGGTCCCGCTTGACGATTCCTGCGGTGATTACGCCGATGGGCAGCACGGGAGAGGCCGAGCCGAAGGTGCCGGATATAGAGCTGATCATCCTTTTTCTCCACCTCCTAACCCGGATTTGATGTATGCGCCAGTACGGTTTGGGGCGAATCGGCGGCGGCTGTCCGGGTTGGCGATCGTGAACCCCGTGCACCGGCTGCTTCGTAGTCGGACAAGAGGTGTCCGACTCCAGGAGGCGATGAATGAGTTTGCTCGGCGACCCTCGGCGCCTGATGCTCCGGCTGACCCGAGATGCGGCGACCACGGTCCTGGCCGTGGTCGCCGGCTTTGGTGGTTGGCTGTTCGGGCCGGCCGAACCCGCGGCCGCGAGCGCCTCCGCCAACTTGCCGGGAATCTCCGCGTGGGTCGCCGACCGGGTGGCGGGGCAGCCGCTGCCGGACCCACGGCGGGCCACCCCGGCCCAGATTGCCCGGTTCTTCGTCGGTCTGGAACCGGCGGCCCGCGCCGCGCTCGCCGAGCGGTACCCGGCCATCGTCGGCAACCTCGACGGCGCGCCGCTGGACCTACGGTTCGCCGCCAACGCACGCCGCTCCGCGTGGTCGCCCGAGCGCCATCTGATCGCGTACGACCCGCGCGGCAACGGGCGCGTCGCCGAGGTGCTCGGGGATCTCGCCTCGGCTGACCGGATCGCGGTCATCGTCCCGGGGCTGAGTAACCGGCTGGGCAACTTCGACCGGGGTTGTGCCGGTCGCGAGCGGCGGGCGCTCGCGTGGCAGGCCCGGCAGCTCTTTCAGCAGGTACGGGCGGATGACGGCAACGCCCGCGTCGCGGTGATCGCCTGGCTGGGCTACGACCCGCCGGAGGGCATCGGGCGCGAGGCGGCCCGCGAGGAGCGGGCGCGGGACGGGGCGGCGGCGCTGGTCCGGTTCGTGGCGGGACTGGGGGAGTACCGTCCGATGGCGACGGTGACCCTCGTTGGGCACAGCTACGGATCGGTCGTCGCGGGGCTCGCGGCGCCGGCCCTCGGGCGGCACGTACAGGACATCGTCGCTCTGGGCAGCCCGGGCATGGGAGTCGAACGGGCCACCGAACTGCGGACCAGCGCCCGCGTGTGGGCGGGTAGCACGTTGTCGGACTGGACTCGCGAGCTGCCCGGGATCCGGATCCTGGGCGCCGGGCACGGCACCCTGCCGTTCGACGCGGCGTTCGGCGCGCGCCGGCTGCCGGTCGACAATGTGGTCGAGCACGACGGTTACTTCGTACCCGGCTCCGACTCGCTGCGGGCCGTCGCCCGGATCGTGCTCGGCGGTTCGACCGGCGCGGCGCGGGACTAGCTCAGATCCGGCGCTTCGCGCCGCTACGCGGGCAGGCCGGCGACGATGTGCTTGGCGATCTCCAGGGAACTGGTGGCGGCGGGTGACGGCGCGTTGAGTACGTGCACCTGCCGGCCCTGCCGCGCGATGAGGAAGTCGTCGACGAGGCTGCCGTCGGGTCGGATCGCCTGGGCGCGTACGCCCGCCTCGGCCTTGACCAGGTCGTCGGGGCCGATGGCGGGTACGAGCCGGGCCAGGCTGGCCGCGAAGCGCCGCTTGGACAGCGACCGGCCGACCTCGCTGGCGCCGTACCGCCAGTGCCGCCGCCCCAACCGCCACAGCCCGCTGTACGTGGCCGCGTCCAGCAGGTCGCCCGGCCGGATCCGGCTCCAGCCGTAACCCTCGCGGGCCAGGGCGAGCACGGCGTTCGGGCCGGCGTGGACGCTTCCGTCGATCATCTTGGTCAGGTGCACGCCGAGGAACGGGAACTGCGGATCGGGTACCGGGTAGATGAGCCCCCGGACCAGGCCGCGGCGCTCGGGGCGCAGTTCGTAGTACTCGCCGCGGAACGGAACGATCCTGGCCGGTGGGTGGACCCCGGCCATCCGGGCGATCCGGTCGGCGTGCAGGCCGGCGCAGTTGATCAGGACGTCCGCCTGGAGTTCGCCGCGTGTGGTCTGCACGGTCACCGGTCCGTCGGCGGTCGCGCTGCGGATGCCGATGACCCGCTCGCCGGTACGCATGTCGGCGCCGGACTTCTCCAGCAGTTCGGCGAGGCGCGCGCAGACCGTGCCGAAGTTGACGATGCCGGTGGCGGCGACGTGGAGCGCGGCCACGCAGGCCACCTCCGGTTCGTACTCGCGGGCCTCCTCCGGGGTGATCAACCGGACCTCGAGGTCGTTGGCGCGGGCGCGTTCGTGCAGCGCGTGGAGGCGGGGCAGTTCGGCTTCGTCGGTGGCGACGATCAGCTTGCCGCAGACCTGGAAGGGGATGTCGTGTTCCGCGCAGAAGTCAAGCATCGACCGCCGCCCGGCCCTGCACAGCTCGGCCTTGAGGCTGCCCGGCGCGTAGTACACGCCGGCGTGGATGACGCCCGAGTTGTGGCCGGTCTGATGGGCGCCCCAGCCGGCCTCCTTCTCCACGACGGTGACCGCGGCACCGGGGTGCACCCTGCGGAGCTCATGGGCGGTCGCCAGGCCGACGATCCCGCCGCCAATAACGGCATATCGCATATATGCCCCGTTCAGCTCATTCTTCGCCGCTATGCCTGCGCTCTCAGATCGACGCGGCTAGGATCCTACGCTCGGAATCGACGCCGTTCCGCCAGCGCGGCGGAGGCCGTACGGTGGTGCCGCGGGCGAGGGGAGAGGGTCGGTGCGGCGGTCAGCGTCAATTCGGACGATCTGCGCCGTCGTGACGTCCGCTGTCGCGGTCCTCGGGGCTACCGGTTGTGGCGCCGGGACCCGGGCGCGGTTCACCGCGGCCAGTACGCCCGCGTCGACGCGCTCCCCCGCGAGCGCCCCCGGAGGAGCCTGCCACCTGCTGGAGTACGAGGTGATCGAACAGATCCTCGGCACCTCGTTCGACGTGTCGGCGGCCGGCGCCACCGATGCCACGGCCACCTGCGTCCTGCAGACGAAGGCCGGCAGTTATCCGGACCTGACCCTCGCGGTCACGCCCGTCAACGTCGAGCCGGCGGCGTTCCTGTCAACCGCGAAACCCTCGGGAGCCGCGGCGGTCGCCGAACTCGGCAAGGCTGGGTACACAGCGGGGGTGCCGGCGGTCGAGCCGGCCGGGCCGGGGGTCGAGGTGGGCTGGCTGTCAGGTAACGGCCGGCTGCTCGTCCTGCGTTACCGCTGCCGGCCGGGTAGCGACGAAAGCGCGTTGAGTGACAAACTCGTCGCGCTGGCGAAGAAGATCGACCGGGACGGCGTCTGAGCGGCGACTGGTCCGGGCCGCCCGGCGGAGACCGCGGGCCGGACTGGTCGAGGCGGTTACGACAGCGCGACGAACACGCGCGAGGCGATCTCGCGAGGGAGCCGGATCTCCTGGCCACCGCCGTCGACGCGCACCGCGTCCCGCTCCTGCGCCACCGTGACCCTCGCGCCGGGGTTGATCCCGGCGGTGTGCAGTTGGCGCAGGACGTCGGCGTCGGTCTGCACGCTTTCGCAGATACGGCTGACCACCACCGGCCCGGCCAGGCCGGGGAAGGCGAGATTGCGCTCGCCGTCACGGCTCGGCGCGGTCACCTCCTCGCCGTCCAGCTCGCCGAGCCCCGGAATCGGGTTGCCGTACGGCGAGCGGGTCGGCCGCCCGAGCAGGTCGTAGACGCGCTGCTCGACCGCCTCGCTCATGACGTGCTCCCAGCGGCAGGCCTCCTCGTGGGCCTCCTCGTAGGGCATGCCGATGACGTTGACCAGCAGCAGTTCGGCGAGGCGATGCTTGCGCATGACGGAGACGGCGTAGCCGCGGCCGGCCTCGGTCAGCACGAGGTGCCGGTCGCCCTCCACGGTCAGTAGCCCGTCGCGCTCCATCCGGGAGACCGTCTGGCTCACCGTCGGCCCGCTCTGGTGCAGCCGCTCCGCAATGCGGGCACGCAGCGGCCGGACGCCCTCCTCCTCGAGCTCGAGGATCGTGCGGAGATACATCTCAGTGGTGTCGACCAGGTCGTTCAAAACGCGTCCTCCCGATCGTCAATGTTACCCGCTGAGTAGGACAGACTGGGCTCATGACAAACCGGCAACACCTCGTCGACGTGGCCGGACTTATCGACGAGTTGGGCCGCGCCGACCCGCCGACCGTACTTGATGTGCGTTGGACGCTCACCGGCGGTGGCCGCGCCTCCTACGACGCGGGCCACCTGCCGGGCGCGGTCTTCCTCGATCTCGACGCCGACCTCGCCGGCCCGCCCGGCTCGCGGGGGCGCCACCCGCTGCCCGATCCCGAGAATCTGCAGGTCGCGCTGTGCCGGAGCGGGGTACGGGCGGGGCACCCCGTGGTGGTGTACGACGCCGGAGGCGCCCCGCCGACCGGCGCCGCCGCCCGGGCCTGGTGGATCCTGCGCTGGGCCGGCCTGGCCGACGTACGGGTACTCGACGGCGGGTACGCCGCCTGGATCGAGGCCGCCTGCCCGACCACGCGGGCCGAGCCGACCCCGGTCCCCGGCGACGTGACGGTCAAGACGGGTTCGCTGCCGGTCGTGGACGCGGTCGGCGCCGCTGGCGTGGCGGCTCACGGGGTGCTGCTCGACGCTCGCGTACCGGCCCGGTTCCGGGGCGAGACCGAACCGGTCGACCCGGTCGCCGGTCACATCCCGGGCGCGCGCAACCAACCGGCCGCCGAGACGGTCGACGCCGCCGGCCGGCTCCAGCCGCCGGACGTGCTGCGCCGACAATTCGCCCACCTCGGGGTGAATGAAGATCAACCGGTCGCCGCATACTGCGGGTCCGGGGTGACCGCGGCGCAGACCGTTCTCGCGCTGACCATCGCCGGATTCGAGCCGGCCCTGTATGTGGGCTCGTGGAGTCAATGGATCACCGACCAGTCGAGGCCGGTGGCGACGGGGGAGGAACCATGACCGACACGACCGTCGTCTGGAACGACGCCCTGCTCGGCTACGACATGGGCGAGCACCCGCTCAACCCCGTACGCGTCGAGTTGACCATGGCTCTCGCCGGTGAACTGGGCGTTCTCGACCGCCCGGGGGTGCGTCTCCAAGCGCCGAAGCCGGCCGACGAAGCCGCCCTGCTGCGGGTACACACGCTCGAGTACCTCGACGCGATCCGGCACGCCACGACCGGGACGCACGACCACGGGCTCAACACCCCCGACAACCCGGTCTTCCCGCACATGCACGACGCGAGCGCGCTCGTCGCCGGCGCGAGCCTGGCTGCTGCCGAGGCGGTGTGGCGCGGCGAGACCACGAGAGCCGTCAGCATCTCGGGCGGCCTGCACCACGCGATGCCCGACCGGGCCTCCGGGTTCTGCGTCTACAACGACCCGGCCGTCGCGATCGCCCGCCTGCTCGACCTGGGCGCCGAGCGGATCGGGTACGTCGACGTCGACGTCCACCACGGCGACGGCGTACAGGAGATCTTCTACGACGACCCCAGGGTCATGACGATCAGCCTGCACGAGACCCCCCTGGCGCTGTTCCCCGGCACCGGGTACCCGGCCGAGACCGGGGGGCCGGGCGCGGAGGGCACCGCGATCAACGTCGCGCTGCCACCGGGTACGGGCGACGCCGGCTGGCTGCGCGCGTTCCACGCCATCGTGCCCAGCGCGCTGCGTACGTTCCGGCCCCAGGTGCTGGTCACGCAGTGCGGCGCCGACGGGCACCGGCTCGATCCGCTCGCCGACTTGCGGCTGACCGTCGACGGCCAGCGCGCCACGTACCTCGCCCTGCGCGACCTCGCCGAGGAGCTGTGCGGCGGCCGGTGGGTGGCCCTGGGCGGTGGCGGGTACGCGCTGGTCGAGGCCGTACCGCGGGCCTGGACGCACCTGCTGGCGGTGGTCACCGGCGAGCCGCTGGACCCGGCCCTCCCGATACCGCAGAGCTGGCGGGCGCTCGCCGCCGACCGGTGTCCCGACCGCCGCAGCGCCGACCTGATGACCGACGGGGTCGATCCGGTGTACCACCCCTGGACACCGGGGTTCGACGCGCCGGACGCCATTGACCGGTCCATCCTCGCCACCCGACGGGCGGTGTTCCCGCTGCTCGGCCTGGACCCGAAAGACCCAAGGGACTGACGCCGTGCCGAACAGCAAAAGCACCAGAGCCGCCGACATCGTCCTCGCCGACGGGTCGACCGCCCGGGTACGCCAGATGCAGCCCGAAGACGCGCCGGCCGTGGTCGCGCTGCACTCGCGCTTCTCCGAGCGCACCCGCTACCTGCGCTACTTCTCCCCGTACCCGCGGATCCCGGCCCGCGACCTGGAACGCTTCGTCAACGTCGACCACCACGACCGGGAGGCGTTCGTGGTCGAGCTGGGCGACGAGCTGATCGCCATCGGCCGCTACGACCGGCTCGGTGCGGGCGCGGCCGACGCCGAGGTGGCGTTCGTGGTCGAGGACGCCCACCAGGGTCGCGGGCTCGGCTCGGTGCTGCTGGAGCACCTGGCCGCGGCCGCGCGCGAGGAGGAGATCACCCGGTTCGTCGCCGAGGTGCTGCCGACGAACTCGACGATGCTGCGCGTCTTCGCCGACGCCGGGTACTCGGTCGAGCGCGAGTACGCCGACGGCGTGGTCCACCTGACGTTCCCGATCGCGCCGACGCCGGAGTCGCTGACGGTGCAGTGGCGGCGCGAACAGCGCTCCGAAGCGGCCTCGATCGCCCGGCTGCTCAGCCCGCGGGCGGTCGCCGTCTACGGCGCGTCGTCGCGGGGCGTCGGAGTCGGCGCGGCGCTGCTGCGGCACCTGCGAAGCGGCGGGTTCACCGGAAACATCGTGCCCGTACACCCGACGGCGCCGACCGTGGACGGCCTGACCGCCTATCCGACGCTGACCGCGGCGCCCGCCCCGGTCGACCTCGCGGTCGTCGCGGTGCCGGTCGAAGGGGTGGCCGACGTCGTCGCGGACTGCGCGGCGGCCGGCCTACATGGGCTGGTCGTGGTGTCCGCCGGCTTCGCGGAGGCCGGCCTGGAGGGGGCGGAGGAGCAGGCCAGGCTCCTGCGCTCGGTGCGCAGCCACGGCATGCGCCTGGTCGGCCCCAACTGTCTGGGCATCGCCAACACGGCGGTAGGTCTCAACGCCACCCTTGCGCCGCTGCTGCCCCGCGCCGGCCGGGTCGGCTTCTTCAGCCAGTCCGCCGCGCTGGGCACCGCGCTGCTCGGCGAGGCAGACCGGCGCGGGCTCGGCCTGTCCAGCTTCGTGTCCGCCGGCAACCGCGCCGACGTGTCCGGGAACGACCTGCTGCAGTACTGGCGCGACGACCCCGGTACGGACGTGGTGCTGCTGTACCTGGAGACGTTCGGCAACCCGCGCAAGTTCGCCCGCATCGCGCGGGAACTCGCCCAGCACAAGCCGGTCGTCGCCGTCGCCAGCGCGGTACGCCCGCCGGCGCTCCAGGCGGTCGCGCCCGGCCCCGATGGGCGCGGCGTGACGGCGCTGTTCGCCAGCGCCGGTGTCATCCGGGTCGACACGGTCGCCGAACTGTTCGACGTCGGGCTACTGCTGGCCGACCAGCCGCTGCCGGCCGGCCGGCGGATCGGCCTCGTCACCAACGCCGCCGCGCTCGGCGCGCTCGCCATGGGCGCCGCGCCGGCGTTCTCGCTGGAGTTCGCCCCGGGCTACCCGCACGACGTCGGCCCGATGGCGGACGCGGCGACGATCCGGCAGGCGGTGACCGACGCCCTCGACCATCCGCGGGTGGACGCGTTGGTCGTCGCGTACGCCCCGGCGCTCGCCGAGGAGTGGGAAGCCGCCACCGTCGTCGCCGACGAGGTCCACGCGGCGGCGGCCGGCAGCGACAAGCCCGTACTGGCGGTCTTCCCCTCCGACCCGAAGTGGAAGTCCGAGCGGTCCGGTCCGGGTACGGTGCCCGTCTATCCGACCGTCGAGGAGGCGGTACGCGCGCTGGGCCGCGCCGCGGCGTACGCGGAGTGGCGGCGCGAACCGTCCGGCACCGTGCCGGAGTTGCCGGACGCGGACACCGGCCGCGCCCGGCTGATCATCGCGGAGCTCGCCGCCGCAGCGAAGACGGAGCTCGGCGACCTCGGCGAGGTGGACGAATTGCTGTCCTGCTACGGCATTGACGTGGTGCCGAGCCGGGCCTGCGCCGGGCCGCCCGAGGCGGTGGCGGCGGTGGCCGCCGAGATCGGGTTCCCGGTGGCGCTGAAGGTCGCCCGCTCGCCGTGGCGGCACCGGATCGATCTCGGCGCCGTACGGCTCGACCTCGCCGACGCCGACGACGTCATGCGCGTCTACGACGAGTTACAGCGGCTGTTCGGGGCCGGGGTGAAGGTCGCGGTCCAGCCCATGGTCCCGCCCGGCGTGGGCTGTGTCGTGGAGGCGGCCGAGGACCCGGCGTTCGGGCCGGTCGTCGGCTTCGGCATCGGCGGCGTCGCCAGCGAGCTGATCGGTGACCGGGCCTGGCGCCCGGCGCCGCTGACCGACCAGGACGCCTCGCGGCTGGTACGCGCACCGCGCGCCGCGCCGCTGCTGACCGGGTACCGCGGCGCGGCGGGCGTCGACCTGGACGCGCTCGCCGACCTGGTGCTGCGAGTGGGCCGGATGGCCGACGTGCATCCGCAACTGCACTCGCTGGAACTCAACCCGGTGCTGGCCCGGCCGGACGGCATCTCGGTGCTGCACGTGAATGTCCGGATCGGCACGCCGGTGGCGCGCCCCGACACGGGTCCGCGCCGCCTGCGCTGAAAACGCGAGAAGGGGCACCCCCGTGGGTGCCCCTTCTCGCGCCCCCTCAGCTGGCGTAAGCCTCGAGCCTCTTCGCCCGCTCCGGGTCGCGCAGCTTGAGTAGCGTCACCTTCTCGATCTGCCGGATGCGCTCGCGGGACAGGCCGAACTCGCGGCCCACCTCGTCGAGCGTGCGCTGGCGGCCGTCGTCGAGGCCGAACCGGAGCCGGATCACCGCCTGCTCCCGCTGGGACAGCGTGGCGAGGACGATCTCGACCTCGCCGCGCAGCATCCCGCCCTCTCCCGTGTCGGCCGGCTCCTCGCGTGGATCGACGCGGGCGACGAAGTCACCCAGCGCGCTCTCGCCGTCCTCACCCACCGTCTGGTCCAGGCTCACCGGCTCCCGGTCGTAGGAGATCAGCTCGATCACCTGGAACTCTTCGATGCCCATGTGCTGGGCGAGTTCCTTGATGGTGGGTTCCCGGCCGAGCGTTATCGACAGCTCTCGGCGGCCCCGGACCATGCGGTTGACCTGCTCGACCATGTGCACCGGGATACGGATGGTGCGCGCCTGGTCGGCCATGGCGCGGGTGATGGCCTGGCGGATCCACCAGGTGGCGTACGTGGAGAACTTGTAGCCCTTGGTGTAGTCGAACTTCTCCACGGCGCGGATGAGGCCGAGGTTGCCCTCCTGGATGAGGTCCAGGAACGCCATGCCCCGCCCGGTGTACCGCTTGGCGATGCTCACCACCAGGCGCAGGTTCGCCTCGAGCAGGTGGTCCTTTGCCGACTGACCCTCCGCGGCCACGATGGCCAGGTCCGCGCGCAGTTCGGCGTCGTCGATCTCCTGCGCGCTCAGCTTCTCCTCTGCGTACAGGCCGGCCTCGACCCGCTTGGACAGCTCGACCTCCTGCGCTGCGGTGAGCAGCTTGGTGCGGCCGATCGCGTTGAGGTACGCCCGGACCAGGTCGGCCGAGACACCTCGCTCGTCGGCAGCCTGCTCGGACACCTCGATCGTGTCGAGGTCCGCGCCGTCCAATCCCGAGGCGTCCAGCCTGGTGCGGGTCTCGGACTTCAGATCGATCAGCGGCTGAGCCACTCTCCTCGCCTCCCCGTTGACAAAGCGGCGCATCATGTGGGGACAGCTTCGCCTAGGTGGCGTTAAGCCAGGGTGAGGAAGTGATGCGGAGGCTGTGAACCGCGAGTAATACGGGTCACACCTCCAGGAGGATTGTCCGGGGTCCGACGTTCACGCTCTCGACCAGCATGTGGGTCCGGAACCGGCCGGTCTCGACGAGCGCGCCCCGCGCCCGGAGAGCCTCGACGAACGCTTCGACCAGCGGTTCGGCGACGCCGGCCGGCGCGGCCGCCGTCCAGCTCGGCCGCCGACCTTTGCGTACGTCGCCGTACAGCGTGAACTGGCTGACCACCAGCAGCGGGGCGCCGACCTCGGCGGCCGACTTCTCGTCGTCGAGGATGCGTAGCTCGTGCACCTTGCGGGCGAGGGTCTCCGCGTGGTCGGGGGAGTCGGAGTGCGTCACCCCGACCAGGACCAGCAGCCCGTCGGTGATCGCCCCGACCACCTCGCCGTCGACCGTGACGCTCGCCCGGCTCACCGTCTGCACCACCGCGCGCACCGTCAGCCTCCGACCGGCAGCAGGATTCCGCGCTCCACCAGGTGCGCGACGAGAGGGACGGCGGCCTGGCTCAACGCCGCCGGGTCGGCCTCGTGCGCGGCCGCGAGCACGTCGAGCTGGTCGCGCAGGGCGAGGTTGCCGTCGCAGGCGCTCACGAGCGCGAGGACGAACGGGTCGACCTGCTCGACCCAGCGCAGCCCCTCCAGCTGGGTGAGGAACTGGCTGTCGACCTGCCAGCCGTCCGGCCCGCGGGTCGCCTCCTGCCGCAGTTGCAGGTTGTCGGCGGCGACCAGCCGGGCGCCGAGCAGGTCGCCGGGGGACTGCCGGCGCAGCCAGTCCTGGCGGTGGAACCACGGCTCCACCTGCGCGCCGAGCGGCTGCTCGACGGACTGGCGCAGGTCCTCGATGCGTACGGTCGGGTCGTCGTGGCCGCCGGCGCGTAGCGTGATCAGGCCCAGCCCGACCGCTTCGATCTTGTTGGCGTCGAACCAGTCCAGCCAGGCGGCCGCGCGGGCCGGCCGGGTAGCCGGATCTTCGGACGCGTCGTCGAGCCACAGGTTGACGTACCCGACCGGGTCGGACACCTCTCGCTGAATGATCCAGGCGTCCAGGCCGGTACCGGCGACCCAGCCGGCGACCCGGTCGGACCAGTCCTCGCCGGCGACGTGCAGCCAGTTCGCCAGGAACTGCAGGTACCCGCCCTCGTTGAGCAGCCGCGGCGCGGCCGCCACGAGCTCGGCGCAGACGGCGTCACCGGCGCGCCCCGAGTCGCGGTACGTGTGCGTGGTCGTACCCGGGCCGACCACGAACGGTGGGTTGCTCACGACGAGGTCGAACCGGCGCCCGGCCACCGGGGCGGCCATGTCGCCGCGCAGCAGTTCCCAGTCCAGCCCGTTCAGGGCGGCGGTCGTCGCGGCGAAGCGCAGCGCCCGCTCGGACAGGTCGGTCGCGGTGACCCGCGCCGCGTGCGTGGACAGGTGCAGGGCCTGGATGCCGCAGCCGGTGCCGAGGTCCAGGGCGGTCGCGACCGGCTTGCGGATCGTCGACTGGGCCAGGGTCGTCGACGCGCCGCCGACCCCGAGGACGTGCTCAGGCGGCAGCGGCTGGCCGGGGCGCATGGCGGCGTCGACGTCGGAGACGATCCACTGGTCGCCGTACGCCTCGATCTCCAGCGCCGCCCGCAACCCACCACCCGAGCGCTCCACGATGCCGGCGGTCAGCGCGTCGGCGAGCGGCAGCGGCGCCAGCGCGGCCGCCACGGCCTGCTCCGGCTCGGTCTGGCCGCACACGAACAGGCGGATCAGCGTGGCGAGGGGATCGGTCGCGCCGGCCGTCGCGCGCAGCGCTGCCCGTAGATCGTTGTGGCGCATCCCGGCCGTGCCGGCCGGCCCGATGCGCTCGGCGATGCCGGTCGAGGTGTATCCCGCGCCAGCGAGAGCTTCCCGGAGCCGGGCGATTCCGTCGGGGGCCAGGATGGCTTCGGTCACCGTCCCATCCTGCCCTGTACAGGTGATCGCCTCGCAGCGGGTTCGGCGTTCAGCCAGCGTTCACGTACTTTTGTGCGGAACCTGGAGCAAGAGGGGGCGTTTGTGCAGGCGGAAATCGCGGTCTTCAGTGGGAGCGCACATACGGAGCTGGCGGCCGAGATCTGTAAGCATCTGGAAGTTCCGCTGCACCCGACCCGGATCAAACGGTTCGCCAACGACTGCCTGGAAGTGCAGTTGCAGGCCAACTGCCGGGAGCGCGACGTGTTCATCATCCAGCCGCTCGTGCCGCCGGTGCAGGAGAACCTCGTCGAGATGCTGCTCATGCTCGACGCCGCCCGCGGCGCCTCGGCCGCCCGGACGACCGTGGTGATGCCGCACTTCGCGTACGCCCGGTCGGACAAGAAGGACGCGCCGCGCATCTCCATCGGGGCGCGCCTGGTCGCCGACCTGATGCAGACCGCCGGCGCGAACCGGGTACTCGCGATGACGCTGCACTCGCCGCAGGTGCACGGCTTCTTCAGCGTCCCGGTCGACCACCTGCACGCGCTGCGCGAGCTGGCCGCGCACTTCCGCCAGTACGACCTGACCGACACGGTGGTCGTCTCCCCGGACCTGGGCAACGCCAAGGAGGCGGCCCGGTTCGCGCGGATGCTCGGCGTACCGGTGGCGGCGGGCGCGAAGGAGCGGCTGTCAGACGACAAGGTACGCATCAGTGCGATCATCGGTGACGTCGTCGACCGGGACGTGATCGTCCTCGACGACGAGATCGCCCGCGGCACCACCGTGCTCGAACTGCTCGACCTGCTGCGCGAGCAGAAGGTGCGCTCGGTCCGCGTCGCGTGTACCCACGGCCTGTTCTCCGACGGCGCGCTGGACCGCATCGGCGCCGAGCCGGACGTCCTGGAGATCGTCTGCACCAACAGCGTCCCGGTCCTGCACTCGTCGCCGAAGCTGAAGGTGCTGTCGATCGGCCCGGCGCTGGCCGAAGCGGTACGGCGCATCCACGGCGGCGAGTCGGTCAGCGCGCTGTTCGACGCGCACTGATCAGTCACGTTGATGGGAGGATGTACGCCGAGCCCGAACCATCAGGAGGTAACCACGGTGATCTCGCTGCCCATCGAGCCCGCCGCTAACGAACTGCTTTCGCGCAGCCCGCTCGCCCTCCTGATCGGCATGGTCCTGGATCAGCAGATCCCGCTGGAGCGGGCGTTCAGCGCGCCGTACGACCTGGTGCAGCGGTTCGGTCACGAGCCGGACGCGCGGGAACTGGCCGAGTACGACCCGGAGGCGCTGACGGCGGTGTTCGCCGAGCGCCCCGCTCTGCACCGCTTCCCGAAGGCGATGGCCGCGCGGGTGCAGCAGGTGTGCCAGCTGCTGGTGGAGCGCTACGACGGGGACACCGCGCGGCTGTGGACCGAGGCCAAGGACGGCAAGGAGCTACTCAAGCGCGTCGCCGAGCTGCCCGGGTTCGGCAAGCAGAAGGCGCAGATCTTCACGGCGCTGCTCGGCAAGCAGTACGGCGTCCAGCCGCAGGGCTGGCGCGAGGCGGCCGGCGCGTACGGCGAGGAGGGTTCGTACCGCTCGGTGGCCGACATCGTCGACGAGACGAGCCTGGTCAAGGTCCGGTCGTACAAGCAGCAGATGAAGGCTGCCGCCGCGAAAGCGGCCACGTAAGACGGGCGCTGCCGATGGCCCCAGTCCTCGTCCATCGACCGGTTGGACCGAGTGGGTGATCGACTACCTGACCGTTAGGGTGGTTCGCGTCCCTCCCCCCGGGTCACAGGAGATGGTTCATGCTTCGCGGCTTCAAAGACTTCGTCATGCGCGGAAACGTCGTCGATCTCGCCGTCGGCGTCGTCATCGGTGCGGCGTTCACCACCCTCGTCACCACGTTCACCAAGTCGTTTCTCGAACCGCTGATCCGCCTGATCACCGGCGGCACCGGCCAGATGAAGGGCCAGTTCAAGATCGCCGGCGAGCCGTTCGACTACGCAGCCTTCATCAACGCGACGATCACCTTCCTGCTCACGGCCGCCACGTTGTACTTCCTGGTCGTGCTGCCGATGAACAAGCTCGCTGAGCGCCGCGCGCGCGGCCATGAGCCCCGGCCGAAGGCGCCCAGCGAGGAGATCCTGCTGCTGCGCGAGATCCGCGACGCGCTGGCCGGCCCCCGGCCGGAAGTGGCGCACGCCGACGACCGCCGGTAGTCGTCCCCCCCCGCGTGGCCGGGGCAGCGTCCGCCCCGGCCACGGGCCTTGGTCGATGGGCACACCCGGTGCAAGACTCGGGAGGTGCCTAGTGCCAGAGGGGCGGCCAGGTGAGACGACGGGTGCAGCGGTCGGTGATCATCACCGACGCCGAGCCGAGCCAGGACGATCAGCTGAGGTCACGGCAGATCAAGTACCTGATCATGATGTCGATCAGGGCGCTCTGCCTGATTCTCGCGGCCGTGCTGGTGAGCCTGCGCGTGCCGCTGTTGCCGCTCTGGCTGATCCTGTGCGTGACCGCCATGATTCTCCTGCCATGGCTCGCGGTGATGCTGGCGAACGACCGGCCGCCCAAGGAGCAGTACCGGCTGTCCAACAAGCTGCACCTGCGCGCCCGCGCCGAGGAGGCGCCGCCCAACGCGATCGCCCCGGCCCGGGAGCCGACGGTCATCGACGCAGAGGAGTAGGGCGCCCGCCGATCACGCCGACGGCTGCGGCACCCAGGTCCGTACCCGCGCGGAGCGCCTGCGCCGGAGATCCGCCCGACAGCCACGCCGACAGCACCCCTGCGGCGAACGCATCCCCGGCCCCGGTCGCGTCCACCACCGACGCGGGCGCAGCGGGGGCCTCGATCACGCCGCCGCCGGAGGCGGCCGAGGTGGCCGAGGCGGCGGAGACGCCCGCGGTCGCCCACACGGCACCGGCCGCACCGCACGTCACCACGGCATGCCCCACGTAGCCAGCGAGCCGGATCGCCACCTCGACCGGGGAGCCGTCGCCGACCAGTACCGTCGCTTCCTCGAGGTTAGCCAGGAGGACGTCGACTCCGCGTACCCAGGACAGCATGGCCTCGGCCCCGATGCGCCGCAGCAACGGCGCGGCGGCCAGCGCCAGGCTGGTGGTCAGGCCGGCGCGGGCGGCGGCGGCCAGGGCGTACCGGCCGGCGTCCCGGGCTGGGGGATCCAGCAGCGTGTACCCGTTGAGGTGTAGATGGCGCGCGCCGGACGCCAGCCCGGCGTCCACGTCCGCGGTGGTCAGCAGAAGGTTCGCGCCGCGGTCGGACAGCATCGTCCGCGTCCCGGCGCTCGACAGGACGACCACGCTGCCGGTGGACGCGCCCTCGGCGCGGCGCACGATCGTGCGTACTCCCGCCGCTTCCAACTCGGCCACGCGAGCGGCTCCCGCTTGGTCCGCACCGACCACGCCGACGAACACCGTCGGTACGCCGGAGGCGGCGAGCCAGGCCGCGGTGTTGGCGGCCGAGCCCCCGCCCAGAATGCGTACCTTCGCAGGGACGTCCGAGTCGACGGCGAGGGGTTGTTGGTGCACGGCGACCACGTCGGTGATGACGTCGCCGACCACGAGCACAACCGTTGCCACGGGCGTGGTCACGGGCGTGGTCACGGGTGGGCGTAGGCCAGCGCCACCTTCGCGGCGAGCTCCGCGTTGCGCAGGATGATCCGAATGTTCACGGCGAGGCTGCGACCCTCGGTGGCGGCGTGGAAGTGGGCCAGCAGGTAGGGCGTGACGGCCTTGCCGGCGATGCGAGCGCGGGCGAGGCCGGCCAGCCCGTCGGCCAGTACCCGATCATGCAGTTCCGGGTCGAGCTGCTCATCGGCCGGCAGCGGGTTGGCGACGATCAACCCCGCGCGGGACACGCCGTGGCTCTCGCGCGCCTGCATGATCCGAGCCACCTCCTCCGAGCTCTCGACCGACCAGTCCAGGTCGTGCCCGCTGTCGGCGAGGTAGAAACCGGGGAACCGGCGGGTCCGGTACCCGACGACGGGCACCCCGAGCGTCTCGAGGCGCTCCAGCGTCGCGCCGACATCCAGGATCGACTTCACCCCGGCGCACACGACCGTGATCGGGGTGTGTGCCAGCGTCGTCAGGTCAGCGGATTCGTCGAAGCTCTCCGCCGCGGCCCGGTGCACCCCGCCGAGGCCGCCCGTGGCGAACACCGGGATGCCGGCGCGCGCCGCAACGGCGGCGGTGGCGGCGACCGTCGTGGCGCCGTCGACGCCGAGGGCGGCCGCCACGGCCAGGTCGCGCGCCGAGAGCTTGGCCACGTCGTCGGCGGTCGCCAACCGGGCCAGCTGCGCCTCGTCCAGGCCGACGATGAGCTGACCACCGACCATGCCGATGGTGGCCGGGACGGCGCCCGCGCTGCGTACGGTCTGCTCGATCTCCTGCGCGACCTTCAGGTTGTCCGGCCGGGGCAGTCCGTGCGACATGATCGTGCTCTCCAACGCCACGACGGGTCGACCATCGCGGAGCGCCGCCGCCACCTCGGGCTTGAATCTGATCGAGAAGTCACCCACAGCGAAACCCTACGGCCCGGCGCGGCACCGACCGCCGTTCGGCTGGCAGACTGGGATGTCCGTACCGGTGGCGGCGCCTTCGGGTGCCGCTCCCAGCAAGTTCGTAGAGAGGGAGCGCGTGGTGACCACTGGCCCCGAGTCCAGCACCGACACGATCGTCGAAGAACGGGTCGACTATCGCACCGACGAGGGCGACCACGAGCGTTTTTCGCACTATGTGCCCAAGGACAAGCTCATGCAGGCGATGGTCGAGGGCGTTCCGGTACGAGCGCTCTGCGGCAAGCTGTGGGTGCCGTCACGGGATCCACAGCGGTTCCCGGTCTGCCCCGAGTGCAAGCGAATCTATGACGAGGTCATCCCCGAGTAACGGCCCTCTGTCGTGACGTTGTCGTGCGGTGCCGGCCTCATTTGAAGGCCGGCACGCGGGACGAGATGCGCCTCGATCCGTCTCCCGGCGGTTAAGCTTCTCCCGACGCCTTCGCGTAGCCCGGCTCGCCCCGTGTGGCCTGCCCGCCGCGGGGGCTGATTCATGTCGGCGATCCGCCGTCGGCCATCACGGGAGGGGAGTGCATGCCGCCGCGTCCAACACCGGAGGCCAGCCCCAATCTGCGGGCGTGGCAGCGCAAGGCCCTCGTGTCGTACCTGCGGCGGCCCGCCGAGGACTTCCTGGCGGTCGCGACGCCGGGCGCCGGTAAGACCACCTTCGCGCTGCGAATCGCCGCTGAACTGCTGGCGGACGGAACCGTCGACGCGGTGACGGTGGTCGCGCCGACCGAGCACCTGAAGGTCCAGTGGGCCACTGCTGCCGGGCGCGTGGGGATCCAGTTGGACCCGATGTTCCGCAACTCCGACGTCCACTCCTCGGCCGACTTCCACGGAGCGGTGCTGACCTATGCCCAGGTCGGCATGGCGCCCGACGTGCACCGCCGGCGCACCATGACCCGCAAGACCCTGGTGATCCTCGACGAGATCCACCACGCGGGCGACTCGCGCTCGTGGGGTGACGGCGTGAAGGCGGCGTTCGAGCCGGCGGTACGCCGGTTGATGCTGACCGGTACGCCGTTCCGCTCCGACGACAACCCGATCCCGTTCGTCGAGTACGAGCGGGGGTCGGACGGGCTGCCGCGGTCGCGGGCCGACGCCGTGTACGGGTACTCCGACGCCCTCGCCGACGGCGTCGTGCGCCCGGTCATCTTCCTCGCGTACTCGGGGGAGACTCGCTGGCGCACCTCGGCCGGTGATGAACTGGCGGCGCGCCTCGGCGAGCCGATGACCCAGGACCTCGTCGCGCAGGCCTGGCGGACCGCGCTCGACCCGCGCGGGGACTGGATGCCGCAGGTGCTGCGGGCGGCCGACGCGCGGCTGCGCGTGAAGCGGGCCGGCGGCATGCCCGACGCGGGTGGCCTGGTCATCGCGAGCGACCAGCAGTCCGCCCGGGCGTACGCGAAACTGCTCCACGACATCACCGGCGAGAAGGCGACCGTCGTCCTCTCCGACGACGCCGGCGCGTCGGGCAAGATCGCGGAGTTCTCCGCCTCGGAGGACCGCTGGCTGGTCGCGGTCCGGATGGTCTCCGAAGGCGTCGACATCCCGCGGCTGGCCGTCGGCGTGTACGCGACGAGCGCCTCCACCCCGCTCTACTTCGCCCAGGCCATCGGCCGGTTCGTCCGGGCTCGCCGCCCCGGCGAGACCGCGACGGTGTTCCTGCCCAGCGTGCCCCACCTGCTCGGGCTGGCTAGCGAGATGGAGGTCCAGCGCGACCACGTGCTCGGCGAGCCCAAGAAGCGCGAAGGCTTCGACGACGAACTGCTGGAGCGGGCTCAGCGCAACGAGCAGGCGAGCGGGGAGCTGGAGAAGCAGTTCGAGGCGCTCAGCGCCACCGCCGAGCTGGACCAGGTGATCTTCGACGGCGCGTCGTTCGGCACGCCGGTTGGGACCGGTACGCCCGAGGAGGAGGAGTACCTCGGCCTTCCCGGTCTCCTCACGCCCGACCAGGTGTCGATGCTGCTGTCGAAGCGGCAGGCCGAGCAGGTCGCGGCGGAGAGCCGCCACCGGGCGACGGCGGTCGCCGAGCAGCCGGCCGCCCCTCGACAGGCCGCACCGACCACCGCGGGGGAGCGGCGGGTCGTCCTGCGCCGCCAGCTCAACGCGCTGGTCGCCGCGCACCACCACCGGACCGGGCTACCGCACGGGAAGATCCACGCGGAGCTGCGCCGCCGGTGCGGGGGTCCGCCGAGCGCCCAGGCAACGATCGAGCAGCTCGAAGAGCGGATCGCCACGCTACAGACGCTCTGAGGCGACGATCAGCCTCCGCCAGGTGCGAGTGCCTGCCGGAAAATGCCGCAGGGCGCCCCCGAAGGGACGCCCTGCGTTCGTTATCAGACCGATCAGTTGTTCATCAGGTCGGTGCCGCGCCAGGAGAACTCCGGAGCGACGGCCACGTCGACCGCGATCTTCGCCAACTGTTCGGCGTACTTGTTTGCGTGATGTCCGCAGAACACGAGCTCGCCGCCTTCGGCCACTCGGATCCGCAGCTTGCCCGCCGCGTTGCAGCGGTCGCACCGTTCATCGGTGGCGGGCGCCACCAGCTCCGGCGGCGGCGTGAGAGTCGGGGTCATCGCCATCCTCCTTTGGTCGTCACCGACGAACGCATTTAATACGTTGCCGTTTCACACATCGTTCAACATTGGCCGGGCGATAAGCCTTCCCGGCCCACCTACGGGACGAAGGTCACAGTTCCGTCGCGACCGGCCACCGCTGGCTGCGGTGACGTCTTCATAGCCTGCCACAGAACCGATCACAAGACGGCACATACCCAGGTCTGAGTACGGACGTACGCCTAGTGTGACCACGGACACACCATGGAATGGCCGTTCGGATGACTGCGTACCCGCCGCTTAGTCCAAGTAATCGCGGAGTACCTGAGAGCGTGACGGGTGACGCAGCTTCGACATCGTCTTCGACTCGATCTGCCGGATCCGCTCGCGGGTCACCCCGTAGACCTGGCCTATCTCGTCGAGGGTGCGCGGCTGCCCGTCCGTGAGGCCGAAGCGGAGCCTTACGACGCCCGCTTCGCGCTCCGACAGCGTCTGCAGCACCTGCTGTAGCTGGTCCTGCAGCAGCGAGAAGGACACCGCGTCGACGGCCACGACCGCCTCGGAGTCCTCGATGAAGTCGCCGAGCTGGCTGTCGCCTTCGTCACCGATGGTCTGGTCGAGCGAGATCGGTTCCCGAGCGTACTGCTGGATCTCCAGCACCTTCTCGGGGGTGATGTCCATCTCCTTCGCGAGCTCTTCCGGGGTGGGCTCGCGACCGAGGTCCTGCAGCAGCTCGCGCTGGATGCGGCCGAGCTTGTTGATCACCTCGACCATGTGGACCGGGATACGGATGGTGCGGGCCTGGTCGGCCATGGCGCGGGTGATGGCCTGGCGGATCCACCAGGTGGCGTACGTGGAGAACTTGTAGCCCTTGGTGTAGTCGAACTTCTCCACGGCGCGGATGAGGCCGAGGTTGCCCTCCTGGATGAGGTCCAGGAACGCCATGCCCCGCCCGGTGTACCGCTTGGCCAGCGACACGACCAGCCGCAGGTTGGCCTCGAGCAGGTGGTTCTTGGCGCGCTCGCCGTCCCTGGAGATCCAGAGCAGGTCGCGCTTCATCGGGATGGCGATCTCCTCGCCGTTCTCCTCGACGGCGCGCAGCCGCTCGGCGGCGTACAGGCCGGCCTCGATCCGCTTGGCCAGGTCGACCTCCTGCTCGGCGTTCAGCAGGGGGACCTTGCCGATCTGCTTCAGGTAGGCCCGGACCGAGTCCGCCGAAGCGGTCAGCTCCGCGTCGCGGCGGGCCGCCTTGAGGGCCTCCGACTCGTCGTCGTCCCAGTCGAAGTCGTCCGCGGCGTCCGCCGCGGCGGCCTGGGCCAGCTCGGGGGTCGGCTCCTCCTCGACGATGTCCTCGATGTCGGCGGCCAACGCCTCGGCGTCAAGTTCGCCCTCGTCGGGCTCGTCGCCGTCGGCCTTCTTGCCGCGGGTGGCCTTGGCGGTCTTCGCCGCGGCGTCGCCCGGCGCCGCCTTGCGGGTGGTCTTGGCGGCGTCGCCGGCGGTGGCCTTCTTGGCCACGGTCTTCTTGGCGGTCTTGGCCGCTTGCGCCGGGGCGTCGGCGGACTCGTCCGAACCCTGCTCGGCAACCTTCTTCTCGGGCTTCGGGGCCGCCGCTCGGGTGGCTACCGGTGCCTTCGCGGTGGTGGCCTTGGAGGCCGGCGTGGCGGACCGGGCGGCGGCCACCCGGCGTCGGCTGGAGCCGGAGTCATCGACCACCACGGTCACTCCCGATTCGGCCAGAGCGCGGAGGAGCTTCTTGGCCTGAGCGGGAGTCACCTCCGCGGATTCGACCGCGCGGGCTACATCTGCCGACGTCAGCTGGCCACCCTTGGTGGTCGCATGTGCGATCAGCGAGTCGGCTAGTGAGCGTACGTCGGCGCCGGTCTGGCGGGGTGCTGTCACGGACGACCTTCCCGAGGCAAAGAGCGAGCGTGGCCTCCCCGACCAGCTTCGCCGCAGGACGAAACCGCTTACGAGTGTGGCCGGGTTTGATGTCTTGGAGCCCGTACGCCGCGGGCCGGGGCGATCCGTAACGCAGCGGGCAAGCGTGAATTGTAACGCTGATATTCGGGATCGACCTGCTGCGAGCGGACGAGGTGGTTCCGTTGTTGCGGATCACATCGCCGGGCTTGGGCTGGGAAGTATCGTACCCGCGCCTTAGGAGGTAACCATGGACCATGCACCGGCTCCGCTCCCGGCAGCGGCGGACCTGCTCGACATCGCCGTCGCTGTGGCTCGCCGAGCCGCTGACCTGGCCCGATCGATGCGGGATCGCGGCGTCGAAGGCATATCGACCAAGAGCACCGACACGGACATCGTGACCGCCGCCGACCGGGCGGTGGAGCAGCAGGTCATCGAGGATTTGCGGATCCGCCGGCCGGACGACGCCGTCATGGGCGAGGAGTCCGGGGCCGTCGACGGCCGGGACAGCCGGGTGCGGTGGATCCTCGACCCGATCGACGGCACGGTGAACTACCTCTACGGCCTTCCGGTGTATGCCGTATCTCTCGCTGCGGAGGTGGACGGGGTGGTTGTCGCTGGCGTCGTGCGCAATCCCGCCACCGGCGACGAGTGGACGGCGACGCGGGGCGGCGGCGCGTACTCCGGTGGGCGCAGGCTGGCCGGCTCGCAGGTCACGGAACTTGGTCAGGCGCTGGTCGGGACCGGCTTCGGGTACGACGCGGCCCGCCGGGCCCATCAGGCGCGGGTACTCGCGCAGGTGCTCCCGCGCGTCCGCGACGTCCGGCGGATGGGTGCTGCGGCGATCGACCTCTGCCTGGCCGCGGAGGGCGCCCTGGACGCCGTGTACGAGAAGGGGCTCAACCTGTGGGACTACGCCGCCGGTGGGCTCGTGGCCGAGGAGGCCGGGCTACGGGTCACCGGCCTGGCCGGCGCCCCGCCCAGCGGCGAGATGGTGGTGGCAGCCCCCGAGGCGCTGTACCGGCCCCTGCATGATCTGCTCGTCGCGTTCGACGCGACCGGCGGGCCGTGATCAGGTCTCGCGGATGTCGCAGGTGCCCTTGGGCAACGGGGCGCGACCGACGGACGCGAGTGCCAGCCGCTGTTCGGTTTCGGTGGCGAGCTTCTTGAATGACGGGCCCAGTACGACGTCGATTGTTTCGTCCTGACGGCTCGGGTCGAATTCACGGACCGCTTCGTTCAGGAAGTACGAGCGGACTACCCACGCCGCGCCGACCATCTTCGGGCCGTACCGTAGAACTGCCACGCCTTCGACCGGCTTAGCGAGCGGGTCATTGCTCGCCTTTTCCGGGTCCACCTTGAATTTCCGTTGTTTGAATTCCTGGGCGATCTCTTTGGCCAGACCGGGCCGATCTGTCGCGTTGTATACGTTCAGCTGGATGGTCTCGGAGTCCGCGAGCCGGGTATCCACCCGCACGGCGTCCTTGGGGCACGAAGCGCCCTTGGCCTGAGTCTGTTTGTCTTTGACGATGCTGACCGTCACGAGCACGAGCGCGGCGAGGAAGAGCGCGCCGACGATGACGAGCGCTCGAATTCTCGCAATGGTCATCTGTCGGCTCCCGTAGAACTGTCTGGCACCCGACAGTTGCCGGGCGGGCGTGCAACGGTGGTTGACTCGCGGCGCGGCGTGCAGCCTATGGTCGCCGCCGAGGTTAGCGTGTACCCGCTCGCCGTGCGCGACCAGTCGGCGCGGCTCGCCGAGCGGATGTTCCCTTGACCTCTAAGCCCGTACCGTGGTGTCGCCTGAATCACATTGGGAACAAGTTTCCGCGCGGAGGCGTACAACCAACGCACGGGAGCGGTAAGGTTCCGCGCTCGCAAGATACATTTCCGGCGCAGGTATGCACGATCAGTGCCGGAAGCCGCGGCGAGAAGTGCTCCAGGGCGGGTACGGAAACGACGACGTCCGGCGGTACGCACGGCGCGACACGAATTTGGGGAGTGTGACTGACCGATGGCCACCGACTACGACGCCCCGCGTCGCGACGAGGTCGACCTCGGCGAGGACAGTCTGGAGGAGCTCAAGGCGCGACGCGTCGACGCTCAGTCGGCCATCGTCGATGTGGACGAGGCCGAGGTGGCGGAGAGCTTCGAATTGCCCGGAGCTGACCTTGCCGACGAGGAGCTAACCGTCAAGGTGCTGCCGATGCAGGCGGACGAGTTCCGCTGCTCGCGCTGCTTCCTGGTGCACCACCGCAGCCAGTTGGCGGCGGAGCGCAACGGCGAGCTGATCTGTCGCGAGTGCGCCTGACGCAGGCGGCATAGATTGCTGTCGCTTCGGGTAGTGGCATAGGAGCGACGACCGATCCGGCGACCGGTCTGGACACCTCGTGACGATGCGCGGGCCAGGCTGGTCGCGGGTACGAGGGAGGGCGGTACCGTGTCTGAGGGTGATCAGCTGTCCGAGGGGAATCGGTTCGGGGTCGGCGGTGCCGGCCCCGAGAAGACGGATGGTGGCGACGCCGTTGACAGGGGCGACGACACCGTGCGGCTCGACAGAGTCGACCACGTCGACCCGGCCCGACTGGCGGCTGTTGACCGTTCGGACGTCGACGGGGCCCTCCATGTGGACGGCGCTGATCTCTCCGGCGCGGTCGCCGCGCTGACCGACGACACGCTCGACCGCAAAACGCGGGCGAAGCTGCTCGGCCGGATGGTGCGCCAGGAGATCCGCGACCGCGGCGTGAAGGATCTGCTGCGCCCGAAGACCGCCGTGCGGTGGGTGGTCGACGCCGTGACCGAGGCTGCCCCGCACATTCCGGTCCGTGATCTTGCGGCGCTACGGGCGCACCACGACGGACTTGACGGCGACGCCCTGGCCGAGCGCCTGGTGCGCAACGCCGCCCGCGTCACGGCCGGCATCGGTGCGGCGAGCGGCGGCGTGGCCGCCGTCGAGTGGGCCGCCGCGCCGACGCTGTTATCCGCGCCGGTGCTGCTGGCCGCCGAGACCGTCGCCGTCGTCGCGGTTGAGATCAAGCTCATCGCCGAGCTGCACGAGGTCTACCGCCAGCCGGTGCCCGGTAACGGCGCGCAGCGGGCGGTCGCGCTGTTACAGGCATGGGCGAGCCGGCGCGGCATCAACCCCCTCACCCAGGGCCGGGGGGTGGCGGCCGCCCTCGGTACGGCGGCCCGTAAGGAGCTGCGGGAGCGGCTGATCCGCCGGCTCGGGCGCAACCTGACCTCCCTCGGTCCGCTGCTGACCGGCGCCGCGGTCGCGGGCTTCCTCAACCAGCGGGCGACCACCTCGCTCGGCACGGAGATCCGTGCGGATCTGGGGCGGCGCCGGCCGATCGTGATCGAGCCGGGGGACTAGCGCTCCGCTACTCCGCCGGGGCGCTGTCCGCGCTGGCGCGCGCGGCGAGCAGGGATGCCGCGAGGGCCGCCGGCCGCCGTGAGCTGACCACCCAGTACGGGGTGGGGTCATTCGGGTCGTTGAGGTGCACCTGTACGGCCCCCTTGATCCACGGCCGCTGAACGACGAACGCGTACGGGTGGGCCGCCACGCCGAGCAGCGTCCGCTTCTCCGCCACGCCCAGCACCGTGACCCCGGCCACGTACCGCACGGGCAGCCGGGCGTCGTCGACGCGCAGTTCGCCGTCGGCGACCGCCACCCGCAGCCGTCCGAGCGCCCAGAGGCCGGCGGCCGTCGCCGGCAGCAGGATCGCGTACGGCACCCAGGCCCGCAGCCCCGGCGCCCCGAGGTGCAGCTCGGCGGCCAACAGGGCGGTGAACGCGAGGGCGGGCGGCCACAGCCACCACGGCACGCGTAGCCGTTCCACGTGTCGGATGGGGGCCTCGTTGCCGGTCTGCGCAGCGGCTTGCTGTGGCACGGTGCGAGAGTACGACGCAGTCCGCGTAGTCGACACGGCAGGATGTAGCGCATGGAAGACACGACGGTTCCGGTAGCGGTACGGCGGCTTGATCCGGACTTGCCGCTACCGGCGTACGCCCATCCGGGTGATGCCGGCGCGGATCTGGTGGCGGCCGAGGACGCCGAGCTCGCGCCGGGAGGAGGCCGCGCGCTGGTCCGTACCGGGATCGAGATCGCGCTGCCGGACGGGTACGTGGGGCTGGTGCACCCGCGTTCGGGGCTGGCCACCCGCCTCGGCGTGACCGTGCTGAACGCGCCGGGGACGGTCGACGCCGGGTACCGCGGCGAGATCATGGTCAACCTGGTGAACCACGATCCGGAGTCGACGGCGAAGATCTGTCGCGGCGACCGCATCGCCCAACTTGTCGTTCAGCAGGTGGAGCGGGCACACTTCCACGTCGTTGACCAGCTACCGCCGTCCGGGCGGGGCGTGGGGGGTCACGGTTCGACCGGCGGACACGCCGGGCTGGTCAGCGACCAGTCTGGCGACCTAGACCGGTCGGGAACGAACGGAGACGTTGAGTGATCTTCTCGCGGAGTCGCGGGAGCGGGGGGCGCCACCAGAAGGTGGACGACGCGCGGCGGGCCAGGCACGCCGGGGACCGGCGCGCCCGCGATGAGTTCGGATCGGACAACGGCGAACGGGTGCCGTCGGCGACGACCGGCCCGTACGACGTGACCGCCGCGCCGGATGGCGTTGAGCGCCTCGATCTCGGCAGCATGCAGATCCCCGCGGTACCGGACGTGGAGGTGCGCGTACAGGCGGCCCCCGACGGCCAGGTTCAGCAGGTCGTGCTGGTGTCCGGGGAGAGCGCGTTGCAGCTCGGCGTGTTCGCCGCCCCGCGTACCGAGGGGATCTGGGACGAGGTGCGCGAAGAGATCCGCGAGCAGCTGGCGGGTGACGGCTTCGCGTCCGAGGAGATCGACGGGGCGTACGGCACCGAGCTGCGCTCGCAGATCCGGACCCCGGAAGGCGCCATGGACATCCGGTTCGTCGGTATCGACGGGCCGCGGTGGATGGTGCGCGCCGTCTTCCAGGGCCCGGCGGCCGCCGATCCGGCGCAGGCCGGCCCACTGGCTGCGTGCCTGGAGGGTCTGGTCGTCGACCGCGGCAGCGAGGCCATGCCGGTCCGTGAGCCGCTGCCGCTGCGGCTGCCCCGCGAGGTCGCCCAGCAGGCGGAGCAGAGCGACGGCACCGACGGGATGGCCGTGGTCACCGACGAGCAAGCCCCTCGTCAGGCTTGACCGGTCACGCGATGATGACGGGTGCGGGAACATCGCCCGCCAAGGAGGGTGACAGCAAGGCCATGGCCACCGAGGAAAAGTCCTCACCGGTACGGCGGTTCGTGCGCCGCCTGTTCGCGAGCCCCGAGGAGCTCGACGCCGAGGAACTCCAGCGGGACGCGGCGCAGAGCGGCAGCACCCCGGCGTGTGATGTGCGCCGGGGACAGCTGGTCACCGTCACCGGCAGGCTGCGTACAGTGGTCTATACGCCGCGCACCAACCTGCCGACGCTGGAGGCGGACCTGTACGACGGCAGTGACCTGATCCGCCTGATCTGGCTGGGCCGCCGGCACATCGCCGGCATCGAGCCGGGGCGTTCGATCACGGCGCGGGGGCGCATCGCGTTCCGCGACGACCGCAAGGTCATCTTCAATCCGTACTACGAACTGGAAGTCCCGCGCCCATGACGCAGCCCGGCGATGGCCGCCTGAGCACCCGCCAGCCGAGCACCGGCGACGACGAGGAGGAGATCGCCCTCCCGTCCTTCTCCGAGCAGATCGCCGAGCAGCTTGGCGGAGTCCGTGGGCTGGCCGAGTCGAGCATCCCGGTCGCGGTCTTCGTGGTCGCCAACATCGCGTGGGCGCTGCGGCCGGCGGTCATCCTCGCCGTCGTCGTCGGGCTCGGTATCGCGGGCTTCCGACTGTCGCGCCGGGAACCGATCCGGCACGCCCTCAACGGGCTGTTCGGCATCGCATTAGGCGCCGTGCTGGCGGCCAGGACCGGGCAGGCGAAGGATTTCCACCTGCCGACGATCCTCTACACGCTCGGGTACGCGGCGGCGCTGATCGGGTCGGTCGTCGTGCGCCGGCCCCTGGTGGGCTGGTTGTGGTCGGTCACCTTCGCCGGCGGCACCGACCGGTGGCGCACCGAGCCGCAGCTGCTTCGCCTGTTCGGCCGGCTGACCGTCGTCTGGGCCGCCGTGTATGTGATCAAGGTGTCCGTGCTCGGCGGGCTGTACCTCGCGAACCAGGACAACGCTCTCGGCATCGCCCGGCTGGCGCTCGGCTACCCGCCGTACGCCCTGCTTCTGGTGATCACGGTGTACGCCGTGCGCCGGGTGACCCGGACGCTGTCGGCCTGACGAGCGTCAGGACGTCCTGGACCGGGTCCGCTCAACGCTGTCCGAGCCGAGGATGACCGCCCGGACGTCGTCTTCGACGTCGCCGGTGCACACGAAGACCAGCTCGTCGCCGGCCTCCAGCGGATCGTCCTGGCTCGGTACGAGTACCCGCTTGCCCCGCAGGATCGCCACCAGCGCCGAGTCCCTGGGCAGCGGCACCTCGCGCACCGGGTGACCGACGTACGGAGCCGACGGCGGCAGCGTGATCTCCACGAGGTTGGCCGCGCCCTGGCGGAAGGTCATGATGCGGACCAGGTCGCCGACCGTCACGGCCTCCTCGACCAGCGCCGCCATCATGCGGGGCTTGCTCACCGACACGTCGATGCCCCACTGCTCGGTGAACAGCCACTCGTTCTCGGCGCGGTTGACCCGGGCGACGACCCGCGGTACGGCGAACTCGGTCTTGGCCAGCAGCGAGACCACCAGGTTGACCTTGTCGTCGCCGGTGGCGGCCACCACGACGTCGCACTCGGACAGGTTGGCCTGTTGCAGGCTGGACACCTCGCAGGCGTCGGCGAGCACCCACTCGGCCGCGGGCACCCGCGACGGCAGCAGGCGGGCCGGTTCCTTTTCGATCAGCATGACCTGGTGGCCGTTGTCCACCAGTTCCTGGGCGATGGAGCGGCCGACGTTGCCGGCTCCGGCGATTGCGACCTTCATCAGTGTGCCCCTTCCGGCGCCGCGCCCGTGATCTTCGTCACCGGTGCCGCCAGCTCGTCGGTGACGAGCATGTACACCTGGTCACCCTCCTGCACGACCGTCGACACGGTCGGCAGCGTGCCGATGCCGAAGCGCATGACGTACGCCACCCGGGCGCCGGTAGCGTCCTCCAGCGCGCGCAGCGGTCGGCCGACCCATCCGGGGTGCACCGGCACCTCCATGATCGACACCGAGCTGGTCGGGTCGCGCCACACCTCGGCCGGGCCGTCCTGGACGAGCTGGCGCAGCATCCGTTCTGCGGTCCAGCGCACGGTCGCCACCGTGGGGATGCCCAGCCGCTCGTACACCTCGGCGCGCTTGGGGTCGTAGATCCGGGCGACCACGCGCTGTACGCCGAAGGTCTCCCGCGCCACCCGCGCGGAGATGATGTTTGAGTTGTCGCCGGAGGAGACGGCGGCGAAGCCGTCGGCGCGTTCGATGCCGGCCGTGGTCAGCACCTGCCGGTCGAAGCCCTCGCCGGTGATGGTCAGGCCGGAGAACTCGGCGCCCAGGCGGCGGAACGCGTCTCCGTTGCGGTCGACGACTGCCACGGTATGGCCCCGGGCTTGCAGGCTCAACGCCAGCGTCGAGCCGACGCGGCCGCAGCCCATGATGACGATGTGCACGCTGGCCCTCCGGACTTCCTACCTCAGGTATCGCTGTGAGCATGACACGGCGTGTCCGTTCGCGATGCGGGACGGTACACCCGTACCCCTACCAGGGTAGAGATCACCCACCCACGTCTTGGTACGCGCGCGTAGCACTACTCTTGCTGCCGTGGCCAGTCCCACCTCTTATCTGAAACGGCTGCTCGTCGGCCGTCCGTTCCGCTCCGACCGCCTCCAGCACACGCTGCTGCCCAAGCGGATCGCGCTGCCCGTGTTCGCCTCCGATGCCCTGTCGTCCGTGGCGTACGCGCCGGACGAGATCTTCCTGACCCTGTCGGTGGCCGGTGCGTCGGCCTTCGTCTTCTCGCCGTGGATCGGGCTCGGCGTCGCCGTCGTGATGCTGACGGTCGTCGCGAGCTACCGGCAGAACGTGCACGCGTACCCGTCGGGCGGCGGTGACTACGAGGTCGCGACCGTCAACTTAGGGTCCAGGTACGGGCTCGGGGTGGCGAGCGCCCTGATGGTGGACTACGTCTTGACGGTGGCCGTGTCCATCTCGTCCGGCGTGCAGAACCTCGGGTCGGCGGTGCCCTGGGTGGCCGAGCACGCGCCGCTGGTCGCGGTGGTGCTCGTGCTGGTGCTGACCGCGCTGAACCTGCGCGGGGTTCGGGAGGCGGGTACCGCGTTCGCCATCCCCACGTACGCGTTCATGATCGGCATCATCGGCATGGTTGCCTGGGGGCTGTTCCGGCACTTCGGGCTCGGCGATCCGGTGCGGGCCGAGAGCGCCGACATCCACGTGCGGGCCGAGCACTCCATCGCCGGCTTCGCCATGGTGTTCCTGCTCGCCCGGTCGTTCTCCTCGGGCTGTGCCGCGCTGACCGGAGTCGAGGCGATCTCCAACGGGGTGCCCGCGTTCAAGCAGCCCAAGAGCCGCAACGCCGCCACGACGCTGCTGATGCTCGGCGTGATCGCGATCACCATGCTGGTCGGCATCATCACGCTCGCGCGCATCACCGGCGTCCAGTTCGTCGAGTGCGACGAGATCAAGTCGGGCTGCACCGCCGCCGATCTGCAGATCATCTCCGCGCCGGTGGACTACGTGCAGCAGACGGTGGTCGCCCAGTTGGCCGGCGCGGTCTTCAACCACTTCCCGGTCGGCTTCTGGTTCGTGATCGCCACCACGGCGCTGATCCTGGTGCTCGCGGCCAACACGGCGTTCAACGGCTTCCCGGTGCTCGGCTCGATCCTGGCCCAGGACCGCTACCTGCCCCGCCAGCTACACACCCGCGGCGACCGCCTCGCGTTCAGCAACGGCATCATGTTTCTCGCCGCCTTCGCGATCGTGCTGATCCTCGCGTTCCGGGCCGAGACGACCCGCCTGATCCAGCTCTACATCGTCGGCGTGTTCGTGTCGTTCACGCTGTCGCAGACCGGCATGGTGCGCCACTGGAACCGGCTGCTACGCATCGAGCGCGACCCGGCGGTCCGGCGGCGGATGATGCGGTCCCGCGCGATCAACGTCTTCGGTTTAGGGCTGACCGGCTTCGTCCTGGTCATCGTGCTGGTCACCAAGTTCACCAAGGGTGCCTGGATCTCGATCGTCGCGATGGGCATGATCTACCTGCTGATGCTGACCATCCGCCGGCACTACGACCGGGTGGCGCGGGAGCTGGAGCCGTCGGAGGACAAGCCGATGCTGCCCTCGCGAAACCACGCGGTGGTGCTGGTCAGCAAGGTGCACCAGCCCACGCTCCGGGCCCTCGCGTACGCCCTGGCGACGCGGCCGGACTCGCTGACCGCGGTGACCGTCAACGTCGACGACAGCGACACCCGGGCGATCCAGGTGGAGTGGGAGCGGCGCGAACTGAGCGTGCCCTTGACGGTCGTGGACTCCCCGTTCCGCGAGATCACCAACCCGATCATCGACTTCGTGAAGTCGATGCGCCGTGAGTCGCCCCGCGATGTGGTCACCGTCTTCATTCCCGAGTACGTGGTCGGCCACTGGTGGGAGCACCTGCTGCACAACCAGAGCGCGCTGCGGATCAAGACCCGGCTGCTGTTCATGCCCGGTGTGATGGTCACCAGCGTGCCGTGGCAGCTCAGCTCGACCCAGGGCAAGAACATCGAGCGTCCGGTCGAGTGGCGTACCACGCAGCGCGGCCCACGCGCCGGTGCCGGCCGCCCCGACGAGCCGAGGCGCGCCGACGACGAGTTCGCACCCCGTGGTTGATGATGGATGAGCTGCTGGATTTGACGGTCGGGCCCGTTGCGCACGGCGGGCACTGCGTCGCCCGGCTACCCGACGGTCAGGTGGTGTTCGTGCGGCACGCGCTGCCCGGGGAGCGGGTACGCGCGGCCGTCACCGAGCGTCGGCGCGGGTACCTGCGCGCCGACGCGGTCGAGGTGCTCCAGCCGTCGCCGGATCGGGTCGAGGAGCCGTGCAAGTACGCCAAGCCGGGCCGCTGCGGCGGCTGCGACTGGCAGCACGCCACGCCGGAGGCGCAGCACGAGCTCAAGACCGCCGTGGTGCGGGAGTTGCTCACCCGGATCGGCGGCTTCACCGTCGCCGAGGTGGACGACCTCGGGGTACGCGTGGAGCCGCTGCCCGGCGGGCCGCTCGGTTGGCGGACGCGGGTGCAGTACGCCGTGGACGCGGCCGGCCGGCCGGGGTTCCGCAAGCACCGCTCGCACGACATCATCCCCATCGACCGCTGCCTGATCGCGCACGAGCGGATCCAGGAGGCGCCGGTGACCGACCGCACCTGGCCGGTGAAGGGTGGCGGGGTTGAGGTGGTGGCCTCGTCGTGCGGTGATCTCACCATCTTCACCAGGCCGCGGGGCGGCCGGACACCCCGCCTGGTCTCCGGGCCGCGCCTGGTCCGCGAACGTGCGGTGGGCCGCGAATGGAAGATCGACGCGACCGGGTTCTGGCAGGTCCACCCGGCCGCGCCGGACGCGCTCGCGGGCGCGGTTCTGGACTTCCTCCAACCCCGGCCGGGGGAGCGGGCCTGGGACCTGTACGGCGGGGCCGGGCTGTTCGCCGCGGCGCTCGCGCCCGCGCTCGGCCCGGAGGGGCGGGTGACGATCGTGGAGTCCTCGCCGGGCGGGGTCACCGCGGCCCGGCGCAACCTCGCCGACCTGCCGCAGGTACGCGTGGTGGCCGGGGACGTCGGCACCGTGCTGGGCAACCCGCGCTGGCGCAGCGTGGACCTGGTCGTGCTGGACCCGCCGCGGGCGGGTATCGGCCGGGAGGTGGTCGCTGCGGTGACCGCCCGGCACCCTCGTGCGGTCGCGTACGTCTCCTGCGACCCGGCCGCGTTCGCCCGGGACGTGGCGACGTTCCGCGAGCGCGGCTGGCGGCTGTCGAAGTTGCGTGGTTTTGATGCCTACCCCATGACGCAGCACGTGGAGCTCGTGGGCCTTCTCACGCCAGTCTCGTGATCACCGGGAGTTGCGGGTGCCATCAGTCCCGTAACTCCCGGTGATCGTAGGGTATGTGAGGGAAATGTGTAGGAATGATCGGTCCCGATGATCGGATGCGACGCCCCGCTAGACTGGCCCGTCATGAGCGCTTCTGAGGGCCCAGCCAGTGTTATCGGCACGATCCGAGACCCGCGCGACCTCAGGGGCCTGACGAGTGAGCAGCTGACCCTGCTCGCCGCCGAGATTCGCGACTTCCTCGTCGCGAAGGTCTCGCGCACCGGTGGCCACCTGGGCCCCAACCTCGGCGTCGTGGAGCTCACGCTCGCGCTGCACCGCGTGTTCGACTCGCCCAAGGACAAGATCCTTTTCGACACCGGCCACCAGGCGTACGTGCACAAAATCGTGACCGGCCGCCAGGAGGGCTTCGACGCGCTGCGCCAGCGCGGCGGCCTGTCGGGCTACCCGAGCCAGGGCGAGAGCGAGCACGACATCATCGAGAACTCGCACGCCTCCACGGCGCTGTCCTATGCCGACGGTCTCGCCAAGGCGTTCGCGCTGCGCGGCGAGAAGCGGCACGTCGTGGCCGTGGTCGGCGACGGCGCGCTGACCGGGGGCATGTGCTGGGAGGCGCTCAACAACATCGCCGCGGCCAAGAACCCCGTGGTCATCGTCGTCAACGACAACGGCCGCTCGTACGCGCCGACGATCGGGGGCCTGGCCGACCACCTGGCGACGCTGCGCCTGAGCCCCGGGTACGAGAAGGTCCTCGACCTGTTCAAGGAGGCCCTCGGGCACACGCCGGTGGTCGGCGGGCCGCTCTACGAGGTGCTGCACGGCCTCAAGAAGGGCCTCAAGGACGCCGTCTCGCCGCAGGCGATGTTCGAAGATCTCGGCATCAAGTACGTCGGCGCGGTCGACGGGCACGACCTGGCCGCGATGGAGTCGGCCCTGCGCCGGGCCAGGGCGTTCGGCGGCCCGGTCATCGTGCACGCGGTCACCCGCAAGGGGTACGGCTACCAGCCGGCCGAGGAGCATGAGGCCGACTGTTTCCACGGCCCGGGCGCGTTCGACCCGCAGACCGGCAAGCTGCTCGCGCCGGCCTCGGTGAAGTGGACCAGCGTCTTCGCCGATGAACTCGTCGCGATCGCCGACGAGCGGCCGGACGTGGTCGGCATCACCGCGGCCATGGCCGAGCCGACCGGCATCGCCAAACTCATGCGCAGGTACCCCGAGCGCGCCTATGACGTCGGCATCGCCGAGCAGCACGCCATCACCTCGGCGGCCGGGCTCGCGATCGGTGGGCTGCACCCGGTCGTCGCGGTGTACGCGACGTTCCTCAACCGGGCCTTCGACCAGGTCCTGCTCGACGTGGCGATGCACAAGCTGCCCGTCACCATCGTGCTCGACCGGGCGGGCATCACGGGGCCGGACGGCCCCAGCCACTACGGCATGTGGGACATGTCGGTCTTCGGGGTGGTGCCGGGCCTGCGGATCGCCGCGCCGCGCGACGCCGCGACCCTGCGCGAGGAGCTTCGCGAGGCGGTGGCGGTCACCGACGGCCCGACGATCCTGCGCTTCCCGACCGGTACGGTCGCCGCGGACCTGCCCGCGATCGACCGCGTCGGCACCGTTGACGTCCTGGCCCGGGCCGAGCGACGCGACGTCCTGCTCGTCGCGGTCGGCGCGTTCGCCCACCTCGGCGTCGAGGTCGCCGCGCGGTTGAGCGAGCAGGGGTACGGCGTGACCGTCGTCGACCCGCGCTGGGTCCGCCCCGTGCCGGACGAGATCGTCGGGCTGGCCCGGGAGCACCGGCTCGTGGTGACCGTGGAGGACGGCGTGCGCACCGGCGGCGTCGGCGACGCGGTCGCCAAGGCGCTGCGCGACGCAGACGTGTGGGTTCCCCTGCGTGACCTCGGCGTACCGCGGGACTGGCACCCGCACGGCAGCCGCGCGGAGATCCTCGCGGCCCTCGGGCTCACCGCCCAGGACGTCGCCCGACAGGTGACCGAGTGGATGACCGGGCTGGAAGACCCCACGCTGCCCCGCACGCGCGTGGTCTCGAACGGCCGAAGCGGCCGCTGACGCGTCGCTCGCCCCGTCGGAGCGCGCGTGCGCGCACAATGGCGAGACGGGGCATCCCACCGGGCCCGTCATCGACCTCGGTGAGTGGCTGGCCGAACTGAAGCTGCCGAAGGGCGGGTTGGTGCGCGTCTGGCGGGCCTCCTGACCGGAGCGGGGCGGTGCGCACTAGCGTGGCTCACGCAGACTTCACGCCCGGCCCGTTGTGCTGGGCGGCGTGGGAGGAGATGACCGGGTGCGGGTACTCGTGGTCGAGGACGAGAGCAACCTTGCCGACGCGATCGCGCGCGGGCTGCGGCGCGCGGGTATGGCGGTCGACGTGGCCTACGACGGGACCGACGGCCACGAGATGGCCTTCATCACGCGGTACGACGTCGTGGTGCTCGACCGGGACCTGCCGGGAATGCACGGCGACGAGATCTGCGCGGCGCTGGTGTCGTCGGGGGCCCTGACCCGGGTACTGATGTTGACGGCCAGCGGCAGCGTCGCCGACCGGGTCGAGGGGCTCCAGCTCGGCGCGGACGACTACCTGCCCAAGCCGTTCGACTTCGCCGAGCTGGTGGCCCGGGTGCAGGCGCTGGGGCGGCGGGCCACTCCGGCCACGCCGCCCGTGCTCACCGTGGCGGACCTCGTACTCGACCAGGCCCGGCACGTGGTGACCAGGGCCGGCCGGCCGATTGACCTGACCCGCAAGGAGTTCGGGGTGCTGGAGGAGCTGCTCAAAGCGGACGGAGCGGTGGTGTCCAGCGAGGAGCTGCTGGAACGGGTGTGGGACGCCAACGCCGACCCGTTCACGACGACGGTACGGGTCACAATGATGACGCTGCGCAAGAAGCTGGGCGAGCCGGCGTTGATCGAGACCGTCGTCGGAGCCGGGTACCGGCTTCGCGCCGAGGAGACCGCCACGTGACCCTTTACGACGCGCGCAGTCGACGGCGTCCCCGCCCGACGCTGCGGCTGCGGCTCACCCTGCTCAACGGCATCCTGCTCATCGGTGCGGGCGCGGTACTGGTCCTGCTGTCGTGGACCGTCGTCAGCTCCGCACTGCACCCGTCCGACCAGCTCCGCGCCGGTACTCAGGTGCAGCTCGCCGACGGGCGGACCGTGGACGCCCGGGCCTGGCAGGACGGGCTGATGCGCACCGCCGAGCGGGAACTTCTGGTCAAGGGTGCCGGGGCGCTGCTCGCGATCGGTGCCGCCGGGGTGATCGGGGCCTACCTTGTGGCCGGCCGGGCGCTGCGGCCGCTGCACGCCGTCACCGCCGCCGCCCGGCGGCTGTCGGGGGAGACGCTCGACGAGCGCATCCGCTACGACGGCGCGAACGACGAGGTTGCCGAACTCGCCGCCACGTTCGACGCCATGCTCGACCGGATCGGCACCGCGTTCGAAAGCCAGAAGCGCTTCGTCGCCAACGCGTCTCACGAGCTGCGCACCCCGCTCACCGTCATGCGTACCGAGATCGATGTGACCCTCGCGGACCCCGACGCCGACGTGGCCGACCTGCGCCGGATGGGCACCGTCGTGCGCGACGCCTCCATCCGGGCCAACGCGCTCGTGGACTCGCTGCTGCTGCTCGCCCGTACGGAGGCCCAGGCGGGGCGGCGGCTGGCCCGCAAGGTGCCGGCCGACCTGGCCACGGGCGTGTCGACGGCGTGCGCGTCGGTACGCCAGGAGACCTCCCGGCTCAGCCTGGACGTGACGACCGAGCTGGCCCCGGCGCCCGTGGTCGGCGATCCTGGCCTGCTCGAACGCCTCGCCGGCAACCTCATCGAGAACGCTGTGCGCTACAACCACCTGGGCGGTCGGATCTGGGTACGCACCTGGGCCGACGACACCCAGGCGTGGCTCGTGGTGGGTAACACCGGCTTCGAGGTGGAGGCCGCGGACGTACCGGGGCTGTTCGAACCGTTCCGGCGCGGTGGGCGGGAACGGACCGGCGCGCGGGGCTCCGGGCTCGGGCTGTCCATCGTGCGGGCGGTGTGCGACGCGCACGGCGGCGCGGTGACCGCGGTCGCTCTTGACGGTGGGGGACTGGAGGTGACGGTACGCCTGCCGGCCGCCGCCACTACGCCGCTGCTTACCGGGTCAGCGGCTGTTCCCCCGTCGACTTCACCATGATCACCCGGAGTTTTGGGTGTCATGGCGCCCAAAACTCCGGGTGATCATGGAGAGGGCGGATCAGGCGGCGACGGCTTGGCGCTTGGCCTGCTGCAGGCGGTGGGTGGTGACGCCCAGTTCGCCGGCGATCGCAGCCTGGGTCAGGCCGGGCCGTTCGGCCTTCAGCTGCTCGGCCAGCTTGAGCAGCTCAGCCGCTGGCAGGTCGCGGCCGACGGGGCGCGGTGTCACCGGCGGGGTCTCGGCGGGGGCCGTCACGGCGGGGGCCGTCACAGCCGGGGCCGTCACAGTCGGGGCAGCGGTGGTCGAGGTCGCCTTCGTTGTGGCCCGCTTACGTGGCGCGGCCTTTGTGGCCTTGGCCGGTGCGGTCTTCGTGGCGCGGGGCTGGCTGGCCCGGCGTGCCGGCGACCGCTTGGGCTGGGCGTCATCCGGGACGGCGACGGTGGCCGGCTCGACGGTGGCCGGCTCGACAATGACGGTCTCGACCTCGGCCGGCTTGTCGGCCGTGACCTCGACCACGGCCTCGGCCGGATTGTCGGCCGTGACCTCGACCCCGGCCTCGGCCGCGGCTGTTTCGAGCGTCCGGATCCGGCCGGCCAACTCGACCAGGCTCACGCTGGCGACGACGATCAGGCCGTCCACCGACAGCGGGAGCAGGTACGGCGATGGTCCGGTCTCGCCGTACCGCGCCGCGACGCCGACCATGTGCCAGTACGACACCCAGGCGGCGATGCCGGCGATCGTCGAGGTCGCGATGATTCGCACTGCGGCCAGGGAACGGCGGTGCACCGGTATTCGGGAGATCAGCTCGACGGTGAGCAGCAGCGCCAGCGGCGGCCAGGCGGCGATGACCTGGCTGACCGGGTTGGGTTGGGCGTGCAGGATGTTGGCTGCGACCGAGGCGGCCACGCCCAGCGCGAGGGCGCTGCGGACCGCCCAACGGATGCGTTGTAGCTGTGGCAGAGGCATCCGTCGATTCTGTTGAATCCCCGGTGGCGCGCCACCCCTTTCCGCGGCGTGTCGACTGTGACATCTGTTCGATCATGCAGAGGGGCGCCCTCCTCCACGAAAACGCGGAGGAGGGCGCCCCTCTTGCCGAAAGACCGTCAGGCGGGCAGGCTCGCCACACCCTTCGGCAGGAACCGCTTACCGGTGACCTTCTCCGAGGTGCCCGTCCGGTCCAGGTACGGCGTGACGCCGCCCAGGTGGAACGGCCAACCCGCACCGAGGATCATGCACAGGTCGATGTCCTGCGCCTCCGCCACGACGCCCTCGTCGAGCATCAGGCGGATCTCCTGGGCGAGCGCGTCCAGGGCCCGGGTCCGGACCTCATCCGCGGTGAGCGGGGAGTCGCCCACCTGGAGCAGCGCGGCGACCTCGGGGTCGACCTCGCCGTCGGAGGTGAGGAAGCCCGGCTTGCCCGCCTCGACGATCCGGGCGAGGTTGGCGCTGACGCCGTACCGGTCCGGGAACGCCCCGTGCATGGTCCCGGCCACGTGGTGCGCCACGCCCGGCCCGACGAGCTGCAGCAGCGCCAGCGGGCGCATGGGCAGGCCGAGCGGGTCGAGCGCGGAGTTCGCGACGTCCAGCGGCGTACCGGCGTCGACCGCGGCGAAGATCTCACCCAGGAACCGGGTGAGCAGCCGGTTGACCACGAACGCCGGGGCGTCCTTCACCAGTACGCAGGACTTCTTCAGCTTCTTGCCGACAGCGAACGCGGTCGCGAGCGTCGCGTCGTCGGTCCTCTCCGCCCGGACGATCTCCAGCAGCGGCATCATCGCGACCGGGTTGAAGAAGTGGAAGCCGACGACCCGCTCGGGGTGCTCCAGGTCGGCGGCCATCTCAGTGACCGACAGCGACGAGGTGTTGGTCGCCAGCACGGCCTCGGGCTTGACGATCTTCTCGATCTCGGCCCAGACCTGCTTCTTGACGCCCAGGTCCTCGAAGACGGCCTCGATGACGAAGTCTGCGTCGGCGAAGGCGCCCTTGTCGACCGAGCCGCTGACCAGGCCCTTGTACTTGGCGGCCTTGCCGGCGTCCATGCGGCCCTTCGACACCTGCTTGTCGATCTCGGCGTGGACATACCCGACGCCCTTGTCGACCCGGGCCTGGTCGAGGTCGGTCAGGACGACCGGCACCTCCAGGCGGCGGGCGAACAACAGCGCGAGCTGCGACGCCATGAGACCGGCGCCGACGATGCCGACCTTGGTGACGTCGCGGGCCAGGCCCTTGTCCGGCGCCCCGGCCGGCCGCTTGGCCCGCCGCTGCACCAGATCGAACGAGTACAGGCCGCTGCGCAGCTCCTCGCTCATCACCAGGTCGGCGAGGGCCTCGTCCTCGGCGGCGGTGCCGTCGGAGAACGTCGCGTCCTTGGCCAGGCCCAGCAGTTCCAGGGCCTTGTACGCGGCGGGGTGCGCGCCGTGCAGCCGCTCGTCGAGCTGCTGCTTGGCAAAGAACAGCACGCCGTCCCACATGTCCCGGTCGACCTCGGGGCGCTGCACCGTGATGTCGCCGCGAACCACGCCGGCGGCCCATTCGAGCGACCGCTCCAGGAAGTCGGCAGCCTCGAACAGCTCGTCGGCGATGCCCATCTCCCGCGCCTGTTTGGGCTTGAGCATCTTGTTCATCATCAGCGGGTTCTGAATGATGACCTGCGCCGCGCCGGGGATGCCGATCAGGTTGGGCAGCAGTTGCGTGCCGCCCCAGCCGGGTACCAGGCCGAGCGAGACCTCGGGCAGCGCGAGCGCGGCCGCACCGGTCGACAGCGTCCGGTAGTGGCAGTGCAGCGCCAGCTCCAGGCCGCCGCCCATCGCCGCGCCGTTGACGAACGCGAACGTCGGGATCTGCGAGTCCTTCAGCCGCTTGAAGATGCGGTGACCGGTCCGGCCGGTCTCGAGCACCTCGGAGCGGGAGCGGGCCTGCGGGATGACGGTGACGTCCGCGCCGACACAGAAGATGTACGGCTTGCCGGTTACCGCGATGAACCGCGGGTTGCGCTCGAGCGCGGTGGAGATCGCGGCGTCCAGGCTGGCGAGACCACCGGGGCCGAACGTGTTGGGCTTGGTGTGGTCGAACCCGTTGTCGAGCGTGATGAGCGCGGCCTCGCCGTCCAGGCCGGGGACGGCGATGAAGCGTACGAGTGCCTTGGTGACGACCTCGTTGGTTGGCTGCGTCACTTGTTGCCCTCCCAGTTCGGGTTCTCCCAGATGACCGTGCCGCCCATGCCGATGCCGATGCACATCGCGGTCAGGCCGTACCGCACCTCGGGGTGCTCGGCGAACTGCCGCGACAGCTGCGTCATCAGGCGGATGCCGGAGGAGGCGAGGGGGTGGCCGATGGCGATGGCGCCACCCCACGGGTTCACCCGCGGGTCGTCGTCGGCGATGCCGAAGTGGTCCATGAACGCCAGTACCTGGACGGCGAACGCCTCGTTGAGCTCGAACAGGCCGATGTCGTCGATGGTCAGGCCGGCGATCTTCAGCGCCTTCTCCGTCGACGGGACCGGGCCGTACCCCATGATCTCCGGCTCCACGCCGACGAAGCCGTAGCTGACCAGCCGCATACCGACCGGCAGGCCCAGCTCCCGGGCGACGTCCTCGGCCGCGATGATCGCGGCGGTGGCGCCGTCGTTGAGGCCGGCCGCGTTGCCCGCGGTGACCCGGCCGTGCGGGCGGAACGGCGTCTTCAGCGTGGCGAGCTTCTCCAGGCTGGTCTCGCGCGGCGCCTCGTCGGCGCTGGCCAGACCCCAGCCGGTCGCCGGGTCGCGCACGGCGACCGGCACCAGGTCGGGCTGGAGCTTGCCGTTGGCGTACGCCTTCGCGGTCTTCTGCTGCGAGGCGAGCGCGAAGGCGTCGACTCGCTGCTTGGTGATTTCCGGTAGCCGGTCGTGCAGGTTCTCCGCGGTGGAGCCCATGACCAGCGCGGACGGGTCGACCAGCTTCTCGGCGATGATGCGCGGGTTGGGGTCGACGCCCTCGCCCATCGGGTGGCGGCCCATGTGCTCGACGCCGCCGGCGATGGCGATGTCGAGGGCGCCCATGGCGATGCTGGACGAGACCGTGGTGACCGCGGTCATCGCGCCCGCGCACATGCGGTCGATGGAGTAGCCGGGAGTGGTCTTGGGCAGACCGGACAGCAGGGCGGCGGTCCGGCCGAGCGTCAGGCCCTGGTCGCCGATCTGGGTGGTCGCGGCGATCGCGACCTCCTCGACGCGCTCGGGCGGCAGCTGCGGGTTACGCCGCAGCAGCTCACGGATGCAGCGGATGACGAGATCATCGGCGCGGGTGTTCGCGTACATCCCTCCGGCCTTGCCGAAAGGGGTGCGCACACCGTCGACGAAGACGACGTCGCGGACGGTACGGGGCACGGAGAGCCTCCTTGCGGACGGTCTTTTCCGCAGATGTTACTCGCCAGTAGGGTCACCGGTAGAGGTGACCGTTGTGGCGCGACCCACACTGACGGTTTATCTTGCCGCCGATCGCGGGCGGCACACGTCGATCTAGGAAGAATGGCGCCACAAAACGGGCGCCAGCGGGCCACTCCTCCTAGATCGACGCGGAAGGGGGCTACTCGGCCGGAGCGCGCAGCGCGTCCGTCAGGCCGGCTGCCGTCAGTTCGATCTGCCAGCGCCGGGCGCCGAACCCGGCCAGCACCTCCCGCACCGTCTCCTCGTCCAGCGGGTCGGGCGGGGACCAGGCCAGCCGGCGCACCGTGTCGGGCGTGATCAGGTTTTCCGGAGGAAGCCGGTGCGTTGAGGCGATGCCGCTGACCAGTTCCCGGCAGCGGGCCAGGCGCGCGGCGGCGTCGGGGTCCCGCTCGGCCCACCGGTGCGGCGGCGGTGGCCCCTCCGTCGGCAGCGTGACCGGCAGTTCCGAGTCGGACAGCGTGCGGGCCTCACTGAGCGCGTCGAGCCAGGTGCCGGCCAGTCGGCGTACCGACCGGCCGGCGAAGCCGGGCAGCGCGATGAGCGCCCGTTCGTCCTTCGGGTCGCCCGCGGCGGCGGCGACGATCGCGGCATCGGGCAGCACCCGGGTAGGCGTGGCGTCCCGGCGGGCCGCGATCGCGTCCCGCGCGTACCAGAGGGCGCGTACCCGCGAGAGGGCACGCGCTCCGCGTACCCGGTGGATGCCCGAGGTGCGCCGCCACGGGTCGGGGCGGACGCGGGGCGGCTGGCCGGCGCTCGCCACGAGCGCGGCGAACTCCTCGGCCGCCCACTGTGCCTTGCCCTGGCGCTCCAGTTCGGCCGCGAGGGCCTCGCGCAGGTCGCTCAGCAGTTCGACGTCGAGCGCCGCGTAGCTCAGCCACGACTCGGGCAGCGGCCGGGTCGACCAGTCGGCGGCCGAGTGGTGCTTCTCCAGGGCGTACCCGAGCAGCGACTCCGTCAGGGCGGCCAAGCCGACCCGCTCGAAGCCGGCCAGCCGGGCGGCGAGTTCCGTGTCGAACAGCCGCTGGGGCAGCAGGCCCACCTCGGCCAGGCAGGGTAGATCCTGGCTGGCCGCGTGCAGGATCCACTCCGCGTCGGCGATCGCCTCGTTGAGCACGGTCAGGTCGGACAGCGGGATCGGGTCGATGAGGGCCGTTCCGGCGCCCTCCCGCCGCAACTGCACCAGGTAGGCCCGCTGCGAGTACCGGTAGCCCGAGGCGCGTTCGGCGTCCACCGCCACGGGACCGGTGCCGGCGGCGAAGCGCCGGGCCACCTCCGCCAACTCGGCCGGCGTGGTCACAGGGGACGGTGTGCCGTCACGGGGTGCGGTGAGCAGGACCGAGGCGGGCGACGCCGACGGCTCTTCCGCGTCCCGACGGCTTTGGGGGGCTTCGTCGGTCACGTCGCCTACGGTACGGCGCGGGCGTTCCGGGTAGGTGCAGCTGGGTCGGCGCGTCGGGTTCTCCGTGCCGGTGAGCGCCCCGTCAGGCCCGGGCAGCGGGCATGGGTGGGCGCGGCTCGGGCAGCGCGGTCACGCCCGGTGGCGGCAGCCCGGCGGTCAGGGCGAGCAGCGCGCACCACCCTTCCAGGTGGATGGCCAGATCCTCGTCGAGCGGGGTCCAGGACGCGCGGATCTCGACGTCGGCCGTGCCGGGCGGCCCGGCCAGGGTGCCGAACCGGGTCGACAGCGTCTGCGTCACGGTGCCGCCGATCGCGGTGTAGGCAGCGCCGTGGCTCGCCAAGGCGTCCAACAGCCAGCTCCAACCCACGTCGGGCAGCATCGGGTCGGCGGCGAGTTCGGGCTCGAGCTCCGCCGTCACGTACGTGACGAGCCGCGTCGTGCCCTCCCACGCCTCGTGTCCGGCGGGGTCGTGCAGCAGGATGAGTCGCCCCGTCGCCACCTCGTCGCCGTCGCGCATCACGGTGCCGCTCATCGCGTACCCGAAGGGCGCGAGCCGCTGTGGCGCGGGCACCTCCTCGAGGATGATCTCGGGTCGGTGCTGCCCGGCTTGCAGCCGGGCGACGGCGCGGGTGAACGCCTCCGGGGGGACGGTCGAGGGCGCCATACGACGAAGCGTAGGCCCGAGTGGCCGCTAAGCGGGCCCGCCGCGCCGAGAAGCGTGCCGCTTGCGTCACCGGGAGTCGGTCATTTCGGGTTCGTCCGGTCACCACGCGTGCTGGATCAGTGAACCGCGTGTCCCTAATTGAGGTGCCGCAGGCGGCGCGTGGCACGATGGCGTGCGATGAGCGAATCTCTCCAGCCTGCCCTCGCCGAGTCCCCGTTCCTGCGCGCCTGCCGCCGTGAACCGGTGCCGTACACGCCCGTCTGGTTCATGCGCCAGGCCGGGCGCTCGCTGCCCGAGTACCGCGAGGTGCGCTCCGGTATCGGCATGCTGGAGTCCTGCCGGCGCCCGGACCTGGTCTGCGAGATCACGCTGCAGCCCGTACGCCGGCACGGGGTGGACGCCGCGATCCTCTTCAGCGACATCGTGGTGCCGGTCGCGGCCGCCGGGGTCGACCTGGACATCGTGCCGGGCACCGGACCGGTCGTCGACAAGCCGGTAAGGACCCTCGCCGACGTCGAGGCGATCCCGTCGCTCGCGCCCGAGCAGGTCGACTACGTCACCGAGGCGATCCGGCTGCTGCTGCCCGAGCTGGGCGCCACGCCGCTCATCGGGTTCGCCGGGGCGCCGTTCACCCTCGCGAGCTACCTCGTCGAGGGCGGCCCGTCGCGTACGCACGCCAAGACCAAGGCGCTCATGTACACCGCACCGAACGTCTGGCACGCGCTGTGCGCCCGGCTCGCCGAGATCACGCAGACGTTCCTGCGGGTACAGGTGGACGCCGGCGTCTCTGCCGTCCAGCTCTTCGACTCGTGGGCCGGCGCGCTGTCGCAAGCCGACTACCGCCGGTACGTGCTGCCGCACTCGAAGGCCGTGCTGGACGGGATCACCGAGGTCCCGAAGATCCACTTCGGGGTCGGTACCGCCGAACTGCTCGGCGCCATGGGCGAAGCCGGGGCCGATGTGGTCGGCGTGGACTGGCGTACCCCGCTCGACGTCGCCACCCGGCGCATCGGGCCGGACAAGGCGGTGCAGGGCAACCTGGACCCCTGCACGCTCTTCGCGCCGGCCGACGTGATCGAAGCGGAGGTACGCCGGGTGCTCGACGAGGGCCGGGCCGCCCCGGGACACGTGTTCAACCTCGGGCACGGCGTGCTTCCGGACACCAACCCTGAGGTGCTGACCAGCGTCGTCGAGCTGGTCCACGAGCTGTCGGCGCGCTGACCCGGGGACGATAGGTACATGCGCATCGTCGTCGTCGGGGGCGGTATCAGCGGGTTGGCCGCCGCGCAGCGGCTGGTCGAGCGGGGCGCCGAAGTGGTGCTCGTGGAGCAGGGCTCCCGGCTGGGCGGAAAACTTCACACGACCGAGATCGCCGGCGGGCCGGTCGAGCTCGGCGCGGAGGCGTTCGCGGTCCGGGACCCGCAGGGCAACCCGAGCGCCGCGATCGAGCTGGTGAACGCGGTCGGGCTGGCGGACTCGCTGGTGTACCCGGCGATCGGCAAGGCGGCGCTCGCCGTCGACGGGCAGCTGCGGCCGATGCCGGCGGGCACGCTGATGGGCGTACCCGGTGATCTGGATGCCCTCGACGGGGTCGCAGCGGCCGCTCCGGAGCGCGACCACGACGGCGGCCGGCCGCTCCTGGGGCCCGAGGAGGACACGGGCGTCGGCGTGCTCGTGCGTCGGCGTCTCGGCGACGAGGTGGCCGACCGGCTCGTCGACCCGATGCTCGGCGGGGTGTACGCGGGCCGCGCCGACCACCTCTCCCTCGCGGTGACCATGCCCGCCCTCGCCGCGACCGCTCGGCGCGAGCACACCCTGGTCGGCGCGGTACGCGCGGCGCTGGCCGCCCGGCCGGCGAGCAGCGGGCCGATCTTCGGCACGATCGTCGGGGGAGTGGGGCGCCTGGTGTCGGCCGTGGCCGACCGCCTGGGCGGGGTCGACCTCCGGCTCGGGCTGCCGGTCCGGTCGATCACGCCGGCCGGCGCGGGCTGGCAGGTGACCGTCGGCTCCACCCGGGACCCGGAGACGATCGCGTGCGACGCGGTGGTCCTCGCGACCCCGGCGACACCGGCCGCGCGGCTGCTGGCCGAGGTCGCCCCCGGCGCTTCCACGCTCGTCGGCACGCTCGACTACGCCAGCGTCGCGCTCGTCACCCTCGCCCTGCCCGAGGTCGAGTTGCCCGAGCTGTCGGGGCTGCTCGTGCCGGCGACGGAAGGGTATGCGGTGAAGGCCGCCACCTTCTTCGACCGGAAGTGGGCGCACATGCGCCGGCCAGGGGTGACCCTCGTGCGGACGTCGCTGGGCCGCTACGGCGACGAGCGGGTCCTGCAGCGCTCCGATCCCGAGCTGGTGGACCTCGCCCACGCCGAGCTGGGCCAGCTGCTGGGCCGGCCGCTGCCGGCGCCGATCGAGTCGCGGGTACAGCGCTGGGGCGGCGCGCTGCCGCAGTACGCCCCGGGCCACCTCGAACGGGTCGCCTCCGCCCGGGCCAGCGTGCCGGCGACCGTCGCCCTCGCCGGCGCAGCCTATGACGGGGTCGGCATCCCCGCCTGCGTCCGGTCCGGCTGGGTAGCCGCCGACCGAGTTCTGGAAGGATTGACGTCATGACCGAGACCGAGTCGCAGACCAACGCAGCCCGTATCCGGGACCTCAACGCCACCATCCGGTACACGATGTGGTCGGTGTTCCGGGTCGACGACCCGCTCGGTCCGGCGCCGCGCGACGAGATGGCCGCCGAGGTCGAGGCTCTGTTCGCCCAGTTGGCCGACAAGGACGTCGTGGTGCGCGGCACCTACGACGTGTCCGGCCTGCGGGCCGACGCCGACCTGATGGTGTGGTGGCACTCGTCCAGCCCCGACGCACTGCAGGAGGCGTACGGGATGCTGCGGCGCACCGCGCTGGGGCACAACCTCGAACCGGTGTGGTCGCAGATGGCGCTGCACCGCCCGGCGGAGTTCAACAAGAGCCACCTGCCGGCGTTCCTCGCCGACGAGCACCCCCGCGACTACGTCTGCGTCTACCCGTTCGTGCGCTCGTACGAGTGGTACCTGCTGCCCGACGAGGAGCGCCGGGCCCTGCTGGCCGAGCACGGCCGGATGGCGCGGGGCTACCCGGACGTGCGGGCCAACACGGTCGCGGCGTTCGCGCTCGGCGACTACGAGTGGATGCTCGCGTTCGAGGCCGACGAACTGCACCGCATCGTCGACCTCATGCGTGACCTGCGCGCCTCCGGCGCCCGCCGGCACGTCCGCGAGGAGATCCCGTTCTTCACCGGCCGGCGCCGGTCCGTCGGCGACCTGGTCGCAGCGCTGCCCTAACGCGTTGCCCTAACGCGTTGCCTCAGGGCGTTGCCTCAGGGCTTCCGCCGCATCGGTACGTGCGGGATGCCGTCCTCGACGAACTGCGCCCCGCTGACCTCGAAGCCGAACCGGGCGTAGAAGTCGGCGAGGTGCGCCTGCGCGTCCAGGACGGCAGGCCGCGTACCGATCAGGTCGAGCGCCGCCGCCACCAGGCGAGCGGCCAGACCGTCGCCGCGATGTGTGGCGGCGGTGCAGACCCGCCCGATCCGCGCCGCGCCCGGATCCTCCAGGATCCGCAGGTACGACGCGGGGCGCCCGTCCTGGTCGAGCCAGACGTGGACGGTGCCGGGCTCGACGTCCCGGCCGTCCAGTTCCGGGTACGGGCAGGTCTGCTCCACCACGAACACGTCTACCCGCAGCCGCAGCAGGGCGTACAGCGTGGCGGCGTCGAGTTCGGCGAAGCGCGCGGTCCGGAGGATCACCCGCTCAACCTACTGGTCGGCCGGTACCTCCCCGAGGGGCTCCAGGGTCAGGCTGATCGAGTTGATGCAGTACCGGAGGTCGGTGGGGGTCGGGTAGCCCTCGCCCTCGAAGACGTGGCCCAGGTGGGAATCGCACCGGGCACAGCGCACCTCGATCCGCCGCATGCCCAGCGCGGTGTCCTCCAGGAGGCGTACCCGATCCTCCGCGAGGGGGCTCCAGTAGCTGGGCCAGCCGCAGTGGCTTTCGAACTTGGTGTCGCTGGAGAACAACTCCGCCCCGCAGGCACGGCAGCGGTACACGCCCTTGGTGGTGGTGGAGACGTACTCACCGGTCCAGGGTCGTTCCGTGCCGGCCTCGCGCAGCACGTGGTACTCCGCCGGGGACAGCGTCTGCCGCCACTCGTCCTCGGTCTTGTGCATTTCTGGCTTCTGGGTCTGGTGCTCCATGGCTTCAATACAACATCAGTCGCCGCCGGTCGGCGTATGGTGGGCGGTCATGGCGGACGATCTGCACCTCGAGGTAGCGGGCCGGCGGGTCCGGGTCAGCAGCCCGGACCGGGTGACGTTCCCCGAGCGCGGGTTCACCAAGCGGGACGTGGTCGAGTACTACCTCGCGGCGGGGGACGCGATCCTGCGGTCGCTGCGCGACCGGCCGACGACGCTGCAGCGCTTCCCCGACGGCGTCGGCGGCGAGATGTTCTTCCAGAAGCGGGTGCCGGCGCGCGGCGTACCGCCGTGGGTCGAGACCGCGAAGATCACGTTTCCGAGCGGGCGCAGCGCCGACGAACTCTGCCCGGCCGACCTCGCGCACGTGGTGTGGGCCGCGCAGATGAACACGGTCGTGTTCCATCCCTGGCCGGTGCGCCGCGCCGATGTCGAGCGCCCGGACGAACTGCGCATCGACCTTGACCCGCAGCCCGGCACGGACTTCGCCGACGCGGTGAAGGTGGCCGGCACGGTCCGCGAGATCCTCGACGAGCTGGGCTGGACCGGCTACCCGAAGACGTCCGGCGGCCGGGGCGTGCACATCTACGTCCGGATCAGGCCTGACTGGACCTTCGTCGACGTGCGGCACGCCGCGATCGCGTTCGCCCGTGAGGTCGAGCGGCGCCGGCCCGACCTGGTGACGACCGCGTGGTGGAAGGAGGAGCGCGGGTCCAAGGTGTTCGTCGACTACAACCAGATGGCCCGCGACCGCACGATCGCCTGCGCGTACTCCCTGCGCGCCAACGCCCGCGCGACCGTCTCCACCCCCGTGACCTGGGACGAGCTGTCCGACGTGGAGCCGGACGACTTCGACCTGCGGACGGTGCCGGCGCGGCTGGCGGCCGGTGTCGATCCGCACGCCGCGATCGACGAGGTCGCGTACGACCTCACGCCGCTGCTGGAGTGGTACGACCGGCAGGGCGCGGCCGACCTGCCGTACCCGCCGGACTACCCGAAGATGCCGGGGGAGCCCAAGCGGGTACAGCCGAGCAAGGACCGCGACCTGAAGAACAACTGACGGTACGGACTCGCTGCCCTCCGATCGCGGCGACGTACGCTCGACAGGGGCTAGGGAGTGTCAGCGTGGTCGAATCAACGAATGCGGTGACCTACCTCATCGTCGACGGGGAGAACATCGACGCGACCTTGGGCGTCGAGGTGTTGGACCGCCGTCCGTCTTCCGAGGAACGACCCCGTTGGGATCGGCTGCGTCGGTTCGCTGAGGAGCAGTGGGAGCAGCCGGTGAAGGCGCTCTTCTTCCTCAACGGCTCTTCCGGGGAACTGCCGACGGCATTCGTTCGTGCGCTCCTGAGCATGGAGTACCGGCCTATTCCACTCGCGGGTGTGAATCAGAAGGTCGTGGACATCGGTATCCAACGGACCCTCGAAGCTCTTGAGCAGTGGCCGGGGAATGTGCTCCTTGCCAGTCATGACGGTGACTTTCTGCCGCAGATCGCCAGTCTTCTGGGCACCGACCGCCGGGTGGGTGTCGTCGGGTTCCCCGAACACCTGAACGCGGGATTCGCTGATCTGACCGAGGCCGGGCTGGAAATATTCGATCTTGAAGACGACGCGCTCTGCTTCACCCACCCGCTTCCCAGGGTGCGGATCATCCCGATCGACAAGTTCGACCCGCTGCACTTCCTGTAATGGCAGGTCCGGTGCGGTGAGGCCCACCGGACTAGCCGTCGAGAGGTCGACAGCAGCGCAGTCCGTCACACGTCGCTCAAGTGACCAATCCCACTCCGTTCGACTAGCTCGGCGTCTGCGCGGCCGCTTGCCCTACCGTTCGCTCCAAGATCGTCGAACAAAGGGGTTTGGGCGTGTCCGCGCTTGTCGCCGTCGTGTTCTGGGGCGTGACGTTCTCGGTCGTCGGGGATGCCCTCCACCACGTCGAGCCGTTCAACCTCACCGCGATCCGCTACCTTCTGGCGACGCTGCTCCTTCTCGCGGTCCTGGTGTGGCGGGAGCGGCGCACCGGGCTGCGCTACGAGGGCCGGTTCGTCGAGGCCGCCGTGCTCGGTGCGGTCGGCTTCGCCGGGTTCAACCTCTTCTCGAGCGTCGCGCTGACCCACACCCAGCCTCAGAACGCCGCCCTGATGACCGCCCTCACCCCGCTGGTGACCGTCCTCGTTCGCTGGGCCCGCGACGGCGTACGCCCGCAGTTGGTCTCCCTCGCGCTGATCGCGCTCGCGCTCACCGGCGTCGCCCTGGTCATCACCCGGGGCCGCCTCGACTCCCTGGCCAGCGTCAACATCGGTGACCTGTACGCGTTCGCCGCAGTCGTCGGCTGGTCCATCTATACCCACGGCGCCGGACGGTTCGCGGCCTGGTCGCCGCTGCGCTACACCGCCCTGACCGCCGTGGCCGGTACCGGCGCCATCGTCGGCTGTACCGTCGCGGCGAACCTGATCGGTTGGGAGCACCCGCCGACGCCTGCCGACGTGCGGGCGGCGGGTTTCGACATCGCGTTCATCGTGCTGGCCGGCACGTTCGCCGCGTCGTTGGCCTGGAACATCGCGGTCCACCGGCTCGGCGCGGCCAACGCGGCGCTGTTCATGAACCTCGTGCCGGTGACGGCGTTCGCGGTGGCGATCGTGCTCGGGTACCGGCCCGGCATCGCCGAACTCATCGGGGCGCTGATCACGATCGCCGCGCTGGTCGCGGCGAACCTGCACGCCCGTCGCTCGGCCGACCGCCGGCCGGTGGCCGATGCCGATGTGAGCAGCGTCCCGAATGGGGTGCCGCGGTAGCGGGTATATCTAGGGATATCTCTAGCTGGAGGTGCCTGTCATGCCGCTGATGTACCGCAAGATTGTCAAGTTCGGCCCGTTCCGGCTCAACGTCGGGCGCCGGGGACTCTCGTCGTGGAGCCTGCGCTTCGGCCGCTGGTCGTGGAACTCGCGTACCCGCAGGCAGCGCTTCGACCTGCCCGGCCCGTTCTCCTGGATCTCCCGGTAGCGCTTCCTGCCCGGCGGCTCAGGCCGCCGGGCAGGTGGTGCCCTTCGCCGGCACGGTCAGGTCGATCAGGTACCGGTTGACGGCCTGGGTGATGCAGCGGGTCTGCGGGTAGGCGGTGTGCCCCTCGCCCTGCCAGGTGAGCACGACCCCCACGCCGAGCATCTCGGCCAGCTTGGGGGTCTGCTCGTACGGCGTGGCCGGGTCGCCGGTCGTGCCGACGACCAGGATCGGCGGCGCTCCCTTGGCCGCGCCGGCCGGGTATGGATCGCGCTTTCCCGGCCACTGGGCGCAGACCAGGTTGAGCGCGGTGGACGGGCCGAACAGCGGGTACTTCGTCCGCCAGTCGTTCTGCAGGGCGCGCAGCTTGTCGACCGGCGGCGTGCTCCCGTCGTCGGTGCAGTTGACCACCATGTTCGCGTCGAACAGGTTGGAGTACTGGCCGCGGGGGTTGCGCTCGGCGTACGAGTCGGCCAGCCGCAGCACGCTGGCCGCGTTGCCCTTGCGCAGGTTGTCGATCGCCGTGGCGAGCTGGATCCACTGCTCCTGGCTGTACAGCGACGCGATCACCGCCGTCTGCACCCAGCCGGCCGTCGCCGCCCGGCCGTCCGGCCCGCGCACCGGGCTGCGGCGCGCGGAGTCGATCGCCGAGGTCACGGCCGCCCGGGCGTCGGGTGCGATCGGGCATTTGCCGGCGTTGTCCCGGCACCAGGCCGCGAAGTTGTCGAAGGCGCGTTCGAAGCCCTTGGCCTGTGACTCGGCGCCCGCCACCGAACCGAGCGTCGGGTCTATAGCCCCGTCGAGCACGAACGCGCGGACGCGGGTCGGGAACAGTTGCGCGTACACGGCGCCCAGCAGCGTGCCGTACGAGTACCCGAGGTAGGTGAGCTTCTGCTCGCCCAGCGCCGCGCGGATCGCGTCCATGTCACGCGCCGCCTGCTCGGTGGAGAACAGCCGCAGATCGTCGCCGTACTTGTCGCCGCAGCTCTGCGCCATCGTCCGGCCGAGCGTGACCGCCTTGTCGAAGTCGGCCGGCGAGACCGGGTCCGGGTCGGCGCCGAAGGACGCGTCCAACTGCGCGTCGGAGAAGCACTTGACCTGCTCGGACCGGCCGACGCCGCGTGGGTCGAAGCCCACGATGTCGAAGCGCTGCGTGGTCTCGGCGGGCAGCCCGGCCGACAGGTACGTGGCGAGTTCGACCCCGGAGCCGCCCGGCCCGCCGGGATTGACCAGCAGGGAGCCGATCCGGTTGGTCTGGTGGGTCGCCCGGGCCCGCAGCAGCGCGACGCCGAGTTGCTTGCCGCCGTTCGGCTTCGCCCAGTCCCGGGGCACGTTCACGGTGCCGCACTCGTACGTCACGTTGGCCGGGGGCCGGCCCAGCGACGCCTTCGCGACATCGGGGCAGGGCCGCCACTTGACACCGCCGGCCGCGGCGAGCGGCGCGCGTGCCTTGTCTGCCACCGGCGTCGACCACTGGCCGTTCGGGCTGACACAGCCTGCCAGCGCGAGCACCATGACGATGACAGCCGCCAGTACGGAGCGTCGGATCACCGCGTACCCCCTGTTTTCCGGACGAGCGCCGGTGTACGAGCGTACGTCGCGCGCGCTCACCCCGCTGTCATACGCGTCCGGCCAGCACCTCGGTGACGTCCACCCGCAGGGGGCGTTCCAGCTGTTCATAGGTGCACGAGCGGGCGTCGCGGTCCAGCCGCCACCGCTTGAACTGGGCGGTGTGCCGGAAGCGGTCGCCCTCCATCGCGTCGTAGCCGACCTCGACGACCAGTTCCGGCCGCAGCGGCTCCCAGCCCAGGTCCTTCTTGCCCGACCAGCGGCTCGGCGCGCCCGGCATCCGCTGCGTGCCGTTGGCGTGCGCCTCGGCCGAAGTCCAGGCGGCCCACGGGTGCTCGGCGGCGGGGATCCGGTACGGCGCCAGCTCCTCGACCAACTCCGCGCGGCGGGCCTTGCTGAACGACGCGCTGACCCCGACGTGGTGCAGCACGCCCGCGTCGTCGTAGAGGCCCAGCAGCAGCGACCCCACGATCGGCCCGTCCTTGTGCCAGCGGAAGCCGGCCACGACCGCGTCCGCGGTCCGGGCATGCTTGATCTTGTACATCAGCCGCTTGCCCGGCACGTACGGGATGTCGGCCGGCTTGGCGACCAGACCGTCCAGCCCCGCGCCTTCGAGCACGTCGAACCACTCGCGCGCGGTGTCGGGATCGTGGGTCACGGCGGTGACGTGCACCGGCGGCTTGACGTCCGCGAGCACCTCCTCCAGCCGGGCCCGGCGCGACGCGTACCCGACGCCCATGAGTGATTCGTCGTCCACGGCCAGCAGGTCGAACGCGATGAACGAGGCCGGTGTCGTCTCGGCCAGCAGCTTGACGCGCGACGCGGCCGGGTGGATGCGCTGCCCGAGCATTTCGAAGTCGAGCTTGGGGATCGAGTCGGGTTCGTGGCGGATCACCACGATCTCGCCGTCGACCACGCAGCGCGGCGGGAACTGGGCCCGCACCTGCTCGACGACCTCGGGGAAGTACCTGGTCATCGACTTGCCGCCACGGCTGGCCAGCTCGATCTCGTCGCCGTCGCGGAACACGATGCAGCGGAACCCGTCCCACTTCGGCTCGTACGTCATTCCCTCGCCGGTCGGGATCTCTGGCACGCTCGTGGCCAGCATCGGTTCGATCGGCGGAAGTACCGGGAGTTCCATGTCGGCAGTCTTGCACTCACGGCCCCTTAGCGGACCCCGGGTCCAGATCAGGGGCGTGTCGGGGTCGTTCCGGATATCGGGAGTGGCCCCGGTTCCGTACGGTGGGTGCGTGTCCCTGATCACAACGCAGCTGCTCACGAAGCGGTACCCGAACGGCGTCACGGCCCTGTCCGAGCTGACGGTCGACGTGGAGCCGGGAGTCGTGGGGCTGGTCGGCGCGAACGGCGCTGGCAAGTCGACATTGATCAAAATTCTGCTGGGCCTGTTGCCGCCGACGAGCGGCGGTGTGCGGGTCCTCGGCCTCGACCCGGCGACCGACGGCGAGCAGGTCCGCGCCCGGGTGGGCTACATGCCCGAGCATGACTGCCTCCCGCCGGACCTGGTCGCGGCGGAGTTCGTCACGCACATGGCCCGCGTCAGCGGCCTGCCGCGCACGGCGGCCCGGGAGCGCGCGTCCGAGGCGCTGCGCCACGTCGGCCTCTACGAGGAGCGGTACCGCCAGATCGGCGGCTACTCGACCGGCATGAAGCAGCGGGTGAAGCTCGCTCAGGCGCTCGTACACGATCCTGATCTGCTCCTGCTGGACGAGCCGACCAACGGCCTCGACCCCGCCGGTCGGGACGCGATGCTGGCGCTGGTCATGCGCATCGGCACCGAGTTCGGCATCTCCGTCGTCGTCTGCTCCCACCTGCTGGGGGAGGTCGAGCGGATCTGCGACTCGCTGGTCGCGATCGACGGCGGGCGGCTGCTGCGCTCCGACCGGATCTCCGCGATGACGACCGCGACGGACGTGCTCGCCGTCGAGGTCGGCGAGGGTACGCAGGAGCTCGCGGCCAGGCTGGCGGCGTTAGGTCTTCGCCCTGAGATTGACCCGCGCGGCTTGATGGTCCCGCTTGGCGGGGAAGGAACTTACGACGTGGTGCTCGGGGCGATCGCCGACCTGGACCTGCCGCTGCACCGGCTCGACCAGCGGCGCCACCGGGTCGCCGAACTCTTCCGGACGGAGGCCGCGAATGTCTAGCGGTGTCATCCACGACATCGGGTACCAGCGCTACACCGGCCCACGGCTGGGCCGGGGGTATGCGATCCGCTCGCTGTACCTGCACGGCCTGCGCACCGCGTTCGGCCTGGGGCGCAGCGCCAAGGCGAAGATCTTCCCGTGGGCGACGGTGGGGATCGTCGCCATGGTCGCCGTGGTCCTCACCGCGGTGCGGGCCCAGGGTGCACCGGTGATGAGCTACGCGGAGTTTTCCGTTTCGGTCGCCCTGCTGGCCATCCTGTTCTGTGCGGCTGCCGCGCCCGAACTGGTCTCGCGTGACCTGCGCGGCGGCGTCCTCCCGCTGTACTTCTCCCGGCCGCTGCGCCGCACCGACTACGCGCTGGCCAAGCTCGCCGCACTGACGAGCGCGGTGTGGCTGATGCTGGCCGGCCCGCTGCTGCTCATGTTCGTCGGCGGCGTGTTCTCCGTACACGGGCCGAAGGCGGTCTGGAACGAGGTCCTCGACTTCCTCCCCGGATTGGGCCAGGCTGCCATCGTCGCCGCGGTGTACTCGTCGCTGTCGCTGCTGGTGGCGTCCCTCGCGGGCCGGAGGGCCGTCGCGGCGGCCCTGATCGTCGCGGTGTTCGTGGTGACGGCGCCGGTCGTGGGCGTTCTCATCGGGATCGGCGGACCGGCGGCGCGCCAGCTCGCCTTCCTGGCAAGTCCGTCCACTGTGGTCCAGGCCACCGGGGTCTGGCTGTTCGACCTGCAGGGCATGGACATCGGGTCGTACGGCCCGGTGTACGGCCTGGCGGTCGTCGCGCTGGTCACCGCCTGCGTCCTGCTCCTGCTGGTCCGTTACCGGAGGGTGGCCCAATGAGTACCGTGCACGTGGCTTCCGGCCCGGTCGCCCCGCCGCGCCCGGCCGCCGACATCGAACTGCGCGGCGTCTCCCGCTGGTACGGCAACGTGGTGGCGGTCAACGACGTGACGATGAGCCTGACCGCCGGCGTGACCGGCTTGCTCGGCCCGAACGGGGCGGGCAAGACGACGCTGCTGCACATGATGGCCGGGTTCCTCGCGCCGTCCCGGGGTGAGGTCCTGGTCGCCGGCGCGCCCGCCTGGCGAAACCCCGCGGTGTACCGGCACCTCGGGCTGGTCAGCGAACGGGAGGCGGTCCACAGCTTCCTGACCGGCTGGGAGTTCGTGCTGGCGAGCGCCAGGCTGCACCGGCTCCCGCAGCCGGAAGCAGCGGCGCGGCGGGCGATCGACCTGGTCGAGATGGCCGACACCCAGCATCGCCGGATCGCCACGTACTCCAAGGGCATGCGCCAGCGCACCAGGGTCGCGGCGGCGCTCGTTCACGATCCGCAGGTGCTGCTGCTGGACGAGCCGTTCAACGGCATGGACCCGCGGCAGCGGATGCACATGATGGACCTGCTGCACAGCATGGGCGCGGCGGGCCGCACGATCCTGTTCAGCTCGCACATCCTCGAAGAGGTCGAGCAGCTGTCCGGGACCGTCCAGGTCATCGTGGCGGGGCGGCTGGCCGCGTCGGGCGACTACCGGCGGATCCGCCGGCTGATGACCAACCGGCCGCACGTGTTCACGGTGTCGTCCAGCGACGACCGGGCGCTCGCCGTCGCGTTGATGGCTGAGGCATCGGTGACCGGAGTCGAGTTGGAGGCGGCCGGATTGACGGTTCGCGCGGCCGACTACGGCACGTTCACCCGGGCCCTGCCCAAGATCGCCCACGCGTCGGGCATCCGCCTCCGGCGGGTGCTGCCCACCGACGAGTCCCTGGAAAGTGTCTTCTCCTACCTGGTGGCGTCATGATTGACAGTACGATCGCCCGGATCACGGCCCGTGGCCTCTTCGGCCGTCGCCGGTTCCTCCTGCTGCTCCCGCTGCCGCTGCTGCTGATCGGGCTGGCCCTGCTCTCCGACGCGCTCGGCGCCTCGCCTCGCGCGTGGGCGCAGCCCATCCTCGGCGGGCTCGGGTTCGGGGCCGTACTGCCGGTGATCGCGCTCATCGTCGGCACCGGCGTACTCGGCTCCGAGATCGACGACGGGACGCTGGTGCACGTGCTGGCCAAACCGCTGCCCCGCAGCCAGATCATCCTGACGAAGCTGGCCGTCGCGGTCGCCGTGACCGCGGTGACCGTCGGCGTGCCGATGGTCGTCGCCGGGCTCATCGCGGGCTCGGCGCGGCTCGGGCTGGGCCTCGCCGTCGGCTGCGCCGTCGGGGCGTTCGCGTACTCCGCGCTTTTCCTCGCGCTCAGCCTGGTCACGCGCCGGCCGGTGCTGCTCGGCCTGATCTACGTCCTGCTCTGGGAAGGGCTCTTGGGCAACCTGCTCAGCGGGACCCGGATGCTGTCGATCCAGCAGTACGTCACCGCCGTTGCCGCCCGGGTCGGTGACACCCAGCTTCTCGCCGGGCGGGTCTCGGTGCCCGTGTCGGTGGTGATGGCCGTGGTCTTCACGGTCGGCGGCACGCTGCTGGCGATCGATCGGCTGCGCTCGTTCAGCGTCGCGGGCGAGACGAGCTGAGTCTTTGTGGATCTTGGAAGATTTGACATCGAATACGGTGTCAAATCTTCCAAGATCCAGGTGGTCCTGTCGAAATTGGCGTGCCTGCGTCTTTCCAACGCACGACAATGATCATCATGGCGAAGGATGACGTACTGGGTCGGGTGGACGCAGACCTCGGTCGTGGGCATACTCACCCCGCGATGCAGCGTCTCGCGAGCCTTACGGCCGCCTACCCGGACGACCTGGAGATCCGGGCTCGGCGTGCTGCCCTCAAGCTGGTGTTTTAGGCCGCTCGGCGGTCGCTTTCGTAGATCTTGGAAGCACGGTGATCGGGTCAGGGCCACCGCTGTGCGACCTCGTCCTCGTACACGACGAAGAAGCCCATCCGGCCCGCACGGACCGTCCGGTAAATCGTCGCCTGGTGCTTGTCGAATCGGTCGGCGCGCACCGCTACCGGCAACTCCGAACTGCTCAGACAGTGCACGGCCGCCCTGTACCTCTTCAGCAGCACGTGAACCGACGCTTGCGTACGGATCCGTCGGTCCTGGGTAAGAAGCGACCACCCGTGGCTGAGGCCGTACTCGATCCACTCTGGGTCGCTGATCTCTTGGCCGTCATTTGCGAAGTGGTCCGCCACCAGGTGAATGGACCATCCTCGTTCAACTAATAGCCGCGGCGCTCCGCGACCCAGTCACCGGTCAACAAAGAACTCAGGTGGCGACTCGGACGATGGCCTCGACCTGGTCACGGGTCAGCCCGTACTCGTCGGCGACGACATCCGCGGTCTCCCCAGCTCTCCACATGCCGACGATGGCCTCGACCGGCGTCTTGCTGGCCTGCAGGATCGGAGCACCCCACGCGAACCGCGGATCGATGACAACCTTCGCGATGTCGGGGTCGTACTGCTTCAGAATGAGTCGCTTGGGGAAGTCGTCGTCATCCCAAACGACGTACTTCAGGTAATCGTCGATTACCCGACGGATAGGCATCTGCCGGTCGCCGGCGCGTGCGATCTCGTCACTGTCCAGGTAGTGCACGAAGATATCCAGCCCGTCGGTGGCGATGCGTCGCGTTGCCAGCCCGTACTCGGTGCCAAAGAGTTCACGGACATCAGTCGCCGCCGCACGGATCTTCGTCGTGGGAAGGCCGAGGTTACGCAGTGCCCGCAGGACGTAAGCCTCGATGACCGCTACGAACGGTACGGAGGGCCAGCCTCGGCGTTCTGCGGGGACGCTGTGAACCAGCGGATGACCGGCGGCCTGATCTCGCAGCCAGCTACGCAGGGTCTGCTCGGGAATCTGAAGATGCCGAGCCGTTTCCTGCGGCGTCAGCAGCGGATCACGAAAGCGGTCAACCATGGTGCACCCCCTCCTTCGAACGATCTGAGCATCCCATGAGATGTGCTGTTCCCACTGCCCGATTCAAGGGGTGAATGCGAACTACCGCGGCCGGGTCTCCTGACCGATCCACGCCAGGTACGCGGGATTCCCGCCCGTGATCGGGGTGCTTATGACCTCCGGCACCTCGTACGGGTGAAGCGCGCGGATGTACTCGACGAGCGCGTCCGCCCGGTCGGCCGTCGTCTTGAACAGCACCAGCCACTCCTGGGCGCTGTCGACCTTCCCCTCCCACCAGTACACGCTGTTGATCGGCCCGACGACCTGACCGCACGCCGCCGTACGCGCCTCGACCGCCGACCGCGCCAGCTCGGTCGCCGCGTCGGGCGAGTCGATCGTCGTGGACACCTGGACGAACTCCGCCACCTCGTACCTCCCTCAGCTGGAAGGTACCCAGAACCGGAGCTTGTCTCCGCGCACGGAATCACCGGGCGTCGCGCGAATCACCGGGGGTACAGTGCAGCCCGTACGGGCGCCGCCGGCCGCAGCGTGATCAGCGGGGTGAGGCGCAGCTGCGCGTCGAGCGCCTCTACCCGGTACCGCGTGAGCAGCGTACGCAGCAGGACCGTCGCCTCCAGCAGCGCGAAGTGCTCCCCGATGCAGCTGCGCTGGCCACCACCGAAGGGGAAGTAGGTGTACCGCGGCCGGTCCCGGTCACGGTCGCCGAGGAACCGGTCCGGGTCGAACCGCTCGGGGTCCGGCCAGTACTCGGGGTGCCGGTGGGTGACCCACGGCGAGACCAGTACGGGGGTGCCCCGCCGGATCCGGTAGCCGGCGATCTCGGTGTCGGCGGTGGCCCGCCGTTCGGTGCTGTGCGCCGGGGGATAGAGGCGCATCCCCTCCATCAGGGCGGCCCGGACGAGATCTGAGTCCCCGGTGGCGACCCGTTCCTGGATCTCGGGGTGCCGGCCGAGCAGGTGGAGGGTGAAGGTCAGCGCGCCCGCGGTGGTCTCGTGGCCGGCGAGGAGGAACACCAGCACCTGGTCACGGATCTCCGCCCGCGACAGCGGCTGGCCGGTCTCGGGGTCGCGGGCCGCGTGCAGCCGGCTGAGCATGTCGTCACGGTCACCGTCGGATCGTCGAGCGAGGATCCGGTCGACGATCGCGTACAGGTCGGCGCTGACCTGCCGGAAGCGCCGGTTGCGGGGCGTGGGAACCCCCAGCGGCAGCCGAACGATCTGCATGCTGCGCGCGAGGCTCAGATCGCTCCCGAACGGTACGAGCCGGAGCAGGGCGGGTGCCACGTCGTCGATCTCGTCGCCGAAGAGCGCCCGCCCGACGACGCGCAGCGCGTACCGTCCCATGAGTTCGTGCAGGTCGACGACTGACCCGGGCTGGCCCTCGCCGACCACGCGCTCCGCCTCCGCCGTCATCAGGTCGGTGTACCCGGCCACGCGGCGCGGGGTGAACAGCGGCTGCAGCGTCCGGCGCTGCCGCTTCCACAGGTCGCCGTCGCTGGTGAGCAGACCCTCGCCGAGCATCTCGGTGAGCGCGTCGAACCCGGCGGTGCGCCGGCCGAAGACCTGTGGGTTGGTCAGCACGTGGCGGACGCCTTCGGGGTGGTACACGGCGACCAGATCGCTGCCGAGCCGCTGCCACCGCGCCCCGATGCGGTACGTGACCACGTCGCCGTGGCGGTGGAAACCTTCCATCAGGGTGCCGAGCAGATCGCGCTGCAGGGCCGGTACGGACCCCAGCAGCGGGTGCCCGGGCGGGCCGGGGATGACAGTCGGCTGGGACGGCAGCGCAGTCGCGGTCATAAGATCACGGTGCCACCTTACCGGCCAGTAACGCTAGAGGGTGTCACCAGCGCGGGGTCACCAGGCGGCGCGGGCATAATCCTTCAAGAAGCAGCCGTGCAGGTCCTCGCCCGCCTCGCCGCGCACGATCGGGTCGTAGACCCGCGCGGCGCCGTCCACCAGGTCGAGCGGCGCGTGGAAGCCGGCGTCGGCCAGCCGCATCTTCGTCGGGTGCGGCCGCTCGTCGGTGATCCAACCGGTGTCGACGCTGGTCATCAGGATGCCGTCGGCGAACATGTCCACTGCGCTGGTGCGGGTCAGCATGTTCAGCGCCGCCTTCGCCATGTTGGTGTGCGGGTGGCCGGCGCCCTTGTACCCACGGCTGAAGACGCCCTCCATCGCCGACACGTTCACGATGTACTTCCGCCGGGCTTTTGCTGCCGCGAGCACCGGGCGCAGCCGGCTGATCAGGATGAACGGCGCGGTCGAGTTGCACAGCTGTACTTCGAGCAGCTCGACCGGGTCGATCTCGTGCACCCGCTGGCTCCAGCTGTTCTCGGCGGCCAGGTCCGGCACGAGCCCGCCCGCGTCGATCGCCGTGGACGCGGCGATCCGGTCCGGGGTGGCAGACCTGCTGGTCAGGGCGAGGGCGGTCAGCGCCTGTGGGGTGATCTCCGACGCGGCCTGCGCCGGGCCGGTCAGCGCGGCCACCGGGCTGCCGGCGTCCTTGCCGACGTGGCCGAAGGTGATCAGCTCGGGCAGCGGCCCGGCCGGAAGCGGGGCCGACTCCGCGGCGACCAGGTGGGCGTACGACCCCGGGCTGCGCCGGACGGTCTGTGCGGCGTTGTTGATCAGGATGTCCAGCGGGCCGTCCGCGGCCACGGCGTCGGCGAGCGCGATCACCTGGGCGGGGTCGCGCAGGTCGATGCCGACGATCTTCAAGCGGTGCAGCCAGTCTCCGCTGTCCGGCATCGCGGCGAACCGCCGAACCGCGTCGTTCGGGAACCGGGTCGTGATCGTGGTGTGCGCGCCGTCGCGGAGCAGGCGCAGCGCGATGTACATGCCGATCTTCGCCCGCCCGCCGGTGAGCAGCGCCCGGCGGCCGGTCAGGTCCGTACGCGCGTCGCGGCGACTGCGGTTGAGCTCCGCGCACGGCGGGCACAGCTGGTGGTAGAACGCGTCGACCTCGGTGTAACGCGTCTTGCAGGTGTAGCAGGAGCGGGCGCGGCGCAGCGTGCCGACCGTGGCGGCAGTCGTGGCGACCTTGAGCGGGATGCCCTGCGTCTCGTCGTCGATGCGGCCCGGGGCGCCGGTCGCGGTCGCCTCGGTCACCGCCGTGTCGTGAGCGGTGATCGCCGCCCGCCGTTCCTGGCGTTTGCGCTGCTTGACGCCCTTGTACAGGCGCGCGGTCGCGCGCCGGACCCGCTCGACGTCGGGGTGGTCGGTCGGCAGGTTGTCCAGTTCGGCGAGGACGGCGAGGCAGGTCGCCAGCCGCGTCGGGTCGATACCGTCGTGCGAAATCACCGCTGAACTGTACTCACTGGTGAGCGCCCGCTGGCGATGCCAGTCCGGGTAGCGGGTCATCGAGCGCAGCGTCGTACTCGCGAGGTTCGTCATCATCTATGGCCAAAGCCAGCTTTCGTCGAACTGAAGAAAAGTTTTCGCCGGAATGACGGTTAGCTGTCGTCGGAACGAATGAAAGTCACGGTCTCTCCGATGAAACGTATGGACATATGGAGATGCCTTTTGTAGCGTCGGTCACATGGCGGCGTGTTTCGTCCAGGTGAACCGGCAGGCGGTGAGCGCGCCTGCTGCTCCGCAGGGCAGGCGCGGCGCCAACGGCCCGACCGTGGTCGAGACATCCGCGAGCATCTACGCCTGCTGGCGACCGGTCACGACCTGACTCGAACACTCACCCCTACCTCCCACATTCTTCGCCTGTCGCCGCGCGACGGGCGAATTAGCAGTGCCCGAAACCCCGCACAGAAGAGGAAAACCGCAAGGCCCCGACCTCCCCCCCCGGTCAGTCCTAAGTAGAAGAAGAGGCAGATGAAGAGACGACTCGCGCTCGCCATAGCGGGCCTGACGACCACCGCGCTCATCGCCACGCCAACTATCTCGATGGCCGAGCCAGGCGCGACAAGCGCACCCCCGGAGAGCAACTTCCAGAAGGTCACCCTCAACGATCACCCGGGCGAGCCGATGGACCTCGCCGTGCTGCCCGACAGCCGGGTGCTGCACGTGACCCGCGCGGGCGAGGTCTGGCTGCACGACCCAACCACGGGCCGGAACACCGTCGCCGCGACGCTGGACGTCTACCGGCACGACGAAGAGGGCCTCCAGAACGTCGCGATCGACCCCAACTTCGGCAAGGCCGGAAACAACTGGGTCTACCTGTACTACTCCCCGCCGATGAACACCCCGGTCGACGACCCGTCGACCCCGAACGTCAACGAGGGTGACGCGCCGGAGTGGGGCACCGCCGCGGACTTCGCCAAGTTCAAGGGCGCCCTCCGGCTCTCCCGGTTCCGGCTGGTCAAGGACAAGCTGGACCTCTCCACCGAACAGCAGATCATCGACGTGCCGGTCGACCGCGGCATCTGCTGCCACGTCGGCGGGGACATCGTCTTCGACTCCAAGGGCAACCTCTACCTGTCCACCGGTGACGACTCCAACCCGTTCGCGTCCGGCGGCTACACCCCCATCGACGAGCGCCCCGGCCGCAACCCGGCGTTCGACGCGCAGCGCACCTCGGGCAACACCAACGACCTGCGCGGCAAGATCCTGCGCATCAAGGTCGGCGCCAACGGCGGGTACGCCATCCCGGACGGGAACCTCTTCCCGAAGGGCGCGCCCCGCACCCGGCCCGAGATCTACCTCATGGGCCTGCGCAACCCGTTCCGGATCGAGTTCAACCGCCAGGCCAACGAGCTGTACGTCGCCGACTACTCGCCGGACGCGGGCCAGGCCGACCCGAAGCGCGGGCCGGCCGGGCAGGGCAAGTGGCTCGTCGCCCGCAAGGCCGGCAACTACGGGTGGCCCTACTGCGCCACCGCGCAGCTGCCGTACGTGGACTACGACTTCGCCGCCGGCCAGTCCGGGCAGCCGTTCAACTGCGCCGCCCCGGTCAACGAGTCGCCGCACAACACCGGGCTGCGGCAGCTTCCCCCGGTGCAGCAGCCGGACGTCTGGTACGGCTACGGCCCCTCGGCGCAGTTCCCGGAGCTGGGCACCGGCGGCATCGGACCGATGGCCGGGCCGGCGTACCAGTTCGATCCCCGCGCGACGCGGGGACGCGCCCCGGTTGCGTGGCCCGCGTACTACGAGGGCAAGCCGCTGTTCCACGAGTGGACCCGGGACTACGTGAAGGCCTTCAAGCTCAACTCCAGCGGCCGCCTGAGTGGCATCGAGCCGGTGCTGCCCTCGTTCATCTTCGACAATCCGATGGACCTGGAGTTCGGCCCGGACGGCGCGCTCTACGTGCTCGAGTACGGTGACGGATTCTTCAGCGAGAACCCGGACGCGCAACTGGCCCGGATCGACTACATCGGCTGGACCGGCAACCACACTCCGGAGCCGCACGTCTCGGCCACGCCCACCAACGGGCTCGCGCCGCTGACCGTCACGTTCTCCAGCGGGGGCACCACCGACGCCGACGGCGACCGGTTGAGGTACGAGTGGTACCTCGACAACGACAACAAGGTCGACTCGCGCGACGCGAACCCGACGTTCACCTTCCGCCAGAACGGCCTCTACAGCGCCACGCTCAAGGTGACTGACCGAAATGGACGCTCGGCCTCCGCATCGGTGCGGATCGTCGTCGGCAACGCCCAGCCCGTGGTGAAGCTGGTCAAGCCGGTCGCCGGCCAAGCGTTCAAGTTCGGCGACGCCGTGCAGTTCGAGGTGCAGGCGACCGACGACCAGCCCGTGGACTGCGCGAAGGTCAGCGTCACGTACATCCTCGGCCACGACACGCACGGCCACCCGCAGACCACCGCCAACGGTTGCACCGGCACGATCCAGACGACGGTGCCGTCCGGCCACGACCCGGCGAAGGACCACCTGACCGCCGTGTTCGTCGCGTCCTACACCGACGCCGGTGGTAACGGCCTACCCGCCCTCACCGGCACAGACCAGGTCGTCCTGACCCCCACCGCCTAAGCAGCAAGAAGGAGCCATCATGTGTTACGGATTCGACGGAGAGGCCGCGTTACGGCGGTCCATCATGGACCGACGGAGACTGCTGCGCGGGTCACTGGCTGCGCTCGCCGGTGTCGGCCTCGCCGCGTCGGGGATCGGCGCGACGGCGGCGACGGCGGCCCCCCGCGGGCACGACCACGACGACCACGACAAGAGGAAGCGGCAGGTTCCCCCGGGCCAGATCAGCATCCAGCTGTGGACGGTACGCGACGCGCTGTGGGGTGCGCCGGGGTACGACGCGACCCTCACCCACCTCGCCCGGATCGGCTACCCGAAGGTGGAGCTGGCGCTCGGCTACTTCGGGCGTACCGCTGCCCAGCTGCGCCAGTTCCTGGACAGCATCGGCATCAAGGCCAGCTCCAGCCACGACGGGATCGCCGGTGACGCCGCCGGCCTCGGACAGAAGATCCAGAATGCGGTCACCCTCGGCCAGAAGTTCATGGTGGTGCCGTACCTCTACTCCGAGCGCGCGGACGACTGGAAGCGCTGGGCGGAGCAGATGAACGTCGAGGCCGCGGCGGCGGCCAAGGCCGGCCTGCGCTACGGCTACCACAACCACGCCCACGAGTTCACCATCGACCTCGGCGGCGGCAAGCGCCCCTGGGACGTGCTGACAGCGGAGCTCGACCCCAAGCTCGTGCACCTCGAGGTCGACATCTACTGGGCCGTCACCGGCGGAATCAACTCCGGCGACGGAGTGGCCGACCCCGAGGGCTTCACGCTCGATGTCATCCGCTCCGCACCGCAGCGCGTACTGCAGTACCACGTAAAGGACCGGGACAAGTCCACCGGCGACATGGCCGACCTGGGCACCGGGATGATCGATTTTGCCCGGATCTTCAGGAAGCACTCGGTGATCGAGTACATCGTCGAGAACGACACCCCCGATGTGACCCCCCAGCAGACCGCCGAGGTCGGCTACCGCTACCTGCGCAACCTGCGGTACTGAGGGATCGGCGGGACTATGTGGTTACCGAACACCAGGGTCGGCGTCTGCTTCGCGGGCGCCGACCCTGGTGTTCGGTAACCGTCTGCCGGCCCTCCTCGGTGGACTGCTCACCTGGACGTGGTGGGGGCGGTGACCGCGTTCTTCTGGGCCGGTCTGGTCCGAATCGCGTTGCTGCACCACGTCACCTGGTCGGTCAATTCGATCTGCCACATGGTCGGCGACCAGCCGTTCACCACGCGCGACAAGTCGGCGAACTTCTGGCCGCTGGCGATCCTGAGCATGGGCGAGTCCTGGCACAACCTGCACCACGCCGACCCGACGTGCGCCAGACACGGGGTACGGCCGGAGTACCTGCTGTTCACCGCGCGTAAAGCGCGGTCATAAGCCTGCATCGCCTGATCCGCGTGGGGCACCTAGCCGTCACCGACGCGCGGATGGTCGAGTCTTGAAAGCTCTAATCGCTCGGTATCGTTGCCCAAAGCGCAACGTAGATCAAGAATTGCGGCCCGGGTAGCAGGCAGGACAGCACGAACAACAGCCGTACGGTGTTCGGCGACATCCCGAACCTGCGGGCAATGCCAGCGCATACACCGGCAATCCAACGGTTGTCGCGTGGTCGTGTCAGCGTCGACATGGTTGCTCCACCCTTCGTCGTCACCGTCTACGACGGTAGGTGTTCGGCCCACCCCGCGCCTCCGGGGAACGCCCTACTGGGCGTAACGCTCCGCGCGAGCGCTGAAATGTGGCGAAGCGTTCCGTACAGGGTGGCGGCGGGGACACAGTACGTCAATGGATGATTGTCGATCAAGTGCTGACCTGCGACCAGATCTGCTTGCCAAAACACGCTTGATCGAGGGGGAGGGCGAAGAGGCTGCCGCTTTGGGTGGCGCCGCGGCAGCAGTGCCTACCTGAGCGTCCGACCGACAACGGGGGAGAGGCAGCCTGCTGTTCAGCGATGGTGAACGGCCTGCGCCGGCATGGTGCAGGCCCGTCCGGCGCGTTTGGCCTCGTACAGCTGCTCGTCGGCCCGTGCCACGAGCGCCGATGGCTCCTCGATGCCGTCCCAGGCTGCCAGGCCGGCGGAGAACGTTTGCTGCAGCGGCGTGACCGTCCGCAGCGTCTCCACCACCGTGTATGCCTGCTGGTACGTGTGGCCGCGCAGCAGAATGGTGAACTCCTCACCGCCATAGCGAGCGAGCACCGCATCGTGGGGTAGGGCTGCTCGCCAGGCCGCTGCGGCTTGCTTGAGCAGCGCGTCACCGGCCGGGTGGCCGTGGGTGTCGTTGAAGTCCTTGAAGTGGTCCAGGTCGAGCAGCGCCACGAATGGCCGCTGCCCGTCGGTGCGGGCGCCCGCCAGAGCGCGGGCGAGCTCGGCGTCCCAGCTGCGGCGGTTGGGTACGCCGGTCAGAGCGTCGGTGCGGGCCAGGATCGCGACCTGGCTGGCCTGCGCCTGAATGGTCTGGAGGAGTCCACCGACCCGTGTGACCGCGAGCGTGGACAGCAGGATCGAGCCGGGGGCGATGACCTGCCACAGCAGCGGTCCGCCGCGAAGACCCTCGATCAGCAACGCGGTCGGGGCCAGCGCGGAGGCGACCGCGAGCACAACGAGCCGCGGGCGCGTCATGCGGTCATCGGTGACGACCGCCGGTTCGGTCAGACCGCGCATGGACGGGTGCAGTGTGGTCGCCGCCAGGCAGACGTAGGCGATCAGGTAGGACAGGTCGAACCACGGCCCGTTCGGCATTACCCCGGTGGTCAGGAAGACCACGTCATAGCCGAGGTCGCCGGCAAGGAGAAAGGCCACGCCAGTGCCGAGAAACCGGTAGGCCCGCGGCACCAGGCCAGAGGTGGTCCACAGTCGCGCCAGCACGGCCAGCAGGACCAGGTCACCGACCGGGTACGCGGTGGTGATGGCCCGGCTGAACAGGTCCCGGGTGGTGTCAGTCAGAATTGGCGCGATGACGAAGACCCCCGCCAGCACGGCCGTTCCCGTGACGATGATGGCGGTGTCCAGGCTGGCTGAACGGTCGTGGCGCGGCTCGCGGCTGCGGACCATGAGGGCCAGGCCGAGCCCCATCAGCGGGAAGCTGGCCAGGTAGGCGACGTCGGCCACCGACGGGAACGGGCTGACGTGAAGCACCGTGGCCAGCACAGTCCAGCTCACGTCTCCAACGAACCGGCACGCCAACCCGAGCAGGAAGAGCACCCAGGCCCGTGTCCGGCGTGGCCGGTTCAGGCGCACGCCCACAACGGCGGCGGCCAGAGCCATCGCGGCCACCGCCAGGTAGTAGCCGGCCCGCGCCAGTGTGCCGACCGGCGCGGGCACCGCGAGATAGGCCGCGGCGGCCACCGCCAGGGCGGCGATCACCAAACACCGTTTCGTGCTCACGTCTTAACTTCGGCAACCGTGACCTGGCACGGAGCGTGTAGCGGGGTGATTAGTCTCACCCGTCGATTCCGTCCTCGGGTGGACCCGCACCCAGGACTCGGCCAACGTCCGCACGTGCCGCGGAGCACGCGACGCGAAGCCCAGTCAATCGGCCTCGTGGAGCGCACCAGTCGTGACGACATTGGTCAGGTGCAGGCGTACCGCGTGCCGTGGCGCAGCCACTTGGGGGGTCACGGGCTACGTACGTCGGCTAGCCGTACCCAGGGCACTCAAAACCGGGCGAACGACTGGATCGGGAATCGCGGCGATCGTGGGGTGGCGGGTTTCGCTGGTGTGAGCTTGAGCGTCGGCACGGACGTCGTCGTCGCTTACGGTCAGCCAAGCGCAGGTGAGGCAGACCGCTGTGTTCGGCGGTAGGGGTAGCGGCATCCGGCCGCTGGCCGTGCGCTGCATCGTTACCTCATCGGAGGTGGCCGGCGCGGTTGAGGCTGGCCCAGGGGGCGCGGCTGCCGGCGGCGGCGAGTAGGCCGACCATGGCGAACCGGCGGGGTGGGCACGGCCACGGGCGGAAGGCGTCCCGGCATGCACCCGCCTGGCAGAACTGGTCCACGGCGGGCTGGTGATCGGTCCAGACCTGGTAGCTCAGGCGCCACAGCAGCGGGTCAGCGCCGCGTGGCGGCTGGGCCGGAGGGTTCTGTTGGTCGAACTCCGCGCGCACGGTCGTCCCTTCTTCGGTCATGGCGTTGTTGGAGAGGGCGGCGAACTGTCATCGCTGTCGGACAGCGGTACGGCGGGCCGATACCGATCTTCAGTTCGCCGCCCAAGTCGCCCGGCTACCGCCTGTCGATCAGAACGGCACCGGGGACACTGCGGTGCGGAACTTTTTCCTGGTCGCGCGCTCTGAGGAAACCTCACCAACAGCGAACCCGGGACCATGTGAATCCCCATGTGAAGGTTCGTGGGCCAACGTGGAGGTACCCACGCGCATGGGGCCGCCGGTAACGTCGTTGGCGCGGTACGGGGAGGAGGCGGGAAGTGAACGAGCCGAACGACGCCCTAGCTGCTCTGATTCTCCAAGCTGGCTTCTCCTGGGCCGGGCTCGCGCGGCGCGTGAACGACCTCGGCGCAGACGACGGGTTCGCGCTCAGGTACGACTACACGTCCGTCCACCGTTGGGTGAAGCGGGGGGAGCGGCCACGGTCCCCAGTGCCCGCGCTGGTCGCCAAAGTTCTGTCAGAGAAGCTCGGACGCCGTATCAGGCCTTCGGACTTCGGTATGACCGAGGAAGAAACGCTCGCAGCACGGGGATTGCAGTACGCGGACAGTCCACGTACGACGATCGATACGATCATCGATCTCGGGAGAGCCGACGTGAATCGCCGAAGCATCATCAAAGCGCCGTTCGTACTCGCCGCGCTTGGCGCACCGAGTCGCGACTGGCTACTCGCGACGCTGGACGGGACCGCAACTGAGCGGGGGCCCCGGCAGGTGGGCATGAAGCAGGTGGCCGGCATCCGCGACATGTTCGCGCTCTTCCAGGAGATGGACGTGATGCGGGGCGGCGGCCACGCTCGAACTGCTCTCGTCGAGTACATGAACAGCTATGTCTTTCCGCTGTTGAAGCGCGATCACGAGGAGCGTGTCCAGCGCGCCCTCTATGAAGCGGCAGCGGAACAGGCGTACCTGGTCGGCTGGATGGCCTACGATGACGGCGAACATGGCCTCGCGCAGCGGTACCTGATCCAGTCTCTCCGCTTGGCGCAGGCGTCCGACACCGCAGCCCTCGGCGCTCACGTCCTGGCCGGCATGTCCGACCAGGCGAACCTGCTGGGCCACCCACACGAAGCGCTCATGCTCACCCGCGCCGGACGACGTGGTATCACCGAGAACGACTCACCGGCCTGCCTGGCCGACCTCCACATCCTCGAAGGACGCGCGCTCGCCGCACTCGGCGAGGCGAGGGCCGCAGCTGCTGCGGTCGCTGAGGCCGAGCGGGTCTTCGCTCGGGTCGATCACGGGAACGAGCCGGTGTGGGCGCGTTTCATCGACGTCTCGTACCTGTTCGGCGAAGCGGCGCACTGCTTCCGCGACCTGGGTCAGGCATCGCAGATCGATCGATTCGCGGGAGAGTCCGTTGAGGGTGCCCGCAAGCAGGGCCGTGCGCGGCGGGGCGCGCTCAGCCACGCCGCGCTAGCGATCGCGGACCTGGAGCGCAGGAACGTGGAGGGAGCCGCGGCCAAGAGTCTGACGGTTCTTGACCTAGCGGCTTCGGTGAACTCGTCCCGGTGCGTCGAGACCGTTCGCGATCTCCAACGACGGCTCAAGCCCTACGCCGAAATGGATGAAGTTCAGCGATTCAACGCGCGAGCGGGCGAACTGCTCGGGTTGGCGGCTTAGCCCGGCTGCGCAACCGTCTTGGGACGGAGATTTGAGCATGGGACGCACCGAGTACCTCAACGACCCGAACGCGCCGAAGCCCAACACCCTCGTCCCCGCGTGCGGCACCCTGGCGGTCAACGACCGCAGCGAGATCCTGCTGCAACGCCGGCGCGACACAGGTCAGTGGGCGCTGCCGATGGGCAAGCAGGAGCTGGGCGAAACGCCCAGTCAGTGCGCGATCCGGGAAACGCTTGAGGAGACCGGGGTCCTGGTCGAGATCACCGGTCTGGTCGGGATCTACTCCGACCCCGGCCACATCGTCGCGTACACCGACGGCGAGGTCCGCCAGGAGTACGAGGTCACTCTGCTGGCCGGTCCGGTCAGCGGCACCCCGGCGGCCAACGACGAGGCCAGTGACGTGGCCTGGGTCCACCTTGATCGGCTGGGGGAGCTGGACATCCATCCCACGATGCGCCGGCAGATCGACGACTACCTGGCCAACCGAGCACCGCACGTGGACTAGCGGTACCCAAGGTTTACGCCGCACACCTGAGTGCCCGACCGACAACGCGGGGAGAGACGGTGCCACGGGCTGCCGTAACCGGCCACATGAACCTAACGCCCGACAGTGAGTCGCTGGTGTACGAGGCGATAAAACAGGCGCTGGCGCCCTATACCGCGGATGATTTGGTGGGTGTCAGCTGCATCGCTCGTGGTGCTGACCGTGGCGATCGGATCGGAAATCTCCACCGGGGCTGGTTTTGCAACCCGGTTATGGCATGGTCCTCGCTCGTGTTACGCGATCTTTCGGGCCGTGATGGCGACCTTGTTCCGGTCAAGGGTCGGCCGACGGGTCTGAAGTTCGACGGGCGAGTCGTCTACCTGTGGTGGGGCCAGGACCTGGACGATGAGGACGGTGTTGCGGCCCGGGAGGGACGACTGCACACCTTCGTCTCCGAAGCGGACTGCCGGGCAATGGCGGAAGCCAGAGGGTGGACTCCCGATAGTGATCAAGCAGATGACGACAGCACAGTGGTGGTGACTGACCTGGAACCGGCGCAGGAGTGGCTACGGGGCAAGCGGGTCGCCCTTGACCTCGATGCGGGGCTGAACCTCTGGAACTGGGCGACCGACGCCGCGTACAGCACCGGCCGACCCTGGAACAACCGCGGCGGCCTGCGGGACCGCTGCTACGACAAGCTCGTCGCCGCCAACGTGCCCTGGTTGCTCGAGGCAGAGTCGTACCACCCGACCTGGACTCCCCGACAGTTGCGGGCGCTGCGACAAGTCCTGAGCCAGGCGGTTCACCTGCTGCGCGCCGCGATGCGGGACTGATGGGGGCCGGTCGGGCCATTGACGTCGACAACGGGCGACCATCGACCGTGCACGAGGAGCGACTCCCACCAGGCGATCGGGATAAACGGGCAGGCGGTCAGGGAGCGGTCAAGGTTCCGCTTCGACGTCTGACCATGACCGGCCGGCTAGGCAGGGCCCTGGTTGGGCTGGGGTAGTTCGAGATCGAGCCGGGCCGACTGTTATCCCTGCTCAGCTCTCGTAGAACCGCAGGCCAAGTGGCCGTGATGGTTACCTCGGGGCAAGGAGTCCGTCGGGACGGCCTGCCTACTCGGTGACGAACACTCCGACGCCGGGAAGGGTTTCCGTTATCCCCTTGATCCGCAGTATCTGCATGGCGCGGTCGATCACCGGTTCGGTAACGCTGTAGTGCTCGATGAGTTCCCGCCGGCTGGGCAGCTTGGAGCCGGGCGCGAACTCCCCGGACGCGATGCGCTCGGCAAGGTCATCGGCGATCTGTTCGTAGCGGTAACGCGGCGGCACGGTGTTCCCCTCGGTTGGCAATCCGAGCGCCTGTTTGGTCGCAGGTCCGGGGCTGGTGCCGCAGTCGGCGCGTCCGTGGTCTTCAGCGCGTGGATGGGCCGACCGGCAGGGTGCCGACGGCGGCGATGGCGGCCGCGGCGACGGCGCAGCACGCTGCCGTGGCGGCGAGGACCGGGGTGTAGCTGCCGGTGACGGCGTGCAGCGCGGCAGCCGCCAGCGGCGCGCCGGCTTTCGCGAGGGTCATCGGGACGACGAGGACGCCGGCGAGGGTGGCGTAGCGGCCGGTGTCGTAGCGTTCGGCGAGCAGGACGGGTTTGGCGATGGTGGCCACGCCGAAGCCGATGCCGAATCCGATCACGGCGCCGGTCGCCCCGGCGACGCTCGCGCCGACGACCGGCAGCGCCAGCGCGGCGACGGCCTGCACGGCGAAGATCGTGGCGGTGACGGTGGTGGTGCGGTAGCGGCGTTGCAGGCCGGTGGTTACGAGGCGGCCGGTCACCGACAGCACGCCGAGCAGGCCGGCGATGGTGGCGGCGAACGCGGGTGGGTGCCCCCAGGCGGTGAGCGCGGCGACGAGGTGCACGGTGAGTGCGCTGATCGCGGCAGTGTGGGCGGTGAACCCGGCCGCCAGCAGCCAGAAGCCGCGGTCGGCCAGGGCGGTCCGTACCGCACCGGCACCGTCGCCAGCCGGCCGGTGGGTGCACACGCCGTCGTGGCTTCGGGCTGACCGTGGCACCACCAGGGCGTGCAGGGGCACGGTGACGGCCTGGATGGCGGCGAGGACGAGCAGGGCGGCGCGCCAGCCGTGGGCGTTGACGAGCCAGCCGGTCAGGGGCAGGAACACGGTGCTGGCGAATCCGGCGACGACGGTCAGTGCGAGCAGCGCGTTGGACCGGCGGTCGGGGGTGAACCAGGCGATGATAACGGCGAACGCGGCCTCGTAGAGGCTGGCGGCCGAGGCGGCGCCGAGCCCGACCTGGACGGCGTACAGCTGCCACAGGTGGTGCACGTGGGCCAGCGCGACCAGCAGGACGGCGCCGGCGGCGGAGCCGGCGGTCATCAGGATCCGGCCGCCGTGGCGGTCGAGCCACCGGCCGACCGGAACGGCCAGGATCGCGCCGATGAGCACGCTGGCGGTGAACGCGCCGGTGACCGCCGTGGCGGTGGTGTGCAGGTCGGCCGCGAGCGGGGTGAGGAAGACCGCGAACGCGTAGTAGAGGGTGCCGTAGCCGATGGTCTGGGTGATGGCGAGGGCGGCGACGAGCCGCCGGCCGGGGGAGACGGGGTTCCCGCCGGACCGGCCAGATCCGGCGGGAACCCGCGTGGCGTGCGAGAGGGCCATCAGCCGCAGCAGCCTCCGCCGTTGCCGCCGACGGTGATCAGCTGCGGGCGGTCGCCCGGTGCCGGGGTGTCGAACTGCTGCCCGGCGAGCGCGGCCAGTTGCAGGGCGGCCTGTTCGTCGATGCCCAGCTCGGCGGCAGCGAGCGTGACGGCGCCGGAGACGCTGCCGGCGGTCGGGACGTGCCGCATCGCGGCTGCCACCAGCTTGGCCGGAACGTCGGGGGCTAGGCCGAAGCGGGCGGCGGCGTCGTCGGCCGTCGCGCGGGCGCCGAGTGTGGTGGAGCAGACCCCGGTTTCGGGCAGGTCGAGCTGGACGTCGCGGGCGGCCTCCCAGTCGCCGGCCAGGGCGGCGACGATGGAGCGGACCTGCTCGTAGCCGGTGGCCATCAGGAACGTCGGGGCTCGGCCGTAGCCCTTCGCTCCGACGGCGAAGTAGCTCGGTTCCGGCTGGGTCAGTTCGTCGACGCCGTGCGGGCGCACGGTGCCGCAGGAGTGCTCGTTGGGGTCGATCAATGGCGCGAGGGCCCGGGTGCAGGCGAGGATCGGGTCGAGGTCCAGGCGCAGCTCGGACGCGACGGTGTGGTCGGGCCGGAACCCAGTGGCACCGACGATCCGGTCGGCGACGATCATCCGGCCGGTGGCGTCGACCAGTTCCACCCGGCCGCCGTCGACGGGGCGGACGGCGTGTACGCCGAAGCCGGTCACCAGTTCGACCCGGCCGCTGGTGACCAGCAACCGCAGCCCGGTCCCCAGCGCGCCGCGGGCGGCCAACGCGTCGGCGTCACCGCCGCCGTAGGCCCGGTCGGCGCTGCCGCCGCGCAACGCCCAGGTGATGCGGGTGCCAGGAGCCTGATCGGCGAGTTCGGCGAGGGCAAGAAGGGTGTTGGCCGCGGAGTGGCCGGAGCCGACGACGACGGTGTGCTTGCCGGCGTAGGCGTCGCGGTCCACGCCGAGCACGTCGGGCAGCGCGTGGTCGATCCAGTCGGCGGCATCCGCTTCGCCGTGGGCGGGCAGCCCGTTGGCGCCGAGGACGTTCGGGGTGCGCCAGGTGCCGGAGGCGTCGATCACGGCGCGGGCGAGGATGTCGGTGCCGTTGGCGAGGCGGACCACGAACGGGGCGGTCTCGCGGCCGGCGGTCTTGACCCGGTCCACGCCCTGCCGGCCGAGCGCGGTCACCCGGGCGTTGTAGCGGATGTGCGGGGCGAGGACCGGCAGCTTCGCCAGGGGCTGCAGGTATGCCTCGACGAGGTCGGCGCCGGTGGGCAGCACCTCCAGGTCGGGCTCAGCCCAGCCGGCGGCTTCCAGCAGCCTGCGAGCGGCGTGGTCGATGTCGTAGCGCCACGGGCTGAACAGTCGGACGTGTCCCCACTGCTGGATCGACGCGCCCGCCTCGCCGCCGGCTTCCAGGACCAGCAGCGGCAGGCCGCGCTCGGTCAGGTGGGCGGCGGCGGCCAGGCCGACCGGGCCGGCGCCGATGACCACCACCGGCAGCTCGGCGGCCTCGGACGGGCCCGCCAACGCCGCGTCCGCGTCCGCCGCGGTCGGCCCGCAGCAGCTCGCGCCGGCGGTGATCGCCTCGGCCTTCGCGCCCGGGTCGCAGCAGGTACCGGCCTGGGCAGCGGCCTCCGCGGTGCCGCAGCACGTGCTGGCGGGTGCGCTCGACGCTTCGGTGGTGGGCTGGGCGCCGGCGCCGCAGCAGCCGCCGGCGGCCTGGGTGGTCTCGTTGCTCATGGTGTCTCCCGAAAGGTGTATGTGGGGCTCGGGTTCTTACGGGAGGTCAGCGCCAGCCGAGGAACTGGCTCGCGGCGGTGGTGCGGGCGCGGTCGAGCCGGGCGTCGGCGCGGCATGTGGCGGTGCACACCTCGGAGCGGCTCTCGCTGAACGTCACGCCGCGCAGGACGGCGGCGGCGCGCCGCCGGAACAGATCAGTCATCGTAAGCTCCCTGTCTTGACGAATCTCGAATCAGCTCCGACTCTGACATCTGTTTCGACCTTCGTCAAGTTAGGCAACCATCTAGGCAGAGCCTGTGACGGCCCTCACGTCATGTGACGCGCAAACCATTGCTGTACCGGCCATGACCGGGCAAGGTAGATGTATGTCGAAGCAGCGAGAGTCGGTTCTTCCGATCGCGGCAGCGTGCTGCCCACCCCTTGCCGTCGCGCCGCTGAGCGGTGAGCAGGCGGCCGACCTCGCGCCGATGTTCAAGGCCCTCGGTGACCCGGTTCGGCTGCGGCTGATGTCGATGATCGCCTCCACCGACGAGGTCTGCGTCTGTGACCTGACCGACGCGTTCGACCTGTCCGGTCCGACGATCTCCCACCACCTGCGGGTGCTACGCGAAGCCGGCCTGGTCGACTCCGAGCGCCGGGCCACCTGGGTGTGGTACCGGGCCCGTCCGCAGGCGCTCAAGCAGTTGGCCGGCCTGCTCGACATCGCCACGCCCGCCGCCGTCTGACCCACCGCCGCGCGGCCGCATCACCAACTGTTCACCTGTGCGACCCTCCCTGCGGTGGACGGTGAGGCCGCCGCCGTGATCTTATCAGGCTGTGCTGATATCAGCTGACACTGATTTGATAAAGATGCTCGCCGATCCGCTGCGGGCCCGCATCATCGAACTTCTCGCCGAGGGCCCGGCCTGCGTCTGCCACCTGGTCGACGACACCGGCGCCAAGCAGCCCAACGTGTCCAACCACCTGCGCGCGCTGCGCGAAGCCGGGCTGGTGGCCACCGAGCCGCACGGCCGGTTCACCTACTACCGGCTGCTGCCCGACGCCATCGAAGCCGTCGCCGGGCAGCTCGCCCAGCTGGCCGAGCGCGCCCGTACCAACGCCGAGACTCGCCGGGAGTGCCCGTGACCACCACCGCCCAGAACACCGCCGCACCCACTGCGGTGGTCGGCAAGCTCTCGCGCCTCGACCAGTTCCTGCCACTGTGGATCGGCCTGGCGATGGCTGCCGGCCTGCTGCTGGGTCGTCTGATCCCCGGCCTGAACGCCGCGCTCGACAGCGTCAAGGTCGGCGGGATCTCGTTGCCGATCGCCCTCGGTCTGCTGGTGATGATGTACCCGGTGCTGGCGAAGGTCCGCTACGACCGGCTCGACACCGTCACCGGCGACCGGCGGCTCATGATCTCGTCGCTCGTGCTGAACTGGGTCGTCGGCCCGGCGGTGATGTTCGCCCTCGCCTGGATCTTCCTGCCCGACCAGCCCGCGTACCGCACCGGTCTCATCATCGTCGGCCTGGCCCGCTGTATCGCGATGGTGATCATCTGGAACGACCTGGCCTGCGGCGACCGCGAGGCCGCCGCCGTCCTCGTCGCGCTCAACTCGATCTTCCAAGTGCTGGCGTTCGGGCTGCTCGGCTGGTTCTACCTGTCGGTGCTGCCCGGCTGGCTGCACCTGACCGGGGCTGCGCTGCACGTCTCCGGCTGGGACATCGCCCGCAACGTGCTCATCTTCCTGGGCATCCCGCTACTGGCCGGCTACCTCACCCGCCGCTTCGGCGAGAAGGCCAGGGGGCGTGCCTGGTACGAGGCGAAGTTCCTGCCGAAGATCGGGCCGGCCGCGCTGTACGGGCTGCTGTTCACCATCGTCATCCTGTTCGCCCTCCAGGGTGACGCCATCACCAGCCGACCGCTCGACGTGGCGCGCATAGCGCTGCCGCTGCTGGCCTACTTCGCCATCATGTGGGCCGGCTCCTACGCCCTCGGCAAGGCCATCGGCCTGACCTACGAGCGCACCACCACACTGGCGTTCACCGCCGCCGGCAACAACTTCGAACTCGCCATCGCCGTCGCCATCGGCACCTTCGGCGTCACCAGCGGCCAGGCACTGGCCGGCGTCGTCGGACCGCTCATCGAGGTGCCCGTGCTGGTCGCGCTGGTCTACGTCAGCCTCGCCCTGCGTCAACGCCTGTTCGCCGGGAGAACCCGATGACCGAACCTGCCGAGTTATCGCTGCTCGACGTCGACGCCGTCCTGGACCGGCCACCACCCTGGCCGACAAGTTCCGCGGCATCTTCAACCCCGAGACCGTCAGCCGCTACGTGCACGAGTCCTACGTCGCGCTGTACCGCACCACCCGCATCCACCAGCATCTGCCGGCGCTGGCCGAGCACTTCGCCAACGACCGGCTCACCGCCCTGGCGCAGGCAAAGGGTGCGATCGGCAAGCCGGTGCCCGAGGTGCTGTTCCTGTGTGTGCACAACGCCGGCCGTTCCCAGCTGGCCGCGGCGCTGCTGGTCCACCACGCCGCCGGCCGCGTCCACGTCCGGTCGGCCGGCTCCCACGCGGCCGGCGACCTGGAAGAGCCGGTCGTGGCGGTGATGCGCGAGATCGGCCTGGACCTCGCCGACGCCTACCCGAAGCCGCTCACCGACGACGTCATCCGCGCCGCCGATGTGATCGTCACGATGGGCTGCGGCGACGCCTGCCCGGTCCTGCCCGGCAAGCGCTACCTCGACTGGCAGATCCCCGACCCCGACGGGCAACCCCTCGATGTCGTGCGGACCATCCGCGACGACATCGACACCCGCGTCCGTGCCCTGCTCGCCGACCTCACCCCCGACCGCTGAAGGACTACCGCCATGTCTGACAAGCCCAGCGTCCTGTTCGTCTGCGTGCACAACGCCGGCCGCTCCCAGATGGCCGCCGGCTGGCTGCGCCACCTCGCCGGCGATCGGATCGAGGTCCGCTCCGCCGGGTCCGAACCGGCCGACCAGATCAACCCGGTCGCCGTCGAGGCGATGCGCGAGGTCGGCATCGACATCACCGCCGAGCAGCCCAAGAAACTCGAGTACGCCACCGCCCAGGACTCCGACGTCATCATCACGATGGGCTGCGGCGATGCCTGCCCGGTCTTTCCCGGCAAGCGCTACGAGGACTGGAAGCTCGACGACCCGGCCGGCCAGGACCTCGCTACCGTCGGGCGCGTCCGCGACGAGATCGAGCGTCGCATCCGGGCCCTGTTGGGCGAGCTCGACGTTCCCGTCACTACCTGATCAGAGTGCGCGGGGCTTCCGGACTCCCCGCTCCCGCGAACGTTCCCGGGGCGGGACGGCACCCTCACGCGTCTGGTAGGCCGTAGGTCGGAGCACAACCTCGCCGTAGGCCGCCCGCCTGGGTCGCAGCTGGCTCAAGCGGAAGGGTCAGGGCGGCACTCGCGTGCCCCCGGGCGAAACTCCCACCCCGGCGCTAATCATGATCAGGCCGTCTCCAGGCCGTGGAAGGCGCCAGGGTCAAGGATCGCCGAACCGTCTCCACGGTCCTCAAAACCGGGCGAACGAGCGGATCTGGAACCGCGGCCCGTACTTCGGCGCGCCGATCCCGGCCGCCATCAGCAGCCGGCAGACCCGCCCCCGGTGCCCCCGGAACGGCTCCAGCAGTTCCAGCATCCGCCGGTCGTCAGCGCGGGCCTCCCTGGCCAGCGCCCACGCGACGGTATTGGGCAGGTGGTAGTCGCCGACGCTGACCGCGTCCGGGTCGCCGTGCGACGCGCGTACGACTTCGGCGGCCGTCCACGGACCGATGCCGGGCAGCGACACCAACCGGCGTACCGCGTCAGCGGCATCAACAGCCCGCTCCAGCGCGGCAGCCCGGTCCGCGGCCCGGCGCAGGGTGTCGGCGCGGCGCTGCTCAACCCCGAACGGATGAAGGACGTAGTACGGAGTGGCGGCAATCGCCTCCGCCGCAGGTGGGACAGGCATGTCCGGCATCCCGGGCGCCGGCTCGCCGAAGTGGCGCAGGATCGCCCGGTACGACCGGTACGCCTCCTGGTACGTCACCTTCTGGCCGAGGATCGCAGGCAGAAGGTGATGGAAGACCAGGCCGCTGGCCGGCATCCGCCAACCCTGATGCGTACGCGCGAGCCGACGGACCACCTCGTGCCGACCCGCAACGGAGGCGAAGCTGGACAGATCGTCGCGTAGCCCCGCGATCGCGTCGGCGCGCTCGAGCAGCCAGGCCGCGCCGGCACCGAAGGCCTCAGCAGTGAGCGTCCCGCCCGAGCGGACGAAGTGCAGCGTCCCCGGCCCGTCCGGGGTCCGGGTCACCCACCACGCCTCGCGAGCGGTAACACGCACGGTCGGATCGTTGCGGATCACCGCCAGCCCGGACAGGGTCCCGGCCAGGTCGTAGTGCTCGGGAAGGTTCAGCAGCCGCGCCGGCAGGACGGCGGTCACGGCGCTCCGACGACCGTATGGGCGGCGTGGACGAGCGTGCGGTAGAGCAGCCGGGCGTCGCCCAGCATCGAGCGCAGCCGCCGTTCGAGACCGGCGATCGGTACGAGGTTCTGCGGCGCGCGCGGATCCTTGTACGCGGTCGAGGCGAACCGGGGGAGCGTCACGACGGACAGGTCGGCGAGCGCCACGGCGTCCACCGTGGACAGCTCGGCGGCGCACTCGATGCGGACGATGCCGGCCCAGGGGGCGCTCGACGTCGTGGGCAGCCGCAGGTACCAGGCGTACCGCTGCCAGTTGGTACCGATGCGGAAGACCGGGCTGCGCTCCTGCGCCTTCAACGCGGTGACCACGGCCGTAGGCGCGGCCGGCAGGTACTCCACCCGGTGGGTCTTGACGTAGCCGATCGCGCGGGGAAGGTGCTGGCGGTTCTTCAGCGGGCCGTCGACCACCAGCAGGTCGCCTGCGGTACGCGTCTCGCCGGAGACGGCGGCCTCCAGCGCGGCGAGCTGGGCCTGCACGCCGCCGATGAGCGTGGCCTGGTCGTCGCGGCCCAGCTGGTGCGGGGTGTACCGCACGCTGCCGACCATCACGTCGGACGCCGTCGGGCTGGAGGTGAACAGCCCCCGCTTGACCAGCGCGCCGGCCACGTCGGCCACGCCGCGCTCCAGGTCGCAGCGGACCACGCCGGCCGCGTACGAGGCGGCCAGCCCCCGGTGCGGCACGCCGTCCTCGCCGGTGACCCAGACGCCGGCGTCGATGCGGCGTACGCCGTCGACGAGCAGGACGGTCGACGGGCTCACCAGGTCGTCGCGGCGCGGGATCGGGCGCCAGTCCGACTCCGGCAGCTCGACATCGGTCACGGTCTCGGCGGAGCTTTGGGAGCCGGGGCCGTCGCCGTTGCTGTCGAACGACGCGCCGTAGCCGGGGTCCCACCCGTCGACGTGGAGTCTCACAGGCCGACCCTCTCCACGTGCGCGGTACGGGCATCTTTGCGTACCTCGAACCGGACCGGGATCCGCTCGGCGAGCGCGCTGACGTGGGTGACCACGCCGACCATGCGCTCGCCGCGGGCGGCCAGGTTCTCCAGCGTCGCGGTGACCGTGTCCAGGGTGGTCGCGTCCAGTGTCCCGAAGCCCTCGTCGAGCACGATCGACTCCAGGCTCGCCGACGCCGTGGACAAGCCGGCGAGCTGCTCGGACAGGGCGAGGGCCAGCGCGAGCGAGGCCTGGAAGGTCTCGCCGCCGGACAGCGTCCGCACCGCGCGGCGCAGGCCGGCGTCGTGGTGGTCGACGACGAAGAACTCGCCCTTGTCGTGGCCGAGGTCGTACTGGCCGCCGGACAGCTCCCGCAGGATCAGCGAGGCGCCGTCGACCAGCGAGTCGAGGGCCTCTTCGAGGAGCCAGCGTTCGAAGTTGTTGGCCCGCAGGTGGGTGGCGAGCGCCTTGGCGACCTGGGCCTCGCGCTCGTGGGTGGCGCGCTGCTCGCGCAGTCGGGCGGCGTCGGCGCGCCGCTCCTCGACCCGCCGCAGTGCCGCCTCCGCCCGCTCGACCGCGACTGCCGCGGCACGGGACGGGTCGTCGGTGGGCTTGCCCGCGTCGGCCGCGGCGAACAACGACGACAGCCGGTCGCGTACCGCGTCCGCCACGCGTGAAGCGTCGGCCACCGACGCGGCGACCTCCGCACGCGTGCCCTGACGGCGAAGCAGTTCGGCGGCGGTCCAGCCGGCCAGGGCGGTCCAGGCTCCGGCCAGGTCGTCGCGGTCGGCCGGGGGAGGGCCGAGGCGGGCCAGGTCGTCGCGTACCCGGTCGAAGTCGCGCCACGCCGCGCGTACCTTCTCTTCGGCGCGCCCGGCGGCGGTGGTCGCGGCCCGGTGCTCCTCGCGGGCGGCCCGCACGGCGCCGGCGGCTTCTTCCAGACTGCGGGCGGCCGCCGCGATGCCGGCGAGTTCGCGCTCGATCTCGGCCGGCTTGGGCGCGTCGGCGAGCCGGCTGTCCAGGTCGGCCAGGCGCGTGGTGATCTGGTCGGCCTGGGCGCGGGCCGCCGTCAGGGTCCGGTCGAGGTCCCGGAAGGCGTTCTCGCACTTCTTGACCTGCTCGTCGGCGAAGTTGGCGGCCTTGCGGGCCTGCTGGCCGGCGGCCTTGGCCGCCTCGACCGCCGAGCCGCGGACGGGCTTCGGCAGCGCCGCGACGCTCTGCTCGCAGACCGGGCAGGCGTCGCCGACGCGCAGGTGTGGCCGCAGGGCGGCGGACGCGTCCGCGGTCTGCGCCGTCTGGTACGCCTCGAACGCCTCCTCCAGCGCGGTGTGCGCCTCGGTCGCCTGCTGGCGGGCCTTCTCCAGGGCGGCGACCGCGCGGTCGTGCTCGCCCTGGGCGCCCGTGACCGCTTCGGTGAGCCGCTCGGCCTCCCGGGACAGTCGCGCGCGTTCGCCGTGCGCGTCCAGCAGCCGCCGCAGCGCCGCCTCGTCGCCGGCGGCGGACAGCTCGCCGCGCAGCTTCTCCTCGCGCTCCTCAGCCCCGGTGACCGCCTTCGCGGCTTCGGCGACCGCGGCGTGGGCGGCCACGGCGTCGCCGGCGACGCCCGCGATTCCGGACGGGACCCGCACCGCGGTCAGCTTCGCGATCTCGGCGTCCAGCCCGGCGAGGGTCTCCTGCGCGGCGAGGGCGTCGCGGCGCGCCCGGTCCAGCTCGGGCACGACGGCGTCGACGTCAGAAGCGAGGGTACGCAGAACGTCGACCCGGTCCGTGGCCGCCGCGAGGGCGGCGTCGTCGGCGTCGGTGAGGCCGGCCAGCAGCCCGTCGCAGGCCTTGATCTGCGCCTCGGCCGCGGTCACCAGGCCGTTCGCGCGCTCCCGGATCTGCCCGTACACGTCCAGGCCGAGCAGGTTGACCAGGATCTTCTGCCGTTCGGCCGGCTTGGCGTGCAGGAACGCGGCGAAGTCGCCCTGCGGCAGCACGACGCACTTGGTGAACTGCTCGTACGGCAGCCCGATGATGTCCTGTACCGCGTCGTCCACTTCGGATGGCGTGCCGGCGACGACCTCGCCCAGATCCTCGGCGGACAGGCCGCTGTCGAAGCGGGTCAGGTCGAAGCCGACCGGCAGGAGCTCCATCGCGGCGCCCTTGGTGGCCACGTTGCCCTTGCCGTCGCGGCGGATCACCCGGGTCAGCACGTAGCGAGATCCTGCCGACTCGAAGACCAGCCGGACCCGGGCCTCGGTGCACGAGGGCGCGAGCGCGTTGCCGATGGCGCGCCGGTCGCCCCAGCGTGGCACGGTGCCGTAGAGCGCGAAGGTGATCGCGTCGAGGATGGTCGACTTGCCCGAACCGGTCGGGCCGACCAGCGCGAAGAAGTCGGCGTCGGTGAAGTCGACGGTGGTCGGCTCCCGGAAGACGGTGAACCCGGCGAGGTCGAGCCGCAGCGGTCGCATTACTTGACCACCTCTCCGTGCAGCTCGTTGAAGAGCGTGACGGTCGCCTCATCGACGTGCCCCTTCTGGGACAGGTAGTCGGCGAACAGCTCGCCGGGGGAGCGGCCGGAGCGCTCGACGCGCTGCCGGGCGGCGCCGGCCTCGGGCAGCATCCGGGGGTCGATGCGCACCTCCAGGGCGCGTGGCAGCAGCGCCTGGACCTCCTCGCGCAGGCCGGCGCGGGGCGCCTCGGCCACGTACACCCGCAGCCAGGCGTCCCCGGTGTCCAACGTGGAGAGTTGGTCGATCGAGCCGCGCACCGTGCGCAGCGGGGTGGGCCCCTCGATCGGGATGTCGCGGACCTTCGCCGTGGTCGTGGCGGAGACGTCGACGATCGAGACCGTGGCCAGGTTCTCCTCCTCGCCGAAGTCGATCGCGAGGGGGCTGCCGCAGTAGCGCACCGGCGCGGGGCCGGGGACCTGCTGGGCGCGGTGCAGGTGTCCGAGGGCCACGTAGTGGGCGCTGGCCGGGAAGATCGTCGAGGGTACGGCGTACCCCATGATCGTGTGGGCCTCGCGCTCGCCGCCGCCCATCGTCGCGCCGACGACGGTGAGGTGGGTGGTGATGAGGTTGACCGCGTCGTCGCCGAACCCCTCGGCGAGCTTGGCGATCAGCCGCGCCACGTGGTCGGCGTAGGTCTGGGTCGCCTCGGCCGCCGTGAGGTCGAACAGTTCGCCGGCGCGGACCGCGTACCGCTGGGACAGGAACGGCAGCGCGACGAGCCGCCACTCCTCGCCGTCGCGGGTCTCTCCGGTGAGCAGGTGGTCGGTGGGCGCCTTGACCGACCCGCGCAGGATGATGCCGGCGGCCTCGGCCCAGCCGCGCAGCGCGTCCAGGGCCGGGCCGTTGTCGTGGTTGCCGCCGATGGCAACCACATCGGCCTCGGTCGACCGCAGCGCCGACAGTGCCCGGGTCACGATCCGGGTCGCGTCGGCCGTCGGCGACGCCGTGTCGTACAGGTCGCCGGCGACGATGACCAGGTCGGGGCGCTCGGCCTTCGCGACCTCGACGACGCTCGCCAGCGCCTTGATCTGGTCCTCGACCCGCGATTGTCCCTTGAGGACCTTCCCGACGTGCCAGTCGGACGTGTGCAGGATCTTCACCAGGTAGAACTTCCTCTAGAACGGGATGTCGTCGTCTTCGAGACTCTTCGTCGACGCGCCCACCACCGCGAACGGATCGCTGGCCTGCACGATCGAGCGCAGCGTGGCGTTCGGCGGCGGGCCCGCCTCCGACGGCCGGGTGGCCCAGGACGGGAAGGGGAACTCCACGCACAGCGGCACCGGGATCTCCGGCTGCGCCACGAACATCGTGCCCGGTTTGGCGAGCAGGGCACGCTGGCGCTGCGCGGGCGGCAGGAACCCGTACTCGGGCCGGGACGCCTCGGCCGGGTCGAGCCGGCCAACCACCCGGATCGCCGAGTTGGAGACGATCCGCCGTTCGACCTCGCTCGCGGTCTGCTGCGCGCCGATGAGCACCACGCCCAGCGAGCGGCCCCGCTCGGCGATGTCGAGCAGCACCTCCTTGATCGGGCTGGACCCCTCGCGCGGCGCGTACTTGTTGAGCTCGTCGAGCACCACGAACAGCAGGGGCTTGGCGGTGCCGGCCTTCTCCTTGCGCTCGAACTCGCTCTTGAGTGTCACACCGACCACGAAGCGCTGCGCCCGGTCCGGCAGGTTGTGCAGGTCGACGACGGTGACCTGGGCGCTCTCGGCGGTGTTGATGGAGTGCGGCCGGCGCACGGCCAGGTCGCCGCGGATCAGCCGGGCCAGGTCCTTCTTGCTGCCGATTAGCCGCCGGGCGAACGCGTTGACCGTGCCGAGGCCGACCGCGCTGCCGGTCCAGATGCCACGGGTGGCGTCGTCGTTGAGCTGGTTGACGAGGTAGTCGACCAGTTCGGCGTAGCCGCCGATCCGGGTGCCGTCGATGCTGATGCCGCTGTCGGCGGGCACCGCGACGCGGGCCAGGTGGGCGGTCACCGCGTGCACCACCATCGTGTACTGCTGGCGCTCGTCGTCGGCGTCGGCGAACACGAACGGCAGCAGCCGGAGCTCGCAGAACTCGGCGAGGGTCCAGTAGAAGCTGTCCACCCCGGTGTGGCGGCTGCTCACATCAGGAGTGCCGGACGAGTCACCGGGCCGCGGCGGGGCGTAGACGCGGACATCCGGGAACGGCCCGGCGGTCAGGCCGAGCTTGTTGTAGGCGTCGATGGTCGACTCGTCGAGCCTCGCGTTGGGGTGGTCGAGGAAGAGCAGGTCCTCGCCCTTGACGTTGAAGATCAGCGCGCGGGAGTTGGCCGACTCGCCGGCGCCACCGAGCGCGCCGCAGCGGAACACCGAGTACAGCAGGAACGTCGCGAAGCTGGTCTTGGTGGCCACGCCGGAGATGCCGGAGATGGACACGTGCGCGCCCCGGCTGCCGTCGAGGAAGTCGGCGTTGAGGAACACCGGCGCGCCGTCGCGGCCGAAGCCCATCGGGACCTTGCGCTGCATGTTGTCGAAGTACAGCGCGCTGGCGCGGGCGTCGCCCTCGGCACGGTGCACGATCGCGCCGGGTGCCGGCGGCACGTACACCTCCGGCTGTACCCGGGTCGTGGTGATCTCGGCGGCTTCCTGCACCTGCGCGGGGAGGGTGCCGTCGGCGATGGCGAACACGTCCGAGTCGAACTGGGCGCCCTCGTGGCGGGCCCGGACGGCGGTCACCACGCCGGCGATCGTGACCGTCGAGCCGTCGGGCATCTCGCGGTTGGTCACGACGACGTCGTCGAGTTGCAGGTACGCCCCGGGGGCGACGGCCACCCAGAACGTCAGCGGGGTGGCGTCGGCGGTGCCGAGCACCCGGCCGACCACGTCACCCTGCTCCGTGCGTTCGACCACGCCCGACCCCCTTCTACTGCCTCACCCACTGGGCATCCTGCCCCACGGATGGCACGCATGTTCGTACACCACGCCCGTGTTTGTGGCCAGTCACGGGATTGAATCAGGTCAAAATATACCCATAGCCCAAATAAGGTACGGACTGCGCGAGGTTGCCTGGTGGCGGTCGTCAGCGGGCGTACCGCAGCAGGAGCATGTCCTCCTCGGCGAGGATGTGGGCCAGCCCCAGCCGGCGCGGCGCGGGGCTCGGCGGCCCGGCCGTGATCCGGCCCGCGCCAGCGCCGCTGAGCAGCGGAGACACCGTCAGGCAGAAGTCGTCGACCAGGTCGGCCGCGGTGAGCCCGCCGAGCAGGTACGGGCCGCCCTCGGACAGGAGTTGCAGCAGCCCGCGCTCGTGCAGTTCGGCCCGCGCCGCGGCCAGGTCCACGTCGTCCTCGCCGCAGACGATGACGTCCGCCACATCCGCGAGCGCCTTGCGGGCCGCCTCCGGGGCGGAGGCGCAGGTGATCACGTACGGGCGGGTCGGCGCCTCGGACAGCGCCGGGAGCGCCGCGTCGAACGAGAGCGTACGGGAGACCGCCACCAGCGGCGGATGCTCGGCGAGACCGTGCTCGCGGCGCCACGCCCGGCGCTCGTCGTTCATCCTGACCGGCCCGTACCCCTCGTGCCGCAGCGTGCCGGCGGCCACCACGACCGCGTCGGACAGCATCCGCAGCAGGTGGAACACGCGCTTGTCGGCCGGGCCGGACAGCCCCTCCGAGTAGCCCTCCAGGGTGACCGCGCCGTCGAGGCTGGTGACGAAGTTGACGCGCAGCGTCGGGCGGGACCGGTCGGCCGGCGCGTACAGGTCGATCAGGGCCGGGTCGTCGAGTGGGGTCGGGTCGGGGTCGGGGTCGGGATAGATCCGGTGCACGCTACTCCCCGGCCGGGCCGGTCGCCGGCGGTTTCGGTTCGGGCCTGCGGTGCTGGCAGTCGCACCACGAGCCGCCTGGGCAGTCCTCGTGGTGATTCTTACGGCAGGCTTGGCAGATCACACCCCCAGGGTCCGTCAGTCGTCGCTGGCGGTCAACAACAGGTGCGGTCGACAATGGCGGCACGATGACCCGGCGAGTCTTCCAGCTACGCGTGACCCTCGGTGACGTGACGCCCCCGGTCTGGCGTCAGGTACTCGTACCCGCCGCCTACACCCTCGATCGCGTGCACCGGGTGATGCAGTTCGCCATGGGCTGGCAGGACTGCCACCTGCACTCCTTCGAGATCGAGGGCGCGCAGTACGGCGAGCCGGATCCCGACGGGGACCTTCCACTGCTCGACGAGATGGACTACCGCCTCGACGAGGTGGCCGGGCCAGGCACCCGGATGTGCTACGTCTACGACTTCGGAGCCTGGTGGGAGCACGAGGTCGTGGTCGAGGAGGTCCTGCCGGCCGACCCCGGAGTGCGCTACCCGATGTGTGTGGCGGGGGAGCGGGCCTGCCCGCCCGAGGACGTCGGCGGCCCGGAGGGGTACGCGGAGTTCATCACCGCCCTGGTCGACCCGAGCCACCCCCGGCACATCGTGATGTGGGACTGGATCGGGCGCCCGTACGACCCGGCCCAGTTCGACCCGGACCAGGTCAGCACCCTGCTGCGCAGGCTGACCTGACGGTTGACGCGCCGGCCACGGGGAAGTGCGCTGCACACGGCTGCCAGGTGACTCGGCATTGACACTGGCTTGCAACGGGCTGGAAACGATCGACAAGCACTCTTGGAGCCAGTCGGGAGGAGGACGGGTGTTACTTCGACTACGGGTGAGCCTGCCGGATCGGCCGGGCTCGCTGGGGCAGGTGGCGCGGACGTTGGGTGTGGTCGGCGCTGACATTGTTCAGGTTGTCGTGCTCGAGCGGGTGGGTGGCCGGGCGGTCGACGACTTCGCGGTGGTCTGGCCGGCCGCCGCGCCCGTCGACCGGGTGCTCGCCGGCCTGGCGGTGATTCCCGGCGTTCGCGTCGACGGCGCGTGGCGGACCACCGAACTGCCCGACCCGTCCGCCCGCGAGGTGGCGATCGTGGGGCAGATCGCCGCCAACCCGGCATACGGCCTCTCCACGCTCGTGGACGCGGCGCCCGGGGTGTGCGCGGCGGACTGGGCGGCGGTGCTGTCCGTACCCCGGGACTGGGCTTCGGTCGGCGGGCTCGCGCCGGACGTACTCTGCGCGAGCCTGCGGGCGCCGGAAGTACCGCAGATCCCGGACATCGCACCGCTGCGTCCGCGCGCGATGAGCGCCGGCGGCGGAACCCACCTCGCGGTCGCGCCGTTCCACCGGGGCGGCCTCGTCCTCGCCGTCGCCCGCGGGCGGGCCGACGGCGACGGCGACGGCGAGCCGGGCCTGTACCCGCCGCCGTTCCACCGGAGCGAGGTGGACCGGCTCGCGCAGTTCGTCGACGCGGTCGCCGTGGTGCTCGGTGACCGGCTCACCGACGTGACTCGCGTCGCGGCCTGACTCGCGTCGCGGCGTGACTCGCGTCGCAGTCTGATTTGAGGAGGAACGATGGTGTTGTGGCGGGTCCGGGCGACCGTGGACGACCGGCCGGGTTACCTCTCGGTGCTGACCGCGAGCCTCGCGCTCCGGTCGGTCAACATCCTCGCCGTCCAGGTGCACGCCACCGAGGCCGGCGCCGTCGACGAGTTCCTGGTCGACGCCCCGCAGTCACTCAGCGCTGACGAACTCGTCGAGGCGATCCGGCGCGGGCGCGGCCGGGATCCGTGGGTGTGCCACGCCGACGCCAGGGGACTGGTGGACGAACCGACCCGGGCGCTGGGTATCGCGGCGATGGTGGCGGCCGACCCCAGCCGGCTCGAGTCGGCGCTCAGCACGCTGCTCGGCTGTGAGGTCGACCGCGGCGAGACCACGCGTAGCCGCGGCGAGGTCACCCCTGGCGGTGCCGGCGGCCGACCGGGGTTCACCCCGAACGTCATGGTGCTCGCCGGCCCGGCCGGCGACACGCTGGTCGCCCGCCGTAACGAACCCGCGTTCATGCCGGCGGAGTTCGCCCGCGCCCAGGCGCTCGTACAGGTCGCGATGGCCGGTCATGAGAGAGAAAGCGCCATCGACGGCGTGGCATAGTCCGACCTGTCATTACGTATAACCTCTCGACCCGTCTCGTTAGCGCCCATCCGGCAGCCCCTGATGGGCGCTAACGACCGGGGAGCCTGAGGCGGCTCGGCAGGGGACTGTGCGACCCTTGATTCGTGTCCGCAACAGCGTCACGGCTGCCCACGGTGGACGGGCACCGTATCGATGAGCGCCGTATCGATGAGTATGTGGCCGGCCTGTCCCGCCGGCTGACGGGCCCGCGCCGGGCCAAGGTGGATCTGCTTGCCGAGGTGCGCGACGGTCTGGTCGATGCCGCGGAGGCGTACGCCGACGCGGGTCTGCCGCCGTCGGAGGCGGTTGCCCGGGCCCTGGCGGACTTCGGTGACCATCGCCAGCTGGCGGCCGACTACCAGGCCGAGTTGGCGGCGGCGCAGGGCCGGCGTACCGCGCTGCTGGTCGCGATCGTGATGCCGGTGTTGATGCTGGTGTCCCGGCTGTTGTGGACGGACAGCCTGTCGGCTGCGTCCGGTCCGCCGCCCGTCTCCTGGCACCTGGTGGTGGCGTACACGTTGGACGTGCTGCAGGTGACCGCCGTGATCATGGCCTTGCTCACGCTGCTCGGCTACGGCTGGGGGAGCCGGTACCTGCCCGCGCAACGGGTGCCCGCCCCCCTGCTGCTGACCCGGCTCATGGGCGCCGGTGTGCTGTGCTTCGTCGCCGTCCAGGTCGTGACCGGGATCGCCACTTATGCGTGGGGCGTGCGTACGCCTGCCGCCGCCGGGTGGGCGCCCATGCTGGCGTGCGCCGTGGTGGTGGCGCTGTCGCTGCTCGGCGTGGGCCGTTCGGGGCTGCGCTGTCTCCGGGCGAGCTACTCCCTACGGGCTAGCGGGCCCGGGCTCGCCGCTCGGCTGGGGTGACAGGAACACGCCGATCGTCGCGGTGAACTGCTCCCAGGTCGACCGTTCGGACGCCAGGCTTTTCCGGCCATCGGCGGTGAGCTGGTAGGTGCGCCGTTCCCGGCCGGCCACGGTGCTCCAACTGCTCTCCACGAAACCGGCCCGCTCCAGCCGGCGCAGGGCCGGGTAGACCGTCCCGGTCGGCAGGGACAGCACGCCGCCGCTGCGGACCTGTAGCGCCTCGATGATCGCGTACCCGTGACGCGGCCCGTCATCGAGAACGGCGAGCAGGAGCGCGTCGAGGTGCCCACGTAGCGCATCGGCCTTCACGCGTAGCGAGTCTACGGGTACTCGGAGGGGTGGATCAGCGAGGTTACTGCCTGAGGAGGGCGCCCCTCTTCCGGTCTATCCGGGTACAGGGGCGCCCTCCTCAACAACAGGGGCGCCCTCCTCAACAACAGGGGCGCCCTCCTCAACAACAGGGGCAGGTCTGCGGGAAGCGGCCGTAGTGAAGCGGCGGCTGCGTCGGCGCCGGCATCAGTTACTCTGTAGTAGCTTTTGGGCCTCGCGCTGTTAATTGCGGATGCAACGCCGCATTCTGGGGGCAGCGGCGGCTCCGCGTGGATCAAGGAAGATTCGCGTTGATCCAGAAAGAGCGGTGGATCAAGGAGGAGCGGTTCCCGAAAAGGGAGTCGGTTAACTCGCCGCTTTGCTTGATCAAACAGATCTAACCGCAGCCCGAGAGCGCGAAATGTGAGGCGTCGCACGCCTTAGTCGGATGTGAAGGTTTTGTACGTGGGCGTCACAATGGGGTTTGTTCACGTCGGGGCAGGCACGGTCTCGCAGCGCGAGACTTTCCCGTCACGGTCAGCATGATTGTGATCAGTTTGACCTTCTCGTTCGAGGGTGGGTTTCGCGTACACTCGACGCGACTACCTGGGCCGACGTCGTCCCGTTCTGCAGTCTTGACGACGTGAGGAGGCCCGATGGCATCGCCACACATCCGTAACGCGACGCTCACCAGCGTGCCGAAGGCCCAAGGTCTCTACGACCCCGCCTACGAGCACGACGCCTGTGGCGTGGCGTTCGTGGCGGACGTAGCCGGGCGGCGCTCCCACCAGATCGTTCAGCACGGCCTCGACGCGCTGTGCCGGATGGACCACCGCGGTGCCCGCGGCGCCGAGCAGAACACCGGCGACGGCGCCGGCATCATGATCCAGGTGCCGGACGCGTTCTGCCGCGCCGTCGCCGGGGTCGAGCTTCCGCCGGCCGGTGAGTACGCGACCGGCCTCGCGTTCCTGCCCACCGACGACGGCGACGCCGAGCGCGCCAAGGCCGTCTTCGACAAGTACGCCGTGGTCGAGGGCGCGCGCGTGCTGGCCTGGCGCGAAGTGCCCGTCGACGCGAGCGACCTGGGCGCCACCGCTGCCAACGCGATGCCGCGGATCATGCAGGTGTTCCTGGCGGCCGACCGGCTCACCGAGTCGCCGGCGGGCCCGGCCGGCGAGCCGGTGCGCGGCATCGAGCTCGACCGGGTCGCGTTCTGCGTACGCAAGCAGACCGAGCGGGAGACCCGCGAGCGCGGCATCGACACGTACTTCCCGTCGCTGTCGTCCCGCACCATGACCTGGAAGGGCATGCTCGCCCCCGACCAGCTGCCCGCGGTGTACCCGGACCTGAACGACCCGCGCATGGACAGTGCGATCGCGCTCGTGCACAGCCGCTTCTCCACCAACACGTTCCCGTCGTGGCCGCTGGCGCACCCGTACCGGATCATCGCCCACAACGGTGAGATCAACACGATCCGCGGCAACCGGAACTGGATGGCCGCCCGCGAGGCTTTGTTGGCCGCGCCGATGATTCCGGGCAATATCCGACGGATATTCCCAATATGTACGCCCGACGGATCCGACTCGGCCAACTTCGACGAGGTGCTCGAACTGCTGCACCTGGCCGGGCGCAGCCTGCCGCACGCCGTCCTGATGATGATCCCGGAGGCGTGGGAGAACGACCCCGGGATGGACCCGGCGCGGCGCGCGTTCTACCAGTTCCACGCGAGCCTGATGGAGCCGTGGGACGGTCCGGCGGCGGTCGCGTTCACCGACGGCACGATCATTGGCGCCGTCCTCGACCGCAACGGCCTTCGGCCGGGCCGCTGGTGGCACACCGCGGACGGCCTGGTCGTGCTCTCCAGCGAGGCGGGCGTCCTGGACCTGGACCCGGCGAAGGTCGTGGCCAAGGGACGGCTGCAGCCGGGCCGGATGTTCCTGGTCGACACGGCCGCCGGCCGCATCATCGGAGACGATGAGATCAAGGCCGAGCTGGCGGCGCAGCACCCGTACGACGAGTGGCTGCACGGGGGGCTGATCCAGCTCGAGTCGCTGCCCGAGCGCGAGCACGTCGTGTACACCCACGAGTCGGTGCAGCGCCGGCAGCAGACGTTCGGCTACACCGAGGAGGAGCTGAAGATCCTCATCGGGCCGATGGCTCGCGCCGGGGCCGAGCCGTTGGGCTCGATGGGTACCGACACCCCGGTCGCGCCGCTGTCGACCCGGCCGCGGCTGATGTACGACTACTTCACACAGCTGTTCGCCCAGGTGACCAACCCGCCGCTGGACGCGATCCGCGAGGAGCTTGTCACCAGCCTGAACCAGACCATCGGGCCCGAGGGCAACCTGCTCGACCCCAATCCGGCGAGCTGCCGGCAGATCGTGCTGCCCGGCCCGGTCGTCGACAACGACGAGCTGGCCAAGATCCTGTCGATCGACGAAGACGGCGACATGCCCGGCTTCAAGGCCGTCCGGGTGTCCGGCCTGTACCCGGTGCGCGACGGCGCGGCCGGACTCAAGGCGCGCCTGGTCGAGATCATGCGCGGGGTGTCCGAGGCGATCGAGGACGGCGTACGGGTACTGGTCCTGAGCGACCGGGACACCAACGCCGACCTCGCCCCGATCCCGTCGCTGCTACTCACCGCGGCGGTGCACCAGCACCTCGTCCGCGAACAGACCCGTACCCAGGTCGCGCTGGTCGTCGAGTCCGGCGACTGCCGCGAGGTGCACCACGTCGCCGTGCTGATCGGCTACGGCGCGGCGGCCGTCAACCCGTACCTGGCGTTCGAGAGCGTCGACGACCTGATCGCCACCGGTGCGCTGCCGGGCATCAGTTCCGACAAGGCCATCAAGAACTACGTCAAGGGCCTCAACAAGGGCGTCTTGAAGATCATGTCGAAGATGGGCATCTCGACGGTCTCGTCGTACTGCGGTGCCCAGGTCTTCGAAGCGGTCGGGCTCGCGCCCGACCTGGTCGAGCGATACTTCACGGGCACCAGCAGCAAGATCGGCGGGATCGGCCTGTCGGAGGTCCACGCCGAGATCGCCGCGCGGCACGCCAAGGCCTACCCGGCCAACCCGGCCGAGCGCTCGCACCGCCGCCTCGAGGTGGGCGGTGAGTACCAGTGGCGCCGCGAGGGTGAGCTGCACCTGTTCAACCCGGAGACGGTCTTCCTGCTCCAGCACGCGACCCGGTCGCGGCAGTTCGACGTGTTCAAGAAGTACACGTCGAAGGTCGACAGCCTCGCGGCGCAGGCCGCGTCGCTGCGCGGCCTGTTCGAGTTCAAGTTCGGCGAGCGGCCCGCGATCCCGATCGACGAGGTCGAGCCAGCCAGCGAGATCGTCAAGCGGTTCGCCACGGGCGCGATGAGCTACGGCTCGATCTCGGCGGAGGCGCACACCGACCTCGCGATCGCGATGAACCGCCTCGGCGGCAAGTCCAACACCGGTGAGGGCGGCGAGGACGTCGAGCGCCTGCACGACCCGGCCCGGCGGTCGGCGGTCAAGCAGGTCGCGAGCGGCCGGTTCGGCGTGACCAGCGAGTACCTGGTCAACGCCGATGACCTCCAGATCAAGATGGCGCAGGGCGCGAAGCCCGGCGAGGGTGGTCAGCTCCCGGGTAACAAGGTGTGGCCGTGGATCGCCAAGACCCGCCACGCCACCCCGGGCGTCGGCCTCATCTCGCCGCCGCCGCACCACGACATCTACTCGATCGAGGACCTGGCGCAGCTCGTCTACGACCTCAAGAACGTCAACCCGAGCGCGCGGATCCACGTCAAGCTCGTCTCCGAGGTCGGCATCGGTACCGTCGCGTCCGGTGTCGCGAAGACGAAGGCCGACGTCATCCTGGTCTCCGGCCATGACGGCGGCACCGGCGCCTCTCCGCTCAACTCGCTGAAGCACGCCGGTACCCCCTGGGAGCTCGGCCTGGCCGAGACCCAGCAGACCCTGCTGATCCAGGGCCTGCGGGACCGGGTGACCGTGCAGGTCGACGGTCAGCTCAAGACCGGCCGGGACGTGGTCGTCGCGGCGCTGCTGGGCGCCGAGGAGTTCGGCTTCGCCACGGCCCCGCTCATCGTTGAGGGCTGCGTGATGATGCGCGTCTGCCACCTCGACACCTGTCCGGTCGGCATCGCCACGCAGAACCCTGAGCTGCGTAAGCGGTACAGCGGCAAGCCCGAGTTCGTGGAGAACTTCTTCCTGTTCCTCGCCGAGGAGGTGCGGGAGTACCTGGCCCAGCTGGGCTTCCGGACCCTCGACGAGGCGATCGGGCACGCTGAGCTGCTCGACACGCGCCAGGCCGTCGAGCACTGGAAGGCGCAGGGCCTCGACCTGGAGCCGGTGCTGTACGTGCCGGACCTCCCGTCGGGCGCCTCGCGGCGCCAGAGCGTCAAGCAGGACCACAAGCTCGAAGAGGCGCTCGACAACAAGCTGATCGCCGCCGCCTCGTCGGCGTTGAACGACGGCACGGCCGTGAAGATCGAGATGTCGGTACGCAACGACAACCGCAGCGTCGGCGCGATGCTGGGCGGCGAGGTGACCCGCCGCTTCGGTGGCGCCGGGCTGGCGGACGACACGATCGACGTGACGCTGCGCGGCACGGCCGGGCAGTCGTTCGGCGCGTTCGTGCCGCGCGGTGTGACGCTGCGCCTGTTCGGTGACGGCAACGACTACATCGGCAAGGGCTTGTCCGGCGGTCGCCTGATCGTGCGGCCGGACGAGGCTGCGCCGTTCGTCGCCGAGGAGAACATCATCGGCGGCAACACGATCCTGTACGGCGCGACCAGCGGCGAGGTCTTCCTGCGCGGCCGGGTCGGCGAGCGGTTCGCGGTGCGCAACTCCGGCGCGGCGGCGGTTGTCGAGGGCATCGGCGACCACGGCTGCGAGTACATGACCGGCGGTACCGTCGTCGTGCTCGGCAGCACCGGACGGAACTTCGCGGCCGGCATGTCCGGCGGTGTGGCGTACGTGTGGAACCTCGACCCGGCCCGGGTCAACGCTGAGCTGGTCGACCTGGACCCGGTGGTCGACTCCGAGGCCCTGCGGTCGTTGGTCGCCCGGCATGCCGACGAGACCGGTTCGGCCGTCGCGTCCGCGCTGCTGGCGCGGTGGGACGAGGCCGTCACGGAGTTCACCGCTGTGGTCCCGCGCGACTACAAGCGGGTCATGGAAGCGATCAAGGCCGCCGAGGCTGCCGGCCGTGACGTCGATGAGGCGGTGATGTCGGCGGCTACCACCCCGGCACCCACTCCTCAGGACAAGGCGGAGGTATCCCGTGCCTGATCCGAACGGCTTTCTACGCCACCAGCGCAAGCTGCCGGCTCGCCGGCCCGTGCCCGTACGCATCATGGACTGGCGGGAGGTCTACCCGTCCGCGTCCGACGAGCTGATCCGCTCGCAGGCGACCCGGTGCATGGACTGCGGCATCCCGTTCTGCCACGAGGGCTGCCCGCTGGGCAACCGCATCCCGGACTGGAACGACCTGGTCCGCACCGACTCCTGGCAGTTCGCCAGCGAGGCGCTGCACGCCACGAACAACTTCCCGGAGTTCACCGGGCGGCTGTGCCCGGCGCCGTGCGAGGCCGCCTGCGTGCTCGGCATCGCCGACGACCCGGTGACCATCAAGCAGGTCGAGGTCGAGATCGCCAACCGGGCGTTCGACCGGGGGTACGTGACGCCGCAGTCCGCTCCGGAGCCGACCGGGCGCAGCGTCGCCGTGGTCGGGTCGGGCCCGGCCGGCCTCGCGGCCGCCCAGCAGTTGGCGCGCGCCGGGCACGCGGTGACCGTGTACGAGCGGGACGACCGGATCGGCGGCCTGCTGCGGTACGGGATCCCGGACTTCAAGCTGGAGAAGGAGCACATCGACCGGCGCCTCGAACAGCTCTCCGCGGAGGGTGTGCAGTTCGTGACCGGCGTGAACGTCGGCGTGGACCTGACCGTGGCCGAACTGCGCGAGCGGCACGACGCGGTGCTGCTGGCCTGCGGCGCGCTGCAGGGCCGCGACACCCCGGAGACGCCGGGCCGGGCGCTGCCGGGCGTACACCTGGCGATGGAGCACCTGGTCGAGTCCAACCGGCACGTCGCCGGTCTGACCGACGAGCCGGCGATCAACGCGGCCGGTAAGCACGTCATCATCATCGGCGGTGGCGACACGGCCGCCGACTGCCTGGGCGTGGCGCACCGGCAGGGCGCGGCGAGCGTGACGCAGCTCGACATCTACCCCGAGCCGCCGGGCTCGCGCGATCCCGAGCGCGACCCGTGGCCGACGTGGCCGTGGGTGCTGCGCAACTACCCGGCGCACGAGGAGGGCGGCGACCGCCTCTTCGCCGTGGCCGTGCACGAGTTCGTCGGCACCGACCGCCTCGAGGCGATCCGGATCAGCGAGGTGACGGTCACCAAGGTAGACGGTCGGCGGATCGTCACGCCGGTCCCGGGCACCGAGCGGAACCTGCCGGCCGACCTGGTGCTGCTGGCGATCGGCTTCCAAGGCACGGAGGAGGGTCCGCTGCTGGAGCAGGCCGGGCTCACCCGCAACACGCGCGGAGCCATCGACAGCGGGCCGGACTGGCAGACCTCCACCCCGGGCGTCTTCGTCGCCGGCGACATGCACAAGGGCGCGTCGCTGATCGTGTGGGCGATCGCCGAGGGGCGTTCCGCCGCTGCCTCGATCCACGCGTACCTGGGCGGGGATGGCCAGCTGCCTGCGCCGGTGGTGCCGATGTCGGCGCCGATCGGCGTCCGCTAGCGCGCGCTTTTGAGGAGGGCGCCCCTCTCACCGTCTATTGGGTGAGAGGGGCGCCCTCCTCGCGTACAGGGCTCGCGTACAGGGGTGGAATCCAGGACGGGTGACGCGCTCAGACGACCTGGACCGAGCGCTTGGCCAGGCCGAGCCAGAAGCCCTCGATCTCCTGTACCGGCGGCGCCTCCGGGTCGTCGGCCGCGCCGAGGGTGACGAACAGCGGGGCGAAGTGCTCCACGGTCGGGTGGGCGTACGGCATGCCGGGCGCCCGGTTGCGGAAGTCGATCAACTCGTCGACCGCGCCCCGGGCCAGGGTCTCCGCCGTCCAGGCGTCGAACTCGGCCGACCAGCCCGGTGGGGTCGCGTCGATCCGCCACTCCCGCAGGAACGGCAGGCCGTGCGTGAGGAACCCGCTGCCGATGATGAGGACGCCCTCGTCGCGGAGCGGCGCCAGGCGCCGGCCGAGGTCCAGGAGACGCTGCGGGTCCAGCGTGGGCATGGAGATCTGCAGTACCGGGATGTCGGCGGCCGGGTACATGACGGTGAGCGGCACGTACGCCCCGTGGTCGAGGCCCCGGTCGGGCTGCTCGGCCACCGGTTCGGTGTCGGCCATCAGTGCCTTGACCTTCGCTGCCAGGTCAGGCGCGCCGGGGGAGCGGTACTGCGCGCGGTAGTACCGCTCGGGGAACCCGCCGAAGTCGTAGACCAGTGGGACGCCGGTCGCGGTGGCGCCGATCGTCAGCGGCGCGGACTCCCAGTGCGCCGAGACGATGAGAATCGCGCTCGGTCGGGGGAGCTTGCCTGCCCAGTCGGCCAGTTGGCGGGTCCACGTCGGGTCGTCGACCAGCGGCGGGGCACCGTGGCCGAGGTAAAGGGCTGGCATCCGGCTCATCGCTTCCCCAATCTGAGCCGCCCGATCTGGTTGAGCGCTCAACCACAAGGGTAGCGGATTTTGTTGAAAGCTCAAGCTTCTGCGCGTGGTGCGCCGCGCCGCCGGGAATTGTCGGTGGTTGCCGCTAGAATTAGTACATGCGTTCGATTGATGCAAACTCGTTGAAGGCGCCATCATCGGTGGTCCACTCTCCCGCCGTGCGCGATGACGCCACCTGGATAAGGCGACGCCACCTGCATAAACCGGCGCCCTTCGATGATGTTCTGGCTCAACGGGGCTGGGCGGGACCCACGCGGGATCATCTCGGGTAACCCGCCGACGGGCCGTCCGGCGTGGACTCGGACGCCGGCCACGGTGCCGTCGCCACGGTGCCGTCGCCTCAGTGCCGTCACCACGGTGCCGTCGCCACGGTGCCGTTACCTCAGTGCCGTCACCCTTGGCGCCCCACCTCGTCGAGCAGGAGTCGGCCCAGCCGGGCGTGCGCCTCGACGAGCGGGTTGGTGGCACCGAAGTTGTGGCCGTGGCCGGGCAGGTCGCCGAAGAACGAGAAGATGAGCGCGGCGCTGCTGTCGTCGCCGAACATGACGCCGACCTCGTGCCGCCAGTCGTCGTCCGCCCCGTACTTCGAGGCGGTGCGCAGCCGCTCATCCGACGACATGGTGCGCCGCACGCCGTCGGAGAAGCCGTGGAGGAGGCTGAGGACGAACCGGGTCGCGGCCGGTGAGATCAGAGTGCCGGCGACCAGCATGCGCAGCAGTCGGTGTGCCTCGCGGGCGGTCGTGGTGCCCAGAAACATCCGGTGCGGGTTGCCGGGCGCCGGCTGTACCCGCGTGTGCCGGAAATCCCTTGCCGCCAGGTATTCATTCACCTCCGGGCCGGTGCAGACCAGGCCGCACAGGCGGACCGCGGTGTTGTCTGAGAGCATCAGCATCGCCGTCAGTACGTTCGCGAGCGTGAGCCGGTCGCCCCAGACCGTCTGCAGGTGGTAGATGCCGTCACCATGCAGGACGATCTCCGGGGTGAGTTCGACCGTCTGGTCCAGTCGCAGCGCACCGCGGTCGATCTTGTGGAGGACTGCGCAGGCGACGGCCAGCTTGTTGACGCTCGCTGCGGGCACGACGTCGTCGGCCTTGTCCTCGATGACGACGCGGTGCGAGCCGTCCCGGTCCGCCAGGGTCACCAGCGCATTCCAGGTGCCTCCGGCCCGGGTGGTCTCCCGCTGATAGGCACGCCGGATCTGGCGGCACGCCCGCGCCAGTGGGTCAACTCCGGTGCTGTCGGCTCCGGTGCTGTCGACTCCGGTGCTGTCGGCTCCGGTGCTCTCGGGCGTGGCGATCACCGTGCCCCCTCGGAAGCGTGAACGTGGAAGACGCGATGTTGACTACGGTGCCAGATCTGCCAAGATCCGAAACACGTTGCTCCGGCGCGGGTGCGGGACGGTTGCGTTGCCGTCCCATATTCGGCGCAACTCGTGGGTCAATCGCTCCTCCCGGTCCGGCAACGGTTAGCCTCATGTGTGTGATACGTCGCGCGAAGATCGTCTGTACGATCGGCCCCGCCACATCCAGCCCGGAACGCCTGCGTGGCCTCGTGGACGCCGGCATGGACGTCGCCCGCCTCAACTTCAGCCACGGTACCCACGCCGACCACGAGAAGGTCTACCACCTCGTACGGGAGTCGGCCGAGGCCAGTGGCCGGGCTGTCGGCATCCTCGCCGACCTGCAGGGCCCGAAGATCCGACTCGGCAAGTTCAAGGAAAGCCCCGTCGAGTGGCGAACCGGCGAGACCGTCGTGATCACCTCGGAGAACATCGAGGGTACTCACGACCGGGTCTCGTGCACCTACCGCAAGCTGCCCGCCGAGGTGAAGGTGGGCGACCGGCTGCTGATCGACGACGGCAAGGTGTCCGTCGAGGTCATCGCCGTGGAGGGCACCGACATCCGGGTGCTCGTCGTCGAGGGCGGCATGGTCTCCGACCACAAGGGAGTGTCGCTGCCCAACGTCGCGGTGAGCGTGCCGGCGCTGTCCGAGAAGGACGTCGAGGACCTGCGGTTCGCGCTCCGTCTCGGCGTGGACTGGGTGGCGCTGTCGTTCGTGCGCTCGCCCGATGACATCAAGCTCGTCCACGAGGTCATGGACGAGCTCGGCATCCGTCGCCCGGTGCTCGCGAAGATCGAGAAGCCGGAGGCCGTCGAGCAGCTGGAGGCCATCGTCTGCGCGTTCGACGGCATCATGGTCGCGCGCGGCGACCTCGGGGTGGAGCTTCCGCTCGAGGAGGTGCCGCTGGTCCAGAAGCGCGCGGTGCAGCTGTGCCGCGAGGAGGCCAAGCCGGTCATCGTGGCAACCCAGATGCTCGACTCCATGATCGAAAACTCGCGGCCGACCCGCGCGGAGACGTCCGACGTCGCCAACGCCGTGCTCGACGGCGCGGACGCGCTCATGTTGTCCGGCGAGACGAGCGTCGGGCGGTACCCCGTGCTGACGGTCTCCACGATGGCGCGGATCATCGCAACGACCGAGGCCGGCGAGATGCAGGTGCCCCGGCTGCAGCACGACCCCCGTACCACCGGCGGTGCGCTCACGGCGGCGGCCGCCCGGATCGCTTCGTCCATCGGCGGCAAGGCGATGGTCGCGTTCACCGTCACCGGTGACACCGTCCGCCGGCTTGCCCGCCTGCACTGCAACCTGCCGCTGCTCGCGTTCACGCCGGAGCCGACGGTGCGCAACCAACTCACGCTGTCGTGGGGAGTGCAGACGTTCCTGTCACCGTTCGTCGCGCACACCGACGAGATGTTCCGGCAGGTTGACCAGTCACTTCTCGGGTTGGACTTTGCCCACAAGGGCGACTGTGTGGTGATCGTCGCGGGTAGTCCGCCCGGCACGCCGGGTTCGACCAACACGCTGCGCGTACACAGACTCGGCGATCTGGCGGATGTTCAGTGAGCGCGAAGAGTGAGCGAAGCGAGCCCCGCAGTCGCGAACAGCGGAGTGCGCGGTGACTGAAGTTTCAACCGGCCAGCAGGCCGTTGACGAACTGCTCGAACTGCTTGACCTGCGCACGTTGACCGGTAACACGTTCGAGGGGGTCAGCCCGAAGATCGGCCTCCAGCGGGTGTTCGGCGGCCAGGTCGCCGGTCAGGCGCTGGTCGCCGCCGGCCGTACGGTCGACCCGGAGCGCCACGTGCACTCGCTGCACGGATACTTCGTGCGCCCGGGCGACCCGACCGTGCCGATCCGGTACGAGGTGGAGAACATCCGCGACGGCCGCTCGTTCTCGGTACGCCGGTCGGTGGCGCTCCAGCACGACAAGCCGATCTTCTTCATGTCGGCGTCGTTCCACGTGCAGGAGGAGGGCCTGGATCACCAGGGGCGGACCCCGGTGGACGTGCCGCTGCCCGAGGAAGTGCCGACGATGCACGAGCGGCTGGCCAAGTACCCGGAGCGCCTGGGTATCTGGGAACTCATCCCGCGCCCGATCGACGTGCGGTACGTCAACGAGCCGGGATGGGTGCGGCCGGGTGACCGCCCCTCGGAACCACACCAGCGGGTGTGGATGCGTTTCGACGGCAAGCTGCCCGACGAACCACTGCTGCACGCCTGCGCGCTCACGTACGCCTCCGACCTGACGCTGCTGGACTCCGTCCTGTCGACGCACGGGGCGGTGTGGGGACCCGGCGGGTTCCAGGGGGCGAGCCTGGACCACGCGGTGTGGTTCCACCGCCCGTTCCGGGCCGACGAGTGGTTCCTCTACGACTGCTGGAGCCCGTCTGCGTCCGGCGGCCGGGGCCTGGCCAGTGGTCGGATGTTCACCCTGGACGGTCGCCAGGTCGCGAGCGTCGTACAGGAGGGCCTGCTGCGGCCCGTCGGCTACTGACAGGACATAATTCGTACATGCGATTGTCGGCCCGGGTTGATTACGCACTGCGCGCGGTGGCGGAACTTGCCGCGGCGGTGAGCGGGGCCGACGGGGCCGAGCGCCCGGTGACCGCCGAGCGCTTGGCGCATGCCCAGCAGATCCCGCCGAAGTTTCTGGAGAGCATCCTGCTCCAACTGCGCCGCGGCGGCGTCGTCACCGCGCAGCGCGGCCCCGAGGGCGGCTACCGGTTGGCCCGACCGGCCCATGAGATCTCGCTGGCCGAGATCATTCGGGTGATCGACGGGCCGCTGGCCAATGTGCGGGGCCAGCGGCCGGAAAACGTCGACTACAAGGGCGCGGCCGAGGCGTTGCAGGACGTGTGGATCGCGCTCCGCGCGAGTGAGCGGGAGATCCTCGAACTGGTCACGATCGCGGACGTCGCGGCCGGTGACCTTCCCGACCGCGTACGCGAACTCGCGGCGGACCCGCGCGCCTGGGTCTGACCGTCCCCATTTTTCCCTTGATCAGGGGCACCGGATGGTGCCCCTGATCAACTACTCACTGATCAGTCGCCCACTGATCAGTCGCCCACTGATCGGTCGGCCACTGATCGGTCGGCCACTGATCGGTCGCCCACCGATCAGCCGCTCATGATCATGGTGCGTGCCCGTCTCGGGTGATCGATATCCCACTGCTTGGACCGGCCGTTGACAACACCTAGCCATTATCCCCACTATTCCTATTGATCACATAGGGATGGTGGGGGATGGGATCATGGGATCGAGTGGGGCGGTAAGAGCCGCTGTGGTGAAAAAACGGGCCATGCGAACGCTGATCCGTGCGGTCGCTGTCGCTGCGGTTACTGGAGCGGCCCTGACCGGTCTGGCGGCCTGTGGGGGCTCGCCGCAGAAGGCGAGTGGGGCCGGCGACCCGGTCACGCTGCGCCTCGGGTACTTCCCGAATCTGACGCACGCCACCCCGATCGTGGGGATCAAGAAGAACTTCTACGCCGACAAGCTCGGTAGGAACGTCGCCATCGAGGCCAAGACCTTCAACGCCGGCCCGGAGGCCGTCGAGGCCCTGTTCTCCGGTGCGGTCGACGCCACGTACATCGGTCCAAACCCGACGGTCAACGCCTGGCAGAAGTCCAAGGGTCAGGCGGTCCGGGTGGTCGCCGGCGCCGCCTCCGGTGGCGCGGCGTTCGTCGTCAAGCCTGACATCACCGGCCCGGAGCAGCTCAAGGGCAAGAAGATCGCGTCGCCGCAGTTGGGCAACACCCAGGACGTGGCGCTGCGCTACTGGCTCAAGCAGCACGGGCTGAACACCACCAAGGAGGGCGGCGGCGACATCACCATCCTCCCGCAGGCCAACGCGGACACGGTGACGGCGTTCGGTACGGGTGCGATCGACGGCGCCTGGGTTCCTGAGCCGTTCGCCTCGCGGCTGGTGAAGGCCGGCGGCAAGGTACTGGTGGACGAGCGCGACCTGTGGCCGGGCGGCAAGTTCGTCGTCACCAACCTGCTCGTGAGCACCAAGTTCCTCAAGGCGCACCCGGACGTGGTGAAGAACCTGATCGCGGGCCAGGTCGAGGCCAACGACTTCATCAACGCCAATCCGGTGGAAGCGCAGCAGGTGGTCAACGCGGCGATCGGTGAGCTGAGCGGCAAGGTGCCGGACGCGAAGCAGACCGCCGACGCATGGAAGACCCTGACGTTCCTCAACGACCCGATCGCGTCGTCCCTGCGTGACGGGGCCAGGCACGCCGAGGAGGTCGGCCTGCTCCAGCCGGTCGACCTCACGGGAATCTACGACCTGACGCTGCTCAACGAGGTGCTGAAGGCGAGAGGCGCCCCGGAGGTGAAGGTATGACAGCTGAAGACGTGGCGTCGGTTCTGCCGGAACGCGCCGCTGCCGAAAGGTTGGCTCTCACCCTCGCCGGCGTATCGAAGGTCTTCGGGCGTGGCCCGGCCGCGGTGCACGCGCTCGACAAGGTGTCGCTCACCGTCGCCGCCGGCGAGTTCGTCTGCCTCGTCGGAGCCTCCGGCTGCGGCAAGAGCACGCTGCTGTCCCTGGTTGCCGGTCTCGACCAGCCGACCGGGGGCACGATCGACGTCGCCGGTGGTGCGCGTCCCGGGCTGATGTTCCAGGAGCCGGCGCTGTTTCCGTGGCTGACCGTAGCCGGCAACGTCGGCCTGCCGCTGCGGCTGCGCAAGGTCCCGCGCGCCGAGCGCGCCGTGCGGGTGTCAGCCCTCCTGCGTACCGTCCACTTGGCGGAGTTCGGCAAGCGCCGGCCGCACCAGCTCTCCGGTGGTATGCGGCAGCGGGTCGCCATGGCGCGCACTCTCGCGCTCGACACGCCGGTGCTGCTCATGGACGAGCCGTTCGGCGCGCTGGACGCGATGACCCGCGACATCCTGCACGACGAGATCGAGCGGATCTGGCAGGAGCGGGCGCTGACCGTCCTGTTCGTCACGCACAACGTGCGGGAGGCGGCCCGGCTCGGCGACCGGATCGTGCTGCTGTCCAGCCGGCCCGGCCGGGTGGTCGCGGACTGGCGGGTGGAGGTGCCGCGCCCGCGCCGCATCGACTCACCCGAGATCGCCGCGGTCGCGGCCGAGGTGACCGATCGGCTGCGGGAGGAGGTGCGCCGGCATGGCCGCTGACACCCTATCCGGGCTGGACGCACTGGACCTCGCCGGCCGGGAGAGCGGCGGGTCCACGCTGTCCAGAGTCTGGGCCGCCACCTGGCCGAAAGTGTTGGCGCTGGCGTTCGTGCTCGGGATCTGGCAGGTCGTGTACTGGTCGGGGTGGCGCGAACCGTGGGTGCTGCCCGAGCCGCGGGAGGTGTTCGCCGACCTCGCCCGGGCCACTGCGACGGCGGACTTCTGGCACGCGATAGCGACGACGCTCCGCCGTGGGCTGGTCGGGTTTGCCCTCGCCGCGGGGATCGGGCTCGTGCTGGGCGCAGCGGTGGCTCGAGTCGCGCCGCTGCGGGCCGCGCTGGGGTCGGCCATCACCGCGCTGCAGACGATGCCGTCGATCGCCTGGTTTCCGCTGGCGATCCTGCTGTTCCAGATCAGCGAGAACGCGATCCTGTTCGTGGTGGTGCTCGGCGCCGCCCCGTCGATCGCCAACGGCGTCATCTCCGGGGTGGACTACGTGCCGCCGCTGCTGCTGCGCGCCGGCCGGAACTTCGGCGCCCGAGGCCTCGCGCTCTACCGGTACGTGGTCGCGCCCGCCTCCCTGCCGGCCATCGTCTCCGGCCTCAAACAGGGCTGGGCGTTCGCCTGGCGCTCCCTGCTCGCCGGCGAGCTTCTCGTGATCATCGCGCACCGGCCGGCGCTCGGCGTGCGGCTGCAGGGCTTGCGGGAGCAGAACGACGCAGTCGGCGTCATCAGCACCATGATCGTCATCTTCGTGATCGGGGTCCTCGCCGACACCGTGTTCTCGTACGCCGACCGCCGGCTGCGTCGAGCCTGGGGGCTCGCTTAAGGGGAGGGCGGTTGGCCGGGTGGAAGGCGACACGGGTGGAGGTCGGCGCTCGCTGTTCTCACTGGCGTCGGTGGTAGCGGTTGCGTTGGGGTTTCTGCTCGGGGTCGATGTAGGTGGGTGGGGTGAATTCGGGGAGTCCGTCGCCGGGGTTGATGCGGATCTGCCACGGGCTGTGGTGGACCTGCCGGTGGTGGTAGCCGCAGAGCAGGACGGCGTTGTCGAGGCTGGTGGTTCCGCCGTCTGTCCAGTGCACGATGTGGTGGCCGTCTGCCCAGCGGGGTGGGCGGTCGCAGCCGGGGAACGCGCAGCCGCGGTCGCGTAGGACGAGGGCGCGGCGCAGCGGTCCTTTGATCAGGCGCTGTTCGCGGCCGACGTCGAGGACCTGCCCGGCGGTGCCGAGTACGGCGGGGAGTAGGGCGGCGTCGCAGGCCAGTCGCCGGGCGGCGGTCGCCGGCAGCGACGAGCCGTCGTCGAGGGTCGCGGTCCCGACCTGCTGGTGCAGCGTGTCGATGCCGACGGTGACTACGATCTGGGGGCGGTCGCCGCCGTTGGCGGGCAGCTCGCCGCAGGCCAGCGCGATCCGGCATACCTCGACGAGGGCGTCGACGCGTCGCTGGCCGGGGGTGCGCACGTCGGGCTCGCCTGCTGACGGCCGGGGCGCGGACAGCGGGTCGATCGCGGCGCGGAGTTGGGCGGCGGATTCGCGGTCGAGCCAGCCGGAAAGCCGGACCCGGTTTTCGCCGGGCACCTCA